>NZ_VFNC01000002.1:0-1297023 GCF_006715395.1 Streptomyces sp. SLBN-31
CGGCGGCCTCGTCCTCGACCGCGCGCGCAGGTCCTGCTTGCTGGCGAAGTGGAAGTGCAGCGCGCCGTTGCTCACCCGGCCCGCTTGCTGATCGAGGTCAGCGAGGCCAGCACGAAGCCGTCCGGGCGAACCCTCGGCCGCCGCCCGCACCAACGACTGACGCGTACGCGCAGCCCGCTCCTGCTTCACCATCGCCCACTCTCCCTGACCTGCGGCCGGCCGCCACCGACCGGCTCCACCATTGCCGCCCGCCCGCGCGGCCCACCCCCCGGCCGGACCGCCCCGCCCGCACACGGCAGCACGCACCGCCAACAGACCAGACCAGACCGGGCCGGGCCGTATACGGCCCCACCAAAACAACCGGGCACAAATCCACAGGCGTCCGGGCGACTCGGCACGACCCCGGCCACCGAACCGCACGACACCGCACACGAGACACGCGAGAGCGCGCGCGCACGCACGCTCCCCTGCCTCGCAGACCGTCACCGCCGGCCGACCCACAGGATGGTAACAAACCGCGCACGCGGTCTCTATTTTAAATGTGAAGGTCTTGCAGAGCCAAGGGCCGCGCTCATGCGGTTTTCCGGGGACCGGAGCGCGGGAGCCGGGACGTCGGTGGCAGCCAGGCCGCCGGCGCCTCCCCCGGCGTCCGCCGCGCCCCCGCGCCGGCGGGCCTCTAGGCCGGACCGCGGCCGCCAATCCGCCCGCACGATCCCTCCCGGCCACCGTGATCAGGGAATATGCCCGCCGCATGGGAGAGACCCTCGGGCAGGCCGCTCGAGAACGACTCGAGAAGACGTGCGGAGGACACCCCCGCCGGCCCGGGGACCGCCGGAAGGCTCCACGGCGCCGCGAGGGTGCCGGAGGTGCCCGTTCAGCAGGGATAGAGAGCGCTTCGAGCACTCCTCTGCGGATTGGGAACGAGGTGCTCCACATTTTGCCCATGGGAACTCCGCATTCCTTCTAGAAATTAAACCGGGTGGTATGTATCTTCACTGTCCTCGGCGCTCCACCACCCACATTCCGGCCACATCCAGGCCACGGCGGCTCGGGGGGAAACCATGTCCATGTCTGTGAGCACCTACCGCACCACCCGCGTGATACCCGGCCTGACGCAACCGGCAGGCCCCGGCGCCCCCACCGGCGGCGCCCCCGTCTTCCAGCCACTGACCAGCACCGTCCCCAAAGAACTCGTGCACCGCGCATCCGTCGCCGAGGTCATGCTGACCGACTGGGCACGCCGGAGCGAGGACCACTTCACCCTGGCCGCCCAGTGGCCCCGCGGACACAGCTTCTTCACCACCATCGACGGCTGCCACGACCCCTCATCGCCGCCGAAACGATCCGCCAGGCCGGCCTGCTCCTGGCCCACGCCGAATACGGCGTCCCCCTCGGCCACTGCTTCCTGGTCAGCGACCTGAGCGTCGCTGTCCGCCCCGCACAGATGCGCGTGGCCGCCACCCCCGCCACCCTCGAACTCGAGTCCGCGTCCGCGACATCAAACAACGCCGCGCGGGAGGTGACCGGCTTCCGCATCGAGGTGGCCCTCCACCGGCGAAGGACAGGCTCACGCCACCGGATGGCGGCACCCCATACCTGCATCGCCCCCCGCGGTCTACCAGCGCCTGCGCGCCGCCCGCGGCCCCGGCGACTTCCAGGTCCGCCACTCACCGCCCCCGAACCCCCCCAGAGGGTGGGCCGCATGTCCCCCACCGACGTCGTCCTCTCCCCCCTCGGCCAGCCCCACCGCTGGCAGCTGCGGGTCGACACCCGCCACCCCGTCCTCTTCGACCACATCGTCGACCACGTCCCCGGCATGCTGCTGATCGAAGCCGCCCGCCAAGCCGCCACGGCCACCCTCGGCCACACCACCCTCCCCTCGCCATCACCAGTGAGTTCCTGCACTACGTCGAACTCGACACCTCCTGCACCGTCGAGGCACACCCGACCGACGGCACAGGCACCGACCCGGGAGGCACCCGAACCGTCCACGTCACCGCCCGACCAGAACGAAGAAGACGTCTTCCGCTGCACCCTCACCATGGCCCCACCCCTCACCTGACCACCACCCCGCGGGACATCTGCCGGACCCGACGGGCGGGGCAGGCCGTCGGGGACAGCAGATGCCACCCAGCACGGCAGCCCCGCCCACCACACCGAGGCGGAACGCACCCGGCAGGACCGCAAGAAGTACCAGCGCACCGGCCAACCCGCCTCCATGACGGGGCACTTGGAACGGACCCGCGGACTCCTCCGACCAGGCCGGCGCCTGCCACAGCGTCGCCGCCAAAACCCACCGCGTGACCCCGGCCGGCGGGGATGCCGCGTCCGCAGGAACCAACAGCCCATGCCGCGCGAGCACCGCCTGAGGGGAACCGATTTACCGGGTCGGGGCAGGGTGTGGCGAGACGCGCGGAGTCGTCGGCTTTCCGGGCTTGGCATCGGCATCACCGAGGTTGGAGACAGCTCCCGATTCACGACGAGGCGTGTTCACGAGCAGAAGGCCGATGATCTGCCCCCGTGTGTCCCGAACCTGCCAGGGATCGGGACCTCCCCAGTACACCTGCTGGTCGCTACGGTCTCCGGAGCGAGTCGTCCGCTCATGTCATGGCAGTCACGCCCACGGCTGTCGGCACACTCGAACAGGACAGCTGGGGAGCCGGTGTCATTGACGAAGGCGACAGAGCTGAAGTTGGCGGGGTCCGTGATATCCACGGTCGCCGGATCGCAGCACTCAGAACGCCCGCGACGAGTGCGGCGGCCAGCCAGGATCTGTGCGGGCCACCATCCACATCAAACCTCCGTTCGGCGACGGAGAGCCTACAGAAGGCACACGTTGCCTGACGGGGCGCCACGAACGTGCGGTGACCTGCCCGTCAGGCCGCTGTTGTGCAGCCAGCCCCGCTCGGCGAGCTTGGTCATTTTCGGCCCCCAGCGGCTCCAGCCTGCCGCGCACCGACACGTCCAGGCCGTGGCTCGCCAACCGCCCCGGCCTGCACCGGGCCATCCGCCTCCCGCACGATCACCAGGATCCGCGGCAGTCGGCCGGCAGCGCGCCCTCGCCGGCGGCGTCGGGCGGGCATCAGCAGACCGCCTGCACGGCACGGCCCCCTTCGCCGGCACCGAGCGAGCGTCGGCATCGGCCTGTCCTGCGCGGGCAGAGGATCCAACACCCGCTCGCGATCACCGGTTCCTCCGCTCGACCGCACCTCCTGCGGTAGTGCTCGGGTCAACTGCTCGGCGAGAGCATCCAGTTCGCTCCGGCGAGCGGGTGATCCTGCCGCTCCTGCCCTTCGCAGCCTCCCGCGGTCTCATGGCGTGCCGACTTGCTGACGAATCGCAGGCGGGGCCCGTCACCGGTGCAGTCGAACCCGGCCCAGTCCGCCGGAACCGGACACTGCCCGATGATCCACGCCAGGTCATCCGCCGCCAACCGGCATCAGTCCCCCGTCACGCACACCAGAGCCGTGACCTGTGATCTCACGAGGCACACCCCCCGGTCAGCCGAAAGGGAAAGGAGTCCCTTCACCCAGATCGCGAGGAACAAGAGAACGGCCAGCCGCTGGCCGCCAGCACACCGCCGACCGTCCACGGCTCAAAGGGCGCCTCGCGCTTGCCTTCCAGGCCGTCCCGGTAGGAGACGGGGTCGTCCCAGTCAACGGGGTGCCCCACCTCCTGGGCGCAGGCGGTCCGCACCATGACCAGCTGCTCCTTAGCGGAAGCGGTGACGGCCTTCGCCTGAAGGCCCCTGCCGGCAAGGGCCTTCATCCGCCACCCGGCACAGACATACCGCGCCTCGAAGGCAGCGGTCTCATCGGCGTTGCGGTCCTCTTCGAGGTACATCCAGCGTCCAGCCTCGGCAGCATCGCCGTAGAGCCGGTACACCTCCGCCAGACGACGACGGAGCGACAGATCGTGCGGGAAGGACGAGATGAGACCGCGCAGGCGCTGGCGCGCAAGGCGAACCCGGCCGCCGGCCAGGTCCGCATCAACTCGAGCAAGGGTCTCTCACCGGCATGAACGCATGATCAGCCACCACACGATGATGTGGCTGCCGAGTGCCTCCGGTAGATCGTCTTGCGTGACGCAAGCGCAACTGACGGATGAGGATCGGGAGTTCATCGATCCGCACTTGCCGACAGGCCGGTACGGCCCGTACCCCGAGCAGCTACGGCAGCAGTTCGAGGGCGTGATCTGGCGGTTCAAGACCGGCGGGCAGTGGCGGGAGATGCCGCGGGAGTTCGGCGCCTGGTCGACCGCTCCACGCATCCGTCGCGCGACGTCTTCGCTGACATCGCGTACACCTTCGACACCTTCGACACCTTCGACACCTTCGACACCTCGACCGCATGAACGCCGACATCCTGGCCGGCATCGACATCGCCGCCTGCGCGGGGCGGACGAAGATGGGAACGTGATGGTCGGCTTGACGGAGAAGCGGAGGAACTGCCTCCGCGTCAGTGCCGTGCCAGAGAATGTTTCTCGGTGGCTCTGGTGCCGTTCGCCGACACGGCGGCGGCCCCCTGCGGACAACAGGAGGCCACCGATTCCGAGAGCAAGAACCGCCGACCTGAGGAGGTCACGATTCCACCACCGCATGATCGATCGGATGCGAGGGCGGTGCAGCCTACCTAGGCTGAAGACGTGAAGCGCGTCGTCATTGATCATTTCGGCGGCCCCGAGGTTTTGCGGGTCGTAGAGGACGACGATCCCCGGCCGGGGCCTGGTGAGGTGTGCGTCAGGGTGCTGGCCGCAGGCGTGTCGTTCACCGATGCCCAACTGCGCGCCGGCACGTATCTGGGCGTACCGAAGCCGCCGTTCACGCCCGGCTATGAGCTCGTCGGTGTCGTCGAGGAGCTGGGCCCGGGCTGCTCGAGGCTGCGAGAGGGGGACCGCATCGGTGCGCTGACGGTGTGGGGCGCCGACGCGGAGCGCGTCTGCGTGCCGGAGGCGGAGGCGGTCGAGGTACCCGAGAACCTCGACCCCGCCGAGGTTCTGAACCTCGTGTTCACTTACATGACCGCCTACCAGCTGCTGCACCGCGTGGCGAGGGTGAGGAGCGGCGAGTCGGTGCTCGTGCACGGTGCTGCCGGCAGGGTGGGCACCGCGGTCCTCGAACTCGGAGCGGCCGCCGGGCTTCACCTCTATGGAACCGCGTCCGCCCGCGACCGGGCCAAGGTCGAACAGCTCGGCGCGGTGGCGATCGACTATCGCAACGAGGACTTCCTGGCGCGCGTACGCGAGCTCCCCGGGAAAGGCGTCGACGTCGTGCTCGACGGCCTCGGCGGCGCGGTGTCGCTGCGCTCCTTCCGCGCGCTGAGGCGCGGCGGACGGCTTGTCGTGTACGGCCACTACGCCACGCTCGAGCATGGGCACAAGAACCGGCGAGCGTGGGCAGAGTGGTACGCGGCTACGGGGGCCGTCGCGCTTTGGAGCCTGCTCTCGCCCCGTCGGCAGGCACTCGCCTACCGGATCCAGAAACTGCACGGTCGTCACCGCCAAGTGCTGCCCGTGGCCGGCAGCCACCCAGCGCTTCCCGTGGGTGGAGGTCCCCGCGACCCGGAGCAGTTCCGGGCGGACTTCCGCGCGCTGCTAGAGCTGCTCCGTGAACACAAGATCCACCCCGTCGTGGCCGAACGCCTGCCGCTGTCGGACGCTCGTCTCGCGCACGAGATGCTCGAGCGCTCGGCAGCGAAGGGAAAGCTCGTGCTCGTGCCATAAGACGAGGCCGAGGAGGACGTTCGCATATGGTGCGCGACCGGCCTGATCGGCGACCGGCACAATGTCGCGCTCGTAGGCACCGACGGGTCGGGGCAGCGGGTGGACCCGAGTCTCACCTGGACGGCAGAGCTATCCCTCGCAGCCGTCGCCCCACGGTGCGAGTTCTGACCCGCTGAAGGGAGCGCGGCGGTGTCCCCGACCTGGACCGTCCGATAGGAGGGCAACCCTGTGCACCGACGGTCCGGTCCGCACAATGCGTCGCACAGCCCGAACAGATCGTCGCCCCGCGCGGTCAGGCACGCCTACACATCCGACCGGAACGCCGTCACCACCATCAACGAGTCTCATTGAACCTCGGACTCGACCAGTCCCACGACCCCGGCCGCCGAGCTGCGCTGTCGATCAGCACGGGATCGGCCCTTGGCCCCTCACTCATCCAGTGAAACCGGGAAAACACCGAAAGAGCCTCGAGACCCCCTCGGCGCAGGACCATCAACGACAAGCTCAAGGGAAAGCAGTCACCCGGGCCCGCCGGCCGGTCACCCGCCAGGCGCGAAGGCCGCCAGATGGTCCCTCGCCCACGCACTGAACGTGCCCGCCGGGCGGCCGGTCAGCGCGGCGACCGTGTCCGTGACTCCCGCCTTCGCGCCGGCCCGCTGACGCTGCGCGCTTGCAAGCAGCGCCTCGGCCACCAGCGCCGGATAACGGCGCGCAAGCGCCGCGCGCGCCTGATCCAGGGAGAACTCCTCACACCGCAACCGGACGCCCAGCAGCCGGCCCAACTGCTCCGTCTGCCCAGCCGCGGTCACGGCCTCCGGCCCGGTCAGGGTATAGGCGCACCCCGCATGCCCCTCCTCCGTCAAAACCCGGACGGCCACCTCCGCCACATCCCGCGGATCCACACAGGCATGGGGAGAGGTCCCGTACAGCGCGCGCACGGTACGCGCGGATCGCACGGACGGCGCCCACGCCAGGGCGTTGGAGGTGAACGCCGCGGGCGCAGCAGCGTCCACTCAAGGCCCGAGCCGTACAGCAGCTCCTCCGCCCCGCGCTGCCAGCGGGTGATCAGATCATTCGCCTGCTCATCCAGCACCGCGGCGGCCGACAGCTTCACCACCCGCCGCACCCCCGCCCCTCGCGCCGCAGCCACAAACCGCTCATCATCCCCGCCCGCCACATCCGTCGTCACCAGGAACGCCGTCTGTACACCCTCAAGCGCCGCAGCCAGCGACCGCGGATCCCGAAAGTCCCCGGCAACCGCCTCCACCCTCCCCGCCACCCCCGCCGCCCGGACCAGCCCGGCCACCCGGCCGGGATCCCTGGCCATCACCCGCACCCGCCAGCCGACCGGAAAACGCCCCAGCAACTCCCGGCCCACCGTCCCCGTCCCCCCGGTCACCAAAATCACCGCACCCACCCCTTCTCTTCCCCGCCCTGCGAACCGTCCATGAACTCCCGCCCCCGGGCCGGAACCCGGCACCCGCCCCCGTTCCCTGGACGTGCCCGGCACCCACCCCGCCGGGTCCCGCGCGTCCCCTCCCTGCCGGGTTGCGGCGCGGACTTCCGCCCCCGGCCCGATGCACGCCTCCCGCCCCCCGGGTCCGGCGCACAACCCCCGCCCCCTCCACCGCCCCGCGCTCACCCCTCCGGATCCGGTACGCGACCGACGCCCCTGCCGCTTGCTGCGCAGCCTCCTGCCGCCCAGGTGGCGGCCCTTGGAGGCACAACTCCTTGAACGTTTCACGGCCGGAAGGGATGCCGCGCCCACCAAACACCTGTAATATACAAACTGGACGGTTTTTTATTGGGTCTTGGGACTCACCGGCAAGGAGGAGGCCGACATGGCGAAACAAGAACGGGCGGTCCGCACCCGGCGCGTCATCCTGTCGGCCGCGGCACGGGTCTTCGAAGAACGCGGCTACCAGGCCGCCACCGTCAACGAGATCCTCGCCAGCGCCGGCGTCACCAAGGGCGCCCTGTACTTCCACTTCCCCTCCAAAGAACACCTCGCCGAGGGCGTCCTGCACGCCCAGGACCTCGACGTGCCCATCCCCGAACGCGCCTGCAAAATCCAGCAGATGGTCGACACCGTCGTCCTGCACGCCTACCGCCTGCAAACCGACGCCATGGTCCGCGCCGGGGTACGCCTCTCCCTCGACCAGCAAGCCCAGGGCCTCGACCGCAGCGGACCCTTCCTGCGCTGGAGCGAGGTCGGCACCCAACTCCTGGATGAGGCCAAAACCCAGGGCGAACTCCTGCCCCACGTCACCCCCACCGAGACCGCCGACGTCCTCGTCGGCGCCTTCGCCGGCATCCAGGCCATGTCCCAGGCCCTGACCAACTACCAAGACCTCCCCACCCGCGTCAGCGCCCTCCTGCGCCACGTCCTGCCCAGCGTCGTCATCCCCTCCGTCCTCACCTCCCTCGACCTCACCCCCACCCGCGGCCACACCGTCTACACCGAACTCCAAACCCTCCACCCCGACCTCCCCACCCTCAACCCGTCGCGGGAACCCGCCCCCGCCGGCTGACCACCCCCACCAGCAGCCCCACCCCGGAGCCAGGCCGACGTACTCCGTCAACTGACGGCCCCGCCGACACACCGGCCCCCACGACGTGAGAGTCAGCACCCTGCCGCGCCGCATCCCGCCCGGCAGGGCCACCCGTTCCGCCCTCGCCGCCGCCGACCCCGATACGAGCGACGCCGGCGCCCACACCGAGCCGCAGGCCCTGCCAGCAACTACCCAGCCTGCAAACCGCGTTGAAGCCCCTATCGGCCAGCTGACCGCCCCGGCCGCCACGTCGGCGGCTTCCACTGCCGCGCCCCGGCCGACACCCTGAGTCAGCCGACCGCCCCGGCCAGCACACCGGGGGCCCTCACTGCCGCGGCCGGGCCGAAGAGCTCCGTCAGCACAGCGGCCAGCCCGCCGGCCCCCGACGCCCAGGCGGCCGCCCCCTCACCCTCCAATGCCCAGGCGACATACCCATCGGGCCGCACCAGCAGCGCACAGGGCAGACCGGACACCGGCTCGGCCTCCACCACCCGCACCCGCCCCGCCCACCCCCCAGCCTTTTCGGCACAGGCGTCGGTGCCACGGTGGCCGCCCAAGAGCAGCAGCAGCGGCAAGCCCTCGCGCAGCAGACCGATCACATCGGCCCGACCGTGGCGGGTGCGCAGGACGGTGTTGTGCAGGAACGTTCCCTCCCAGGCAGAACAGCCCGCACCTCGCGTCGGCAGCACCGTGTCCTGAGCGCTGACCATCGACGCCAGCACACCGCTCTCCCCGCCCCGGGCCAGCAGCTCACCGAACAGCGCCCGCAGCGGGTCCAGTTCCGGGCCGGGCCGCATCAACGCCAGCTGGGCACGCGTATGGTCGATCACCCGCTGCGCCGCAGGCCGCCGCTCGCTGTCATAGCTGTCCAGCAGCCCCTCCCCCGCCCAGCCGCGCACCGCCAGCGCCAGCTTCCAGCCCAGATTCACCGCATCCAGCACCCCCGTACTCAACCCCTGACCCCCGACCGGGAAATGCACATGCGCCGCATCCCCCGCCAAGAAGATGCGCCCCTGCCGGTAGGAGGCAGCCAGCCGGGAAAAATCACTGAACCTGCTCAACCACCGACCATCACGCAAAGTGATGTCCCGGCCGGTGACCCAACACACTTCACGCTGGAGCTCTTCCAGGACCAACGGCCGATCACGATCGGCGTGCGCACCCTGGCAGTTCAGCGTGCGCAGACGGACCCACCCCTCTTCGAGAGGCTTGGCAACGATCCAGCCCCGCTCCGTGCGACGCCACCCCGCCTCCAGACTGCCCCTGTCTCCCTCTACGCGGACATCCCCCGCCATCGCCGACACCGTCGCCGGATAGGCACGGGAGGCGAAGCCGGCCTCACGGCGCACCAGGCTGCGGGCCCCGTCGGCTCCCACCAGGTACCGGCCCGTACACACCACCGCCGCACCACCCGGCCCCCGCGCGGTGACCCGCACCCCACCCGGACCCTGCCGCACATCCGTCACCCGACACCCCCGCAGAACCCGCACACCCACCGCCCGCGCCCGCTCCTCGAAATGCCGCTCCAGCACCTCCTGCGCACACTTCAACACCGGCTCCGGCTCCCCCGCCGGCACCGAAATCACCAACCCCGCCAAACCCGCGAAGTGGAACGGACTGCTCACCGGCCCCCCACCGGTATCCGCCCCACCCGCCCCGCTCTCACGGCCAGTCATCCGCCCGCCGCTACCGGACACCAGCCCCGCGAGATACCCCCGCCGCACCAGACACTGCACCGCACGCGCATGCAACGTCGTCGCCCTCGGACACCGCGAAACCCCCGCCCGCGACTCGACCACCACCGTCCTCACCCCACGCCCCGCCAGCTCACACGCCAGCAGCAACCCCACCGGCCCCCCGCCCACGACCACCACATCCCCCTCAACCCCGTGCACCATCCCGGACCTCCCCCAGACACCGACCCTCACACGCGCGGCAGGGCGAAGGAGGCGCAGCACACAAAACACCCGCCCCCCACCCCGGACAACCCCAGCCCCCGGGAACAACCCACCTCCCCAAGGAAGTTGAACCGCTCCGCTGCTCGTACGGACGAGCCAACACCGAAAAAGATACCGGGTGAGCGGTTTTCCAGCAACGAGCGCGCACCACCCGAAACCCACCACACCCCACCCCAAAACCACACCCATCAACCCCCGAAAGAATCCCCGCCAGCACCCACCGCCGCGAGACCAACCCACCTCAAGCGGCCACCCTCGAAGTGCGGCTCCTCACCCTGATCGAACGCCAACACCTCGACAGACGCCGATCGCCGGGACCGAAAAGCTGGACGCCCGCTTCTTCAAAGTTCGCCGGGATCCTCCTCAGCCTGCAGCCGCGTACTGACGCTGGTGGCCCACTCCACGGCCCACATTCCGAGGTCATCGATCTGCTCGGGCCGGAGGCCGTAATCGGCGTAGTCCTCGTCGTCCCACCATTCCACGCCGCCAAGGCGGTCCCGGCGCTGTGGAGAGGCACTGGGAGGCAGCGTGGACCGTCACGCGCATCACGCCCGGCCCCGAGAAGGGCGGGAGCGGCTCCCGCCCCTCTCTTGGAGAGCGCAGGGCTGGAGCTTGAACCCAACTTCCGCTGATCTCGGCAGCCGGATGCACCACACTCAGCCCGGCCGCCGTGAGGGCGCCGCGACCTTCGGTGCCGCCTTCGTAACCCATCGGCCATCCCGCACCTCCGCCCGACTGCTCCTCGCTCTCGGGCTCAGGGCGGCAGGGGGAAGAGTTTTACAGGCATAGAGGCGCGCCACCTGTTACCGCAGCCCTGACAAGGGCCCTGCATGGGTGACCTGAGTCAGTCGAAGAGGGCGACGAGTCCATTCACCCAGACCGCAAGGAACCCCAGGGCCGCCAGAAGGCAGCCGGCACCCGCCAGCACACCGCAGACCGTCCACGACTGGGAGGGCGACTCGTATCCCTTCCCCAGGCGCTGATAAAAGGGGTGATCGCCGAGGCGGCCAAGCACGAGTGGCAGGGGCGGCAGGAGTCGAACCTGCGGCATCCGGTTTTGGAGACCGGCGCTCTGGCCATCTGAGCTACGCCCCTTTGGTGGTTGACAGCTTGGCATGATCGGCAGGTCCATCGCCAAGGGATTTCCGCCTGTGCAGAGAAGGCGTAGGACGCCGACGACCTTGCCGAGAATCCGTAAGGGGTCATCCGTCGCCTCCCACCAGATCCAGCACCGTGAGGACGACCAGTTGCGCAAGCCGGTCACCTGGTGGCTTCCGCGGTTGGAGACCGCGACTCCGTCCACCCCGGCGTCGGCGGCGAGGCGGGCGTCGCCCCAATCACCTACGTCCTCACCGGTGAAGTCTCTGATCACGGTCCCCCAGGCGCCCCTGTGGGATGCGGGCTGGCGCTGGCTCGGCACACTTGGCCGCTACTCGTGCCCCGACTGCCCGCCCGTCGTCCTCGTCGTGAACGGCGTCCACCGCGCCCCCGGCCGGACGGAGAGCGCAGCATGAGCGAGCAGGCCGTCATGCTGCACGGCCCGGCAGCAGGGAAGGTCTTCGACGTCGAGCTCAACGCCATCGGCCATCCGCCGCACTTCTTGACGGTGATCGCCGACCCGGCAGGCGTCCCCGGCTCGTCCGTCGAGCACCCGCAGCCCTACCGGCTGCTGCTGTGGCGTACCACCAACGCGCCGGCGAAGACGACGACGGCCGCTGGCAGTACGTGTAGCGCGGCGCCGAGGCGCGGTTCGCCTGAGGTCACGCCGGGCGGCGGGCCGCCACTAGCAGCGTCGCGGCCGCGCGCGGCCCCTCACCCGCAGGCCACTCCTCGACGCTGATGTCGGCGAACCCGGCCTCGTCGAGGAACTTGACCCACACCTGCTCCTGCAGCACCCAGCGCGGCATCCACGCGGCCTCGCCGTCCTGCGTCTTCACCGCGATCTGCCGGGAGACGACGTCGGCCTCGGCGACGTCCCCGGACAGGAAGTGGGCCAGCGTGGAGAACACCAGCCGCCCGCCCGGCGACAGCGCCCCACACGCCGCCGGCAGCAGCTGCCGCGGATCGGTGAAGTCGACCGCCCCGAACACGCTGTACAGCACGTCGTAGGAGCCGCGCGCGGCCTGCAGGTGAGCGACGACATTCGCGCCGACGATCCGCAGGCGCGGCACCTGCCCGAACGGGTCGGCGGCCATCGCAGTCTGGGCGGGCGAGGCGTCCACGGCGTCCACCCGGGCCATCGGCTGCCGCACCGCCAGGTGCGCGGCGTGCCGGGGCGGCCCCGCGCCGAGATCGGCGACGTACGCGCCCGTGAGCGGGCCGAGGACGGCCGGGGCCGGAGTCCTGGCCCCAGATCCAGCAGAACGATGCCGGGACGTCGCGGTCCGTTTCGGCGCGCGAGCGGCCCTAGTACTCCAGTGAGAGTTCGTGTCCTGAGCTGCGTTTTCGGTAGTGGCAGCGGCGGGCGGTGGCTTGGTGGTGTCTGCGCCAGTGGGACCAGTTCAGTGCGTGATCTCGTGGATGACCGCGAGGTCGGGGGCGGGTCCAGAGAATGTCCAGGAGCCTTCGGATCTCTGCCACGGTGAGTGCGGTGATGGTGCTGGTGGGGTCGTTTCTGCGGCCCCCTTTGCGGCCTCGTCGGCGGCGAGGCCGGCAAGGAAGGCGTGGGCCAGCATGGCGAGGGTGATGTGCCGGTACCCTTGATCTCGTCCTCGTCCACGTCGACGGGCGGACGGGAGGATCTCGGCGGGGTCGCGGATCTCGTCCGGCCACCGCATCGCGTGCAGCACCAGGGCGTCCTCGTGCACCCGCAGCAGACCCAGGCGCTCACGGCCGGACCATACGTACTTGGCAACAGCCACCTTGCTGGACCTGCCCAGCGCCTCGACCAGCAGCTTGTAGGGCTTGGCCGCCACCGTGCCGTCCGGAGTGAGGTAGTAGCCCTCGCCGATCTGGATCGGGTCGATCGGCTCCAACGGCACGAACGCGGCGATCTCGATCGCCTTCGCCGTGGGCAGCGGCAGGTTACTCAGCTCGTCATCACTGATCGGGACGACCTGGTCCTTGGCGTACTCGTAGCCCTTGCCGATCTCCGCATTCCCGACCTCGCGGTCCTCCAGCTAGCAGAACTTCCGCACCCGCACCCGGCCCATGTCCTCGAGGTGGTACTGGTGGAACTGGATCGCATGCTGCTCGGTTGCGGTGATAGGGCTCTTTGAAAATCGTCAGTGTTGCTCTTCCCTTCATTTGATTGCCTCGTGCAACTTTGTGGGGATGGTGGCGAGCAAGAGCATGGAGAGCCTGTCGGCGGAACTGTTCAGGGCCGTCGGTAGGGTTCGTCCATGGCTGTAAGACCCTCCGAGCATTGGCGTAGGGCGATCGCGGACGAGGCCCGCGCGGTCGCCGCCGGAGCTATGACTCCTGAGTCTGCGTCGTTTCTCGGTGTCTACTCAGAGAGCTTCCTGGCTGACACGGATGCCGCCCTGAAGACCTTTGAAGCCGATGTCAGGGGGCTGACGAAACCGTCGGACGAGCAGGTCTTCGCCATGATTGAGCGGGTAGTTCTGGCGCTGAACACGGTGAACGAGCAGTCCGAGACCGACACTTTCGATACCGACGAGCGAGAGCAACTGTGCCTGTTCATCGACGCGGTGTTGACAGAGCAAGGCATTGACGTTGAAGAGCTAGCCGTCCGTCGGGGCCTGAGCCGGTATGCGATTACCGACAGATGGCGCCGCTGGTGACTTGAGAAGGCAGGCAGGGCCCGCCGGCCGGAGGCCGGCGGGCCCTGAAGATGGGTGACGGTCAGGTGGTGTCCCTGCGGTCACCGGCGAGCTCGGTCAAGGAGTTCTGCGCAAAGGGATGACGTCTGGCCCGTTGGGAATGGCCGGTCGGGCCGCTTCCGGGGTGGCCAGCAGGGCGACGATCGTGATCGGCTGCTGGCAGTGGGGGCAGTTTCGGGTCGCGGCCGGCTCGAGTGGGTCCCGCTGGCTGGACGGGCGCGCGGCTCCTCGTGCTGTGGTCCTGGGCGTTTCCGGCACTGCTGGCAGGGCTTCTCCGAGTCTGAGGGCCCGCTGTTCATCGCGTTCGCGCTCGCGTCGCTTCTCTGCTTCGCGACGGCAGGTGGCCGAGCAGTAGACCTGGCGGAGGCGGGGGTTCGCCATGAAGGAGTCGCAGGTGCTGGATCGTAGAGGCAGACTCTGCGACGTCTTCGGGCAGTACGCCGAGCAGCTCCACGGGCGTGCGTCGCCCCACCAGAAGTTCCTGGCGGGGCGCGGCTTGGATGATCGGCAGGGGTGTTGTGAGTGCCATCGCCAGTGCTGCTGAAGTCACGTGCGGGTAGGGGTCGTGGTGTCCGACCCGTCCGCGAGGTGGATGACCCTCGTTGGTCATCGCAGGGCAGCGAGGGCGGTAGCGATGGCGGCGGCGAGTGTGAAGGTGGCCGTGAAGGCAACGGCGGCGCGGATTTCGCACGTAGTGCGTCACCGAAGACCCAGTAGAAAAGGCCGGTCAAGCTCGGCGGCCACAGCACCAGGCGGGCAGGCGATGGCTGAGCAGATGCTCCCCCACGACCGGCCGGTCCTACCGTGCGGGGTACCGCGCACGGGAGCACAACGAGGCCAGCATGGTCGATAGATGCCGTGATTGCACGCCACCCCGTCGCGCGGGATGCACTGGCCTGAGGGTTCGTCGCTGGGCTGCCACGTCGGGCTCGGTGGTTGAGCCCCATCGCCGGTGATGTGAGGCGTCAGTTACAGTGCCGGGCGGGGCCCGTATCGAGCGCACTCGGTACGGGCCCCGCCATGTGGTCAGCGCGTGTCAGAAGACAGACGGGAGTTTCATTGTTCGGTGCTGAGAGTGGAGCTCGACCCCGACCAAGAAGCATGACGTGCTCCACGAGATGAATCGCGCCAAGAGCCCTGGACCCATCTCCCGTTCATTCCAGCTACTCAGACTCAAAGATGCGTTCTGAGCAACGAAGCATGACCCGGCATGTACCACGGCCAGCTCAGGCGTTCCGGCAGTCGACGCCGTGAGGATGTTGTCCGTGGACAACGAGGATTGTGGAGGGGCCGCCCGGTCTTGTTGTCCGCGGACAACAAGGGTGTCCGCCACACGGCTCTGGGCCGGACGCTTCGCCCAATTTCTCCTGCTGAGGCCGGCTTTGCTTTCCAGTCGGCAATCAGCCCTTCCCCGCAGGCGTTGTGACCGCAGCGCCCGAGCCCGCGATCGGTGGCCTTCTGCCACCGATCGGAGCTCCCGCCTGCGATTGATGACGCAGCTGAACGTAACGCCGGTGACACCATCTAGGTTGGAGCCAGTGATGATGACGACCTGCTGCCGGCCACCGGTCCGGTCGCCGAGGTGACGGTGATGATGGTTGCCGCAGGTGGATGCAGGGCCCCCTACTAGGGATCATAGAATCCTCCACACTCCCATCCGTCCTCGCTGACGGAGATCACAAGCATGCATGGCTGGGCAACCGCCCCGGTGAGGGCATCGCGTAACTCGTCCGAGCTGTGGTCGAGGGTTGGGCGCCTACACCCCCAGCTGGTCAACGTCATGCTCAACTTGGTGGTGTTCCGCTCCGCCGACCAGGATCTAACCACCGCCGGCACCTACATCGAGATGGCGTCCCGCCTGGCCGAGCCCATTCTCCTGGGCCTGGCGGTCCTCGCCGTCCGCAACCGCGTCAAACGCTGACCTTCAATGGCGCCAGCAGCGCGGCAGGAGCGCGGCCCAGGTGAAGCGTAGGCGGTGGACGGGGACAGAGGGGGCCTGCTGGAGAAGTCGGGCGGTTGGCGGGAGCGACGGCACAGTGGGCGTAGCGTGCGGCAGCGATGCTGGGGGCGTGCGGACGTCGGTGGGGGCACTGGCTGCGACGGCGGTTGCCGGGATGGGCAGTTGTTGGGCGGTGGGTTGAGCGCCCCGTTGTGCGTGTTCGCGGGCGCGGCGCCGGCGGTGGCGTTCGCGGCCCTGTTCGGCACGTTGCAGGGCCGACATGGTGGCGTGGGCGGTGGCGGGACGGAAGTCGGGTCGTTTGGCGAGCGCCAGCAGCGGCTGCGGTACCAGGCCCCACCAGGTGGCCCCGTCGGTGGGGCGCGGGTGGGAGATGGTCCAGTCCCGTTTCCAGGAGGCCATGTCGCCGCTCCAGTCTTCGCCGGGCTGAGGGGTGTAGGTGCGTTGGCGGCCGCCGTAGGGGAGGAGGACGGTGTCGCCGGCGAGCCAGCCCACGGTGGCGCCGGCGGTGGCGAGCTGCCGCTGGGCGGGGGTGGGGCGCACTTTGGTGTGCGTGATCGTCTTGTCGTAGGGCTGGACGTTGATGGTGCCGGCTACGTCGCAGTGCAGCGGGTCGTCGCGGTCGAAGATCCACCAGTGGGCGGCCTTGGTGCCGTGCTGGTTGCGCGTGGCGGTGATGCGGTGTGCGACGGCGTCTGGGGTGAGCAGGCGGCGTGGTCGCTCCAGCACGATGACGTGCTCGCCGCGGCGCACGATCAGGGAGGGCGGTATTTCCCAGCGCTGCCCGGCGAGGTCGGGGTCGATGCGCAGGCTCAGGGCCGCCTGGGGCAGGACGCGCAGCAGCTGGTCGTGCAGGGCGAGCATGGTGGTGAGGTCAGCTTGGTGTGACTTTGATCGATAGATGGCGAGGGCGGGATCCCGAAGCACGAGGTCGGAGCCGTTTCGTTGATTCCTTGTTGGCGGCGCTGTTGAACGCTAGTTGGCGAGTTGTTCAGGGATGAGATGGTCGTCGTAGGCGGCGGGAGTGACGCTGCGTAGCTGGCGGTCCTGGCCGCCGATCCGAATAGGGTCGGCCAGCACAGGTTAGAGATCGTGATGGCCGTCTGCCGGAGCTTCGCCGTTCACCGGGAGCCGGTGGGCAAGCGGCTCAGCGGCTGTTTCTGAGCCTTGAGGAGCAGAGGGTCCGTCCCTTCCTGGAACGGGCGAGGGCTCTGCGCGAATGGTCTGCGAGGCTGGCAGCCGGTGGAGACGGGCTGCGGACTGGGCGGTGAGGGCTGGATGCGCGAGGCGTATCAAAAGGAGCTGGAGTCGATCAGCCAGACCGGTGGAGATGGCCAACCTGGTCGGTTCGGCCATGGGCCGAGCCACCGGCGCTCTGCTCGACGCCGATCTCCAGGCGGCGCAGAGCGCTACCTCTACTAAGGAGCAGGTCGAGGAGCTGCAGCGGGATCTGGAGGAACGGGCGATCGCAGTGCTGGCCCGCCAGCAACCGGTCGCCACGGACCTGCGGGTGGTCGTCACCTCACTGCGGATGAGCGCGGACCTTGAGCGCAGCGGCGTGCTGGCCAAGCACGTGGCCTCGGTAGTTTTGCGGCGCCATCCCCAGCACGCGGTCCCGGATGATCTGCGCCGTACCATCCTGGGGCGATCTCCGCGGCCCATGGGACCGGCAGCGGATACTCCGCCGCAGGCGCCGACGCCTCACCCTCGGCCGTGGTTGCCGCACTCCGTTCCGGCGGCGTATGGCCGCCGGTCGACGGTCGCCGTGCCTGTCGGGGCTGGCGACCGTCTCGCGCTACTGGTGCTGTCAGCGGTCGAGGAAGGCGTTCACCTCGGTGCCGAACTTGACGGCGTACTGGTCGAGGAAGCCGTGGCCGGCGTCCGGGTAGATGTGCAGCTGTGCGTGGGGGAGGTACTTGGCCAGGAGATGGGAGTTCGTGGGCGGCATCAGGATGTCGCTGTCGCCGTCGGCGACCAGGACGGGCTGGAAGAGGGCTTTCAGGCGGACCAGCTTGGACTTGTCGGGGATGCCCCAGTCGGACCACGCGGTGAGCTGGTGGTCGCGGGTGACGAGGCTGGAGGGGGCGTCGTGGTTGGTCGTGCGCTGCCCGAGGCGCTGCAGGAACTCCGTTCCGGCGGCCTGGCTGGAGGCGGTGGGCTTGAAGAACAGGAAGAGGTAGTCCTCAGGGCCGGGGTTGTCCTTCAGGGCCCGCTGCAGGATGTTGGGATCGGATGCGCGCTGATTCACTCCGCCCTGAGGGCCGGTGCCGGCCAGGACGACGCGACGGACCTGCCAGGGACGGCGCAGGGCGACCTCCTGGGCCACCTCGCCGCCGATGGAGAAGCCGAACAGGTCGTAGCGCGGCAGCTTGAGGGCGTCAATGAAGTCAATGGCGTCCAGGGCCATCTGCTGGATGGTGCTGGGGGTGGTGCCGGTGGAGCCGCCGACGCCGACGTTGTCCACGAGGATGACCTCGCGCTTGGCAGCAATGGTGTCGATGAGCTGAGGGTCCCAGGAGTCGAGGGTGCCGCGGAAGTGCTGGAAGAAGACCAGCGGCACGCTGCCGGCGCTGGGGTGGCCGAAGCGGCGGTACTGGTAGGTGACGCCGCCTGCGGCCGTGATGCGCAGGTTGGGGGCGGTGCTGGCGCTCTCGGTGCTCTGCGTCTGGGTGACCGCGTGGCGCGTCGGGCGCGAGCTGTCGCCCGCGGCGGTGGCCATGTTCGGCACCGCGCCGGCGACAGCGGCAACGACCGACATGATGGCCAGGGCTGTCGCAGCGCGCCGGGAGATACGGATACGTCGCTTGGTTGAGGACATGCTGATTCCTTGGGGTCGGGCCGGAGGTCTCTCCCGGCGCGTTGAATCTGCCGTGCGCTGCGCGTGCGGATGTTCTGCGGGACGCACGGATCGTGGGGGCTGTTCCTGACCCGGCGACTCGTCGAGCCGGGCCCGCCGCCGTACGGACCTGAAGGCCCTGATGGGTCGGGTGACCTCACGATCGGATCGGGCCCGGAGGTCATGGCCTGCACGAGTGTGGGGAGCGGGGAGTGACGGCGCCGGTGAGCCGGGGGGTTGAAGAAACTCCCGTGGAAATCGACGTGTGCGAAGGTTCCTGGGCAGCTGGCTCTCAGGGCAGTTCCGGGTAGAGCGCCGTGACGCCTCCGGCCAGTCCGGCCTGGACCTGACGGCTGATGTCGTCCGCGAGGATCTCGTACGCGTCGGCGGCGATGCCGTCGACGGCGAGCCGGGCGACCTCGGCGGGGGCGGTCTTGGCTCCGGAGACCTCCCGGATCATGTCGGTGTCCATGGGCCCGACGTGCAGCCCGGCCACCCGGATGCCCTGCTCGGCGAGTTGGGCGCGCAGTGCGTTGGTGAGCGACCACTCGGCGGACTTGGCGGCGCAGTAGGCGCCGGACTGCGGGAAGCTGAACCAGCTCAGGACTGACAGGATGTTCAGGATGGTGCCGCCACCGTTGGCCGCGATCTGGGGTGCGAAGGCGCGGACCACGGAGAGGGTGCCGAAGTAGTGGGTGTCCATCTCCAGGCGGACGTTGTCCAGGTCACCCGCGAGCAGGTCGGTGGTGGTCCCTATGCCGGCATTGTTGATCAGGACCGTCACGTCACCCGTGGCCTTGGCCGCAGCCGCGACCGAGTCCGGGTCCGTGATGTCGAGCGCGATCGGCCGGACGCCCGGCAGGTCGACCTTGTCGGGGTTGCGGGCCCCGGCGTAGACGGTGGCGCCGCGGCTGAGCAGTTCGGCGGCGAGTGCGCGGCCGAGGCCGCGGTTGGCGCCGGTGACGAGGACGGTGCTGGTGGAGAGGTCCATGAGAAGTCCCTGGTGCGTTGATTGGGGGGAAGGTCAGGCGGTCGGGTCGGTGCCCCGGGCGGCGTGCTGACTGATGCGCGCCAGCTGGTGACCGCCGATCGGGAAGATCTGGCAACTGGTGGTGGCGTGGGCGAGCAGCCTCCCGGTGAGGTCGGTGATGGTGGCGGTGGCGTAAGCGGTGCGCCGACCGATGTGGAGGGCGGTGCCTTCGCAGCGGATACGGCCGGTGTCGACGGTGACCGGGCGCAGGAAGGTGACGTTGACGCCCTGCGTGGTGTAGCCGGTTCCGGCTGGGAGGCGGCTGTAGACGGCGGCGCCCAGCGCGTTGTCGGCGAGGGTGGCGAGGACGCCGCCGTGGACGGTGCCCAGCGCGTTGTAGTGCCACTCCGCGGGGGTCAGCTCGAACACGGTGCGGCCCGGTTCGACCTCGCCGAGCTCGATGGCGAGGGTCGCTGTGGCCGGAGGTGGCGGCAGCGTTCCCTTGCCGAAGCTCTGCAGCACCTCCAGGCCACTCAGATGCTGGATGGCCTCGACGGACGGACGGGGGTCCTGCCAGGTGTAGGCGCGGTGGCGGGGCGGGGGGGGCTCGTGTTCACGAGGCGGTGGTCGTGGTAGTGGACATGGGTGTTCCGTTCTGGTGGGGGCGGTTGTGTACGGCGGTCAGGGCCGGCACGGCGGCGGCGAGGAACACGGCGGCGGTGACGGCCAGGCCGACGTGTATGCCGGCGGTGAAGGCGCTCTCGATCGCCGCGCGGCCGGCGCTGGACAGCGGTCGGGTTCCGGTGCTCCCGGAGGCGACGGCCGCCTCGACGGAAGCCCGGGCGGCAAAGGGGACGCCGTGGGCGGCGAGCTCGTGCGGCAGGTCCGCGGCGACGCGGCTGGTGAACAGCGAGCCGAGCAGTGCGGTGCCCATGACTGCACCGACCTGCCGGGCGGTGTTGACCGCGCCGGAGGCCATGCCCGCACGTTCGGGAGCCACACTGACCAGCGCGGCGGCTGTACTGGGCGCAACGACCAGGCCGCAGGCGGCCCCGAACAGGACGAACAGCGGCCACACCCGGTTGTAGGGGGTGTCCGGACCGATCGTGGTCAGCCCCAGGACAGCGAGAGCGCAGAGCAGCAGGCCGAGCGTCAGGGGCGCCTTGAAGCCGGTACGGCGGATCGCTCGGCCGGTGAGGTAGGCCGAGACGATATAGACGCCGAACAGCGGAAGCATCCGCCAGCTGGTGTCCAGCGCGTTCAGGTGCTGGACGTTGTTGTAGAACATCACGACGAGGACGGCCACGCCGGTGAAGCCGAAAAAGCGCCACCGCGGCGATGACCATCACGGCGCTGAACGAGCGCGAGGCGAACAGCCGCACATCGAGCATCGGCGCCGCGGCCCGCAGCTCGACGGCGACGAACGCCGTCGCGCCGGCCGCGGCCACGATGCAGGCGGTGATGACGGGGGCGGCGGTGTATCCGTCCTGGCCGCCCTGGATGAGCGCGTAGACGAGACTCGCGATCGTGACGGTGCCGAGTAGGGCGCCGGGGATGTCGAGACCTCCGCCGGGGCCCAGGGACTCCGTGGTGAACGGGACCGCGACCAGCAGGGTGATGACTCCGAGGACGGCGTTCGGGACGAACACCGCATGCCAGCCGGAGTGGCCAAGCAGGACGCCGGCGAGCAGCGGGCCGATGGCCAGGCCGATGCCCGACGACGCCGCCCACACGGTGATCACCTCGGTCCGCCGGTGCGGATCGGTGAAGGTCGCGCCCAGGATCGCCAGGCTGTTGGGCAGGATCAGCGCACCGCCGACGCCCGAGACCAGCTGTGCGGCGATCACCATGGCGGTGGTGCCGGCGGACGCGGCCAGCAGACCGCCGCCGATCATGACGACCACGCCGACACAGACATTCGTTTGCGGCCCCACAGGTTGCCCAGCGTGCCGGCCGACAGCACCAGACTGGCCACGACCAGCGTGTACGCGCTCGGGATCCAGATGAGCGCGCTCGGGCTGACGTGCAGATCGTCCCGGATCGCCGAGAGCGCCGAGATCGTGGCGGTGACCAGCAGGAACGTCATCATCACGCCCAGGCACGTCGCCACCAGCGTCAGCGTTTCCCTGCGCCGTGCGGACGTTTCCGGATCTGTGCCGGCTCTGCGGCCGCCTCCGCCGGTCGGCGGTCGTTCCGAAGCCGGCGTGGAGGTGCCGGACGAGCGCCTGCTGCGGACGCGGTCCGTGGTCATGGAGAATCCTTCATCGTTCGGCGAGGATGTGGGGGACCACCGGCACGAGCGCAGCCGCGCGGATCGGTTCACCGTCCTCGCACGGTGAACCGCGTTCCTCTCTCACGCGGGGAAAGGGCCACTGGGAGAAGCCGCCGTGACTGCGGCAAGAGACGGATTCCTCATTGCACACAGTCACGACGTACAACGGGTGGCGCGTGGCCGGTTCAGCCCCTGTCGGGGTCAGCCGGCGGCCATGCGCGTGGCCGCTTGCGATGCAAGGATCTGCACCGCGCCGGCGGGGCGCATCATCACCATGAAGTCGGTGATCTTGCCGTCGGCGTCGAACTCGACGAAGTCGGCGCCGGACAGGCGTGCGTCGCCGACGCGGGTGCTGAACTCCAAAACGTAGCCCGTTCCGCTGCCGAAGTGCCGCAGGTAGGTGAAATCCTCCATGAGGTCGAACACGACGCGCAGGATCGCCGACATCGTGTCTTTGCCCTGGTACGGCTCGTAATCTGCTGGAGAGCGGTACGTGACGTTCTCCGCGAGCAGTTGGGGGAGCCGGTCCCAGTCCAGCTCCGCGACGATGCGTCGCCACTCCGTGATTCCAGCCTGTGCCGCCTTGGGCGGCTGGGCCGTCTGTATGTGAGCCATGATGTCGATGTCTTTCGCTTCGGTTCGCTGCGGGTGGTCGACGTGCTTCTCGCCGGCTTCCGTACGGAGGAGGCGACGCGAAGCGGGCGTCATCGCGAGTGGACGGCGCTTATGCCTGTGTCGTTGATGAGGCCGGCGTAGTGGCCCAGGTTCTGCTCGATCTCCTCAAGACCGATCTCGGCGATGGCCTTTCCGAGCTGCGGCACGCGCGCCTGGAACCCCGGCCAGTTGACCGATTCCGCGAACTCCGCCCAGGACGCGCGCAGATCGGCCACCGGCGGCAGGGTCGACCGGTTGATCTGTGCCTTGGCGGCCAGGACGGACTGCTTGTCGAACGAGGCGATGCGCGCTGCCACGCCGCTCACGAGGTTGTCGAGTTCGGCGTCGGCGACGGCCCGGGTCACCCACCCGTACCGCTCGGCCGTATCGGCGTCGAAGTCCTGGCTGGTGAGAATCGCTTCGAGAGCCCGGTCCCGCCCCAGCAGCCGGGACAGACGGTCGCTGCCGCCACCGCCGGGGACGATGCCGATCGCGACCTCGGGCTGGCAGAAGAACGCCTCCTCACGGCTGGCGTAGCGCAGGTCGAAGGCCAGGGTGATCTCGTCCCCGCCGCCCCTGGTCCGCCCGCGGATGGAAGCGATGCTGACGAACGGGGCACTGGTCAGGCTCGTTACCAGGTCGACCCACGTCGGCGTCCCGTCGGCGCTGTTCAGCGCCAGGAGTTCGGGCACCTGGCCGAGATCGGCGTGGTTGAAGAAGTATCCGGGCGTCGCGCTGTCGAAAATGACGACCTGGACCTGCTCGTCCCGGCTCAGTTCATCGACGACGTCGACCAGTTGAGTAACGGTGTCCGCACCGACGACGTTCACCGGCGGATTCGAGAAGGTGACCTTGCGGATCTTCGGCGCCACTGTCTCGATACTGAACATGCTGTGCTGCGTCATGGTGTGCTCCAGTGCTGATCTTCTGAAAGTGCTGAGGGGACGAATGGCGAAGGTGAGAATCAGGGGGGCGTTGTCAAGGTGTTTCCGGAGGCTGTCGTCGGCGGCCTTTTGTGACAGGGCAGGGCGGCGCGGTGTACGTACGCCGGCGGGACGTTCGGCCACACCACCCGACTGCGCTCGACGGTGGAGAATCGCGCGGCCAGCTCGGCGGCGAACCGTCGGGCCGGCGGTGTCCACGCCGCGTGGACGTAGGCGAAGGTGCTGAACCGACCGCTCGGGGCGAGTGAGCCGGCCGCCGCGTCGAGGATCCGGCGCTGCCGCTCGTGCGGCATGACGGTCCACGGCAGACCGGACACGATGACGTCGACCGGATACGGGACGAGCGTCGCCAGGTCCTCGGCCGAACCCTGGACCATCTCGACGGCGCTGTCCTGATATCGGTCCGTGAGCCGGCGGGCGAACACCGGGTTCAGTTCGACCGCCACCAGCCGCGCCCCCGGAGCCAGCCGCCGCAGGATGGCCCCGGTGATCGCGCCGGTGCCGGGCCCCAGCTCCACGACGACTTCGGCGTGGTCCAGGCCGAGTCCGGAGGTCATGGCCTGAGCGAGGGTGGAGGAACTGGGAGCGATCGCACCGGTGAGTCGGGGGCGGCGCAGGAACTCCCGCATGATCGACATGCCCCGAACCTAGGTATCGGCTGTGTCGTCGGGCGTCCTCCCCAGCGCCCAGCCGGGTCATCCACCAGGACGAACCAGCCCGCTCTCGTAGGCAACGACGACGGCCTGTATGCGATCACGGATGTGCAGTTTGGTGAGAATCCGGGCTACGTGGGTCTTGACTGTGGTCTCGCCGAGGAACAGCTTCTCGGCGATCTCCACGTTGCTCAGCCCGCGGCCGACCAGACCCAGTACCTCCCGCTCGCGGTCGGTCAGTGTGTCGAGGCGTGCGTCGGTGAGCGGAGCGACGGTGCCGGTGATGTACCGGTCGATGAGCCGCCGCGTCACCGACGGGGCGATCATCGTGTCGCCGCGCAGCACGCCGCGGAGGGCGACGAGCATCTCGGCGGCCGAGGCGTCCTTGACGAGGAAGCCACTCGCTCCGGCACGCAGCGCCGCGTACGCGTACTCGTCGCGGTCACAGGCACTGAGCACCAGTACGTGTGTCCCGGGCAGTTCGGCGCGCACCTGCGCGGTCGCCGAGATGCCGTCCAGACACGGCATCCGCACCCCCATGACGACGAGGTCCGGGCGCAGAGCGAGTGCCTGCGCCACAGCCGTCTCGCCGTCCCCGGCCTCGCCGACGACCGTGAGGTCCGCCTGGCTGTCGACCACCCCGCGCAGGCCGGCCCGCATCAACTCCTGGGCGTCACAGATCAGTACGCCGGCCTCTGTCATGGCGCGCCGCCCTCTGACACGGCCACCCGCTCACGCGCACCGGTCGGCCTGTGTGCGAAAACCGGATGGCCGGGGTTGCGGGTACCGGCGTGGACGGCCGTGCCAGGGCCGAGCGGCTCGAGGGCAGGTGTCGGGGCGAGGCCCCGGTCGGCTTCGGTGGCGAAAACGGTGCTGGTGGACAGGCCCATGGAATCCTCCTGGTGCAAGGGGGTGCGTGAGAGGCGGGTCGGTCTCAGCGAACGGCCTGCCGATGTTCTGTGCGGACCGGACGCGTGTACCGGGGGTCAGGTGATCTGGTCAGTTGTGCGGGCGGCCTCAGGGGGCCGGCCTCGCATGCGCGTCGCCGGTCGGACGGCGTTCTTCGAGCGCGGCCAGTGCGACGATGATCGCCGCGGCGACGACCGCCGCCAGGTACGTGGTGGCCGCCAGCGTGAGCATGCCTGCGATGACCAGAGCGGACAGGGCGAGCAGCCGTGACCAGTGCAGGTCGTCGAACAGGTTGGCCCCGTGCCAGGTCTGCGTGGCGATGAAGAGGGCCGGCCCGCCGAACAGCAGCAGGTTCGTGGTGAGGCCGGCGTGCTCCACGGGGTGGGCGATGACGCGTTCGTCGGCCACAGCGGCGGCGATCAACCCGGTGACGGAGGCCATGAGGCTGATGACACCGCTGCGCCCGGCCCGCATCGGGTCTTCGGTCCGCTCGTAGTGGCGCACGACACGTTCGGAGCGACTGAAGAACAGCCAGAACAACGCGATCGTGCCGGTGAGCGCCACGCCTGCGGTCAGAAGGGTCATCGGCTCGTGCGGCGCCGCGGTGAGTGCGGTGCCGGTGGTCATCACCGTCTCGCCCAACGCGATGATCATGAACAGGCGGCCGCGTTCCAGCAGATGGCCGCCGGCGAAGCCGACCTGCCGGGACTGAAGCCTGCGGCCGGGCAAGGGATGCGCGGTCCAGGTGCCCGCCAACTCGACCAGGGTCGCCGCGGCCCACCACGCCAGCCGCGCGCCGCCGCCGACCGCCGCGCCGGTCAGCCACAGGGGTGCGGCCGCGATGAACCAGATCAGTACGCGAACGAAGTGCTCCTGGTTGACCTCATCAAGGCCCACCCCGAGCAGCCATACCGTCCGGCCGATGTGAATCAGCAGGAAGGTGGCGACGAAGACCCACCCGGCGTCGTTGAAGGCGCGTGGGATCGCGGCGTTCATGAACAGCCCGACGAGCATGACCGCCAGCAGCATCCGCCGGGTTCGCGGGTCCTCGGCCGGGACGAGGGTGACCGCCCAGGTGGTGTACGCCCACGCCGCGTAGACCGCGAGGTAGAGCACGAGCGTCTGGGCCGCGCCGGTCCACGTCGGGTGCGCCAGCAGCTGATGCGACAGCTGCCCGATCGCGAACACGTAGACCAGGTCGAAGAACAACTCCAGCGGCGTGACCTCCCGGCGCGACGGATTACTGGTCAACTCCACGGGGTCTCCTCGGTTGCACAGTCTGAGGGCGATGTCCGACAGTTGCCGGCCGGCCGCCGGCGGAACCGCTCAGGGGTATGTCGTCCCGGGCCGCGGACCTGGACCGTGACCATGGCCGGGGAGGCGTTGCGGTTTCCGGCCTGTCGGGCTTGGGACGAGTGGTCAGTCGGCGAGGAAGGCCGTCACCTGGCCGGCGAAATCCTTGGCGTGCTGGAAGAGGAAGGCGTGGCCGGCGTCGCTGTAGGCGACGAGGGTGGCGTTGGGAAGGTGCTGGACGGCGGTGTAGGCGGCCAGCGCGGGGATCATCGCGTCCTGCATGCCGGTCGCGTACAGGACGGGCCGGCTGATGCTCTCCAGGTCCGCTCGCACCTGCTCGAAGGCAATCGCCGCGTCTTTCCCGATCGCGGTGATCTGGCCCGTGGCCGCCGCCTCGGACACCTCGGGAACGCCGGTGGCCAGCCGGGTGGCCACCCTGGCGAGGTGGGCGTACCCGGCGGCGCGCCCGGTGTCCGTCTCCGGGAAGAACAGGAACACCAGGTCGTCCCCCGTGACCTCGGGCTTGGTCATGGTGGCCCGCACCTTCGGGTTCGGGTCCGGGGCGCCGGGCACCGTGCCGCCGGGGTTGGCGGCGGCCACGACCAGCCTGCGGACCAGGTCAGGCCGGGTGCGGGTGATGTGCTGGGCTACGGTGCCGCCCAGCGTCCAGCCGAGCAGGTCGACCTCCGTGAGGCCGAGGGCCTCGATGAACTCGACGGCGCCCTCGGCGAGTCCCTCAACGGAGTCCCGGGGGGTGCCGGTGGTGTAACCGGTGCCGACGTTGTCGAACACGATCACGTCGTGCTCGGCGGCCAGGTGGTCCAGGAGCTCCGGGTCCCACCAGTCGAGGGTTCCCCGGACCCGGTTCAGAAGGATTAGCAGGGTACCGCCAGTCGGGCCGAGGCGCCGGTAGGTGAACGTCGCGGAAGGACCTTCGACGGTGAGGTTCTCGGCCGCGTCTGCCAGGTAGGTGCTCATGGCGAGCTTCGCTTTCCTGTCGCTGTCGTCAGGTGGTGGCTGTGTGGGTGGTGGGGGGTGTCAGGCGGCGGGCAGGCGGTTGAGCTTGCGCAGCTGCTGGTCGAACATGCGGGTGGGGACGATGCGCCGCATGGCGCGGACGCGTCCGGTGATGCCGCCGGCGGTGTAGCGCAGCTTGGGCTTGGCGTCGGTCGCGGCGGCGACGATCTCCTTGGCGACGACGGCGGGGTCGTCGCCGTCCTTGACCGCGCCGGCCATGTACTCCTCGAAGATGTGGCGCTGGTGGGCGTAGACGTCCAGGGGGTGGTCGGGACGCACGCTGGCCGCGTCGAACGCGGTGTTGGTCCAGGCGGGTTCGACGAGCAGTACCCGCACGCCGTACTCGCGGACCTCGTGGTCGACGGACTCCGAGTAGCCCTCGACGGCGTGCTTGGAAGCCGCGTAGGCCGCCATGTAGGGCTGCGGCATGAACCCGACGATGGACGAGATGTTGATGATGCGTCCGCTGCGCTGGCCGCGCATGTACGGCAGGACGGCGTTCGTCATGCGGATGACGCCGAAGACGTTGATGTCGAACAGGCCTTGCGCCTGCGCGGCGGAGCTTTCCTCGGCGGCGCCCGCCGAACCGATGCCCGCGTTGTTGACCAGGACGTCGATCCGCCCGAACCGGTCCATGACCTCTGCGACCGCGGCGGTCACTGAGATGTCGCTGGTCACGTCGAGGTCGAGGAAAGTCACGCCCTTGAGGGCGCTGACGTGCGCGGTGTTGCGGCTGGTGCCGACCACCTCGTAGCCCGCCGCGGCCAGCGCGAGGGCGGCCGCCTTCCCGATGCCGGAGGAAGCACCCGTCACGAGGGCTACCGGCCGTGTTGTCGTCATCTTGGACTCCTGGTTCCGGGACCGGGGCGATCCCCGATCGGTATCACCAACGTATCAGTTAATTCAGAAGAAGCAACAAGAGAGCATCAATTAATGAGGTAGCCGTAGCGTTCACGTATCCTCTACAGAGGGTCAAGACGTGAGCCGACGAGACAGGAGACAGACATGGGTCGAGCACTGCGGGCAGATGCCGAGCGCAGTGTGCGCGCGATCCTGGAGGCGGCCGAGCGAGTCCTCGCCCAGGACGCGAATGCTTCGATGGAGCAGATCGCCGAGGCTGCGGGGCTGACCAGGATCACGGTGCACCGGCGGTTCGCGAACAGGCAGGCACTCCTGGAGGCGCTCGCCGTGTCCGCGAAGCAGCAGCTCATCGACGCCATCGAGGAGGCTCGCCCCGACGCCGCTCCCGCCCTCGTCGCCCTGTATCGGGTGACCGCGAACGTGCTGCGGGTAAAGAGCGCCTGGCGCTTCACCCTCAGCCACGCCACGGCTCACACCGAAGCGGCCGCTGCCCTCTGGGGCGAGATCAACGCCCACACCGTCAAGCTCTTGACCCGCGCACAACACGAGGGACTCCTCGCCCCGGACACGGATCTGGAATGGACGGGGCAGGTGTACTACGCCCTGATGAGCGAAGCACTCAACAGGCCCGGCGCCGACCAGGACCCTGCCGCGCAGGATCCGGACACGCTGGCCACACTCGTCATCGACACACTGCTGCACGGCGCCGGACCACACGACTGAGCCTGGCTGCTCGACCGAGTGAGTTCGACGCCCCCGCCTCGCGGACACCCTCGCGGTCGTCCTGTTGCGCCTGCCTGCCCAATCTGCGCTCATCATTGTTCCGGCGTTCTTCGACCGGGCCATGGAGCGTGCCAGGCATCCGTGCGGCGTGGTCGGCGTAGATCGTCGCCGAGCGCATACGGCACTTCGTCGACCTGCTGCTGGACCGCTCGGGACCTCGGCGAGAAGGTCGACGTCGGCCAGGGCGGCCGTGGTGGTCCTGTACTTTCGACTGGCCGACGGCAGAGCACGGCCGTCGAGGGGCGGGCCAGGCGGCGGGTCATCAGCGTGATCGCCGCCCATGCGATCAAGCATTCCGAATGCTGAATGAGCCGTTCGTAGTCCCGAGCATGCCGTCGAGCGCTCATCATCCAGGCCAGCGACCGTTCAACGACCCAGCGCCCCAGACGGTCACGTGCTGTGGCGAACCAGCGGTTCACGGCCGACTCGTGAGGATGAGCGAGTCGGAGTAGCGGATGAGGGGTGCTTTGAGCGTTTGGAAGAAGGAGATGCTGGGTGCGGGGCTGCGGAGGAGCTTTCGGACGCGGGCTTCCCTCGGCGGGGTGAGCTCGTCGCCTCTTGGCGTGGGCGCAGTTCTGGTGGGGGCCAGGCACCACTCACTGCCGGTGACACGGGACCAGATGAACTTCGAGGAGCAGTCGCGCAGGAGGCCGGCCGAGTAGGAGAACACGTGGTGGTCTCCGTGTCGGCGGCGAAGTTCTGTTTCGAGGTCTGCCCAGGCGTCTGTGCTCAGGGTCCAGCCGAGGAAGCGGAGGCGTCTGGAGCGGTAGTCGATGTACTCCTGGGCCTGGGAGACGTGTTGTGCCAGGGCGGTGAGGGAGGTGGCCAGGTCTTCTCTGCGCCAGAACCGGTAGTGGCTGTTGTAGCGGATTTTCAGGCCGGCGCTCCTGTTGTGCCCGCGGTGCCATTGGTCGGGGAGACCGAGGAAACTGGCGGCGTCGTTGAAGAGCATGTCGGATGCGATCTGGACCAGTTGAACGGCGGCATAGCGGCGGAAGGCGATGCTGCGGGCCATCGACCGGGCGTCCGTGAACATTACGGAAAACCAGTCGTCCGGCAGCCACTGCGGGATGTGATCTGGTTGGAAATGGCCGATCCGGGCCGGGATGACGGCTTGACGGGCCCGTCGGTGGACCGTTTCGAAGTAGTGGGAGCTGGGAGTGAAGTGGGCGGGGACTGCGCTGATCACGCGCTCTTGAAGCAGGTAGGAGCCGTGTCGTTGCAGAAGCCGCCAGGTGTTTCCCCAGCCGCTCGTCCGCTCGGGCGGCGCGGTGCGCAGCAGGACGCGAAGTGCCTGCTCAAGGGCTCCGGGGGGCAGGGCCAGGAGTCGGGAGCTGATGTCTAGGAGTCCAGCGGTCGCCAGGGTGGACCTCGGTGGCGTCACCCAGCGGTTTACCCTGGCAATGTGTGTCATCGCCGCCGGGTCCGCTTGGCGGACTTCTGCGACGTGATCGTCCAGGGCGCTGGCCAGAGGTCGTTCCGGAGTGACAGCAGCTGCGGCGGGCCAGGTCGCGTTGACGATCGCGGCGATGACCTGGAGATCGCTGAAGGCGGTGAACGCGCTGGTGGCGTCGTGCGAGGGGTGGAGCAGGTCTAGGAGGCGCTGCTGCAGTCGGATCATGTCGGCGCTGGGCGGGGCTGAGACGGTGAGGTGATCTGGGCTTTCCATCCGGTCGCGGCAGAGGTCGGAGGCTCGGGAGCCGACGACGTTGCGGGCACTGAGCCGGGTGCAGGCCGCCGATCGTTGCCGACGCGACGAGCTTGAGCGTGCTGGTCGGGTGGCCGCAGTGAGCCGGCATCGCGCAGGCAGGGCAGGTGTCCTGGAGGAAGAGCCGATGCTCGGTGCAGAGGAACACCACGCCCAGGCGCCATTGCAGTTTCCAGGCCCCGCCGTGCCGACGTTGGATGTCGCTGCCGTCGCCGGCCAGGCAGAAGGGGCAGTAGCGGGTGCTGGCGCCCAGGAGCCACGGAGGGAAGTAGCCGCGGGGGCGCAGCTGGGATGGATCGGTTGGCCGGGTCAGGGCCTCAGTGACGGGTGGAAAGCGCTCGAAGAGCGGTCGCATGGTGAGCTGGTCGGCCTGCTGGGGCGGCAGGCGGAGTGAACGGGCGAAGCGGTCGCGGTCGTTGGAGGTGAGCATCAGCAGGTGGCTCGTGGTCGACCTGCCGATGTGGGCCTTCCCGCCGTGGACCAGGCCCATGGCCAGGGACAGGCGCCCTGGCGAGAGGTCCAGGCGGTGGGCCAGCCGCAGGAGAAGTCCCGGAAGGCTTTCCCCTGGCAGGGGCAGCAGGCTACGCGGGAGCGGGCGGTCGTCCACCTCTGCCTATCCCTGAGCGGCGGAACGGGGCCCGTGGTCATCGAACACGGTGTTCCGGCAAGTGCGGCCGCCCTTCTGCCTCGCCGCGCCGGCCGTCTTGCTCCTGGGCTGGCGGGGGATGCCGGGGACGGGGGGAACTTCACCGGCGCCGGGGTCGCGGCCGGGGTCGTCGAGGCTGATGACGATCTCGTCGAGCAGGCCCTCGTCCAGGAACTCTTTGCCGCTGTCCATAGCTTCCTGGGCGCCGTCCTCGAGGAGCCGTTCGAGGAGGCCGACGACTCCGCCGGTGCGGCGCATCAGGTACTCGGGCATCCCGCCGGCTGTGAGCATGCCGCGCTTGGCCTTCAGCAGACGCAGCTGCTGTTCGATGCCGCGAAGGTGATCGGTGAAGGCCGCGATCTCCGCGGTCGAGGGACTCGCCCAGCCGCGGCGGCGGTGTCGGCTGACGTCCGGCGGATGCCTCGCGGCGCTGGCGCCGGTCAGCGTCGACGGCTTCGGCGACGGTGCGGGCCTGCTCCGGCCAGGGCATCACGTCTGCGGGCGTCTCCTCCTCTCCCGCTGCCGGTGTCCGGTCTAGCTCGGCGGCGCGGCTCTGTGAGGCCTTGCGCGAACGTGCGGTCCGCTCCCGCTTGGTCATCTGCGTCGGCCACTGATCGACCGGGATCGCTGAACCGAGCAGGTCCAGCAGGGTCGGCAGGAGTTCAGCGTCCGACTTCGGGGAGAGACGACGTCTCCTCACCTCGGCGAGCAGTTCCTCCGCGGTCCGGTCGGAGAACGCCGGAACCTCGCCCCTGGGCGGCAGGCCCCTCCAGGGCAGGACGTGCCAGTGGTCGTGGTCGGCCGGGTTCTGGAGGAACACGGTGCGGCGGTCACGGCGGTCAGAGCGGACGACCCACTTGCCTTTGTGCTGCCCGCCTCGGGCGGACGATCAGCTGCCGGGCGGTGTCCATCTCCTTGCCCTTGGCGCCTTCACGGCCGGGCAGCACCGGCAGCTCCTGGTGCGGGTCGCGGACCTCATCCGCCCAGTGCAGTGTGTGCAGCACCAGCACCGGTTCCTGCGCCCGCAATGCGACCAGGTACTGCTTGCCGCGCATCACGAACGTGGCGATGCCGGTCTTGTTCTCCTTCTCCAGCGCGGCCCGCAGCAGCTCGTAGACCTTCGTGTACTCCTCGCCCTTCGGCGCGAGGTAGTAGGTCTTGTCGAAGTACACCGGCTCGACCTCATCGAGGTCGACGAAGCCGCTGATGTCGATGACCTGGGACTTGCCCGGCGCGATCTCGTCCAGCTCGTCCGGCTCGACGATCACGTAGTCGCCGCCGCCCAGGTCGTAGCCTTTGACGATGTTCTGGTAGTCCACCTCCTTGCCGGTTCTCTCGTTCACCCGCCGGTAGCGCACGCGGTCGGAGGTGCCGCGCTGCAGCTGGTGGAAGTGGACGGTGTGGTCCTCGGTCGCGGTGAACAGCTGGACCGGCACCGTGACCAGCCCGAACGTCAGCACCCCGCTCCATATCGCTCGCGCCATGTCCCTGCCCTTTCTGCTTCATGTCCGGTGTGGTGTCTGTTCGGCGAGCTTGTGGACGTGTGCGGCGGCGTCCTTGGCCCGGCGCCGGCTATCGCGCACGGCCCGGTCCGCATCCCGTCGGCGGTCGCGGGCCTTCCGGGCGGCGTCCCGGGCCCGCTGCTGATCACGTTCGGCGTCCTGAAGCTGCCGGGAGAACTCGGTGACGCGCTGCTCGGCCTGCTGCTGCTCGTCCTCCGCCCGGCGCTGCTCCGTCTCGGCTGCGGCCAGCGCGCCTTCCCGGTCGTGGAGCTCCCGCTCGGCGTCCGCGGCCTGCTGCCGGGCCCGCTCAAGGCGCTCCTGCTGCTCCCGGCGTCGCACGCGCGCAGCATCCAGATCGGCTACCTCGCCCGCGGGCCGGGGGCGCGGCGGGGAGCTGGTGCCCGTGCAGGCTGCGGGACAGGGGTGGGGAAGCCGGCCGGAACGCTCAGCGGTTTCGTCAGTCGGCCCTTGGCAAACTGCTCGGCGGCTCTGGGTCGGCTAGCGCCGCGTGCAGGGTGTCCTGGACCTCCTGGCGCACATCGTCGCTGATGCGCTGCCCGGCCTGCGCCGTGAGCTGGCCGGCCTGCCGGGACAGAGTGAAGGTCAGCTGGTGCTGCTGCGCCGACAGCTCCCGCAGCTGCTCGCCGTCCAGGTTCTGGTGGGCCTGCCGCAGCACCTCACCGAGTTGCAGCAGCCGCTCGGTCTCGTCCGGCTGTTCACGCACCAGCAGATTGCTGGCCCACGCCGCCAGAGTCGGTCGGCGCAGCCGACGGATCCGCTCGGCCAGCTCCCGGTCGCCGGCAGCCCGGGCAGCCTTGGCCCGCTCGTCCCGGACGGCTGTGAAGTCACCCGGGGCCAAGCCGTACAACTCATCGGCGACCGCGTCCGGATCCACTCCTGCCTCCCGCCATCACCTCCACGATGTCAATTTTGTCAGTGTTTGATCTGACATGGTCGATGTGGACCGGCAGCCCTCCTGACCGCTCCCGACCGGACTGTTCCCGAGGCCGGAATCCGCCCGCGGGGAATGGCTCGTGGCTGGAATACGTGACGGGTACCAGCAGCCCGCCCTGACCTCTCCCCCGCCGATGTCCCCCTGCTGACGCGCTGATGCGGCACGGGGGCGGCGGCCCCGCCGACGCGCAACCAGTGAGCGCGCCTCGATCCCCGGCTGTGTCCGGCCGCCCATCCCGCCCTCCCTCATCCTCAACTCCAGCCAGGCATGGACGAAGGGGGTCGCAACGGGGATGTCAGCGGCCCGACCACGCCGTACGCCCGTGGTGACCTGGGCGGACTTCGGGGCCGCTGTGGAGGCCGGCGCAACACCTACCGCAACACTCAGCGCAACCTCTACCGCAACGCCCAGCGCAACACGGCGCCTTATGAGAGGAACCGACGGCCGGGCGGGCTGGTCACGGTGTCGCCCTGCGATCCGGTGCCCACGATCTGGAGCTGGTCGCCGGTCGCGCGCATCGCTGTCGCTAGGTCGTGCTCGTGCTCATCGTGCTGCCAGGCCCAACCACCCCGCGGACGGCGTCGGCACGCTGGCCCGGATCCGCACGAGCGACGGCCCGGACGGCGACGTCGTCTTCGAGCGGAGCGCGGAACGACCAATGGGGCTGTGGACCGAAGCCGGGGAGGAACTCCTGCGGATCGTGCCGCTGCTCGGTCCGGACGCGCCGCCGGCGGACGACCTCGAGGGCTGCCGACTGTGCCCCGGCTGCTACCGGCCCGTCTACGAAAGCTCTTCCTCGCACACCCTGATCGGGGCCGGTCCGATGCCAGTGATCGGGCTGTGCAGGCTGTGCGCCGAAGGCACCAGCTTCGCTCGCTGCACCAGATGGACGTCCCGGTCGACCCGCAGCAGCGCGCCGTCCTTGAGACCGTGGCCGCCGCCATGGCGTAGCCGCGTTCCGCCTACCGGGCCGGACGTCGGGCAGCCCCCTTGGGGCGAGACGTGCCCGGCGTCGCGCGCGCCGTCAGCGGCCAGCGGGTTCGGGGTAGCGCTCGCGGCGCCGGTACGGGTCGTCGACGCCGATCTCGTACCAGGGCTCGCCTTGCTGGAGCCGGGGCAGGGTGTCGCGACGCCGTGCGGACCGAACCCGGCTGACTGTTGGCGATAGTTGGCGGATCGCTTGGAGAGTCTCTGCAGGTCGCGGCGTTTCTGTTCACCGCAGTTGTCGGGACCTGTGCACGGTAGTTGGCGGCTCCGGGGCTCTAACCAAGCACTTCAGCAGCGAAGACGCAGCACGTGGTTGCGGCGCCCTCGCCAACTATCGCGAATGGACACACTGACCGAGTACAAGAACCTGGCGATCTTCCGGCTGGTCGCCCAGCGATGAGTTCGTCGCGCTGGCCGTGGCGGTCTGGCGGCTCCCCCGCTCCGCATGGCCCGACATCGCCGCGGTCGCCGTGCTGTCCGCGGCCTCGGTGTACCTGTGGCGGACCTCCGCCAACATGACGCAGCTCAACCAGGACGGCCTCCCCGGCTTCTCCGCCAACGACTGGGCCGCACCCGACCTCACCTACCGCCCAGGGACAACGTCCCTTCACCACCACGCCCTTGATGACGGCCTTTCCTCACCAGCCATTCCCGACCAGAAGGCGCGTCGAGTCACGCGCTGCGCGGCTTACGAGCGGCCGTTTTCTTCGCCGCCTTCTTGGCGGTGGTCGACTTCGAGGCGGTCTTCGTCGCCGTCTTCTTGGCGGGCGTCTTCTTCGCGGTCTTCTTGGCCGGGCTCTTCTTCGCCGTCGACAGGTCGTGGACGTCGGCGTCGCCCGTCTCGCCACGGGAGGTGCGCGCCTTTTGCACCGACTCCTGCAAGGCGGCCATCAGGTCCAGCACCTTCCCCGGCTGCTCTTCCGTCTCCGGGGCTTCGGGCAGCGGCTGGTCTCCCCGCTTCGCCTCGATCACCTTCGCCAGCGCCTCCGTGTAGGTGTCGTGGAACTCCTCATCGTCCAGGTCCTCGCGCGTCATCGTGTCCACCAGCGCCAGCGCACCCTTGATCTCGTCTTCGTCCACCTCCACCGGCGGCGGGACGATCTCGGCAGGATCACGGATCTCGTCCGGCCACCGCATCGCGTGCAGCACCAGCGCGTCCTCACGCACCCGCAGCAGCCCCAGACGCTCCCGCCCGGACCATGCGTACTTGGCGACCGCCACCTTGCTGGACCGGCCCAGTGCCTGCACCAGCAGCTTGTAGGGCTTGCCCGCCACCGTGCCATCCGGTGCCAGGTAGTAGCCCTCGCCGATCTGGATCGGGTCGATCGACTCCAGCGGCACGAACGCGGCGATCTCGATCGCCTTCGCCGTGGGCAGCGGCAGGTTGCTCAGCTCCCGGTCACTGATCGGGACGACCTGGTCCTTCGCGAACTCGTAACCCTTGCCGATCTCCGCGCTCGAGACCTCACGGTCCTCCAGCTCACAGAACTTCCGCACCCGCACCCGCCCCATGTCCTCCAGGTGGTACTGGTGGAACTGGATCGCATGATGCTCGGTCGCGGACGTGACGTGGATGGGCACGGTCACGAGACCGAAGCTGATCGCACCTGACCAGATCGTTCGGGGCATACCTCACCTCCGCGACAAGCCCCGAGCAGGTCCAGCCTACGAGCGCCCCCTCCACCCCGCACGTGTGTGGACGTCACGGGCGGCACGCCGGCGCCGATACTGTCGCGGCCGTCTCATAGCCAGGTAGACCTGGCCGACCTGGGCGGTCGCCGTCGCTCTGAGACCAGATCGTTCGGGGCACGGCAGACAGCGTGTGAGCCCCGAGAAGGCCCAGCCTGCGAGTCCGCCCAGAAAGGAACATATACGACAAAGGCTCTGAATAGGAGTTTCTTTCAGGGGCACACCGTCCAGGGAATGCCACCCCCCGAACGGAGCAGCCAATGATCATCAAGAAGATGCACGACCTGGGCATCCGCAGCGAACACGCTTACACCGCAGCCATGGTCTCTATCGGCCTGTCCGTCCTCACCTGGGCAACCAGCCTCAAAGGCGAACCCGGCAGCCACGCCGACCTCGCCCGCGCCGACCGCTGGGGCATCTTCGTCGGCGAATGGGCACCCACGTTCTTCGGCCTCGGCGTCGCCCTGTCCCACTACGAGCAGCAGGACGGCACGCTGACCGCCACCGTGCACGAGCTGCGCGAACGGAAGGCCGGCTGACCCGCACAAGCGCCCGCCGCGCCACGGGGCAGACACGAGCAACGGCCCCAGCCGCCCGCTCCGAAGAGCAGACGACGGGGCCCACGCACGTGTTGATCAGAGAAGGCACGAGACCGAAGCAGCTGAGGCCGGCCGCCCCGTCATGGCGGGTGACCCGTAGATCCGCTCCAAGGACCGGGAGGTCCTCGACGTCCCCTGGCAGCCGCTTGCCGCTCAGGAGTCACTCGGGCGGCTGATCGCGAAGCAACCAACCTCACTGCGGACTGACGTTATGTCATCTTTTGACCGGTCCGCCGTACTGACGGTAGGAGAAGTACAGGTCGCGGTCGAAGTCGAGCTCAGAGAACTTGCACCCGATGGCCCGGAATGGGGCGGCCTTCTGCGCGACGTGCCCAGGTGGCTCGCCGCCGCCATGTGCCAGGGCGAGAACGCCCGGCTGCGCCTGCCCGGCGGCCAGGAGCGCACCGTGTATCCGGCCGGGATGCCCCGCACGGACGCCCACGAGCGCATGCTGGTGCCGTTCCTGGGTGAGGGCACACCACCAGCCGACTGACGCCACCGACATGCCGCGCCAGCAAGGAAAAGCGGCGCCCATGCTGGACTGTCACCCTTGCAGCCAGGGGTGGATGGCTCCTTGTTTCTGATGCTGCGGAACTCGAAGGCGCCGCCTGCTCTGGCCGAGCGCTCACGACCGTCTTGGCCGAGGAGGCCACTGGCCGGCTTGGCCACGCCGGGGGAAGCGCGGCCAAGCCGGTCGGGCAAGGGCGGTCATCTGCGAAGAGACACCCGCCGGCCCAGGTAACGATGGACCGCCTGGAGCGCCCGGCCGTCGAGACTCCCGCGAACCCGGCGGTCCTCGCCTGCACTGCAGGCGAGTCCCTCGCAACGACGCCCGTGCCACTCCCTGGCGGCATCCAGAGCCAGACGGCCGGTACTGATGAGATCGCCATGCGAGGCGCGAAGGCACCAGGGCAGAGCGGTCAAAAGATCATGAGTCGAGCTGTAGGGCGGTCAGTGCGGTCGTCCAGTCGGTGACGATGGCGTGCTGCGCGGCGGTGAGCGTGATCTGTCCGGCGCAGACCGTGCGGCATGAGTTGGTTGGGGCAATGCTGATTGCATGAGCGATCTCAAGTGGCAGGACGCCCGGTCAGTGCGCCTGAGTGGAGACCTGATCTCTATGACTGTCGAGGCTCGACCTACGGACCTCGTCAACGAAGTCACCGGGGCCAAGGTCGCCTTTGACGGATCCTTCCTCCATATCCATCCGTCAGGAGACGCCCCGGTGACTGTAGTTCCAGCGGCGATGCTGAAGCGTGTGGTGTACGAGCGATCGACACCCTGGGCCGGGGTGGCCACCAGTAGCGGCTGAACTCAGAGCTACGTGTTCGGGGCCTGGCCAGCGGCTGTTTCGGCGCCGACCGGCTCGGGGCCGTCCCGCTGGGCATGCCGAGGAGTTCGTGCATCTCACGGACCCTGAATGTCTGGTCGGGGTGCTGGTTGAAGGCGTTCACGATGGCCTGGTAGGCAGTGGTCGACTCGAGCGGATCGGCCTCGTCTCCGCCTCCGGTCGGCGCGAGTTCGGCGATGACCTTTCGGGTGGTGGCCACGATCCGCGAGGCGGGCCTCGGTCTCGGCGAGCACGGCGGTCAAGTCCTCGATCTGGCTGCGAAGTTCACCGGCCCGGGCCGTGGCTTTGTCGTGGCGGGCCTGGAGATCGGTCAGGAACTCGGTGATGTTCACGCGGTCGCCCGGAGGGTGTCGCGCCAGGTGGGAGCGGGTGTGGTGAGGCGGCGGGTCATGTTCGCGGTGGAGGCCCAGTAGACGCGGGAGGCGGAGGTGTCGGGCCGGTGGTCGTACTCGCGCGCCAGACGCCGGTCCAGCATCAGCGTGCCGTTGACCTGCTCGACCACCCACCGCTTCGGCTGCGGGACGAAGCCCTTGCCCTGATCGGCCGGGTTGCGGCGGACGACCTCGACGGTGATGTCCAACAAAGCGCCGTGGATGATGCTTCGTCCTTGAAGCCCTGGTCCACCAGGGCCTTCTCCAGACGCATCCCGCACCGTTCGGCCGCCTGGTCGAGCAGGGCGGTGCCGGCGGCGTTGTCATGGGCGGAGGCGGCCAGGACGACGACGCCGATGATCAGGCCCAGCACATCGACGACCAGTCCCCGCTTGCGCCCAGGGGTCCTCTTGTTCGCGTCCAGCCCCGTCGTGGTCTTCGGAACCCCCGCGGCCGCGCGCACGGACTGGGTGTCGATGATCACGAGGGACGGGTCCTCTAATCGGCGAGCCTTCTCCCGCACCTGGCAGCGCAGGAGCTCCTGGATCCGCTGGTCGAGCCCGTCCTGGCGCCACAGCGTGAAGTAGTAGAACACCGCCGCCCAGGCGGGCAGATCGTGCGGCAGGTAGCGCCACTGACAGCCCGTCCGGTTCTGGTAGAAGATCGCGTTCACGACGTCCCGCAGATCACAGGTACCAGGGTCTCCCGTCGCCGAACGGCCCACCCGGTCCTACTTCCAGGCCGTGATCATCGGCTCGATCAATGGCCATCGCTCGTCCGACAAGTCGCTCGGATACGGTCTTCGCTCCATGCCCGCATCCCAGCATGATCATGGCGAACGGCCGGCCTGTACGGCGATCAGTACCACGAACGAGCGATCACGAACCGAGGAAGATCGGACTCAACGCCCTCTGAGAGTGCCAGTTGGGGCAGCCCGTGTCCGACGAGCAGCTCGTCGCGATGCTCGTGGAGCGTGTCCGGTCGGAGGCTGCAGTTGACCGGGCAGGGTGGGCTGCTACAGCAGCTGCCGAAGCGGGTGCTGGAGTCCGCCATGGAGGACGAGATCACCGATCACGTCGGCTATGACAAGCACGACGTGGCCGGCAGGAACAGCGGCAGCAGCCGTAACGGCAGCCAGGCCAAGACTGTGCTGACCGACGTCGGGCCGGTCGAGGTGAAGGTGCCCCGCGACACCGCGGGCACCTTCGAGCCGCCGATTGTCCGCAAGCGGCAGCGCCGTCTGACCGGTGTGGACGAGATGGTGCTTTCCCTGTCCGCGAAGGGCCTCACGCACGGGGAGATATCGGCTCATCTGGCCGAGGTGTACGGGGCGGAGGTGTCCAAGCAGACATCTTGCGGACGCGGCGGCCGAGTTCCCGGATCCGGTCGAAGACGACGACGGAGTCGTTGACGGTCAGCAGCGCGGCCAGGAAGACGCCGTCGATTCTGTCGCGTGTTCGATCAGGCGACCGGCTCCAACCGGACACAGCACCGGCCGGGGCTGGGCGACAGACAGGCTGCGTACCCGCACTCGCCCAGTCCGTGAAGGACACCGCGCAGCAGATGCAGGTTCATGCCGCAGACCGTCTGCGTGTACTCACGGGCCAGGGAGTGGAAGGGACAGTTGCCGAGCACGATGGCGCCTTCTCCGTGCCGCGGCTCGAACCCGTAGCGCTCCAGCAGATCGAAAAGACTTGCCCTGCCCGGCTCGCCCAACACCCTGCCGAGCTCTTCGGCCCTGCGGTGCAGCACCTCCTGCACCGGCGCACCGGTTGAGCCGGATTCCTCCACCGACTGTGCCAGGAGCCGCCCGGCGAGCTCGTAACGCCGGTCCGGCAGGCTGACCGCGATCTGTTTCGCCGAACGCCGGTACAGCTTGGCGGGCCGCCCCGCCCCCGGACCCGCCCGCCCGCTACGCCGCTCATAGACCACGTCGAGCAGGGACTCATCGGCCAGGCGGTCGAGATGGAACGCCGCGGTCTGCCGCGCCAAACCGAGCGCGGCGGCTGCCTCGTCCCGGCCGACCGGGTCCGGCTGGCGCACCACATGGTCGTACAGCCTCCTGCGCGTCGGCTCATCCAGAGCGGCGATGGCGGAGACATCGGCGTCGCGTACTTCGTTTGAGTCGTCCACGAACACCAGTGTAAAACCGACAGCCATTGACTAAAGAAGGGATCGGAGATTCTATAAGTAATGAAGTTCGTCGATAGAAAGAGAGGTCGCGATGTCCTCCGCAACCACAAGCCCCACATCCGCTGCCGCCCCGCAGCGTGCGCTTTTCACTGATCCCGGCTACCAGGCGTTCGTCATCCTGCGTACCGCCTTCACGGTGGCGCCGATCGTGTTCGGGCTGGACAAGTTCGCCAACCTGCTCGTGGACTGGCCCGCCTACCTCGCGCCGTGGATCAACGGCCTTGTTCCCGGCAGTGCCCAGGCGACCATGTACGCCGTGGGCGCGATCGAGATCGTGGCAGGCATCGCCGTGGCCCTCGCTCCCCGCTTCGGAGCCTGGCTGGTGGCCGGCTGGCTGGCTGGCTGGCATCATCGTCAACCTCCTGACCATCCCCGACTACTACGACATCGCACTGCGCGACTTCGGCCTCCTCCTCGCCGCTGTCGCACTCGCACGCCTCGCCGAGCGCTACCACGGCAAGCGGCAGCACTGATCATGGACAAGCTCGTCGCCGCCGGCCTGCTGCGCTCCCGCTACGACAGCCCGGACGGCATCCGCCGGATCGGCCGCAAGCCCACGGTCTACGAACCGGCTGACACCGACATCCGCATCAGCATCCCGGAGCGCCGCCCCGACGTGCTCGCGGAGATCCTCCTCGACGCGGTCCCCGACCAGCAGCCGGATCAGGACGCACAGTTGGCCGCACTGCGCTCGGCCCGCCGCCGCGGCGAGGACCTCGGCGCCGCGACGCGCGCCCGCAGCCGTCCCGGCCGCCTGGGACCAGAGCGTTCCGTCACCCTCGCTGAGACCGTGCTGGAACAGCACGGCTTCGAACCCGACCGCCAGGCCTCGACCGAACTGCGGCTGCTCAACTGCCCCTTCCATCCCCTCGCCGCCCGCTCGCCCGAGCTGGTGTGCGCGATCACCACGCCTTCCTCGGCGGATTCCTCACCGGAGTGCAGGCGGCCGGGATCGACGCCGTCCTCGCACCGCACCCGGGACGATGCTGCGTCCAGCCGCGTGCCGCATCAGGCGCCCGCGGCACGCCGAGCCCCACCATCGGCGCCGGAGGAAACGAGCCCGGCGCCATGGCACCGCAGGATCCGGACAGCGCGCCCTGAACGCAATCGCGTGAGGCGACGCAAGGAGAAGATCATGAATGAGAACCTGGACCGGCTGACCGCCCAGGGCGTGGCGATCTGGCTCGATGATCTGAGCCGGGAACGGCTTGCCGGCGGGGGACTCGCCGACCTGGTGCGCGAGCACCGGGTGGTCGGCATCACCAGCAACCCGACGATCTTCGCCAAGGCGATCCGTTCCGGTGACCGCTACGACGAGCAGATCGGTGATCTGACCCGGCGCTGGGTGCGGGTGGAGGAGGCCGTGCGGTTGCTGACCGCATTCGACGTGCGCTGGGCCTGCGACGTGCTACGCCCGGTGTATGAGGCCAGTGACGGGATGGACGGAAGGGTGTCCATTGAAGTGGATCCGCGCGTCGCCCACGACACCGCGGCGACGATTGCCGAGGCGCGCGCCCTGTGGTGGCTGGTGGACCGGCCGAACCTCTTCGTGAAGATCCCCGCCACCCAGAAGAGCCTGCAGGCGATCAGCACGGCGCTCGCGGAGGGCATCAGCATCAACGTGACACTGATCTTCTCCCTGGACCGCTACGACCAGGTGCTCCGGGCCTTCCTGGACGGCATGGCCCAGGCGCACGCAGCCGGACGTGATCTGGCATCCATCGCGTCGGTCGCCTCGTTCTTCGTCAGCCGGGTGGACACCGAGGTCGACAGCCGACTGGACAAGATCGGCACGCGCGAGGCCCGAGCCCTGCGCGGACAGGCCGCGATCGCCAACGCACGCCTGGCCTACCAGCACTTTGAGCGGGCCGCTGCCTCCCAGCAGTGGCAGGCGCTGGCCGCGGCCGGCATGCGCCCGCAACGCCCGCTATGGGCCTCCACCGGGGTGAAGGACCCCTCCTACGCCGACACCCGCTACGTCACCGAACTGGTGGCGCCCAGCGTGGTCAACACGATGCCGGAACAGACCCTGCGCGCGGTCGCCGACCACGGCCGTATCCAGGGCGACACCATCCACGGCACCTATCCGGCAGCCCGCCAGGTACTGGACGACCTCAAGGCCGTCGGCGTGTCCTACGACGACGTGGTGCGAGCGCTGGAGGACGAGGGCATCGCCAAGTTCACGGCGTCCGGGACCGACCTGTTCAGGAACCTGGACACCGTGCTGAACACCAAGCGCGACGCCGCCTGATGACGCCGCGGACCCGAGCAAAGGAGCGGACATGGCCGCGCACACGGCATTGGTGATCGTCGGAGCCGGGCTGGCCGGCGCGAAAGCCGCGCAGACCCTTCGGGAGGAGGGCTTCAGCGGTCCGGTCGTCCTGCTCGGAGAGGAGAGCGAGCACCCCTACGAGCGGCCGCCGCTCTCGAAGGGCTACCTGCTGGGCAAGGACGAGCGGGACACGGTCTACGTTCACCCGCCCCAGTGGTACGCCGACCACGACGTCGACCTGCGCCTCGGTACTGCGGTCGCGGCGATCGACCCCGCCGCCCACGAGGTGGCCCTCGCCGACGGCAGCCGCCTCAGCTACGCGAAACTGCTGCTGACCACCGGTTCCTCACCGCGCCGCCTGCCGGTACCCGGAGCCGACCTCGACGGCGTGCTCTACCTGCGCCGGCTCGACGACAGCGACCGGATCAAGGAAACCTTCGCGTCCGCGTCCCGGATCGCGGTGATCGGAGCGGGCTGGATCGGCCTGGAGACCGCAGCCGCCGCCCGCGCCGCCGGCGTCGACGTCACGGTGCTGGAGAGGGGGGAGTTGCCCCTGCTGCGTGTGCTGGGCCGCGAGGCCGCCCAGATCTTCGGCGACCTGCACACCGATCACGGAGTCGACCTGCGCTGCGGTGTCCAGGTGGCCGAGATCACCGGCGACGGTGGCCGGGCCGACGGCGTCCTGCTGACCGACGGGACTCGCATCGAGGCCGACGCGGTCGTCGTCGGCATCGGCATCACCCCCAACACCGGGCTTGCCGAAGCGGCCGGTCTTCAGATCGACAACGGCGTCCGCGTCGACGCCCACCTGCGCTCCTCCCACCCGGACATCTACGCCGCCGGCGACGTCGCCAACGCCGCCCACCCGCTGCTCGGAACACACATCCGCGTCGAGCACTGGGCCAACGCCCTGAACCAGCCCCAGACCGCCGCCAAGGCCATGCTGGGCCAGGACGTGTCCTACGACCGCGTGCCCTACTTCTTCACCGACCAGTACGACCTGGGCATGGAGTACACCGGCTACGTCGAGCCCGGCGGCTACGACCAGGTCGTCTTCCGCGGCCGTAGCGACACCCGCGAATTCATCGCGTTCTGGCTGTCCGAGGACCGGGTACTGGCCGGGATGAACGTCAACGTCTGGGACGTCACCGACCCGATCCGCGCCCTGGTGACCTCTGGCCGGGCCGTCGACACGACGAAGCTCGCCGACACGAAGGTGCCCCTGGCCGACCTTCTCAGCCAGGTGGACCGGGCCAGTTGACACCCGTGGACGTTTCAGATCAGACGGCGCAGTTGGCCGAGCGTCGCCGACAGAATCGTGAGCCGCCATGTGCCTGAGGCCGGATCCGGTGACACCGGGGAGCAGAGCTTCCGGCGGTGCAATCGGCGCGCTGTGCCTCGACGTCAGCCTCGGAGCAACTCGGCCAGAACCTCGGCTTCGCTGATCTCCGGCTGCTTGGTCGCGGTCAGGAGGGGCCTGCTCCACCTCGACTCCGCCCAGGTCGGCGTGGACCCCAACAGGCCGCGGGGGGTGTGCCGCACTCGCACGAGGGACAACCCGTGCGAGTGCGGGCCCAGGCCACCACCGCGGTCATCGAGTCCGGCCTCGCCGAGCGGATCGGCAGGCCGGCCGTCGAGGCGCTCAAGCAGGCCCTTGCGGCCGACTGGGGAGAGCCACCCGTCGTCCCCACCCGCTGATCGCGATCCCTCGACGATCTCGGCCATCGTGGGGTAACGGGCCGGCCGCCCGAGACCGCTCGAGTACTCGTCATGGCCAGACGTTGGCCTGTGCCCGAAACGTGTCGGGGTCGCTCTCCACAGGGAGTACGCACAGCAAATGACCGCCAGGCACTCGTAGCACTCGGCACTCCTGCCACCGCGAGACGTGCTTGGCGCCCAGGGCGATCAGGCGTGCGGTTTCCGAACCACGCGAAGATGTCGCCGACACCGCTCTGCCCGGCCTCGTAACCCCACAGCCCGGGCAGGATGCCACCGTCCATGACCCCGCACATGCCGGGCACGACACCCTGCTGGTCGGAGCTCATCACATGGCAGGTGGAGGTGCCCATGATGGCGACCATCCTGATGCCCTCCGGCAGCCCCGTCCAGGCGGCGGCCTCGGCCGTCAACACCCCGGCCGGATCGCCGAGTTGACCGACGCGGTGGTCCAGCTTGTCCGTCACGAAGTCGGCGAAGTCCGTGTTCAGGGCGGCGAGATAGTCCCGGGAGGGGTAAGTGCCGTCCTGGTATTGGCCCTTGTAACCGGCTGTGCAGGCGTTGCGGACGTACCTGCCGCAGAGGCGCCACACGATCCAGTCGGCCGCCTCCAGCCACCGCTCGGTGCGCCGGTAGATCTCCGGGTCCTCCTCCAGGACCTGGAGCGCCTTGGCGAACTCCCACTCCGAGGAGATCTTCCCGCCGTACCGCTCCAGCCACGGCTCCTTCATCTCGGCGGCCAGGACGTTGATCCTGTCGGCCTGATCCTGGGCGGAGTGGTGGCGCCAGAGCTTGACGTAGGCGTGCGGGCGGTTCTCCAGGCCGGGGAGTTCGCACAGCGGTGTGCCGTCGGCGAGGACCGGCAGGACCGTGCAGGCGGTGAAGTCGGTGCCGATGCCGATGACTTGCTCCGGCCGCACTCCGGCGCGGACGAGAGCCTCGGGCACGGCGTTGCGGAGCACGTCGATGTAGTCCGAGGGACCTGGAGGGCCCAGTCGGGGGGGGCAGCCGAGTGCCGTCGGGCAGGTTCCGGTCGAGGACGGCGTGGGCGTAGACGTGCTCCGCCGCGGCCAGTTCCGCGCCGTCGCGGACCCGTACCACCACAGCACGGCCGGACAGGGTTCCGAAGTCGACGCCCACGACACGCCGACGGCTGGCGTACAGCCGCCCTCCCGACCACGCAGCGAGCACAGACGGACACCGCGGGGCAGGCGGACTGCGAATCGCCACCCTCATCCGGCATCACCAAAAGCAATGGCACAAGGTGAACTCCTCATGCATTCTGGCGGGTTGCCCACACAGGAGGTCATACCCGTGGCAGAGATCCGCTCGCTGGAGGAGCTGCAGGAACCGGACAGGACAGCGCTTTGCTTCAGCCCGTTCGGACTGGGCCCTGCAATGCCGGCCGAGAAAGCAGCCGAGTTCCTGCAACGGCTGGTCGCGGACTGCGCGCTGGCTCCGGACGTGGCGGAGGGAACACGCCGGGAGTTCGATCGGCTCCAGCGCCTTTTCGCCTACGGTCTGCTCGACTACGACGTCTTCACCGTGGTCGACGACCGCGCCTTGCTGGTGATGGAGCAGGCACTGCGCGAGCGGTTCGTCCAGTGGTGCGCCGGGACGATCACGTTCGAGGAAGCCAACGGTTTGCAGTCGCCAGTAGTTCAGGACGTGCGCACCTACGACGACGTGTTCGCCGCGGTGAAGAAGGCGGGCAGGAGGAGCCGGCGGAGACCGCGGCAGCAGCCCTCGCCGCAGTGGCGGTTGAAGGTCGGCACCACGCTGATCGACTTCAACGGCATGCTGGCCGGGCTGCGGACCTGGGCGCGGGCGGCCGGTCTGCTGCGTGGTCAGCGCACACGTGGCATCGAGCATGCGAAGTCGAAGCTGCGCGATGCTGTGGCCCACCCGACCGGTTACCACCGCACGATGCCCGTGGAGGCGGCACGAACCCTGCATGACCTGGCAGAGTTCATCAATCAGTTGTGGGGACACCCGACCCCTGGCGGGCGCCTGTACCCCGCCCCGGTGGAACGCCACATCGTCGTCATGGCGTGGAACGACGAGGGAAGCGTCGAGATGGCCCATGCCGATGCCCTGCGCGGGGATTCCGATGCCGACGGATACCACTACATCCTGATCCGCAGCGCTTCTGGCCCCGGAAGCCGGTACGAGGACGGGTACTGGTCGGCGTTCGACGCCCGGTTCGAGACCACACAGTTCCCTGCGGACTACCTTTGGGGGCCCGGGAGCCGCCGTGATGCCCTGGCCTGGCTCGATGCAGAGCAGCCGAAGGGGGACACCGTCGACTACGTCGACCGCGTCTTCATGCTCCGCGAGCACGACGGCCAGGTGTACGCGCCGATGCACCCGGAAGTGGCCGCGGGGCTCACCGCGGAAGAGCAACGCGGTACCTGGCACACGGTGCGGGCCGACTTCCCCGAACACGCCTTCGCCCATGTACGCGGTCTCAGCGATGGTCCCGGGCACGCCCGGACCGGCGACTGCAGAAACTGCGCTGCTCATCACCTCGGCAGCGGCAGCCACGAACAGGCCTTGCGGGCCGCCGAAGACACCATCGGTGTAGTCACGCCCCGGAGGCCGCCCGCCGTTCGCATCCCTGACTCGTTCTTCTGGCCACACAGATTCTGAGCTCACGGAAAGCTGATGGGAGGGTTCATCGGTCGACGCCCCTCATACAGCGCACCTTGCACTGCGACCAGGCGTAGGTGGAGGGGCGGCTCCCGGCCCAGGGCGCAGAGTGCCGGGGCCGCCCGCTGGGCGGCGGCCGAAGTAGTTCGCCGAGCTGGTCGAGGCGTTCCTGCAGCGGGCGGGGGCGCCGGTCGGTGCCGGTGATGGCGAGGCAGTCGAAGACCAGGTACACGATCGGTGGCCCGCCGCCGCGGTCGCGACCGCGGCGGCGGGCCAGCGCGGTGAAGTCGAGGCCGTCGCCGACCACGGCGCACAGCTCTTGACGGGCATCGCCACGTTCGTGATGCGCGGCAAGCAGTACCTGGTCGCGTTGCGCGCGCAGGAACAGGTGCTGGTGCTGCACACCCTGCACTGGGCGGATGAGGTCCGCGACCCGCATCAGGAGCTGCCGGTGCTGCCCGGCCGCGAGGACGCCAAGGGCAAGGAGATGGATACCGCCCGGCAGCTGATCGGCGCCCTGTCCATGGACTGGAATCCGAAGGACTACCGCGACACGTACGAAGAGCGGGTCAAGGAGCTGGTCGACGCCAAGGCCAAGGGCAAGGAGATCGTCAGCGAGGAAGCCCCGCCCGAGGCCACCAACGTCATCGACCTGATGGAAGCCCTCCAGCGCAGCGTTGAACAGACCCGCAGCTCCCACGGCACGAAGCAGGAAACGAGTGGATCGAGCGCGGCAGGCAGCCGGGGCACCGGGAAGCGCGAGTTGCGGCAGCTGAGCAAGACGGAGCTGTACCGGCGGGCCACGGAGCAGGACATTCCGGTCCGGTCCAAGATGAGTCACGACGAACTGGTCGACGCCCTCGCTCGGGCCGGGCGCCGCAAGAAGACAGCCGCATAGCGGCCGGCCGAACCGGACCACACAGGCCACCCGCCTGGTGGTGCTCAGATCGCGCCTCGCCCGGCCGCGTCGTAGACAGATGACATGAACGCTGATGCCAAGGGCCAGATCTACCACCCGGGCGAAGTCGTGCCGCAGTCCGGGATCTACGAGTGCGACTGCGGGCAGTCGCACGAGTACAGCACGGACGTCAAAGGGCACCGCTTTCCTCCGCTGCAGGACGGATGCAGCGGCAGTGGCTGGAAGCTGAAGACGGCCGCCCAGCCAGGCTGAATGCCGGAGGCACGCGAATGGTGCTCCACCCGCCGGTGGAGCCGATGCTGGCGCGGGCCCGCGACGACCTGCCTCCCGCCGGTGCGCTCCCCGGCGACCTGGTGTTCCAACCGAAGTGGGACGGGTACCGAGCGCTCCTGTTCACCCCCAGCCCAGCACCCGGGCCTGTGCTCCTGCAGACACGACGGGGCAGCCTCATCGCATCCCGCTTCCCGGACCTGGTACGGGCGGCCTCGCACCTGCCCGATGGCTTGGTACTCGACGGCGAGCTGGTCATCTGGGACGGCGATCAGCTGTCCTTCGAGAGTCTGCAGCGGCGCGTGGCCTCCACCGGCCGCAACACCGCCCGGCTCGCCGAGGAACTGCCGGCGCACTTCGTCGCGTTCGACATTCTGCAGGTTCATGGGCAGGAACTGCTGCAGGCGCCTTACGGCGAACGCCGCACCCGCCTGGAGGCCCTCTTCGCCGAACAGCACCTCACCAACCCGTTCATGCTCTGCCCCGAGACAACAGACGTCGCCCGCGCACAGGACTGGTTCACCAACTGGACCGCCCTACCGGGCATCGAAGGCCTCGTCATCCGCGGCAGCCAGCAGCGCTACCAGCCGGGCGCCCGCGCGCTCATCAAAGTCCGCCGCCGCAACACCACCGAGGCCATCGTCGGCGCCATCACCGGCACACCAGACCACCCCCGAACGCTCCTGCTGGGGCGCCTGGACCACGTAGGAATCCTGCGGCACGTCGGCCGAAGCACGCCGGTGCGGCCCGACACCGCCCGGCAGCTGGCCGAACATCTGACGCCGGCAGCCCCAGGACACGCATGGGAAGGCGTCCGCTTCACCGCCTCCTGGGGATCACGCACTGCGCTCGACGTCGTCCTGGTCGAGCCCGACCTGGTCGCGGAAGTCGTCGTCGACACCGCACAAGAGCGCGGAACGTGGCGGCACCCGATCCGCCTCGCCCGGCTGCGCCTGGACGTCACCACCGCGGACGTGCCGCACTTCGGCGCGGGCGCCACACCCGCCGCAGGGTAGGCCCGCGCGGAACCCGAGTTCCTCCATCATCCGCTGGATCACGGACCATCCTCGCCGAGCCGCGGACAACGGATATGCGTGGCCCCTGTCCATGACTTCACCTCGTAGCGGGTCTGCCCGCCCGGGCCAGTGGTCCTCGGCAGGAAGGTGCCTCGCGGTGACGGGGCGCACGACGTCGACGGAACGGGCGTACGGGCACGTCCTGGCGGGCCATGGTGTCCAGTGCAGAGAAGGCTTCGCAGCGGGTGTGACGCGCGGGAGCGGAAGAGGAAATCCTCCGGTTGGGTGTGCGTGGCCGGGACGGTCGTGGGGTGTCGTCGCTGTGGCGGTTGGTGGGGCAGGATGGCCCTGTGGGAACATGGCGCGTCACGCTGCAGTTCAGGCCCGGCGGCCCGGCAGCGGAGGGCATCTGGACCGACCGCGCGGTGGCGTTGGAGAAGTTCGAGGGTTGGTTGGGCACGCACGGCAGCCGCGACGGGGTGAGCATCGTCTTGCTCGCGGAGTTCGACGGCGTGTGCGAACCGCTCCGCACGTGGACGAAGGAGCGGGGCGAGGTCGTCCATCGGGCCCGGCGAGGCTGCTTTCGCGGTGGGCGGCATCAGGCGCTGCGGGGCTTGCGGCCGGCCGTCTTCTTCGCAGTCTTCTTGGCAGTGGCCGTCTTCTTTGCGGTGCTCGATGCCGTCTTCTTGGCCGGCGTTTTTTTCGCAGTCTTCTTGGCCGAGCTCTTGTTCGCCTTCGCCAGATCGTGGACGTCGGCGTCGGTGCTCTCGCCGCGTGAGGACCGTAGCTTTTGCACCGACTCCTGCAGGGCCGCCATCAGATCCAGCACCTTGCCCGGCTGTTCTTCCGTCTCCGAGGCCTCGGGGAGCGGCTGGTGCTCGCGTTTGGCCTCGATCACCTTGGCCAAAGCGTCGGTGTAGGTGTCGCGGAACTCCCCATCCTCCAGGTCTTCGCGCGTCATCGTGTCCATCAGCGCCAGCGCGCCCTGGATCTCGTCCTCGTCCACCTCGACCGAAGGTGGGACGATCTCCGCGGGGTCTCTGATCTCGTCCGGCCACCGCATCGCGTGCAGGACCAGGGCGTCCTCACGCACGCGCAGCAGACCCAGACGCTCCCGCCCGCTCCATGCGTACTTGGCGACGGCCACCTTGCTGGATCGGCCGAGCGCCTGGACCAGCAGCTTGTAGGGTTTGGTCGCCACTGTGCCGTCGGGTGTCAGGTGGTAGCCCTCGCCGATCTGGATCGGGTCGATCGACTCCAGCGGCACAAATGCGGCGATCTCGATCGCCTTCGCCGTGGGCAGTGGCAGGTTGCTCAGCTCCTGGTCACTGATCGGGACGACCTGGTCTTTGGCGTACTCGTAGCCCTTGCCGATCTCCGCGTTCCCGACCTCACGGTCCTCCAGCTCACAGAACGGCCCATGTTCTCTGGGGGTTCCGGGTCCGTGGTGTGACGTCGTACGGCACCTCCTCGTTGAAGTCATAGGACAGGTTCTCTGGGTGTGTGGCTCTGCGGTGGATCGTTGCGATCGACTCGGCACTAGTACTCCAGTGAGAGTTCGTGTCCTGAGCTGCGTTTTCGGTAGTGGCAGCGGCGGGCGGTGGCTTGGTGGTGTCTGCGCCAGTGGGACCAGTTCAGTGCGTGATCTCGTGGATGACCGCGAGGTCGGGGGCGGGTCCAGAGAATGTCCAGGAGCCTTCGGATCTCTGCCACGGTGAGTGCGGTGATGGTGCTGGTGGGGTCGTTTCTGCGGCCCCCTTTGCGGCCTCGTCGGCGGCGAGGCCGGCAAGGAAGGCGTGGGCCAGCATGGCGAGGGTGATGTGCCGGTACCAGCCCGTGTAGCGGCGGACTTCGTACTCGTCCAGGCCGCATTCGTTCTTCGCGGCCTGGAAGCATTCCTCGATCGACCAGCGCATCCCGGCCACCCTGGCCAGATCCGCAACCGTGCAGGTCATGGGCGCGTAGGCGAAGTAGTAGGCAATCTCCTGTGTCCGTGTCAGGCTGCGGCGGGCCAGCACCCACCGGTGATGGGTGGGCTCGTCGCCGTCGAAGAAGCTGATCGCCGGCAGCCTGGCACTGGCCCAGTCATAGATCCGCGGGCCCTTGGCGCCCATGCCGCAGGAGATCCGTTGCCAGGCATCCTCGGGTGCTTCGCTGATGAGCTGGTCGATCCGCCAGAACCCTGCCAGGCTCTTGACCTGCTGCGACTTGGGAACAGCGACGACGTATCCGACACCGAGTTCCTCGAGCAGGCGGCGGAACTTCCACTCCTGACCGTAGGCCTCGTCCGCGGTTACCCACTCTGCCGGCAGGCCCGCGGCCAGCGTGCGGGTGACCATCACCTTCGCCAACTCGCCCTTGGTCGCGAAGGCCCGTTCATCCGGGATCTTCGCTGCCCGGCACCGCTCACGGTCGGCTGTCCAGGCCCTGGGCAGATACAACTCCCGGTCCACCAGGGCCCGTCCGCGGCCGGTGGCATAGGCGGCGAACACTCCGATCTGACAGTTGTCGATCTTCCCCGAGGTGCCGGTGTACTGCCGGCCCACCCCCGCGGACGTGCTGCCCTTCTTGACGAACCCGGTGTCGTCGATGATCAGCACACCACCCGGGCCGAGCTTCTGCCCGACGTAGTCCCGCACATCGTCACGGACCTCATCCGCCTCCCAGCGGGCTCCTGCCAGCAGGTGCTGCATTCCGGCGGGATCACGGTGACCTGCCCATTCGGCCAGCTGCCAGCTGTTCTTCCGGGCCACCGGAGCCAGCAGACCCCGCACATACCCCCGCATCCGCCACCGCAGATCCACCCGCGAAAACCGACCGGCAACCCGCCCGAACAACGACTCCAGCTCCGCCGCCCACACCTCGGCATCGACCATCCCCACCATGCCCTGACAACGACACACACCAGCTCAGGACACGAACTCTCACTGGAGTACTAGGCATGCCAGAGATCAGGTGTGGTGGCTGTCACCCGCTACATCCTGGACTCAGCCGCCCCGGGACACGCCGCGTCTCGCCCACTTCACCCCGCAGTGTGCGGGAGCCACAGCCGCGGCCTGCGCACACTCGCATCCAGGCCGGGATCAGTGCGAGTCGGAGCCCGGGTGGCACGGCCCGCACTTCGCGGCGTCGTCCAGGCCGGCGCGGCCGCGCAGCGGGGCGTTGCCGACGAGGAGCTTGCCCATGAGGCGTCCGTTTGGCTCATCGAGATCAAGGTCCTGGTCCTGGGCGAGCAGGGCGACAGCGACCCCGACTGCCCCAGCGGTCCCTCCACGATGATCTACTGGGCGATGGCCACAAAATGTCCCGCGAGCTGACCGGAGGATTCACACCAAGGGCAAGTCGGCACAGATCACGCAGCTATACCGATCTGAACGCTGATCAGATGCTCTCCAGATGGGCTTTTGTGACTGACGCGAGGCGACGTCGATCAAACGTTCGCTGTAGCCGCTGTCAGCCCGCGACGGCGACGCGCGCGACCAGGCCGGTGAGAGGGGGCCCAGCGCGCTGGCGGAAGGTTGCGAGTTTTCAGGATCCACGCCAGGTGAATTTTTGTTTTCATCTACCCCTTGACACCACCCCGCGCTCACCCCGAGTATCGGGGCCTGTCAGACAGGCAGACAGCCAGTCAGCCCGCGTCATCGGAGAGGCAGGGCCCATGCACCCTGGACCGTACGAGCGGCACCTGGGACTGCTTCGAGAGATCACCTGCGCCGCGGCGATCGGTGACTGCCGCAGGCCCTTTACTGAGTCGACCGGTCAGGAAGCCTCCGACGCGGGCATGCGAACGGTCCGCACCGCGACAAAGGTCTTCAGCTCGCTCCTGGGACGGCCTTTCGACCTCGACCAGCCCGGCCAGTCGGGATGGGTGGTCACCGAGTCCTCCCCCTTCGGCATTCTCATGGACGTCGGTTACCCGCGCTGTGATCCGGCGGCCGTCGTCGCGGCAGCCGTGCGGGCGACGGCCGGCTGGCGAGCCGCCGGTCTCCGCGAGCGCGCGGGCGTGGCCGTGGAGATACTGCGCCGCCTCAACACCCGCAGCCACGAGCTTGCCCTCGCTGTGCACCACACCACCGGTCTGCCACTCGAGGCCGCGTTCCGCGCCGCCGGGCCCCCCGCCCAGGACCGCGCGCTCCAGACCGTCGCCCAGACCTTCGCCGAGTGCGCGCGCGTCCCCGAGGAGACGCGCGCGGAAAGCTCCCGCCGACGCAGGCAACCACTGACCATCCGGGCTACCTCCACCCTGGTGCCGCAGGGGGTGTCGCTGCTTATCGGCTGCCCCGACCACCCCTTGTGGAACGGCTATCCAGGGATGTTCGCCAGTCTGGTGACCGGTAACCCCGTCATCGTGGGCCCCCACCCGAGGGCCGTGCTCCCCTTGGCGATCACCGTGCGTATCGCCCGTGAGGTGTTGACGGAGGCCGGCCACGATCCGGACATCGTGACCCTGGCCGTGGCCCAGCCCGGCGAACACCTCCACCGCAGGCTCGCGACAGACCCAGCGGTTCGCATCGTCGACTTCACCGGCTCCGCGCGCTTCGCCGACTGGCTCGAGCAACACGCCCGCCAGGCCACGGTGTTCGCCCACCGGGCAGGGCCGAACACCGTATTCGTGGACTCCACGGAGGACTACCGGGGACTGGTGCGCGGCCTCGCGGGTGCTCTCTGCCTGAGCAGTGGCACGGTCCGTACCACGCCGCAGAACATCATGGTGGCGGCCACGGGCATCGCGACCGATGAGGGGCCCAAGAGCCTACGCGACCTCGGCGCCGACCTGCGCGAGGCCCTGGACCGGCTGCTCGGGCATCCGGCACGCGCGGCGCGCCTGCTGAGTGCGATCGCCGGCGACGAAGTGAGAGCCGGGCTGGCGGAGGCCGCGCGGCACGGAAGGGTCCTGCACCCGTCCCAGCGACTGCACCATCCGAACCATCCCGCCGCCGATCTGCGTACCCCGCTGCTGGTGCGGCTGGCGGCACGGGACGAGCACATCTACTCCCGGGGATGGCCGGGTCCGGCCGCGTTCCTCGTGGACACCGACTCCATCTCGCACAGTCTGACGTTGTTCCGACGCGGCGCTCGCGCCCACGGAGCCCTGTTCGCCGCGGTCCACTCCACCAATCCACTGGTGCTGGCAGCCACCGAGGCGGCAGCCCTGGACGTCGGCGTGCACCTGGTGCAGAACCTCAGTGACGAGCTCCCGGCCGACCCGTCCTCAGCCATCACGGACCTCCCCGCCGCGGGCGCCCACTTCATCACCGGGCGATTCCGGGTAGCCCGCTCCTGGCAACACGTCGCCGCCACCAGCTGCGAGCCCGCATCGGTCGGCGCGACAGATTGGTGCACCGCGGCGCATGCCGAGTTCGCGGCTGGTCTGGTCGATGTCTGACCGGGCACCAGGCCTCCGCCTCTGTGGTACCACTGGAGGTCTCTCTCGCCGGGACGACCACAGCTGACTGGCCGTCAAACGGGCTCCGCAGACGCGCAGAAGTCACAGTCGTCCCCGGCCACAGAGAGCGAAGCGGGGCGCAGTACGCCGAGAGGGAGGCGCGAGTCCTGCTGGGGACCGGACCGAATCCGTTGGGGAACTGGTTGGTCAAGTGGTTGCACAAGTCCTACAGCAGGCTGAGCCATCCCGCGCCGGCCAGCGGCGGCACCTCTGCAGTCTGAGGCCGCCCACAGGCACAGGACAAAACCCCCGCAGGGCACACGCCTACGCAGGCGATCATCGCCTACATCCCGCGGCCGAAGCCCTCACCGCCGCCGCCACATCGCAGCCACAACCGGTGGCTGACCGCGTCCTGCAGGCCGGCCTCGATGCCAAGTCGATCGGCGACGCCCTCACCGGCTCGGAGCCCGCGCCCGCCTCGACAGCGATCGGGAATCCCTCCGAAAGGGGGCCCTGGGTCGCCTCTACCTGGTCCGCGCGCTCTCGACGATCTCCCGGCACGTTGCGCTCAGCGGCCCGCCGGATCCACGCCTACACACACGTCACTCCCGTGTACGAGGGTTTCCGGCTCACCGCCTCGGCCCACGACCGGTCCTGGTCGGCCACACCGTGGTGAGCGACCGGCCTCTGATTGGGAGGGTGTCAGGCCGGCGCCCACCTCCTGCGGCGAGCAATCGGGGGCCCCGTCGATATGGGTGACGCGACCTTCTCGACGTCGTGCTCCGCCGGGAGGGCCTGCGGCGGAGCGCTTCGTGGGTGTGTCCGGTCGCGGCCCCAGGGACTGTCGTCAAACCTCGGCCAACGACCGTCCAGTATTAGGACTGGTCGAGCTGTCGCAGCAGCAGTTGCGTCGCGGGTCCCGGGAGGTCTGCAGTGAGAGGGGTATGTCAGAGTCTGCGCATGCTCGAGATCGTGGTGAAGACGGAGAACTGGGAGCGGCATGTCCGTGTGTCCGCCGAGGAGCTGGCAGGGCTGGTCCGGCGGATCGGTGGTGACGGTGACCGGTTCCTGGTGGTCCAGCGGATACCCGACCTGCCTGACGTCTTCGCCCAGGTGTGGCACAAGACCGGTGGTGACTACACGCTGGAGTACCGCGACGGTGCCGCTGACCGGCAGTTCCAGGTGATCGTCGACGGGCCCGAGGTCGTGATTGCGACGATTGCCGGCTGGGCACACCAGGAGGCCGGATGGGACAGTGGTCTGGCTTGGTCGTTGCTGGACATGGGCCCCGCCCGCGAGGTGCCGCCGCTCGACCTCGGCGAAAACGAGCGCAAGGAGTTGGAGAAGTGCGTCCGTGAGGTGCTGGTTGGCGGCTACGCCTCTCGCGCCGAACTGGCCGAACTCGCTGAGGAGTATTTGGTCACCAATGACCGCCGGCCCGTCTCGCCCGAGCAGGCACAAGCGTTGGCCGACCGACTGTGGCTGGAGCGGGTCGCGGAGCAGGCCAAGTGGCAGGGCGAGACGGACCCTGAGCGGCTGACCCGCGCTTTCACCGCCCTGCAGGATGCCGGTATCACGGCCCGAGAGAACTTCACCTGTTGCCGTAACTGCGGCCAGTCCGAGATCGGCGGGGAAGGCGCCCCCGACGCCCGCGGCTTATAAAACTGCCGGACGTTGTTGACACCTGGGTCTCCGCCCACTACGGAGACCTGACATGCCTCCTTCCGTCAGACAGCAGCAGGACCGCCAGGCCCAACGGCGCCTGGCGGTCCTGCGCCACGCCGAGGAAGTCACCGGAAACGTCTCACTGACCTGCCGGTACTACGGGATCAGCCGGAACTGCTTCTACAAGTGGCAGCGCCGCTACCAAGAAGAAGGCCTCGAAGGGCTACGCGACCGCTCCAGCAGGCCCCACCACAGCCCGCACGCCACCCATGCCGACATCGTCAACGAGATCGTCTACCTGCGGAGGAACTACCACTTCGGCCCGATGAAGATCAAGATGTACCTCAAGCGGTACCACGACATCGACATCGCCTGCTCCGCCGTCTACCGCATCCTCAAGAAGCTGGGCATGAACCGGCTGCCCGCCTCCCAGCGTTACAAGCGCCACGACAAGCGCTACACCCGCTACGAGAAGCAACTGCCCGGCAACCGGGTCCAGATCGACGTCAAGTTCATCGAACCGATCGGCGTCCCAGCCGAGCCCGCCTCCCCGTCGCCGGTCACCGGCAAGCCCCCGAAGGTGCGGCGCCGGGCCAAGTACTACCAGTTCACGGCGATCGACGACTGCACGCGGCTGCGGGTGCTGCGCATCTACCCGCGGTGCGACCAGAAGACCGCCATCCAGTTCCTCGACCACGTCCTGGAGCGTCTGCCGTTCCGCGTCGAAGTGATCCAGACTGACAACGGCGCTGAGTTCCAGTCCGCCTTTCACTGGCAGGTGCTGGACAAGGGCATCGCCCACACCTACATCAAACCGGCGTCCCCGCACCTCAATGGCAAGGTCGAACGATCCCACCGCATCGACGCCGAGGAGTTCTACCGCATGCTCGCCGGCATCGTCATCGACGACACCGGCGTCTTCAACGACAAACTCCGCGAATGGGAGGACTACTACAACTACCATCGCCCGCACGGTGCCCTCGGCGGACAAACCCCCTACGAACGCCTCAAGCAAAAGACCCAGACCCCGGTGTAACCCAGCTCCGGCAGATGCACACCTAGCGCGAAGCGGATACCGCTACGGACATCCGTGAGGTGGGGTGGGTCGAAGGCGAGATCCTGTACGGCCGAGCTTCGTTCGAGTTCAACCGGTCCCGCATCCTCACCCAGCCATGAGATTCATGGGTCAGGGCTGGATGTTCTTCAGGTCCTCCAGAGGCTTGGGTGCGTCTGCCGGGTGTAGGCGCTGGACCAGGGCTGGTCGCTCGCGAAGATCTGGCCTGTCGGCTCCTCACCATTGGCCGTACACTGCCAATTCATAAGCAAGCGGGCTGTATTGACGGGGGGAGCCCACCATGTCTGGGGATTTCTACGGCCAGAACAGATTCGTACCGCCCATGCCGTCGAGTCCTCCGCCCGCGCCGCCGGACGCAGGGCGGGCCGTCGCCGTCGCCCTGCTCAACCTCAGCGGTCTGGGCCTGGGTTACGCGCTGATGCGCCGCTGGGTCCTGGCCGCCGTGTGCTGGGCGGCGACCGTCGTCCTGCTGCTGATGGCGCTGCCTGCGGACGCCGACGGCGTGCCCGGGCTCGCGCTCGGCCTGTACGTCGTGTTCCTGGTGCTGACCGCCGTTCACGGCGCCGTCGTCGCACTGCGCACGCGCCTGGCCTGGCCTGGACGGTCGCCGATCGCGATCCTGCTGGGCGTGGCGCTGCTCGCCGTACCGGTGGGCGGGTCCGTGCTGTACGACAACGCCCGCCAGGAGGCCATCGAGCAGGCCCTCCTCGACCGGCTCCAGAAGGCCGACGACCTGGTGACGGCGGCCGGCCGGGACTCGTTCGGCAGCGGCAAGTCCGACTACAGGTCGGCGCTCGAGACCTACCGGAACCTCGCGGTCCACCACTCGGGCTCCCGCGCGGCGGCCGAGGTCCCCGACCGGATGAGGACCTACTACGCGACGGTGGGCGCGGCCTACGGCCACAAGAACTACTGCGACGCCGTCGCACCGCTCGAGTACCTGCGCACGGTGCCCGACACCATGCCCAAGGACGCCATCGGCTCTCTGCGCACATGGCCCGACGACCGGCTTGCCACCTCGCTGTACGAGTGCGGTTCGCAGCGGATGTCCGGTGGCGACTCGGACTGGGTCACGCAGTACGGCAACCTGCTGGACACCTTCCCCGACTCCGAGCCGGCCACGAAGGTCGCCCCCGCGGTGAGTGCGGCCGTCGACGCCACCGCCAAGGAGGTACACGGCGACGACCCGTGCGCCGCCGTCTCCCAGCTGCGCGAGCTGAAGACCCAGATCGGCGACCTGTCCGGCAGCGCGGGCGAGCAGTCGAGCGACCTCGACAAGGACGCCGACCGGGCGGGCGCGAGGGCTGACGCCGGTGACTACGACTGCGGCGTCCACCAGTACAAGCACGGCGACTTCGATGAGGCCCAGCAGACCCTCACCGACTTCGCCTCCGCTCACAAGCACGACAAGAACCGGGCCCGCGCCCAGAAGATCGCCATAGCCGCCGAGATCGCCCAGACCATCCCGGCCGCCGGCAAGAAGCTGCCCACCACCGCCTCCGGCGGCGGCATCTCGGTGACGGTGAAGAACGACAGCCCCGACGACATCACCGTCCTCTACACCGGCCCCGTCACCGGCAGTTTCACCCTCAAGGCTTGCGGCAGTTGCAAGGTCTACTCCTTCGCCGACACCATCACCCCCGGCTTCAAGCCCTGCTCCAGCGGCAAGAGCTACCCCCAGCGCACCATCAGCCTGCCAGCGGGCACCACCTACTTCGTCCACAAGCCCAAGAACCGCACCACCTCGTCGCCCGCCAAGGACACCGCCAAGATCAGCTCCGGCTACATCTACACCGAGTGCTCCTACACCACGCAGAGCCTCGGCAGCGGTCACTGACGGTCCGTTCCCGGCCGGTGGCGCCGAGCGTCACCGGCCGGGGCGAACCGCCGGGTGTGCCATGAGCATGTAGTGCCCTCCTTCATCACGGGTCACGGTGCGATCACGTGCAGATCCGCGAATACCCAGGGACCGGGGCTCCATGCGTCCGGTGTCCGAGGCCGGCCGTCGAGGTGGTGCTCGCCGGCCGGCCACCGCACCGGCGCTCAGTCCTTGGTCTGCTCCAGTGTGGACTTGGTGTCCGACTTCAGCCAGTCACGGACCTCGCTGAGATCCGGCGGGCTTGTGTCACTGTCGTACGTCGTGCGGTACTCGGTGAACTCCATGGTGTACGTCATCCAGCCGTCCCGGACGGCGAGAGTGGCATGGATGGATCCGCTGGTCGTGCCGCTGGTGGTGTCGTTGCTGACGAGATACGCCTCGTCACCGATGCCCTTGACGATCTCCACGTCGTAACCCGAGTGGCTCTTGCGGTAGTTCTTCCACAGAGCGGTGAACTCCGCCGCCGGATCGGTCTTCTTGTGCAGGTCCATCTGCATGGTGAGATAGGCGTCCCCGTAGCTGGACGGGGTCTTCTTCAGGCTCAGGCTGCAGTAACTCTCGTCCAGCGCGTCGGACTTGAGGGAGTTGCGGAGCGGCGAGGAGTCGTCATCCGGGTACTCGTCCTTGAACGACGAGTAGTCCGCGCCTGTGCACAGGTTCGAGGGGGTGCTGTAGCCGCGCAGATCGGCGCTGTCGCCCCGGCCGAGGAGGAACACGCCACCCGCCCATGCGGCGGAGGCGACCACCGCGCCGACGACCGCCCACAGCACGGCCCGCCCGGCGCCGCCACCGCCCCCCGGGGCCGCTGGGACGGGCACGGGGCCGTAGTAGGGCTGCGCGGCATACGGGTTGCCCGGCTGGGGCTGGGGCTGGGCCTGGGGCTGCGCAGGCTGGCCGACCAGGGTGGGCTGGGCGTAGAAGTTCGGCTGGGCCGGTGTGGGCGCGGGAGCCGGCGGTGGGTCGGATCCCGGCGCACCCGGAACCGCGGGCTGCGGATTCGGGGACTGCGGCTTGGGGTGCGGATACGCGCTCGGGGTCTCCGGCGTCTCCGGCGTCTCCGGGATGCCTGGCTGATCAGATGGCTGCGAAGCCTCGGGTGGCGTGGACATGATGTGAAGATAGTCGGCGATAGGCGTCAAGTCCCATGACATCCAGGATCGTTATGGCCTGGGGACGGCTCTGGTACGGCGCAGAGGGAACCGAACGAAGGAACCGCGTTAGTCCGGAACCACCCCCCGTCGACGTCCGTCCCGCCAACGAGGCGGACGTGTCCGCCGTCTACGACCTCGTCAAACATCGCGACCAGCACGGATCAACTTCCGTACGGAGCCGCAAACTCCGCAGGAGTGTTGGACGACTTCACCCGCCTGCGCGCCCGCTACCCCCGGCTGGTCGCCGAGGCGGACGGCCAGATCGCCGGCATCGTACGCCTTCCCCTGAAAGGCCCGGCGCGCCCACGACTGGACGGCCGAGGCCAGCCTCTACGTCTCCCACCGCCACCAGCGCCGGGGCCTGGCCCTGTACACGCATCTGCTGAAAACTCTGGAGGCGCAGGGCCTTCAAGAGCGTGATCGCTGTCATCGGCCTGCCCAACGACCCCAGCGTGCGCCTGCACAAGGCGCTCGGCTTCACCCCTTGCGACACCCTGCGGACGGCCGGCTTCAAGCACGGGGAGTGGCACGAGGTCGGCTTCTGGCAACGAGAGTTCACACTGCCGGCCCCGCCCCGCCCGGTGCGTCCCGTGGCGGATGCCGCCGCAGATTACGGCGTTGTGCCTGATCGCAAGGTCGGCTGTGGACCTCGCTGTCGGCCGGACGCAGGAAGCCACTGACAATGCCGGGTGGGCAGGACCCGTCGCGCTGACCGTGCGTGGTCTCAATTCTGGTCTCGATTGCAACCGGATCCGCTGGCGTCCAGAGCGGTACGGCAGCGTCGGAGCGAAGGGTTGACCAGGCGCGAAGTCGGCAGTCCATCCCGCAGACGACCTCGCCGACGTCGTCCTACAGAGCGATCAAGTCGCGCATCCCAATTGGCGGTCGAGTCGTCGCGGGCGGCCAGCCATGTTCTCTGAGCCATCCGATCGGCTCCTCCATGACAGCCATACCCGGAGCCCCTGGGCCCACCGATCTTACGAATGACCAGCAGAAACCCACGCTTGAAAGGTAGGGTTCCATAATCTTGGGAGCCTGTGCCTGTCAACTCCCGGATGATCGCCAAGCCGGCGGACTGTCAGGAACCGGACGCCCGTGCAGCAACGCTGAAGCCTCCCGTGAGCCCTGCTAGGGCAATCGCCTGAGCCACAACACGGCAAGGCCGTGAGAAACAGCCGACACAGGTAGTCCCGTGAAGAACGTAGCCTCGTACGCCCAGTCGGGCAGCGTGCGCATGAAGAACCCGAACGTGACGTCGCGAGTGACGAGAGAAGCTGCGAGGGCGGCGAACATCGCACCCGCTGACTGTCGGGTCCACCCTCCCGGCTTCGAGGCGACGCGGCGATCCGGGAGAGGAGCAAGAGGGTCTGCCACTCGTTACTTGTACCGGTCCCGATGCCACTCATCAATGGCGCCGGCCCAGGCCCGCACGCAGCAGGGCTTTGACCTCGTCGCACGATCACGAACCGGACATCCTGCGACTACGCCGAAGCCCCGCCCGGGGTTCTGGTCGAAGTTCTGGAGGAATTGCACGATGCGGCGTGCCGAGGCAGTCGCAGCCATTAACGGGACTGTAAGAGAGCACCGGGTCTGATGCAGGTTTGGGTGACAGGTTCGGTCACGCGGCCTTGAGGGCCGGTGTGGTCATTACGGTTTCGAATTCGATGGGGGTCAGCCGGCCGAGTGCGGCTTGTCTGCGGCGTCGGTGGTAGGTCCGCTCGATCCAGGTCACGATCGCGATCCGGAGTTCCTCGCGGGTGGTCCAGGTCCGGCGGTCGAGGACGTTCTTCTGCAGCAGGCTGAAGAAGGACTCCATGGCCGCGTTGTCGCCGGCCGCCCCGACTCTCCCTATCGAGCCGGCCATCCGGTGGCGGTCGAGTTCCCGGACGAATTTCCGGGAGCGGAACTGCGATCCACGGTCGCTGTGCAGGATGCATCCGTCGACCTGTTCGCGCCGGGCGACGGCGTTCTCCAGGGCGGTCACGGCCAGGCGGGACTTCATCCGTGCATCGATGGAGTAGCCCACGATCCTGTTGCTGAAGACGTCCTTGATCGCGCAGGCGTACAACTTGCCTTCTCCGGTGGCGTGTTCGGTGATGTCGGCGAGCCACAGCCGGTTCGGCCCGTCCGCGGTGAAGTCGCGGCGGACCAGGTCGTCGTGCACCGGTGGTCCGGCCTTCTTGACTCTCCCGCGCTTCTTGCCGAACACGCTCCACCAGCGGTTGTCCCGGCAGATCCGCCACGCGGTGCGGTCCGCCATCCGGGCCCCGGCACCACGGGCTTCATCGGCCAGGAAGCGGTAGCCGAACTCCGGGTCGTCACGGTGCGCGTCGAACAGCGCGTTCGCGCGATATGCCTCCTCCAGCATGGCATTGCTCATCGGTTGGTCCAGCCAGCGGTAGTAGGGCTGTCTGGCGAGCTTCAGCACCCGGCACGCAACCGTGACGGGCACCCCGTCCCCGGCCAGCTCCTTCACGAGCGGGTAGATCCTTTTCCCGGTAGATGCGCCTGTGACAGATAGGCCGCTGCCCGCAACACAGGCGTGGGACCGGCTGCACCCGCGGTTGACCCGCCGGGCCGCCTGGCTCGACCATGACGGCCCATCATCGAGGCTGCCGCCTGAACCGGCCCTGGCCCGGCCCGCTCCTGGCCGTCGACTACACCGGCCCCTTGCACACCTGGATCCACACCAGCGCACCCATGACGAAAGCACCCGCCCCGGACGGCAGGTAGGTGATGGTGTGCAGCCACAGACGGTCGGCCGGGCCAAGGCACTCTCTGTCCTGCACGCAGCAGCATCAAGGGACCTCCGTCGAGCTGTGGTCCTGAGCAAGCGTCATACAGTGCTTCGCGGGGCCCGTGTCGAGCGCACTCGATACGGGCCCCGCCACGTAGTTCGTCGCTTGGAGCACAGGGCCAGTACGGTGTGGGGGCGGCTGCGAGGGCCTGCAGCCTGGCTGCTGGCGCTGCGGCACGGGTGAGTGGGGTGCCACGTGTCGGTAGCATCACGGGTATGCCCGGCTTATGGATCGGTCTCGATGCCGCTGCCCGGCGGAGGAATTGGTGGTGGACCGGGTTCTTGACGTTGGTGTGTGTCGGCGCGGCGCCAGCGGTGGCGCTGTCGGAGCCAGCGGCGGATCGATGGTGGTGGGTCGGCGGCGTCGCCGGGTTTTGGCTGGCCGGGTCCTTTTACATGATCAACCGTGGATACGGTCGGACGCTCCTCACGCCTGATGGGATGGAGTTCCGTACCTTCGTCAGTCGCAGATCGGTCTCGTGGTCCGAGATCGCCCGGATTGAGAAGCGGCGCCACCAAGGCCGCAGTGCTGAGTGGTGGGACGTGTCCGCGGTGCGGGTCCGTGGACGAGCGCTCACGATTCCGGGTGTCTTCACCAGCAGGCGGTGGGATGACGACTTCGAGAACAAGGTGGCGGTCATCCGCGAGTACTGGTCCCGCGCGGTCGCCAGCTGATGATTTTCAGGCCTCGTCATGAACAGAACCACCGCTGTGACCCCTATCCCGCCCCTGGCCTCAGAGCCCGATCCGTGTGCACTCATGTGCCCCGCAGACAGTGGGGTGCTGGACTGGCCCGCCTGTGCTCGCCGACGACCCCTGCGACGCTGAGCACCGTTCGGCGCTGGCAGCTCAACGTCGCCACGGTAGCCGCACACGCACTTAGTCTGGCAAATGATCACCACCAGCAGCCCTTGTCACCTAGATCAATGACGTTGCTGCGGTGGAACTGAGCCAGAGATGCTGGACCAATGCCAGGGCAGCGGAAGAGGAAACGTCAGCAGCAGGACGTGAGACGGCGGGCTGCACTCCGCACCCGTCCCGACGCGGGCCACTGGCAGGTGATCTTCGAGACCCAGGACGAGTCGAAGTGGCATGCTCACCTGCGTCAACTGCGTGCCGGACCGGCGCGGATCGACTGGGCAATGACTCGAATCGACACCCTCTGTGGACGCCTCGTGGAGCCGACCACGTACCGGTTGAGTGTGTTCGTACTTGACACTGCGTGCGAGCAGTGACGGCCGACGATTCCGCATCGCCGGTCCCGGTCGTACCCGTCGGCCTGAGCCGGCGGGCCCGGAGGTTCGTCGAGATAGACGGTATCCGTCTCCCTCGCCAGGACGCCCGGCGCCACCGTGACGCGTGGATCAGAGCGGGATCCCCGCCGCGGAGATCGAAATGGCCGCAGCCTTCCAAGACCGTTGGGGCAGCCTCGCCCTCCCACCGGCTCCGTTCTACGAGGGTGGCCCACGCATTCTGAACGCTGACTGCCCCGAAGAATCCGCGGCAGAGGGCTGGTCATTTCCTGCGGGGACTGCCAGGTGTCCATGGCCTACGGATTCGCGATCGGCCCCGATGGGGCATTCGGGATCGACGCCTACTACTGGACGCCTCTGCATGCGAGCACAGATGGATGGGTGGAGTCCCTGGCGCTCGCCGCGCATGCCCGGCGCTGGGCGACGACTGTCACACGGCTCACTTCGGGCACCGGCTCGTGGCCGCCAAGGCCAGTACGGCGGCGGCCTTGCCCGTGACGTCCCGCTGGTCCGGTCGAATGTGAGACCACGTCCACCGTGCGCGCGAACGCAGGTGCCTTGCGTCGCGTAACGCCGTTGAGACGGGCGGGAGTTCGCGATTAGGCCACAGTGTCTGCCCCGGCGCGTAACAGTTGTAGGCAGCGCTTTCACACCAGCCTCTCAACTCTTGAGCCCTCTGATCACCCCCGGCATACTTCGTCGTCCGGGGGGGTCGGTGTACACGTGTACGAGATACCCCTCGGTCGGGTGAACGGGGAATTCGCCCGATACCTCATCTCCAGGGGGAGATCTTGCGCAGACAACTGAAAAGAGCAGCTGCGGCCACAGTGGCCACCGCCGCAGCCGTCGCCCTCGCAGCGGGTATGACCAGCCCGGCGTCGGCGAAGCCCGCGCAGCAAGTCCAAGCCGCCGGCTCCTCACTCACCGTCAAGCACCACGTCACCCTGATCACCGGGGACCGGGTCGACCTCGACGCCAAGGGCCGCGTCGTCGGCCTGCGGCGGGCCAAGGGCCGGGAGAACATACCCGTCCAAGTCCGCAAGGCCCACGGCCACACGCTGGTCGTCCCGGCCGACGCGGCCCGCCTGGTCGCCTCCGGCAAGCTGGACCAGCGCCTGTTGGACATCACCGAGCTGAACAAGGCCGCCATCCGCAAGGCCCAGAAGAACGGCCTGAAGGTCATCGTCGGCTACAGCGGCGCCGCCGCGGCCGCCAGGACCGACGTCCGGGACGCCGGCACCCTGCGCCGCAGCCTGAAAGCGCTGAACGCGGACGCCGTGCAGACCCCGGTCAAGGACACCGCCGAGCTGTGGAACGCCGTCACCAACGGGGACAGGGCCGCCTCCGGCATCGCCCACGTCTGGCTCGACGGCGTCCGCAAGGCCGCCCTGGACAAGTCCGTGCCGCAGATCGGCGCCCCCGTCGCATGGGCCGCCGGCTACACCGGCAAGGGCGTCAAGGTCGCCGTCCTGGACACCGGTGTCGACGCCACCCACCCGGACCTGAAGGCCCAGGTCATCGCGTCCAAGAACTTCTCCACCGCAGCCGACGCCACCGACCACTTCGGGCACGGCACGCACGTGGCCTCCATCGTGGCGGGCACCGGCGCCAAATCGGGCGGCAAGTACAAGGGTGTCGCCCCCGACGCCCAGATCCTCAACGGCAAGGTCCTGGACGACTCCGGCTCCGGTGAGGACTCCGGCATCCTCGCCGGCATGGAGTGGGCGGCCGAGCAGGGCGCCTCCGTCGTCAACCTCAGCCTCGGCGGCCAGGACACGCCCGAGATCGACCCGCTCGAGGCCGAGGTCAACAAGCTCTCCTCCGAGAAGGGCATCCTGTTCGCGATCGCCGCCGGCAACGCAGGTCCCCAGTCGATCGGTTCGCCGGGCAGCGCGGACGCCGCGCTCACCGTCGGCGCCGTCGACAAGAAGGACAAGCTGGCCGACTTCTCCTCCACCGGTCCGCGGGTCGGCGACGGCGCCATCAAGCCGGACGTCACCGCGCCCGGCGTGGACATCACGGCCGCCGCGGCCAAGGGCAGCGTCATCGACCAGGAAGTCGGCGAGAAGCCCGAGGGCTACCTGACCATCTCCGGCACGTCGATGGCCACCCCGCACGTCGCGGGTGCCGCCGCCATCCTCAAGCAGGAGCACCCCGACTGGGGTTACGCCGAGCTGAAGGGCGCGCTGACCGGCTCCGCCAAGGGCGGCAAGTACACGCCGTTCCAGCAGGGCTCGGGCCGTATCGCGGTCGACAAGGCCATCACCCAGTCCGTGATCGCCGACCCGGTCTCGGTCAGCTTCGGTGTGCAGCAGTGGCCGCACACCGACGACAAGCCCGTCACCAAGCAGCTCACCTACCGCAACCTCGGCGACAAGGACGTCACGCTCAAGCTGAGCAGCACCGCCACCGACCCCAAGGGTCACGCGGCCCCGGCCGGCTTCTTCAAGCTGGCCGCGACCTCGGTGACCGTCCCGGCGCACGGCAAGGCCGCGGTCGGCTTCACGGTCGACACCAGGCTGGGCGGCACGCTCGACGGCGCCTACTCGTCGTATGTGACCGCGACGGGCGACGGGCAGACCGTCCGCACGGCCGCCGCGGTGCAGCGCGAGGTGGAGTCCTACGACGTCGCGCTGAAGTTCATCGGCCGTGACGGCAAGCCGGCCCCGTACTACAACGCCGGCCTGACCGGTGTGGCAGGTCTGGCCAACGGCCAGCAGCTGAACCGGTACGACAAGTCGGGCACGGTGAAGGTGCGGGCGCCCAAGGGCACGTACATCCTCAACGCCGCCGTCTTCGGGGACCCGCAGGACGCGAGCAAGGGCATCGACTCGATCGCCCAGCCGAAACTGACGGTCGCCAAGAAGCAGACGATCACGATCGACGCGCGCAAGGCCAAGCCGGTGAACATCACCGTGCCGGCCTCGGATGCCAAGTCCGTGTTCGCCTCGCCCGAGTGGGACGTCACGGTCGGCGACGGCCAGTACGGCTTCGGCTGGTTCCTCGACACGTACAAGAACTTCCATACCGCCCACCTGGGCCCGCAGCTGCCGGCCGGCACGCTGACCCAGCAGTGGGACGGCCACTGGACCAAGGGTGCCACCGAGCAGTACGACGTCACCTCCGGCGGCCCCGTCAGGCAGCTCGCCACCGGCTACACCAAGCACTACAAGGCCAGTGAACTGGCCACGGTGAAGGCACGGCTCGGCGCCTCCGTGAGCGGTAAGAAGGGCTCCGTCTCCGCTCTCGGCTGGCTGCCCGGCGCCTCCGGTGCCTCCGCCGTCTCCATCCCGCAGAAGCTGCCCGGCACCCGCACTCTGCACCTGGCCGCCAAGGGCGGCGTGAAGTGGGAGCTGGAGTTCGAACAGGACGGCGGCCTCGACCAGGACGGCTTCCCGATCGGCGAGGCCGGCTACGCCCTCGGCGCCCAAGCCTACACGGCCGGAAAGTCGTACACGAAGACGTTCAACACCGCGGTCTTCGGCCCGCACCTGAACGCCGACTTCGGTGTCTACCGCGACGGCAACCAGATCTACGGCATGCTGCCGCTGTTCGCCGACGGAGCCAAGCACGCCGGCTCCTCGCTCTTCACCTCGGTGAACACCACCCTGTACCGCAACGGCGACAAGGTCGGCTCCAACCACGACCCGCTGTTCGGCGAGCCCTTCAAGGTCCCGTCCGCAGACGCCGCGTACAAGCTGACCACCTCGGTCAAGCGCGCGTCGAACGTCGCCGCAGTCTCCTCGCGGATCGACGCCACCTGGACGTTCCGCTCCAAGAAGCCGTCGAGCGGCTTCGCCAAGCTCCCCGTCTCCGCCCTGCACTTCGGCGCCACGACCGGCCTGGACAGCCGGGTCGACGCCGGCAAGCAGGTCACCTTCCCGGTGACCGTCGAGGGCGCGGCCGCGGGCGGCAACCTGAAGTCCCTCTCGGTGTACGTCTCCTACGACGGCAAGACCTTCAAGAAGGCCACCGTCCACGGCGGCAAGATCACCGTGAAGAACCCGGCGAAGAACAAGGGCATCTCGTTCCGCGCCAAGATCACCGACAAGAAGGGCAACACGTCGGCGATCACCATCTACAACGCCTACCTCGGCAAGTGACATGCCGGTAGGCCGATGACGGACGGCCCGCGGGAAGCACCGCTTCCCGCGGGCCGTCCGGGTGCGCAGCCCCGGACCCCCGCCACCCGCGCGTCGGCCGAGCGCGACTCGGACGGCGGGCACCGAGCGAGTCGCGTCCATGTACCCGGTGCACCGGCTTGCTGCGTCGACTCGTCAATGTGCCCGGCCTCGGGTCGGTGCGGTGAAATCGGACGCTATGGAACGGTCCCGGCCAGCGCGTGGCAGCCAGGCAGCGTACAGATCTAGATGATCTATTCCAAGGGTCGCTCCTGGCGTTCGTCAGCTAAGTTGCCGTACTGACATGAGTAGATGGCGGTGATCCTCGCCTGTCGCGTCATCGTCGTCCGGTACGCCACTGAGCAGTACCCGCTGGCCAGGACCCAGAAGTTCAAAGCGCACTGCTTGCAGGCGTAGTTGCAGCCGAGGTGGGTCTCCCAGCTCGCCTTGCCGTAGCCCCGCTTCGACGGCTGGCGAACGAGGAGGAAGTCCGCGAGGGGCTGGCCGGTGACGTCCAGGTCGGGCCACGGGGCGGTGACGGCCTCGGCGAGCCAGGCCGGGGCCGGCTGACCCGGGTCGAGGACGCGCAGCTCGTCGTAGGCGGCCTCCGGCAGGAGGGCGCCGCCGCGGCTACCCGGCCGCATGAGGACGTACTGCTCCAGGAAGGGACTGGAGATCAGGGCATGCATGCAGGCTCCAAGCGGAGGGATGGGCCGCCCCGGCCGAAGGAGAGTCATTTCCATCGCGACCGGGGCCGGGGTCTGTGAGGGGGAAGGGCGTCAGTTGCCCGTGGCGAGGCCGCTGATGACTGCAGCTACGACAGCGAGGAGTGCTGAGGTTGTGGTGGATACCTGATCGCGTAGTTGGTGCCTGAAGCGCGCCGGGTTGCGGGGCAGGCGCACGGCGCGCGTTCGGCTTCTGCCGCGCTCACGCGGTGGCCTTCGCCGTGCTCGTCCTGCCCTCCCTGCTTCTGAAGGCGCACCGCCCCGCGTATCTCTATGCGGGGGTGCTGGAGCATGATCCGAGGATGCGGTCGCGCCGGGTTGCGGAGGCAAGCGTCCAAGCGTTTTTCCCGTTCGGCAGAGGCCGCTCACCAACCGGGGTCCTTGGGTAAATCGGCCCCGACTCGTTCTCAGAACGCATCTCGAGACGCGGTTTGCACACTACGCTCATCCTGCGCACGAACATCAGGAGAGCAATGCCCGACCCTGCCCTGCGGCTGCCGGCCTATGTCGATCTTCGTTTGCTCGGCAGATGCAATCTGAGCTGCCCGTTCTGTTTCGGACCTCGGCACGAGGTTCCGTCGATGGACGAGAAGGACGCCTTCCGGGTTGTCGAACTTCTGCGCCGGGCAGAAGTGAGAGGCGTGGTCATCTCGGGTGGGGAACCGACGCTGCTGCCCTATCTGACCGATCTGGTCGCGGAGTTGAGCGAGCCTCTGCCGTCGGGCGCACCGGGCCCGAGGGTCGTGCTGTCCACCAACGGGCTGGCTCCGGTGGTGACGATGAAGCGGATCCTGCCCCATCTCTCCTGGATCGCACTGCCCGTCGAATCCGCCGACTTGGAGCAGCATCAGCGTATGCGTACGGGAGTAGCACCGCACCGCGACCGCGTACTCGGTCTCCTGAAGGAGGTACGCACACGCCATGGACACGTGCGGGTGAAGCTCGGGACGGTCGTCACGCGGCTGAACGCGACCGGGGCGCACAGCGTCCTGGACCTGGTCCAGGAGGACGCCTGGCTGCCGCACGTCTGGAAGATCTACCAGATGTCTGAGACGAACTACGGTGCGGACAACCGCGACTGGCTGGCCGTCAGCGACGACGTGTTCGAGGACGTGGTGGAACGGTGCGCGAAGACGGCCGCCGACCGCGGTGTCCAACTTCAGGTGTACCGCAATTCCACCCGTAGCGGCAGCTATCTCTTCATCGATCCCGACTGCCAGGTGGTCGTCATCGACGAGGGCCGGGAGCGGCGTATCGGCGACCTTTTCGAGGACCAGGAAAAGATCGCCGCTGATCTGCATGGCGCGGTCGATCTCACAAGGAACGCGGGGAATTTTTCGGGCACTTATCCGGATCTGTGACACGGAGGAGAATCATGGACTCGGTCGTTCGTGTCGGCGTGCAGGCCATTGTCCGGTCGGCCGATGGCGTTCTGCTCGGGCTGCGCAAGAACACCTTCGGCCAGGGCACGTGGGGACTGCCGGGCGGGCACCTGGAGATCGGAGAGTCGATCTTTGAGGCGACCGCTCGGGAGCTCATGGAGGAAGTCGGCATCCGCCCCATCGCGCTGCGGGTCGCGTGTGTCACCGACCCTCAGCCCGAGGCCAATCACCACATGCAGATCGGTGTCGACGTGCTCGGACACGAAGGACGCATCACGGTCTGCGAGCCGCACCGCTGCGAGCGGTGGCAGTTCTGGCCGCTCGACGCGCTGCCCGACGCGCTGTTCATCGGTTCGATCAAGGTGCTGGACAGTGTGCGGGCGGGATCACTGCATCTGTCCGCTTCCTGACGACACCCTGCCGGTCAGCGGGAACCCGACTTCTTGTTGGCGTTGGTCAGGGTCGTCATCAGTAAGCGCAGCCGTGACTGGTACTGCTTTTCGTTGCGGCGGAAGTGGTCGAGACTGCTGGCGAGTTCCCACTGGGTCGCGAATCCCGCCAGGCTGTCCTCGTACAGGCGGGTGGCCCGGTTGAAGCGGACTTCGAACGTCTTCATGCCATGGCTGGTGCGGTATTCGGGGTCGGTCGTCACATAGGGCTCGTAGAAGCCGCCTTCCGAGGTCAGCAGCGTGGTCGCGGGGATGTCCATCGGAGTCAGGCGCAGTTCGATTGCCTCGCCGTACGTTCTGCGCAGTTCCTCGTAGGCCTCGGTCACCGCGACGAACGTATCGACGTAGTACCTGCTGTTCCTGATGATGTCGATGATGTTCTCGGCCGTGACCTCCCCATCGGGGTGAAGATCCTTGTTTATGAAGACACCAAGGCTGTTCCACGGATTGCTGATGATGATCTCGAAATGAACGTGCCGGGCCAGCCTTTCGAGGAGGATCGGCCGGAAGCGGTTGGCGTCTTCAAGCAGATACGACGCCCCTCCGTGAGCAATGAGCCTGACCAGCGACCCCTCCCGGCGCAAGGCCTCCTTCTTAGCGGCGTTGCGCTCCTCTCCGTCCTGCGGCAGATAGAAATGGTCGATCCGGTACGGCAGTTCGAGGGAGGAGGGCAGGTCGGGCAGTAGGCGGGCCCGGCTGTCGAGAGTCGCGAGGCTCTGGGGATGGTCGACACCGAGGACCGCGGACGTGGTGCCCGCGATGCGCTCGAGGGCGGCGAGCGCGCTGCTGCCACTGGGGTCGGAGCTGGCGCTGGTGGCTTCGAGTTCGGCGTTGGCGAGGACGGCGCGGACGGCCAGGGCGCGCGGGTCCTCGGTGCCGTAGGTGGCGGACACATGCAGGCCGATGATCTCCAGGGCCTCTCTGCCCCGCGCCGCCTGCTCGGGCTGCCCGGTGGCGGCTGCGTTCTTGATGGCTCGCAACGCCAGGTCGAAGGCGGCATTGAGGGAGAGGGAGTGGTGGTCACCGGCGATCTCGGAGAACGTGCGGGCGGCCTGCGCGAAGGAAGTCGTGGCTCCTAGGTCCTGCACGCCGGCCGGAGTCGCCGTAACGGCCGCCCGCACCCAGTTGATCATCAGCCGGACCGCGGCTTCCTCCTCCTTCCCGTCCCGATCCGCAGGCCAGGAACCGCCCATGGCGTCGAGTGCTTCCTCCGCCGAATCGGCCCACCTGCCGGCGTCCCGTGCGTTGCCCGAACGCAGGTTGACGGCGGCGAGATTGGCGAGGATGCGGGGCCGCAGGGAGTGTGCGCCTTCCCGCGCCTTACTCAGGCCCGTGACCAGCGCCGACCGGGCCTGGTCCAGTTGCTCGTGCTCGGCGAGGAGCACGGCCGCGTCGCTCCAGACCCCGGCCCCGCAGGCGTGCGGACCGGCCTCCGCCAGTTGCAACAGCCGCAGGCCCAGCCATACGACGCGCAGGGATGACGCTTCGAACCGGAGCGCCAGCAGCACCTTCGCCAAGTGGACCAGCCGCTCCGCTGATCGGGGCGGCAGATCGGCGGACTCGAGGTTGGTCGCGTAATCCTCGAACGTCGACTCGTCCGCCCTCTTGGCCCCTTGTGCCACACCGAGGAGAAGATCTTCGGCAAGGGCGACGGCCGAATCGAGGTCGGCATTCATCACCGGCCCTCCGTCTCGTCATTCGCGCGCGTAAGAGCGCTGGGGATGGTGACGGGGGTGACAAAGCCGAACTCGCGCAGGCGTGCGCGCATTTCACTGGCGTACCTGTCGCGGTACGGCGGGACGTTCGCCCGCTGCACCTCGTCGACCCCGAAGAGATCCATGGGCGGCGGGGGCTCCACGGTGGGTGACTGTGGGCTGCCGTCCGTACCCGTGATCGCGGGCCACATCGACTCGACGACCTCGGTGAGGCACAGACAGCGCAGTCGCCGCAGCGCTTCCCTGACCGTTGCCGCGACCAACCGAGGCTGCTCGTCCGGACCTTGGGCGGGGGCGACCGTGTGGTTGAGTCGCACGGCGACACCGAGCACGACGGGGAAACGGGCAGCCCCGGCTCGCTCGATCGGCATTCCCGCGCGCCCCGTGTAGGCCGTGCGGTTCGCCTGCTGTTCCTCGGCGTCGGCGCCGGCACAGTCGAGCACGAGTATCTCGACGGCCGACCGGCCGGAATCCGAGTGGTGGAAGGTGGAGGCCGTGAGCACGGTTCCGTGCAGCATCACGCTGTACGGAGTCGGGCGCGCCGTGCGCCAGGGTTCGCCTCTTCTGGCCTGGTCGAAATAGATCTCGGGACCCGGTAAGTCCTCGCTGTAGAGCCGAATGAGCGCCAAGTCCGCGTCCGGACAACGCTGTTCCACGGTGCCGGAGATTCTGCGGCCCTGCGGCAGCTGCAAATCCACCGTCGTGTCCTCGCGGATCTCGCTGCCGAGATGGTGGTCGGCGGTGAGCACGAAATGCCGTGTCATACGGAATCCCCCACCGAGGACTTTCTCCTTGTGGGACAGCTCCACCGTGTATTCAGCCGACGTCACCCGTGATCCCCCGATCGACGACAGGATCAGTATGCCCACGAGGTATGCTCACGATCCTGAATCGACAAGGATAGCGCGGCGGTTGGTGCGAATCGAGATGCTCCGCCGCAACTCCTGCCGACGCTGTCACGGCCGGTGCCGCCACCAGGTGAGGCGGGACAGGAGCGGATGTGCGGCCCCGTCCGCCTCCGGCTTCGTCTGGATCTCCACCTGGACGATAGCCACAAATTCAAGATCGGATTTTTGGGCGCGTGCCGCTTCCCGCAGCACTGCCGCCCACAGAGGGTCCCCGGCCGGATCCCGGAGGGGGGTTCTGCCCTGTGCCGCCTGCTCTTTCCATACCGCGACGCTCGTGATCCATTCCGTCATCGCGGCGACAGTGCTCGCGTGCGCGTTCACCACCCGGCGAGACCCGTAGATCTTCAGCCGCGCCAGCACCAGATCGGCCTCCACCTCGCGGCCCCGCTGCGCGGGCACCTCGGGCAGCTCACCCGTCTCCAGAACTCCCGCCCTGAACCGCTCCCCGCGGTGGACCGACGTGAGCGCGTCCTCGTAGACCGTCGCACGCCGCTCCCAAATCCGGTTCTCACGGTCACGCGCCAGGGTCGCCCTCTGGATGAGCAGCGTGCTGGAGAACGAAGCAAGTGCGCCCACGGCGGTGCCGATGAGCGTGGCCTCCACCGTAGTCAGCTGCATGGCGCTCATCATGACAGCTCACGGTCGGGCAGGTGCTTTGTGCGCAAGGAGTTCCCGGCGACCTGGGACGCGCCCCCCTGCGGGAGTTTCACAGCACGCGCAGGACTCCGGCAACCTTGCCGAGGATGCGCGCGTCGTCGCCGCGGCTCGGCTCGTAGGCCGAGTTGCGGGGCATCAGCCACACCTGTCCGTCCTGCGGGCGCAGCACCTTCACGGAGGCCTCGTCACCCAGGGGCGCGGCGACGATGTGGCCGTGATCCGCGCTGTCGGTGCGCTGGACGGTGACGATGTCGCCGTCGCAGAACGCCGCGTCGATCATGGAGTCGAGGGAGACGGTGAGGGCGAAAGCGTCGCTGTGGCCGCCGGTGATCTGGCGGGGCAAAGACCGGGAACTGCAACTCCTGCTACGACTGAGCCGTGACCGACTGACCGACTACGGCCTGCCGACCCCGGCCCATCGCGTCCTGGCCGCCCATCCGACGACTTCGGACGACCTGTTGTCCCGGCTGGGCCACGGTGACATCACGGTGAAAACCGCGCCCACACACGCCGACGCGAGTCATGTGTCCTTCGAGGACGGAACGTCTGAGGAGATCGACGCCATCATCTACTGCACGGGGTACGACAGCGCGTTCCCCTTTCCCGACGATGAGCTGATCAATCTCACCGACAACGACGCGGCGCTCTATCGACGGGTCGTCTCCCTCGATCAGCCAGGCTTGTATTTCATCGGTCTGATCCAGCCCCTCGGAGCCATCATGCCGGTGGCAGAGGTCCAGTCACACTGGGTGCCGACCTGCTGCAGGACAGGTGCGCACTGCCCGGACGGGAGGCGATGCTCGACGAGATCCGCGGTTATCGCATCCGAACGGCCCGCCGCTACGTCGCCTCCAACAGGCACACGAACCAGGTGGACGCACAGGCGTACCTCAAGGAGTTGGCCAGGGAACGTAAAAGAGGCCGTAGCCTCGCAGATGACCATGCTGCCGTGCCAGCGCGGACCGCATACGTGCGGTCCGCGTCACGGCGGGGGTACCGGATGCCACGGTTAGCCAGCCATCGTCGCAGGTGCCGATAGTCGTAGCCCTTGTCGCCTTGCGGCTTGCCGGTCCCCCGCACGGCCGTCGGCGGTTCGCGGCGGAGAGGCCTCTCGACAGGGCAACCCGCCGCGGTCGACGATCAGATGGGATTCCGACACGTCCTTGCCGCGGTGGGCCGGTCTTGGTCCCGTTGGCTGCCCCCTCTGAGAGCGCGGACGCTGACCGAGCCGCTCGCGCAACGGGACCAGTCCAGCTCGCCGCGGGAGCCGAACTGATCCAGGACCAGGCGATGGAGTTTGACCCACGTGTGCACCCTGACGTGGCCATGAAGATGATCGCGCCCGGCACCTCACGATCTCCTCGCCGACGGTGGCAGCGCCACCCTGCGTGCGAACGGGTGCCAGCGGCACCAAGCCCTCCATTGCGGCGACTGGTTCGTTCCCAAGATCGCATCAGTCCATCCGCACAGCCGAAGGGGCGGCACACGTGTGGGGCCGGCGGGGTGATCGCACGCCCGGGGCCGGTGAAGAGACGCGATCCCGGGCGTTTTCCGTACCGTTGGCGCTGGTAGCGGTTGCCGTGCGCCGTCACAGGTGTGCCGAGGCCTCCTCCTGCAGCAGTGCGGAGATCTGGTTGGTGTCGTCGAAGATGCGCATGACGCCCTGGATGTCGGGGGCGGTGGCGGAGTTGACCAGTTCAACGAAGATGACCACATGGCCGTCGTTGGTCAGCAAGTAGCCGGCCTGGCTCTGGTCCGCCACGGCGAGTCGGCCGTTGAGCCGGTCCAGGCCGATGACGGTTCCCGGTTTGGCGAAGACCTTGCCTCTGGCCGGGCAGTGAGTGCAGGAGTTCGCATTCGAGCCATCGACCCCCAGGATGGGCAGCGACAGCCGGAAGGCGGTCGCATCGGGAGTGCGCAGCCAGTAGGCGAGAACCTGGGCGAGGCCGACTGGGGTGGCCTTCTCTGTCGCGTCGCCGCCGCGTCCGTCATCGAGTTGGAACTGCGTCGGGTCGACGTGCGCGACCCGGGTCAGGAAGTCGTGCTCGACCCCGAATCCGCCGGCGAAGCAGTCCTTGCTGCCCCGCAGACCGGCCATGTTGCACAAGGCCAGGTTGGCGCCGAGGTTGTGACTGACCTTCAGGATCAGCTTGGCGTACTGCCGGTAGGGCGGGGAGACATAGGCGGCCACCCGCGAATCATGGTCGTAGGACGCGGGCAGTTTTCGCTCGGGGTTGGGACCTGTCTGCCGGGCGCTGACGGTGACGCCTGCCCGGCCGAGCGCCTCGATCAGCGCGGTGCGGCCGAAGGCGTTGGGATCCTGGATGGGTGAGGTCCTCAGGACGGGCTGCGTCCCGGCCGCGATCTGACCGGACACGGTGATCTTGGTGCCGTCCGGGGAGGCCTTGACCTCGATGTTCGTCGTACCGCCGGCGGCCACGGTCTTCACCTTGAAGTCGACGCTGTACGGCTTGACCTGCGGACGCCAGAACAGCTTGGCCGCGTGCCCGGCGGTGGTGGGGGTGGTGAGCAGGTCGATGAGGTTGTCGTTGATGATCAGCGGGGTGGGCTGCGGGTCCAGCTCCGGGGGCGTGAAGAGCCTGGGATCGACGACGACGTCACCCTGAACGCGGGTGATGCCTGCGTCGCGCACCTGCCGGGCGATCTGGTTCACTCCGGCGAGCGGGTTCTCCGGGGTGAGCGTGGCGCCGGGCAGGTCGTTGGCGGACGTGTGGTCGAGGTCGGTGTAGTCCACCGAGCCGTCGGGCTTGGTCCGCCCGCCCATCGTCAGGTCGCCCTGGGCGACCAGTGCCAGGTTTCCCTTCAACGTCGAGCCGTGGCGCGTGCCCGCCGCATACACGGGCGTGGTGAATCGGTGGCCGGGGCCCAGGCTGTGCCAAGCGGCCGAGAGGGTGACGAGTTTGGTGTCCGAGCCGGGGACGAAGGACTGCCGCGCGAACTGTGAGTGGATCACGTGCCCGTCCGAGGGGTCGACCTCGTAGACGCCCCATTGCGCATTCTCGTAGCCGGGCTTGTGCATGATCGCCTCGACGGCGGGCGGGAGGTCGCTGACGTGCCCCGTCTCGAGTGTGCGTGCCGGCGCGGCCGCCAGCGCCGCAGGAGCGGTGACGGCCACGCCCGCCAGGGTCACGATCGTCACGCAGGCTGCGCCCCAGGGCCGCAGCCGACTACGGAACATCGATTTCATGCACACCGCCGATTCGAGGAAGCAGTCCAAACCGAAAAGCCGTGAGGTATACGCCAAATTCGGCAGAATCGTACGGGCCAGGCCCCACTCACCCTTCCGGCTCCACTCCCCGATGACGGCATGTCGGGCGCAGATCATCCCTTCAGCCGATCACAGCCGAGCCCACGCCCCGGCCGGAGGCTGTGGGAGGCCATGTTTCCACCCCGGAAACTGCCCCGCTCTGCCTACCGGACGGGTCGGCGACGTCGTGGGATGCGGAGCGTGCGCCGGATCGGAGGCCGAGGAGCCGCCGTCTCCGGTCGTCACCTGCGACCACCGGTTGACCATACGCAGGATCAGTGACAGCGCATCGTGATGCTGGCCCTTGTCCCGCTCACTCGCGGCAAGTTCCCACTGCACAGTGATCAGTTCCTCACGCAGCTGCGCGGACTCGCACCGCGCCTGGTCACGGTCGGCACGGACAACATGCAGGTTCTTCAGCGCCCCGCGACAACTCGTGCCGCAGACGGCGGAGCCCTTTGGCCGTTCCTCCTCGGCCTGACGATCACGCGATAAGGAGGCAGGCAGTGTTCACCGTCACCGGCTCATTCCACGACGGTGCGATGAGCAACCCGTAGATCAGGGTCCTCAGGAAGCTCCACCCAAGCGACGGTACATGTCGCCACTGCACCGTGCCCGGACGGGTGAACCCGAAGCTGAACGCAATCCGGGGCGTCCGCAACCTCCCCGGACAGGACACCACACGCCACTGTCGGCCAGGCAGCGCCGGCTCCACCGGTGGCGGGATCGATCGTCAAGCCCTTGATGGAGAGGCTGCAGCTGCACGTCTGCGATGAAGGTGGCAAGCACGCACCAACAGACACAACGTCAATGATGATCCGCATCAACCGTTGCCCCCCATATGAGCGAGACATGCACGCTCCCCTGGAAATGGCTCGTGCGAGCGATCAAGTCTCACCGGATTACGGGTACTTTGGAGCGGCACGGACGACCGTGCGCGTGGCGTGTGTGCGCTCCGACCTGGGGGTGGGGTCTGTGGTGAAGTGGGGCAGGCGCAAAGCGAAGGAGACTTCGGACACCGAGGATCGTCCATCACCGTCGGCCGACGCCGCGGCGGCTGAGCAGGCAGGTGGGCGAGGGAACGCCGCCGAGGCCGTGAGCCGCTACGAGGCCGCCGTTGCAGAAGCCGTACGGCAATACGGGCCCGAGGCCATCGAGACACTGGCGATACGCCATCAATTGGCGCACTGGACAGGAGAGTCGGGGCGTCCTGAGCATGCGCTGGAACTGTTCGCCCGGCTGCTTTCGGACCGTGAAAGGCTCCAGGGACCGCACCACCCGGACTCCGAACTCGCCCGGCACCAATTGGCGCACTGGTACGGCAGGGCCGGCCGCTTCCAGGAGGCCGTGAACCGTTACGAGATCATGCGACGAGTGGCCGTACAACAGGACCGCCTCGAGACGGCGTTGTCCATGATGTGCGAGGTCGGGTACTGGCAGCAGCAGGCCGGGGACACCGCGGCCGCGCTGCGTACATTCGCCGAGATGCTGCGCAGTGCGCAGCAGGAACTGGGGCCGACGCACGAGCTGACCGGGATCGCCCGCCAGCGGTATGCGGAACTCGCCGGAGATCTCCCGTTCGGCAATGAGGGGGGCCACGACGGCCTGCAGAACCTCATCGCCGCGGCGGCGGAAGTCGAGGGCCGCGGTGACTTCCGCCGGGCCGGGCGCCTGTACGGGCAGATAGCGGCCCAGTCCGAACGCCTTTATGGACACGCCAGTTCACAGACCCTCGCCGCGCTCGTCGCGCAGGCCAAGGCCGCGGTGAACGCGGGGGACCACGCGGAGGCCGCCGAACGCTTCGACGCGGTCCTCACCTGCATGGAGCTGCAAGGACGCGGGCCGGGAACCCGCGAGTACGACATCCTTCGCGGCCAGCGCGACGAACTCGCCCGCAACGCCACACGCGTCACCTTCCGCATCGGGCAGCAAACCGGCGCGGTGTTGGGGCAGAAGGTGCAGGCCGCCCCCCAGACCGCGTGCGGCGTCCTGGCCCGCCGGCCGGAAGCCACGTCCACCACCTGTGTCGTCGCCGTCCTCGACGACACGGATGACGGTGCGCCGGCCGATATCCCTGCGGAGCAGTGGTCGGCGGTCATACGTCACCTGGCAGAGCAACGGTGGGAAGCGACGGCTGTGTACTTCGCCCGCCAGGACCGTCGGCCTACGGCCGCAGACGCCCAGCTGTGCCGACGTCTGGGGCTGCTGGGCGTGTACGTGTCGTGCATGGACTCCTCGAACGTCCAGGTCGAGGCCTACAGCTTCACCGGTTCTGAACCGGTGTACGCCCCGGTGGTCGTCGCAGCGGAGGAGTCGACCGCCCCTCAGCAGGCAGCCGCACAGCCCGCAGCCGGTGGCGTGGCGTTTCATCCGGGAGCCGAGGCGTTGGGGCAGTGGCGGGAGGTGGGTCGGGTGCGGCCCGCCACGGACGCGGATGGACCGTCCGCGTTCGGCAGCTACGAGGTACTGGAGCGAGTGGGGCGAGGCGGCTTCGGCGACGTCTATCTCTGCCAGGACCCCGACGGTGTGATGGTCGCGGTGAAGACCCTGCACGCCCAGTACGCGAACGTCCCCCCGATCAGGCTGGGCTTCGCCCACGAGGTGCAGGCGGCCCAACGGGTCAGCGGACGGTTCACCGTGCCGGTGATCGCCGCCGACCCCGATGGCGACACGCCATGGATGGCGGTGCCGTACGTGGCCGCCCCCTCGCTCCAGCAGCTCCTCGAACAGTGCGGCAAACTCGACGAGCCGACCGTACGCGGCCTGGGAGCCGGCATCGCCGCCGCTCTGAGCGCCATCCATGCGCAAGGCATAGTCCACCTGGATCTGAAACCGGGCAACGTCCTGCTCACCGCGGACGGACCGCGCGTCATCGACTTCGGCATCGCACAGATCGAGCGGCTGACCGAGCCGCGCCGCGGCTTCGCCGGAACCTACGCGTACGCGTCGCCCGAGCAACTGCGCGAGCAGCCGGTGTTCACCGCGGCCAGCGACGTGTTCTCCCTGGGCACCTTGGTGGCCCGACTGACGCTGGGGCGCAGTCCCTGGGGTGGGGACACGGCGACCGTGGTCGCCAACATCCGGGCCGGCGCACCAGACCTGCGCGGACTGCCCTCCTCACTGCACGATGTGGTGCGCTCGTGTCTGCAGCTCGATCCGACCCGGCGGCCGACGCCTCACGAGGTCGCCGAAGCCCTGCAACCCGGATTGGCAGACGGCGATCTCGGCCCGCTCCCTCTCTCGCAGGAAGCCCAGGACCTCGTCGCCGCGTATGCCACGATGCCCGCCACCCGCTTCTACGAGACACTCGCCGACACCAGGGCCGCTGTAGAGGGCGATGTGGCCCCGACGCGCCCGCCGTCGACCGGCGCCCTCACCGCGACCGTCGCCGACGGCCCGGAAGACGACGCTGACCGGCGTGCCGTGCCCTCCCGCGACACGACACCTGCCCACACGGCCGCCGCAGAACTCGAAGCGCGGATCCATGCGTGGGAGCAAGAGGCCGAGGACAAAGAGCAGGCGCAGACGCGTCACGAATGCGGCGAGTTCATGGAAGAGGCGCGTGCGCTCCTCGGCGCGACCCACCCCCTGACGCTACGACTGCGCGTCTCACACGCGATGCTCGGCTTCGACCAGCCCGGCGGGATGGCAAACGCCGAAAGGGCGATCGGGCAGGCGGCCAGGCACCTCGGCGAAGGGCACCCCACCGTGCGGGACGCCCGCGCGCTGCTGGCGATGGTGAAATCGACCGGAAGGACCTGAGCACCCGCCTTCGTGATCACGGGTGCCTGCGCGCTCAACGATTGCAGCAACGCAAAGGTCCTCATCTGAATGCGTCGACAGCGTCGATGCCGCTCGGATGGGAACGTGCCGGGTGGCACGGTGAGGCGCTCGGGCCCGTGTCCGTGCCCGAGCGGCGGGAGATCAAGAAGATCGCGCAGTCGACCCGATCCAGCGGCCGTCTCACTGCTGCAGCCCGTCTGTCAGGAGCCGCAGAAGCCCACGCCGGCGAGGGTCCGGGCGCGCAGTAACAGGTCGAACGGGATCCTGCTCCTTCGGTCGGCCCGGCCCACGAGCATCATGCCGATCCCGTAGAGCGCGCCAAGCAGGTGGCCGACGAGTGTCCCGACCAGGACGATCGGGCAGCCGTACCGGCCCAGCAGGGCGCCCAGGACGGTGATCGAGGCGTTCAGCGCTGGCCCCAGAGGGGGAACGCCCATGCCGCTGCCGTCGGCCCCGCGTCTGCAGCCCGCGCACTCGCCCAGCACGCCGTAGATCCGTCACAGCCGAGTGGTGGCGCGGTCCGCGCCCTGTGAGCTGTCTCACCCACCCCTGGCCGCTCACGGCACGAACTGCATGGCCAGCACTGCTCTTACGCACTCGACGACCGCTCGTTGGCCGGATACGTCAATGATCTGTCATTGCAGCCAGTGCGGCAGTCGATACAGGCTGTGATCGTGTTTGAGCGACGTGTTGTTGTGGTGGTGTACGCGGGCGCAATGGCGCTGGACATCACCGGACCAATTGAAGTGTTCGATACCGCCAACCGGTTCCTTGCTCCGGCGGGCGCCCCCTACCGGATCGAGCTCGTCTCCCCCGAAGCACCACTGGTGCGCATGAGTTCCGGGATGAAGGTGGAAGCCGCGCCGCTGGAGGCGGGTGAGGGTCCGATCGACACGCTCCTCGTGCCGGGCGGATGGAGCCTCAACGGGGCGCTTCAGGACCGGGCGCTGGTCTCCTGGATCCGCCAGGCAGCGGCCCGGTCCCGCAGAGTCGCCTCCGTATGCGGCGGATCCTTTCTGCTCGCCGAGGCGGGCCTCCTCGACGGCAGACGCGCGACCACGCACTGGGCATACAGCGATGCCTTGGCGTGCCGCTATCCGGACGTGACGGTCGACGCCGAGCCGATCTTCATCTGGGACGGCCCCTTTGTGACCTCCGCCGGCGTGTCGACGGGGATCGACATGGCGCTGGCTCTGGTGGAGGCCGACCACGGCTCGGCTCGCGCCCTGCAGACGGCGCGGTTTCTCGTGCTGTTCCTCAAACGGCACGGTGGTCAGTCGCAGTTCAGCGCAGTCCTCGACGCCCAATTGGCCGACCATCCGCCGATCCGTGCCGCGCAGGAGTGGATTCTGGACAACCTGCACAACCCCTTACCCGTCGCCGAGATCGCCCGGCGAGCCAACATGAGCCTGCGCAACTTCGCCCGGGTCTTCAGGCGCGAGGCGGGCACGACCCCCGGCCAGTACATCGAGCGGACCCGTATCGCCCGCGCCCGCGAGCTGCTGGAAACCACCGATCTGACCATCAGCCAGATAGCGCGCCGCTGCGGATTCGCCGCCCCCGAGACCTTCTTCCGCTCCTTCGGCAGAACGCTGGGACTCACCCCGACGGAATACCGGCACCGCTTTCAACTCATCTCGCCATCCGGCTCCATCGACCCGCACCCCGAGACGGACAGGAGCTCCGTATGACCCCAAAGAACGCGGACTTACCCGAGGCAGGAACGGTACGTCTGGTCGACCACCTGGCCGGCGAACTCGCCAGGGCCGGCGTCACCCACGTGTTCGGGGTCGGCGGCGCGAACATCGAGGACGTGTACGACGCCGTTCACCGCGTCGGCTCGATCCGCGGCGTCGTCGCCAAACACGAGTTCTCCGCCGTCACCATGGCCGACGGATACGCCCGTACGACCAGGCGCCTCGGCGTCGTCGCCGCCACCTCGGGCGGTGGTGCCATGAATCTCCTGCCGGGCCTGGCCGAGGCGTACGCCTCCCGGGTGCCCGTGCTGGCCCTGGTGGGCCAGCCTCCCACCGGGCAGGAAGGCCACGGGGCGTTCCAGGACACCAGCGGCAGGGCGGGATCCTTCGACGCCAGGGACGTCTTCGCACCTGTGTCCCGGTTCTGTGCGCGGGTCGATGGCGCGGAGTCGCTGAAGGAGTTGCTGCCTCGGGCCATAGCGGCGGCACAGGCCGATCCGCGTGGTCCGGCGGTGCTGTTGCTGCCCAAGGACGTGCAGCAGGCACAGGTGCAGTTGCCCGGGCGCAGCGTGGCCCAGATACCGGGTGTGCTGCCGTCGGCACCGACGGCGGCGGCACCGGCGGCACGGCTCGACACCGTGGCCGTCAGCGCCGTGGCGGACACTCTTCGCGCGGCCGGCCGCGTCCTCGTCATCGCCGGTGAAGACGTCGCCGCCACGGACGCACGCGCGGAACTTGCCGAACTGGCCCGACGCCTCGGGGCGTGGGTGGCGGTCACCCCCGACGCCAAGGACGTCTTCGACAACGGTGATCCACGGTTCGCAGGCGTGGCCGGGGTGATGGGTCATGCCAACGTCGAAGACTGTCTGCGGCGGGCGGATGTGTGCCTGCTGGTCGGCACCCGGCTGCCGCTGCTGGCACGCGGGGGCCTCGACCGGGCCCTGGCTGCCACAGAAGTCGTCTGCCTTGGTCCCGAACCGCCGTTCGTTCCGGGCACCACGCTGCTCGGGCATCTGCCGGACACGCTGCGTGCGGTGACCGACCTGCTCCCGCCGCGACGACGCGCCTGCCCTCAGCACTCCGGCCCCCTTCCCACCGTCATGCCGAGCCCGGCCCCTGAGGCCCGAGGCCGCACCATCCGCTACACCGAGGCTGTCGCCGCGGTGGAGGCGGCACTCCCCGACGACGCGCACGTCTTCGTGGACGCCGGCAACGCAGGGGCCAGCGCGGTCCATCTCCTCCCGGCACCGCGCCACGGCCGCTTCGTGGTGGCGGTCGGCATGGGAGGCATGGGATACACCTTCGGAGCCGCAATCGGCGCCGCGCTCGCCACCGGCCGACGCACCTATGTACTCGCCGGGGACGGGGCCTTCTTCATGCACGGGATGGAAGTGCACACGGCCGTGGAGCACGCCGCACCCGTGACCTTCGTCATCTTCAACAACAACGCCCACGCCATGTGCGCGGTGCGGGAGGAGTTCCTCCAGGGCGGCATCCGCAGCGACGACCTCTTCTCCCGGACCGACCTCGGCGCCGGGATGGCTGCTGCCTTCCCGTCGCTGGAGGTCACAGGGGCACAAGACGCCGCGCACCTGCGCAGGGCTCTGCTGCGCAGCAACGCGGGCTGCGGCCCGGCGTTCGTCGCGCTGGACTGCGAGCCAGGTGAGATCCCTCCGTTCCTCCCCTTCCAGTCCTTCACCGAAGCCGCCCGAGCCACCGAAGCCACCGAAGCCGTAGAAGGCACCGACAGCAAGGAGAACTCCCATGAGCGAGGCGTCGTCCACGTTGGCTGACATCCCCGGTCTGATGCGGATCGAGAACACCGGCAAGGAGGAACTGACCGCCCACTGCATGGAGCTCACCCATGCCGTCTACCCCCACCATCAGGTCTACGGGCAGTACTGCACCATCCACGAGTACGTCGACTGCCCCCCGGAGCAGGCCTACGACTACCTGCGCCAGGGCCACCACCTGGAGGAGTGGACCTGCACCCTGCGGGACTTCGCGCCCACCGGCACACCGGGGCTGTGGGCCGGCTACGACCGGCTCGAGGACGACACCAGGATCTACTGCAAGGTGGCCGCCAACCCCGAGGCCATGACCGTGGACTACCACTGCTCCTGGGACCAGAGCGACAGACTGTGGATGATCTACCTGATGCGCGTCGTACCGGCTCGCCTGGTCCTCGGCAAGCCAGGGTCGGTGATCACCTGGACCAACTGCCGCCACCCCTATTACGACGACAATCCGCACCCCGACATGGCTCCCCGCCCGGACCGGCCCTGGGTGGGCGACTTCTGGGATCTGTTCTACGCGGGGCACACCGTGGAGATGAACAACCTCAAGGCGATCCTGGAACACCGCCACCGCAATGGCCTGCCGGTGTGCGTGGCTCCGGTGAAGGCGGTGGCTCGGTGACCACGGTCAGTCTCACCGACGTCGCAAGCTACTTGCCCGGCGAGCCGGTCCCCGCGGCGTTCTACACCGAGTACCCGGGAGCCGAGGACAAGTTGCGCAGCCACCCCATGTTCAAGGTCCCGCCGTTGCGGCACCACGTGGCAGCGGACGAGACCAACGCGGACATGGTCGAGCGCGCCGTACAGCCCCTGATCGATCGGCACGGAAAGACCGAGATCCGAGGTGTGGACGTGCTGCTGGTGCACAGTCAGCTGCCGGACCTGCCGTTCGTGGGCGCCGGCACCGAGGTGGCACGCCGCCTGGGCCTGAACCCGGAGTGGCTGGTCGACGTGGCCAACGCGGGCTGCGCGTCCTTCGTGTACATGTTGAAGCTGGCGCGGCAGATCCTCATGACCACCGACGCCAAGACCGCTTTGATCTGCAATGCGCAGAGCGCCGCGGGCCAGTGGTTCACGCAGTCGGAGGTGCGCAGGCTCGCCCAGGCCGCGATCCCGGGCGACGGATGCGGCGTGGCGTATGTGACGACATCGGCCGACAGCCCCGTACTCGACGTGGAGACCCGGCATATCGGCGAGTACGCCGGGGACATGACCGTGGCGGTCGACGACGGCCGAAAGTACTGGGAGCCGGGAAAGTCCCAACTACGCATCGGATTCACCGACTCCAGCGTCGCCAAGGTCCTGGCACGCGGCAACCGCCTCGTCCCGGAAGTGGTCACAGACCTGTGCCGGCGGCTCCGCGTGGCGACCGCCGACATCGACGTCCTCATCACCAACCAGCCCAACCGCACCTTCCTTCGAAATTGGCGCGAGGCGCTGCAACTGCCCACCGAACGGCACCTGAACACCTTCGACGAGTACGGGAACCTGTTCGGAGCGGCGATGCCGATCACTTTGGACCACGCGGTCCGCTCACAGCAGGTGGAGGACGGTGACCTGGTGGTGCTCGGCGGATTCGCCCATGCGGGCGACTTCGCCGGTGCCGCCGCGGTCCGTTGGCACGGCGGGCGGGGATGACGTATGGACATCCCCGTGCTGCACCGACTGGCGCTGAACGAGAGCCCGTACCCCCCACTGCCGTCAGTCCGCAGGGCGATGCAACGTGCTGTGGCACAGGCCCACCGGTATCCGCCGTTCTACCCCGACGACCTCACGGAGCGGATCGCCGCATGGTGCCAGGTGAGCCCCGACCGCGTCGTGATCGGCAACGGTTCGGTGGGCGTGGCCCTTCAGTTGCTGCAGGCGGTGGTCGAACCCGGCGAAAGACTGGTCTACGCCTGGCGCAGCTTTGACGCGTATCCCCTGCTGGCGGCCATGGTCGACGCTCAGCCCGTCCCCGTGCCCCTGGCCCCGGACGGATGCCAGGATCTGGGCGCCCTGCTCGCGGCGCTCGACGATCGCACCCGCGTCGTGGTGCTGTGCAATCCGCACAACCCTACCGGCAGCCTGATCACCGCCGACGCGCTATCGGCGTTCCTGCGCCAGGTCCCCCGACACATCACCGTGCTCCTCGACGAGGCTTACATCGAGTTCGCCCGTGACACCGACATGCCGGATACACCCATCCTCTTGCTCCACCACCCCAACCTGCTTGTCCTGCGCACCTTTTCGAAGGCGTACGGCCTGGCCGCCCTGCGGGTCGGCTATGGACTCGGCGCTCCCGGCCTGGTGGCACGAATACGCCGGCAACAGCTGCCCTTCGGGATCAACGCGGTGGCAACTGCGGCGGTGAAGGCCTCGCTTCGCGCCGCCGGCGAGCTGCGCCGACGCGTGGACACCGTCATCGTCGAACGCGAGCGGCTCCACCACCAACTCGTTCAGCGAGGCTGGCACATACGCCCGGGCCACGCCAACTCCGTATGGCTCGCTGCCCCCGATCCGGTCGACGAGGCTGCCGCGGCACTCACCGCTGCCCGTGTCCAGGCGCGCCACTACCCCGGCGAGGGCCTACGGCTCACCGTCGGCAGCCGGCAGGCCAACGACGCCGTGCTCGCCGCGTTGACGGGGGTCAACCGGTACAAGGTGTCCGGCGGAAACCCCTCGACCGCACCAGCGGACGGGGCGATCGGCACGTACCGCGGACGGCCGGTGGATAGATAGGGGCCTGCAGACCGCACTCGCGGCCTTGGGCATGGCGGTTCACCGGTGGAGGGGTGCGCGGGGACTGCCGCCGCGGGGGCGGGCACGGCGGGCCGCCGCGACGGTCACCGTACTGATCGACACGGTGGGCGACACCGTGGACTGCGTCGGTGAGGACAGGCGACGGGCACGGCGCTGGTGCCTGTGGTGGTGCGGCGACGGACGTCGGGGAAGCATTGCGCCTCGCATTCACGAAGCCCGTCGACGAGGACGGCCTCATCAGACTCGGGACACACGAGCAGGCGAGGCGCGGGTGAACGGCAAACGGGCTGGCCACGGGCGAGCGCAAGCGGCGAGCGCGCCGCTCTGGTGCCGCAAGTCCCCGAAGACCAGCGAAGTGCTGCCGCTGCCCTGCCTCATGGTCTGTCCTCCGGTGACTTCGTACGGGCGCTTGAGCAGTTCCTCGGCTCGGCGGCCGGTATATCGCCAGGGTCACCCGGCTCACTCACAATGGCAGGGAGGTCATGCCCGAAAAGGGGCTCTGGTCTCGTTGTCCGGTCACTCGCGCCGGCCGGCGCGGACGGTGGTGAGGCGGGTGTCGAAGCCGTCGAGTAGGCCTGAAGGCCGAACGCGAAGGTGTTGTCGGCCGCTCCGGCGTACTTCGTGGCGGCCGTGTTGTCGAGACGTTCACGCGGACGCGGGAACTGCATGGTCGTCTCGGTGGCGCGCGTCGTGGCGTCGGCCATCAGTTGCCAAGCCCTTCGTCGGCCCGCACGCACATGCACCGTCGTCGACGCCCCGGCCGCCTCGAGCTCCGGCGACCGCGCCACCAGCACCGGCCTGGACAGCCTCAACCCCGCCGTGACCTCATTCCAGGCGCCGGCTCCCCCACCCCCACCCTCGCGCCGGCGTCCGGGGCAGAGGGGCGACGGTGGTGTGGCGGGAGATGTCCGTCAGTCGGCCTGCCATACGGCTTTCAGGGCCGTGCGGTGGTGCCCACGCTCGAGTTCAGGAGGTCACGGCCGTGCTGCCACGTGCCCAGGCCGCTGGCGGAGTTGATGTGTCCGCACGCGCCCGCCAGATGCCATCGTGCTCCCCAGATCGCCGCGAACCCGGCGGCTGCCTCGGGGGTGCAGTACGGGTCATTGGTGCTGCCCACCACCAGGGCCGGGCACGGCAGCGGTCGTACCGACGCCTCGGTGAACGTCGCGGCCGCATGGCGTGGAAACGCCGGCCCGTGCGGGTCGGGCGGTGCGACCAGGAACGCGCCGGCTGTCGAGCTCGAGGGGTTCTTGCTCAGCCAGGTGGAGGCGGCCCAGCAGCCCAGGCTGTGGGCCACCAGCACCACGTGGCGGTCCTGCTGGGCAGCGTCGTCGTACGCCTCCTGGACAGCGTCGACCCAGTCATTCAGATCAGGCTCGGACCACGACGCAGGGGAGATCCTCACCGCTGAGGTGCCCCACTGCCGTTCCCACAAGGTCTGCCAGTGCTGTCCGTCCGAGCCGTCGATACCCGGGATGATGACGTACGCGACCACTGCCCACCACCGATTCACTCGTCGACCCCTGAGATCCTGGGGCCCCCTGACGTAGATTCTGTTGGATCCATCAGAGCAGCGGCGCTCAAGCAAGCGATCTCAAAGAAAATGGTGCGGACAAAGATGGAATCACTCGACCGGATAGACCGAGACATCCTCGCCCTGCTCCAGACCGACGGGCGGCTGACCGGCGCGGAGCTAGGGCGCCTCGTCGGACTCTCCCAGCCCGCGGCCAGCGCGCGCATCCAACGGCTTGAGAAGAAGGGCGTCATCACCGGCTACCGAGCCGTGGTCGAGCCGGCAGCCCTCGGTCTGAACATTCACGCGGTCATCCGGCTACGCACCACACACGCCCAGCTCTCACGCGCCCTGGAGTTCGCCTCCCGGACCTCCGAGATTGCCTCCACGCTCAGAGTCACCGGGGAAGACTGCCTCATCTTCGACGTCTACTGCCCGCAGGCGGGACGACTCGAAGAAGTTGTCGACGCACTTGCTCGTTACGGCCCGGTCACTACGTCCCTGGTGCTTCGCACCTACCCTCAAAAGCCCCTGATCCACGCCGCGTCAGCGCCGTCATGACCCCCGACAAGTAGCTTCCGTCGGCGGATCCGGGCTGATGGTCGCCAAGAGCTGTGCGACCAGAGGATTGGAGTCGTTCTCGCGCCAGGCGACGGCCACTCGCGTGCGGGCGGTGCCGGGCTCGATCCTGCGGAAGGCGACGCCTCTGAGGCGGATGCGTCGGATGCTCGCCGGGGCCAGGGAGACGCCCAGACCGGTTTCCACCAGGGCACACACCGTTTGCCACTCCACCGCATGCTGAACCACCTGCGGCGCGAACCCTGCCGCGGCGCACAGGCCGATGATCCGATCGTGCAGGAGGGGACCTGCCGTGCGAGGCAGCAGCACGAAGGGCGAGTCCGCCAACTCTGCCAGCGGTACGGCCCGTAGGGCGGCAAGCGGATGGCTGGGCGGCAGCACGGCCACGAAAGGCTCGGTGAGTACTGTCCTGAAGCCGAGTTCCCTCTCGTCGACGGGGGGTTCGCGCAGGAGCCCGATGTCAATGGTCCTGTCATGCAGGGCGGCGATCTGGGGAGCGGTGGTCATCTCGTGGATGTCCAGGCGGACGCCGGGGAACCGGTGACGGAAGGTGCGCAGCAGGCCGGGCAGGATGGTCAGCGCGAGGGAGGCGGCGAAGCCGATCCGCAGACAGCCGGCCTGGCCGCTGCCGACGGCCCGGGCCGCGGCCAGGCCGTCCGCGAGATCCGTGAGGGCACGCCGGGCGGCGGGCAGCAGTTCGCTGCCTGCCGGAGTCAGGGTGACGCGCCCCGGGGCGCGGGTGAACAGCGCATGGCCGACCTTGTCCTCCAGGCGGCGTATCTGCTGACTCAACGGCGGCTGAGCGATGCCCAGGCGGGCGGCCGCGTGGCCGAAGTGCAGCTCTTCCGCGAGTACGACGAAGGCGTGCAGCTGGGGCAGGGGGAGTTCGGGGCGCTCCATACGTCCAGAGATATCAGACGATGCATGTAGCCGTATTAGACGTATCAGTGCTGGCCACTTAGCGTTCAACGCATGACACAGCGACGCGCGATCCTCAGCGGCTCGACCTTCGAGGACCAGATCGGCTATGCCCGCGCCGTGGTCGACGGCGACTGGGTGCATGTCTCCGGGACGACCGGGTTCAACTACGCCACCATGACGATCTCCGACGATGTGGTGGAGCAGGCAGAGCAGTGCCTGCGGAACATCGAGGCCGCCCTGACCGAAGCGGACTGCACCTTCGCCGATGTGGTGCGCGTGCGCTACCTGTTGCCCGACCGCGAGGACTTCGAGCCCTGCTGGCCGGTCCTGCGCCACTGCTTCGGCGATGTCCGGCCGACCGCCACGATGCTGGTGTGCGGTCTGGCCGACCCACGGATGAAGATCGAGATCGAGGTGTACGCACGGCGGCCCACCGTTTAGCCGTGCACAATCCGGCCGGCCGGGTGGGGCGGCGTGCAGGACTCCATGGTCCTGGATGTGTTGCCCTGAGACACCAGCCCCGTCATCGACAAGCGGATGGCGTCCCAGGGCGTGTCCCTCACGCCTGGACGGCCCGGCGAGTGGTGTGCTCAGATCCCCTCTCGGCCGGCCCACCTGGGCGCGCTGGGTAAGGGAACCGGCTCGCGCGCTGCTCGGCGAGGACACATGCCATGCGAACCAGCGATAGCGGCCCCCTGCCCCGTCCAGTTGAGGACTACGCGAATCTGATGCCCGCGAGCTGGTGGGACTGGGCGACGAGCTCTCCGGCGCTGTCGCGGATGGTGCAGGTCTCGTCCACGCGGCCATGCGCTATGGCGTTGGCCCGCAGCGTGATGTGCACGGGGCCGGGCGCGGGGATCGCGCGGACGTAGGTCGACAGGGAGAGCGTCGGTACCCAGCCGGTGAGCTGGATGTCGAACGTCGCGGGCGGGAGCACGTCGGCGGCGAGCAGCAGCGCGAGCGGGTCGAACGACGGCGTGACCGGGAGGTTGAGCCAGCCGCGGATCTCGCCGAGTCCGCTGGGTTCACCGGCGGCGAATCCCAGCGACTCGGGTTCGACGCGGACCTCGATCTGATCGAGCAGATCGACGGGGAAGATGTCCTTGGGCGGCTGGAAGCGCGCACATTCGGCGTACGGATGTCTGGGCGGCGGGCGGTCACCGGACAGCCACGTCCCGGACGGCGGCTGGGCCGCGAGCGTACCGAGCATGACGAGGGTCTCCACGCACGGCTCGCCCTCTTGGCTGATCCGGGCGCGGACATGCGTGGTCGTGCGCCCGATGCGGAGCACTTCGGTGGAGACGTTCACCTTGTCGGGACGGGGCGTTCGGATGAAGCTGCTCGTCGCGCTCAGAAGTTGCCCATGTGGTGCCACGACGCCTGCCGCGCGGCCCGCGACGGCCTGGAGGTAGCCGCCGTTCGGCTTGCCGACGACCGTCCACAGTGGGTCGAGATCGGCGGTGAACGCCCCGCACCCCGTCTGTGTGATCGCGGTTGCCTCAACGAACGTGCGCGGGCTCACGACGCCGCCTCGGCGGCAGTGCGTGCCGGGGCGGCGACCGGCAGCGGCGTCATGAGCGGGGCGCTGAGGGCTGCGGCCGCCGCGACCGCAGCGAGCAGCCACCACGCGTGCTGAAAGGCGGTGTGTGCCGCGTCGTATGTGGTGGGAGTGCCGAGGACGGCGACCACGAGGCTGACGCCGATGGCCGTGCCGATCTGGCGGCTCATGTTGACGATGGCGCTGCCGGTGGCCCCCTGGGAGGGCGGCAGGTCCGCGGTGGCGGCGGACAGGATGTTCGGCAGGGCGAGGCCGACGCCGGCGCCACCGATGAGCCAGCCGGGCAGAAGCGCGCCGGCGTAGTCCGGGCTCGCGCCGACCTGGGCTGCTACGGCAACGCTGCCCAGGCCGCACAAGAGGCATCCGACGGACACGATGACGCCGACGGGGAGCCGGCGAGACAGGCGGGTGGACACGATGGCGAACAGCGGGACCATCAGCGGGCCGGGAGCGACCGCGAGGCCGGTCTTGATGGCCGAGTAGTGCCAGACCTTCTGCATCCAGAGGATGTTCGTCAGCAGCGCCGCGGCAAAGGGGACGGTGAACAGCAGCGCGGTGACGTTCGACCAGGCGAAAGCCTTCACCCGTATCAGGGCGGGCGCGATGACGGGGGCGGGGTGACGCTTCGAGGACAGCAGGAATCCGAGCAGGGCGACGGCCGTGGTGGCCCAGGCCGCGTTCGTACGACCGCTGATCCAGCCCCACGACGGTCCTTCCACGATCGCGAGGGAGAGGGCGCCCACCGAGAGGGCCAGCAGGATTGCGCCGACCAGATCGGGGTTGCGGGTGATCGAGGTGTCGCGCGAGTCCGGCACCCACAGGATCGCCGCGACCACGGCCGCGACGCCGACGGGGATGTTGACGAGGAACACCCACTGCCAAGAGGCCTCCACGAGCATCCCGCCGACGGCCGGGCCGAGGGCGGCGGCCAGTGCACCGACGGCGGCCCAGATGCGCACCCACGCGGCGCGACGCTCCGGTGGTGCAGAGGCGACCACGAGGCCGAGGCTCGCGGGCGTCAGGATCGCGGCGCCGACGGCCTGGAGCGCCCGGAAGCCGACCAGGGTCCAGATGCTGCCGGCCGCCGCGCACGCCGCGCTCGCGCCGGTGAACAGGACGAGGCCGATGAGGAAGCCGCGCTTGCGGCCGTACCGGTCGGCGAGGCGGCCGGCGGGCACCAGCAAGGCCGCGAAGATGATCGCATACGCGTTCAGGACCCATGAGAGGTCGGTGATGCCGGCTCCGCGGAAGTCTGCCCCGATCGCGTCGAAGGCGACGTTGACGATGAAGACGTCGAGGCTTGCCATGAACGCGGCGAGCGTGAGCACGAAGAGGGTCAGACCCGATCGCTGACTTGTGTTTGCCATAGCCAGCGACCATAGAGGGCTGGCTATGGGCAATACAAGTTAGGCTGAGGATGTGACTCAGAACTCTGCGACCTTCGAGGACCGGCTGGCCGATCGGTCGACCTGGCGCATTGGTGACAACTGCCCGATCGCCAAGGCGCTGGACGTCGTCGGCACGCGCTCGGCCATGCTCATCCTCCGCGAGGCCTTCTACGGCACCACCCGCTTCGACGACTTCGCTCAGCGCGTCGAGATCACCGAGGCCGTCGCTTCGGCACGCCTGCGCGAGCTCACCGCTGCAGGCATCCTCATGCGGGTGCCGTACCAGGAGCCGGGGCAGCGCACCCGGCACGAGTATCAGCTCACCCCGATGGGCCACGACCTCGCGCCTGCGGTGATCGGGCTGTACGACTGGGGAGCCCGGTACCTCTCTCCCGGGGGACGTGCACCCCTCGTCCTCACTCACCAGGAGTGCGGCGCGCCGGTGCAGTCAGAACTCACCTGCCGGGACGGACACCCCGTGGCCATGCCTGAAGTGGTCATCCGCGCCGGAGGGAACCACAAGAACTGAGACCGCGGCGAACCACCGCCCGTGCGTGCTCCTCGAGCGACAGGCTGTCCGCCCCGTCAGGAGTCGCCATGTAGGGGAACACGCTGGACATGCGCTTATGAGCGAAGCGCAGCCACCGCGCCTCGGATCGGTAGCCGAGCAGTTCCTGGGCCACCGCCAGGCAGAGGAGTTCGGAGTCGCTGAGAAGGGGCGGGCGTCCCATCCATCGCGTTCCTCCGATCTCGTCGTCGATCTTCACATACAGTGCGGTCAAGAGGGTCTCCAAGTCGGGCGTCACAACCGGATCTTGGAGGCCCTCGTCCGGTCAGCAGGCCGGACACAACCTCGGCCGACCTCGGCCCACGTGAGGTCTTGGCCCGCTACCGGAGATCATTCGCAGGGCTCCGGCCTTCAGGCCGGGGGTGAGGCGAATCTTGTGGTTGCGATGCGAAGCGTCGCGGTTTCGTTCCGGCGGAGCCGGACCCCGCTTGGCGATGGTGACGGATCATCCCCATTCCCCTGACGACGTGGGATTGACTTGCCTAGTGTGATCGTCATGCAGCTCCGGTACGCCTTCAGGCTGTACCCCGACGCCGCTCAGCAGGCCGCGCTGGCCAGGGCGTTCGGGTGCGCACGCGTGGTGTTCAACGACGCCGTGCGTGCCCGCGAGGACGCCCGTAAGGCCGGAAAGCCGTTCCCGACGGCCGGGCAACTGTCCACCCGCTTGATCACACAAGCGAAACGGACTGCGGAACGGGCCTGGCTGGGCGAGGTGTCGGCCGTCGTCCTCCAGCAGTCTCTGCGGGACGCCGGGCCGCCTACAAGACTTCTTCGCCTGCCTCAAGGGCACCCGGAAGGGGCCACAACTGGGCCCGCCCCGGTTCAAGTCACGCAAGGACGCCCGGCAGTCGATCCGGTTCACCGCCAACGCCCGCTGGAGCATCACCGACGCCGGCCGTCTGAACCTGCCGAAGATCGGTCCGGTGAAGGTGAAGGTCCCGCACCCTGCCCGCCACGCCCACCTCCGTCACCGTCATCAAGGACGCGGCCGGACGGTACTTCGCCTCCTTCGTCATCGACACCGACCCCGCCGCCGACCAGGCACGCATGCCCGAAACCGACCGCACCATCGGCATCGATCTCGGCCTGACCCTCCCCCAGAGGGGGTACCCCCATCGCGGTCCTCTCCGACGGCACGAAGATCGACTCCCCCAGGTTTCTGCGGCGCGCGGAGAAGAAGCTGAAGAGGGCCCAGCAGGAGCTGTCCCGCAAGCACAAGGGATCCAAGAACCGGGCCAAGGCCCGTCTCAAGGTCGCCCGTGCCCATGCCAAGGTCGCTGACGCGCGCCGTGAGTTCCACCACCAGCTCTCCACCAGGCTGATCTGCGAGAACCAAGGGATCGCCGTGGAGGACCTGTCGGTGGCGGGACTGGCCCGCACGAAGCTGGCCAAGTCCGTGCACGACGCCGGATGGTCATCGTTCATCAGCATGCTGGAGTACAAAGCACAACGCTACGGCCGCGCCCTGGCCAGGATCGGCCGGTTCGAGACCTCCCAGACCTGCTCCACCTGCGGAGTCAAGGACGGACTCAAACCCTTAAACGTCCGGGAATGGACGTGTACCGCCTGCGGCGCGGTCCACGACCGGGACCACAATGCCGCGCTCAACGTGAAGACGGCCGCCGGACTGGCGGTGACGGCCTGCGGAGCGCCGGTAAGACCAGGAGCAATCCCGGCACAGCGCAAAGAGACAGGAAGCCACGGATTCCCGACCGGCAACCGTGCCGCATAGCGGCACAACAACCGGTAGAGAAGGCCAGAATCCTCGGGCTTCAGCCCGAGGAGCATGTCAACAGGGGCGCGAAGAGTTTCCGTCCGTCCGCACGGGCTATCGAGCGGCCTGGGGTGCAAGCCCGGCGCAGCCGCAGGAGATCCGCGAAGTCGTCGTGCATGAGAGCACCGACCCGGAGGTGATCGTCGTCGAGCAGATCTTCTCCGGGACTGTGACCACGACCGGCCAGTCCTTCAGCTTCCCCGGCCTCCTCGTGATCCGGGTCCGGAACAGCCAGATCGTGCACGTCCGCGACTACATGGATGGGCTCGGCGTGGCTCACGCGATGGGCCGACTGACCGCCGTGGCCGCCAGTCTCAGCAACCGCTCCTGAGCGTCTGACATCGGACTCATTCGTCTGGGTGCCGGGGCACCTCGTTACGGAGGAAGGGGGGCCGGACGTCCTGCTGTCCGGCCCCACTCTCGCCACCGCCTGCGTGGATGCGGTGGCTGGCGGATGGCCTGGTGCGCCGACGCGTCAGGTCATCCCGTCGTCTCCGCCCCGGTCGGCAGGGGCGGTTCCGCCTCCACGCGCTCCCATTCCTCGTCGTTGAGCAATCGGGAGCGGAGCAGGAACCGCACGCCCTCGGGGGCCTCCAGGGAGAAGCCGCTTCCCCTGCCCGGGACCACGTCGACGGTGAGGTGGGTGTGGCGCCAGTACGCGTACTGGCCGGCGCTCATCCAGAACGGTGTGTCTCCGGCTACGTGGCCGAGCAGGACGTCCGTGCCGCCGACGCGGAACTCGCCGCGCGGGTAGCACATCGGAGCGCTGCCGTCGCAGCAGCCGCCGGACTGGTGGAACATCACCGGGCCGTGACCGGCCGTCAGCTCAGCCACCAACTCGTTCGCCGCGTCGGTCAGTTCGACCCGCCGCACCCGGGTTCCCATCAGAAGAGGCCGACCTTCTGCTCCGAGTAGCTGACCAGGAGGTTCTTGGTCTGCTGGTAGTGGTCGAGCATCATCTTGTGGTTCTCGCGGCCGATGCCGGACCCCTTGTAGCCGCCGAAGGCGGCGTGGGCCGGGTAGGCGTGGTAGCAGTTGGTCCACACCCGTCCGGCCTTGATCTCGCGGCCAAGCCGGTAGGCGCTGTTGCCGTTGCGGGACCAGACGCCGGCGCCGAGGCCGTACAGGGTGTCATTGGCGATCTTCAGGGCCTCTTCGGGGGAGTCGAAGGTGGTGACCGAGAGGACCGGGCCGAAGATCTCCTCCTGGAAGATCCGCATGTCGTTGGTGCCCTTGAAGACGGTCGGCTCGATGTAGTAGCCGCCCTCCAGGCCGGGGACCGTGCGGGGCCCGCCGCCGGTGAGCAGCTCGGCGCCTTCCTGCTTGCCGATGTCGATGTAGGACAGGATCTTCTCGAACTGGTCGTTGCTCACCTGGGCACCGATCATGGTCTGCGGGTCGAGCGGGTTGCCGCCCTTGATGGCCTTGGTGCGCTCCAGGGCGCGGGCCATGAACTCGTCGTAGATCGAGGAGGCGATCAGGGCCCGGGACGGGCAGGTGCACACCTCGCCCTGGTTGACCGCGAACATCACGAAGCCCTCGATGACCTTGTCCAGGTAGGCGTCATCGGCGTCCATGACGTCGGCCAGGAAGATGTTCGGGCTCTTGCCTCCCAGCTCCAGGGTGACCGGGATGATGTTCTCGCTGGCGTACTGCATGATCAGCCGGCCGGTCGTGGTCTCGCCGGTGAAGGCGATCTTGGCGATGCGGGGGCTGGAGGCGAGCGGCTTGCCGGCCTCGACGCCGAAGCCGTTGACGACGTTGAGCACGCCGGGCGGGAGCAGGTCGGCGATCAGGTCGATCACGTACAGCAGGCTGACCGGGGTCTGCTCGGCGGGCTTGATGATCACGCAGTTGCCCGCCGCCAGGGCCGGGGCGAGCTTCCACGCGGCCATCAGGATGGGGAAGTTCCACGGGATGATCTGGCCGACCACGCCCAGCGGCTCGTGGAAGTGGTAGGCGACGGTGTCCTCGTCGATCTCGCCGACCGTGCCCTCCTGGCTGCGCACCACGCCCGCGAAGTACCGGAAGTGGTCGATCGCGAGCGGGATGTCGACATTCAGTGTCTCGCGGACGGGCTTGCCGTTCTCCCAGGTCTCGGCCACGGCGATCTTCTCGAGGTTCTCCTCCAGCCGGTCCGCGATCCGGTTGAGGATGTTGGCCCGCTCGGTGATGGAGGTGCGGCCCCAACGGTCGGCCGCGGCGTGAGCGGCGTCCAGGGCCAGATCGACGTCGGCTGCGGAGGAGCGGGCGACCTCGCAGAAGACCTTTCCGTTCACCGGCGACAGGTTCTCGAAGTAGCGACCCTCCACGGGGGCGACCCAGTCGCCACCGATGAAGTTGTCGTATCGCGGGGCGAAGTTGACGATGCTGCCGTCCGTTCCCGGCTGCGCGTACACCATGGCGGCTCTCCTCGGTGGGCGATGGTGAATGCTGTGTACGACGGCCCTCGCCGTCGTGGTGCGCATCACTGTGAGCCCGCGAGGTTGGCGCAAGGTTGGTGACGCCGGTACGCCGGTGGCGCCGGGTCAGCGCAGGGCGGTGGTGAGCCGGCCGACCGCGATCGCCCGGCGGGCGTCACCCGGACCTATCAGGCGCAGTGCGTGCTCGTGCACCTCGGCGTCGTACGGCGCCCGCTCGCCGTAGCGCAAAGCGTGCTCCGCACTGGCGCTCGCCAGGACCGCCTCCCGTACGGCCACCTCCAGACGAGTGCGCCACTCCTCGATGCCAGGAGCCTCGGAACGAGGGAGCAGCGGACCACGGTAGAGGCGCAGAGCCGTGTCCGTGTCACCCCGCTCCAGCGCGCGCAGCACATCGACGGCGTCGCAGGAGACCGGTGCGGTGAGTGCGTAGCGGCGGGCGGCGATGCCGCCGCCGAGGGCCCGGCGCAGATGCGAGATCTCCGCCTTGAACGTGGAGGCGGTCACGGGCCGGTCGCCGTACAGGGCGTCGCGCAGCCGCTCCGAGGAGAAGCCGTCCGGTTCCAGAGCGAGGAGGGTGAGGATCTCCAGTTGCCGGGGGCGCAGAGCGAGCAGAGCGCCCCCGCGCGTGGCTTTCTCCTCGCCCATGCAGGTCAGCCGCACCTGGGGCACGTCGTCCCGGGGCCCGGCCGGCAGTCCGGCGCGGAGCCCGGCCTCGATGGCGGACGCCAGACCGCGCACCGTGGACATGGCCAGAGGGTGTGAGCGGTCCCAGGTGGTGGACAGGTCCAGGACGCCGAGGATGCGCCCGTCGGGTCCGTGGATCGGCGCGCCGTAACAGACCCAGCCGTGCAGCGCGGCCACCAGGTGTTCGGCCGAGAAGACGGTGCTGGGGCGGCCGGTGCGCAGCGCCAGGGACAGGGCGTTGGTGCCCATGGCCTGCTCGTTCCAGCGGCCCCCTGGGGCGAAGTTGACCCGCTCGGCTCGCCGGAGCATGTCCTGACCGGCGCAGGTCCACATGATCGTTCCCGACTCGTCGGTGACCGCGGCGACGAAACCGGCGTCGTCGGCGACGCTGCGCAGCTCGTCGGAGAGGGCGTCGACCGGCCGGCGCAGCAGCGAGTCGGTCCAGCGGTTCCGGACCGTGCCGTCGTCGGCGGCCGGCGCGCTGTCCCGGGCCGGGTCCACGCTGCCAAGGGAGCGCACCCAGGAGTCGGCCACCTCATGGCGCAGCCCCTCGTGGCCGCTCGGCGCCGAGCCCGTGGATTTCACCAGCGACACCGTCCGGGACCACTCACCCTCGAGTGCGGCCCTGCGCTGCCGAAGGTCACTGCGCTGTGACATGTGCTTCCCTGTCGTAAAAAACGGGGCGAACCACAATTCTTCGCCTCAACGGTACAGGGCACACCTGCCCGGTCAGGCAGGTTCCCCTGTCCGGACGGGCAGGTGCCGCGTCCGGTTGCACGCCCCTAGCTTGGTCTGCGTTTGACGACAGTGTTATCGGCGAATGAAGCAGTGAAATCAAGGTTTCGCACAGGTTGCGGACCGCACGCCCTCGTGGAGGTCACATGTCGCTCACCTCCGGTGCCATGGTGACCAGCGGTATTGACCCGAGTGCCGACTGGAGCCGTGACGAGCACCACGGCGAACTCCTGGGGCCGCAGGAGACGGGCACCGAGGCTCTCCGGCAGTCCGCCAGGATGGCCAAGTTCCATGTGCCCGAGGTTCTCTTCGGGCCCGGCTCGCTGAGCGAGCTCGGTCACTGCGCGCTCAGGCTAGGCGGCCGTCGGCCGTTCCTCGTCACCGACCCGGGGCTGATCGAGGCGGGCTGGGTGGACGAGGCGGTGGGCCATCTGCGCAGGGTCGGCCTGCGGCCCGTCGTCTGGCACGACGTGACACCCAATCCCAAGGACCACGAGGTCGAGGCCGGCTTCCAGCGGTACGCGGCCAGCGGATGCGACGTGATCGTGGGTGTGGGCGGGGGTTCCGTCATCGACGCGGCCAAGGGCGTGGCGATCCTGTCCAGCAACGGCGGGCGCATCCTCGACTACGAGGGCGTGGACCGGGTCGGCCGGCCGATTCCGCCCACCGTGATGGTGCCCTCCACCTCGGGAACCGGGGCGGACGTGTCGCAGTTCGCCGTCATCACGGACACCGCCGAGCACATCAAGATCACCATCGTGAGCCGCACTCTGGTGCCGGAGATCTCGGTCATCGACCCGCGCCTGCTGACCACCATGCCGGGCTGGCTCAACGCGGCGACGGGCCTGGACGCCCTGACCCACGCCATCGAGGCGTTCGTGTCCCGGGCGCACAACCCGCTGACGGACATCCACGCACTCCACGCGGTGGAACTGATCACCCGGAATCTGGTGCGCACCCAGGTGCGGCCCAAGGACTTCGCCGCCCGGCTCGCGATGGCACAGGCCGCGCTGGAGGCCGGCATGGCCTTCACGAACGCGATCCTCGGGGCGACGCACGCGATGAGCCACCAGGTCGGCGGCCTGCTGGACGCCCCGCACGGCGTGGTCAACGGCGTGCTGCTGCCGCACGTCATCCGGTTCAACGCCGAGGCGCGGCCGCAGCGGTTCGTCGCACTCGGGACGGCGGCGGGCATCGCGACCGAGGGCGTACCACCCCGCGAGGTGGCCGCCCGGCTCGCGGACCAGGTGCGCGCGCTGGCGGACGACGTCGGTGTCCCCAAGGGCCTGGCCGGCCTCGGGGTCACGGAGTCCGACGTGCCCGTACTGGCCCGCACCACGCTGAAGGACGCCTGTATGGCGACCAACCCCAGGGATGTCGACGTGCGGGACGTCGAGGCACTGTTCCGCGAGGCTCTGTGAGGAGGTACCGGTGAGCGTCCCCGAACAGCCCGGACACGCCCCCGACCTGGGGGTGCTCACCGGCCTGCGGTCGGGCAAGCGCTCGTACTACCCGGCCTACGTGCGCTCCACCGAGCGGCTGGAGCGGACAGTGGAGGCGCTCGACGGCATCTCCCGGGCCCTGGTGCGGACGGCGGAGGGGCCGCGTGCCCTGGTCGAAGCGGTCGTACGGACCGCGGCCGAGCACCTGCAGGCGCGCTGGCTGCTGCTGGCCGTGGCCGACGGCGCCCTGCGCGCGGCCCGGCCGCGCTTCCTGCTGTACGCCGACGACGTACTGATCGACGACGAGACCCATGTGCCCGCCGAGGTGCGCGAACATCTGCGCGTGCTGCGCACCCGGCCGTGGGAGGCCGCAAGCCCGCACAACGGACCCGGGTGGGTGCGTGCGCCGATGACCCTGGACGGCGAACCGGTCGGCGGGATCGCGGCGCAGCCCGGCGCCGGCGTCGAGGTGGCGGACACCGACCTGGCGATCCTCAGGGTCCTTGCCAACCAGGCCGCCGTCGCCGTGCACAACACGTTCCTCTTCCACGCGGCGGCCACCCTGCGCGGGCGGACGGAGGAACTGTCCGAGGCGGCCGAGCGGCAGGCCCGTGACCTGGCGGCACGCAAGGCCGAGCTGGCCGAGACCCAGGCCCGGCTCCTCGACGCGATGCAACGGCAGGCCCTGGACGACGAGCGGCGCCGCATCGCCCGTGAACTGCACGACAGTGTCACCCAGTACGTGCTCAGCGCGGGTATGACCGTCGAGGTGTGCCGGGCCGAACTGGAGTCGCTCGGCGGGCGGGCCAAGGAGATCGCCGAGCAGCTGGCCGGCGCCAAGGATCTCAACCGGCAGGCGGTGGAACGCCTGCGTGCCGCCATCTACGCGCTGCACCGCACCTCGCAGGAGCCCGCGGGCCCGCTCCCCGTGATGCTCGAACGGCTCTCCACGGTGCATCTGACCACGGACCTCGACGTGCGGGTGCGCGTGGACGGCAGCCCACTGCCGCTACCGGGCGAGGCCGAGCAGTCGCTGCTCCGGCTGACCGGCGAGGCCCTGTTCAACTCCGCCACGCACGGCAGGGCCGGCCGGGCACTGGTCCGACTGCGGTACCTGCCCGGCTCCGTCGTGCTGACCGTCTCCGACGACGGCGGCGGCGACCCGGCCCAACTGCGCCGCGCCCTGCGGCTCGCCCGGGCCACCGACCTGTCCGGTCGCCACCGGGGACTGGCCAACATGCTCGCCAGGACGGAGGAGCTGGGCGGCAGACTGTCCATCCGCCGCTCACGCATGGGAGGCGTCCTGCTGCGAGCCGACATCCCGCTGCCGGTGCCCGAACAACGAGGAGAGCGCCGATGACCAGCGAGCAGCAGACGACGGCCCCCGCGGCGGCCCAGCGGATCGTTCTGGTGGACGACCATGCGATCGTCCGCCACGGGGTGCGCTCCATCCTGGAGCGGGAGAGCGACCTGGAAGTGGTCGGAGAGGCGAGTACGGCAGCCGAAGCGGCCGCCGTCGTCGAACGGACGAAACCGTCCATCGTGCTGCTGGACCTGAAGCTGTCGACCGGGACCGACACCGAGGGCTTGGACCTGTGCGCCCGGCTGACCGAGCGGCATCCGGGGCTGGCGGTGCTGGTTCTCACCACCTTCCTCGACGACTCCCTGGTGGTGGAGGCGATCCAGCACGGCGCCCGCGGCTACGTCGTCAAGGACGTCGACACCACCGAACTGCTGCGCTCCATCCGTGCCGTGGCCCGCAACGAGAGCGCCTTCGACTCGCACGCCGCCGCGGCGATGGTGCGCGCCATGCGCGTGCAGCCCGAGCAGCCCAGATTCACCGAACGCGAGGTAATGGTCCTGAAGCTGCTCGCCCGAGGGTTGAGCAACCGGGACATCGGGGCCGAGCTGTACATCTCGGAGACGACGGTGAAGTTCCACGTCCGCAACGTCATGCGCAAGATGGACGCGAACAGCCGCGCGGAAGTCGTGTACGAGGCGGGCAAGATGGGCGTGATCTGACATTGGGAAGGGCGAGGAGGGCCGGCTGTGGCCGGCGACGGCACCCGCCCGTGTCCGGTGTCAGCCGGGATCGACGATCAGCCAGCCGCCGTGCCAGGAGCCGACGGAGAAGCGGTGGCCGGTGCGGCGGCCCATTTCGGCGAGCTGGTCCTCGTCGAAGCACCGCACGTGCCCGTAGGCGGCGGTCGGCTCGTCCTCGTACGGCACCGCCACCACCACCCGTTTCCGGGCCAGCCGCAGCGCCTCCCGGACGACGGCCTCGCCGTGTCCGGGGTCCAGGTGCTCCAGCACGTGGACGACCGTGACGGTGTCCACCGAGCGGTCCGGCAGCGGCACCCGCGCGGCGTCGCAGACCAGGGTGTCCAGCCGCAGGCCGCGCACCCGGGCCACAGCGTCCAGCAGCCGCATGGTGCCCCCCGCGAGATCCGAGGCGATCACCGTGTACTCCGGCTTCTCGGCGAACAGCAAGGGCAGGAAGCCGAAGCAGGAGCCCAGGTCCAGTACCGTGCCCGCGCCGACCAGGTCCATGGCGTGGTGATACACGGGGGCGAAGCCGGCGATCGACGAGTGGTCGGCCGGTTCCGGGGCCTGCCGGGCTCCCCGGATGCGGGCCAGCGTGTTGGCGTAGAACGTGGTCCAGGCGGGCAGCGGCTCGTCCACACACGAGCGCACCACCCCCGTGAAGACGCGCTCGAAGATGTCACTGCCGGACAGCCAGCCGGGGGCGAACAACTCCTCGGCCAGCAGCCCCGCCAGATCGTTGTCCAGGTGCTCGGGGCGAAGCGAGTGGCTCAGCTCGACGCGTCGGCCGCGGCGGCGCAGGGCGAAGTGCTCGGTGCGGACGACCGGCCGGGGCGCCGCGCCGTCGCCGCGCGGGCTGCCGCGCACCACCCGGACCAGGTGATCGGCGTACACGCCCGGCGGGTTCGGCGCCAGAGGATCGATACGGCGCGCCGCGACGGCGATGCGGATGCTGGGGACGCTCATGACGGCGGCTCCTCCTGGCGGCGGGTGGGTGCGCTCATCGCCCGGTCGCCTCCGCCGCCATCCGGTGGCTCGTGCGCTGCAGTCCCGTGAGGTCCGCGACCACCCGGACGCGGTCGCAGTACTCCGCGTAGCCGGGCAGGTCGCAGGCGCCGAGGCCCCAGGAGTAGCGGGGTTCCGGGGTCAGCCAGACGGTGTGCCGCACCCGGCGCGTGATCTCGGCGAACGTCTCGGTCCGCGGATCGTTGCCGTTGCCGCGGCCGTCGCCCAGCACCAGGAGGGTCGTACGCCGCCCCAGCGCGGCGGAGTGCTCGCCCAGCAGCAGCTCGAACGTCCTGCCGTAGTCGGAGCGGGCGTCCACGTCGAGGAGTCCGCCGGCCGGCAGTCCGTCGAAGACCAGGCCGAGCGCCCGCTCCAGCGGGTGCTCGGCGAACAGCTCGGTGATCTCGGTGGGCTCGTCGACGAAGGCATAACTGCGGACCTGGCCGAACAGCGACTGCAGACCGTGCACCAGGTGCAGGGTGAAGCGCGCGGTGGCCCGGACCGACAGCGAGACATCCGCGAGGATCACCAGGCGGGGTCGGTCCTCGGCGCGGGTGACGGTGACGGGCCGGAAGGGTACGCCGTCGTAGCGCATGTTGCGGCGCATGGTGCGGCCCGGGTGCACGCGACCGCGCGGGGTGGCGCGCTTGCGGCTGGTCAGGCCGCCGTGCAGGGAGCGGCCGACCCGGCGCAGCGCCTCCTCCAGCTGGGCGCGCTCGTCCTCGTCGACCGTCTCGATCCGGGCGCGCTCGGCGATCCGGGCGGACTCCACGGCCACCGAGCGGAGTTCGGCCAGCCGGTCCAGATGGCGCTTCAGCAGTTCCGGCAGGTTCTCGATCACGCCCGCCAGTTCGGCGCGCCGGAAGCCGGGTCGCTCCTCGGCTTCGTCCTCGGGATCGTCCGTGAGGCGGCCGAGCAGGGCGTCCTGCCCGGCGACGGTCAGTGCCGTGTCGACCGGCTGACCGGTCGACGCCGCGAGCCGGCCGGGAACGCCCGCGCCGTGCAGCCGCAGGGTCTCCAGCTGGACGGCGGCCCCCGGGTCCCGGCCGCTGGTGCCGCCGTCCTGGGAGAGGACGATCTCGTCGGTCAGCGAGGCCAGGTCGATCTTGTTGGCCTCCTGGTGGAGGTTGTATTGCTGGGCCAGGTCCTGCTGGTCGAAGAAGTCCCGGATGTCGGACGGTTTGCCGTGGCTGTGCCCCTGCTCCGGGGTCTTCGAGGGCTCGTCGGAGACGGTGAACGCCTGAAGTTCGCCGGTGTCGGTCAGGTCGTCGTGCTCGTGGCCGTGGCCGTGCCCGTCGGGTTCCCCGGCCACCGGGAGGAGTGAGAAGAACGCGGTGAACAGGTCGTCGAACAGGGCGTGGTCGCGCCGGTCCTTCACCAGCGTCATGCGCAGCGCCTCCCGTAGCCCCTCCCGCTCGCCGAGGAGGCCGGGCTGAGCCGCCCCGCGCATGGCGTCCACGGCCTCCGACACGGAGACCCGCAGCCCGAACAGCCGCAGCACGCGCACGAACCGGTGCACACCCGCTTCCATGTGCGCCTCCCCCGTCAGTCGGCGCGGCGCCGCGCGATGGCGGCGAAGGCGCGGGCGCCCTGGCCGCCACCGGCCGCGGGGCGATTGGTCGGTCCGGCTCCGGGGGCGCCGTAGTAGCCCTCGTCGTGTCGGCCCTGCCGGTCCATGGCGGCCCGGACGGCGCGGCCGTCCACCTCGTCGGGCTCCTCGTGTCCCGGCCCGTGGTGGTGGTGCCCGTGGTGGTGATCGTGGTGGTGATCGTGGTGGTGATCGTCGCCGTCGTGCCGGTGCCCCGGCTCGGGCAGGACCCGGTTCGGGTCGATCAGGCGCGGCAGGACGTCCAGGGCACGGTGCAGGTCGCGCTCGTACTTGAGCACGACGTTGGCCGTGTCGGCGAGCACCGCCGGGTCGAGTTCGTCGACGCCCAGCACGGCGAGGGTGCGGGCCCAGTCGACGGTCTCGGAGATGCTGGGACTCTTTCGCAGTTTCAGGTCGCGCAGGCCCCGTACCACCTGCACCAGATGGCGGGCGGTGGCTTCCGGAAGGCCGGTGTCCTTCGACCGGACGATCTCCAACTCCCGCTCCGCGTCCGGATAGCCGAGGAAGAGGTGCAGGCAGCGCCGCTTGAGCGCGGCGGACAGGTCGCGGGTGTTGTTGGAGGTCAGCACGACATACGGGGGGATCTTCGCGGTGTACGTGCCGATCTCCGGCACCGACACCTGGTACTCGGCCAGGCACTCCAGCAGTACGGCCTCCAGTGCCTCGTCGGCCCGGTCGACCTCGTCGATCAGCAGGACGGCCGGATGCTCGCCGCGTACCGCGTCCAGCAGGGGGCGCGGCGCGAGGAAGCGGTCGGAGAAGAACACGCTGTCCTGCTCCTCGATCCGCTGGACGGCCGCGGCGAGGTCGGGGGCGTCGGCCGTCAGATCGCCGATCTTGTCGCGCAGCATCTGGGTGTACAGCAACTGCTTGCCGTAGTCCCACTCGTACAGCGCCCGGCTCTCGTCCTGGCCCTCGTAGCACTGCAGGCGCAGCAGGCGGCGCCCGGTGACGGCGGCGAGCGTCTTGGCGAGCTCGGTCTTGCCGACACCGGCCGGCCCCTCCAGCAGCACCGGTTTGTCCAGCCGGGTCAGCAGGAAAACGGTCGTGGCGAGCCGCTGGTCGGTGATGTAGCCGTCGGCGGCGAACCGCCGGACCACGTCGTCGACCGAGGCGAACGCGGGAGTGTCGGGGGGCTGGGGTGTAGCGGGCACGGTTCCTCCGTCCGGTGGAGCGGGGGCGGGGGACGGCGATGTCGTCGGTCCCCCGCCCCCCTGTGGGAAGGCTCAGCGGGTTCGGGTCAGCTGAGCAGGTCGTCCAGGTCGCCGGTCATGCAGTGCTCCACGACGGGCCGGACGGTGTCGAACGTGCACTCCTTGGCGTTGCCCGGGGTGCAGGCGTCACCGAGGACGTGGTGCGTGATGCGGTCCACGTCGGCGGCGTCGCCCGTGATCGCCTTGGCCTGTTCGTAGAACTTGGTCGGGCCCTGGCCGAGCCGGTTCTTGGAGTACGTGTCCTGATGGATGTCCGTGAACTTCTCCGGGATGCCGACGTCGCGCAGCAGCCGGATGCCCGCGGCGAGCGCCGCCTCGGCGGCCCTGACCTTGGTCATGCCGTGCGTGTCCACGCCCATCGCCTCGGCGATGTCCGCGAACCGCTCGTAGTGGGCGGGCATGTTGAACGCCCACACGCGGGGCAGCGCGATGGCGTTGTTGAGACCGTGGTGGGTGTCGTAGAAGGCACTGACGGCGTGCGAGATGGAGTGGATGATGCCCAGGCCGCCGGAGTTGAACGCCTGTGCCGCGATGTACTGCGCGTACATCATCCCCTCACGTCCGGCCAGGTCCTGGCCGTTCCACACCGCTTGCCTGAGGTGCCGGGCGGTGAGGCGGATGGCGTGCAGCGCGTTGCCCAGCGACGGCTGGAAGTTGAGCCGGGAGACGTACGGCTCGGAGGCGTGCGCGAGGACGTCGAAGCCGCACTGCGCCGTGTAGTCCAGCGGGCAGTCGTAGTACAGCGTCGGGTCGTCGATGGCGAGCGAGGCCACCGAGGCGTCGTCGAACGCCACGTACTTGTGCGGGTTGTCGGGGTCGGTCGTGGTGTCGGTGATGACGTACGCCCACGAGGTCTCCGAGCCGGTGCCGGCCGTGGTGGAGACCGCGATGTGCGGCGGGTTCCTGGGGTTCTCGGACTTGTTGAAGCCTTCGAAGTCGTTGACGTTGCGGCCGTCGTGCGCCACCGAGATGCGGGCGCCCTTGCAGGCGTCGTGCGACGAGCCGCCGCCGATCGACACGAACGAGTCGCACTTGTTCTCCTGGTACAGCGCCACGGAGTCCATGACGTTGTAGTCCTTGGGGTTCGACTCGACCTTGTCGTACACCACGACCTCCAGGCCGTGGTACTTCATCGACTCGACGATCTTGTGCACGGTGTCGCTGCCGCGCAGCCCCGTGGTCATCACGAGTGTCCGCCTGAACCCCAGCTTCTTGGCCTCCGGGCCGATCAGCTCATGGGCGCCGGGGCCCATCAGCGCCCGGGGGAAGGGGTGGAACTCCTTGATCGGAAACGGCTTGAGAAGTTCTTCGACCTGCATGATCGCGACTGTCCTCTCCGCGCGGTGGGCCGCGCGTACTGCGTCGACTGCTCCGTTGCCGGCGGCGCAGAGGTCCGTGGTGAAGCACGGATGGTCCGGTGGGAGCACGGACATGCCCTGTGCGTGGCGTGACTCACCTTCCGACGAAGGCATGGCGGGGCGATACCGGCCGCCCGGACGGCAGCGGGACGCGAACGGACGGGACGCACCCTGCCCGGTCGGAGGGGTGAGCCGCGGACACCGGCATCGGCGGCGCACACCTGCCCGACCGGACAGGGTGATCGCGGCCGGAAGCAGGGCGAGACAGGGCGGCGGCCTCCGTAGCGTCAAATACCGGCCGGTCACCGCACGGCGGTACCGGATCTCCGCGACTCCCCCACCCATTCAGGAGGTTGGCCATGAACGACAACCAGATCAGCGCCGAGCAGGACATCGCCTTCGACGAGGTGATCGAGGAGGTCCTCGTCGAAGAGGTGTCGATCGACGGCATGTGCGGCGTCTACTAGGCCCGCCGCCATGACCACCCACCCGGCGGCCCCGGCCGGCGCGGCCTTCGACACGGCGCACCCCTACCGGCTGAACCCCTCCGTCGCGCTGCGCCCCGAGCCGTTCGGAGCGCTCGCCTACCACTTCGGCAACCGCCGGCTGTCCTTCCTCAAGGCACCCGAACTCGTCGAACTGGTCCGGGGGCTCGACCGGCACCCCAGCGTCGGGGACGCCCTCGCCGGCGTTCCCGACGACCGGCGGGACGCCTTCCTGCGGGCGCTGGCCTCGCTGGCCGCCGCCGACATGATCGTTCCCCAGCGCAGTGGAACCGGAGCGCACTGATGACCCCCCTCCACGAGCCCCCGCACGCCGCCGAGCGGAGCGCGGCCGGAGCGAACGAGGGCGCCCCCGTGTCCGAAGGAGTACCGGGGAAGGTGCCCGCCCTCGTCGAGCAGTTCAAGGGAGGCCTCGCCGCCCCGATCTGCCTGACCTGGGAGTGGACCTACGCCTGCAACCTGTCCTGTGCGCACTGCCTGTCCTCGTCCGGGCGGCGCGATCCCCTGGAGCTGTCCACGGACGAGATCACGTCCGTGATCGACGAGCTTCAGCGCATGCAGGTGTTCTACGTCAACGTCGGCGGCGGCGAGCCCACGGTCCGCCCCGACTTCTGGGACCTCCTCGACTACGCGATCGACCACCAGGTGGGGGTGAAGTTCTCCACCAACGGCGTCCGCCTGAGTCCCGAGCGGGCACGGCGGCTGGCCACCACCGACTACGTGGACGTACAGATCTCCCTCGACGGAGCCACCCGCGCGGTCAACGACGCCGTCCGTGGCCCCGGTTCGTACGACATGGCCGTGCGAGCCATGGAGAACCTCGCGGACGCGGGCTTCCGGGACTTCAAGATCTCGGTGGTGATGACCCGTCACAATGTCGCGCAGCTCGACGACTTCGCCGTGCTCGCCGACCGCTACGGAGCCCAGCTGCGGATCACCCGGCTGCGGCCCTCCGGCCGGGGCGCGGACGTCTGGGACGACCTTCACCCCACCGCCGAGCAGCAGCGCCGGCTCTACGACTGGCTCGTCGGCCACGGCGGGAACGTGCTCACCGGGGACTCCTTCTTCCACCTCAACGCCCTCGGTTCCGAGCCGATCCCGGGGCTGAACCTGTGCGGCGCCGGCCGGGTCGTCTGCCTGATCGACCCGGTCGGGGACGTTTACGCCTGCCCGTTCGCCATTCACGACGCGTTCAAGGCGGGCAACGTCCGCTCACCGGGCGGCTTCGAACGGGTGTGGCGGGAGTCGGACCTCTTCGCCGACCTGCGTCGGCCGTCCTCCGGTGGGGCCTGCTCCGGCTGCTCCGCGTTCGACGCCTGCCAGGGCGGATGCATGGCCGCGAAGTTCTTCACGGGCCTGCCGCTGGACGGCCCCGACCCCGAGTGCGTCAAGGGCCACGGGGCCACCGCGCTCTCGGCCGTCGACCCGGCCGCGCTGCCGGGCCAGGGCAAGGACCACTCACGCCGCACGGTGGCGCTGGGCATGCCCGCCGTCCGCGCCCGCCGCTCCGACCGCTTCTGCGACGAGAGCCCGCTGGCCGGTGCCGACCTGGGCGGCCCCGTACCCGATGAAAGAGGAACGTCATGAGCAAGTGGATCGAGACGGTCGCCGAGGCCCAGCGGCGAGCGAGGAAACGGCTGCCGAAATCCGTGTACAGCGCGCTGCTCGCGGGCTCCGAGAAGGGCGTCTCCTACGACGACAACACCGCCGCCTTCGCCGAGTTGGGCTTCGCCCCGCACGTGGCCGGGCTGTCGGCCAAGCGCGACCAGGCCACCACCGTCATGGGACAGGACATCTCCCTGCCGGTGCTCATCTCGCCGACGGGTGTGCAGGCGGTGCACCCGGACGGTGAGGTGGCCGTGGCCCGCGCCGCCGCCGCCCGGGGCACCGCGATGGGGCTGAGCTCGTTCGCGAGCAAGCCGCTCGGGGACGTCCTGGCGGCCAATCCGCAGACGTTCCTCCAGGTGTACTGGATGGGTTCCCGGGACGCGATGGCCCGGCGCCTGAAGGACGCCCGTGAGGCGGGCGCCAAGGGCATCATCGTCACCCTCGACTGGTCCTTCTCGTACGGCCGGGACTGGGGCAGCCCCGAGATTCCCGAGCGGCTGGACCTCAGGGCCATGACGCGGTTCGCGCCCGAGGCGCTGGCCCGCCCCGGCTGGCTCTGGGACTTCGTGAAGTCCCGCAGCCTCCCGGACCTGAAGGCACCCAACATCGCCGAGCCGGGGCAGGAGGCGCCCACGTTCTTCGGCGCCTACGGCGAGTGGATGACGACCCCTCCGCCCTCCTGGGACGACGTGCGCTGGCTGCGTGAGCAGTGGGAGGGACCGTTCATGCTCAAGGGCGTCTGCCGGGTGGACGACGCGCTCCGCGCGGTCGACGCGGGCGTCACCGCGATCTCGGTGTCCAACCACGGCGGCAACAACCTCGACGCGACCCCTGCACCGATCCGCATCCTGCCCGTCATCGCGGACGCGGTGGGTGACCGGGTCGAGGTGCTCCTCGACGGCGGAGTCCGCCGCGGCAGCGACGTGGTCAAGGCCCTCGCACTCGGCGCCAGGGCCGTGATGATCGGCCGCGCCTATCTGTGGGGCCTGGCGGCGGGAGGCCAGACCGGTGTGGAGAACGTGCTCGACATCCTGCGCCGCGGCATCGATTCCGCCCTGCTGGGGCTCGGGCGCTCGTCGGTCCACGAGCTCACGCCCGACGACGTACTGATCCCGCCGGGCTTCACCCGGGCGCCGGGAGTGGTCTGACATGCCCGGCGCCCGGAATTCGCTCGCGGACCTGCGCTGGCCCGACCTGGCGGACCGCCGTCCCCTGGTGCTGCTGCCGCTCGGCTCCTGCGAACAGCACGGCCCCCACCTGCCCCTGGACACCGACACGGCGGTGGCCTCCGCGGTCGCCGAACGTGCCGCCGCCCGGCTGTGCGGCGAGGCGGATGTACTGGTCGCGCCCGCTCAGCCGTACGGAGCCAGCGGCGAGCACGAGGGCTTCCCCGGCACGGTGTCCATCGGCCACGACGCGCTGCGCCTGCTGGTCACGGAGACCGGTCGCTCGATGCTGCGCTGGGCGTCCCGCCTGCTGGTGGTCAACGGGCACGGCGGCCACCTCACCAGTCTGGCCGAGGCGGTCACCGGTCTGCGCGGCGAGGGTCGCGATGTCGGCTGGTGGCCCTGCCTGCCGCCGGGCTCCGACGCCCACGCCGGGCGTGCCGAGACCTCGATGATGCTGCGGCTTCGGCACGCGGCCGTCCGTGCCGAGCGGGCCGTCGCCGGACCGACCGAACCCGTTCACCTGCTGATGGACCGGCTGGTCGCCGAATCGGTGCGCGGGGTGAGCCCGTCCGGTGTCCTCGGCGACCCCGCCGGGGCCCGCGCGGGCGACGGCGAGCGGCTCCTGGAGCGGATGGCGGACCGCCTCGCCGAGGACGTCCGGGGATGGCGGGTGGGCGCGCGGGGCCGGCTCGGCCGGCCCGAGACGCAGCCGGTCGCCACCCCCGCCGGGGAGGGGCGATGACCGGCCGTCGGGTGGCCGTCGTCACCGGCGCCGCGCGGGGCATCGGGGCCGCCACGGTACGGCGGCTGGCCCGGGACGGCTGGGCGGTGGTGGCGGTGGACCGCTGCGCGGACGACTCCGACGTGCCCTATCCGCTGGCCGAGCCCGGCCGACTGGACCTGCTGGCACAGGAATTCCCCCTGATCCGTACGGTCCGCGCCGACGTACGCGACGCCGCCGCGCTGCAGCGCGCGGTGGAGCTGGCCGAGACCGAGTTCGGCGGCTTCGACGCCGCCGTGGCCGCCGCCGCGGTGATGCTGGGCGGAAACCCGGTGTGGGAACAGACCGACGCCCAGTGGCGGACCCTGCTCGACGTGGACGTCATGGGCGTGGCCAACCTCGCGCGCGCCGCCGTTCCCGCCCTGCTGCGCAGGCCGCACCCCCGGCACGGCCGCTTCGTCGCCCTCGCCTCGGCCGCCGCGCACCGCGGTCTGTGGCGCCTGGGCGCCTACTGCGCGGCCAAGCACGCCGTCGTCGGCCTGGTCCGCGGCCTCGCCTGCGACCTGCGTGACACCGGCGTGCACGCCGTCGCCGTCTCGCCGGGCTCGACCCGCACCGACATGCTGCGGGCCACGGCGGACCTGTACCACCTGCCTGACGTCGAGCAGCTCGCCGCCCAGCAGCTCACCGGGCGCCCACTGGAGCCCGAGGAGGTGGCCGCGGTGGTGGCCTGGGCCTGTTCCCCCGAGTCCTTCGCTCTCACAGGCTCCGTACTGCACGCGGACGGAGGGTTCACGGCATGACGGCACTCGCACACCGCACCCCGGCTCCCCCGACGAGCACTCCGCTGCCCTCTCCGGCGGACACCGCCCTGCCGTCCGGCCTCACCGTCGAACTCGCCGCCGGCACGCACCGGTCCGAGGACGGGCGGCTGCTGCTCGGCGGATCGCCGCTTCGCCTGCTCCGGCTGACCGCCCCTGCGGCACGCCTCCTGGACGGGGGCCGGCTCACGGTCACAGGCCCGGCGAGCGGCGCGCTCGCACGACGGCTGCTCGACGCCGGGATCGCCCATCCGCGCCCCGCGCCGGCGCCGGTGAGCGACACCACGGTGGTCATCCCCGTCAAGGACCGCGCCGACCAGCTGGACCGGCTGCTCGCAGCCCTGCGCGCCGACCAGCCGACCTCCCCCCTGCCGGTCCTGGTCGTGGACGACGGCTCCGCCGACCCCGCGGCCCTGGCCCGGGTGGCCAGCGCGCACGGCGCCGAACTGCTGACCCACCCACGCAACCTCGGCCCGGCAGCGGCCCGCAACACCGGCCTGCGGCACACCCGTACCCCGTACGTGGCGTTCTGCGACTCCGACGTGGTGCCCGAACCCGGGTGGCTCGCCGCCCTGCTGGCGCAGTTCGCCGACCCCGCGGTGGCGCTCGCCGCTCCCCGCGTGGTCGCACTGCCCGTCGCCGAACCCGGGCTCCTGGACCGGTACGAGGAGAAGCGCTCGCCACTGGACATGGGAGCCGGAGAAGGACCGGTCGTGCCGGTGTCCGCGCTGTCCTACGTCCCCAGCGCGACCATCGTGGTCCGCCGTGACGCCGTGGGCACCGGCTTCGACGACCACATGCGCGTCGGGGAGGACGTCGACCTGTGCATGCGGCTGCACGAGGCGGGCTGGCGGCTGCGGTACGTGCCCACCGCGCGCGTGGGCCACCGGCACCGCACCGACCTGCGCGGCTGGCTCGCCCAGCGAGCCGCATACGGCACCGGCGCCGCCGACCTGGCGCTGCGCCACCCCGGGCAGGTGCCGCCGCTGTATGCCGCCCCCTGGTCGCTGGCCGCCTGCGCCCTGCTGCTGCGCGGCAGGCCGGGGCCGACGGCCGTGGCAGCGGCCCTGACGGCGGTGACCGCCGTCCGCGTGGCACGACGTATGCCCGACGCCGACCACCCCTCCCGCGCGGGGGCACTGCTGTCGCTCGCCGCGCTGCGCGGCACCGCCGAGCAGTTGCTGCGCTGCGCCACCCGGCACCACTGGCCCCTTGCGACGGCCGCCGCCGTGGCGAGCCCGCGCGCGCGGTACGTGCTGATCGCCGCGGCCGTCGTCGAGGGGCTGGTGGACCACCGCCGCTCCGGCACCTCGCTCGGCCCCCTCGCGCACTTGGCGATCCGTCGCCTGGACGACCTCGCCTATGGCTGGGGGGTCTGGCAGGGCGCCCTGCGGCGCGGGACCACCGCACCGCTGCGACCGCGCCTCGCCCTGCGCCTGGTGAGCCGTTGGACCGCCGGAGGGCGGCCGTAGCCGCGGCCCCCGACCCGCCGCCAACCTCCCGCCAACCCTGACCGGCCACCGTGTCCACCTGGCGACGGCCGGTCGCGCCCTCGGAACGGCACCCGTGCCGTCAGCACCCGCACCCCACTGGAGGATCTGGTATGTCTCCGCGCTCTGCCCACCCCGCCCTTACAGAGAACCCGCTCGCCCCCCAGGGCGCCGCCGTGTCCGGACCGCTGGAGCCGACCGCGGACGACCGCCTCGCCTTCTGGGCGCGGGAGGCCGGGCAGCTCCACTGGGACACCGGCTGGGACCAGGTGCTGGACTGGACGGACGCGCCCTTCGCCCGCTGGTTCACCGGCGGGAGGCTGAACGTGGCGTACAACTGCGTCGACCGGCACGTCGAGGCAGGGCACGGCGACCAGATCGCCTTCCACTGGGAGGGCGAGCCGGGTGACACCCGCACGATCACCTACGCGGAGCTGAGGCGCGAGGTCTGCCGCACGGCGAACGCCCTGCTCTGCCTCGGTCTGACGCCGGGCGACCGGGTCGCCATCCAGCTGCCGATGATCCCCGAGGCGGTCTTCGCCATGCTGGCGTGCGCCCGGCTCGGCCTGCCGCACAGCGTCGTGTTCGGCGGGTTCTCCCCGGCCGCCCTGCAGTCGCGCATCGACGACGCCCAAGCCAGGCTGCTGATCACCGCGGACGGCCAGTACCGGCGGGGTGAGACCGAGGCCATGAAGGCGAACACCGACGAGGCGACCAGGGACACCCCGAGCATCGAGCACGTCCTGGTGGTCCGGCGCACCGGTACCGACGTGCCGTGGACCGAGGGCCGCGACCTGTGGTGGCACGACCTGGTCGACGCCCAGTCCGACGAGCACACCCCCGAACCCTTCGACGCCGAGCACCCGCTGTTCATCCTCTACACCTCCGGGACGACGGGCAGCCCGAAGGGCATCCTGCACACCTCCGGCGGCTACCTGACCCAGGCCGCCTACACCCACCGCACCGTCTTCGACCTCGACCCCGAGACCGACGTCTACTGGTGCACCGCCGACATCGGCTGGATCACCGGGCACTCCTACATCGTGTACGGGCCGCTCGCCAACCGGGCGACCTCGGTCATGTACGAGGGCACGCCCAACACCCCGCACGAAGGGCGGCACTTCGAGATCATCGAGAAGTACGGCGTCACGGTCTACTACACCGCCCCCACCCTCATCCGCACCTTCATGAAGTGGGGCGAGCAGATCCCCGCCCGCTACGACGTCTCCTCGATCCGCGTACTCGGCAGCGTCGGCGAACCGATCAACCCCGAGGCGTGGCGCTGGTACCGCACGCACATCGGGGCCGGCCGGGCGCCGATCGTGGACACCTGGTGGCAGACCGAGACCGGCGCCATCATGATCTCACCGCTGCCCGGGGGCACCGCCCAGCCCCCCGGGGCCGGGGCAGGGACCGGCGCGAAGCCCGGCTCGGCCCAGGCGCCGCTGCCGGGCCTGTCCGCCAAGGTGGTCGACGACCGGGGCCGTCAGGTCGGCAACGGCGAGAGCGGCTATCTGGTCCTCGACCAGCCCTGGCCGTCCATGCTGCGCGGGATCTGGGGCGACGAGGAGCGGTACCGGGCGACGTACTGGTCCCGTTTCGCCGACCAGGGCTACTACTTCGCCGGGGATGGCGCGCGCTACGACGAGGACGGCGACATCTGGCTGCTGGGCCGCGTGGACGACGTCATGAACGTCTCCGGGCACCGGATCTCCACCGCGGAGGTCGAGTCGGCGCTCGTCTCGCACCCCGCGGTGGCCGAGGCCGCGGTGGTGGGCGCGTCGGACGCGACCACCGGGCAGGCCATCGTCGCCTTCGTCATCCTGCGCGCCGGCGCCGACCCGGACCTCACGGCGGTGCTGCGCGACCATGTCGCACACGAGATCGGCCCGATCGCCAAGCCCCGCCAGATCATGGTGGTTGCGGAACTGCCCAAGACCCGGTCCGGGAAGATCATGCGCAGGCTGCTGCGCGACGTCGCCGAGCACCGGGAGGTCGGAGACGTCACGACGCTCGCCGACGCCTCCGTGATGGACCGGATCAACGCCGGTCTCAGTCATGGGCAGCAGGACAAGGCGGGCCCGGCATGAGGGGCGGCGGCCCGTCGCCCGGCCGGGTCGTGCGCCTCACCGGAGCGAGCGCCGCCGGCGGCCCCGACCGGGCCGTCAACACGGCCGTCGACCGTTGCGGGCGCCTGAATCACCTGGCCGTGTGCGAGGTTTGGTCCAGAGCCGCTGGGAGGCCGCCGGCTTGCGGGCGGCGAGCCGGCCGGCGTCGGACGGCCGCGCAGGACGGACCGGTCGTCGACGTGATCACGGATGCGGTCCGGGAGCGGTCGCGGGACACCGCCCTGGCCGGACTGCCCGGGCTCGCCGGGTGGCCGGCGGCCGAACCGACGCCCGGCACCGGCGTCCACACCGTCATGACCGGTCCGCCGGTCGGCGCGGACGCTTACCGCAGAGCGAACGCCGACGCGCTGTGCGGCCTCCCCGGCCCGCCGCGCGTGCCGGGCACCCGGGCCGGAAGCGGTCCCCGCCCAGGGGCCTCTCCGCCCGTCACGGGCCGCCCGACCGAAGCACGCCGACAACGGCGAAGACCAGGAACGCAGACCATGAACGACCACTGGAAGGCACGCGCGCGCTGATGCGAATCGTCCTCATCGGCCCTCCCGGAGCGGGCAAGGGCACCCAAGCAGCCATACTCAGCGAGAGACTCGGCATCCCGCACATCTCCACCGGAGACCTGTTCCGCGAGCACGTCACCCGCCGGACGCCACTCGGGCAGGAAGCCAAGCGGTATCTCGACGCCGGCGAACTCGTACCCGATCACGTCACCGGCGGCATGGTCCGCCAGCGGCTGCACCAGTCCGACGCCCGGCGCGGCTTCCTTCTGGACGGCTTCCCGCGCACCCTGACACAGGCGCGGGAACTCGCCGCGATGCTGGATTCCACCGGAGCCGGACTGGACGCCGTGGTGGAGTTCACCGCGCCCGAGGACATCGTGGTGAAGCGGCTGCTGAACCGCGGCCGGCCGGATGACACCGAGGATGTCATCCGCCATCGGCAGCGGGTCTACGAACGCCAGACCGCCCCTCTGCTCGACCACTACGCGGACATCCTGCTGACTGTTCAGGCCGTCGGACCGATCGACGGGATCGCCGGGCGGGCGCTCACGGGACTGTCGGGAGAGTCGGTCCGGCACCCTCGGCATGCACGGTGATCCCCTCGTCCCTCAAGGGAGGCAACCGGCCTCGCGGGACGCGGGGTTGGACAGTGGGGGGACGTTCGCGGTGCAAGGCGTTCAGGCTTCCGCCGAGGAAATCCGTGAGGGTGCCGGCCGGCGGGTCTCCGCCCGGCCGAGCCCCGGTCAGGTCATTGAAGTGAAGCGCGTCGCCACCCCGTCGGGCGTGGAGGGTGCACGAGCAAGCGCTGCGGCTGCTCGGCCCGGACGGCGTGTGCTCACCATGCTCCGAGGAGAGTCGCCATGGTGTTCGGTCAATCGGGTAGCACGGAGCGTCTGGCGTACGCGGGCGCCAGGCCTCCGGCCGAGAGCCTGCGAAGCGTTCAGTTCTCCTGTCAGTTGCTCTCCCGCAACCAGGTGCGGTTCGTGGACGGCTTCTACGAGAGCATGGTCGTTCTGGTGCCCCAGGTGCGGGAGTTGCCGCCGCGGGCAGGATGGTCGCTGTGCAACAGGCTGGCTCAGTCGGTGCTGTGGGCCGCACTGACCCAGGACGCACCGGAGGCCGTCGAGGCGACCCTGCGCCAGGTCGGTGGGGCAATCCAGCAGCAGGGATTCTTCGACGGCTGGCACTGGTCGTTCGGTGCGGCCCTGCTCGACACGGTGCGCCAGATACACAAGAGCGAATGGGGCTCCCGGCTCAGTTCCGACTGGATAGCGTTCTACACGTGGCTCAGCGGGAACCTCCGGCTGGGCGCGGATGCCGCCCGGCCGGGAACGGATCGCGCCCAGCCTCCGCCGGACTCCGATCAGTGGCAGGCGCGTCGCGGTACACCGCGGGACGACGGCTCCACTCCGGCCCACGTCGGCCCCGCGAGCGACCCGCCGCGGGAAGAGACACTCAATGGGATCCTCGCCGTGCTGCGCTCCCGCCACTTCCCCGACGACGACCGCGGGCTCGCGGCGATCTGCACCCGGGTCGCCCTGCGCACTGGCGTCGACCTGCGCTCTCCCCGCCCGGACCAGCAGACCGACGCGGCGGTGGTCTCCAGAGTCCTGAGCGTCCTGCTGGTGCTGGGCTTCTCGTTGTCGCCCTCGCCGCACCACCTGCTCTTCCACCCGTCGGACCCGGAGGACAGCGGCTCGCGGCAGCCCGGCGGCCAGCCCCTCGCCGCGGCGGGCCTTCGGCACCGCTTTCGGCGACTTCTGAACAAGGCAGACAGTTGACTTCCTCTCCCTCCTGAAGGAGGGGGAGTCCTACGGCTCGCGCCGTGGGGTTTTCTGCTTCATCGCCGATTGCCCGCCCGGAGTGCTCCGTTGAGGTCTTACATCAGCTCCACAGACAGTCGCCGTCAGCCCGACGGCCAGAATGTTCTTCGCCGCGTTCACGTCCCGGTCGTGGGTCGTCCCGCAGTCGCACGTCCACGCGCGGACGTTGAGCGGCATCGTGTCCTGCAGGCTGCCGCAGGCGGAGCACAGCTTGGAGGAGGGGAACCAGCGGTCGATCGCGATCACTGCGCGGCCGTACCACTGGGCCTTGTATTCCAGCATGCTCCGCAACTCGGACCAGGCCGCGTCGCTGATGGCGCGGGCCAGGCTGCCGTTCTTCATCATGTTCCGCACGGCGAGGTCCTCGATCACGATCGTTTGGTTTTCACGAACGAGACGAGTGGTGAGTTTGTGCAGGTGGTCGAGCCTGCGGTCGGTGATGCGGGCGTAGACCGTGGCCGCCTTCCGGCGTGCCTTGGCCCGGTTCGCTCCCTCCCCCTTGGCCTTGCGGGCAAGCTGCCGCTGGGCCTTGGCCAGGCGGGCTCGGTCGCGGCGCTCGTGCCGGGGGTTGGAAACCTTCTCCCCGGTGGAGAGGGTCAGCAGGTGATCGAGGCCGACGTCGACACCGACGGCCGCGTGGGTGGGGGGAAGTGGCCGGACGGAGAGGTCCTCACACAGCAGGGACACATACCAGCGTCCGGCCGCGTCGTTGGACACCGTCACGGTGGACGGCGACGCACCCTCGGGCAGGGGACGGGACCACACGATGTCCAGCGGCTCCGCCATCTTCGCCAGGGTCAGCCTGCCGTCCTTAAACCGGAACGCGCTGGTGGTGTACTCCGCCGACTTCCGCGACTTCTTCCGCGACTTGAACCGCGGGTACCTCGCCCGCCTGCCGAAGAAGTTCGCGAACGCCGTCTGAAGGTGCCGCAGAGCCTGCTGGAGCGGCACGGAGGAAACCTCGTTGAGGTAGGCGAGTTCCTCGCTCTTCTTCCAGGCCGTCAGCATCGCCGACGTCTGGTGGTAGCTCACCCGCTGCTCCCTCGCCCACGCCTGCCTGCGCGCCGCAAGGGCCAGGTTGTAGACCTTCCGCACACATCCGAACGTGCGCGACAGCTCGGCTGCCTGCGCACCGGTCGGATAGAAGCGGTACTTGAACGCCCGCTTCACGCCAGTGGTCACGGCTCACAAACTAATCCTCCGGCTTGTGACTATGTGCCGGTTCGTGGGAATCGACGCCGGTCCGCCCCGGCGGCGAACCGGCTTTCCCTGCCCTGCTCCGCAGAAGCTTCGCTTCCTCCCCGGCCCGAAGGCCGGGGTATCCACGAAGAAAGGCCCCGATGACGTTCTTCCCTCGCGTCCTACCCGGCGCTGGCGTCGTACGCGCCCATGTCACCGGACCGGCTCCGCAGGCGGTCGACCGGCTGCTGGCACAGCTCGACCGCGATCTGTCGGGACGCCGGGCGGTCGCGGTGATGTACTTCGCCTCCAGTGTTTACGACCCCGCCGAAGTCGCACCCGTCATCAGCTCGCGCTTTCCCGAAGCGGTGGTCATCGGCTGTTCCACCGCCGGGGAGTTCACCGACCTGCATAACGGGACCGGCGGCATCTCGGCCGTGGTGCTTCCGGACGGGCTGATCACCCAAGCGGTGGCGGTCCTCGGCGAGTTGGACGGCGACGCAGGCGACGGCACCGCGGTCGCCGTCCAGTCGCTCGAGGAAGCCCTCCAGGTTCAGCTCCGCCACCTCGACCCGGCCCACCACCTGGGCTTCGTGCTGATCGACGGCCTGCACGGATCCGAGGAGCAGGTCAACGAGATGCTGGGGAACGCGGCACCGCTGCTGGACTTCGTCGGCGGTTCCGCCGGAGACGACTTCGCCTTCCAGGGCACCTGGACCGCCGTGGGCCACGACGTGAGCTACCACGGGGCGGCGCTCATGGTGTGCCGGACCGCCGTCCCGTTCCGGGTGGTCAAGTCATGCTCCTTCACCCCGACCGGCAGGCTCCTGCGGATCACCCGTGCGGACGCCGCGTCCCGGACCGTCCTCGAGATCGACGGCCGGCCGGCCGCGGAGGCGTACGCGGATGCCCTGGGCGTGAGCGTCGACGCGCTCGACGCCGCCTGGACGGAGTACCCGGTGGGCCTCATGATCGACGGCCAGCCGTGGGTCCGCAGCCCTCAGGCGGTAATGCCGGACGGTGGCCTCCGGTTCTACGCCGAGATCATGCCGGGAATGGAGGTCGAGGTCATGCAGGCGGGTGACCTCATCGCCGAGACCACTGCCGCCCTGCGCCGAACCCGCGCCGAACTCGGAGGGCGGGCCGGCGGCGCGGTTCTCTTCAACTGCTGCCTGCGCCGCAAGGAGATCGACGCCAAGAACCTCTCCGCGGACTTCGTCGCAGCCCTGGGCGGCGTCCCGTCGGCTGGGTTCCACACCTACGGCGAGAGCTGGCTCGGCCACGTGAACCAGACCCTTGCCGGTGTCGTGTTCGGGCCCCCGGGCGAGGCGTGAAGCTGACATGGCCCACGCTGATGCCGGTACGACCCCCGCTGTAAAGCAGTCACATGCGCGGCATCTCTGAGTATGGGGATTCTCCATGACAACAATGACAGTCACTCACATCGGCGGTCCCACTATCCTGATCGAGTTCGGCGGATGACGGCTACTTACCGACCCGACATTCGACCCCCCGGGAGGAAGCTACTCATTCGGGTGGGGCACACGCTCTACCAAGCTCGCAGGCCCTGCCATCAGCGCAAGCGAGCTCGGCCCCATCGACGCCGTGCTACTCACGCACGACAATCACAGCGACAACCTCGACTCGCAGGGCCGCGCAGTGCTTCATCAAGCCCCGGTTGTCGTTACGACGGCGTCAGCCACACGGCGTTTGGGAAAGCAGGCGCAGGGGCTCGCACCATGGTCGACGACGTTTCTTCAAAGCCCACGAAGGACAACGATTCAGATCACCGCGACACCAGCACGTCACGGTCCACCTGGCAGCCGCCCTCTCGTCGGGGACGTCATCGGTTTCGCACTGCAATGGGCCGGGCAACAGAACGGCGTGGTCTGGTTATCAGGCGACACCGTGCTGTATCGGGACCTGCGAGAGGCGGTGCAGCAGCTTGATATCGGCGTCGCCATCGTCCACCTCGGGGGCGTGCGTTTCCCTATAACGGGGCCATTGCACTACACGATGACCGCAGAACGCGCGGTGGAATTGTGCAGCTTGATTGAACCCCGGCTTGTGATCCCCATCCACTACGAGGGATGGAGCCACTTCCGTCGGAAGGATCAACAGTGGGTTTGACGCGGCCCCCGCCGGTACCGGCCGACGGGGGCCGTGCGTCCGTCCAGGATCAGCAGGCGTCGTACTTCCAGTCGCCGCCCTCAAGCGCCCACGGCTGCCTCTCCTGATCGAACTTCGGTAGCCCCTTCACCTTGTACGAGACACGGCCCATACCCCCTGAGACGGCGGCGTGCACGTCCATCGCCGGGTGGTCGGGCCCATAGTCCTTCGCAGCCCGCTCCACGGTGGCCGCGTACACGGCCGGGTCCGCCTTGGCCCGGCAACGCTTCGACAAGAAGGCGTAGGCCCCCTTCCCGTCCCCTCCGAAGTAGAGGTCCGTGTACGTTTCCGCCACGCGCTCCAACTCGGTGGCGTCGGCAGGCGTCGGGGTGGTGGTCGGTGTCTCGGCGGTCGTGGTCGGGCTGCTGCTCGGGGGGTCGGCCTTGTCGTCGCTCGACGAGTCGCATGCGGCCAGTGTGGCGAACAGGGTGGCGGCGAGTGTGATGGTGGCGCGGGTGCGCATGTGTCCCCCATGGACTTTTGTGGCTGAAGGGGCATGGTGCCACGCGGGTCGGACAGCGGGCTCACCGGCCTCGACGGCGCGGCCCGACAATGTGGGTACGGACTCCGCGGGCCACGGTGTCGGGAGCCCTCCACACGCCGCTACCTTCTCCGAGCATCCCGCGGACCGGCGAAAAATTGGCCAACTCCCGGCGGTGCGCGGAGAGTCGGGCGACCGGTACGCCTGCACCGAGGAGGAATCCGCAGACGTGTGGCAGGGAGATCACCGCGTGTTCACCGAGGGGATGTGCGCCCTGCATCGCCCCAGCAGTCCGGTGCTGGGCCGGCTCATGGCCTCGACAGCCCGACGTCTGTGGCGCGACGACCCGGCCTACGCGTCACGCCGCCTCACGTTCGGTCAGCGCTTGCCGTGTACAAAGCCGTTGCCGCCATAACTCTCGGCCTGGGTGTCGACGCCCGGGAACCTCCTCGCGCCGGTCAGGACCGGCAGCGCCGACCTGTCGTTCTTCAGAGTGTAGGCGTAGAACGCACGTAGGTAGGTGACCGCGAGGCTCTGCTGCTGCGCGGCGGTCGGCCGCCCCGGGGTGTCCGAGCACGTGGTGTCGTCGCCGTCGGTCGGCCCCGGACCCGTCGTCCACTCGGTGTTGTAGAAGTTGTGGTTGCCCTTCGTCACCCGCAGCCGGAAGCCGCGTGCGCCGGTCCGGCCCCGGGCGTCATCGAAGTAGGCCTCGCCGCCCAGGGACCAGCACCCGGCCGAGACAACGGCGAGAGGTGTCCTCGTCACCAGCGTGTCGTAGAAGCCGCTGGGCCCGGGCGAGGCGACGGCGGCCACGCCGCGGATGCGGACGCCGGCCGGCAACTCGCCGCGGTGGGCGTCGGCGGCCTGGTACATTACGCCCTCGCCGCCGACCGAGTGGCCCATCGTGCCCACGCGGGTCAGGTCGAGCCGGTCTTCGAAGTCGACCCGCACGGGCCGGCCGGTACGCGGATCGGTGAAGTGGCCGGCGAGCGGGCCGCCTCCGGCCGTGTTCAGCTGCTGGAGCAACCGAAGATGCCGGTCGATGAGATGGGCCCGCTGCGGTGCGACGCCCATGTAGTAGTTGACGCCGTTCGCGCTCGGTGACACCACCATGTAACCGTCCCGGGCCAGCGCTTCGGCCAGGTAGTCGTAGCCCCGGTAGCTGGGATAGGGAACCACCCCCGCCGGGCACGGCCAGCTCCCCCAGTCCGCATCGTCGGCGGAGTAGCAGGAGAGTTGCTGCCCGTGCAGCAGTATGACCAGCGGCAGGCGACCTGCCGACTTGAGTGGGTAGTGGACCACCGCCCGGATCTCGGCGACGCCGTCCCAGGCCTGCGGGTCGGTGAACGCTTCGTCGCCCAGGTTGTACTCGACCACCCCGACCGCGTCGGCCGCCTGCGCCCGCGTGCCGGGAACGACCGTCAGCAGGACGGCGACGAGGACCGCGAGCGCGAGCCCGGTGACGCCGAGCCGCACCCGTAATACCTGGAACATGACCTGCCCCTTCGTGATGTGACCCTGACCGGAGGGACCCTAGGCGTCACATGTGAGGAAGACGTCAGCATGCGACCTCGCATGATGCCCAAGGGGCACCTCGGGCGAGTGGCGGACGCGGTTTCGCTCTCGCAAGGCGCGAGAGGTCTTCCGCCGCACGGCCCCTCCGCCGCCCGCCTCTCGCCTCGACGTCACGGCGCGTGCCCCGCCCTCCGCGGTCGGCTGTCCTGCTCCTCCATGCCCCCGCCGTACCCGCCGCGAGCCGTGCTCACGACCTGTGGAACGAGGTCGGAGAGCGCAACCGCAAGCGCCTCGGAGCGGGCCGAACGAGGCCGGCGCGGCGTTCCAATACCTGCGGGGTGCGATCCGGATGGCGGAACGGAACCGTCGGAGGACGACGAAACGCCGCCGAGGTCCTTCTCGGTCTCCTGCGAACCGGCGATCATGCCGCGTCATGGACATCTTGCTCGTCGCCAGCGCGTTCAACAGCCTGTCCCAGCGTGTGTACGCGGAACTGTCGGACGAAGGGCACCGGGTCGACGTCGTTCTCGCCTCGCACGGCGCCGAAGCGGTACGGACCGCCGTACACGAGGTGCGTCCGGAACTGATCATCGCTCCGATGCTCAAGACAGCGCTGCCGGAGGACGTCTGGCGGGAGCACACCTGTCTCGTCGTGCACCCGGGGCCACCCGGTGACCGCGGCCCGTCCTCCCTGGACTGGGCCGTCGCCGAGGACGCACCCCACTGGGGAGTGACCGTGCTCCAGGCCGAGGCGGGCCTGGACGCCGGCGCCGTGTGGGCGTCCGAGTCCTTCCCGATCGCGCCGGTCGGCAAGAGCGACCTCTATCGCAACGAGGCGTCCGACGCCGCCGCGGCCGCCGTCCGGCTGGCCGTTCGGCGGTACGCCGAGGGATCGTTCAAGCCGCAGGCGCAGAGCGATCCCTCGATCCGTGTGGTGTGGCGCGACTTCTTCCGCCAGGAGCAGCGCAGGATCGACTGGCACAACGACGACACCGAGACGGTACTGCGCAAGCTCCGCGGGGCCGACTCCCAGCCGGGTGTACTGGACGAGCTCCTCGGCCACGAGGTGTTCCTGCACGGCGGGCATCCCGAGGACCGGCTGCGCGGACGCCCTGGGGAACTGCTCGCGACGCGCGCCGGGGCGATCTGCCGGGCCACTGGGGACGGTGCAGTGTGGATTCCGGAACTGCGGCCCCGCAAGAATTCCGGCGACCCCGCGCCGTTCCGCCGTCCTGCGGCCTCTGTGCTGGCCGCCTTCTCCGCTCCGCCGCTGCCGCAGATCGCGACCCCGCTCGAGCTGCCTCCCGGCCGTAACACCTGGGCGGACATCCGGTACCGGCAGCACGGTGACGCCGGGTTCCTGACCTTCTCCTTCCCCGGCGGGGCCATGAGCACCGGCCACTGCCGCAGACTGCTCGCCGCCTACCGGTACGCGCTCACCCGCCCCACCCGGGTGCTGGTGCTCGGTGGGTCCCGCGACTTCTTCTCCAACGGCATCCACCTGAACGTCATCGAGTCCGCCGCCGACCCCGCGGGCGAGTCCTGGTCCAACCTCAACGCCATGGACGATGTCGTCGAGGCGGTCCTGCGCACCACCGATCGCCTCGTGGTGGCGGCGCTCGGCGGCAACGCGGCGGCGGGCGGCGTCATGCTCGCCCTGGCCGCCGACCAGGTGTGGTGCCGCGCGGGCACCGTACTCAATCCGCACTACCGGCGGATGGGCCTGTACGGGTCGGAGTTCTGGACGTACACGCTGCCGCGCCGCGTCGGAACGGAGACGGCCCGGCGGCTGACGACAGAGGCACTGCCGGTGAGCGCCGGCACCGCCGCACAGCTCGGCTTGGTGAACCGTCTCGTGCCGGTGCCGGCCCAGGCGTTCGCCACCGAGGTCGCGAACCTGGCGACCGCACTCGCCGATGACCCGGACCTCGATCGGCAGATCACCGCGAAGGCAGCGACCCGCCGGACGGACGAGGAACAACGACCACTGGCCGACTACCGGCGAGCCGAACTCGCCCGTATGCGCGCCATCTTCTTCGATCCGCACGCCCCCTACCACGCCCTGCGCTCTGCCTTCGTCCGTAAGCTGCCCGGCGGCGCAGCCCGGCCCCTGTCCCCGGTCGACGAGCCCGTCGCCGGGGGTGAGCGATGACAGGGTCCGCCACCCGGCTTCTGGTGGCGGGCGTGGGCAACATCTTCCTCGCCGACGACGCCTTCGGCCCCGAGGTGATCCGCGCCCTGGACCTGCGACCGCTGCCGCCCGAGGTGCGGGTGCGGGACTTCGGCATCCGCGGGATGGATCTCGCGTACGAACTGCTGGGCGGCTACGACACGGCCGTGCTCGTCGACGCGGCCGTGCGGGGTCACCGGCCGGGCACTCTGTCGCTGATCGAGCCGGAAGTCCCGGACGGCAGCGGGGTCGCCGCCCCGCCGGAGGCGCACGGCATGGATCCGGCGAAGGTGCTGGCCCTGGCCGCCCACCTCGGCGACGAGCCGCTGCCCCGCGTCCTCGTCCTCGCGTGCGAGCCCGAGCTGCGGCCGCGCGGCGACGAGGACATCGCCCCGGGCATCAGCGCGACGGTCCGTGACGCGGTCGAGCGGGCCGTCACGGCTCTGCACACCATGGTTCCGGTGCTGCTCGCCGACCCCACGGCCACGCCCCCGTTGAGCCGCCCGGACGAATCCATGGGCCCGCCCGCGGCCGGGCTCCCGCAGCCGGTGGCCGGCGGCGTCGAGGATCGGTGACGCAACCGACACCCGGCCCCTCCCCCACTCCGACCGTGAGGAGCACCGCCCATGTGCGAGTCCATGGAGGACGTCACCCAGGCTGTTCTGGCGAAGAACGACGGCCTGGCCGCCGGCCTGCGCGAGGAGTTGGCCCGGCGCGGGGTCGCCGTGGTCAACCTGCTGTCCAGCCCGGGCAGCGGCAAGACGGAACTGCTCGGGCGGGTGCTGGCCCTGGCGGTGGAGCGGGGTGTCCCGGTGGCCGCGCTCACCGCCGACCTGGCGACCGAGAACGACGCCCGGCGACTGGCCCGTTCAGGAGCACCGGTCAAGCAGCTTCTGACCGACGGGCTGTGCCATCTGGAGGCCCGGCAGCTCAGCGGACATGTGCGCGGCTGGCTGCCCGAGGACACCGCCGTGCTGTTCGTGGAGAACGTCGGCAACCTCGTCTGCCCGGCCTCCTACGACCTCGGCGAGCGCCTGCGGATCGTGCTCATGGCGGTGACGGAGGGGGAGGACAAGCCGCTGAAGTACCCCACGGCCTTCGGCTCCGCCCATCTGGTGGTGCTCACCAAGACCGATCTGGCCGAGGCCGCCGGTTTCGACGAGGCCGCCTTCGTCGCCCATGTGCAGCAGGTCAACCCCGGGGTGGAGGTCGTACGGTCCTGCGCCCGTGACGGCGGCGGCGTCGGCACCCTGCTGGATCGGGTGCTGGCCACGCGAGACGGGGCTCCCCTGCACCGTCCGCCGCTGGCCCCGCACCCCCACCAGCATGTGCGGAAGGATTCCGGCCTCGCGGCCGGCCGTCTCTCGTGACCGCCCCGGCCACGCAGGCGATGCGCTGCCGCGTCACCGTGCGCGGCACCGTCCAGGGCGTGGGTTTCCGCCCGTTCGTGCACCGCCTGGCGACCGACCTCGCCCTGTCCGGTTTCGTGAGCAATACAGCGAGCGGTGTCCTCATCGAGGTGGAGGGACTGCCGGAGGGGGTCGCTCGCTTCTGCGACCGGCTGGCCACTGAGCCCCCTCCGCTGGCCGCCGTCACCGGCGTAGGAGTCGAGGACCTGCCCGCCACCGGCGCAGAGGACTCCTTCTCCATCCGAACGACCGAACACTCCGCAGGCCGTACCCAGCTCCCACCCGATACCGCGACCTGCGTCGACTGCCTGCGCGAACTGGCCGATCCGGCCGATCGCCGCCACCGGCACCCGTTCGTCACATGCACCCACTGCGGCCCCCGCTTCACCATCGCCACCGGGATGCCCTACGACAGGGCGCTGACCACGATGACCGACTTCGCGATGTGTCCCAGATGCGCCGGGGAGTACGGCGACCCCGCGGACCGCCGCTTTCACGCCCAGCCCGTCGCCTGCCCGGAATGCGGCCCCCGGCTGCGCCTGGTGCCCGCGGACGGCAGCGGGCTGCGCCCCGCGCGCGACGGCGACGCCCTGGCGGCCGCCCGGGCTGTTCTGGCCGCCGGACGGATCCTCGCCGTCAAGGGCCTCGGCGGCTACCACCTGGCCTGCGACGCCACTGACGCCCGGGCCGTCGACACGCTGCGTGCCCGCAAGGAGCGTGGCGGCAAACCGTTCGCGGTGATGTGCGCGGACCTCGACACCGTGCGGTCGATCGCCGAGCTCTCCGCCGCCGAACGCGCGGTCCTCACGAACGCTCGCCGCCCCATCGTCCTGCTGCGCCGGCACGAACAGGCCGCGCACCTGCGGCTCGCTCCCGGCGTGTGCCCCGGCAGCCCGCACCTCGGCGTGATGCTTCCCTACACACCCGTGCACACGCTGTTGCTGGGTCTACCCGGTGATCCGCCGGGCCCTCGTGTGCTGGTCATGACGAGCGGCAACCGCTCGGGCGAACCGATCGTCACCGACGACGGGGAGGCGCTGACCCGGCTGGACGGGCTGGCCGACGCCTGGCTCGCCCATGACCGGTTCATCGCCTCCCCGTGCGACGACTCGCTGCTGCGGGTGCGCGCCGACGGCACCGAGCAGGTGCTGCGCCGCTCCCGTGGGTACGTGCCTCGCCCTCTGCGTCTGCCGGTGGCCGTGCGGCCCGCACTCGCGGTGGGCGGCGACCTCAAGAACGCGCTGTGCGTCGGCGAGGGCGACCAGGCGTGGCTCGGCCCGCACATCGGTGACATGGGCGACCTGACCACGCTGGAGGCCGCTCAGCGGGCGGAGGGGCACATGCGGCGACTGAGTGGCGTCACCCCCGAGCTCGTCGCGGCCGACCGGCACCCCGGCTACCACTCCTCCCGCTGGGCCGGCCGCCGCGCCGCCCAACTGCCCCATTCCACGCCCGTGTTCGTCCAGCATCACCACGCACACATCGCCTCCGCGATGGCCGAGCACGGCCTCGACGGCACCGCACCCGTGATCGGCGTCGCCTTCGACGGCACGGGCTACGGCGACGACGGCACCGTCTGGGGTGGCGAGATCCTGCTCGCCGACTACACCGGCGCCCGGCGCCTCGCCCACCTCTCCCCCGCGCCGCTGCCCGGCGGCGACGCGGGGGTGGCCAACCCGTGCCGTCTGGCGCTGGCCCGGTTGTGGACCGCGGGCATGCCGTGGGACTGCGACCTGCCCTGCGTCGCCGCCTGCTCGGCCACTGAACTCACCCTTCTGAAAGCGCAGTTGACCCGCGGAGTTGCCTGCGTGGCAACCTCCAGCATGGGACGCCTCTTCGACGCGGTGTCATCCCTGGTGGGGGTGTGCCACCGCGCGGGATACGAGGCTCAGGCCGCCCTGGAACTGGAGGCCGCGGCCGCTGCGGTCCGGGACGCCGACACCTCGGCGTACGCCTTCGGTATCGCCTCCGGGCTGTGCGACCCGGCACCCGCGCTCGGCGCGCTGGTCGCCGACCTGCGTCGCGGCACACCGATCCCCCTGCTCGCGGCGCGTTTCCACCGCGGCGTCGCACGGGCCGTCGCGGAGATCTGCCGGTGGGCGCGCCGGGACACCGGTGTGGCCACCGTTGCCCTCAGCGGTGGGGTGTTCGCCAACGCGCTGCTGGAGGAGGAGTGCACGCGGCTGCTGACCCAGGACGGCTTCGCGGTGCTGCGGCACGGCGAAGTCCCCCCGAACGACGGCGGTTTGGCCCTTGGACAACTCGTGGTCGCGGCGCACGAACGACAAGAGGAGTGACCCATGTGTTTGGCAGTACCCGGCAAGGTCGTCGCGATCGACGACAGTGCCGACCCGCTCACCGGGCTGATCGACTTCGGCGGTGTGCAGAAGCAGGCGTGCCTGGAGTACGTGTCGGACGTACAGGTGGGTGAGTACGTCATCGTCCACGTCGGGTTCGCGCTCCAGCGCCTGGACGAGGAATCCGCCCTGGCCTCACTGAAGCTCTTCGAGGAACTGGGCCTGCTGGAGGAGGAGTTCGGTGACGCCTGGGAGCAGGCGGCGAAGGAGGCCGGTACCGCGTGAAGTACATCGACGAGTTCAACGACCCCGCTCTGGCCCGGCGGCTGCTGGAGGAGATCCGCGCGACCGTCACCCGGCCATGGGCCCTGATGGAGGTATGCGGCGGCCAGACCCACTCCATCATCCGGCACGGCATCGACCAGCTCCTGCCCGAACAGGTGGAGTTGATTCACGGCCCTGGCTGTCCCGTGTGCGTCACCCCACTGGAGGTCATCGACAAGGCACTGGAGATCGCCTCGCGTCCCGACGTGATCTTCTGCTCCTTCGGTGACATGCTCCGGGTGCCGGGCACCGGCCGGGACCTGTTCCGCGTCAAGGGCGAGGGCGGCGACGTACGGGTGGTCTACTCACCGCTCGACGCCCTGGAGCTGGCCCGCCGCAACCCGGACCGGGAAGTGGTCTTCTTCGCCATCGGTTTCGAGACCACGGCCCCCGCCAACGCGATGGCCGTGCACCAGGCCCGCCGCCTCGGCCTGACCAACTTCAGCCTCCTGGTGTCGCACGTACGAGTGCCCCCGGCCGTCGAGGCCATCATGACGGCCCCCGCCTGCCGGGTGCAGGGCTTCCTGGCCGCCGGGCACGTGTGCAGCGTGATGGGCACGGCCGAGTACCCGCGACTCGCCGAGCGGTTCGGCGTACCGCTCGTGGTGACCGGCTTCGAGCCACTGGACATCCTCGAAGGCATCCGCCGCGCGGTGCGCCAGCTCGAGCGCGGGGAGCACCGGGTGGAGAACGCCTACCCGCGTGCCGTACGCGAGGACGGCAACCCGGCCGCCGTACGCATGATCGAGGAGGTGTTCGAGGTCACCGACCGCAACTGGCGTGGCATCGGGCCCATCCCCGACAGTGGCTGGCGGCTGACCGAGGCGTTTCGCGCGTACGACGCCGAGCACCGCTTCCAGGTCACCGACATCCGCACCGAGGAACCCGCCGAGTGCCGCGCCGGCGAAGTGCTCCAGGGGCTGATCAAGCCGACCGAGTGCGGCGCGTTCGGTACGAGCTGCACCCCGCGCACCCCGCTCGGCGCCACCATGGTCTCCAGCGAGGGCGCCTGCGCGGCGTACTACCTGTACCGCCGGATGAACGCCGCGACGCCGCAGGCCACCGGGGCCGCGGACAAGGAGATGAACCCTGTTGGCTGAACTCGCCGAAACCGTCGACCCCGCGAACTGGACCTGCCCCGCACCCCTGCGCGACCAGCCCGTCGTGGTCATGGGACACGGCGGCGGCGGGGCGCTGTCGGCGGAGCTGATGGAGCAGATCTTCGCCCCCGCCTACGGCAACCCCACGCTCGCCGCGCTCGCCGACTCCGCCGTCCTCGAACTGGGTGGCGCCCGGCTGGCCTTCTCCACCGACTCCTACGTGGTCCGGCCACTGTTCTTTCCCGGTGGCAGTCTCGGTGACCTCGCGGTGAACGGCACCGTCAACGACCTGGCGATGAGCGGGGCCAGGCCCGCCTACCTGTCGGCCGCTTTCGTGCTGGAAGAGGGCGTGGAGCTGACCGTCGTCGAACGGATCGCGCGCGCCATGGGTGCCGCGGCCGAGACCGCCGGGGTCGCCATCGCCACCGGCGACACCAAGGTGGTGGAGTCCGGGCACGGCGACGGCGTGTACGTCACCACCGCCGGGGTGGGGCTCGTCCCCGACGGGGTGGACATCCGCCCCCAGCGGGCGCGGCCCGGTGACGCCGTCATCGTCAGCGGGCCGATCGGCCTGCACGGAGTGGCGATCATGAGCGTCCGGGAGGGGCTGGAGTTCGGCGTCGAGCTGGCCAGCGACACCGCGCCGCTGGCGGACCTGGTCGCGTCCATGCTGGCGGTCACGCCGGACATCCATGTCCTGCGCGACCCCACCCGCGGCGGTCTGGCCGCGGCCCTCAACGAAATCGCCCGCGCCTCCGCAACCGGTGTCCGGCTGCAGGAGCGTGCCATTCCGGTGCCGGACGCGGTGGCGAACGCCTGCGGCTTCCTCGGGCTCGACCCCCTCTACGTCGCCAACGAGGGGCGGCTGGTCGCCTTCGTACCCCCGACGGAAGCGGAGGAGGTCCTTTCCGCGATGCGTGCTCACCCGCAGGGCGCCGGGGCCGCGCTGATCGGTGAGTGCGTCGCCGACCACCCCGGCATGGTCGTGGTCGCGACGGGCCTCGGCGGCACCCGGGTCGTGGACCTGCCGCTCGGTGAGCAATTGCCGCGCATCTGCTGACCCCGGATACCAGTAGGGCCCCGCCGACCCAAGGGGTGTCGTCGGGGCCCCGCTGGTGTCAGCGCAGGGCCTCGATCCCGGTGATCTCCAGTTCCCGGCCGCTGCGCAGGTCGGTGGACGGTATGTCGCAGCGCGGGCACCAGAAGAACGGGGGCATGCCCACCGGGAACTCCTCGGCGCACGGGCCGCAGTAGGCCTGTGCGGGGACCTGCTCGACCACGAGCCGGGCGGCGGCCAGGGCCGTGCCGTCACGGGCCACTTCGAAGGCGAAGTCCAGGGCGTCCGGGACGACACCCGACAACTCGCCCACCCGGACGGTCACCGCCGAGACGGTCTCCGTTCCGTCCGCCCGGGCCAGTTCATCGGCCCGCTCGATGATCGCGGTCGCGATCGACAGTTCGTGCACGGCCGGCTCACGGATACCGGTGGCCCGCGCGCAAGCCTCCGGCCATCCGGTAGATCCGCAACTCGCGCCGCAGACTCGGGAACTCGCGGACGAACAGCGCCAGCGCCACGGCCCCGGCCAGGGCGGCCTCGGCCATCAGCAACCGACGTCCCGACGTCCCGTCCTGTGCGCGCTCTCTTCGTTGGATCTTCATTCCGGCTCCCTGCTGTTCCTCATCCCGGCGGGATGTTCGGCATGACGTCCAGCAGGGCGTCGTGCCGCTTCCAATGGATCCCGGTGGAGCGGCGCGCGTCGGCGGTGCCGTCCTCGTGATGCCCGGTCTGATGGCCGTACGGCCCCACGTTGCCCTGGTGCATACCGCGCACGTGCCCGGTCGAGTCGGGCTTGGCCTGGGGTCGGCCGACTCTGATGGTGCCCATGGATGGTCTCCTTCCTCGCCTCCGCGCCGCGGAGTGCGGGCTCATGGCCGCTCGGTGAGGTCCTCGAAGAACCGATCGACAGCGGGCCAGATCCGGCCGCCGCCGGAGAGGCCCCGCCATTCCCGGCGTACGACGGCGACCATCCGGTAGCAGTCGTCGACGGGGACGATCCAGTGGTGGTCGTTGCCGTGGACGGTGTTCACGAGAAGTGCCTCCACGTCGGGTTCCACGGAGGCGAGCTGCGGACACGCCGAGGCCAGCCGCTGCCAGGCCTCCGCGTCGACTTCCCACCGCATGGTCCCGGCCGGGCTGGGGCCCTCGGCGGTGACCGTGCCGTCGGCCCGGGGCACGAAGAAGACCAGGCCGACCGGCACGCCCAGGGCATCAGTGTCCACCCGGGGCAGGCGGATCCGCCTGCGGGGGACGAGCCGGTAGCGTCCCTGCTCGGCACTCCCGTCGGCGAACAGCACCGAGCACGGGCCGCAGGCGCAGCACACCTGCTCGTCCGCGGTGTCGTAGAGGTGAGGGTGCTCGTCGGGCACGGGCGCGGCGCACAGGTCACACCGCTCCGCCTCGGGCACCGCGCTTCGGTCGGCGGAGGAGCGGATGAGGCGGGCCAGAGCGCCGTCCGTGGTCACGGTGTGCCTCGGTGGGTGAGCGTGGTCAGCGGTACGAAGGCCGGCGGCGCCGTGGTCGGCTCCGGTTCCACCGCGGTCAGCTCCGGAGCGACGGCGAGCACCGCCTCGCGGACCGCGGCGGTCACGTCGTTCGTTCCGCCGCCGCATCCGGAGCCGCAGCCTCCACCGGCCGTCAGCCGCACGCGGCCCACCTCTCCGTCCACGCCGGCCCACTCCACGTCGCCGCCGCGTTCCCGGACGGCCGGCCGCAGCCGCTCGACCGCGCGGGCCGCCCGGCGCTCGACGGGCTCCGGGTGGACCCCGTGCAGCACCAGAAGGTGACCCAGCAACTCGTCGTCGGCCAGACGTTCGGACAGCTGCGTGTCCGCGTGATCCATCACCCGGGCCAGTGCCTCGCCGTAGACCTCGGTGAGCAGCCGTACCGCCTCGATCGCGGAGCGGGTGGTCGGGCCCGGAGCGGACTCGAGGCCTTCCAGAACCTGGTCCAGACGGGCGAGCCGGGACTCCACGGCCGGGTCCGCAAGGCGCTCGGCGGTCGTGGCGTCAGCCATGGTTCGCGCCGTACGTCGGCGAGTGCAGGGTGGTCAGCGTCTTGCCCTTGCCGACGTACATGTGCACTCCGCACGGCAGACAGGGGTCGAAGCTGCGGACGGTGCGCATGATGTCGACGCCCTTGAAGTCGTCGGGCCCGTTCTCCTCGAAGATGGGCTGGCCCTGCACGGCGTCCTCGTAGGGGCCGGGGGTGCCGAACTTGTCGCGGGGACTGGCGTTCCACGGGGTGGGCGGATACGGGTGGTAGTTGGCGATCTTCTTGTCCTTGATCACCAGGTGGTGGGAGAGGACACCACGCACCGCCTCGTGGAAGCCGCAGCCGATCGCCTCGTCGGGCACCTCGAAGTTCTCGAACACCTTGGTGTCGCCGGCCCGCACGAGGCCCATGGCCTCTTCGAGGAACTGCAGGGCCATGGCGGCCGCGTAGGCGACGAAGTACGGCCGGGCGCGGTCCCGTTCGATGGTGTTGCTCCACTTCGGGATGCGCCACTCCAGGGTCGTCTCCGGCAGCGACTCGCCCTTGGGCAGCGAGATGCGCACGCTGTTGCCGGTGGCCTTGACGTACGGCGTGTCGACCAGGCCGCTCAGCGCGGTGGACCAGAGACGGGCGAGGGGGCCGCCGCCGGTGTCGAGGGCGAGGTGGTCGCCGCTGCGCCGGTCGTACCAGCGCGGGCTCATCACCCAGCTGTACTTGTCGTCGAAGTCGCGCTTCTGCGGCACGGGGACAGTGGTCTGGTTCCAGGGGTGGCGCATGTCGACGGGGTTGCCGAGCGGGTCGTGGGTGACGAAGGGCTTCTCGTTGACCCAGTCCTCGTAGTAGGAGCTGCCGAGCATGATCCGCAGTCCGAGGTTGATGTCGACGAGGTTGTTGGTGACCAGTTCGCCGTCGACGACGATGCCGGGGGTGACGTACATCGCCTTGCCCCAGGCGTTCATGTTCTCGTAGCGGTAGTCGACGACATCGGGGTCCTGGAAGGCGCCCCAGCAGCCCAGCAGGACGCGGCGGCGGCCGACCTCCTCGTAGCCCGGCAGCGCCTCGTAGAAGAAGTCGAAGACGTCGTCGTTCATGGCGACGGCCTTCTTGACGAAGTCGATGACCCGCATGAGCCGGCTGAGGTAGTCGGTGAAGACGGTCGGCTGCGGCAGCGTCCCCACGCCGCCGGGGTACAGCGTGGAGGGGTGGACGTGCCGCCCCTCCATCAGGCAGAACATCTCGCGGGTGACCCGGCTGACCTTCAGGGCCTCCTTGTACACCTCACCCTCGAAGGGGTTGAAGGCCTTCATGATGTCGGCGATGGTGCGGTAGCCGTGGATGTCCCCGCGGGGGGCGTCGGTGCGCTCGGCGCGGGCGAGCACGCCGGGGTTGGTGGCCTTGACCATGGCCTCGCAGAAGTCCACGAACACCAGGTTGTCCTGGAAGATCGTGTGGTCGAACATGTACTCGGCCGCTTCACCGAGGTTGACGATGTGCTCGGCGAGTCGCGGCGGCTTGACCCCGTAGGCCATCTGCTGGGCGTAGTCGGAGCAGGTGGTGTGGTTGTCGCCGCAGATGCCGCAGATGCGGGAGGTGATGAAGCCCGCGTCGCGGGGGTCCTTGCCCTTCATGAACACCGAGTAGCCGCGGAACAGTGACGACGTGCTGTGGCACTCCACGACTTCCCGGTTGGCGAAGTCGATCTTAGTGTAGATGCCCAGGTTGCCGATGATGCGGGTGATCGGGTCCCAGGACATGTCCACGAGCTGCGGCGGCTTGCGTCCCGTGGGCCGGGACTCGGTTGTGGTCATCGCTGTTACTGCCCCTTGCTGTCGGTGTTCGGTCGCTGCGTGGTGGGGTGGGTCTCGCGCGTGGTCAGGGCCGCCAGTAGGGGTCGTAACCGCTGGTCAGCTTGCGCTTGTTGTGGCGCCACTTGGGTTCGTGGTTCACCAGCTCGTTGGTGAAGCCGCGCAGGCGGCGGATGACGGCGCCGTACGGCTTGACGATCATCGATGACAGCGTCCCGCCGGGCGGCTCGTCCATGAACGGCATGAACGCGTCAGGGAAGCCGGGCATCGTGCAACCGATGCAGATGCCTCCGACGTTCGGGCAGCCGCCGATGCCGGCCATCCAGCCGCGTTTGGGGACGTTGCAGTTGACGACCGGCCCCCAACAGCCCGTCTTCACGAGGCACTTGGGTGAGTTGTAGTCCTTGGCGAAGTTGCCCTGCTCGTAGTACGAGCCTCGGTCGCAGCCCTCGTGGACCGTCTTTCCGAACAGCCATTGCGGACGCAGCATGTGGTCCAGCGGGGGCGGCGGAGCGGATCCGGCGGCGTGGTAGAGGACCCAGATCAGGGTCTCCATGAAGTTCTCGGGCTGGATCGGGCAGCCGGGGACGTTCACGACGGGCAGGGCGCCCTGGGACCTGAAGTCCCAGCCCAGATAGTCCGCCAGGCCCATGCAGCCGGTCGGGTTGCCGGCCATCGCGTGGATGCCGCCGAAGGTGGCACAGGTGCCGGCGGCCACCACCGCCCAGGCCTTGGGGGCGAGTTGGTCGATCCACCAGTTCAGGGTCTGCGGCTCACCGGTCTCGGGGTCGTTGCCGAACGACGTCCAGTAGCCGTCGCCCTCGATGATGTTCTGGTTGGGAATCGAGCCCTCGATGACGAGGATGAACGGGGCCAGCTCACCGCGTGCCGCCGCCCGATAGGGGGCGAGGAAGTCCTCGCCGCCCAGGCTCGGCGAGAGCACCTTGTTGACCAGGTTCACCTTCGGCAGGCCCGGGATCAGGCCGAGCACCAGGTCCTCGATGGAGGGCTGGTCGGCGGCCGTCAGGGAGACGGTGTCGCCGTCGCAGCTCATGCCCTCGGAGATCCAGAGGATGTGGATCTCGTCGAAGCCCTGCCGGTCCTCGGCGCGGTCGGGTTCGCCGCTGACCTCGGTGGTGCTGCTATGGGTTGTCATGTCAGCGGCCTCCGCTGCGGGGGGTGTCGGAGTCGGTCGAACCGAGTGGTTCGAGCTCGTCGGGGCGGAAGTAGTGGAAACGGCCGTACCAGGTGTGCAGTTCGGCCGCCGGATCGTCGTCAAGGGTGACGGCGAGGTGCACACTGCCGTCCACGTCATGGAAGACGGCAGCCACCTCGGCGGTCCGTCCGGCCAGGAACATGTCCTGGGCGTCGGCGCCCTGTCGCCGCGGGCGAAGCCGGACGCGGCTGCCGCCGCCCAGCGGCACGCCGTCGACCAGCACCGTGTCCGTGGACGGAGACAGACCGTCGTCGGCGCCCTCCTGCCACCAGGCGGGACGTTCGGCGGGAGGGGTGGGCGGGGTGACCGGGGACAGGGAGCGGATGGCGCCGTGCAGCCGTTCGAAGACCTCGGTGGGCATGGTGTCGACCCGGTCGAGGATCGCGGCGGCCCGCGGATCGGTGGCGCGTGCCTCGCGCTTCTCCTCGTCGGTCAGCAGCATCGTGCGCAGGGTGAGGATCTCGTCGATCTCCCCCGCGTCGTGCAGGTCACCCGGGCTTTCCGGGGCTACCTGCGGATGGTCCGGAAGGATGATCGGCGAGGCGAGCAGGACATGTCCGACGGCGCCGGCGGGGGAATCGCTCTCTGCCGGTTCGCCGCCGAGGACGGGGAAGCTGAATTCGTTGCGGCATGCGTCCGCATGAGCGCGCAGGTCCTCGGGCGGGTCGATCAATGAGGCGAACTCGACGCCGTCACCGCCGATGAGCGTGTGGATGGCGATGAGCGCGCGGCGCAACGCCTCGTCGCGCAGGGTCCGCGGATCAGGGGCGGGGCCGGTGTTCACGGTGCGTAGGCGCAGCCGGCAGAGGTTCTCCCCGAGCCGCTCGGCACTCACGGTCGTGCTCGCCCGTACCTCCTCGCGACGGCGCACCACCCGCCCGACGTCCTGCGGCAGTGCCTCGACGTCCATGCCGGCCGCGGCTCCGGTCGTCACAGTGCGTTCACCCTGGAGGAGGTCATCCACCGGGACCGCGATGTCGACTTCGCAGGGCACCGCCTCGTCGAAGGTCAGATGCACGGTGCCGTCATCGGTGAGCAGCGACTCGACGGCGCGGTGGCCACCGTCGCGGCGGGTCCTCTCCACCTGCTTGCGCTGCATCTGCAGATATCGAAGCCTCACCCGCAGGAGCGCGTCGGGCCGCCGGATCCTCAGCAGACACTCCGTCTGCTGGTACCAGGAGTCGGCGGACCCGGACACTCCAGGGATGACGGGTCCGTTCTGCTCCACCCAGTCCCGCGGGAACAGCACCCCGAACTGCCACCGGACGCGGTTCTTGGCCGACGACCGCCGGTAGGGATACAGGAGGTAGCCCTCGTAGAGGACCGCGTCGGCTACGGCGCCCAACTGTTCGAAGGCTCTCGGGGCCTGGTCGGAAGGCAGGTCTTTGGCGCCTGTCGTGGCAGCGGACGCCATGCCGCCCTCGACCGATCCGTCCGGCATCGCGCCTCCTCGTCTTCGCGTGCACGCCCATGCCTGCCACCACCGTCACATCGTTCACGCACCCTCGCCTCCCACGGCGCGGCGTGGTTGAGCCGTTGGAGCGAATACTCGGGATGCTCGGGTGTGGTTGGCGTCCGCAAGGGACATGAGGATCGGTCCAGCCTGGGGTGATTCAGCTGGTGTGAGTGGATACGGGCCAGGCGGTGGTGAGCGTGACCTCGCAGGGCTTGCGGCCCTTGTGTGGGGCGCGCAGTTGATGCCCGTTCCCCGCGTACTTCTGCCACCCCCGCAGGGCGGTGGGCCGGTGATCGACCAGGCCACCGTGGGGGCCCGAACGTCTGGCGGCGAGACTCACCGCACAACCGAGAATCCAACGCTCACTCAGTAAGCGTCCTCGGTGGATCCGGCTCCCTCAATGAGCTCACGGCAGTTCCGCGACTCAGCCCCACCTGCCGTTTGATCACGATCAGGTGAAGATGCGAAACATGAGGCAACCACACACTTTCTTCACCAGTCACACACCTGCACGACATCAAGCGCCTCTCAGAGGGAACCATGAGCAACCAATACCCGCAGCAGCCCCAGCCCGGCTGGGGCCAGCAGCCCTACGGGCAGCCTCCCTTCCCGCCGCAGCCCCCGAAGAAGACCGGTCCCGGGAAGATCATCGGCCTGGGCTGCCTCGGCATCGTCGGACTCATCGTGGTCATCGGCGTCATCGGCGCCCTTCTCGGCGGCGGCTCGGACTCGAAGAAGTCCAGCGGCTCGAACGACGTCAAGGCCGCCGCTTCTCCGTCATCGAGCAGCAAGCCCGCCGACGCCGGAAAGTCCAAGAGCAGCGAGCCGAAGGCCAGCCCCACGAAGACGAAGAGGGCGGAGAAGAAGACCGTCGTCTTCAAGGTGTGGGGAACCGCCCCCGCCGGCGCCCTCGGCTCGCTGGACATCACGTACGGCTCGGACTCCGACACTCGCAAGGGGACTTTCAAGAACGGCAAGTTCGAAGCCACGCTGCCCCTGAACAAGGACGCCATGTACTACAACGTCATGGCTCAGCTCCAGGGCTCCGGGGACATCAACTGCTCCGTCACCGTGGACGGCAAGACGAAGAAGGGCCACGCGTCCGGCGGCTACAACATCTGCAATGCGCAGCTGAGTTCCGGACTGCTCGGCGGCTGGGAGTAACCACCTGCCCTCCTGGACCAGGCCCGGCCGCACCCCATGGCGGCCGGGCCTCAGTAGTGAGACCACCGGGAGGGATATCGATGGCGCAAGGGAACACCCGGCAAGACGTGGCTGCTCGTGACGCACACGGCCGGGTCGGCCAATGCTCCGGCGAGCAGATCGTGGAGCCTATGGGTGCCGGCGTACACCACCGACGGGCTCGCGGTGTTGCCATCCTCATGCCCGCGGGACGGTGGCATGCCCGGCGCCAACGCCTTCCCGGCCACTCCACGGTCGCGAGGCCACATCCTCGGACCGGGCAGGCGGAGCACAACAGGATCTCATCTGGCGGCAACAGGAGTGCCGCGGCAGTGATCCCCGCTAGGGTTCACCCGTCGTCCACAAGTGCTCTCGGCGGGGGTTTGGTTCGTGTCTGCGGTCGTTGCTCGCCGTGCTTCGGACCCGGTCCGGATCGGGCGTTTCCGGGTGGTGGGGGTTCTGGGCGCGGGCGGGATGGGCACGGTATACGCCGCGCTGGGGGAACAGGGCGAGCGGGTGGCGGTGAAGGCCGTGCACGCCGGGCAGGCGGCTGATGAACAATTCCGCGCCCGGTTCCGCCGCGAGGTACAGGTCCTCCGACGGGTGTCGGGTCCGTGCCTGGTGCCGCTGCTGGAAGCCGATCCCGAGGCGGACATCCCATGGTTGGCCACTGCCTTTGTGCCCGGTATGACGCTCGGGGAGCACGTCGCGGTACACGGCCCCCTGGACGGGATCCAGCTGCATCTGTTCGCCGCAGGAACGGCCAGGGCCATTGAGGCGGTGCACACAGCCGGGGTGGTCCACCGCGACCTGAAACCCGCCAACGTGATCCTGGCACCGGACGGTCCTCGGGTGCTGGACTTCGGCATCGCCCACGTCGTCGACGGCACCGCGGTCACCTGCACCGGGATGCTGACCGGGACCCCGGGCTGGCTGAGCCCCGAGTACTACCGGGACGGCACCGCAGGCGCGCCCGGAGACGTCTTTGCCTGGGGCGCGCTGCTCGCTTTCGCGGCCACCGGCCGTCACCCCTTCGGCACCGGCAACGCCGAGGCCGTCGCCTTCCGTGTCCTCAATGCCGAGCCGGACCTCGCCGGCATCCCGGATGACCTGCTCAGCCTGGTGACGGCATGCCTGGCCAAAGACCCGGCCCGCCGGCCGTCGTCGGCCGCCATCGCCCAGCAGACCGACCGACTACTGGGCGAACAGGCGACCCAGGTACTCGGCGACATGCACGACCGGCCCACGCAGGTTCCGCGTCTGATCGCCGAGCAGTGGCATCCCCCGACCGTCCAGGATCCCGCCTGGCCCGCTCTCGCCCGCCGCCGAACGGGTCAGCGGGCCTGGCTCACCGTCGTCGCGGCCGCCGTGTTCGCCACAGCCGCGACCGGCACTTGGTTCGCGCTGGCCGCGCATCACGGTCCAGCGCGCGGTGGCAACTCCTCACAGCCAACCGCGGCCCACTCCATCCCGGCCACCCAACCGGCAGCGATCACGTCTCCTCTTGCGCACTCGGCCAACACCTCGTCACAAAGTCCGACCGCCGCGGCCCCGTCCACGCCCGAGCAGACCCAGGTGATCACTCTCAGCCCCTGGACACCGGGCGGAACCCCGGCAACCGGCATCACCATCACCGGCCATGCCGGCGGCTCCTGCTACGAGACCGCCGAATCCACGATGCGGCTCGACGCCTGGCGCTGCACCGCCGGCAACCGGATCCTCGACCCGTGCTTCTCCCCTGACTCCGATCCAGGAGACACCAGCGCTCTGTGCCTCGACGGAGCCCCCGACCGCATGGTGGAACTGTCGGTTCCCGACGGCTTTCCCGGCAACAACGACCACATGCCGGGCGGACCCGACATCGAACCGATCATTCTTGTCCTGGCCAACGGCACACGCTGCTCCTTCGCCGGCGGCGGCACCTCGTCGCTGGCGGGACAGCGACTGAACTACGGCTGCGGCGACGGCGGCTATCTGTACGGCTACCCGAACAAGACCGCCGCCCTGTGGACCATCTCCTACGCCGCCCCCGGCAGCGGAACCAGCGTCTCCACGCCCATCACAACCGTCTACCAATAGCCGCCTACATCCTGAGCCGCCCGCGGCGTCGTCGCCTTGGCCATGCTGGACGCGCCGCCATGCGTCAGGGCACGTCAACCCGCGCCGAGGCGCCCTTCGGCTTCGGCACACTCACCACAGGGACGCATGGCTTGAGCCCTGGCCGGACCGCGTACGCCAGGGCGGCACCCGGAAGCATCCCGGGTGCCGCCCGTCAGACGTACCGTCAGGCGTGCGGTGTCACTTGACGTTCACGGCGCTCCAGGCCGCGGCGACCCCCTTCGCCTCGGCGCTGTCCGCGCCGTAGAGGTCGCCGGCCGCCGACAGGGTGCCCTTGCGGGCGCCGGCGTAGTCGGTGGTGGACGTGAAGTAGGTGGTCAGGGCCTTGTACCAGATCTGCAGGGCCTTGTCCCGGCCGATCCCGGTGACGGTGGAGCCGTCCTGGGTCGGGGAGTCGTAGTCGACCCCGTTGATCGTCTTCTTCCCGCTGCCCTCGGACAGCAGGTAGAAGAAGTGGTTGGCGACGCCGGAGGAGTAGTGGACATCCTTGTTGCCGACGTCTGCGGACCAGTAGTCGGCCGAGCCGCCGTCCTTGCTGGGCTTGTCCATGTAGCGCAGCGGCGTGCCGTTGCCGTTGATGTCGATCTTCTCGCCGATGAGGTAGTCGCCGACGTCGCTGGAGTTGTTCGCGGCGAACTCCACACCGGTGCCGAAGATGTCACTGGTGGCCTCGTTCAGGCCGCCGGACTCACCCGAGTACTCCAGGCCCGCGGTGTTGGACGTGACGCCGTGGCTCATCTCGTGGCCGGCGACGTCGAGCGAGGTGAGCGGGTCGTTGTTTCCCTCGCCGTCGCCGTAGGTCATGCAGAAGCAGCTGTCGTCCCAGAAAGCGTTGACGTAGGCGTTGCCGTAGTGGACGCGGGAGTAGGCGCCGACACCGTCGTTCTTGATGCCGTTGCGGCCGAAGGCGCTCTTGTAGAAGTCCCAGGTGACCTGGGCGCCGTAGGCCGCGTCCGCTGCGGCGGTCGCCGCCGAGGCCGTGGTCCCGTCGCCCCAGGTGTCGTTGTCCTGCGAGAACAGGGTGCCGGTGCCGGATTGGCCGTGGGCGAGGTCGTACGTCTTGTGACCGCCGCGTGAGGCGTCGGTGAGCGTGTACGACGAGCCGGACTGTGTGCTCGTCAGGTCCACCTTCCCGCTGTACTTCGTGTTGCCGACGCCGGTCTCGACGCCCTGGTACTGGAACAGTTTTCGGCCGGTGGTGGCGTCGGTGATGACGTGCAGCTCGTTCGGGGTGCCGTCGTCCTGGAGGCCGCCGACCACCGTCTCGTAGGCGAGGACGGGCTTGCCGGACGCGGCCCAGACGACCTTGCGCGGCGCCCGGGAGGAGCGGGACTTCTCGGAGCCGGCGGCCTTCGCCACCCCCATTGCCTGCTGCTCGGCCCGGTCGGGGGCGATGTGCGGCGTGAGCGAGGCGGGCTTCAGCGAGCCCTGCGCCGCTCTGGTCACGCCCTCGCGCTCGCCGGGCTTCGCCGTGTGCACGATCAGGTCGCCGCCGAGCACGGGCAGACCCGCGTAGGTGCGCTCGTAGCGCGTGTGCACGGTGCCGTCGGCGTCCTTGACGACGTCCTTGACGACCAGCTTTTCCTGGGCCCCGAGGCCTATCGCCTTGGCCGTCGCGGCGGCCGAGGTCCGTGCCTGCTGGAGGAGGGCCGTGTGGGCGGTGGCGGACAGGGCAACCGGCGTCGCGCCGGGCCGGTCCTGTGCGGTCGGCTGTGCCGTGGCCGCGCCGCCGAGCGTGGTGCTGAGCAGTGCCCCGGCCGCGACGGCGGTGGCGAGGGCCAGCAGGGTGTGGTGGTGACGCTGGGAACGGGAGGTCACACAAACTCCTCTGAAGGGGTGTGGGGGGTGGTCCGAGCGGCAGGTGCCGGCCGGTTGGGCGTGGGGGTGGTCGGTGCGGCGCCGCGGCCTGGCCCGCGGACATGCCCGTTCAGCGCGGACTTTGTCCTGGACATGACAAGTTTCAACAACTTGCGGCGCCTTGGACGTTGACGGTCGACCCCGCGTGTTCGCGAGGGGACGGCATGTGTACGGCAAAAGGCGGACGACCGGACGTGCGAGGCCAGACTGCCGAGCGGTCGGCGGGGGCCGCATGCCCCGGCGGCTACGGTCTTCCTGCCGACCCCGGGCTCACCGAGTGACCCGTGGCCACTCGGACGATGGACGGCCTGAAGGTAGCGGTGTGCATGAAGTCTCCATGGAATGTGGGGGGTTGGAGAGCTGAACACGACAGAACCGCAGACATGACCGGGAGCGCTACACCCGTTTCCAAGGTCCGACAACTCCCCCACAGGTCCTTCACCGTCGGGGCACACATCGGCGGCCGGGCCGAGGCACATCGGGAACACGGCCGGTCAGGCGGGGCTGAGCGGATGCGTCGCGGTGGTGGAGCGCGGCGGCCAGGAGTGCGGGGAGAGGATGCCGAGCACGTAGGCGCGGGCCACCAGCGCCGGACGGGTGGCGGCGCCCAGCAGGCGCCGGAGGCGGGCGAGGTGGTAGTCGACCGTCTGCCGTGACAGGCGCAGCGCCGCGGCGACACCGGCGTTGTCATAGCCCGCGGCCAGCAGGGCAAGTATCCGCACCTGGGCCGGCGTGAGCGCGGGATGCGGCTCGTGGCTCAGGCCGGGCCGTGTGATGACCGCCCACACTCCCCCGTCCCGCCCCCGGGTGCGGTTGACGGCGCTCAGGTGGACCCACACGCGGCGCAGGCGCCGGTCCCCGTCGACGAGCACGGCACTGGACTGCGCGTTCCTGCGCCGCCCGCCGGTCAGGTCGCCCCAGACGGCATGCAGCGCGGCACGCTCCGGGGTCTCGGCCAGGAAGGCGTCAGCCGGGGAGCCCACCAGGTCGCACAGCGGCAGACGCAGCAACTCGGCGGCCGCGACGCTCGCTTCGCCCACCACCCCGTCCGCGGACAGCCGTACGCAGGGCAGGCCGCTGTGGTCCCGCAGGGCGCGCAGTTCCTCCTCGGCCCGGCGCCTGCCGTCCAGCGCGTGGGTGTACTCGCTGACGTCCACGTAGGTGCCCGCCACACAGCGCAGGGCACCCCAGGACACTGGAAAGCGGTATCCCGCCGCGTGGCCGGGCGAGCCGTCCGGGCGCCGGTACGTGAGCGTGTGGCGCAGGGAGTGGCCGCCGGTGAGGACCTCGTCGTCGAGCGCCATGAACCGGGCCGCTTCGTCCGGGGCGTCGAACTCGCCGAGGTGACGGCCCACCATGCGGTCGCGAGTGGTTCCGTACAGGTGGGCGTAGGCGTGGTTGGCCCACACATAGCACCCGGCGGCGTCGCGCACGAACATCGCCGCCGGGCTCAGATCGGCGAACGACGCGTAGGCACCGGCTCCCGCCGACGCGCCGCCGCCCACCTCCACCGCCACGCCCCGGCTGCCACGGCGCCGGGCGTCGCCACCCCGGGACGACCAGGTGACGTCGAAGATGCGGCCCTCGAACCGGGTGCGTCGGGGGCCGTCACCCGACGGTGCACCGTCACCGGGCCGGGCATCCTCGCCGAGCCGTACGCCGTCGCCCCACCGGGCGGTCGCCAGGCCCTCCGTTTCGGCTGAAAGGGCTTTCAGGAAACGGTGTGCCGTGCGCTCGTCGGTGAAGGCACCGCCCCCGCTGCGGACCCGCCCCGAATCGACGTCCGTCTCCCACCAGGACACCGGCAGACGGGCGAGCAGCGTCTTGAAATCGGTCTCGTTCACAGTCCAACTCCTTGAATCACGTACCGATATAACGGTGTGTCACATCTCATCCGTGTCCCGTACATGCCGAGCCATGCGGCCCACCTCCGGCCCGCGTGGCACCCGGCCGGCGAGCCCACTCAGGCATGTGCCTGAGACGACCACGCTCGAAGCGACAAGAGCCGGGAAACCCGACTGCTTCGCTGGACGGGAACCGTCACATGGCGCACACGGACGGCGGCCCTTAGGGCAGGCGCAGACACAGAGACGGCGCACCGGAACCCCGCCGCCTCGCCTCGCACTCGTCGCCGCAGCTGCCCCGCCGTCCGTCCGCGCGAAGCGACACCCGAGCAAGCCGCCGAACAGGAAGAGGAGTTGAAGTTCCATGGCCAAGGTGCTGTACGTGCACGCCAAGGGTGGTCCCCCGGTCGGGTACGCCCTGCCCAGGGTGGCCGCGAGGGCCGAGGTGCACCTGCTGGCACTGAGCGAACTGCCCGCCGGCAGCGCGGCGCGCACCCGTGCGTGGTGCGCCTCCGAGGTCGCCGCCGGGGACGTGGGAGCGGACGACCTGGTCGCGTCCATCACCTCCCGGGCCCGGGAGGTCGGCGCCGACGCCGTGGTCACCTTCTCGGAGTACGCGGTCGTCGCGGTCGCCGAGGCCGCCCGTCTGCTCGGCTTGCGCGGCGCCGGCCCTGCCACGGCCCTCGCCCGCGACAAGCGGCTCATGCGCACGGCCTGGGACCGCCAGGGCATCCCCCAGCCCCGCTTCCGCTCCGTCGCCACCTTGGATCAACTGCGAGGCGCCACATGTGAGTTACAGTCCCCGCTCCTGTTGAAGGCGGCCTGGAGCGCCGGTTCGACCGCGCACCAGATCATCTCGGCCCCGGCCGACGCCCCGGCCGCGTGGGCCCGTTCGCGCGCGGTGATGATCGACTCGGCGCGCCTGGGATTCGCCGAGCTCCATGTCGCGGGCGCCGGTGAGGACTTCATCGTGGAGGAGATCGTCACCGGCTGCGCGCAGGAGTGGTTCGAGGGGCCGGGCTGGGGAGACTACGTCAGCGTCGAGGGCGTGGTGGCGCAGGGCGTCTTCCGGCCGGTCTGCGTGAGCGGCCGGATGCCGACCGTGGCGCCGTTCACCGAACGGGCCGGCATCACCCCGGCCGCCGTCACGGGCGAGGCGCAAGCCGCGGTCGTGGCGCTGGCCCGGCAAGCTGTGGACGCGCTCGGCCTGGAGGACTGCGGCACCCACACCGAGATCAAGCTGGGAGCCGGCGGCCGCATGTGGGTGATCGAGACGGCGGCGCGCTTCGGCGGCGCGATGACCGTGCCGCAGATCGAGGAGGTCTTCGGTATCGACCTGGTCGGCCTGTTCACCGACCAGTTGCTCGGCGGCACGCCCGACTGGCCGTCCAGGGCGCTGACCCCCGCGGACGCCCGGGGCGCCGCCGGGTCCCTGGTCGTCCTCGCCGTGGACGGGGCGGGTGCGCCGTGGCCGGACCGGCACCTGTGGGACTCCACCGCGGTGGTCCGGTCCGCTCCGGTGGGAGCGCGCAGCAGGCTGCGCGTCGTCGAGGAGAGCTCGCTGCCGGACGGCGCCCCGGTCCCCGTCTACGACCCGGCCGCGGGCGCCAACACCATGGCCGCGCTGTGCCTGCTGTCGGCGGACCGGCCACAGGCCGTCGTCCGCGACTTCACCGCCCTCGTGGACGCCCTGCCGGACCTCCTGCCCCGCCACGCCACGGAAGGAGCGCGGGCATGACCTCCACCCTGGACCGCACCGACCCGGCCGGGACGGGCGGGGACCGCACCGTCGTCGGCGCCAACCTGACGCTGCCGCTGTTCCGCACCCTGTCCGGGGTACTCGCCGGGCACCCCTACCTGAAGGTCGTGGTCGACCGGCACACCTGCACCTGGCACCTCCTCGACACCCGCGTCCACCCCTTCCACGTCAACTACATCGCCACCCGCATCCTCGGCATGACGATGGACGAACTGGACGCCGACCTCGACGCGTTCAACGCGTCCGTGTACACCGACCCGGACCGCCGCTTCCTGCTGGGCGTGCTGTCCCTGCACACCGACCGGGCGGCGGACGGCACCGAGTGTCCCTTCCTGGTCCTGGAGACCACCGAGGCCGACACCATGCACGGCGCCCTGCTGGAGGAGTTCTACCTCTATGTGCGCGGGCGCGTGGACGGACGCCTCCCGCTGCTGCTGAAGCCCGCCAACCACGGGCAGGAGGGAGAACTCGCCTCGATCCCCGAGACGGTCGTCCCCCGCGTCCTCAGCCACAAGCTGTTCGGCGACCGCACCCGCACCTGCCTCAACCCCGGGCAGGCCGAGGGCCGTCTGCGGCACTTCCGCACCCTGGCCGCGTACGAGGCGGCCGCCGCCGACCTCGGCTGGGCGGACATCGTCGCCATGCCCCGCCTGCCCGACGACGTGCCCAGGGTGGCCGGCTTCATCAACACCGCGCCCACCACCCCGCTGTCCCACACCAACGTGCTCGCCTCCGGCTGGGGCATCCCGAACGCCATCGTGCGCGACCTCGACGCCCTGGACGACTCCGGCACCCTCGACGGGCGGGGCGGCCTGGACGGCACCTGGGTGCGCTACCGGGTGAGCGAGGACGCCGTCACCCTGGAGCCGCTCGCGGCGCCGCCCCGGCTGACCAAACCCGCCTGGCACCAGCAGCGCATCCGCATCGACACGCCCCTGCTCGATGACGCCCCCGTGCTGGCCCTGCACCGGCTGCGGCGCGCCGACCGCGACGGCTACGGCACCAAGGCGGCCAACCTCGGGGAACTTCACCACGTCCTCGACAGCCGTACCGCCGACCTGACGGTGTTCCACGCCCGGCCGCGCCCGCCGCGCCACGACCTCCTCGGCCACCTGGCGGCCCGGCTCGGCGAGCGAGACGCCTCACGCGAGCAACTCCGCGCGGCCGCCGCCCAGTACGTGGCCGACACCGTCCGCGCACCCGAGGGCGTGGCGCTGCCCTTCCGCCTGCACCACCTGTTCCTCACCTCCTCACCCGCCCTCCAACAGGGCATCGGTAAGCTGAAGATGGCCCTGGAACTCGAGGCGTTCGACCTGGTCGACCCCCTGTGCCTGAATCTGCAGCAGCTCGTGCGGTCCACGCCCGTACCGCCGGAGGTGACCCGCGCCATCACCTCCGCGGTGCCACGGCTCCTCGCGGACGGACGCCGCATGGTGGTGCGCTCCTCCTCCAACGCCGAAGACCTGCCCGGCTTCTCCGCCGCCGGGATCTACGACTCGGTGACCACCGTGCGAGGAGCTGAACAACTCATGGACGCGGTACGGCAGGTGTGGGCATCCCTGCTGTCACCGCGCAGCGTGCGCCTACGGCACCAGGTCGGCATCTGCCTGGACGACACCTACATGGGCGTGATCGTCCAGGAGTACCTGCCCGCGAGCCTCGGCGGAGTCCTGGTCACCTGCAACCCCACCCGCCGGGAGGACTTCCGCAACGTGTACGTCAACTGCGCCCCCGACTCGCCCGAGCACGTCGTGGACGGCTCGGTGCTGCCCCAGCAGTACCTGTACAACACCGTCGAGGGCGGTGGGCGCACCCTCGACGTCGGCACCGCCGGTGAGGACCTGCCCGCCCTCACCCGCGCGGCGCTCGCCCGACTGGCCCTCACCGGACGCCTGTTGCAGTCCCACTTCAGCGCGGACGAACCCGACGACGCCCTCGACATCGAGTGGCTGATGACCGGCGAAGGGGACTTCCGCCTGGTCCAGATCCGCCCCTACGCCCGGTGAGCCGCCCGATGCCCGCCCGCGCCGCCCGCCGCTCCGGCCCGGCCCCCTCCCCGGCCGCCCGCCGCGTCATCCGCCTCAACAACGGCTTCCAGCTTCTGTTCAACCTGCTGTGGTGGATGCCCGTCTTCTACGCCTACCAGCGTGACGCCGGACTGTCCGACAGTCAGATCTTCGGCATCCAGAGCATCTACTACATCGCGTTCTGCCTCTTCGAGATCCCGACCGGAGTGATCGCCGACCGCATCGGCGCCCGCAACTGCCTGCGCACCGGCGCCGTCGTCATGACGGCCGCCAACCTGGCGCCCGTCCTCGCCCCCTCCTACACCGGCTTCCTCATCCACTTCCTCGCCATCGCCGCCGGGCGCTCCCTCGCCTCGGGCGCGGCGAGCGCCTACCTCTACGACGCGCTGCGCGCCGAAGGGGCCGACGCGCACTACCTGGACGCCGAGGGCAGCGCGCGCTCCCTCGGGCTGGCCGCCAAGGTCCTGTGCTGGCCGCTGGTCGGCCCGCTGATGGTGCTGGCCCGGCCGACCCCCTACGTCCTCAGCGCGGCCTGCGCCGCCGGGTCGCTGCTGTGCACGCTGGCTCTGCCCCGCCTCGCAGCCCGCCCGGACGCCGGGCCCCGCGCGGGCGGACCGCGGCGCAGTGCCCTCCTGCACGACACGGGGGCCGCCCTGCGGGCGCTGCGCGCCTCACCCTGGCTGCCGCTGCTCATGGTGCAGGGGGTCGCGGTGTTCACGCTCGCCCGCATCTGCCAGGTCAACCTCTTCCAGCCGGTCCTCCTGGACCACGGCATCGGGGAGAACGCGCACGGCGGCGTGCTCGCGGCCATGACGGTGGCCGAGGCGGTGGCGTCGGCGCGTCCGCGGTGGCTGAGCCGCCGGCTGTCCGCCGCCCAGTGGGTGTCCCTGCTGAGCGTGGCGCTGGCCGTGACCCTCGCGGCCACCACCCTCGGCGGGCCGTGGCTCGTCATCGCCCTGCTGTGCGCGTTCGCCGCGATAACCGGGTTCGTGTATCCGGTGCAGCGCAAGCTCGTCAACGACGCCGTCCCGGCCGACGCACCACGCGCAACGCTGCTGTCCGTGGAAAGCATCGTGGACCGCGGTGTGTGCGCACTGGCGGCGGTCGCCGCGGGCGCGTACCTCACGGCCGGACGGCTCGACGACCTGCTGTGGCACAGCGCCGCGGTCACGTGCGTCCTGATTCCGGCCCTGCACCTGGTCCTGCACCGAAGCCGCCGGACGGGCGAGCCCCAAACCGACCACTCCACCGCCCCGACCCCCGGCTCCCAAGTCCCCCGGCCATCGGAGCAGCCGGCCTCCCTGCCGGCGGACGAGGGCGCCGCCCAGCCGCCGCTGGGTCTTCGCCGGAGCCGGTAGGTGCGTCACGTGCGATCGTGGACGTCCGCCGGCCGTGGCGGGGACCAGCCGTGCTGGACGCCGTAGGGCTCGCGGTCGTCCGTCCTGGTCACCACCGGGGTGTCGAAGCCCTGCGTGAGGACCAGGCTGCGCAGGGTGCTGTAGCCGAGCAGGACGCTGCCGGCCGCCGTGAAGAAAAGGCCGAACAGGTCGTCGTACCCCAGCCCGTCCCCTGTGCGCACCACCTGCACCAGGCCCCAGCCGCTCAGCACGGCCAGCACCGCCCAGACCGGCCACAGCAGCCGATGCGCACGCCGACGGCGCCGCACCTCGGCCGCCGACCTGAGGACGACCCGCACGCGGGCGCCGCACTGCTCACAGTGCTCGCTCCGCTCGTTGGTCCGGTCGGCGAAACGCTCCAGGCTCCTCGCCTCCGCGCCGACCAGCGTCTTCGTCTGCGTGCTGTCCCCGACGCGCCGCGTGACGTACGTGTGCGTGATGCTGTACCGGAATCTGTCCGAGATCTCGCTCGCCACCATGCCTCCCCCTTCGCTGGCCCCGCCCAAGTCCATTCCCCGTCGGCGCCGTTCGCACCCACAGGCCGCCGACGCGCTGTGTCCGCCACCGTGTCAGTCCGGTTCGTGGCTCCCCTGCTGCGCCGGCCGTCGCTGCTCAGGACGTGCCGCGGCTGTGGTGCAGGGCGGTGGGCGCACCGGCGGACTGGCTGCCCTCGTCGCCGAGGCTGATGGTGTCGGCAGCGGTCAGCTGGACCACGTACAGGTGGCCGCTCTCGCATTGCAGCGAGGTGTCCGAGCGGTTGGTCGCGTGGCTGGTGGCCGCGACGAACGTGGCCGTCGTGCCGCGCACCGACCGAAGTTCCAAGGCCTCTGTGCAGCCGACCTCGCGGCCGGTGCCGACCTCCTTGATGTTGCTGACCTGTTTGCCGGCCAGTTCGCCCACCTCGGCGGTGTGCAGGGTGAGGGTCACGGTGAACGACTCGGTGCGCGGGTGCTGTTGGCCGTCCGCGTCAGGGTTGCCCGGCCCCGTGCCGGTCCAGACGCCCGCCCACGCGGTGGAGAGGGCGGGCGCGGAGGACGACGGGGTCGGGGAGGCCGTGGAGCCGTCTCCGGTCGCCTCCTTGTCGAACGGGTTCCACAGCAGGACGCCGGTCACCAGGGCGGCCACCGCGAGAGCGGAGCCGGCGAGTGTCCAGCGGAGGCGGCGGCGTGCGCTCCCGTCCGTGTGGGGGGCGGGGGCGCCGTACGGCCCGAACCCGGCGGTGCCGGGGGCGAAGTGGGGCTGGGCGGTGTCAGGGGTGAACGGGCCGTACGGCGTGGGAGTGTCCGGGGCCGGCCGGCCGTACGGTGCCGGGCTGTTGGGAGGCGGCACGTACGGCGCGGCGGGGGTCGCGTGATCGAGGGATGAGGTCAGGGGCCCCGCCCCGGCGGTCGCCGGCACGGGCGGTCTCCCGCCGGCGGACGTCCCCGTGTCCGACGGCCGGAGATCCTGGCCGTGCGGCGGTACCGCGCACCGGTGCGCGACCTCCTCCTCGCGGGCCGCGAGGTCGGCGCCGAGTCCGGGCGGGAGCGCGTCCTTCCACACATCGGCCACTGAAGCGGGCCCGCCCTCATGAGCGGCCGTCCGTGGGTCGTCCGCAACCCGCCCCCGGCGCAGCCGGGCCGCCAACTCGGCGCTGTCCGGCCGCTTCTCGGGCCCCTTCGCCAGGCAGTCGCGGATCAGCGGGGCCAGTTCGGCCGGTACGCCGTCCAGGCGGGGCGGCTCGTGGACGATGCGGTAGAGCAGGGACGCGGCCGAGGGCTGCTCACCGGGATACTCGAAGGGTCCGGTGCCGGTCGCGGCGAACACCAGGACCGCGCCCAGGGAGAAGATGTCGCCCGCCTCGCCGACCGCTCCCCCGGCGGCCTGTTCGGGAGCGAGGTAGCCGGGCGAGCCGATGACACCGCCGGTGCTGGTGTGGCGGGAGTCGTCGGCGGCCCGGGCGATGCCGAAGTCGATGAGCATGGGGCGGTCACGGCCGAGCAGGACGTTGGACGGTTTGACGTCCCGGTGGGTGAGCCCGCAGGCGTGCACGGCGGCCAGCGCCGCGGCGAGTTCGGCGGCCAGGGCGCGCAAGGCGGCGGTCGGCAGTGGCCCGTGCCCGGCGACCCAGTCGGACAGGGCAGGAGCGGCGACGTACTCGGTGGCCAGCCACAGCGGGCGATGTCCGGGCGGGCTGAAGTCCACCACCGAGACGGTCCACGGGGAGCGGACGCGGTCACTGGTGCGGATCTCCCGGGCGAAGCGCCGCTCGAAGTCCGGGGCGGCGGTGAGGTCGGGCCGGACCGTCTTCAACGCCAGGGGACGGCCGGTCGGCGTGCGCGACAGATAGACCTGCCCCATACCGCCCGCGCCGAGCCGCGCCAGCAGCGGATAGCCGCCGATCGTGGCCGGATCCGTGCTCTCCAACGACTGCACGTACGCCTCCCCCTGGTCACTCACCCCGTGAAGGAAGCAGGATAGTAGGCGGCCCCGGCCGTGAACGGACCTCTGAAGGGTGCCTGACCCAACTGTGCGCTCTGCGTTGCGGATCGAGCAGCCGCTCGGGTGGGGCGATCCCCTGCTGGTGGCGGCGTCACTGCAGAGTGATCTCCTCGCCGATCGATTGCTCGCGGGCGGCCGCGACGACCAGGGCCGTGGCTGCGGCGTCCTGTACGGCCACACCGACCGACTTGTAGAGGGTGATCTGATCCGGCGCGGTGCGTCCCGCTTTGCTGCCTGCGATGAGTTCGCCCAGCTCGGCGTGTACGTGATCGGCCGTGATGAGACCGTCACGGATCGGCATGAGCAGGTCGTTGCTGCCGGCGGGTGGCGGGGCGAGCACGGCCTGGCGGGACTCGACGCACACCAGCGCCTCGGCCACCGTGGCGTCGTCGATCTCGCGGCCGGCCGGGTTGTAGCCCACCGAGGTGATGTGCACCCCCGGTGTCAACCAGGGGCGGCGGATCACGGGTTCGACGGCGTGCGTCGTCGCTGCGGCGATGTCCGCGCCGTCCAGCGCCTCGGCGTAGCTGGAGGCGGCCTGCACGTCGGCCTCGAGGACGAAGGAGAGTTCCTCGGCCAGGGCGAAGGCTCTCGCCGGGTCCCGGCCGGCCACACGGATCTGCCGGATCGGGCGGACCCGGCAGATAGCGCGCGCGTGGGAGCGGGCCTGCACACCAGTGCCCAGCACGGCCAGCACCGACGCGTCCTCCCGGGCCAGCAACCGCGCCGACAGCGCGGAGCAGGCGCCGGTCCGCGCTGCGGTGATGGCCGTACCGTCCAGCAGGGCAGCGGGCTCGCCGGTGTCCGGATCGAACGCCACGATCAGCGCCTGATGGGTCGGCATCCGAGCCCCGTCGTTGTGAGGGAAGAGTGACACGAGCTTGGTCATGAGCATCCCGGCCGATGACAGGAAGCCCGGCATGGCCGCCAGAAATCCATCGTGCTCGGGCACCAGGGCGGCGACGCGATCGGGCACCGAGGCACGGCCCGCACTGAGGTCCGCCATCACCGGGGCCAGGGCATCGATCAGCGAGTCCATGTCGAGCAGTTCCTCGACCTGCGAGCGGCTCAGCACCAGCATGCGCCTCAACCTCCTGTTGCCGGTCATTGGGCCGCGACCGCACAGCCCAAGCGTCGAGCATCGGCCGCCGTCGCACCAGTCATGACATGCCCCACTACTGGGCACGTTCATCCGTCCGCGGCTGAGCACATCGGCGTACACGCCGACAGCAGGACAGCAGTCAGGCCTCCAAGACCCTGGCGAAGGTGATGCCGAGGTGCGTGAACCGGCCGGCGATCGAACGGTTCGCGAGGGGCCATTGGGGGCTGTGGAAACGGCTACAGACGAAGCGTCGGGAGGGCGAGCGTGACGGCGTGCCCCGGATCCCCCGAATGGGCTGCCAAGGCGCGACAGGTGCCGGGGCCGGCATTTCCATGGAAGACATGCCCCGACTCGACAGCGCATGCCACCGGCCTCTTCGCTCCGCCGCGGTACTGGGCCTGGTGGCGGCGCTGGCCGTCGGCTGTACCGGGTCCGATGCCGACACCACCGCCGCCGTCGGGGGTGCGGTCGTCCAGGCGTCACCGCTGCCCACCGTCCCACCCGCCCAACCACCGTCACAGCTCACCCGGGCCAAGGTCGACACCGCGGTGAGCCGGCTGGACGGCGTTGTGCGGGACGCCATGCGCCGCACCGGTGTGCCCGGCGTCGCCGTGGGCGTGGTGTACGACGACAAAGTGCTGTATCTGAAGGGGTTCGGCGTACGGAAGGCAGGCACGAAGGAGCGGGTCGGAGCGGACACTGTCTTCCAACTCGCCTCGGTCTCCAAGCCCCTTGCGTCCACCGTGGTCGCCGCGGCGGTGGGCGAGAAGACCGTCGCCTGGGACGACCCGGTCGTCAAGCACAGCTCCGGCTTCAAGCTGAAGGACCCTTGGGTCACCCGTCATGTCACGCTGGCCGACCTGTTCTCGCATCGCAGCGGCCTGCCCGACCACGCCGGAGACCTCCTGGAGGACCTCGGCTACGACCGCTCGTACATCCTGGACCACCTCCGCTACCAACCCCTCGCCCCCTTCCGCGCCCACTACGCGTACACCAACTTCGGGCTGACCGAAGCCGCCGTCGCCGTCGCGCAAGCTGCGGGGACCAGTTGGGAGAAGCTGTCCGCCGAGAAGCTGTACGGGCCGCTCGGCATGAGCTCCACCAGCTCCACCTTCGCCGACTACGAGAAGGCGGCCGACAAAGCCTCCTTGCATGTGAAGACCGGGAACACCTGGAGTGCCGAGCACGTGCGTGACGCGGACGCCCAGAGCCCGGCGGGTGGGGCCAGCTCCACGGTCCGGGACATGACGAAGTGGCTGCGCCTGCAACTGGACAACGGCAAATTCGAGGGGCGGCAGCTCGTCGACGCCGACGCCCTGGAGCAGACCCACCTGCCGCACATCGTCTCCGAGCCGCCGCACGCGTCCGCGGGCAGGGCCGGGTTCTACGGACTCGGCTGGAACGTGAGCTACGACGACCAGGGCAGGCTGAAGCTCGGCCACTCCGGCGCCTTCGCGCTGGGGGCGGCCACCAACGTCACACTGTTGCCCTCGGAGAAGCTCGGCATCGTCGTCCTGACCAACGGCGAGCCCATCGGCGTACCCGAGGCGATCGCCACCACGTTCGTCGACACCGCGCAGACCGGCGGGCCCACCGTCGACTGGCTGACATTCCTCGGGCCACTCATCAAGCAGGCCGCGGCGGGAGAACGCTCGCCGGTCGACTACACCAAGCCTCCGGCCTCGCCCGCGCCCGCCAAGGCGACCAACGCCTACACCGGAACGTACGCCAACGAGTACTACGGCCCGATGACCGTCAGCGCCCAGGGCGGCGAGCTCACCATGCAACTCGGGCCCAAGAAGCAACGGTTCCCCTTGCGCCATTACGACGGTGACACCTTCAGCTACCGCACCACCGGCGAAAACGCCGTCGGTTTGTCCGGCGTGACGTTCACCGTCGGGTCCGGCGGACGCGCCGACAAAGTCCGGGTCGAGAACCTCGACACGACCGGTCTTGGCACCTTCACGAGGAACGAATAGGCCTGGCCAGCAAAAGCTCACACAAATCGCGTGAAGCAAATCCTGGGCCCTCACACACCAAGGGCCCCAGACGCTCCCTTCTGACGCGCATGAGCGACGAGCAGGACTGCCGCCTCACGTCGGTGGGAAGGCTGCGGAATACGGATCCAGAACGACCGCAGTAGCCGTCGCCCTCACGGCACTCGCGGGACTGGCGCTGGCCGGCGCGCCCAGCGCAGCGGCCGAAGACCGGGCCTTGTTCAACCTCACAGTCGGCGTCACCTACTTCAAGGGCACGATCGAGTTCTACAACCGGTCCGTCACTGTCAACGGCGTGCTGCGGGGTCTGAGCACCGGGTGCCGACGGGGCGCGGCCTGGGCGTTCGATTCCGCCGGGTCGCCACTGGACAACCGGTCCACGACCGCGGTGTGCAATGGGGCCGTCTCCAAGACGATCCCGCTCACGGCGGATGTGCCGGGCGGGGCCGCAGAGGTCGAGGTCGATCTCCTCGAAGGCAACGGCCACCGGATCGCCTCCTGCCACGTCCAACGCGGCTTCGAGTACTGCGAGTAGAACGAGCCGGCTCGGGTCAGGCGTGGCGAGGCGAGACGCCCGCGCCACGCCTGGATACTCGGCCCCAGCGCTGTCGTCGTCGGTGGAGTGAGGACCACGAGGGCGACCACGGCGATGGCCATGACGAGGGTGGGTAGTGCGAGGGCGAGGGCGAGGAAGAAGACTCCGGGCACGGCCAGTCCCATGATCAGGCCGACGAGGAGAACGCCGGCCGCGTTCGGGGCGTGGGTGCGGTGGGTGAGGAGGGCCATCGCAGCAGTGCGCGGGTGCGGTGTGCCCTTGCGCCAGGGGGTCCCGCCGCTGAGGCGGTCACCAATGGGGTTTACCCAGTAGATAGGCGAGGCCCAGGAGCACGGCCAGGATCAGCGCCGGGGTCGCCAGGCCCTTCGCGATCGAGGTCACTGTGTGCGTTGACCCGGCTGTCCGCCTGGTGTAGCGCTCCCGCCGTGCTGCTACGTCGTGCCGGGCGAACGCGCTGACGACCAGCGCCAGCGCAGCGGTGATCAGACACACGATGAGCGGTGGGAGGGCTCCGTGCTCGTGGATGTTGTCTTCGACGTTACCGCCCACTCCTTCGTTGCTCCGTTCCACGACGGCCACCGCTGCCGCCTGGAGTGTCCAGATGAGCGTGCCGACCGCCGTGACGGCGAGGGCGAGAGCGGCACCTGCATAGCCCAGAGCGCGTAGGGCCGGGGCTGACTGGTCTTTACGTGTCGGCCTTGCAGGAGTCAGCGGCGGCGTCTTGGGCGGGGGTGGGATGCGCGATGGCTCGACTACCACCGTGTCCTGCATGTCGTGCGAGACCTGCGTTGGTCTGGCGGAGCCGTTCGCGGGCCTGGGTTCGGGCTCCGTGTACCGGGCGGGTTCGTGTGCCGGGCCCACCACAGCCTCGACGTGGATCGCTGATTCGTCGGCCACACCTTTCAATGAGATGTCGCCGGACAGGTGTCCCTCGACAGCCGTGTCGACGCGGACCTCCAGTCCGCTTTGGGTCGGATCGACCCCGCAGCCACGGCTGCCCGGGCTGGGCCACGCAGTGGCGGGCCAGCGGCGGGCCCCGGACTCGCTCTTGAGGCCATGGCAGGAGAAGTGCAGCAGCAGCGTATCGGCGCGGCTGCGGTCGTTGAAGAAGCCTTGGATGCGTCTGCGCATGAGATCGGCCGACGCGTTGTGGATGACTTCCACCTCGAAGTCGCCGATCTGCGGATCGTGCAGCACCCTCTCGAGGGCCGCGGCATCCCGCGTCGGCGCTCTCAGCTTCTTGAGCCCGGAATCGTTGTACTGATCGTTCGCAATGATCAGTGCGTGTCGGGAATCCGGGCATGGTGCCTACCCATCCACGACCGAATCACGGCCATCACCTGGCTCAGAGCGTTGGCCGAGCTGCCCAGGGTAACCAGCAGGGCCCCGACCTGCGCGACGTCCACAGCCCGCGCACCGGGCGGGACCTCCCCGCCGGGGGGCGCCGTGACATCGTCCACGTCAAGATCAAGCAGCTCCTGACGCAGATAACCAGTCAGCTCCGCGACGTCTTCAGTTTCCGCGTCCCGGTCGGTCAGGAGGATGTGCAGTGTGTTCTCCACCGTGTCAGCCCCTTTGTCCGTGCTCCTCGGGGCGGCGCAGAGTCAGACTGCCGACGGCTCTACGTCATATCTACAGTTTCTGCTGCTGACAGATGGGCGGCAAGTTCTCCACAGCAGGTTGAATTTCACCGTTCAACCATGACATTCATCGGTCAACTTGGACGGGTTGTGGTCGGCTATACCCTGCGCTGCAGGGGCAATTGGACAACCGGGGGAGGCTGACAGCCTGTCAGCACACGCGCTCTTCCGAGAGGTTCTCGACACCTATGCATGCCACGGCTGCGCGTATCCAGTACTTGCTGAGACACAGCCGGGATGGCCGGCCAACCACGGCTTTATCAGCCCGGCTTGACCGCCAGCGTCGCAAAATAGTGCGACATGTATGAAGCGGATGCGTTGGATTGATGCGGCGCTTCCGCAAAGCCGGTGAGAACGAACCCCGCGGCGAGTTGTCCTCCGATCTGGCCGGTAAGGGTGTGGCTGTACTCAAGAGGGGCCTCCGCGCCGAATTTTGTGGCGCGCTCCTCGGCGGAGTACTGCGTGACATCGCTGTAGGGCAGTTTGTGCACGACGATCAGCTCGCCGCGCTCGTCGAGCGCCTCGTGGTCGAACAGGTACACGTCAGGATTGAGGAAGCCCGCGAGCAGACTTCCACGCGGTCGCAGGACCCGGAAGCACTCACGCCACACTGCGGCCAATTCGGGTGCGAACAGATTGGAAACCGGATGGAATACGACGTCGAATGTCGCGTCGCCGAAGACGCTGAGGTCGCGCATGTCGCCCAGGACGGTACGCACCTCGAGTCCGTCGCGCTCCGCCACCATCTCGTCCTGGCCGAGCTGGCGGGGTGAGTTGTCGAATACGGTGACCCGCGCCCCCGCAGCGGCGAGGATCGGACCCTGCTGGCCGCCGCCGGAGGCCAGGCACAACACGTCCTTGCCGGTCAGGTCCGCCGGCAGCCAAGAGCGGTCGAGGGGCTCACGCCCGATGAGAACAATCGACCAGTCGCCCGTGCGGGCACGCTCGACATCCTCAGCACTCACGGGCCTCGACCACTCGTTGCCCTCTTGGACCAACTTGTTCCATGCTGCCCGATTGTGGGCAACCGGATCGACAACACTGTCGGACACGTACAACTCCCAACGCGAGCCACGGGGCACCTCTGGCACCGACAGTCCGGTGCCGCCGCTAGAGAACACGATCGCAGGGCGCTACCTCAACGAAATTAGCGGGCACCGACGTGCCCCGGCTCTCAAAGCTCAGCGCGCGGCGCGCGTGTAAGGGGAGCTGACCGTCTCCGAGGTGAACCGGCGCAGCCGTTGCCGGCGCCGGGATCCTCTGTCGACGGAGGAGGGGCATGCCATGGACATGTACACCGCACCCGGTCAGCATGGCAGGTCACACCGGACGCGCCGGCAACCCCCAGCCGGACCTGCCTCACGGAGTCGCCGACAATTACCGCCACTCACGTAACGGGCGGTACATTGGGTACCGTCATCCGTCCCTTTGTATCGTCTCCTGTACGGCGAGCCCCCTGTCCGAGGGACACCAGGATGCCGTGACCTGAAGCTTCCGGGGAGGACCGTGTCATGAGCGGCACGCTGGCCGATGAGATCCGCAGCCGCCTGGGTGATCTCAGCCCTGCCGAGCGTAAGGTCGCCCGGGTGCTGCTGGCGGGCTATCCCGCCGCCGTCTTCGAGACGGTGGCGACCATCGCGGAGCGTGCGGCGGTGTCGACCCCCACCGTTCTGCGCTGTGCCTCCCGCCTCGGCTACCGGGGGTTTCCGGATCTGCAGGCAGCCCTGCGCGAGGAGTTGGACGCCCGCAACGCCTCCCCCATCACCCTGTACGAGTCCCAAGAGATCGCCCCGAGCGGGGAGCTGGACGAGGCCGGGGACGAGGGGCGGTTGCAGGGTCGTCTGGCGTTGATCCAGCAGGCCCTGTCGCAGACCTTCCACGAGGTGTCCCCGCACGAGTTCGAGACAGCAGTCGAGCTTCTGAGCGACGCCCGGCGCCGGGTGCATCTCGTCGGCGGCCGCTTCACGCATCTGCTGGCGCACTACCTCGGTCTGCATCTCATGCAGATGCGTGATCAGGTGTCCTTCGTTCCCGACCGTGACGTTGAACGGACATCCGTACTCACTCAGTTGACGCGCCGCGACGTCATGGTCATCTTCGACTACCGTCGATACGAGGCGGAGATGACGGTCGTCGCCGAACTTGTCCGTGAGCGGGGCGGGAAGGTCGTCGTCTTCACCGATCCCTGGCTCTCCCCCGCATCCGCCCACGCCGACGTCGTGCTCATCAACCAGGTCGCGTCCGATTCGCCCTACGACAGTCTCACCCCGACGCTCGCTCTCATCGAGACGTTGGTCTCGGCGGTGCTCGACCTGCTTGGCCCGGACGCGCACCAGCGCATGAAGGACGGCGAGGACGTCGCCCGCCGAACCGGTCTGCTCTGAGGGGACGTTGGGCTCGCCTGTGTGCGGAATGTCAGCGCGAGGGACGTCGCTTTCGTCAAGAACACGACGTCCCTGGTCATGCGCTCGGGACCGTCAGCGTGGGGCGATCGAGATGCGCAGGCCGACGAGCGTGTCGGCAGTGCTGCCATCGCCGCTCCAGGCAGCGAAGGAGTCGGGCTTGGTGAAAGTGACGTCGAAGCGCGGGCGGGATTCGAAGGTGGAAGCGGTCGCGCTGTTCTGGACGCCGGACTGAGCGAGCGCACGCGCTGTCCGGCGGAAGGAGTAGGCGCTTCCGCCGGAGTTGGCGACGGAGTGGAAGACGTCCGTGTTCGCGGGCACGGGAGCCGCGTCGGCGGCGGTCAGACGCTGCTTGCCGGTGGCGGGGCGCACTCGCCACGTGCGGGCGTCGTAGCGGTCGTGATCGGTGAGGTAGGAGTAGCGCGCACCGCGCAGGCTCCATCCGGTGAATGACGTGATGGCGCGGACGTGGCGCAGGTCAAGGATGGCGGCACCGTTGGGACCGAGGACGGTGAGCTGTTCGTGCGTGCTGCCCGGGTGGTCGACGACGAGCGCGGTGTTCTCGTCGAGGGCGTAGACACGGTCGTGTCCGGTGTCGGCGGCCAAGCGGTAGGCGCGCCCCTCTCGTCCGTACACACCGGTGTGGGTGTCGATGGGGGCCGAGCGCAGGAAGCCGAAACCTCCCCGGGGGATGTATCCCAGGCGGGTGGGGTCTTCGAAGTAGCCGGGAGCGCTGCCGTCGCGCAGTCCTTCGTAGGATTCGCCACCGCTGACCATGTCGGGTCCGGAGGCGATCTGGGCGCCCGCGGAGGATCCGGCGATGACAGCGCCGTGGGCCAGCTTGGCGCGGATGGCGGCCAGGACCTTGGAGTCCTTCTGCCGAGGCCCACGCAACAGGGTCTGGACGTAGCGGTACTGGTCGCCGCCGCCGAAGAAGAAGCCGGTCATGGAGTTGACCTGGGCGACGACGGCGTCGGAGTCGGCGTTGGCCACATGGTCGAGGTCGACGGGGATCCACTGGGCGTCCGCCGCACCGTGCTTCTTGAACAGTGCGGAGTAGTAGGCGCCGTTGCAGGCGGAGTTGCTGCACCGGTCGGGGTCGGCGGCGTCGAGGTCCTGACTTTCGGGAACGGAGGCCGCGGTGATGACGCCGATGCGCGCGCCGGCGCCACCGGCACGGTCGATGATCTCGCCGTACACCTCGGTGTTGTCGTCCTTGAGGGCGCCGCCGACCAGGACGAGTGAGCCGTCGTGGCCGGCAGGTCTTTCACCGCCGGCGTGTGCGACAGGGGCGGTGGCGAGGAGGGTGAGGACGAGGCTGCCGACGAAGGCGGCACGGTGCGTGAGGCCGCGGGGTGCGCGCATGGTCTCTCCAGTCGTGAGAGGTGGATGGAGGGCATGGGGCTGCCCGCCCGCGCCTGCGGGATCGGCCGGCGCGGCAGGTGACGGAAGCGGGTGAGAGTCCTGGCCAGGAGCAGTGGATCAGGGGGAGACGTCGGGCGTGTGGCCGAGCCCGGCGACGAGAGCGGCGAGGAGGGCGATGCGCTGAGGGACGCTGGTGGTGTCGAGCCATTCCTGGGGGGTGTGGTCGGCTCCGCCGATGGGGCCCAGCCCGTCCAGGGTCGGCACGCCGGTGCCTGCGATCAGGTTGGCGTCGCCGACTCCGCCGGTGGTGGTGGCCGCCAGGCTCAGTCCGATGGTCCGGGCCGCGAGTTGTGCCGTGTCGAGCATGTGGCGGGAGGCACCGGTGACCTCCATCGGCGGGCACAGGTCGAGCTGGTGGACGGTGATGCTGGTGCCGGGGACCGCGGGACGGCCGGCCGCCTCCTGGATGGCGCGTTCGACGCGTTGGACGTCGGCGATGGTGGCGGCGCGGACCTCCACGCGCAGCTCGGCGCCGGCGCAGACGATGTTGGCGCGGCTGCCGCCCCTGATGGTTCCGACGTTGACGGTGACGTCGTCCCAGTGGCCGTTGAGGGCTTGCAGGTCGACGATGAGGTGGGCGGCCGCGAGTGCGGCGTTGGCGCCGCGCTCGGGTTCGATGCCGGCGTGAGCGGCCTTGCCGGTGACGATGATGCGGAAGTCCGCGACGCCTTTGCGGCCGATGACGAGATCGCCGTGCTCGCGGGCGCATTCCAGGCCGAGGGCGTAGTGCATGCCGCGGGCGGTGCGCTCGATGAGGGGGCGGCTGGCGGGAGAGCCGATCTCCTCGTCGGGAGTGGCGAGAAGGACCAGCTCGTCATAGGCGGTTCACCGGTGCTCGTCGAGGATCTCCAGTGCGGTCAGGCCGGCGAGCAGGCCGCCCTTGTCGTCGCTGACGCCGGGGCCGTGGGCGAGGGACCCCTGGAGCGTGAACGGCCGTGCGAGAGCGGTGCCGCGGTCGAAGACGGTGTCCATGTGCCCGGCCAGGAGAATCCTGCGGCCGCCATCCGCGGCCGGCAGGGTGCCCTTCTTGCGCGCGACCAGAGCGTCGCCGGCCTGGTACGAGCCGTCGGCGGGGAAGTGCACGCGTTCGACGGTGAACCCCGTCCGTCGCAGGCGCCGTTGCACCCAGTCGGCGACCTGGTTGACGCCGTCGGGATCGTACGATCCGGAGTCGATGGCGACTAGTTCTCTGAGGTCTTGCAGGTATCGGGAGCGACGGGACAGGGCCAGGTCGAGCAGGTCTGCGGCGAGTTCCTGCTGGCTCGTCGGCGCGCTCACAGGACCTTGGACAGGAAGGCGCGGGTGCGTTCCTGGGTCGGTTCGACGAGGACCTGGCCGGGGTGACCGGCTTCGACGACGACGCCCTCGTCCATGAAGACGGCGGTGTCGCCGACTTCCCGGGCGAAGCCGATCTCGTGGGTGACGACGACCATCGTCATGCCGTCGGCGGCCAGTCGGCGCATGACGTCCAGGACGTCGCCGACGAGTTCGGGGTCGAGAGCCGAGGTCGGTTCGTCGAAGAGCATGAGCTTGGGTTTCATGGCGAGAGCGCGCGCGATGGCGACGCGCTGCTGCTGGCCCCCGGAGAGCTGGGCGGGGTAGTGGTGGCCGCGGTCCGCTAGGCCGACCTGCGCGAGGAGTTGCTGCGCGAGGTCGCGGGCCTGGCTCTTGGGAACGGCCCCGACCTTGACGGGCGCCTCGATGACGTTCTCCAGGGCCGTCATATGGGGGAAGAGGTTGAATCGCTGGAAGACCATGCCGATGTCCCGGCGGCGCTGGGCTACCTTCCGCTCGCGCAGCTCGTGCAGCTTGGTGCCGTGCTGGCGGAGGCCGACGAGGTCGCCGTCGACGGTGAGCCGGCCGCCGTCGACCTTCTCCAGGTGGTTGATGCAGCGCAGGAACGTGGACTTCCCCTAGCCTGAGGGCCCCAGCAGACAGCACACCTGCCCGCGCTCGACGGTGAGGTCGATGCCTTTGAGCACCTCGAGCTTGCCGAAGCGCTTGCGCACCCCTTCGGCCCGGACCATGGCAGTGGTCATCGGCCGTCCTCCTTGTTCTTCTTTCCGATCAGGCCGGCGGCACCGCCGAGCATCCGCTGGAGCGGCGAGGTGTGGCCGTCGCGGCCGGTGCCACGCCCGTAGCGGCGCTCCAGCCAGGCCTGGGGGATGCTGAGCACGCTCACCAGCGCCAGGTACCACAGGCTGGCCACGACGAGCATGGGGATGACCTGGTAGTTCTGGGCGTACACGTCCTGGATGTTGGACATCAGGTCGTGGGCGGAGATGACCGAGACGAGAGCGGTCATTTTCAGCATGTTGATGGTCTCGTTGCCCATCGGGGGGATGATGACCCGCATCGCCTGGGGAAGGACGATCCTGCGCATGGTCAGCGCCGGGCGCATGCCGAGTGAGTGGGCGGCCTCGGTCTGGCCGGGGTCGACGGACTGGATACCGGCGCGGACGATCTCGGAGGCATAGGCGGCCTCGTTCAGTCCGAGGGCGAGCAGGGCGGCGACGGCCGGGGTGAGCAGGGCGTTGGTCTCGGTCTGGAAGAACGTGATGTCGGTGAAGGGGACGCCGATCTTCACGTACTTGTAGGGGGCTGCGGCGTATCCCCAGAAGATGATCTGTACGAGGAGGGGGTGCCGCGGAAGACCCAGACGAAGGCGGTGGCGATGCCGTACAGGACGGGGCTGGCCGACAGCCTCATGACGGCGATCAGGGTGCCCAGCCCCAGGCCGAGGGTCATGGCGGCGGCGGTCAGCCAGAGGGTGGTGCCCAGGCCGTCGAAGACGAGGTGGGCGAAGAGGTGGTCGCCGACGATGTCCCAGTGCAGGTTGTCGTTCTTGGCGAGTGAGCCGATGAGTCCGGCGAGCGCCGTCAGGCTGATCACCGCGGCGATCCAGCGCCCGTAGTTGCGCACCGGGACTATTTCGGGTTCCTGATCGCCGGGATGACGGGCAGGTGGGGCGGCGAGCATGTACTTGGTGTCGATCATCGCTAGTCGACCGCCGCGTTCTTGGTGGCTGCCTTCGTGGCGATGGACGCCACGCCGTACTTGTCGTAGATCTTCTTGACGGTGCCGTCGTCGATCAGTGCCTGCAGTGCCTTCTGGATGGCGTCGGTCAGTGCGGGCAACTGCTTGCTGACGGCGATGCCGTTGGGCGAGGCGTTGTAACCTCCGGGCGCGGTGGGGTCCTCGACGAGGTCGAATGCCTTGCCGCCGTCGGCGGTCTTGGCGACCCAGCCGGCCGCGGGCTTGGTCAGGACTTGTGCGGCCACCTTGCCGGAACGCAGGGCGAGTTGGGCGTCGGAGTCCTTGGGGTAGGTCTGGATGTCGATCTTCCCCTTGCCCGCGGCGGAGCAGTCGGCCTGGTGGTTCTTGAGCAGGTCGAGCTGGTTGGTGGCCTTCTGCACCGCGACCTTCTGCCCGCACAGCGTGTCGAGGTTGGTGATCCTGCGGGGGTTGCCGTCGGCGACGAGGATGCCCGAGCCGGACTGGGAGTAGTCGACGAAGTCGACGACCTGCTGGCGCTGCTTGTTGTCGGTGATGGCCGACAGCGCGGCGTCGAACTTGCCGGCCTGGATGGCCGGGACGATCCCGTCGAACTTCTGCGGCGTGAAGGCGAAGGTCACGCCCAGCTTGCCACCGAGCGCCTGCCCCAGGTCGTAGTCCAGGCCGGTCAGTCCGCTCTCGCCCTCCTTCACGAACATCTCGAAGGGCGGATAGGGAACGTCGCCACCCGGACCTTCCCGGCCTTCTTGATCTGGCCGAGGAGCTTGTCGCGCAGGGCCTGGTCCGTGGTGATCTCCACTCCGGCGACCACGGACTTCCCGTTCACTGCGGGCGTGGTGTCGTCGCCGTTGTCTTGGCAGGCGGAGAGCGCGGTGAGAGCCAGGGCTGTGGTGGCGGCAGCCGCCATGCGCCGAGCGAGACGAGCGTTCACCGTGGTGGACCTCTCGGGGATCTCTGCCGACGAACACCTGCCGTCGGCACAGCAGGGAAGTTACAGAAGGAACAGATGTATGACTAGATGTATCGCGCGTTACTTTCGCGCAGCACCGCCACCGACGGCCTGCCCGGCCTGGTCAGCCACGGTTTGCCGGGGTTTTCGCCCCTCCAGAGCCAGCTATAGGCCGGAGAAGCGTCATACATCTTCCGACCATCTCAATGGTTTTGTATCTTCCGCTACCGCACCTGAAGCCTCTCGCGCTCCAGCCCGACGACGCCCCCATTGCCGCCCGGCCAGACACCGCATCACCAACCCCTGGGGCGTCCTCGTGGCGTACCGTCACGCCCGCAACGCCCTCTACGCCGGCATCGCCTGTGCACCCTGCCCCTGCCCTGCTCCAGACCGCACATCACCCCGCCCAGGCCGCCACCAACCGGATCCGACTCGGCAGCACTCCCGATGTCAGCCAACCCTCCTGAAAGAACGGGCCCGCAAGTGAGGTCCTCCCGGGCTCGGCACCCACCTCCGACAGCAAGACACCCGAGTGCGACACCGTCATGACCCTCACAGCGTCAACTCATGCACGACGCGAACCCTCAGTTCCGCGAGCGTCGCAGCGAACAACAGCGGCATTGCGCGCATGACATCGCGCATCCGGCAGGCAAGACGGGCAGTGCGAGCATTCGTCTGCGCGTGGGCGGCGCTCTACCCCCTTAGGGGTAATCGCACTCGGCCGACCGCGTGTTCATTCAACAGGGGGCACGCCCGAGACCTAGCCCTCCGTCAGAATGGCGACGCCTGCACCATAACCTTTCTCCGACTGAAAATGGGCACGACGTGAGCATCCTCAACGATCCCAGGCGTGCCGACTCGCCCGGTGGTCATTACTCCGACGAACTGCCGCTCCGGCGCAAGCGGCCGGGCAATGTCGTAGTGAAATGGCTGACGACCACCGATCACAAGACGATCGGAACGCTCTACCTTTCCACGTCGTTCGCGTTCTTCCTGATCGGCGGTGTCATGGCACTGCTGATCCGAGCCGAACTCGCCCGGCCCGGCCTGCAGATCGTCAGCAATGAGCAGTACAACCAGGCGTTCACGATGCATGGCACGGTCATGCTGCTGATGTTCGCGACGCCGCTGTTCGCCGGTTTCACGAACTGGATCATGCCGCTGCAGATCGGCGCCCCGGACGTGGCCTTCCCCCGGCTGAACATGTTCGCCTACTGGCTGTACCTGCTGGGATCGCTCATCGCGGTGGGCGGCTTCCTGACCCCGCAGGGCGCGGCCGACTTCGGCTGGTTCGCCTACAACCCGCTGTCGAACGCGACCCACTCCCCCGGCGTCGGGTCCGACATGTGGATCATGGGTCTGGCCTTCTCCGGCTTCGGCACCATCCTCGGCGCGGTCAACTTCATCACCACGATCATCTGCATGCGCGCGCCAGGCATGACGATGTTCCGCATGCCGATCTTCGTGTGGAACGTGCTGCTGACGTCCGTGTTGGTGCTGTTCGCCTTTCCGGTGCTGGCCGCGGCACTGTTCGCGCTGGAGGCGGACCGCAAGTTCGGCGCACACATCTTCGACTCGGCCAACGGCGGCCCCCTGCTGTGGCAGCACCTCTTCTGGTTCTTCGGGCACCCAGAGGTGTACATCATCGCTCTGCCGTTCTTCGGAATCGTGACGGAAGTGATTCCGGTATTCACCCGTAACCCGATCTTCGGCTATATGGGGCTGGTCGGCGCAACCATTGCGATCGCGGGTCTGTCCGTGACGGTGTGGGCGCACCACATGTACGTCACCGGCGGTGTGCTGCTGCCGTTCTTCTCGTTCATGACGTTCCTCATCGCGGTCCCGACCGGTGTGAAATTCTTCAACTGGATCGGCACCATGTGGAAGGGCAGTCTCTCCTTTGAGACGCCGATGCTGTGGGCGGCGGGCTTTTTGGTGACCTTCCTCTTCGGTGGCCTGACCGGCGTGCTGCTGGCCTCCCCGCCCCTCGACTTCCATGTTTCGGACTCGTACTTCGTGGTAGCGCACTTCCACTACGTCGTCTTCGGCACCGTCGTCTTCGCGATGTTCGCCGGCTTCCACTTCTGGTGGCCGAAATTCACGGGCAAGATGCTCGACGAGCGCCTCGGTAAGATCACGTTCTGGACGCTGTTCATCGGCTTCCACACCACGTTCCTGGTGCAGCACTGGCTGGGCGCGGAGGGCATGCCCCGTCGTTACGCCGACTACCTGGCGGCCGACGGCTTCACGGCCCTGAACACGGTCTCGACGATCGGCTCGTTCCTGCTCGGCATGTCGATCCTGCCGTTCCTCTACAACGTGTGGAAGACCGCCAAGTACGGCAAGCCGGTCGGCGTCGACGACCCGTGGGGCTACGGCCGTTCGCTGGAGTGGGCGACCTCTTGCCCGCCCCCGCGGCACAACTTCCTCACCCTGCCGCGGATCCGCAGTGAATCCCCGGCGTTCGACCTTCACCACCCCGACATCAGCCAGCTGGATCAGCTGAGCAACGCCGCTCCTGCCATCAGCCCTGCTTCCCCGGGCGAGCGACCGTGACCGCACCAAAGCCTGCCAGGACGTCTCCGCGCACCCAGAGCCCCGCGCTGGTCCAGGAGGTCGAAGGCTATCTGCTGTTGCAGGCCCAACTGGACCAAGCACAGCAAGAGGCCGCCGCACTGTGCGCCTGCCTGCCATGGCTGACATCAGGGCAGGCGGAGGACCTCACCCGGCACTACACCGAGCAGCGCAGACAACTAACACGCCAGATTTTGCAGGCCACCACTCAGCGGGCGGCCCAGCTGCGCAGTGAATACGAGGCCCGATACGTCGAGCTGCGGCGAGCGCTGCTGAGGAAGTACGTGCTGTCGCTGTGCCTCCTATTCGCCTGCTGTCCGGTGAGCTATTGGGCAGTACGCTGACGAGGCGGGCGGCGACTGTGCGGTCAGCGGTGACTCCGGCCCGCCCAGAAGCGGCGTCGAGCGTGACCGGATTGGTGGTCGCCTCCGCGATGATGTTCACCGCCCTCTTGGTCGCACGTCTCCGTGACATGGACCAGGAATCCCTTCCAGCGGGTTCGCAGCGTCGGGCCTAACGGGCGGTCAGATCGTAGAGGGAACGCGCGCGGGACACGCCGGCGCCTGGGTAGCCCGCGCAGGTCCTTCAGCAGGCGTCGTACTTCCAATCGCCTTCCTCAAGGGTCCACGGCTGACGCTGCTGGTCGAACTTGGGCAGACCCTTCACCTTGTACGAGACGCGGCCCATGTCTCCTGAGACGGTGGCGTGCACGTCCGTCGCCGGGTGATCGGGCCCGTAGTCCTTCGCGGCCTGCTCCACGGTGGCCGCGTACATGGCCGGGTCGGCCTTGGCCCGGCAGCGCTTCGACAGGAAGACATACGCCCCCTTCCCGTCACCGCCGAAGTAGAGATCGGTGTACGTTTCCGCGACGCGCTCAAGGTCGACGGGGTCGGCCAGCGTCGGGGTGATGCTCGGCTGCCCGGTCGTCGGGGTCGGTTTGCTGCTCGGGGCGTCAGACTTGTCGTCGCTCGACGAGGAGCAGGCGGTGAGAGTGGCGAGCAGGGCTGCGGCGAGTGTGATGGTGACGCGGACGCGCATGTGTCTTCCCCCGTGGACGTTGTGGTCAGGGGGCATGGTGCCATAGCGAGCACGGGTGAGGACGCGTGCCCCTGACTCCTTGGGGTCCCCGATCTGTGTCTTGGCGAGAAACATCCGGCAACGGCTGGGTGTCGATGGCCAGTTGCAGGCCCCCTCCCTCTGCGATCTCCTCCGCCCCGGACCCAAGCCGTGGGAGGCCGAAGGCGGCCGCGGCGGAAGTCGCTCGCGGCCGCCCGGCCCGACGCGGCAAGGGACGCCCGCTCGGGGTGGGCGGACGTCCCGTAGAGGCTCAGTGGCCGTGGGGGTTGAGGCTGCTGAGGGCGGGGATGCCGTTGACGGTGAAGTGGATGGCCGCCATCAGCAGGCCGACGCAGACGAGGGTCACAAGGATCTTGCGGTTACGGCTCATGGTGGTAGGTCCTCCGGGACGGGTCCTGCGGATCGGAGTGGGTGTTAGAGGCTGACGAGGGCTTCGCGTACGGTCGTCCGCGTGGCGCGTCGGGCGGCTGCGACGCCTGCCGCCGCGGCGCCGGCCAGGGTGAGCAGGCTCCACAGCACCAGTGCGGGGAACGAGAAAACGAAGGGGAGGTCCTGTCGGAATGCCTGAGTGCCGATGAAGTCCCCGAACACCCGGGTCAGGGGCAGGGTTACGACCGTCGCGAGGAGCAGGCTGAGCGTGGCCGTCAGGACGCCTTCGGTGACGACGACTGCGCGGATCGCGGAGGCGGTGGCGCCGAGCGTGCGGAGGACGCCGAACTCCCTGGTGCGCTCCAGGACGCTGGTGCTCAACGCGGAGGCGAGGCCCAGCAATCCGACGAAACCCATCACGACCGCGAGGGCGATCAGGGCATCGGCCAGGACCAGGACGTGCCCGTCCAGCGCCACGCGCAGGGTGTCGATGGTGGTGGCCTGTTGAATGCCCGTGCCCGCTCTGGTCAGGGCGTCGTCCAGCCGGTCGAGGACCACCTGCCGGCTCACGGCGTCGTGGCGGTCGGTGACGACGCGCAGCATCTCGGTCCGGCCGGGGGTACCGGTGACAGTGGCGAAGTCGCGGTCCGTCACGTAGGCCGCGCCGAGGGTGCCGAAGTCGGAGACGATGCCCACCACTCGACGAGTGACGGGGTGCCCGGCGACCGTGACGGTGACGGTGTCGCCGACCGTTGTGCCGGGTGCCTGCTGCGCGGGCACCAGGCTGTTCAGCACGACGGCGTCGGTGTCGTCGGGGCGCAGCCACCGGCCGGCCACGAGCGGCAGGCGCGTCAGGCGAGTGTCGGCGGGTGGCGCCAACACGGTGAAGCTGTCGTGGGCTTCGTCGGGGTAGACGTGCGCCACGTCGATGCGGCCGGCGGTGTGGACGGTGGCCGCGGTGCGGCCCCACGCCTCGGCGTCCGACACGCCTTGGGTCGCGCGTGCCAGTGCCGTGAGTCGGTCGGCGGGGTAGGGCTTGTCGAGCCGTATCTCGATGTCGTAGTGGCGTTGGCCGATGCTTTGGGCGACCAGGGAGCTCCAACCGCCCGCGGTGTTCAGGCCGGTGAGGAACATGGTGCCGGCGACGGCGAGCAGTCCGACGCTGAGGACCAGGCGCCCGCGGCGCCGGAACATGTTGCGCAGGGCCATCATCTGGGTCCGGCTGGGGCCGCGCAGGCGGGTGAGGACCCGATCGAGGAGGCCGCCCGGGGCGGCGGAGTCGGCCCCGTGGTCGTCGATGGCCTGGCGCACGGTGATGCGGCTGCCCCTCAGCAGCGGCACGAGGGCCACCAGCAGGGGTACGCCGATTCCGGCGCCGAGCGCGACGGCGTACACCCAGGCGGGCACGGACTCGGTGGTGATGTCGAGGTTGAGCAGACGGGCACCCTGCTCGGCCAGGGCACGTCCCAGGGCGAGTCCGGGTACGAGCGCGAGTGCGGTGGCGGTGACCGCGATGGCGGCGGCCAGTGCCAGGTACGTCCGCAGTATCTGTCCGGTGCGGGCGCCGACCGCCTTCATCGCCCCGATCTGCCGGATCTGTGCGGTGAGCATGCCGCCGAGCATGGTGGCGACCAGGATCGAGGCCAGCAGCAGCGCCATGAGCCCGAACGCCAGGAGCACGAAGCCGACCATGACCATCTGCCCCTGGTGGGGATGCCGGCCCGGTGGCGGGATGTCGATGCTGCTGACCGGATGGCCCAGTGCTTTCAACCGGGTGGCGACGCGCTGCGCAGTGCGGTCGATGGTCGGGGAGCTGGTGGACACCGTGGAGTGGTCGCCGACGACGATGCGCAGTTGGTCCAGGGTCGGGGGCCGGCCCAGGAAGGTCAGAGCGGTGGTGGTGGCGTAGCCGTAAGCGGTCTGCTCCTGCGCGGCCGGGGCGACTCCGCCGTCGTGCACCGAACCGGCCACCGTCATGGGGGTCGGTGTGCCACCGGGTGCCTCGACCGTCACGCGCTGACCGGGGCTCACCCCCAGGAACGCGAGGGCGGTGCGCTCCAGCAGCAGCGTTCCCTTGGGCGGGGGCCAGCTTCCGCTCTCCACGGCGACGGTGTTGATCCGCTGGGGATCGGCCCGGTCGGCGGTGAAGAGCACCATGGTGCGCCATGGCCCGTCACCGACCTTGACGCGGGCCTGGAGGGTGCCGCGGGCCGTGGCGTCCAGGACGCCGGGCTCGGCGCGTACGGCGGACAGGACGGCCGCGCCCACGCCGCCCGGGATGTGCAGGGTGGCCGAAGCAGGCCGGGTGGCCTGGTAGTTGCGGGTGATCTCCCGGCCGATGATCGCCCGGGCGGAGAGAAAGGCGGTGACCGCGAGCACGCTGACCGCGATCGCGATCGTCATCATCGCGACCCTGGAGCGGGTGGCCCACACGTCGCGCCCCAGTTTCCGCAGGCGCAGTCGGGTCACGAGGCCACGTCCTGTCGTGCGCTCCGGGTCGCCGTGTCCTTGAGGACCCGCCCGTCGGCGAGGGTGATCTGCCGGGTGGCATGGCGCGACAGGTCGCGTTCGTGGGTGACCATGAGCACGGTCCGGCCTTCTGCCGCCAGGTGAGCGAAGAGGTCCAGCACACTGTCGGAAGTGGCCGAGTCCAGGTTTCCGGTCGGTTCGTCGGCCAGTAGCACGGGAGGTTCGTTCGCCAGGGCCCGCGCGATCGCGGCGCGCTGCTGCTGTCCGCCCGAGAGCGCCGAAGGCAGTTTGTCCGCCTGTTCGCGGATGCCGACCTCGGCCAGCAGTTCCAGCGCCCGGCCGCGGCGCTGCCGCGCCGGGAAGGTGTGGCACAAATCCATCGGCAGCATCACGTTCTCCGCCACGGTCAGGGTGGGCAGCAGTTGGAAGAACTGGAAGACCAGGCCGATACACCTGCCTCGCCAGGCGGCGAGCTGCGAGCCCCGGAGCGTGTGGACGGCCGTACCCGCCAGAAGGATCTCTCCGGCCGTGGGCCGGTCGATCCCGGCCAGCAGGTTCAGCAGCGTGGTCTTGCCGCTGCCCGACCGCCCCACCACGGCGACGAACTCCCCTGCGGCGACCCGCAGGTCGACCCCGCCGAGCGCAGTGACCTCACCTGAGGGCAGCGGATAGGTCTTGACGAGCCCGCGAGCGGCGATCACTGGATCGCCTGCGGAGTTTTCCCTCGGGCGTGTCATACGGCACCACCTCATCCTTGTCGCAGTTTCTGGACGCCTGTTCACTAACGGATTAAGGTCCAGAAACGTGAGCCGGACAAGAAGCAGGCCGCGGCGCAGTGTGCCGAACCGGACAGCACTCGACGGCAGCGTCCAGAAACAGGAGGGTGACGATGGTCACAAGGCTCGACCGCAGGGTCCGTCGCACGCAGCAGGCACTCCAGCGCGCCCTTCTCCAGCTCATGGCGGAGAAGGGCTATGAGAGCGTGACGATCCAGGACATCATCGACCGCGCCGACGTCGGCCGCTCCACCTTCTACAACCACTACGCGAACAAGGACGAACTGCTCAAGGACGGCTTCGCCGACCTCCGTTCCCTGATCGACAGGGCTTCACCGAGCGGTGCAGCGGCACCCGATCGGGGCGCCCTGCGTTTCAGTCTGCCGTTCCTGCAGCACATCCACGAGCAACGCACCCTCGCCCAGGCCATCTTCACCGAGAGCGGCCTGCGCCTGGTGCTGAAGCACATCGAGGAACTGCTCGCCGACGTCGTCCGCGACGAGATCCCCGCCACCCCGCCTCACGGAGTGCCACGCGAGGCGGTCGTCCGCTTCGTCGTCGCCTCCCATCTGGCCTGCCTGCAGTGGTGGCTCACCGAGAGCCCGGACAGCACGCCGGAGGAGATCGACGAGATCTTCCGCACGCTGACGCAGCCAGGCATCGAGGCCGACGGACAGTGACCGATGTCCCGGCGGAGTCCGGGGCGGGGCGGACGGGCGCAGGAACCGTCCAGGGCGCCAGGCCAGTGCGCTCCCTCCGGGGGGTGAGTGGGCGTCTAAGAGTCGTCGAGACCGAGGCCGTAGTACATCTGGTCGGCGATCCAGGCGGTGTACTCCTCCTCGCTCCAGCCGCACGCCCCGATCAGGGAGCGGCAGTGGGAAGGATCGTTGAACACCCACACGACGTCCACGGCGCGCCGATCGAGGCCGGGCGGCCGGGCCTCAAGGGCCTCGATGAGATCGATCACCATGGTGGCTCCCGCGCCGGTTGCGCTGCATCGCCTCCCACAGGTCGGCCAACTCGGGACCTTCGTCGGCGGCCCGACGCACCACCTCGAAGACCTCCACGGCGCGCCCGCCGATGATGCGGCAGACCTCGGCGTAGGCGTTCAGGATCGCCTGCGGAGTCCGTCCTCGCCGCACGGGCCGGAGCCTGTCCGTCATGGACAAGGACCGTGTGCTCCAGTGGTACCCGCCGCTGGCCGCCCAGCCGGCCGGGCTCCAGCCGTTCCAGTCGGCACCGATACAGCTCGCCACCGGAGGCCAGGCCGACTTCGAGATCGTTCCGCCGGAGAGCCGGCGCTACCAAGTGGGCACGTTCGGCAACAGCGACGTCGTCCTGGCCCTGTTCGAGGAGACCGCCGACGGTCTGCGGTACGTCTCCGCCGACGACGACAGCGGACAGGACCGCAACGGACGCCTCGATGTCAGGCTCGTGAAAGATCACCGCTATATCGCCCGGACTCGCCTGTACTCCAGCTGGGGCAGCGGCTCGGTCGCGCTCATGTACTGGTGAGCGACCACCGCCGCCCCGGCGCCGGGAACACCCACCGATGGCTTTGGCGCGCATTCCCATAGCTGCCGGGCTGAACGGGCGGCGGCCCGACGGCGCGAAGAACCGCCCGGACCAGGTCGCGCGGAAAGCAGGGAAATGCTCTCCTGGAAGGAGCCGCAGGAGAACACGTCGATGCGCCACAGCCGGAGTTCCGCTGTCGTAGCCGGCCGGTCGGTCGCCCCGACCGGACCGGGTGGAGGTCTGCTGCCCACGCGGGATCTCGCGGCGGCCTGGTTCCTGGTGATTCTGATCGCGGTGCCCGCCTGGGTGCTGACGATCGGCCAAGCCCGGGACATGGGGATCGAGCCCGGCACGATGGGGATGGCGCTGCCGCTGTTCCTGGTGCTGTGGGTGACGATGATGGCGGCCATGATGCTGCCGTCCATGGCGCCCGTGGCGATCACCTGGGTGCGGGGCATCGGCCGACAGTCCTCCGGCTGGACCCGGACCGCTCGTACCGGCGAGTTCGCCGCCGGATATCTGCTGGTGTGGACGGCGTTCGGGCTGCTCGCCTACGCAGCGCTGGCCTTCACCGGCGCCCTCGTCGACGATCACCCCACGGCCGGTCGCTGGATCGGCTCCGTCGCCTTCCTGCTCGCGGGCCTCTACCAGCTGGGACCCCTGAAGAACGTCTGCCTGCGGCACTGCCGCGACCCCCTTGCCCACCTGGTGCACTACTCCGGCTTCCGAGGACCGGCCCGCGACCTGCGGGTGGGCCTCCACCATGGCGTCTACTGCGTCGGCTGCTGCGCCGGCCTGATGGTCGTTCTCGTGCCTTTGGGGGTGATGAACGTGGCGGCGATGGCCGGGCTGGCCGTGGTGATCTTCGTGGAAAAGCTCTGGTCCCGGGGCCTGCACCTCGCCCGCGGCGTGGGCGTCGTATTCCTGATCCTGGCCGTGCTCGCGCCCTTCCAGGACTGGCTGCTGCCGGGACTGCGCGACTCGATGCCACTGATGGACATGTGATCCCCTCCGGACGGTTCCGCACCGGGGACCGGAGGTGCAAGCTGGAAGGGAGACCGTCTCCCGATCCCGGGACCGGGCTCGGCACACGCGGTCTCGCCACTCCGAGTGGGCCCCTGGGGCTCGGCAGGAGGGAAGCGAGATGACTGAGCAAGCCACCCCTGCGACGCGCTGGCACATCACCGGCGACTGGTTCGATGTGTGCAAGTGCGCCATACCGTGCCCCTGCACGTTCGCGCAGCCCCCGACCTACGGCGACTGCGAGGGGGTACTGGCCTGGCACATCAGAGAAGGCCACTACGGTGACGTCCGGCTCGACGACCTCAACGTCCTGATGCTCGCCTCCTTCACGGGCAACATCTGGTCGGGCGAACACACCGACCCGTACGGCGCGGTCTTCCTGGACGAACGTGCCGACGAACCACAACGCGGTGCACTCGGGGCCGTCTTCGGGGGGCAGGCAGGCGGCTGGCCGGCCCAGTTCGTGGAGATGTTCCACGGCGAGATGCGCGGCATGGACTTCACACCCGTCCGAATCGAGATCGACGAGGACCTGGCGGGCTGGCGCGCCGAGATACCCGGCCGGGTCACGGCCACCGCCGAGGCGCTCGCCGGACCGACATCTCCCGACGGAGCGCGCGTCCAGCTCCACAACGCCCCGGGCGCCGAGGTCGGGCCAGGCCAGGTCGCCACGTGGGGCCGGGCCACCGTCGACCGCGCGGACGCGTTCGGCTTCTCCTGGGACCGCTCCGGCAAGTCGAGCAAACACTTCCCCTTCGACTGGAGCGGCCCCGACTGACGCCCCGCTCCCCCGGACCGGCTCAGGCACGACCCTGAGCGGCCTGCTCGGCCTCCTCGCTGCTGAACGTACTCGGCCGTCTCCCCGTACGACGCCTCGTACGTCGGCCGGGATCACCTACGAGGGCAGGGTCCAATTCTGGTTGGGCGCACCGGTGCAGGACCAGATCTGCAGCCGCGTTCCGTCGGCCGAACTCTGTCCAGTGGCATCAAGGCACTTGCCGGACTGCGGGTTGAGCAGTGCCCCGTTCGCTTGTGGCTGCCAGGTTTGCGAGCCGGTGCCGTTGCAGTCGTACAACTGGACCTTGGTTCCGTTCGCCGTGCCGGCTGCCGTGACGTCCATGCACTTGCCCAGCGCGGTCAACGTGCCCGAGCCGGTCACCGTCCACGTCTGGGCACTGGTGCCATTGCAGTCGTAGAGCTGTACGGCCGTGCCGTTGGCGGCGGCCCCTCCGGCGACGTCCACGCACTTGCCGCCGATGCCGCGGATGGGTCCGGTCGTGGTCTGTGGTGGGGTGACCGGACCTGACTGCCCCGCCGCCCACTTGATCTCCTGGAGCAGAAGCTGATTCTGCTGACTGCTGGCGAAGGTCGACGACAGGGTGGTGTTTGTCGCGTAATCCATCGCATTGTGGCCGAAGTTGTTGTAGACCATGCGGTAGTTGCGGTTGGTCCAGACGATCGGGTAGTAGCCGCTGTACCAGGTCTGGTCGGGGTCGGTTCCGATGGGGAACGTGGACTGGTCCATGGACGCCAGAATGTCGATGGCGGGGTTGCTGCGCAGGTCGTTCGACCAGCTGTACCACTCGCTCACCGACGAGGTGATCGTGGCGGGCAGGCCCGTGGTCGCCGCGTGGGATCCGTCCTCTACGCGCAGTGTCTCGGAGGTGGGGCCCCACGTGTTGCTCTTGAACGTGCCGGTGCCGAGGAACGTGTTGTGATACCAGGGCCAGTCGCTGGTGTCGTCGTTGAAGGCGGAGACGTGGAAGCCGACGAAGCCGCCGCCACCGGCCATGTACGCCTGAAATGCCTGCTGTTGGGATGCGGTGTGCGGGTAGTCGTCCAGGAACATGACCACCTGATACGAGGCGAGGCCGGCCGCGTTGAGCCGACTCCAGTCCGTGGTGGCGGTGTAGGTGAACCCTGCCTGTGCACCTTCCTGCGGAAACCACGTGTTGGCCTCGTGGTCGAAGCTGATGTGCGCCGCGTCGTACGTACCGTTGTAGAAGGCCAGTACCTTGAACGGGGTGGCAGCGTGCGCCCGGTATGCGGGGCCGGCCTGGACGCCGAGGATCACGATGAAAAGGGCCAGAAGTCTCGATGCGGTGCGAACCAAACCCGCTCGCGCGCTGAATCCGGTCATGCAGAGGCCTTCCTCGTACAGCTCGTGGGAGTGGAGTGCCTGCCGTGCTCGATTCAGGATTCTAAATCGTGTTCATGTCAATGACTATAGGTCTGGACCAAGCATTCCTGACTGACGGGCCGATGCCGAACCGGACATCGACACCCCTACGGGCAAGTGAAGCCAGATCATGAAGACCTGCAGCACCTTCTGCGTGTCACCGCGAGCCCGCGGTCACCAAGGTCGCCGTAATGGGTTCGAGCTCGGTGATCAGTTCGTCGAGTTCGGCGCGGGACAGGGCGTCGTAGGGCGGGGTGGCGAGTTCGTCGGTGAGGGCTTCGATGCGTGCCTTGGTCGCGCGGCCATCGTCCGTGAAGTGGCCGTCGCTGTCGACGAGTCCGCGTTCGCGCAGACCGTCCATGACCACGGCCAGGCGTTCTTTCGGCAGGTGATGGATGCGTCCGAATGACTCCGGGGGGTGGATGCCCTGTTCGAGAGCGGAGAGCACGTGGGCCTCCGTACCACCGATGCGCGCGCCGACGAGAGCGGCGATGTGCCCGTCGCCGCGGTGCTCGCGCAGCATGGTCGCGGAGTGCCACAGCCGGGCGACGGGGTCGCCGGGTACCTCAAGGGTGCGCATGCCGGCGTACATCACCCGGCCATTGGTGGGGGCGCTCGTCGCGGCCTTGGTGGTCAGGTCTGCGGCTCGCACCAGGCCCGGGGAGTCGGCCAGCTCGCCGAGGATGCGCCGTAGGGAGGCCGCGCTACCCCGCTCCCGCGCGGCGACGGACGCCTCGGGCGGGATCGTCTCCCAGGCGCTGGGGATGTGCCGTGCGGCTTCCCCGTCGGCGAAGTTGTAGAAGGCTGCGTGCACGACCTGCGCCGGCACACGCCCCAGCGGCGCGGCGCGGCTGGCGAAATAGCCGTCCCAGTAGGTGCGGTGGCCGAGCGCGGCCAGTTCCTCGTTGCACTCGTCGGCGAAGAAGGTAACCAGGCAGATCGGCTCCAGGAGCTCGAACATGCGACGGGCGATCTGGGTCATCGAATGCATTCGCATCTTGCTCATCGGGTCCTCCCTTTGTCATGTGTGCCGACTTGGACCGTCCGGCACACCGAAACTCATCGCCCGAAGGAAAGGCGGCCGGGCAGAACCGCACGGGCCCGGCACGTTCAAGCTGGCATGAGACTGATCAACGATGCACACATGACGGAGCCGGGCCTGGCTTCCCCCGCCGACAGGGCAGGCCGAACAGGGCACGGAGGGCGTGCGCGGCAGGCATGCCGTCGCCGACCGCGCTGCTCAGCGCGTCTGCGGCAGGCGCTGAGTACGACCAGAACGAAATCGTCGGCCCGCTCGGCGGGAGTACCTCAGCGGTTCGTCCCTCTTTGCGGATGCTGCACGTCTTTGGCGGGACGCGCCGCCGCGTCCGTGAGAAGGGCGAAGGCCACTGCGAAACCGAGCATGGTGAAGACGCCCTTGGGCCAGAAGATGTGGCTGTCGACGAACGACCAGCAGGCGGCGAGCAGGACGGCGGCACCCGGCAGTACGCGGGCTCCATGCCGCCGCCACAGCACCGTACACGTGGCGACCGAGGCCACGGCCAGTCCGTAGACTCCGGTTCGGCCCAACTCGTCACCGGTCGCGAACAGTTGTCGGGCGGCCCCATGGACACCATGGTCCACCACGGTGCCGGCGGAGATGCCGGCCACCGCGTCCAGACCGGAGTAGTACGCGGCGAAACAGAGGCACCCGGCCCAGGCGAGCAGTGTCAAAGCGCCCTCCGCATCAGGACGTGGTCTGCCCCACATAGGGACCAGCAGTCCAAGGACGAGAAGCGGGAAGACAGGCAGCAGAACGATGTGCAGCCCCGTCCAGTGGCCGGCCGTCGCCGCTGTCAGGTGGCGGGGATGGACCAGTCCGGCGACAGCCAGAAACAAGGGACCGGCAGTCACCAACGCCATCATGCGCAAGGTGCGGAAGGATCGCATCCAGTCACGCTAGGCGGCCGCCAGCCGGTCCGATGCTTCCGTCCGCAACGCGTAAGACATCTGTAAGACGGCTTGTCCACCGGCTGGGGGAAGGGGTGCGGCCGGACCGTTCCTCCTGCAGGATCGCCTACGTCAGTCGCCGGAAAGCCGTCGCGCGCGTCAGCAGCGATCGCCCAGGACCGCTATGTCCGCGCCGAAACCGACTACCAGCCGCCCGTCGGGCCCCCGGAGTCCTTCCGCATCCGTCTGAAGCGAACAGCAAACATCCGTAATCATTCAGTGGGCGCCTATTAGCAACAAACCATCAGAGACCACCCGGAGTTCACCCTAAGCTCGCCTCCTATTTCTCAGGATCCGGGAGGCTCTGCGTGGCCCTGCCCCATCGGACGAGCGAGAGCGATCTCGTCCTGCCCAGCGGCTTCGAGGACGTCGTCCGCATCATCGACCGTTACGTCGTCGACCGGCGAACGGGGGTCCCGACCAGGCATCGCAGGGCCAGACACCGATTGCCCGCGCTCTTGTTCACTCGCGAGCGGGCAGCCGGCGCGACCCCAGAGGGCGACACCGCGGTCGCCGTAGCGGCGGGCGACGCAGGGCGGGGCGAGCCGGACCCGGCGCTCTCGGCCCTGGTGCACGTCTACCACCATCGTCTGGTACGTCTGGGTTCCGGAGACACCGGGCACTTGGCCAGTCTCGTCCCGCACGCGATCGTCGACGAGGATCTGCTCACCTGCGAGCCGTCCGGGGAAGACGCCGGCGGGCAGGACGGCCCTCATGTGCGGCTGCTGGACCGGGTGGCCAGGCAGCTTCGCGCCACCATGCCCGACGGTTCCGGCACCTTGCGTCTGCCCGAGTTCGATGTCTGCCTGGCGGTCCTGCGGGCCAGCATCGCTGCGGGGGACGTGACGGAGGAGCGGCGCGCACTGCGGGACCACGTTTACGACAAGTGCGCTTGGAAGTTCGGGTTCGCCGCCGAGGTCAGCGCCCTCGGCAACGAACTCGGCGCCAAGCGCTGGTCGGCGATCACCAAGGTGTTCACCACCCCGCTGGCGTGGCTGTGGCGGTGGCTGTACGGCCGCCGGATCGACCGCGGCCGCCGCTTCCGCTGGGTAGGCGGCATGCTGGACGAACCGGGGCGCAGCTTCCTCAACGCCTCCATGTCGTTGCGCGACGCGCACGTGCGATCCCGCTCCCAGACCCGCGCCGATGAGGGACCGCCGGCCGACCCCGGGGCTGCGGCGGCCACCGCCAGGTCCGCGGCCGCCGCGGTGGCCGCCCGTGACGAAGCCGTGGTCCGGCAGATCCTGCTGACCGCTCTCATCCACGACCTGGCTCGCGCGGCGCGCCCGCCGCTGTGGAGCGTGCGAGGGCCACGGCGACGATGGCCCTTCGTCCTGCTGCTGCCGACGGTCGGCGGCGAGGACTCCCCCAGCCGCAGACTCCTCAACTCCTTCTCGGCGGTGTCCGAGGAGACCGTGACCTGCCCGTTGTTCGTTCTGGGCGCCGCCACGGCCGACCTCCCGCCGTACGCGGTCGGTCTGCCCCGGCCGGGCATTCCGGGCCAGGGCGTGCGACCGGGCGGCCAGGGCGCCACAGCCCGGGCGGTGGGTTCGCTGCTCGCCGCAGGCGCTTCCGGGCAACCGGTCGAAGCCGTCTATACGGTGCCGCTGTCACCGGTGCCCGACAACGGGACGAGCGCCGAACGACCCGTTGTACGGCGGCCCCTGCGCTCCCGCGAGGCACGCGGACGCGACTGGCTGCGCCCCGGCGTCGCCACAACCGTCGCCCTGGCGGTGGCGGTCGGGCTCGCCGACGCGCTCGTCCACGTGCCCGGACTCGGACGGACACGCCATGCCCCCGCAGCCAAGCCCGTCTCCCGGGCCACCGACACCTGGTGTCCACGCGTCGACACCGGGGAACGCGTGGGACTCACCGACGGCAGCGACCGGTGCGACCTCGCCCACGGCTTGTCCGCACACGAACTGCGCGCCCTCGAAGACCGGTTGGGCCGACAGAACGCGGAGGTCGACCAGACCAAGCCATATCGCACGCTGGTCTTCTTCGCCCCGCTCAGCGTCGGCTCCGCGTCACGCCGGACCGTGCCCACCGGTTTCCAGATGCTGCGGGGCGCGCTGCTCGCCCAGAAGCAGGTCAACGACCTCCATCTCAACACCCAGATGCCGATCCGGCTGCTCGTAGCCAACGCCGGGGAGTACTTCAGGTTCGGGTCGCACGGCGGACTCAACACGAAGAACCACAGCCGTGTCGACGTCGCTCGCATGATCACCGAACGGGTCCACCGCGACCACATCGCCGGCGTCATCGGTCTCGCGCAGAGCCGTCCGGAATCCCTCCAGGCGGCCGTCGAGCTCGACGCCCAGGGTGTCCCGGTCCTCGGCACCGGCGTCTCGGGCCAGCGCATGGTGCGGGACTCACCGGTGTCGTACTCCCAGCTCTCCGCCCCGGACGAGCGGGTGGCCCGCGTCATGGCCTCCTTCGCGCGACGCTCACCCCGGCTGGCCGCCTTGGCCAAGGTCACCGCCGGGCATACGGCACCCGCCGCCGTCCTGGTCTTCGACCCGAAGGACACCTACTTCAGCGTCGACCTGAAGGACCGGTTCACTCACGCCTACGGTTCGGCGGGGCCGGTCCACCCAGTGCCGTACGGCGAAGCGAGCAAACAAAGCCAGACCCCCTCCGTGGCAGCCAGTGTCTGCGCGCTCATCCGCAGGACCGACGGATTCATCCTCTACGCGGGCCGGTCCAGCGTCATGTACGACCTGTTCTACTACCTGCAGAACGACAAGCAGTGCCACACGCACCAAGGTCAGATCGCCGTACTCGCGGAAAGCCCCGCACCCCATCTGATCCAGCACCCAGAGCTGATGGTGCAGCAATACGGCTCCCTCCATCTCTTCTACAACCAGTCCGGTGTGCCTGAGAGCAAGGGCCCCTTCGCCGCGGACTTCAAGAAGGCATACGGAGTCTCCGTCGACAGCGACGCCGCCGGGGGTTACGACGCGGTCAGGGTCTATTTCCGGGTGATGAACGACATACCCGGTGAACAAAGAGGTCGACATCCAGGAGATCACGAGCGACGGCACCACGATCAACGACCTGACCTGCGGGGCCGTCGAAGCGAAGGCGGCCCCGGTGACGCGTTGGGGACCGTCCGGGAACTTCATCTGCCCATCGGACGACTGAGGTGGTGACACACGCGGGGCGTGGGAACAGCCGAGTCCGTTCCCACGCCCCGCGAACGAAATGCGGGCTCGCACCCCCCGATCGGGTTCCCGGGCCTGCTGATGGATCCTGATTCGGACACCGCCCCGCGCCGCGCCCCGAGCCGAAATCGCCGGCGCCATCGCGGTGATGGCCAACCAGCGCGGGCTGGCCACGCCCCTCGGCGTCGAGTTCGCCCCGCCGCACCGCGCCGACCGCATCGCCGCCCTGCTGGCGGAGCAGGACCGCTGGTCGCCCGCCGACATGCCCGCGATCCACACGGACACCCACCTCGGCTCCGCCGCACCCCTGTTGGACCACCTGCGGGCCCTGAAGAACCTGTCCCCCAAGGCCGCCGCCCTCCGCGACCGTCTCCTGGCCTGGGACCGCCGGATGGACGCGCAGAGCACCGACGCGGCCGCGTACGCAGCTGTGCGCGGAGCGGTCGTACGGCGACTCGCCGCGCACCCGGCGTTCGCCGCGCTGGCCGCCCCGCCCTCCTGCCCGGAGGTTCTCCTCCCCTGGCTCGCCCTGCTGCCCCGGATCGCCTTCGCCCTTGAACACCTGCTCCTTGCCGAGGAGTTGTACGAGATCGACCGGTCGGCGGTCGTAGCGGCGGCCTTGGAGGAAGTGGCCGTCCTGGCGCCGGCCGCCCCCTGGGGCCAGAGCCACCGACTCGCCCCGTGGCGTGCGCTCGCCACCACATCCGATGACGAACCCGGCCTCGCCGGCGACCACGACTGCGTGCCGTGCACCTCGTCCGTGCCCGGTCTGACCGACCTGAGCGCGCGAGGGCCCGCGGCCCGTTACGTGTGGGACCTGGCACGGCGGGAGGACAGCCGGTGGGTGGTGCCCTTCGGCGCCTCGGGAGTGCCGGGCTCACCGCATCACCGCGATCAGCTCCCCTTGTGGGTGAGGGGAGATCTCGTCCAGGTCGTCACCGACTTCGAGCAGCTCACCAAGGAGAGCGATGTCTGATTCCTACGACGCCCGCACCGCCGTCCACGAGCAGCGCCTCGACGGCTTCGGCACCGTCCGCATCATGCCGCTCGACCCGCACGCGGACGCGGACGTCGTGCACCGCTGGGTGCGTGAGGAACGAGCCGTGTTCTGGGGCATGAACGGGCTCGACCGAGAACAGGTCACCGAGATCTATGCAGTCGCTGCTCGCTGTCGTGACCGCGTACGTGCTGCCGGGGCTGGGCCGGCACCGGATCGTCGTCGATCCCGATGTGCGCAACGACAAGGCGATCGCCCGTTTTCTGCGGCAGGGCTTCGAGGCGGGGCCGGTGGTCGTCCTGCCGGAGATCGCCATCCCCGACGTGTATCTGCCCGAGAAGACCGCCCAACTCGCCTTCCTGGAAGGGACCGCTGTCTTCCCGACGTGAATTGCGCCGTCGACAAGTTCCCCCTCGGCGCGGTGATCAACAAAGGGCTGACGCTCCGGGGCGCCCAGCAGCACGGCCAAGACCGCCTGGCGGCCGGGGATCTGAGCACCTCACACCTGGCGACCCTCAGCGTGACCCTGGACGAGGCACCGCGGGCCTATGACATGTTCAAGGAGAAGACGGACGGCTGCGTCCGCGCGGTCATCCGCCCGAGCGGATGAGCGGCTGGACCGCCGCCCGCCGCTTGAGAGCCCGCTACTCGGGCACTTCCCGGGGGCGCGACGCCAGGCTGAGAGCGTCAGCATCCGGAAGCGGACTTCCGGTGGAAGGCAGGCCAGTGGTTCACGTCGTGTGGGGTCACGATGTGCCAGCCGATGCGGACGACTCCACCGCGTTCACGATCACCTGTGGTGGCTACGGGCGGAGAGCGGCGATCCGGTAGCGACGTAGGCCCCGCCTCGTAGTAGATCGTGCTCGCACCTAGGGAGCATGCCGACAGGTGTACGCGGCGGCGGCACTGGTGTAATCCGTCGTAGTGAAGACGGGCCCGATGTCGGCGGCGTCGTGATGTGCTGCCCGAGCCACCGACCGGCCTTGCTCCCAACTCTCCGGCGCGGGTGAGCCTGGACCTGCCGCTGGGCGGCGATGCCGGCCCGTCCGGAGCAGCCACACCTCGTGCAGCCTGCCGGTACTGCCCGGCGCTGATCGACGCCTGCCCCGTACCCCACCGAACTCATCGCGCACGGTTGACCGGTACCTTGCCGCCATGTGCATCTCGACGGGTGAGGCCGCGTTCTCCGGCACGATCGTGTATTGCGGAAGGCAGCACCACCCGGTGCATGGCCTGATCCATGTCCTGGGCTACCAGAACACCGCCGTCAATCTGGCGGACGGCCCGAACGCCATGCTCCTGCACCTGCCCACCGCGCAACTCACCCCCGGCCACTTCCTCTCCGCCGGGCGCACCGGCGACGTCCTGCACCGCATGGTCGCCGCCGTCGAACCTGTCGCCGCCGCAGCCGACGACATCGCGTGGATGGGTGCGGAACCGCAGGCCGTCCAGGTCTTCGACCACGACGTCTATACGGTGCTCCTGGCGACCGACCCCACCGCAATCCCCACCGCGCTGCGACAAGTGCCTGTGCATCGCCGCCCCGACCTCGACCCAGGTCTCCTGCGCTTCTACGCCGACCACTTTCCTGACCACGCCATCGCCGTGTGCTGCTTCGACAACGCCGACGCGCAACGGGCCAAGCCCCTGCTGCTGTGGTTTCCGCCGCTCGATCCCGACCAGTTGACCGTGCCGGCCCTGGACAGCCACACCGGAACGGCACCGGACCTCGATGCCGCCGTGACCGTGGACCACTGGGTCCTGTTCTCCACCGACCAAGCGCCTGCCGACTGGGGCGAACCCGTCGACTACCCCAGCAACATGCGCCACAGTCTGCGCGCCTTCCTTCCCTCCGCCGTAATGGGCCGGTACTACGACCAAGGACAGACTCTGCCCAACGGAGACTTCGCCATCAGCCACCGGAGCCTTCTAGCCGGCGACCTTGACAGCATCGGGCGCCGGCAACCGACTCGTCGGCGATAGAGCAGGACGACCGCGTTGCCGCGCGTCCTCAGACCCGGAGGCTGCGCGTTGGCCGTGGCCGGCCGGGCACCGACGCCGGTTGAGGCGGCGAGGGGTTGTCAGTGGCTGGTGGCGGGGTCATCGGCACGGGTTTCGTCCGTATCACTCCGACACTGCCTGTGGACTTGGCCGCGGCCTTTCCGGAACTGACTCCGTGGGTGCGTGCCGTGATTCGGCCGCATCCACGTACCGCGTTGAGCGCCGCTTGCAGCGTAGAAGCGGCAGCTGAATGCCGTGAGCGTACGGCGTTCTTTGGGTTCGCCTTTACGGCGTGTGCGGCGGATTTTTCAGGATGTCCCGGGTGATATCGGTCAGAGACCTGCCGGTGCGAAATGCTTCCGCGCGCATGAGGGCGAGCGCGTCCTCGGGGGTGATCCGCGATCGGGCCGCGAGCACTCCGACGGCACGCCAGGTGTCGAACCAGTGGGCACGGATCACCTCCTCGGGTTGCCACGCTGGGGCCTTGTTCCCCGTGAGGAGCATCTCGCGGGTTGGCATGAGGGCGGCCGTCACCGCGTCAGCCACATGGGAAGCCTGCTGCAGGGCTTCCGCACTGAGTGCGTGCGGTCGCATCGCCAGCAGGTCGACCGACCCGAGAACGTAGTCGCCGAAGAAGAGGGGAAGCGCGTAAACCGAGCGCACCTCTGGCAGCTTCTCGCAGGCCATGGCACCGAACAACGGCCAGGGCACCAATTCGTGCCGCAGGTCGTCCACGGCCATGGGCTCGCCGGTCTCCGCAGCACTGATGCAAGGCCCCTCCAGCACCGTGAACTGGATCTCCTCAAGCAGCAGCGCGGCATCATCCGACGCGGCCAGCAACTGGCGGGCGGGCGTGTCGGTCAGCAACGACACAGTGACACCGTCCACCTCGAGCCCTTCGCGCACCGCCGCGCACACCCGCTGAGGAACCTCTTCGACGGGTGCGCCGACCGAGGCCTCAGCGATCAGCCGCACAGCCTTCATCGCTTCGACCGCCGCCCCAGCCGCCGTTGCCCTGCCACATACGAAACGGGCCACGAAGCTGCGGCGCCGACCACAAGGACGGTCGGCGAGAGCCGTTTGCTGGCCAGGTAGAAGTCGTTCATGAAACCGGTTCCTTGTCGGGGCGCCTCGAGGACGGGTCTGCCGATTACCCCCTGTCCGGTCGGTCACGCCTAGAGCGACCGCCCCAGCCCGGAAAGAGTGCCGGGCTGTATCACACCTATCGCGGGCCTCCCGTGAGCGCGGACCCGCTGTGGTCCGAATACCTCACCAGGGGACGTTGCGCCGGGGACTCCTCCGGCTCCTCGTGTTCCGCGAAGTTTCCGGGCGCTCGATCATCTCCTGGACCATCGCGTGTACGTCCCGGCATTCCCCGCAACTCGCTGAAGACGCGTCGTGTTCGACACCGCCATGGTCCAGTTCGAACAAGACGTCCTCGCGCATCCAAGCAAGGAGGCGGGCGGCAGGGCGTGGTGTCTTTCCCGCATGAGCACCAGATTGGTGTTCGGCCACGCCACTTGTTCGACGGGCGTCCCCGTTGTGCGAAGGCACCGGCCATGAGGGTGAAGGAGGTGGGCGAGGGTACCCGCCGGGGCATGCTCAAGCGCGCGCTGTGGCAGGGACTGCTCGCCGGCACTGCCGGAGGAGTCGTGATGACTCTCGGTGAGAAGGCAGAGCAGGCCGTTACCGGCCGACCCGACTCCCATGTGCCCGCGCGAGTTCTCCAACGGCTGGCCGGCCTGCCCGAACGTCCCGGCAGACAGCCGCTGCCGGTCAACTGGGCCATGCACTTCGGCCAAGCCGCTGTTCTCGGAGTGTTGCGGTCGGTCATGGCCCAGGCAGGACTGCGCGGACCGATGGCCTCCGCCAAGTTCACGGTCGTCCGCCTCACCAACGACCAGATCCTCGAAAACGCGACCGGTGTCGGCGCCCCACCCACCACCTGGCCCCGCCAGGAGCTCGCCGTGGACCTTCTTCACAAGGCCGTCTACGCCTTCACAACCGGCGCTGTCGCCGACGCCCTCGCCGCCCGCAGTGGGCCTGGCCCTGGACAGCGTCATGCTGCGGTCCGCCCCGGCCGCCATGCCCGCTTCGGCCCCGTGCCCCGCAGGCACTCATAAGGTCCGGGGCCGGAGGATGAGTGAACGTCGAGCGCTTCCATCGAAAAGCCGGCTCATCCGCCGGTGCCCGTCAGGCGTGACCTGCGCCGCCTTGGCCCAGTAGGAGGCGGCAGGTGGTCAGGAGGGGCGACCGGCGCGCCTTGAGACGCAGGGCATGGTCAGCCCGAGCCGTACGTGCCTGACGCCTTCCGAGAAGTGCACCACGGGCTCGTCGAGCGGCGCCTCTTCGAGACCCGCCGCGGTCGTCACCGTCTCCTCCAGTACGTCGACGGTGGCGCGGGCCAGCGGCCACGGCTCGTGCTCGACCGGCGTCTCCCAGAGCATGCCGAGCCGCCGGGTGTATGCCCGCCAGCGTGAGGTCAGCCACACGTCGCGCTCCGTCGGCTCAATCGGGTCGCCGCGGCGGACGTGGAGGCGGTAAGAGGCGTCACCACTCCACCGCGAACCGGTGTACGAGAGAGTGCCCCCGTCCGCGGAGACGCTGAGGGTGCCGAGGTTGTACGGCGCACCTATGGCGCGGGCCGCCAGCATCGGGGGGAAGGCCACCTCGATGGACAGGAACCATATTCCGTCGCGCCCATCTCGGTGGCGGACGTAGGTCCGTAGGTTGGTCTCTGCGAACGTCGGGAGACCGGGCAGCGCGGCGGGGACCCCAGGCAGACGCACGTCCGCCATGACAAAGGGCGTCAGTCCCACCCATGCGCCGCCGTCATACTCGTCCACTTCCAGTTCCCCGGGCAGCAGCGCCTGTACCGCCTCCGGCCGGAAGGGCCAGTGGACGAAGGTCTGCGTCATCCAGCCGGCCCTCAGCACGGGCAGACGCACGCGCTGTTCCGCTTCATATGCCGCCACAGGCGGTGAGTCCCCACACGCGACCGAGGAAAACTCACGGGGCTCGCACCCGCCGGATCAAGGGGCGCTACAGGTCAGGGCATTGTGCTCGTGCCGATGATCAGGTCGGTGACAGCGGGCAGGCCGCCTTCGGCCAGGGCGGCGCGTTGGCGATCGGCGCCGGTGCCGTCCTGCAGGAGCCGGTGCACCAGGGCCGTCACCTGCCGGCTGTCACCGGACGCGTCCAGTGCGGGAGCGGCGTGGCGCAGCAGCTCGTACAGCATCTCCCCGGCCCGGCGCTGCCGGCCGCGGGGATCGATCAGGGTGCTGCTCAGACCGTGGCGGGCGGCGTGCCACATGCTCGCCTGCAGCAGTTCCTGGTCGCAGTCGAGTGCGGGGGTGTCGGCGGAGGCCTCCGCCAGCGCGGTCTCCACCAGGGCCCGGACCAGGCCCGTGAGCATCACCGCGTCGTCCACGCGCAGCTGCACGTCCAGGCACCGAACCTCGATGGTGGGAAACCGCGCCGAGAGCCGGGCCTGCCAGTACAACTGGCCCGTGTCCGAGATCAGACCGCTGTCGAGCAGTTGCTGCACGCGCCGATCGTGGTCGGTGATGTCGGCGAAGTGCGGGGGCATGCCGCTGACCGGCCAGCGACTGAAGATCACGGTGCGCCAGCTGGCGAAGCCGGTGTCGTGGCCGTCCCACAGGGGGGAGTTCGCGGACAGGGCCGTGAGGGTCGGCAGCCATACCCTAATCCGGTTCAGGATCCGCACGCCGGTCTCCCGGCTGTGCACGCCTACGTGCACGTGCATGCCGTTGACCAGCTGCTCCGCCACCAGTTGGGGCGCCTGAGCGAGCATGGCACGGTAACGGGCCTGGTCGGTGACGGCCACAGGGTGGCCGTGGCGCAGTGGGGGCGTGGCGCAGGCCGCGATCCGGCAGCCGTGCGCCTCGGCGGCCGCTCCGACGGCGTGCCGCAGCCGGAGCAGGTGTCCGCCGACCTCCTCCAGTGTGCCGCACACCGGGGTGGCCACCTCGACCTGCGCCTGCAGCAGCTCGGAGTGCACCTCTTGATCGGCTACAAGACGCCCCAGGCCGGCCGCGGCGCGCACCTTGTCCGCCACGGGCACCGGTAGACCGGTGACCGGGTCGAGCAGCAGATACTCCTCTTCTACACCGATCGTCGTCATCGATCGCCTTCTGTTCCGCCCGGCTTTGCCGCCGGACCGGCTCCCGATGCCTAACCGGTGCGTTGCACGGGCGAGGACTCGTCGGAAGAGGCACTCGCGCTGTCCGGGTGCCGCACTCACTTCGCGGTAAACCACTACCCGCCGCCGACGACGAACCCGGTGAGGCCTGCCGGCGCGGTATCGCGCCGGCAGGCCTCACCGAGCAACATCGGTCTCGAATCCCCCTTGGCGATCCTGAGGAGGTCGACCTGACGGCTCCCCGGTTTGTCAGCTCTTTCCCATGGCCTTGCGGACGGCGTCTTTCGTGCGGTCCATGAGCGCGGCCACCGGACCGAGGGCCACGTTGGCAGTGGCCGACTGGACACCGGGGTGGGGCCGGGTGGGGGCGATCGCCTCGGCGGCTTTGACGGCCTTGGCCATGGTGGCGAGGTTGGTGACGTCGGTGCTGCGGCGGATGTGGGAGAACTCGTAGCGTTCCTCCGCCCTTGCGTGCTCCTGCACCTCGGTGCGCAGTTGCATGAGCCGGGGCATGAACTTGGGGTCGTCGGTGTCCATGTCGTCCAAGGCCGCGAGGGTCTCCTTGGCCGACTTCTCCTCCGCCAGGCGGTCCTTGACGACCTGCTCGCCGCCCTCGACCGCCTTGCGGACGAAGGGATGGACGACCTCTTCCTCAGCGGTCTCGTGCACGGCCAGCAGGCGTACGAGGCGATGGAAGGCCTCCCGCCGTTCCTCGCCCTCACTCTGCTCCACCTCGTCGAAGAGGTTGCGGATGTCGCCGTGCTGGCGCATCAGCAGAGCCACTACGTCGATGTCGGGCGCCTGGTCGTCGCCGGCCTGAGGTGTTTGCAGCTCGGACATGTGCGGCGCCTCACTTCTCGCGCTGGGTGGGGTCGGGGTGCTCGCCCTCGCTCTGGACGCGGTATTCGCGGCCGAACATCTCATCGTGCTCGGTCATGACCTGCTCGCTCGGCGGGGCCTCGCCGCCGTGGATCTGCTCCTGCATCTTCTCGAACCGTTCGTGCGCCTCACGCACATAGCCGGCGCCGAGCGTGGTCAGGTCCATCTGCGTGTCCAGCAGCTCCCGCAGGTACTGCTTGTTCGGCTCGAACGTGAGCACGTTCGGCAGCTGCGGCGCCAATACCTCCTGCGGCTCCCGGCCGTCGTGGCTGCGCATCAAATCGCAGGCGATGTGCAGGTGCTCCAGCTCCATGTTCAGGTGCAGCTCCCAGATCGCCTTCACCTTGGGGTCGCTCTCCTGTTCCATGAACGAGTAGTACAGGTAGCACTCGTTGTACTCGTGGTTGACCAGCTGCTCCCACCACGTCTCCCCCGGGTCCACCAGGGATTCGTAGTGCGTGACGTGCTCCTCCTCGATCAGCCCGATCTCCTGGTAGAGCCGACGGGCGATGGGCTCCATGTAGGTGGGGCCGGTGTTCATGTAGAAGTTCATGGTCTGCTGCTCGGCGGACATGATCGTCAACGCGTGCAGCTTGGACAGCGGGTCGGTCTCGTCCTTGGCGTACGGGTCGCGAACGTTGTCGACCGGGTTGCGGTGGTGGTAGCGGGTGGGTCGGCCAGGCATGACCTCGGTCAGGCCGTCGACGATCGACTCCGCCTTGCGATGCTCGATCATCTCGTACAGGTTCGCGTACCGGTACAGATGGTCAAAGTCCTCCAGCACACCGAACTGATACGCCTGCTTCAGGTACGGGTCCGGCTCCATGCGCGCGACCCAGGCGGTCAGGTCCACCGCGACCTGCTCGTAGGCGATCGTCGTCTCCAGCACCGAGGAGACGCCGGGCAGCAACCAGTTGACGACCTTCTGCTGCTGGGCCTCGATGTAGCGCGTGGCGGCGAGCTGCCGCTTGACCTCCGGGTCGACGGTGTTGCGGGCGAGCTGGTGGCTGAAGAGGATCGCCTCCACCTCGATGCCGTTCATCGTGATGATCCGGCAGCGGGTGTACGGGTCACAGCGGTCGGGATCGATCGGCTGCACGTTCAGCTCACGCCAGTTGCGCAGCTGGCGGTCCAGCGGGATGCCCCGTTGTTCCAGGGGGTTGAAGGTCATGGCAGGCGCTCCTTGTGGCGGGACGGGCCGACGCAGTACCCCTGGCACCGCACTGCATGTTCGGCACCAGGGCACCGTAGTCACGTTTCAGCCACCCACTGGGCCCGGCCACCGCAAGCCCCCGAACGGCCGCACGCATCCTCCGTCCGGGTGGACCACGGGCTGTCCGGCGAGCGGCCGGGGCCACTCGTATCCGCGCGGCCACGGCCGTACGTTTCCCCCGGCTCGGCAAGGGGACCCGCGGTGCGTGGCGCCCTATCTGCGCGCGGCAGCGGGTGCGGCTGCGCGCGCTGCGGGTGGGCCGACTGACCCAGACGTTCGGAAGGAGTCAGGCATGCGCGGCCGGGAGCCATATTCCTGCCCGCCGGCAACCACCGCTCGCTGAGAACGTGCCACTGCGCGGGTCGATTCCGGTGGAGCCCTGGCAATGAATCCGATTCGCAAGCACGCCGCGCGCCGGCGCCGACTGCGCTTCGAGGGCTGGATCGCAGGTATCGGCACCTCCTCTGGGACCCGCGTCGTGCTCGGCCACTGGCAGCGATCACCGTTCGGCGCGTTCAGCGATGTGATGATGGAGCGGGCCGACGGGGAGCGGCTGCTACTGGCCCCCACGCGCGAGACCGCTGACTTCATCAGTGCCACGTATGTCTTCGACACCATGCGCGTCGTGCCGGTACAGGTCAGCGTCGCGGACCACACCTGGACCGTGGTGGCGGGCTCACTCGAGCTGCGCTTCGTCGCCGAACGGAGCGGACCTCTGGGCCTGATGCTGCGCGCCGTGCCCGGCGCGCTCGCCCGTCGCCCGGCGTGGAGCGCGCTCACCGACGGGCCGGCCCGTCTGCTGCTGCGCGGAGTGCGGACCCGGGGAAGTGCCCGTGCGGGCCGCCGCGAGTGGTACGGCGCTCGGGACCTACGGCCTGTCCGCCTCGTATCGGCGTTCTTCGACGGCTTTGATCTGGGGGTGACGGCCCCCGTCGCACCTCCGGTGCGCTTCGGCTTCGGTTCGGTCCCGAGGAAACCCGCGCTCACCAGGGTCACCACGACCGTGGTCGTCGGACCCGAGTGAGGGATACGGGCCCTGGGGTACCCGGCGGGCCCTCCCGACGAAGGGAAGCGGCGTTGCGCAGGACCACAGCGCGGAAATCCACGGATGGCATCCCCGTCGCCCACGGTGCCTTCAATGTCGTCGGCGGGCTGTGGCCGATGGTCCATCTGCGGAGCTTCGAGTGGGTCTTCGGGCCGAAGAAGGACGAGTGGCTACAGATGACAACAGGCGGATTGCTCGTTTCCGCCAATCTCGCGCAGCTCGCGGCGGCCTCGGAACCGCAGGGTGCTGCCCATGCCCGCCGTATCGGCCTGGGCACCGCGCTGACCTTGCCGGCGATCGACCTGGCCTACGTGCCCAGGGGACGGATCCGGCCCACATACCTCTTCGACGCCCTCATGCAGACGGGCTGGATCGCAGCCTGGCTGTTCAGCACGCGGCCGACGAGTGGGAGAGCAGCCAGGAGCGAGCAACGATGAGCCCCGGCACGCCCGCACGGCCAACCCGGAACTCCATGGAATCCGCTCATGAGCGAGAACACGCCGACACAGGCGGACGGCCCCGCAGCCGACGGGACGGATCAGGAAGGTACAGCCAGCCATGAGCGAGCCGGTCCGCCCTTCTGACCAGCGGGCGCCTGTCGAACGCGCGAGGTCGACGGTCGTGTGCGCGCTGATCGGCGCGGCGGTGATGGCGGCGCTCGATGAGATCGTCTTCCATCAGCTCCTGGGCTGGCACCACTTCTACGACCGGTCCACCGCAGGTGTCGGCCTTCTGTCCGATGGGCTCCTCCATACGGCCGAGTTGCTTGGGCTCGTCGCCGGGTTCTTCTTCTACGCCGACCTGCGCCGACGTCGGGCCTTGGCGCCGGCTCACGCACGGGCCGGGTTCTTCCTCGGGCTGGGGGCGTTCCAGTTGTTCGACGGGATCGTGGACCACAAGCTGCTGCGGGTGCACCAGATCCGCTACGGCGTGGACGTCACCCCGTACGACTGGGCATGGAACGTCGCAGCCCTCGTGCTGCTGCTCGTCGGCGTCGTCCTCGGCCTACGTGCGGTCCGCCGCGACAGGGCCGGTGCGGCGGCGTGAGGCTCGCGCACGTCCACCCGGACGCGGCCACCGGTTTCGGTGCGGCCGGGCTCTTGACTGTCGCGGCGGGACTGCTGGTGGTCGCCGCCTACGGGGCGGGTGCCGCGCGGCTACGGCACCGCGGAGACGCCTGGACTCGCCGACGGGACGCGTCCTTCACTACGGGCGTCCTCGCCATCGCGTGGGCTACTGCGGGACCGACGCCGGGACGTTCCTTCACGGGACACATGGCCGAGCACCTCCTCGCCGGTATGGCCGGCCCCCTTCTGATCGCCGTGGCGCGTCCCCTTACTCTGGCCCTGCGCGCGCTTCCCGCAGGCCCGGTCCGCCGCGGCCTGCTCGCCCTCGCGCACTGCCGGCCCATGAGCGGGCTCGTCTTCCCACCACTGGCGGCGCTGCTGGGCATCGGCGGCCTGTGGCTGGTGTACCGCACCCGGTTGTTCGCCGCCACGGAGCACAGCGCCCCCCTGCACGTCCTGGTGCAGGCGCATTTGGTGGCCGCCGGGCTGTTGTTCTCCTTCTCCATGTGCCAGCTCGATCCGCTGCGTCGTCGCTGGAGCTCCACCGTCCGCGGTGGCGCCCTGCTGGCCGCCGGTGCCATGCACGCCGTGTTGGCCAGGTCGCTCTACGCCTCACCGCCGCCAGGCACGACGTTTACCACCGGCGATCTGCACAGCGCGGCCCGCCTGATGTTCTACGGCGGCGACGTGGCCGAAGTGGGCCTGGCCGTGGTGGTGGGGATCGGCTGGTACACCGCTCGTGAGCGTCGGGACAGGCACGTCACCCCTGCGCTCTCCGCCAGACCGGGATGCCGATCGACCGTTTCCGAGTTGTAGCGCGTCCACGCCGGGCTGAGTACCGCCGTTCGAACGCCCGCCGGGCGGGCGTCAGCGCCGTGCCCCTCGGGCTCGTAAGTCACCGCTTCCACGCTTCCGTCGTCCACTGGTTGCTCTCTGCGGGTGCCTCATCGGCCAGACACCCCTCGACGCGAACGTCCACGCCAACGCAGATGGTTCATGCAGGATGGTGAGTCGCTCCGGCACGCGGCGATGCCCGTGTGAGGCCGAGCGCGGCCAGCTTCCTCGGCCGCACGTAGTCGCTCCGCCGCAGCTGGACGCAAGCCGGTCACGGACGTGAGCCGAGCGCCGAACTGCCCGTATCCGCCGATCAGCGCGCGACGCGGACGCGCGAGGAAGGGGCTTGAGTGAGTGTCAGGTCCATCATGCCTGGTCGGAGACGTTTTCGGTAGGACGAAGCGCACGCCTGTACGACCTTGTTGCGGGTGGTGTCGTACCCGCAGACTCGTCGTCATCCACTCTCCGGCCAACGTGCTGGCATCCTTCATCGGCTGCCGGCGCGTTCGCCGTGCTGTCTCGCCCTGGGACATGGCGCCGGTCGGGGAGGGGCAGGGACGAAGGGGATCGATGGATCGGGACATGGTCGTGCTGGCGAAGGTCAAGTTGCTCAGTGCCAACCGTCGGGTGGTGCGAGGCGTCGAGGGACTGTGGATCTACCGCCTGCTGACGCAGGTCGAGCCGGAGGTGTACGGATCGAAGCTCGCGTTCGTCCTGGTGGAGGAGAGTGACTCACCCCTGGTACGCAAGTTGCCTGAACGCAGGCTGGCCCTGCTCGACGAGGCCGTCGAGGTGGCCAAGGCGCTCAGCCCGGCGAACCCTTACCGGGAGAAGGTACTGCAGAGGGCACTGGCCGCGAGAGCTCGCATGATGCCGTAGACGAGCCACGTGGGGTCACGGTCGAGACCGTGGCCCCACGCCCCTCGGCGGCTGCGGGCTCTGGTAACCCGAGCAGATCGCTGGACTCGGCATCGAAGGAGGCAATGGCCTCGCTGGGACACACCCTCCTTGGCCACATTGACCGCGTCTACGCAGTGGCCTTCCGGCCGGGCGGGCGTGTTCTGGCCAGCGGCAGTGCCGACCAGACGGTCAGGTTCTGGGACTTGGCCGATCCTCTGTGAGCCAAACCGATCGTCTCCCCCCTCTTGGGCCATACCGAGACGGTCTATTCGCTGGTCATCGACCCCGAGGGGAACGTTCTGGCTGACGCCAGCGCCGATCAGAAGGTCCGGCTGTTGAACGCGACTGACCGGGCCAAGTCAGTGCTCCCTCAGCCGCCCGGTCACCGGCCACACCGACGCCGTCTTCTCGGTGGCCTTCAGTCCCAGCGGGGGAATTGCCGGCCGGCGGCAGCGGCGACCACACGATCCGCCTGTGGCGCGTCACCGCATCCACCAGCCCAGCCCCCATCGGGCACCCTGTCACCGGTCACCACGGCGCCGTCTACTCCGTGGCCTTCAGCCCGAACGGCAAACTGCCGGCCAGCGGCAGTGCCGACCAGATGATCCACCTGTGGAAACTCACCCAGTGAACGAGCAGCCGTCTGCCACTGCCCAGCCGCATTGGCGCATTGGATCGGAAGGGGCGGAGTTCCCCCAGCCGCTGGGCTGCCTTGGCCTGGGGGTGGCTCCAGCCCGCCCGGGTCGGCACGTGCGGACATCGCTCAGGGCGTGTCGCCCGAGTGGTAGAGACGGCAGCTCACACCCGGACCTGGTGTACGCGGCTCTCCAGGGCGCGGGTCGTACAGCGCCCGCCCGCCGGGAAACTGCCCGAGCTCGGTGGGCAGGGCCGCACCGTTCTCGATCTCTTCTGGTCGCCAGCCCGTGATGTCCAGCAGCAGTCCGTCCAGCGGCCCACCTATGAGCAGGGCATATGTCTGCTGCGGGCGCGGTCCGGGGTCAGGGTCGTCATGGTCGTGGCCGTAGACCCGGCCGCGCAGCAGCTGCTCATCTCCGTTCATGCAGTGCAGCCTTTCAGCTGCCACTGACAATGCGAGCCTGTCACCGACGCAGGCACGGGCACGGGCACGCCATGTCACATGTCCATAGCCCCTGCCACCGCCCACGACGGCTTCACCATGGGCCCCCGGCTCCTCAGAGGGCAACGGCTTGGTAGGGCGCCGTCACCGCATGGCGGGCGTATTGTCCGTGTATGAATGATCTGCGGTGCGGGTGGGGCGGTGCGGGACCGGCCGGGCCGGCGGCACACGGGGGCCGCTGTTGCGGGCCGGCGCACCGGCAGGCCGTATGGCAGGCCCGGCGCCGGTGGCAGCGGGCCGCGCCCCAGCGGGTAGGGGTGGCCGGGGCAGGTGAGGTCCTCCTGCTACACGCGAAGGGCCTCGCCCAGGGGTCAGGCGGCTCGCCCAGGCCGGGGCCATTGGCGGGAGGGCACTGCGCCACGGTTACCCGGATTACAGACCTGTCCGGAGAGCTGGTCCGTGCGGCGGTTGTCGCGGACGGGCGAACCGCGGCGAGATGGGTCGGGGCCGGTGCGGGGCTGGACATCGCCGCCGAGGCGGCCCGTGCCCCCTTCGAGCGCAGCCGCCGCGCGGCCCGCTCCGGCCGGGGTGGGCGGTGACTCGTGCAGGAGCACACGGCCCACGGCCCCGTTCACGGCACTCCGCTGCCGGACGACGTTCTCGCCGAGGCGATGCGGAGCACCAAGGCCTCCGTGGGGCTGCTGTACCTGCTGCCGCCTGAGGAGCAGGTCCTGTGGCTGGCCCTGGTGGGCGGCGTGTCGGGGCGGATCGCCGCCCCGTGGTCCCGCATCCCACTGGACACCGCGATCCCGGTGGCGGACGCGGTGCGCGATCGGCGTCCGGTCTGGGTGGGCAGCCAGGAGGACATCGCCCGCCGCTACCCGAGGATCGGCATCGTCCTTCCGTACGACTTCAAGCTCACCGCAGCCCCGATCATCGGCAACGGCACCGTGTGGGGCGGCATCGTGCTGCTGTGGCCCGTCTGGCACCCACCCGGGCTCAGTACGACCGAACAGGAGACGATCGATGCCTGCTGCCGCCGTGCCGCAGCCATCCTGGACGGGGCCGCCGACAGTGGCCACCCGCTACACGTTCCCGACGAGCCCCGTATGCTCCCGGTCCCCCGCCCCCAGGACGCCGATCCCGTACAGGCCGCCGCTGCCCTGGCTTTCACGGCGCGACTGCCGGTGGGCTGCTGCGCTCTGGACCTGGAGGGCCGGCTCACCTTCATCAACGCCGCCGGCGCCGATCTGGTCGGTGCCACCTCTGGTTCCCTGCTGGGCTACCGTCCCTGGGAAGTACTCCGGTGGCTGTACGATCCGATGTTCGAGGACCGCTACCGCGCGGCGGTGGTCAGCCGTCAGCCCACCTCCTTCACCGCCAGGCGGCCGCCCGACACCTGGCTGTTGTTCCAGCTCTACCCGGACGAGAGCGGGATCAGCGTCCACATCACACCCGCCGACCGGCTTCCGGCCGCCACCGCACCCCACCTGCCACAGCCGGCCGAGCCCATCGGTGCGACGGCGCTGTACCACCTGACACACCTGGCCACCGCCCTGGCCGAGGCCGCCGGCGTGCACGACGTGGTCGAGCTGGCGGCCGATCAGATCGTGCCCGCCTTCGGCCCCAAAGCACTGGCACTGCTCACCGTTGACGGGGGACGCCTGTGCATCACCGGTTACCGCGGTTACAGCGCCGAGCTGATGGCCCGCTTCGAAGCCGCACCCTTGACCTCCGACACCCCTGCCGTGCAGGTCATCACCACCGGCACGGCCGCCTTCTTCCCCACCTTCGCCGACCTCAAGAAGGCCTACCCGCCAGCCGTGCAGCGGGACGAGATGGCCTCGTGGGCGTTCCTTCCCCTGATCGTCTCCGGCCGCCCGGTCGGCTCCCTCGTGCTCGCCTACGGCGTGCCCCGTATCTTCCCGCCGGCCGAACGCGCCCTGCTCACCTCACTGGCCGGACTGATCGCCCAGGCCCTGGATCGCGCCCGCCTCTACGACGCCAAGAACTCCCTTGCCCACAGCCTGCAGACCGGTCTGCTGCCGCGCACCCTGCCGCACGTCCCCGGCCTCGAAACGGCAGCCCGCTACCGGCCCGCCGGTCACGGCATCGACATCGGCGGCGACTTCTACGACCTCATCCCCTGTGCCAACGGCACCGTCGTCGTGGTCATCGGCGACGTCCAGGGACACGACACCAGCGCCGCCGCCCTCATGGGGCAGATCCGTACCGCCGTGCGCGCCAACGCCACCGCCGGCTCCTCACCCGGCGACGTCCTCGCCCGCACGAACCGCCTGCTGACCGACCTCGACACCGGGCTGTTCGCCAGCTGCCTCATCGCCCACCTCGACCTGGCCCATCACCGCGCCCTCCTTGCCACCGCCGGCCACCCACCGGCCCTGCTCCGCCATCCCACCGGCCGCGCCGACACCCTGCACCTGCCCCCCGGACTACTGCTGGGCATCGACCCCGACGCCGACTACCCCACCACCGACGTTCCCCTCCCACCCGGCGCCGTCCTCGCCCTCTACACCGACGGACTCGTCGAAACCCCCAGCGCCGACATCGGCGACGCCACCGCCGCGCTCGCCCACCGACTCACCACCGCGCCGGACGAGAACCTGGAGACCCTCGCCGACAGCCTCCTCGACCACGCCGAACGATCCGCGCACCGCAACGACGACATCGCGCTGCTCCTCGTCCGCCCGCACCGTTGACCCCGAACCTGCGGGTGCAGGGATCCTGCCGGCCCGGGACCGGCACAGCGACTTCAGCAGGCGCACGAAGCAGGCCCGCTGACGCAGGTCGTCACAGGCCCCCGACCGTCCTGTCAGACCCGGCTGCGAATATCACGCCATGGATCTCACTGACGCCCTCGCCGGTCTCGACGCCCACCCCTGGGCCTCCGTCTCGCACGCCTACGGCACCGCCGAGGACCTGCCCGACCTGCTGCGCGCCCTCGCCGAGGGCGGCGGGGACGCCGAGGAGGCCATGTCCGAGCTGTACTCGTGCATCCTCCACCAGGGCACGGTCTATTCCGCCAGCGTGGACGCCGTCCCGTACCTCGCCCGGATCGCCGCTGCCGCCCGGCCTGGGACGACCGAAGTCCTGTGCCTGCTCGGCGGACTGGCCGAGAGCGATGATGAATGGGCGATCACGCCGGGCGCCGTCCGGGCCGCCGTCGCCACCCAAGTCCCGTTGCTGATACCGCTGTTGGCACACGAAGACGCGGACGTCCGGAGGCTCACCGCGTGGACGCTCGGCCACACCCGGAACGCCGAGGCCGCCTTGGCAGCCCTGCGAAGCCGGTGGACGGCCGAGGACGATCCCGGTGTCCGGGCCGAACTGCTCGTCGCCCTCGGCCGGGTCGACCTCCCCGGAGCCGCAGTCGAGACGCGTGTGCTGTTGGGTGGGGATACGCCCGCGCCGCTGCGCCTGGCCGCGCTCCTCGTCGCCCTGGCCGCCGGTGCGCCGTGGACCGACGCACACCACGATGCCGCGCTCGGCGTACTGCCCACACGTCAACTCACCGTCGACCGGTACAGCATGCACCACCGAGAGCCGCTGCACGTGATCGTCGACAGCCTGCTGGGCCGCGACACCGAGGAAGATCGCGAGAAGACCTTCGCGCTGTTGAACGGCGCCCTGCATGACGACCGCCCCGAGGTGCGGACCGAGGCACTCTCCGCGGCCGATCACGCCTGCTACCTCTCCCGCAGCGCTCCCCGACGACTCGTCCCGGCCATCGCGCCACTCGCCGCCGATCAGCAGGCATCAACCCTGCTCGGCAAGGTCGGCCCGGCCGCCGCCGAGGCCGCGCCCGCCCTGGCCGAACTCGCCGCCCAACCCGACGACGAGGAGGCTGACCAGGCATTGGCCGTCCTCGTGCGGGTCGCGCCCCGACAGGCCGTCCCGTTGCTGGCCCGGGACCTCGGCCGACGCCCCCGCGCCCTCGACGCCGCAGCAGACTTCCACGCTCCCGCCTTCCCCTTCGGCCCGGGCCTGCTTGCCGCCGTCCGCACACGCCTGGCCGCAGACGGGCTCGGCCACAATGACACCGCCGACCTGGTTCACCTGCTGCGCCAGTGGGGCCCGCAGGCCGCTGCCGCCTTGCCCGAGCTGTACGCCGTGCTGCCCCGCTTCCCGTACGCGGCCACCGCCATCACCGCCGTGCTAGCCACTGGCGGTGAGGCCCGGCGCGAGCAGGCCGGTGCCGTGCTGCGTGCAGCGGCCACGTCGCTGATGGTGGCGCGGGCCCACCATGACCTCACCGGCGAGACCGACGTCCTGCTCGACGCCGTCGCCAAGGCGCTCGCCGCCGGCCCGCGCGAGGTAGCCGAGGCCGCCGAGGCCGCAGCAACGCTCGCAGCGGCGGCCGCAGGACTGCTCCCCGCCCTGCGGGCAGCAGTCAGCGAGGACGCCGAGCCGACCACCCCGCAACTGGACTGCGACATCGCGATCGCCACCGCCCTGTGGCAGATCGAGGGCGACGCCGAGGAAGCCGTCACGATCCTGGCCTCCGTCCTCGACCGCACCACTGACAACCAGCCCTGGTACCGGTGGACCGTCGTCCGCGCCATCCGCGCAACCACTCTCCTCGGCGCGGACGCCCGGCCCCTGATCCCCCGACTGGAACTCCTGCTCGCCGACGCCGAGAAGGCCCCAGCCGCCGCCCTCGCCCTGCTCGCCATCACCGACCCCGACGTCGTCGACCTCGGCCGCCTCGCCGAGGCTGCGCTCCACTCCGCCGAAACCGCCGCGGACGTCTCCGGCGCCTGCGAGGCCTTCCAAGCCCTCGGCACCACCGCCCTGAGCCCTCACCAACGCCTGCGCGTCACCGAACTCGCCGAGCGGGACCGGCGCATCGTCGGCTCAGGCCTCGCGAACAACATCATCCGCGAGGACGAGCGACTCCGCGCCGTCCTGACCGCCATCTGATCCCTGGGCAGGGGCGGAAGAGTGACATGTCGGCGCCCTGGTCCGTCCCGGAGGGCGTACTGCCGGATGAATCCTGCTGCTGGGAACCCATGAGGGGATTTGAGCCCGCTCCAGGGCGCGCGATCCTTGCGTGCTGCAATGTTCGGTACGCGCTGTGCGGTGCGGGGAAGCCGTATCGGTATGAAGCTGATCAGCGAACGCACCCGCCCGGGAAAGGCGTCGGAACCATGGATGCGCTACGGCGCCGGCGCCGCGGCTGTGGCTGCCACGGCCGTGGCGGGAGCCGGCGCCGTCGATGCCGACAGTGCCTGGTACAGGTCCCTGCGCAAGCCTGTCTGGCAACCCCCGTCGTGGGCGTTCGGCGTCGTGTGGACGCCGCTGTACGCCACGATCGCCTATGCCGCCGGCCACGCTCTGGGCACCATGCCCGACCGGCGGGAGCGCACCCGCCTGACCACCAGCCTGGTCGTCAACCTGGCGCTCAACGCGGGATGGAACTGGCTCTTCTTCGGTCTGCGCAGCCCCAAGGCCGGTCTGGCCGGCACGCTGCTGCTCAACGTCAGCAACGCGCAACTCATCCGTCGCACCGCCCGCACCGACTCCACTGCGGCCCGTGCCCTCCTGCCCTACGCGGGGTGGTGCGCGTTCGCCACCGCCCTGAACGCCTCCCTTGTCCGGCAGAACAAGACACAGTGAGGGTCGATTCAGACCATGGGCCGGTTTGGTCGTCGCGTCTTTCAGGGCCTCTTCCCGTGTCCATTCACTCCCCGACGAGCCGTTCCACGCACCCAGCCCCCTCGCGCCCGCGCGGACTAGGATCGCGTCATGGCGATCACCGTGGGCGACGTGGAGCGGTTCGAGGAATCCAGGGGGCGGCTGGAGGCCATCGCCTACCGGCTGCTCGGGTCCGCGAGCGAGGCCGAGGACGCCGTACAGGAGACGTTCCTGCGCTGGCAGGCCGCCGACACGGGGCGTATCGAGGTCCCCGAGGCGTGGCTGACCAAGGTCCTCACCAACCTGTGCCTGAACCAGCTCACTTCGGCTCGCGCCCGGCGTGAGACCTACGTCGGCGAATGGCTTCCCGAGCCGCTGCTCGCCGGGGATCCGATGCTCGGTCCCGCCGACACAGTCGAACAGCGCGAGTCGGTCTCGTACGCGGTGCTGGTCGTCATGGAGCGGCTGTCGCCCAACGAGCGGGCGGTGTACGTGCTGCGGGAGGCGTTCGACTATCCGCACCGGGACATCGCCGAGATCCTCGACCTCACGGAAGCCGCCAGCCAGCAGATCTTCCACCGTGCCAAGAAGCACGTGGCCGAGGGCAAGGCCCGTGCCGAGATCGACGAGGCCGCCGCGCGGAAGATCGTCGACGAGTTCCTCGCCGCCGCGACCAGCGGCCGAACCGAGCCGCTGGTCCGGCTGCTCACCCAGGACGCCGTCGCGATCGGCGACGGCGGCGGCAAGATCCCGGCGCGCGCCAAGGGGTTCCAGGGGGCACTCGCCGTCGCGATGTTCCTGCGGGGGCTGTTCAAGCCCGGCAAGGCCAAGCGCGCCCTGGTCGGCGGCTCGCCCGACGTGTACGCGACGACCGCCAACGGCGGCCCCGCCGTGGTGGCCGTGCTCGATGGCCGGGTCGTCGGCGTCATGTGCCTGGAGGTGACCCAGGAGGGCATCGCCGCGTTCCGTAACCAGGTCAACCCCGACAAGCTCGAGCGGGCGACCCGCACGTGGGCGGCCGGTGAGCACGGCGAACCCCTGCTCACCGCCTTCTGAGCCGCCTTCGCGCGCAGAACGCAGCAGTGTGAGCTGCTTCACAGCGGCTTTCTGTCAGGAAACGGCGCGCCGTCCGGTTCAAGGGGCGAACGCCGACCACGGACCAGACAGGAGCACCGTCATGCAGCATCGCATCGTCGTCCTCGGAGCCGGATACGCCGGAGCCACGGCGGCCGGGCGGCTCGCCCGGCGCCTACGCCGCGAGGACGCCTGCGTCACGCTCGTCAACGCCGAACCCGACTTCGTCGAGCGGGTCCGGATGCACCAGCTCGCCACCGGTCAGGACCTCACGCCCCGGCCGCTCGACGAGATGTTCGCGGGCACCGGCGTCGACGTCACAGTCGCCCGGGTCACCGCCGTGGACGCCGACCGCAAGGCCGTCACCGTCACGACCGGCGACGGTACGGACGAGCTGCCGTACGACACCCTCGTCTACGCCCTGGGCAGCCACTGGAACGACCAGGGCGTCCCCGGCGCCGCCGAGCACGCCCATGAGATCGCCGGCCGCGCCGGGGCTCTGCGGCTGCGCCGGGACCTTGCCGATCTGGACGGCGGGCGGCCCGTCGTGGTCGTGGGCGGTGGGCTGACCGGCCTGGAGGCCGTGACGGAGATCGCCGAGGCGCGCCCGGATCTCGAGCTCGCCCTCGTCGCCCGCGCCGGTCTCGGCGACTGGTTGTCCGACAAGGGTCGCCTGCACCTGAAGGCCGTTCTCGAACGGCTCGGCGTCACCGTGCACGAGCACACCGCCGTGACCGCCGTCGAGGCGGACCGCGTCGTCACCGGCGACGGCACGGCCCTGCCGTCCGCCGTCACCGTGTGGACCACCGGCTTCACCGTCCACCCGATCGCTCGTGCCACCACACTGGACGTCACCGACACCGGCCGGATCGTGGTCGACGGGACGATGCGCTCGGTCTCCCACCCCGACGTCTACGCCGTCGGCGACGCGGCCTGGGCGAAGGGCCCCGGCGACAAGCCGCTGCGCATGTCGTGCGCTTCCGGTGTGCCCTCCGCCTGGCAGGCCGCCGACGCCATCGCTGGCCGCCTGACCGGCGCCAAGCACAAGGACGTCCCGCTGCGCTACTTCAACCAGTGCATCTCCCTTGGCCGACGTGAGGGCCTGATCCAGTTCGTCACCGCCGACGACCGCGCCGTCCGCCGCGCCCTGACGGGACGCCTCGCCGCCCTCTACAAGGAACTGGTCTGCAAGGGCGCGGCCTGGGGCGTCGCCCACCCCACCCTCGGCCTGCCGACCCGCCGCCGCCCCGTCGTGGAGCAGCAGACCCCCGCCGGCGCACCGGCCGAGGCCGCCGCGTGAGCGCGACGAAGCCGTGCTGAAGGTCTCGCCCGGACGCGAGGGATCCAACGCCCATAAGCACTGGATCCGCTACCACGGCACCGGCACCGGCACCGCAGGGGCGTAACAGGAGCAGGCAGGGCCCCCGCTCGAGCATCACATCTGCCGACGCGGACGCGGTGTATGAAGCCTGCCAGGACGAGGACATTCAGTTCTATGCCCCGGTGCCGGTGCCGTACCGGCGTGTGGACGCGGAGAAGCCACCCTCGGCGTCCACCGCATCGAGTAGTGGGCCATGGCCGGGAACGCCGGCTCGCGTGCCGTCGCCGAGAAGCTCGGATTCACCGTCGAAGGAACACTGCGCCATCGCGGCATCGCCAACGACGGCAGGCCACACGACCGGTGGGTGGGTGGACTGCTCAGATCCTGATGACGCTCAGGCCGGTGCTACGCCGGCTGCGTCTCAGCTCTTCCGCGCAGACGATCCGGCTCGGACAGTTCACGCTCTCAGGCGCTTCGCCCTCAGCAAGTAGTACGGTCCCTGGGGCGGGGCCCGGTGAGCTCTGCCAACCGCACAGGTAAGGGGGTTGTTGTGAGTCAGGTGCTGTACGGAGAGCGGTCGCGGAATCCGCTCGCACGCACAGTGGAGTTGACCGATGCCGTCCTGCGCAGGGGCAGCTGGACCACGCCTGTGAGCGAGTTGAACCTCGCCGCCATGGCCGAGGCGTTTCAGCGGGGCTATTGGCTCGGTGGCGGCGGAGCGGAACGCCCCCTGGAGCAGTTGGCTGACGGTGCCGGCATCGTCCCGGTGACGCGGGTCACCGGGACTGCCACGCCGGTGAGGGTTCGGCGTGCGGCCGAGTTCGCCCGCAGTCTGGGGGAATTGGCGGTACGGCAGTGCGGCGGGCCCGAGCAGGTCGCTGCCCTGGCGGCCCAGGCACGCGCCGAGGACGTACCTCTGTGGATGGCGCGGCGGCACGCGCCCGGACCCGCCGGGCCGGTCACCGTCGTCGTGGACCGGCGGCTGGTGCGTGTGGACGTGTGGGGCCCGCACGCTCCCGTCGTGCGGATTCGAGCACCGCAGGGCTTCCACCGCGATTCTCCCGAGCCGTCCAAGGGCCTGCGGCTGACCGTCGGCGACGCTCCGGCGCAGCTCTCCCTCAGAAAGAAGCTGCGGAAGTCCAAGAGTTCGGTGGAGGTACGGCTGCCCGGGCAGCACTGGGTCCTACGGCGCGAGAACACGGTGAGTTCGTGGCTGCTGCGCGACGAACGACCGGTCGCCCTCCTGACGTGCCCCGCGCGCCGACCGGCGCTCGACCCGAACACGGTCTTGCTGCCACTGGCCCCCGTGCGGCACGAGAGCCCTGACCCTCTGGATGCCGTCATGGCACACGTCTTCTCCGTGGCCTTCGGGCTGGGGGACACGACGGGTATGGCGCGGTTCGGGACGCAGCGGCGCGCGGTGAACGGCGGTGAGCCGTTTGCCGTGGACGGGGATTGGGACCGTCCGTGGTTCAGCAATCTGGGAAGAGCAGGTGAGGACAACGACCCTGGCGGCGGTGACGGCTGGGGTGCGGACGGCGGCGACGGCGGGGATTCCGGCGGGAGCGACGGCGGCGACTAGGATCCATCGAAGCCCTGATCCCCCGGAGCCTCCCAACGTGCCAACTGGCAGGATCCGCCGTATGACTTCCTCCGTAGTTGAGTCATGGACCCACATCGAGGCGTGGCTCGTGGCCAACGCACCACGCACCTTTGCCAAGTTGGCGCCTCCGGCCGACCGCGCGGTGATCGCCGCCGCGGAAGAAGCTCTCGGCCTGGCATTCCCCCCTGCCCTCACGGAATCGCTCCTTCGGCATGACGGCACCGCGTACGGCGTCCTGTTACCGCCGTTCTGGGCGATGCTCGGCACGCAGCACATCGTGGACGCCTGGAAGAGGCGGACTCACATCTACGAGCCGGAACCTTCGGACACCGAGCCGCACGATGCCGAAAGCGAGTACGGGCCATGGTGGCATCGGCAATGGATTCCCTTCGCCGCCGACGGGTCCGGTGACTACCTGGTGATCGATCAACGTCCAACCCCCAAGTGCGGACGGATCGGAGACGCGGACCACGAGGACGGCTGCCGCTTCAATCCGCACCCGATGTGGGCTTCCTTGCCGGAACTGCTGGACATGACCGCCACCGCACTTGAGTCCGGCGACCTCGCGGACTGCTACGAACGAGTCGTGCTCGACAGGGAGTTGACTTGGGAGTTCTGAGCGGTCGCCGGCGGACTCCTGACAGATACCGACCGTGACCCCGGCCCTCCCGAGGTCCGTCAGTCGCACCTCCGTCTCCAGTGGACGAAGCGTTCCACCGGGTCGCCCTCGACCTGCCACGGCCAGGGGCACACCAGGTTTTCCGTGGCGTGGAAGGTCAGTCGGGCCTCGTCGGTCCGGCCGGCCTTCGCGAGGGCGTAGGCCAGGAGGTTGAGGTCGGCGATGCGGGCCGCGTGGCGTAGGTAGCCGGGCTGGAGCCATTGGGGTGCGGTCCGGTCCAGGAGGCGTGCGTTTTGAGGCTGCTCCCAGTAGCGGGCGGCCACGAGTGCGCTCAGTCCGCTTCCGGCCAGCTCACGGTGGTACTGGTCGACGGCTGCCGCGAGTGGCAGGCAGGCGGGCGGCATCTGCGGTGGCATGACCGTGACCACGTCGTCGAGGAACTCCCTTCGCGCCGCCTGGCTGCCCTGTCCGTCCGGTGACAGGTGGACGAAGATCGTCAGGTAGGCCTCGCGGTTCCATGGGTCGCGGGCGGCGATCTCCTTCCAGACCGGGGTGAGTTCGGCGCTCGTGCGGCCCTCGACGCACAGGGCCGCGAGAAGGGCGACCCAGGGTGTGGGGTCGGCGGGGGCGGCGTCGGCGGCGCGCCGGCAGGTGTCCAGTGTGGCGGCCGCGTCGTCGAGTCGGCCGGTGAGACGTGCGGTGTGCACGTCGGCCCAGGCGTGCAGGACGAGGGCGTCGGCGCTGCGTGGGTGTTTCAGGCGCCAGCGCCGGGCGAGGGAGGGGGCGGCTCCGGCCAGTACGGTGACTCGGTGGCCGCGCCTGTCCCAGTCGCTGTTCGGGTCGCGCAGGAGGCGTTCGGCCTGGGCGATCAGGATGTCCTGGGGGCCCGTGCCGGGTGCGCCGGCCAGTGAGTGCAGAACGCGGCCGAGCGGTGCGTCGTCGAGTTCCGGCGCCAGTCGCGGGGTTTCGGCGGGACGGCGGCGGAAGAGCGCCATCAGCAGTGGCCTCGTCTCAGTGTGTTCCGTGTGCTGCCTGGACCAGCGCGTCGAAGAGACGCTGCTGGACGGGGTCCTCGTGCGCGGTGTCTTCTGGGTGCCACTGCACGCCGACGAACCAGTTCTGGCCGTGGGAGAGTTCGACGGCTTCGACCGTGCCGTCGCCCGCGCGGGCGGTGACGGTCAGTCCCTCGCCGAGCCGGTCCACGTGCTGGTGGTGGTAGCAGGAGGCCTCGGTCTTGTCGGCGCCGGTGATCCTGGTGAGGGCGGAGCCGGGGGCGAAGGAGACGGGGTGGCGGACGTGTCTGTGTTCGCGCTCGGGACCGCCCATGTCCTGGTGCAGGGTGCCTCCGAGGGCCGTGTTGACGACCTGCAGGCCGCGGCAGACGGCCAGGGTCGGAAGCCCGCTCGTGAGGGCCTTCCGGGCCAGTTCGAGGTCGAAGGCGTCCTGCTCGTCGTCGACGTCGTAGACGGCCTCGTGCGCGTCGGCCGCTCCGTAGCGGTGGGGTGCGATGTCGCCGCCGCCCGGGAGCAGCAGGCCGTCGAAGCGGGTGAGGCGGGCGGCGGTCTCGGCGGGGTCGGCGGTGCCTCCGGGGGCATGCGGGTGGAGGGTGGCGGGTTCGCCGCCGGCCCGCCAGACGGCCTCGATCAGGGCGCGGGCGTTGACCTCGGCGGCGTAGCGCAGGGCGGAGGTGGTGGCGGAGAAGCGGGCGGGGATCGCGATCAGCGGGCGGTGGGTCACAGCTGGATCCAGGTGGTCTTCACTTCGGTGTACTTCTCCAGGGCGTGCGCGGACTTGTCGCGGCCGTTGCCGGACTGCTTCATGCCGCCGAAGGGGACGGTCAGGTCGCCCTCCTCGTAGCAGTTGACCCAGACCGTGCCGGCCTTGAGGGCACGGGAGACCCGGTGGGCGGTGGACAGGTCGGAGGTCCACAGGCCTGCGGCGAGGCCGTACTCGGTGGTGTTGGCGAGGGCTACCGCCTCGTCGAGGTCGTCGAAGGTGAGGACGGACAGCACGGGTCCGAAGATCTCCTCGCGGGCCAGCCGGCCGGCCGGGTCGACCTGGTCGAAGACGGTCGGCTGGAGGTAGACGCCGCCGGTCTCGGTGAGGGTGCGTGCGCCGCCGGTGCGCAGCCTGGCGCCGTCGTCGACCGCGGCGTGGACATGGCCGAGCACCCGGTCGAGGTGGTCCTGGCCGACCAGGGCGCCCATCTCGGTGGTGGGGTCGAGGGGGTCGCCGACGCGCAGCGCGCGGGCGCGTGCCACGACGGCTTCGGTGACCTCTTCGGCGATGGACGAGTGCACCAGCAGCCGCGAGGGCGCGGTGCACATCTCGCCCTGGTTGAAGAAGATGCCCCAGGCGGCGGTGGCGGCCGCCTTCTCCAGGTCGGGGGCGTCGGGCAGGACGATGTTCGGGGACTTGCCGCCCAGTTCCAGCCAGACACGCTTGAGGTTGGAGTCGGCGGCGTAGCGCAGGAAGTGACGGCCGACGGCGGTGGAGCCGGTGAAGGCCAGGACGTCCACGTCGGGGTGGAGTCCGAGCGCGCGGCCCGTCACCGGGCCGTCCCCCGCGATGACGTTGAGCGCGCCCGCCGGCAGCCCTGCCTCCAGGGCGAGCCTGCCGAGCAGGAGCGCCGAGAGCGGTGAGTTCTCCGAGGGCTTGAGCACGACCGTGCAGCCGGCGGCGAGAGCCGGGGCGATCTTCCATCCGGCGAGCGTCAGGGGGAAGTTCCATGGCACGACCGCGCCGACGACTCCGGCGGGTTCCCGGGTGACCAGGGCGAGGGCGTCCGCCGCGGTGTGCGGGGACTCGTCGGTGAGCTTGTCGGCGAGCTGGCCGTACCAGCGGAAGGTGTTGATCACGGCACGCAGTTCGATGTCGTGGGCGTCCGTGATCGGTTTGCCCATCTCCAGGCTGACGGTGAGCGCCAGTTCGCTGCGGTGCTGTTCCAGGAGGTCGGCGAGGCGGATCAGGATCCGTCCGCGCTCTGCGGGGGCCAGGCGCGGCCAGGGGCCGTGGTCGAAGGCCCGGCGTGCGGCGGCGACGGCCGCGTCCACCTCGGCCGCGCCGGCGTCGGCCACCTCGGCCAGGACCTGACCATCGCGGGGCGAGACGACGCTGAACGTGCCGCCGCCCCCGAACTCGTCGGCGCCGTCGATCAGGTGGGCGGTGTGCGGGGCCAGGTTCTTGGCTCGGTGCAGCCAGTCGTCGTAGGTGGCGGTGGTCATGCGGTCCTCCAGACCACGTCGTTTGTGTTCTTGACGAAACAAAGAGGAAGAGGGCCTACCCGCGGGCGCGCGCCCGTGCGAGGTACGGGCGCGCGCCGAGGGGGGAAGGTCAAGTCGTCAGAGGTGCGGCTCGTCGGCGGCGCATGCGTTCGTTGAGCACGCCGAGCGCCATGACGACGGGCACGGTGATGACCAGCCACACGGCGGTGCTCGTCTCGCCGCCGATCAGGGTGGTGAAGTTGGCGAGGATGAGCCAGATCGCGCCCGCGAGGCCGAGTGCGCCGAGCACCGGTGCGACGAGGGTGTTCCAGGTGCGGGAGTCCGTGCGCCGGCGGCGGAAGAACACCACGACCGACACCGAGGTCAGAAGGTAGAGCAGCATCATCGCCAGGACGGCCAGGCCGCTGAACCAGGAGAACAGCGTCAGCACCGGGTCCTTGCCGGCCAGCGCGAACGGTACGACGAGGACGGCGGCGATCAGGGTCTGGACACAGCCGGCGATCCAGGGAGCGTGCCGGGTGTTGAGGCGGCACAGACCCGCGGGAATCTGACCGTCACGGCTGAGGGAGAACAGGTAGCGGTTGGCGGAGTTGTGGAAGGTCAGGATGCCGGCGAACAGGGAGGTGGCCAGCAGAACGGGCAGGACGTCGCTGACCCAGCCGCCGAACTGGTCGGCGATGGGGGCGAAGACGAAGCCGGCGGAGTCCCCGGCGGCCAGCGCCTTGCCCGCCGCACCCGGTGCCTGCGAGGCGCCGTAGGCGGAGATGAGCATCCAGGAAGTGAGGGCGAAGAAGCCGGTGACCACGACCACCGACAGATAGGTGGCCCGCGGAACGGTCTTCTTCGGCTCCTTGGCCTCTTCGCCGTAGATTGCGGTGGCCTCGAAGCCGAACATCGACGCCACGGCGAACATCACGGCGACTCCGGGCGCGCCCTGGAGTGCCGCCGACGGGGAGAAGCTGTCGGCGGCGCCGAGTCCTTCAGGGCCGCCGCCCTTGAACAGGGTGACGAGGGCGAAGACCAGCAGGATGCTGAACTCGGCGAGGACGAAGACTGCGAGGATCTTGGCGCCCATCTCGATACCGGCGGCACCCAGTGCCTGGACAACCGCCATCGTGACCAGGGCGTACACCCACCACCCCAGGTGGATCCCGGTGTGGGCGGCGACGAGGCCGCTGACGATCGAGCCGTACAGGCCGTACATCGCCGCCTGGATGACGCAGTACGCGAACAGGGCGACGCTCGCGCTGCCCGCGCCGGCCGTCCGGCCGAGGCCCGCGCCGATGTAGGTGTAGAAGGCACCGGCGTCCACGACGTGGCGCCCCATGGCGACGAATCCCACGGAGAAGAGGAGGATCACGGCCCCGGCCACCACGTAGGCGGCCGGTGTACCGGATCCGTTGCCGATGGCGATCGAGATCGGGGCAGCGCCGGCGATTCCGGTCAGCGGGGCCTGACCGGACAGAACGAAGAAGAGGATGCCCAGGACGCCCAGGGCGTTGGGCTTGAGTGTGGCTGAAGTGGGGGCGTCCCGTACGGTCCGCTCCGCGGAGGCCGTCTGACTGTCCACTCGGATCACCTGCCAGAGAGGGGGAGGATCGTTTCAGGCCAAACGAGTTGCCTCATCCTGGGGCCGAACTATCCGTTTGACAAGGGGGTGGGAGCAGGGAATCCCGCCGCTCGCCGAATTCTTACAGCGCCTCAACCGGCGACGACCGGCCGCACGGGCGCCGGCCCAAATTTTGGGTGTCCGGACAACGCGGACCCCGGCACCCGACCAGGTCGTCGGAACAGCCCAGACATCGGCCCACGACCAAAGACGTCCACGCAGCGCGGATCAGCCCTCGGCCCGGTCCTCCGCCAGCCCCTCCAGCAGGGTCCGCAACTCCTTCAGCGCCTCTTCGGTGACCTCACGCTCACCGAAGACGAGCTGGTGCAGTACCAGCCCCTCCAGCGCCGCGAAGACGAGCCGCGACGTGCCACGTTCCACCGTTCCCGGCAGCATGCGCGACAGCTCACGCCGGGTCGCCTCGAAGTACTCCTCGTACAGGCTGCGCAGGTGCGGCAACAGCTCGGGCCTGCGTCGCGCCTCCAGCAGCAGCTCGTACTGGAACGCCTGCAGTTCGGGACCGGATTCGACCATCTCCGTCAGGCCGGTGGCGAAGTCGGAGGGTCTGCCGGTGCCGATGTCGAGGGCGCTGCTGCTCAGCGAGGTGCGGATGGCGTGGGTGACGGCCTCCTCGATCAGCGCGTCCCGCGAGCCGAAGTGGTGCACGACCAGCCCGTGGGTGACCCCGGCCTCTTCGGCGACGGCCCGGTAGGTGAGCTTGCGCAGGCCGCCCCGGGCCACCACGCGTACGGCGGCGTCCAGCAACGCGGCCCGCCCCGCCCCGTAGTGCGTCACACGTTTGCGGGTACGGCGCTCACCTGCGGGCTCGACGGAGTCGGTCATGCCGACGACCCTACCGGCGGGCCTTCCGTCAGCGCCGGGGAGGGCGGATACCGCGGAACTCCCAGTCGCCGCCGAGCGCGGTGGAGAGCACCTCCTCGGACTCGGTGGGCTGTGCGCCGACGTCGGAGCGGATGGCGGTGGGCCCGGTGACGATGTGGTTGGTGAGCCGGCCCAGGCCGTCGACCTCGACCTCGACGACGTCGCCGGGTTGGACGGGCCGGGAGTTGGCCGGGGTGCCGGACAGCAGGACGTCGCCGGGGTACAGGGTGATCGTGCGGGCGATGTCGGCGACGAGGTAGTGCATGTCCCAGGTCATCTCGTCGGTGGAGCCGTCCTGGACCACCTCGCCGTTGACGTAGGTGCGCAGTCGCTTGCCGTGGAAGTCCCAGTCGGTCACCAGGCCCGGGCCGAGGGGGCACAGCGTGTCGGAGCCCTTGACGCGGAGCATCGAGCCGGCGTCGGTGTCGCGGAAGTCGTGCAGACCGTAGTCGTTGGCGATCGTGTAACCGGCGATGTACTCCCCCGCCTCGGCCGGGGCGATGTTCCGCGCGATCCTGCCGATGACGATGGCGACCTCGCCCTCGTAGTTGAGCCACTTGCAGTCCTCGGGACGCACGATCGCGCCCTGGTGGGAGTTGAGGGAGGAGGTGGGCTTGTGGAAGTAGGTCGGGGTGTCCGGCAAGCCGATCCGGAACTCGTCGACCCGGCTGCGGTGGTTGAGGTGAACGGCGATGACCTTGGAGGGGACGACCGGCGGCAGGTGGTGCGCGTCGTCGATCTTGACGCGGCGGCCGTCTCCGGCGATGAGTTCGTCACCGTCCCGGACGGTCTCGACGACAGCGCCGTCGAGGAGGATGCGGCGGTACTCGGGCATGGCAGGAGCCTTCCTACGGGGGCTGGGCGGCGTCGGCTAGGCGCGGCTGTGCGGGGTGCGAGGTGCGGGGTGCCTGTTTGGCGCGGCCGGCGCCGCCGGTCCGTGGCCGGTCCAGCCGTCGGCCGGGCGGTCGAACCACAGGTGGACCTGGCCGGTGCCGATGGAGTTCTCGTACGCGCCGTACTGGCGGGCCCTGGCGGTGCAGGCGTGCTCGCCGAGGGCGCCGGCCATCATCAGGTAGTGGAAGAACTTCGCCTCGGGCTTGTACTTCCAGAACTCGTCCATGGTGTCGAGGACCTTGTCGTGGCGGCCCTCCTTGAACCAGGCGATGCGCTCGAAGTCCGCCTCGCGTGCCTCGGGGGTGAAGATGTGCGCCGGGTCGCTGGCCTCATGGTCGCGCAGCTCGCGCAGCGGCCAGAAGGTGTGCGACAGGGCGCCGGAAGCGATGAGCAGCACCCGGCGGCCGGGGGTGGCGGCGATGCCGTCGGCGAGCGCGCGGCCCAGGCGCAGGTGGTCCTCCATGTCGCCGGTCTGGCAGACGCCGATGGTCACCCAGCGCTTGTCGGGCAGGCCCTCGCCGAGGTACTTCCACAGGTTGATGGTGGCGTAGTAGATCGGCAGGTACGCGTCGTCGATCGCGGTGATCCAGGTGCCGTGCCGGTCGGCGAACGAGGCGATGTTGTGGGCGAGTTCGGGGTCGCCGGGGAAGTCGTACGGCATGCGGCTCATGCCGCGCGGCAGTTCCTCGGAGGTGAACAGGCCGGCCCGCCGGTCCTGTGCGGTGACGACGAACTCGACGGTGGTGGCCCAGTGGGAGTCGAGGACGACGACGGTGTCGTAGTCGTCGCGTTCGAAGACGTCCTGGCGCAGCTGGCGCAGGCCGGTGACGAGGGTGATCTCCTTGCCCTCGTTCAGCTCGAGCCGGTCCGCCTCCGGCAGCACGATGGTGGGGACGTGGGCGAGCAGGCCCGCCCCGACGATCTCACCCATGGTCCTTCCATCCCTTCGGCGCGGTGACGGTGTTCTTGAGGTCGCAGTAGAAGTCGAAGCTCCAGGTGCCGCCCTCGCGGCCTACGCCGGAGTGGCGGGAGCCGCCGAAGGGGGCCTGGAGGTCGCGGACGAAGAAGCAGTTGACCCAGACGGTGCCCGCGACCAGTTGTGCGGTGACCCGTTCGGCACGCTCGGGGTCGCCGGTGGCGACGGTGGCCGCCAGGCCGAAGCGGGTGTCGTTGGCGAGCCGGACGGCCTCGTCCTCGGTGGTGAACGTCTGGAGGGTCAGGACGGGGCCGAAGACCTCTTCCTGGACGATCTCGCTGTCCTGCGCCACGTCCGTGAGCAGGGTCGGCGCGTAGTACTGGCCGTCCCCGCGCCGGCCGCCGATGACCGCGCGGGCGCCGGCCGCGAGGGCCCGCTGCACGAAGCCGTCGATCTTCTCCAGCTGGCGGGGGTGGATGTTGGGGCCGATGTCGGTGGCCTCGTCACGGGGATCGCCCTGCTTGAGGCAGGTCGCTTTGTCGATGAATCGTCGGGTGAACTCGTCGGCGACCGTCTCCTCGACGAGGATGCGGGTCGCGGCCAGGCACACCTGGCCGGCGTTGTCGTACTGCTCGACGGCGAGGTCGACGGCCAGGTCGAGGTCGGCGTCGGCGAAGACCAGCAGCGGGGACTTGCCGCCCAGCTCCAGGCTCAGGGGCGTCAGGTGGGCGGCCGCCGAGGCGGAGATGCGCTGGGCGGTCGGTACGGAGCCGGTGAAGCTGATGCGCCGCACGTCGGGGTGCGAGGTGAGGGCATCCCCGATCTCGGAGCCGTAGCCCTGGACCACGTTCAGGACGCCGGCGGGCAGACCCGCCTCGGTCGCGATGTCGGCGAGCAGCGAGGCGGTGAGCGGTGTCCATTCCGCGGGCTTCAGGATCACCGTGTTGCCCGCCGCCAGCGCGGGGGCGACCTTCCAGGTGGCCAGCATCAGCGGCGCGTTCCACGGGGTGATCAGCACGCAGGGGCCGGCCGGGTCCCAGCTGACGTGGTTGGTGTGCCCACGAGTGTCGAAGTCCTCGTGCCCCAGTGTCAGCAGCCAGTCGGCGAAGAAGCGGAAGTTGTGGGCGACGCGGGGCATGACGCCACGGCGGTGCGAGCGCAGCAGGGCGCCGTTGTCGGTGGTCTCGACGATGGCCAGCTCTTCGAGGCGCTTCTCCACGCCGTCGGCGATGGCGTGGAGGATGCGGGCGCGCTCGGCGCGGGGGGTGGCGGCCCAGCCGGGGAAGGCGGCCTTGGCGGCGGCGACGGCCGCGGCCGCCTCCGTCGCGGTTCCCCGGGAGATCTCGCCGAGGGTGCTGCCGTCGATGGGTGAGACGTCGGTGAAGGTCTCGGCGGAGGCGACGCGCTCGCCGCCGATGAAGTGCCGGGTGTCGACGGCGACGCCGGCGACGGTGGTGAGGTGTGCGCTCATGGTCGCGGGGCTCCTGGAAGTCGTGGGGGCGGGTTCACTCGGCGCCGGACGTGCCGGACTCCAGCAGGCGTCCGCCGTCCCAGACCACGCCGACCTGGCGGTAGTAGGCGGCGATCGGCTCGCGGATCTCCAGGCGGGCCAGCTCCTCCGTGGGCGCCTCGAACAGCTCCAGTTCGGCATCGCCCGCCCAGGGCTGTCCGCCCTCGAAGGAGGCGGCGCCGGACTCGATGAGCTCGTCGAGGGCGAGGCCCTTGCCCTTTTCGATGGAGGGCAGCCAGCGGTGGTGGGCCATGGGGTGGCCGTTGACGAAGCCGTTGGTCTCGGACGGCTCGCGCAGGGTGACGACCGCCTGGGCCAGGCGGCGGTCGGCGGCGGCGAGGGTGGCGCCGAAGCGGGCGCCGGCCTCGACGCGCGGGGCGGGCCCGTAGGGGTGCGGGCGGGTCTGGTGGATGGAGCCGAGCTTCTTGGGGTAGCCCTGGTGCAGTCCGCGGGCGATCGCGAAGTCCTTGTCGACCCAGATGTGGACGCAGCGGGAGTAGGTCTGTCCCTTGTACTTGCAGCGGACGACCGCGAAGGCCTCCTTGTACTGGGCGAGCACCGGGTCCAGCAGTTCGTCGCCGGAGGCGGAGCAGGACTGCCAGTCGGCCCAGATCAGCGCCACCGCGCCGGGGTCCTCGTCGGCGAGCTGGAGCGGCTCGGGCAGCAGCTCCCGTACGCGGGCGGGGTCGGTGCGGTACTCGATGGTGAGCAAATCACCGGAGTAACGCCACGGCGGGGAGGGGATCAGCGACGAGGCACCCGTCGCGGTCTTGGGGTGGAAGTATCCACGGACACGGGTCACTGGGATTCCTTACGGGGTTGCGCGGAGCGTTACGCGGTGAGGGCGGGCTGCTTGAGCAGTTCGGCGCGGTGGCGGGCTGCGGCGGCTGCTGCGGCCTGACCGCCGAGGGCGACGACACCTACGAGCCGGCCGGTGGCGTGGTAGCCGACCAGGACGTCCCCGCCGAGGTCGCCCTCCAGGACGCGCACGTCCTCCTTGCCGAGAGCGGGGGCACCGAAGGACTGGAGCCGGAAGTCGTGCTGGTCGCTCCAGAACGTCGGCAGCGGAGCGAACGGCGCGAGGCCGGCCTCGGTGCCGTTCAGGTGGGCGGCGAGGACGCGGGCGGCGTGCTTGGCCGTGTCCGTGGGGATGGACCAGTGCTCGACGCGGCGCGGTACGTCGTCGTAGCGGGCGTTGGGGAAGCGGGCGACGTCGCCGACGGCGATCACATCGGGGCGGCCGCCGACCCGGAGGTGCTCGTCGGTGAGGACACCGTCGGTCAGGTCGAGGCCGTTGCCATCGAGCCATTCGGTGTTGGCGACGGAGCCGACGGACTCGACGACGACGTCCGCGGCGAGCACGGTGCCGTCGGCCAGGACCACTCCGGTGACCCGGTCGTCGCCTTCGAAGCCGCTCACGCCGGCGCCGAGGGCGAAGCGGACGCCCCGCTGCTCATGGCGGTCGCGCAGCGCCTGGGCGAGCAGTTCGCCGAGCGGGCCGACCATCGGCAGCGGCAGCGGGTCGACCACGGTGACCTCGGCGGCGCCGAGGGCCACGGCGGTGGCGGCCACCTCGCAGCCGATGAAGCCCGCCCCGACCACGACCACACGGACGCCCGGCCCGGTCAGCGCCTCGCGCAGGTGCCGGGCGTCGGCCAGCGTCCGCACGGTGTGCCGGCCGGTGGCGGGCCCGGGGCAGCGCAACCGCCGGGGACGCATGCCGGTGGCGACGACGAGTCCGCCGTACGGCAGAGCCTCGCCGTCGTCGAGTTCGACGATCCGCCGGTCGAGGTCGGCGCGGACGGCCTTGGTCCCCAGCCGCCACTCGACGTCGGCGCAGGCGGCCCGGGGGCGGAAGGCGAGCGACTCGAAGGAGGCCTTGCCCGCCAGCACCTCCTTGGACAGCGGCGGCCGGTTGTAGGGCATGTGCGGCTCGTCGCCGACCAGGGTGATCGGTCCGGTCCAGCCGGCGGCGCGCAACTGCTCGGCGGCGCGCAGGCCGGCCATGGAGGCGCCGGCCACGACGATGGGTGCGCTCACGGCTCAGTCCTCGATCCGGATGGCCTGCAGCGGACAGACGTCGGCGGCTTCTTCGACTTCGTCGCGCAGTGCGTCGTCGGGGTCGGGCACGTAGGCCAGGCGGCCGTCGTCGTCGAAGCGGAAGACGTCGGGGGCTGCGAAGACGCACTGGCCGTGGTCCTGGCACTTGTTCATGTCGACGACGACCTTCATGGCCGGTCCTCCTGGTACTGAGGGGGGGCGTCAGGGAGGGAAGGAAGAGAGAGAAGAAAAGGGGCCCGGACCGCTCGGGGGCCGGGCCCCGGCCAAAGGGTGCGGATGTCGCCGCGCCCCAACTCGTTTGGCTTCAAACAACATAGAAAGCCGGGGACCTCTGGTCAATAGCTATCCATGTGGATAAATTTTTGCGTCGACACCCTTGCGGGGAGGTGACGAACCTCCCTACCGTTTGGCACCAAACAGAGCGGCCTCCTGCCTTCCCGCAGTGCGCGGCCGCCCTCACCCTCCCCTTTCTCCCCCAGCGCCCAGAGCCCTGGGAGGCGCCCCCTTCCCCCCGAGGAGACACCGGTGAGCGCATCCGACACCCCGCCCGTCCGCCGGCACATGGAACGCCTGGCAGCCGAGGGCATCGACGTGGTCCGGGTGACCTATCCCGACCTCATCGGCACCGAACGGGCCCGGGACGTCCTGCTGGACCACCTGCCCTCGGCCTGCGACCACGGCCTCGCCTTCTGCCGCGCCGTCTACCACACCAGCCCCCAGGGCGACGTCGTCCCCGTCTCCGGCGGACTCGACGCGGGCCTGCCCGACATCTGCGTACGCCCCGACCTCGACACACTGACCGCCCTGCCGTGGGAACCCGGCGTCGCCACCTGCCTGGGCGACGTCACCGACCCGGCCACCGGGCGGCCGGCACCGGAGTCACCGCGCGACCTCCTGCGCGCCGTCCTCGACCGGTGCGCCGAGCACGGCCTGCGCCCCGTCGTCGGCCCCGAGCTGGAGTACTTCCTGTGCGACGCGGCCGCGGACACCCCGACCGGATGGCGCAGGTACAACAACGCCGAGGGCGTCGTCTACACCGCGGGCCTGCGCGCCGACGACGACAACCACCTGCTGCGCACCCTGCGCCGGCTGCACGCCATGAACATCGGCGTCACCAGCGGCAACCACGAGTTCGACGGCGCGCAGTTCGAGATCAACCTGACCCACTCCGACGCCATGACGGCCGCCGACCGCGCCTTCCGCTTCAAGGCGGCGGTCAAGGAGCTCGCCCGCAAGGAGGGCCGCCTCGCCACCTTCATGGCCAAGCCCTTCAACGGTGCCGGCGGCTCCGGCTTCCACCTCCATCTCTCCTGCCTGGACGAGCACGGCACCAACGCCTTCGCGGACCCCTCCGCCCCCTACGGCCTGTCCGCCACCGCACGCCATGCCACAGCCGGCGTCCTGGCCCACGCCCCGGCGCTGGCCGCACTCGCCAACCCGACGATCAACTCTTACAAACGCTTCGGCCCCGACACCCTCGCCCCCTGGCTGATCGACTGGGGCCTGGACAACCGCAGCGCCATGGTCCGCATCCCTCCCGAACGCGGCTCCGGCTCCCGCCTCGAACTGCGCCTGGGCGACGCGAGCGCCAACCCCTACCTGCTCATCGCCGGCACCATCGCGGCCGCCCTGCTGGGCACCCTGGCCGGCGAGGAACCTCCCGCCCCCCTGCAGGGCTACGGCTACGACACCACGAAATCCCCCGTCCTGCCGATGTCCCTGCCCGCCGCCCTCGACGCCCTGGAAGCCGACACGGCACTGACCGAGGTGCTCGGCAAGGACTTCACCACTTCCTACCTCGCGTACAAGCGTGACGAGGTCGCGCGCTTCCAACGACACGTCACCGACTGGGAGTTCACCGAGTACGCCTACCACCTGTGAGTACGCCCGCCACCCGTGAGTACGCCCACCACCTGTGACGCCGGCCCCACCATGACGCTGAGGAGACCCACCGCATGACCACCACCACCCCGCCCCAGGCCGACGCCGTGCGCGAGCCACTGCCCCTGGCCCACGTCGACCTCGCGAACCTCGACAACTTCACCGACGGTGTCACCCCCTGGCGGATGTTCCACACCCTCCGCCACGAGGACCCCGTCCACTGGCAGCCCGAGGAGGCCCCCAACTCCGGTTTCTGGGCCGTGACCCGGCATGCCGACATCGCCCGTGTCGACCGCGACGCCGAGACCTTCACCTCCATGAAGTTCGTCAACCTGGAAGAGGTGGACGACGACCAGATCAAGAAGCGCGCCTCCATCCTGGAGCTGGACGGTATCCGTCACCGCGCCCTGCGCAGTCTGCTTCAGCGGCAGTTCGGCGCGAGCGTCATCAACAGCTACGCCGACTTCCTGCGCGGCCTGACCGCCACCACCCTCGACGCGGCACTCACCAAGGGCACCTTCGACTTCGTCAAGGAGGTCTCCGCCGACTTCCCGATCAACGTCCTGGCCCGCCTGCTGGACGTGCCTCCGGAGGACAACCAGCAACTCATCGACTGGGGCAACCGGATCATCGGCAACACCGACCCCGACTACGCCGACGTCCTGCTGCACAGCGCGGAGAGCGAGCAGTACCGCGACCTGCCCTTCCGCTCCCCCGCCTCCCTCGAAGTCTTCGCCTACGGACGGGAACTGGCCCGCCGGCGGCGCGGCGGCAACGGCACCGACCTCATCTCCCGGCTCGTCAACGAGACCCCGCGCGACGGAGTCCCACTCTCCCCGCAGGACTTCGACAACTACTTCCTGCTCCTGGTGGTCGCCGGCAACGAGACCACCCGGCACACCATCACGCACTCCATGCTCGCCCTCCTGCAACACCCGGAGCAGCTCGCCCGCCTCAGGGACGACCCGTCCCTGATCCCTGGGGCCGTCGAGGAGTTCCTGCGCTGGGCCTCGCCCGTCTACCACTTCCGCCGCACCGCGACCCGGGATGTCGAACTCGGCGGCAAGCACATCAAGGAGGGCGACAAGGTCGTCATGTGGTTCGCCTCAGGCAACCGCGACGAGGACGTCTTCGGCAATCCCTACGACTTCGACGTCACCCGGCAGGACAACGACCACGTCACCTTCGGCAAGGGCAGCCCGCACCTGTGCCTGGGCAACCTGCTGGCCCGCACCGAGATCCGCATCATGTTCGAGGAGCTGATCCCCCGCCTGGCGGACATCCGCCTGGCCGGCGACGTCCCGCGCGTGCGCTCCAACTTCGTCAACGGCATCAAGAAGCTGCCGGTCGAGGTCACCCTCGCCTGAGACAACAGGCATCAGGTAGCAGGCAGGGGCGGTCCTGGACGGGGACCGCCCCTGCAGTTCACGGGCGGGACATGGCCGCCGTCACGCGGCCACCGCGGGCTGCCACGTCGCCTTCACCAACGCCCGCTCCGTGCCCGACAGATACACCGCCGCGCTCAGCCACACCCGTGCGTATCCGTCGGGATCGGTCTCCTGGGTGCGGCCGAACACGTCGCGGCCCCGCCGGTCCGCCTCCGCGGCGAGCGCAGCCGCCAGTTCCGCGGCCGTCCGGAAACCGCTGCGGCGCAGCGCCGCCGCACCCGAGGCCCGGTCACCGTCCCGGGCGGGTTCCGCGGCGGCCCGGCGGCCACCGGACACCGCGACCTCGACCAGGCGCCGCAGCCGCCACAGCGGCGCCTCGGCCACTGGATCCGGCGGCAACGCGGCCGGACCCTCCACGGGGGGCAGTTCGCCGGCCGGCGGGAAGTGCGCGCCTTCGAGCCGGTCGTACCCCAGATCGGCGTGCCCCGCCCACTCGGGCGGCAGCGCCAGCGTCGCCGCACCGTCCGGCACGGGGCCGACCGCCAACGGCCGCAGTGTGGCGGCACGATCGGGATCGAGGCGCCCCACGACGCGCAGCCGCAGTCCCGGGCGGGCGGCCAGTTTGCGGAAGTTGGCCGCATGGGCCAGCTCCGGGTGGCCGTTGGCCGGCACCAACCGGATCAACAGGCCATCCTCGTCGGCTCCGTCGGTTGTCAGTTCCCGCGCGAACAAGTGGTCCTCGGCTGCTCCTACGACGATCACGTCACAGCCGATCAGTCCACCGGCCTCCGCCCCGAACCCCTCCTGGTCGTCGCTGGGGGCGAGTTGTGCCGCGGCAGCCTGCGCGAGCGGGCGGGCGAACAGACGGGCGAGCGGGCCCGACGTCCAGGACAGCCCCGCGACCGGGGTGGCCCGCACACCCTTTCCGGCGCCGAGGCGGCCGTCCGGGGAGAGCGTCGCGCCGGAGATCAGCAGGCCGCCCCGGGAGAGTTGCGCGTGATCGAGGCTGCCGGAGCCGAGCGCGACCGTGGCCGTCGCGGCGCCGCGTGCCCGCGCCGTTCCACCGGGTTTGACGTCGGACACGGACAACCAGCGCCCGTCGTCGGCGAGGACGTGGGTGACGACGCCGCCGTAGCCGGTGGCCGAGATGACCGGCTCCCGGCACACTCCGTGCACTTTCAGGCTTCCGCCGGGGCGGTAGCTGCGCCGTGCGGTGCCGACCAGGGACGGGTCGGGGTCGGACGCGGCGAGCAGGCCGCTGGTGAGCAGCAACTCCCGCAGCCCCGCGACCAGGTCGGACAGCCGGTGGCCGTCATGGCGGGCGCGGGCGGCGCGCAGCGCGCGGACCACCCTCAGGGCGGCCGCCTCGGCCCGGTGCAGGCCGGCGAGCCGGGCGGTGTGCGCGGCCCGCAACAACTCCGCCTGCGGCACGGCGCCCGCGCCGGGCACCCCGGCGGCCAGCACCGCCGCCGCCGCGGCCCACAGACCGGCAGCGACGGTGACCTGCACCGCGGTCGGGCCGGTCGGCGGTGCGGCGGTCTCGATGGTGTCCTGCGCGCCCGGCTCCCCCGCACCGACGTCCGGTTCGGCCGCCTCGGCGCCGCTCTCGGGCGGCTCATCGGCGGCATCGGCCACCGGTGCCGCTCCCAGGACCGCCGTGCGATGCAGACACCGGGGTGCCAGCAGACAGCTGCACTCGGCCTGGGCGGCGTCCGTGATCGCCCCCGACGGGCCGGGGGTGAGGGTGACTTCGGCGTCCTCACCGCACCGCACGCGCCGTACCGTGCCGTCGATGATCACGGGCAACGTGCTGTACGTCTCGATCGTGGCGTCCAGCTTCTTGCGGAGCCGGGACGTCAGTTGCTCCACGGCGGCGGCGACCACTTCGGGTGCCACGGGGGGCAGTTCGCTTTTCATCGGTGTTCTCCGCGGAGGCGGTCGCCCACCCAGCGGGCCAGGGCGAGGGGACTGAGGGCGGCGACCGGCATACCGGCGGCGACGAGCTGCTGGGCCACCGGAACCGAGTAGCGGGGAGTGCCGGTGTCGTCCAGGGCGGCACAGCCCATCAGGTGCACCCCGGAGCTCGCGAGGGCCCGAACCTCGCCCAGGAGTCCGCCGAGCGGATACCCCTCCTCGAAGTCACTGACCACCACGACAAGGGTCCGGCTGGGGACGGTCACCAGCGACCGGGCCCGGGCCAGGCCTGCGGCGATGTGGGTGCCGCCGCCGACCCGTACCTCCAGCAGCAGCGACAGCGGGTCGTCGACGCGGTCCGTCAGGTCGATCACTTCGGTGGAGAAGGCGAGGAAGTGGGTGCTCAGTGTGGGCACTCCGCCCAGGACGGCGGCGGTCAGTGCCGACCAGACGACGGATGCCTCCATGGACCCGGACACGTCGACCACGAGGATCAGCCGCCAGTCCGCCTCCCGGCGGGAACGGGTGCTGAACACCGGCCGCTCCGGGACGATGAGGGTGCGGCCGTCGTCGGTCCGACGGGTGTGGGCGAGGTTGGCCCGCAGGGTGCGGGGCAGGTCGATCCGGCCTCCCGGACGGCGAGTTGGACGAGGGGTGGCCAGTCCGGTCAGCGCCGGGCGCAGCCGGGAGGCCAGTTCCTTGGCCAGTTCGTCGACCAAGCGGCGCACCAGCGGGCGCAGTTTGGCGAGTTGCTGCTCGGGCATCCCGCCGGCAAGGGAGAGCACGGAGGTCAGCAGATCGACCGAGGGGCGTACGGCCTTGGGGTCGAGTTCGGCCAGGACGTCGGTGCGGCCCAGGTCGGCGGCCCGGGCCAGGACCTCCTCGCGGACGTCGGCGCCGAACAGCGCGTCGAGTTCCTGCGCCCATTCACGGGCGGTCGGGAAGGAGGCCTCCTGACCACCGCCCTGTCCGCCCTCCCGGCCGAGGTCCGCCGAGCCTTCGCCGCGGCCGGTGCCGTACAGCTCGTCGAGCGCGTGGGCGAGACGGCGGGCGTTCGCCGGCAGCTTCTCGCTCTCCCGGCCCAGCAGAAGGCGCCAGCGGTCGGCCGGCGTGAGGTGCGGGGCGGGGCCGGCCGGTGCCTCGACGGGCGCGGGTCGGTCGGAAGGGGTGCTGAACACCGGCCGCTTCGGGAACGGGGGCGCATCCGCCGTGGTACGCGCCGTGCCGTCCAGCCCCGTTCCCAGCGGCGGGCGCAGGGACGTCACCGCCGCCCGGCCGGCCGCGTCGGCGGCCGTCCACAGGGCGAGCAGCCGCGGGGAAGCGGTGAGCGACAGGTCGAGACGGTCGCCGAGGCGCTCGGTCACCGTGGATAGCAGCCGGTCGCGGCCTGCCGGGCTGAGGGTGTCGAAGCCGCCGCGCAGGGCGGGCAGCCGGTCGAGGAAGCCCTGGTCGGTGAGCGTGTCGATCCGGTCGAGCAGCGGGTCCAGCGCGGTCGGCGCCGACTGGAGCAGTGGTGCGGCGCCGGTGAGCAGCCCCGTGAGCCGGCGGTTCATCGCGTGCCGCGCGTCCGGCGCGGTGGCGTTGTCGATCCAGCCGGCGGCACGGTCACCGAGGGTGGCGGCGTCGTCCAGGTCGAGCATGACCCGGGCGGCGAGCGCGGCACCCTGCATGAGCGGGGAGGCGTGGCGTGCGAGGTCGTCCAGGGCGTCGTCCATGCGCAGGCCGAGGCGGTGTTCGCCCGCCCGTGAGGCCAGCGCCACGAGGGCGTCGGCGTCCTTCGGGTCGTCGCTGCCCGCCAGGCCCGGCAGGGAGCGTACGGCCGACTCCAGCAGCTCCGCGGCGAGTTCGGCGGCACCCTGCCGGCTCTCCGGTGTGGTGCCGGGCAGATGGCCGCGCCGCAGGGCCTCCAACAGGTCCAGAGCGGTGAGGAGTTCGGGCAGGGTGGCGCAGGCGGGGAGGATTTCGGCGGCGTCGGCCAGCCGCTCGGACACCAGGGCGGGCAGGTCGCAGCGGGCGGCGTCGCGCAGTCCCGCGAGGACCAGGGCGCTGGTGGGTCCGCCCTCCGCGGCCTCCCTGCGGAAGGTCTCGCGCAGGGTGCCCTCGGCGGCCAGGGCCGCGGTGACGCCCCGAATACCGGCCAGGTCCAGGCGGACCGGCACCGCCGGTGTCCAGGCGAGCCGCCACCGGGTGGTCAGGGCGGCCGCGTCGCCGGTGCCCGCCACCTGGATCGCTTCGCCGTAACCGGTTCCGCACACCGTCAGCCGCTGCAGGAGGATCTCGCGGCGGCCGTCGAGGGCCGAGCGCAGCGGGTCCAGCCGCAGTTCGCGCGGTGCGGGGTCGTCCGGTCCGGGCAGCCGCAACGCGGCGAGTTCGGCCTCGACGGACGGGCCGAGGCCGGAGCGCGGCGTGCCGGGGGCGATGCGGCCTCGGTCGGTGCCGACGAGGACGGTCTCCAGCGCACGGGCCAGCGCCCGGCCACGGCCGAGCGGCTCGCCCTGCCCCATGACGGTGGTGAGCGCCTCCAGCACCTCACCGCGGCCCGGTGCCGCGAGTCCGCGCAGCCGGGCCAGGTCGCACGCCACCCGCAGGGTCTCGCGTGCCTCGCCGGTGCCGGCGACGTGTCCGGCCGCCCGCAGCTCGCGGCACACGCCGGTGATCGCCCGAGCGGCCGCGTCGTGCAGCCGCTCGGGGTCGCCGCCGGCGGTGAACACTTCTTGCTGCCAGCGTGGATCGCGGATGCCCGCCGGATAGCCGGAGCGGGAGTCCAGCAGGTTGAAGGCGTACGGCACCAGGGAGGTGACCACGGCCGGGTGGTCCTCGGCGTCAACCGGCATAGCCGGCTCCGCCGTCCCACAGGCGGTCAGCGCCGGGGCGTGGAAGGCCCCGACGACGGCCACGACCCGGCGGCCGTCGGCCGAGGCGCGGGCGATCGTCTCGCGCATGTGGGCCTCACGCGCCAGGTCGACCGCGGGCACGCCGCCCGCTGACTCGGCATCACGGCGCAGCGCCCAGCCCACGCCCAGCGCGGCCCGCCGCACGGCCTCGGGGGTACAGCCCGGGGCGAGGACCTCCACACTGCGATCCCACATGTCGTCGCCGTCACGGCCGGTCCCCGACGCGGTGAGCGCCGCCGCGAACGCGGTGGGCGCGTCGGTGGAGGGGGCTCGGCCCTGCTCGGCCGCGGCGGGGCCGTCGGCGCCCCATCGCGGATCGGCCATCGGCAGGTCGCAGCAGACGACCTTTGCCCCGTGCTCGCGTGCCCAGCGGATCGCCGCGAGTTCGGGTGAGAAGTCGGCGAAGGGGTAGAAGCCGAGGCGGCCGCCCTCGCCGGCTCCGGCCAGCGCGACCGGGGCGACGGTGCCCGGCGCGCCGAGATGGGGCAGCCACGACTGGAAGTCGGCGGGCAGTTCCACGCAGACGACCTCGGCGTCGGCGGTGTCCAGCAGGGCGGGCACCACGGCGGCGAGCGCGGGGCTGTGGTGCCGTACGCCCAGCAGGTACGGGGCGACACAGTCGGCGAGGGCGGTCAGGGCCGCCCTCGGTTCCAGGGCGAGGGTCACCGAAGGTTCTCCCGCAGGTCCCACAGGCGCCGCCAGGTCGCCGAGCCGTCCTCGGCGCGGCGGCGCACCGGGCCGTCCCAGTAGCCGAGCAGTCGCGCGTGGTCGGCCGGGTCGTCCTTGCGGACCACGCCCAGCAGATGGCCGGGCACCAGGTCGAGCGAGTCGCCGCCCGGGAGATAGGCGGCGGCCACCCCGAGCGAGACGGCGACCTGCACGGCCTCCGCGGTGGACATCACCGTGCCCGGCCGCTCCACGTCCCAGCCCTCGGCGGAGCGTCCGGCACGCAGGTCGCGGAAGACCGTCACCAGGACGTCGAGGACGGCGTCGTCGACGCCGAAGGCCGCGCCGGCCCGCGCGACGGCGGCCGTGGCCTGCCGCTTGACGAGTTCGGTCTCGGCCTCGACGTCCGCGATCGGGTGCACGGTCTCGAAGTTGAAGCGGCGCTTGAGGGCTGCCGACATCTCCGACACTCCGCGGTCGCGGAGGTTGGCGGTGGCGATGACGGTGAAGCCGGGAGCGGCGGCGACCTGGGCGTCGTCGGTGCCGGACAGCTCCGGCACGCTCATCCGCCGGTCCGACAGGATCGACACCAGGGCGTCCTGGACCTCGGGCAGGCAGCGGGTGATCTCCTCGACCCGGGCGACCTTTCCGGCGCGCATCGCTGCGAGCACCGGCGAGTCCACCAGAGCCTGTGGGGTGGGGCCCTGGGCGAGGAGCAGGGCGTAGTTCCAGCCGTAGCGCAGGGCGTCCTCGGTGGTGCCGGCGGTGCCCTGCACGGTGAGCGCGCTGGTGCCGCAGACGGCCGCCGACAGCAGCTCCGACAGCATCGACTTGGCGGTTCCCGGCTCGCCGACGAGCAGCAGCCCGCGTTCGCCGGCGAGGGTGACCACGCACCGCTCCACCAGGGCGCGTTCACCGACGAACTTGGGGGCGATGACGAGCTCGTCCGGCAGCCCCTCGGGCGCCTCGGACAGCTTGAGGGCTTCGCAGCCGCTGCCGCACACGAAGGTGATCACGGCGCGGGGTGTCAGCAGCCAGCCGGGCGGGCGGGGGCCGTCGTCGTGGGCGGCGAGGAAGGCGAGTTCGGTGGCGAAGCGCTCTTCGGCGGGCAGGGTCTGCCGGGCCGGAAGGGCCGTCACCGTGTCGGTCAGGGGCATGGATGTCCTTGCTCGGTAGTTCGGTCGGTGTCGATGCGTAGGGGTGTCAGGGGTGCCACCGGTGGGCGGCACCCCTGGCCGGTGGTACGTCAGCGGCGGCGGCCGCGTCGCACCTTGAGTTCCTCGAAGCGGGGAGCGTCGCCGTCCTGCACGCGCTGCCAAGCCCTGCGGTAGAGGTCCGCCACCGGCTCGAACGGCACGATCACGCCGAACGGGACGTGTTCGTCGCTCACTTCGCCGAACAGCGGCAGCTTCCAGCCTTCCAGCGGCACCCGCGGGGCCGACTGCTCCACCCAGCCGCCGGGCAGGAACAGCGACCGGCCGGCCCGGGTCCGGCTGGCCTCGACCACGAGGTCGGTGGCGGCCAGTTCGGCGCGCGCCGCCTTCAGCCGTGCCGGCTTCCAGCCCGTCCACCGGGCCGTCATCCGGTCGGTCGGGTCGGGCATGGCCAGCAGCATCAGATACAGCGTGGCGGCATCCTCACCCAGCCCGTACTCCTTGGCCACCTCGGTGACCAGCTCGGGAACCGAACGGCCGGGATCCTGCGGCCACCAGGTGCCGTCCTTGCCCCGCTCCCCCGCGATCGGCTCACCGGGGTCGGCGAGCAGCGCCGCGAACCCCTGGTCGCGGACCAGGCGCAGCGCCACCTCGGCGGCGTAGGGCCGCTGGTTGTCGACGCGCACCGCGGGCAGGTAGGGGTCCTGGCCCGCCTCGTCGAGGAGGTCGACGCGGAGGGCCGGGGCGGGCTGGTCGTCGTGGGTGGCCAGGACAACAGCTCCGTACCGCTCGAAGCCCGGGCCGGTCTCGGTGGGGGCGCCGGCGGTCTTACGGAAGTCGGGGAGGCTGATGTAGCGCCCCAGATCGAGCATCAGTCCGGGATGGGCGAGCCGTTCGCGTACGGCGGTCAGCGCCGGGGGCAGCGCGGCGCGGACCGGGTCGCCGGCGGGCAGCCGGTGGGCGAGCCAGGCGGTCAGGCCGACCGCGCCGACCAGCGTCTCCGCGGTGAACCCGTCCGTGTCGTCGCCGACGGGCCGCACCCGGTCGCCGTTGACCGCCCAGGTGAGGTCCCGGCTGAGCCGGGGTGAGGAGGCAGGGTCCACCAGGGCGGGCAGCGCCTGCCGGATGGGCCAGGAGGCGTGTCGGAAGGCGCGGATCGCGTCACCGAGCAGTTCCTCCGGGACGGCGACCCGCTTGCCCACCTTGGCGTTCCACACCGCGGCGGCCGCCGCCACGTCCGGGCCCTCCGTCCACAGCCGGGCCGGCTCGGCGGGCAGCAGGGCGCCCACGACCCCGGCCCGCACCGCGCCGTCGACGCCGTGCAGTTCGTCCTTGGCGACGGCAGCCGGGGCCACCTTCACCCCGATGAGATTGCGTGCCTCGGTGCTGAGGAAGCTGCGCTCATAGACGTCGATACCCGGCAGACCGGCCACGGCGAGCCGGGCCATCGTCTCGGTCACGCCGGTGAGGCGGGCGAACTCCTCGGCGGCCTCCGGGAACCAGGGGGCAGGGCCGCGTTCGGCCAGTTCGGCGAGGAAGGTCCGGATCCGCCCCGGGACCGGGTTCTCGCCCAGCGGCCGTGACTCGAGGGACTTGTAGGGCGCCGGCGTCTCGAACCGTCCGGCCGGGTCGTGGAAGTAGCCCGCCAAGCAAGCGCCGTCGTCGTCGAGGGAGCGGCGGCCCGTGACGGCGATGAAGGCGCCGTCGACCAGCGGGAGCACACCGGTCCACGCACCGTCGCGCCATCCGCCCGCGGCGGTGCGCAGCGGCGCCGCCTCCAGGTGCAGATGCACCTTGCGCCAGGCGGTGGAGTCGTCCGGTGTCAGACCGAGGCGGTCGAACTCGGCGAGGAGAGTGCGCAGGACTTCGCGGTGCTCCTCGGCGGTGGTGCAGGATGCCGCCCGGTAGGCCAGTGCCGTCGCCCTCTCCAGCAGCGTCTCCAGGTCGGGCTGTCCGGAGGGCAGCGGGTGGCCGTCGAGGTGGAGGCGGACGTCCGTGAGGTCGGGCAGGGCGGTGTCGGCGAGTCCGGTGGCCCGGGCCAGGACGCGCAGGGCACGGAAGACGGTGTCGGCCTCGTCGTCGCGGTTCCACCAGTAACTGCGCGACGAGCCGAGCCCGTTCATCGCCGCCAGGAGCTTGGCGTCCGCCGGTCCCGCCGGGCCCTCGTCCTCCCGGCCGCCTTCCAGGGCGCGGGTCAGCCGGGTGGCCGCCGCGTCCAGTACGGCCTGCTGGGCCGCGGCGTAGCGGGCGACTCCGGCGATGCCCTTCACCAGCGCGTCGTGGCTGACCGGGAGAAGGGTGCGGATGGCGTTGGTCAGCGCTTCCCCGTCCTCGCCGTCGCTGCCGGCCGCGGCGGCCAGCAGGGCCGCGGCCGTGTCCCGGTCGATGGTCCGCAGTGCCTTGGACCCTTGCGGGTCACGGGCCGTCAGGAACTCCCAGAACTGCACGGGAGGCAGCAGCAGGGTGCCCTCGCCGAAGTCTCCGGGGGTGCGGTCGGTCTTGGCCCAAGCGGTGTTGACGCCGTCGGCGTCGACCAGTTCGAGCTGCCAGTTGTTGCGTACGACGGCCGTGGCCCGCTCCGCCCCGGGGAAGACGACCAGCGCGTTCGGCACACCGACTGTGGCGGGCAGCGTGACGGTGTGTCCGGCGAGGTCCTCGGCGCGCCGCGAACCGTCGGGCAGCTGCACCACGCGCAGACCCACCAGGCCGTCCACGGGGGCGCAGACCGGGGTGGCGTCGGTGGTGGGAGCGGGGCGCAGCCTGCCGCCCACGTAGCTGCTGCCGGTGGGCACCTCGCGCAGGGCGTCGGCGAGGAAGGCGGGCTTGCTCATCCGCCCGCGCTCGTTCGTGGCCGGGTCGTACTCGTACCAGCCGTGCGCCTCACGGTCCTCGGAGTCCGCGTGCCACACCCAGTAGGACGACCCGTCGAAGAGCACCGGCCGTTCGTCGGGCAGGGTGGTGTCGCCGGCGTGCACGACACCGCGACCGGTGGTCCGGCCGCCGTCGGGCAGGGGCAGGGTGATCGGGAAATCGCCGCGGTACCAGTCCATCTCGGTGCCTCGGGTCGCGTGCGCGCCCTTGAGGGACTCGATGCGGTCGGCACGCGAGTGCCAGTAACCGCGCAGGCCGTCTCTGCGGGAGTTCCAGTACACGAGGAGTTCGCCGTCGACGTGGTGGAAGCCCGGGTCGCCCGAGACGTCGTTGGCCGGCAGACGCAGGTCGTGGGTGAGCAGAGTGCCCTCCGCGCCGATCACCCGGGCCTGGGCCTTGCCCGCCACGACGAGGTGGGGCCACGCGTCGGCGACCACGATGTCCTGCACGCGGTCCTTGGCGACGAGATCGGTCGTCGCCTCTTCCCAGGCCGGCCACCCCAGTTCGTCGAAGATTCCGGCACGCAGGGTGCGGGCCAGCACCGGTGCGAGGTCGGTGCGGACGGCGGCGCGGACGTCGTCCTCGGCCAGCGCCAGCGCCTCGGCGGGCAGCCACCCGAGCCGGTTCAGCGCGTTCGGCAGTCCGGGCAGGCCTACGGCGGTGAAGTCGCGCACCACGGAGCTCACCCACTCCGCCAGCCAGGGGCGGCCGCCGGGTGAGGCCGCCAGCAGACGGATGGCGCGCAGCGCCTGGTCGCCGCTGTGGAATCGGTCGGCGCCCTGCAGGAAGGCGTCGCGGAACCGCGTGTCGGCGCCGAGGAGGGTCAGCTCCCGCTGCCCTTCGCCGATGGCCCACGCGGTCAGCGGCAGCTCCTGGCTCTTGCCGGGAGCGGCCACCGGCACGTCCAGGGACAGCAGGAGATCGATCAGGTCGATGTCATGCGTGACCCTCAACCCACGCCCGGACGCGGCAAGTTCGGTGCGCAGCCGGGCCGCGGCACGCTCCACCAGCGGGTACAGCTCCGGCATCCGGGTGGAACTGCGCCAGGACCGGGCCCGCTCCCTGAACGTCAGGAAGCGCTCCAGCCAGCCCGCCGTGCCGTCACTCGGCCGCTGTTCCGCGGGCAGCGAGTCGTCCCACAGGCCGGCCGTCGCGCCGGACGACTCCAGGACCTCGAGCCACATCACGGGCATGTCCTCGTCGGCGCCGGCCGGAAGCATGTCGAGCAGAGTGCCGCGCACCCGCGGTTCCCGCTCGGCCAGCGCCACCAGCGCGGCCCGGTGCCCCTTCCACCAGCCGGCCGCGGCGCGCTGCGTGGCCGGCAGGCCGAGCAGTTCGGCCAGGTAGTCCTGCTCGGCCCGGTCGGCGTCCTGGCCCGCGCCACGGGCGAGCTTGCGCAGGTCGTTGGCCATCTGCGCGGACGGCGGCAGTCCGCCCGCGGTGCGGCGCAGGCACAGGCGGGTGAAGCGCTGCAGCGCCTCCTCTGCGGACACCCGGGCGACCAGTTCCCTGCCGTAGGCCGAGAGCACCTTCACCGGCAGCGCGCCGGCCAGCGCGAACTCCAGGAACACCGCGTCCAGGCGCTCCTCCTCCACCGTCAGCCCGTGCTCCGCCTCAGCCTTGCGGGCCCGGGTGAACAACTGGGCGGCGTAGGTGGCGTTCTCCTCGGCGAGGAACACCCGCCCGGCCTGCTCGTAGAAGGTCGGCAGGAAGTGCGGAACCGACGCGGCCAGCCGCTGACCGAGGTCCAGGTAGGCGTCCAGCGCGGCCTTGGGCCGGGACTTCGCCTGCCGGGCCGCCCGCTCCAGATCCGGTACGACGCCCAACGCGTGGTGCCCGTCCTCGGGGTGGTGCACGAGCACCCACTCGGGAAAGCCCAGCGACTGGCGCAGTCCGAGACCCACGACGGCCGGTTCCGCGGCCTGCTCCAGGCCGAGGAACCCGGCGGCCAGGTCCTCGGCGGCGCCCAGCTCACCGGCGACCAGCCGGACCACCACACGGTCCTCCAGGCCCGGGTGACGGTAGGCGCGTGCCGTCAGCGGCACCGCCCGCTCGCCGGCCTCCTCGACATCCGGCGGCAGCACCGCGCCCGCCGTCAGCAGCTCCTCGTACGACACCCGCGTCCCCCCGCTCATGCGTTCTTGCCTTCCTCGATCGTGCGCCCGGCGTAGAGCGCCGCGGCCATCCGCATCCCCTCCGACCAGGCCACCGGGCCCACGTCGCGCAACGGCAGGGCGCGGCCGTCCTGGTCGTGCCAGGTGAGGCTGCCGGTCTCCACCGTGTCCTCCCAGTACGGCTCGCCGATCCACACACCGGCCTCCACGGTGCGGCCGCCGTCGCGGACCCGGGCCGTGGAGTAGCCCCCCGAGACGCGGTAGCCGAGTGAACTCGCCCGTGCGGCCAGGGCGAAGCGGGACCGGAAGGAACCTCCGGTGAACTCCCGTATCTCGGTGGCCTTGGGGTCGAGGTCCTCGGGCCGATGCCAGGTCGCGCGGTGGATCTGCTCCACGCGCTGGACGATGCCCAGCTCCGCCGCGAACTCGCGGATGTCGTCGAGGTCCGGGAGCAGCACGGGGTGCGGCAGCGTGACCGTACGCGGGGACAGCCGTACCGTCTCGCCGTCCAGGTTCACCACCCGCAACTCGCCGTCCTCCGTGGCCCCGCGCAGGAACCCGACCTCGTCGGGATCGTCGCCCACCACGGCGAGGTCGCGCAGCGCCGACTGCCAGGCCTCGTCCGGCCACACCCGGGCCAGCAGACCGGTGGGGACGGGCAGCGACGACACCATCCAGGAGTCGACCTGCGCGACGCATGCCGTGGCGTGCCGATCCAGCCATTCGGCGAACCGCCGCAGCCGGTCCACCTCAGGATGGTCGCGCAGCGCGCGCGGCAGCGATTTCAGCTGCCGCCCCGCAGCCCGGCCCGAGGTGGCACGCGCCGCCACCCGCCCGTCCACCAGGGCGACTTCGTACCCGTCACCCGCCGAGAGCCAACCCACGAGTCCCCGCCTTCCACACAAGACAGCAAGAAGAAAGCACAGTTCAGCCGGAGACATCCCGGCGCCAGTGCGACGATGCGAGGAACGTTAGCGGCGATCACTGACAATCGGTGGCGCGAGCGGGTTACAGGCCTTCTGCAGTCCGGGAGGACGGGGGCGATGTGCGGGCGGGGCGGCGGTCTGTGTGGGGGCGGACCGCAGTCTCGCGCGGTGCAGCGAGGCTGGCGGAGGTGTCTGTTCGGCCGTTGGGTTTCAGCCAGGTGGTGGACAGTTGTGGGGCGCGGGAGGCGTGTCTGCGGGGGCGGGAAGGAGACGGGCTGGCCGCGCGGTGGGCTCGGGTGCAGGGGACGACGTCGCGGGGTGAATGAGGGGCGCCGCCCTGGGACCGCCCGGGCGTGCGGTCTGGGTCTTGGCACACTCGGAGTGGTCGATTTGTGACGCAAGGATCGTCGACACGGCGCATCGAGAGTAGCTGTCATGGGCATGTATCCGGGCGTTTGATCCCTCCCCCACGAGGAGTGAACGCGTGATGAGCGCCCCCACCGCGGCACCCATCCCCACCCCCACAGCCCCCGGCCGACTCCCGCTGATCGGACACGGACTGCGCCTCGTCCGCGACCCGCTGCCGTTCATCGCCTCACTGCGCGAGCACGGCAGTGTGGTGCGCATCCGCATCGGCCCGACACCCGCCTACGTGGTCACGGACCCCGCACTGGCCCGGCGTGTCCTGGTGACCGACGCCGCCCACTTTCCCAAGGGCGGCAAGTACTACGACGCACTGCGGGTCTTCCTCGGCGACGGAGTCGCGACCGTCGCCGACGGCGACACGCATCTGCGCAACCGCCGCCTGATGCAGCCCATGTTCAGCAAGGCGCACATCGCCGAGCGCGGCAACGCGATGATCGAGCAGGTGCGGACGATGGTAAGTGGTTGGCCCGCGCACGAACCGCGCGACATGTTCGCCGGCATGAACGAGATCACCCTCGCCACGTTCCTCGTCGCCGTGTTCGGCGCGGACCTACCCGCACACCTGGAGGGCGAGTTCACCGCCCTCATGCCCGAAATCATGAGAGGAACGATTCGGCAGGTCATTCTTCCGCCCTGGATCTCGCGGCTGCCGCTGCCGGCCAACCGCGCGCACACCGACCGGGTCGCCCGCCTGCGCGCGCTGATCGACCAGGCTATTGACCATCACACCGCCCCGCGTGGATCCGCCTGGGCGGACGGCACATCGGGACCCGCGTCGGAAGATGGCGCGACCGGCACCGAGGCGTGCCCGCACACGTCCGAGGCCCGCCGTCAGCAGGGCGGGCTGTTCAAGACGCTGATCGGTGTCGAAGACCAACTCGGCCGCCGCCAACTCCAGGACGAGGCCATCACCCTGCTGGCCGGCGCGATCGAGACCACCGGCACCACTCTCGCCTGGGCGCTGTACGAGATCGCCAGGAATCCCGCCATCGAGCGGCGGCTACGCGAGGAACTGGCCTCAGTGTGCGAGGACCGGCCGCTGCGATACCACGACCTCGACCAACTCCCCTACGGCCGACGGGTTCTGCAGGAGGCAATCAGGAAATACGGGGTGTCCTGGATGGTGACGCGGACCACCGCCCGCGACATCGTCCTCGGCGGACATCTCATACCCGAGGGGGCCGACGTCGTGTGGAGTCCCTACCTGCACCAGCATGACCCCGCCTACTACCCCGACCCGGACACCTTCGACCCGGACCGCTGGGAGACGGACCGCGCCGCAGCCACCCGCGGGTCCTTCCTCGCTTTCGGCGACGGTCGACGCAAGTGCATCGGCGAGAACTTCGCATGGGTCGAGCTCCAGATCATCCTCGCCACCATCCTCCAACTCTGGCCCCGGTTCGAGATGACCTCCCGCCCACCACGCGCCCAGGCCGTCATCACCGTCAAACCTGACGCCCTGACCATGGAGTTCCACTCGGATTCGGTCGGCTGAGGGGCGGGGCGGACAGCCCGCACGGACGGGGCCCCTTTCCAACGCAGTACGACGTCCATGCAGCGGGCCATCGATCGAGGGCAGCCGCGGCACGGATCGCCCGATCATGGCGTTCTCTATGCTTCATGACCACCAGGGGATCCGTGCCTGCCGTCCCAGCATGCATTCTCGACCCGATCCGCGACCAATTCCTCGGCCTGCTACCTGTCCGTGAAAGCCGTCATCCGTGAGGCTGCCACAACCCGCGCATCAGCGACGCAGGAGTCGTCGATCTGCTGGCACATGTGCGGGTCTTCGGCCGCGGATACAAGCGCGCGGCTGATAAGGACTCTTACGCCACCACGCTGCGGCGCCGCCGGGGTGATGGAGACGCTGAGGCTGCTTGTTATCGCCGCCTACGACCACATAATCGGCCTCGGACTCAACCTGCTGTCCGCCCACGGCTCCGTAGCCAAGGCGCTCTCTTGCGGCGAGTGCGCGGGGCAGCTCGCCCCGCTGTTCGGGGTCTCGAAGTCGGCGGCGGACCGAATCATCGACCACCTTGGACCGATGCTCGCCCTCCAGCCACGCAAGCGGTTCGCCAAGGACACCGTGCTCATCGTGGACGGCACCCTGGCCCCCACCCGCGACCACGCCATTGCCGAGCAGTCCAAGAACTACCGGTACTCCATCAACCACCAGGTCGTCATCGACGCCGACACCGCCTGGTCGTCGTGGTCGGCCGGCCGCTCGCCGGGAACCGCAACGACTGCAAAGCGTGGGAGGAGTCCGGTGCCGAGGCCGCAGTCGGCAAGACCACCACGATCGCCGACGGCGGCTACCCCTACGGCATGCCCACCAGGACCTTCCGGCGATAGGGATCACGGTAGATCGCCAAGCGCGGTGCGAAGGCCCCCGAGCAGGCCCGGGCGCTGGGTGGTTGAAGGCACGAACTCGTCGCTCTGGCCAGCGCCGTCATCACCCTCGGGTACCTCATCCGGCGCGTCTGGTACCTCTATGCTGGGACACTCACCCTCCAAGCCGCCGTATCCGATGACCTGCTGTTGGATGTCCTGCCCTGCTAGAATGATGGTCATCACGTGAGTCTTCTCGGCGCGGATTGCGATCCGCCGGGGAGGCTTTTTTCATGCCCGGGGCTCGCCTGCTTCGGTACTGGGTCCTCGCCCTGTCGAGGGTCCTGAATGCGCCGCGCCCCACTTATCGGTTCTTGGTTCCCAACCGCATGAGGAGATCCATGTCAATGAGCCAACGAACGAACACCGCACCTGCCACGGGTACTTGGCGACTTGGTGACAAGACCGTCAACCGCGTCGGATTCGGCGCCATGCGCTTGACTGGTACCGCGCCCTTTGGCAGCGGCGTGCCGCAGGACCGCGATCGGTCGATCGGCGTGCTCCGGCGGGCGATCGAGCTCGGCGTGAACCACATCGACACCGCCGCGTTCTACTTCTCGGCGACGCGCTCCGCCAACGAGCTGATCAACCGGGCGCTGGCGCCATACCCGGAGGACCTGGTCATCACAACCAAGGTCTGGCCGGGCCGCGATCCCTCGGGCGCGTGGTGGTGGGCCTCGCCGGCGCAGTTGCGCGGCCAGGTCGAGGAGAACCTGCGCCAACTCGGTCGCGATCACATGGACGTGGTGAACCTCCGCGTACCACCGAGCCGGCGGACCCGCTCGATTGGCGAGCACTTCGGCGCCTTGGCCGAGCTGCGCGAGGCCGGGCTTATCCGTCACCTCGGTGTCTCCAATGTCACGTCCGAGCAACTGGCCGAGGCCCAAGCCATCGCCCCGGTCGTCTGCGTGCAGAACCCCTACGGTATCGGTGCGTCGAGCGAGGACCGGGCGCTCCTGCGGCTCTGCGGCGAACTCGGCCTCGCCTTCGTCCCGTTCTTCGCGATCGCTGGTCCCGGACGCGAGGCGGGTCCAGCTACCAGTGACCGCGAGGCGGTACAGGCCGTAGCCCGCGCACACGGCGTCTCCGTCGCACAGGTCCGGCTGGCCTGGACCTTGCAGCAGGGTCCGCATGTGCTGGCGATCCCGGGGACCGGCGATCCGGACCACCTCGCGCAGAATGTGGCGTCCGGCGCGCTGCGACTCTCGGAAGAGGAGATGACACGCCTCACCTCGCTGCGGTCGAACGGCCCGACCTCACCTCAATCCAATCCCCCTACCGGCGGAACCTTCAAGAACTCCTGACCAAAATGGGTGTCGGGGAACAGTAAGCCCGGTGGCCATGAGTCAGAGCGGTTCGCAAGCGGCGGCGTTCTTCCGAGACGTCCGCGAAAGCAGAGTGGTCTGGCTCGTTCGGGATGACGATGGAAGCCCGACTCACCTCTCCGCGGACGGCACGCGAAGTCTTCCCTTCTGGTCGACCTCGCTCCGCGCCCAGAGGGCAGCGAAGCTCTGGGGGCGTGGGCTCCGCGCTGAGTCCATGCCCTTGGACACCTGGTGCGATCGCGTAGTGCCCGATGCCGCCCGGGATGGACTCGTGATCGGTATCAACTGGACCGGGCCGCGCCTGGTCGGCTGGAGCTTCACTCCCAAGGAAGTTCTTAACCGGCTAACAGCGGTTACCTAATCCACGGCATCGGTCGCCAGGGCACGCAGTCGCCGTCGGCAGATGAGCGCTCATCCGAGGGTGAGGAAGGCTTCGCGGGTCTCCCAGCGGATCCGCAGGCGGCGGAACCAGTGCAGGTGAGCGAACGCGCGCTCTACAACGCAGCGTTACTTGCCCAGGCCAGAGCCATGCTCGGCGCCGCAGCGGGCGATCAGCGGCTCCACGCCGAGGTCCCAGACGAGACGGCTGCACCTGTCATGGCCATGGCCGCGATCAGCCAGCACCACGTCGGGGCGGCAACGAGGCCGGCCTCGCTTGCCCCCAGCACCGTTTGCACGGCTTGCAGGAGTGGGAGAGCTGGGTGACGTCGTTACGGTTGCCGCCGGTCAAGGTGGCGGCGAAGGGAATGCCCGCCAGCATCGGTGACCACCCCGGTCGACGAGGCTTCGTCCCGTCCTGCGGCCTCTTTCAACGCGCGGATGTGGGAGCCGTCGACCGCCGCCCGAGAGAAGTCCAGGGGGTTCACGCTACGAAGGGACGAGGGCCTCGTGCAGCGGGGGCCACACACCGGCCTCGGTCCACTCGGCCAGCCGCCGCCAGGAGGTCATCCCGAGCCGAAGCCGAGTTCCTCCTGAACAGTGAGGTCCCAAAGACTGCCCTGAGCGCTCTACGCCGACTCGGCCTCACCGGCAGGGGGCGTTTACATCCTCGGCCTCGCCATCAACGACCCAAATGATTTGGGAAGTTGCGACAGGCGTCAGCACTCACCACCCCCCATCGGCCTAACCGCCAGCCGCCACGTTGGCGGTCAACCAGCTGAGCAGTGGCTCGAGTTGCTCATGTGTTGCCAGCACCCGGTCGACCGCCTCCGGTGTCTGAAGCCATCCGTCACAGCCGAGGTGCCGCACGGCGAGAAGCGATCGGTGGCGCAGCAAGTCTGCTCGAGGATGGTCGGGCGAGTAGTCCCGGGGCACACGCTTGAGAAGGTCCCCGCTGATCTCAAACCCCTTGCTCCGCAGGTCGGACAAGAGGTCTCCCAGTTCGGAGCCGCTTGGCTCCGCAGCGACCGCCGCCCTGAACCTGCCGATCTGAACGGAGTCGGCGTACCACCATGCACCTTGCACGTGCAGGCCATCCAGGTTGAAGCGCAGGCTGATCTCCACGTTCCGGGCGACACGTACGACAGCAGACTGGTTCTGCCACCACCACGACGTCTTCCCGTACCGCCACACGGAATGATCCTCGAACGCGGGATCTGCCCAGGCCAAGTCATGGAGAAGCGAGACCATCGGTTGCCGCACAAGGCGTTCGCGGTCCTTGCGCACCTCGCGCATCACGTCTTGCGACGGCTCACCGTCAAGACGCAACAACACGTCGAAGGCGGCCTCGTCCCAACCGGCGAACTGCCTTGTCGCATCCATCGCTTGCGGTCCTCAGGTCTCGGGGTGCCCCCACGGCAGGCGGTTCACGCAAGAGGCGATGCTACGGCAGCTGGAAGCCGGAGTCGGAGTCCTTCGAGTGGCGAGTCAGGCCGCAGTGGCCGTCATGAAATGGACGGCGTTTTCCAACTGGCTCAACTTGCTCGACCGGCTCGACCGGCACAGCTACTGCCGGCCTCACAACCTGGTTGCATCCTCCGCCCGAAGACCCACCACCGCGCCTGGACGCCCATGCTCAGTGAGGCGAGAGCATCCATGAACTGCATCCGCCGTTATCCGACATCACCGTTGCCGAGTCTGCGAATGTCAGCATTTGGTGCTTGCGATTCCGGATTTCAGTAGGTCAGTTCAAGACCACCGAAAGCGCTGCGAACCAGGCAATCGTAACGACAAGAGAACCAAGCGCCCAGACCCACTCACGTCGTCGGTAGCCCCTGATCGCGCCCGCCGCCGCCGCTGCCATCAACAAAGGACCGACAAGACCGACGGGAACGCTCCCGTCCACGAAGAGCAGAGCCGCGGAGCCCAGCCCGGTCATCGCCGCGAGCAGCAATGAGAGCCCCAGGACATTGAGTCTGATCCGGTGCCATACATCGGCACGAGGTTCCTGACCGTAGGCTCCGGACCTTGGAGAGCGGTTCAGTTCCCCCTGAAGACCGTCGTCATTCCTGTTCTGCATGTGGGGTAACGTACCCCACGGCCTGAAGCGGACACGGGGGTGTGTATGGGATTCGATGTTCAACCGGACGATCTCGACAGCTTTGCCGACCAGGCAGGACGAGCCGCCGACGACTCGCAGCATGCCGGCCGCTACGCCCGACAGTACGGAAATGTCGCAGTCTCCAACGAAGGCCTCTTCGGCCTGGTCGCCGGAGCACACAACGGCGTCCTGGAACGGGTCACCACAGCGCTCACCAAGGCAGAGTCAGTACTGCGCGCAGCGGAGAAGGAACTTTCCAAGAGCGCCGCGTACTACCGCGAGACCGACCACGGCGCCGCGGCCCAACTCGACGCCACCTACCCCAGCAGCAAGCGCTGATCTCTGACCCTGTACATGGAGGACGTCAAGTGTCCGGGTTCACCGACACAGCGGAGCCGTCAAGCCGCCTGACACCGCCGAAGAAGCCTGAAGAGTTCTCGCAGGGTGCGCTGCTCGACCTTTTCAACGACGCCAGCGACCTGATCAGCCCCACATACTGGATCACCGAGGCGTATAACGCCGTCTTCGGGTTCAACCCTCTCGACGAAGTGACCCAATGGTTCGCGGGCGACTGGGAATCCTTCGTCAAATGTGCCGAAGTTTGGCAGAACATCGGCAAGGCCTGTGGCGATATCGCGAACAACCTGACCTCCGGCAACAAAGCACTGGATGCGACGTGGAACGGCCATGCCGCCGACTCCGCCTACGTGTACTTCGACGAACTGGCCAAGAAGCTCATTCAGAGCGGTGAGACCCTCGACTCCCTCGCCGACGCCTACAAGTACCTGGCGCATGCCGCGTACTCGGCCGCCGAAGCAATCAAGGGCTACCTCGGAGGGATCATCGACGGCCTGATCATCGTCGGGATCGAATTGGCTGCCGGGACCCTGCTGTCGTGGACCGGTGCGGGCGCCTTGGTCGGCTACGGCCTGGCCGCCCTCGAGGTGACCCGGATCCTCAAGATGTGGGCCGACGCCACCGAGACGTTCGGCAACGCCCAAGCCATCGTCAACGGCGGGGTGGGCACGATCGAAGGGCTCGCTGCGGCCGTCTACAGCCACCTGCAGGACTTCCCCGAGGTCGGCGGCACTTACGACAATCCAGCCGTCGCTTAGGTTGCGGGCGGAAGGGAGCACGAGGCGCATGGCTGACAAGGAGCCCCAGATCGGCGACGCCGACCTGATGAACATCGCGCACGACGAGGTCAGAGCCCGGGCCCTGCGCAAGTCGCTGCAGCGGCTTGCGGACAGCCAATCGGGCAACGGTGCCCTCCAGGAAATGGCTCGGGAGGTTCTCTCCGGTCGCGTCGGCCTGCGTGAGGCACTGCGAGTAGGACCGTACTCCGAGGCGCTCGGCGAGCGCATCGCCCAGGCACGACGGGAGTACGAGCAACAGACTCCCGAGGAACGGGAAGCGCAGCGGCTTGAGGCCCTGCGTTACCTTGATGCGCAGCGCGATGAGATCGAGCGGGAGCGCCAGGAGCAGCAGTCGGACAGTTCCAAATCCCGGCACAGCGGCAAGGACTGGCGCATCTGACAACCGCCTCCCCAAGGAAGTGGTGGGCCGACCCTGACGGCCGGCCCTGACGGCCGAGCCACGCAGCGCAAGTTACGAGACCGCTCGACGATCGGCGAGTAACCGTTCCCCGGGTCGTCGTTGACGACGATAGGCCGTCGTTGACGGCAATGGCGAGGTGCCTCCGGGATGCTCGGCGAGCTTCGCGAGGCGGGCGGTGCCTTGCGCCGAGGGAGACGCGGCGATCCCGGACACCCGCGTCGGGCGCCCAACAGGAGCCCGGGTCACGCCGGTCGAGCGCAGCGCCGAACCGGGTGCAAACGTGAGCGCACCGCAGACGGGCCAGAGCGAACAGCGCGCGGCTGCTACAGCGGCAAGAAGGCATCCTGGACATAGAGATCACGGTCTGCGCCCGGCGCCTTAAGCGTGGTTTAAACGCGAATTAAGCGTTCTTCACTCTCCCCCACGCTTCCAAGTAGTCGCAGGTCAGAGCGATTTGAGGTTCGGCGTTCCGGTTGGCAGGGCCATTGATCGTGCGTATCGTCATGGCCCACCGGCGGCACCCGGCGCACAAGAGAGAGCGCTCTCAAACGCAGTCTGCCTGCGCGCTCCACACGCGCCGTCCGCCGCCCGACGCGAACTTCCCCACGAACGAGGTGTGTTACCCGCATGGCAGCTCATCGCGCACGCCGATGGTCGTTCGGAGGGCTGGTGCTGCTGACCACCGCCGCCCTCGCCTGCGCCATCCTCTTCAACACATCCGGTCCGGCCACGAACCGCGCGAACGCCGCCGCGGCGCAGACATGGTCCGAGGACTTCAACGGCGCCGCGGGCAGCGCGCCGGACTCCTCGAAATGGACCCTGGAGACGGGTGGCGGAGGCAACGGCAACCACGAGTTGCAGTACTACACGAACAGCACCGGCAATGCCGCGCTCGACGGCAACGGCAACCTGGTCATCACCGCCCGCAAGAACACCGACCCGGGCCTGCAGTGCTGGTACGGCACCTGCCAGTACACGTCGGCACGGCTGAACACGGCCAAGACCTTCACCCAGAAGTACGGCCACTTCGAGTCCCGCATCAAGGTGCCGCGGGGCCAGGGTGTCTGGCCGGCGTTCTGGATGCTGGGCGACGACCTCGGCAGCGCCGGCTGGCCGAACAGCGGCGAGATCGACATCATGGAGAACGTCGGCAACGAGCCCGGCACCGTCCACGGCACGATCCACGGCCCCGGCTACTCCGGCTCGGGCGGCATCGGTGCCGCGTACACCCTGCTGAACGGCAAGTCATTCGCCGACGACTTCCACGTCTTCGCCGTCGACTGGAGCCCCACCGCGATCAAGTGGTCCGTGGACGGCCATGCGTACGAGACCCGCACCCCCGCCGATGTGGGCGGGTACAAGTGGGTCTACGACCACCCGTTCTTCATCATCCTGAACTTCGCGGTCGGCGGTGACTGGCCCGGCAGCCCCGACGCCAACACCTCTTTCCCGCAGACGATGACCGTCGACTACGTCCATGTCACCACCTCCGACTCCGGAGCGACCAGCGGGACCACCCGCACTCTAAAACTGCCGATCATCGTTGACACCTGGGTCTCCGATCACTAGGAGATCCACATGTCGAAGACACCCCCGCTCGATCGCGAGGCCAAGCGGCGCCTGGCCGTCATACGCCATGTCGAAGAGGTCACCGGCAACGTCGCCATGAGTTGCCGGTACTTCGGCGTCAGTCGGCAGGCGTACTACATCTGGTATCGCCGCTACCAGGCGGAGGGCATCGAGGGGCTGCGCACTCGCTCGAAGGCGCCCAAGCACAGCCCGAACGCCACGCACGTCGAGGTCGTCGGGAAGATCATCTATCTCCGGCAGAATTACCACTTCGGGCCCGAGAAGATCGCGATGTACCTCAAGCGGTACCACGACGTCACGATCAGCAAATCGGGCGTGTGGCGGATCCTCAAGCGCCTGGACATGGGCCGCCTGCCGGCCTCCCAGCGCTACAAGCGGCACGACCGCCGGTGGAAGCGCTACGAGAAGCAACTGCCCGGCCACCGGGTGCAGATCGACGTGAAGTTCATCGAGCCGCTGGCCTCCATGCCCCAGGGCCGGCGCGGCGGCCGCAACAAGTACTACCAGTTCACGGCGATCGACGACTGCACCCGGCTGCGGGTCCTGAAGATCTATCCGACCCTTAACCAGGCCACTGCCATCCAGTTCGTCGACTACGTCCTGCAGAGGCTGCCGTTCCAGGTGGAGGTGATCCAGACCGACAACGGAGCCGAGTTCCAGTCAGCCTTCCACTTCCACGTGCTCGACAAAGGCATCGGCCACGCCTACATAAAGCCCCGCACACCGCGGCTCAACGGGAAGGTCGAACGCTCCCACCGGATCGACGGAGAGGAGTTCTACCGGCTCCTGGAGGGCGTCATCATCGACGACGCCGAGGTCTTCAACGACAAGCTGCGCGAGTGGGAGGACTACTACAACTACCATCGCCCGCACGGCGGCCTCGGCGGCCAGACGCCTTACGAACGCCTCAAGCAGAAGACCGCGCCCCAGGCGTAAACGATCATCGTCGGTTGCACAATGGTCGACATGTTCAGCGTGCCGATGAGTATCCGCCTCACCGGTGACAAGGACCAGACGACGGGAGTCCTGCGTGACGGCGGGCGAGCCGCCGCCTTCGCCGCCGTCAAGCAGGTCGAGGAGTTCTCGCGACTGGTCGTGGACGACACCCGCATCATCGCTCCCGGCCACGGCCTGGACGCGGGCCTCTTCGCCACGGACTACCTCGCCCCTTACATCGACGAAGTGTGGAGCACCTACACCGGCAAGGACCTCAAGGTCACCACCAACGCCGGCACGTTCACCGGCCGGGTGCGCGGTGACCGCTTCACCTTCGACGGGCCGGCCTCCGTGTCCTTCGCCAAGCCCTCGACCCGCGACGTCCTCTTCTGCGACGGCAACCTCGCCGCGCCCAACGACGGGACCACCGGCCCCGTCGCCGCCGTCCTGGGGGCGGGCTTCAACCGCTCGACACTGCTCACCGACACCGCCCAGCCCTCCACCGACCCCGCCACCTTCTACCAGGGCGACCTCACCAACCACTACGCCAAGGCGATCCACGCGGCGACAAAGGACGGCAAGGCCTACGGCTTCGCGTTCGACGACGTCGCGGACTTCGCCTCCTACATCCAGGACACCAAGCCGACCGGCTTCACGCTCACACTGTCGGCCTTCTGACGGTCCCGGCACGAACCGCCACCAGGGCCGGCCGGTGTCAGAGAGCGAGTCTGGGGGGCAATGGAGCGGACGGTCTGCTCCGAGCTGATCGACGCGGAATGCGGCAGCGACGCCGGCCGGTCCGAACCTCCACGGACCGGCCGGCGTCGTAGTCGTAACCGTCTTCGAAAGGGCCATCATGCTTGCGTCTGCCGGGCGTCGTCCCCGAACTGGTTTTGTTTCCGCCACCATGCTGGTCGGGGCGGTGTTGTGCGCGACCGCCGCGTGTGGCTCCGGTGACCTGAAGAACGCCACCGCGCCCAGTACGACTTCGTGGCAGGAGCCCGAGTCGTACGACTACACGCTGACCTCGGCCACCCAGGTCCTGGCGGGAACCTTCCGGGTGAAGGTCCGCGACGGCAAGGTGGTGCAGGCGGTGGGGCTCGACAAGGACAGTCGGCGACAGGCACACGATCTGCTCGGCGAAGTCCCCACGGTCGGGGATCTGTTGAAGAGGCTGGCCAAGGCCCGCAGTGACGAAGCGGACACCGCGGAAGCCGAGTACGCGGCCGACGGGCAGCCCTTGCGCATCACCTTGGACTGGGACAAGAACGCGATAGACGACGAGGCTCTGTACGTGATCAGCTCCTTCAGGACGACGGCGCCTTAATGGAGGTCATCTCAAGTGTTACCCGCACGGATACCTGCCGGTGCCCCCGCGGTTCTGGTGATTCTTGCCCTGTCGGGCTGCTCTTCCCACTGGGGCTGCACCGACACGACTGCGGAACGCGGTGAGGCCGGTGTCAGAGTAGAGGTCGAGGACACGTCAGGGCGACCTCTCGGCGTCACCGCCGAGGTCGTCGGCTGGCGCCTCGAGCCCCACCCGCAGGTGCCCGCCGAAGGCGACAAGGTCCACTTCCGTTACCGCTTCGACGGCGCCGACGAGACATCCGGCCCCGGCGTCGACGCATGCGCAGTAGACAGTGAGCGCGTGGCGCTGGGGTGTCAGACGATCTATGCGTCCGGAGGGTGGGCCGAGCCGGACGGTGCCCTCACGGGCGATGACTGGCTTACCGTCGAACACCCCGAGCAGGTAACCGAAGTGCTCTTGATCCCCAATGACCAGTCCCACGACCGACGAACCTGTGACCAGGACATCAAGGACGGTGGCGGAACGCATCCTCCGAAAGCCGCCGACAGGGGGGACCAGCTGTAAGGAGGTCAAGTCAGCGCCGCTCGGCGAGCGCCGCCTCGAGGGCGGCGATGTGCTGGGCCTCGGCCTCCTTGCGTACAGCGGCGAAACGGCGGTCGACGATGAGTACCGGAAGGCACCAGAGGAAGCCCCACGCGCTGACGGAGCTGATGACTCCGCTCTGGCGCAGGATCGTGTTGGTCAGGAAACACAGGATGCCGCTGAGGGCCCAGGCAGCCGTGCGATGCCTGCCCAACAGGCGCACGGGGGCGTTCCACGGCCCGGACAGTGCCTTGAGTGTCGCCGCGCGTACGACGGCGTCGCGGTCCTCGGTCTTCACGTCCCGGGTGGCGGCGTCGCCGCCCTGGCGGAGATCCTCGGCGAGGGCACGCGCCTGTGCCTGGGTGTCGCGGCCCATGACCGTACGGGCGGCCGCCGCTCTCATCCTCAAATCGTCCCAGTAGCCTCGCCGGGCCCAGCGTTCGGCGGCGGCAAGCCGGTCGGCCTCGGCGGACCGCGGCGCCAGCTCGTGCGGCCCGTCCCGGGTACTCGAAGGAGTCCGCACGCAGGCACAGTTCGGCGTAGCCGGCCAGAAGTCCCAGGTGGTCCCTGTCGAGAGCAAGCCCCGCCTGGAAGGCTTCCTCCGCGAGGTCGTCGTGGTCGTCGTCGTCCTCGGCGGCGTGCCCAAGGGCCAACCAGCTGTAGAGATCAGGGTGGGGACCGAGCTCGTCCAGGCCCTCCTGCGCGGCGCGCCTCACGGCCGCGTTTCCGCCAGCCACGAACAGCTGCTCGCAGCTCCGCTGGTAATCGTCGATCGTCGTCATCCGGGCTCCCCCCAACCACTGCCGCCTGATTCTGACAGAACACACGTGCAGCCTGGATACGGGGGGCGGGTTGGGTGGTCAGGCTTGGAAAGGGAGAAGGTCCCTCAAGCCACGTCTTGACCCTCTCCCCGCGAGAGGGTCCAAGGTCGCGGCATGAACAGCAACGATCTCGACGGACGTCGCGCCGTGGTGGCGGGCGGCAGCAGGGGAACCGGGCTGGCGACAGCACGCCGGCTCCGGGAGGGCGGGGCGGAGGTGGTCACCATCGCCCGTACGCCGCCGGAGACGACCGACCCGCTCTTCGTTCAGGCCGACCTGAGCACCCCCCGGGGGGACCGCGTCGGCGGCTGCGGCAGTGGCCGAGCTCATCGGTGTGCCGGACGTCCTCGTGCACGTCACAGGCGGCTCCCGCGCCCCGGCCGGCGGCTATGCGGCTCTGGAGGACGGGACGTGGGCGGAGGAACTTGCCCTCAACCTGTTCTCCGCAGTCCGGCTGGACCGCTCGCTGGTGCCCGGGATGACCTCCCGCGGGTTCGGTGCCGTAGTGCATGTGACCTCGATCCAGCGCCGGATGCCGCTGCACGACTCGACGCTGGCGTACGCCGCAGCCAAAAGCGCCCTGGCCACGTACAGCAAAGGCCTCGCCAATGAAGTGGCGCCCAGCGGTGTGCGGGTCAACTCGGTCGCTCCGGGCTTCATCCGCACCGACGGTGCCGAGCGACTCCTCGCACGCCGGATGAGCGAGGGCGGCATCACCCGCGAGACCGCCCTCGACGATCTGACGCAGGTTCTCGGCGGTATCCCGCTGGGGCGGCCCGCCGAGCCGGAAGAGGTGGCCGAGCTGATCGCCTTCCTGGTCTCGGACCGGGCGAGTGCGATCACCGGTGCCGAGCACATCATCGACGGCGGCACCGTCCGCACCCTCTGACCAGCAACCTCTTCACACCATGGGAGAAGACCATGCAGGACGCTCAGGAGTTCGCCAAGGAGTATTTCGTCGCGGCCATCGCCCCTGACCGCGAGCGGTACTTCGCGCTCTTCGACGACGATGTCGTCGTGCACGACGACGGCCATAGCCACCAAGGGCTCACAGCGGTACGCCGCTGGCGCGCCGAGGTACCGCCCGTACGCTACGACCTCCACGACGTCACCGGCACAGCAGCCGCCTGCACGGCCGTCGCGGAGGTGTCCGGCGACTTCCCCGGCAGCCCGGTCGCCCTGCGCTTCGCCTTCGAACGCAACACACAGGGGAAGATCACACTGCTGGACATCACACCCTGATATCGAGGCCTCGGGAGGGCCGGACGTGGACGACGAGGAGGACGGCATGGCGGAGCGATGGACCATCGGAGAGTTTTCCCGGATCACTCACCTGAGCATCCGCACCCTCCGCCGGTACCACGAACAGGAACTCCTCGTCCCCGCAGAGGTCGACCCCGCCACCGGCTACCGCTACTACACCCCCGCGCAGATCCGGCCCGCACTGACCATCAGGCGGCTGCGCGAACTCGACCTCCCGCTGGCAGACGTCCGGGAGTTCCTCCTGACCCGGTCCGGAGGAACGGACGAAGAAAGCCATGCGGCACAGCAGATCGTCGCCGCCCATCTCCGCCGGCTCGAAGACCGACTCGGCCAGACCCAGCGAGCGGTCGAGGCGCTACGGGAACTCCTGGACCCACAGGCAGAGCGAACCGTGAGCCTCGAGGTCCTTCCGCCGCAACGTGTCCTTGCGGTGACTCTCGACATCCCGCCCGGAACCGACCTGAGCTGGTACGACACCGCCATGAACGACCTGGACGCAGCCGTCGGCGACCGCCCGGTGCTGCCTCCTGGCGGCCGCTACCAGCACACCCTCTTCACCGACGGGCACGGCCGCGCCACCGTCTATCTCCCCGCCGAAGCACCCCTGCCACCGGAAGCGCCGTCCACTGTGAAGGTGCTCCGACTCCCCCAGCGGACCGCGGCCGTTGCCACCCACCGCGGCCCGCACGACGACATCGACCTCACCTACAGCGCCCTGGGCGCCTTTGCCTCGCGCAACGGCCTGCGAGCCCAGGACCTCGTCGAGGAGATCTACCTCGTCGGACCGCGAGACACCGACCAACCCGACCGCTGGAGAACCCTCGTGGCATGGCTCATCGACCCCGGCAGCGGCGGATCGACGACCTGACAGGGGCGGCACCCACTCGGTCGCCCAGTCCGACAGAACAGCGCGAGCCCCATCCCGGTGACGGCGGGATGAGGCTCGTACAGTGGAGCGCCGGGCAGGCCTTGCACCTGCATTTCCCCGCAGGAAGCGGGGCGTCTTTCCTTGGACCACCAACGCGCGCCCGAAGGCCCGGAGTTGGGCGCTCGGTTCGAGATCAAGCATAGCGTGCTCACGGGGTGTTGAATGCCCTCCATGAATCCCAGTGGACGCGCGGCGAGCCGTACGGCGGTGCTGGTCTGTCAGGGGCGGGCGGTCGCGGACGGGAGGGCTGCCGTGGGGCAGTTCTCCGATCCCGTGGCGGTACGGCTGCTGCGCGACGCGGAGCGTACGACCGTGGACCAAGTGCGCGCGGGCACACCGCCACAGGGCTGGCAGGCGCGCGTGACGTACGAGAGTGTGCGGGCGTGTGCGGAGGTCGTCGTCCCCCGTACGGTCGCGATCGACGACGCTCTGCGCGCCCGCGTGACCGGCCAACTGGTGATCCTCGGCGCGGGTTTGGACACCAGGGCGTGGCGGCTGGCGGAGCTCGCGCGCACGGATGTGTGGGAGGTCGACCATCCGGCCTCACAACACGACAAACGCGCCCGCCTGACGCAGCGCGGGCCGGAGGAGTACCCGCACCCCGACAGCGAACTGCGGGCCGTCGCGCGCGCCGTGCGGTTCACGCCGGTCGATTTCGCCGTCGTCGACCTGGGCGCGGCACTGGACGCCGCCGGCCACGATCCGACCGCGCCGACGACCTGGCTGTGGGAGGGCGTGGTTCCGTACCTCACACGCGAGCACGTACGCGCCACCGTGGCCGCACTCGCCACCCGGTCGGCCTCGGGCAGCACACTCATCGTCAACTACCAGGCCCCGTCGGTGAAGGCGGCCGCGGGGAGGCTGCTGACACGCGTGCTCGGCAGTTCCCTCACCTCGGGCGAGCCGTGGCTGTCGCTGTGGAGGCCGGAGCGGATGGCGGCACTGCTCGCCGAGCACGACCTCCGAGTGGTTACGGACGACCCCCTCCTCGCCTTCGCGCAGCGTCTCGGCGGCCCGGCACGGGGACGGTCATCGTTGAGGTCGGGGCGGGTGGCGGTGGCGGAGCGCGGCTGAGTGCAGGGCCGGACGACGTACACGTACAGGATTGCGGCACGACCCGGTCCGCGGCCGACCTGTCAGCCGTTCCAGAACCAGGTGACCACCGTCAGGCGGGGACCGACCCGTACCGGTGGCACTTCATGCACGAGGTCGGCGGGGAAGGCGATCACGGATCCGGGAGGGAAGGAGATCTTCTTACGGCAGGTCTGCCAGGTGGTGGTCGGTGACGTGTCGAAGAAGGTCAGGTTGCCGTGTGCTGCCGTCGCCTCTGTCCTTTCATGGGCAGGGCCATTGTCCCGGACTGCGGCTGCCTGCGCGACGTGCAGGACCGCTGTCACCCTTCGCCCCACGGGCCGACGAGCCTGTGTCTCGGAGACGTCGGCGTGTGGCACGAAGCGGTCGCCCCGCTCGTACCGGAGGAACTGCGGTGCCTCGCAGCCACTCAACCGCAGGCCGAACCGCTCCTCGAGCCTGTCGTGCAGGCCTTGGAAGCAGAGTCGGACGTTTTCCGACAGGGCCTGCGGCACCTGAACCCTGCTGGTCCGCCGGATATGCGGATCGACCCGGAGGCCTGTGGGCGCGCGGACGTCGGCCGGACGCCCATCGGCGGCCTGCATGCTGTGGGTCAGGGCGTCGAGGAGCGGCGGGGCGAGTACGGACTCCCAGACGACGACATCACGGATCGGCGAAGGCATCCTTGTCCTCAGTCCTGGCCGCCGCACGGCCGAGTACGCGCAGTTCATGTTCGACGGCCGGGGTGATGCCGGACCAACTCCAGAAGACCCGCGTCCATGTCTCGTCGTAGGTCGAGCTCGGGTGCACAGTCCATGCGAAGGCGTCGCGGTGGCGCTCATGCGCGTAGGCGCCCATCGCATTGAATTCGGAGAAGCCCAGAGGCGGCTGGGCCATGATGTACTCCGCCAGCTCCACGCCGTGTCGGCGCACAGCGTGCTCGCGCAGGTCCGGGTAGATCCACCGTGGGTACACCAGTGGCTGGCGGCGCATGTAGTCGCAGGTGACCGGCCGGCCCAGGAAGCGTTCGGTGGCCGCTTGCCATGGGGCGCCACGGCGGAAGTGCTCGCCGGGGGTGTACAGGAGTCGCGGGCGTCCCGCATCGTCGACCAGGTCGGCAGGGGTGAGGGGGCGGCGCACGACACAATCCGAGTCGAGGTGGGCGATGAAGTCCGCGTCCGTGAAGGTGTCGGCCAGTGTTTTGGTCACTTGCTGGCCCAGATAGTCGTCGGCGTAGTCGGAGCACAGGACGATGCGGTCGGCCTCGATGCCGTATCGGGCAAGCCTGTGCTCGCACCTGCGCGGGACCACCACGACGACGTCACGGAAGCCGGTGCACCAGCGGCGTACACCCGCCAGGCAATGCCGCAGCCAGGCGAAGTCCTTGGCATGGCTGCGGATCACGATGTCGACGCTGCCCATGGAACGCTACCGCTCCACGGCGGGAGGCCCGCCGGGCGGCAGGCACGCCGCGACCATGCCGGGGCCGGTGTTCGCGATGATCTCGCCGGCGGTGAGCTGCTCGTCCCAGGAGGGTCCGAGTGCCTGGGCGACTCCGAGAAGGTACAGAGCGGCAGCCGCGTAGGCGTCCCCCTTCAGGACGCCACCGGTCAGAAGGTCGTCGACGTCGACCCCCTCGAGGCCGAGGGCCCGCCGGTGCTCAGCGATCGGGGCGTCGTGCAGCCAATACCGGGAGTGCTCGGTGAGGACCAGGCTGTCGCTCCGCTCGAATCCCGCACGAGCGACCAGCCACTCGCCGAATACGGCCCCCTCCCGAACGGTCAGATGGACGCGTTCGACTCCACGCTCGGCCAGGCCATCGAGCAGTGTCGCGTGCACGGCAGACAGGAGACCGATCTCGGTGCTCTCCTCCGCGACGGCCAGGACACTGGTGAGCCCGGCGGTTCCTTCAGCCCGGGGAACGGCGATCTCCATCGCCGAGATGGTGCGGGCCCCGATGCCCCAGGGCGGCCACGGGCGAGTTCGCTGAGCCACGGCGACGAGTGCGGACCCTTCGTCCAGGGCCGGACGGATCAGCTCGTCGAAGAGCCGAGACCGCCCGATCCGGCGCAGGAACGCGCGCGCCGGGACTTCAAACGAAGGGTCGACTCCACTGATGCAGTCGAGCTCGAACTCCTCCAGGCGATTCGTCGTCATGCGTGAGCCCTCCATCGCTGCGTACGGCGGTCAGAGTGCCTGCCGAGGGATGTACCGACGCTTCCCGTCCCTCGGGTGTTCCGTCTCTTCTTTCGGCGCATATACGCACAACGGCCTACGCGGGGCGGTGGCGGTCTCCTCGGCAGGCGGGGCCGGCTGGAGCGCAACCCGAGCTGCGGTTCGCCGGCATCCGAGAGGCGGTCACACACTCCTCGTGGACCCCGCCACGCGTGATCATCTTCGGCCTGCGCGCAGGAGCACGGTCGAGCCTCCGAATCCGTACCACTGCGGGATCACCGCGGCAATGCGACAGTGAAACCATGAGCCGTCACCGACGCCCGCGGCGGAAGGCCCCGTGGATAGTGGGCGGTGCCGCCGTTCTGGTTATCGGCGGCACCGGAACGTGGCTGCTGCTGGAATCGGGCGGGAACGGGAACGCCCCCGAATCAGCGGCGACGGCTCCGAGCGTGTCTCCATCAAGAGCGGGACCGACGGAGACACCCGAGCAGTCGCGCACCCCCACCTCGGCGCCTTCGACACCGTCGGCGACACCCAGACCGACCGCGAGCACCACATCCCACTCTCCCGAACCGGTGCCTTCCACGGACCGCCGGCCGGCCCACCCGACGGCGGTCGTCCCGCATACCACCCAGCCACCGTCGCCGACAGGCACGTCCCCTACGCCCACACGCGCTCAGCCGACGACGCGTCCCTCCGAGACCACGACGCGACCGACGTCGACCGCCTCGGCTCCACGCCCCAGCCCGTCGACGTCAACGCCTCCCCCGGAAAGCAGTGGGCCGGTCACCACCACCTGGTACACGTCCCCTGCCGCTGTCGCCGCCGCACAGCGCATGGCCCTGGCCCAGATCGTCGGCGACCCCGCATGCTCCCTGGCCGCGGTAGGTTCGCCCGACCCCAGCCTCGTACCCCCCGTGAGCCGTATCGGTATCGGCAACGCGGGGAACTACTGGTGCCTGATCTGGTGAAGCCGCCCGCCTCCATGCGCGGGCCCGTCAGGGTGCTGACGGGCCCGCGGGTGCAGCGAAGTCAGGCGTACAACCGCACCGAGTTCGTGGGAGTGAGGTCTATCCACAGCCCCGTGGAGCAGTTGTTGCCGATGTCCCAGGCAACGCTGCCCGTGGCGTTGTATCCGGTCCATCCCTGCACCCGCGCGCCGCCGGTCTGGCAGTTCACCACGGTGTACTCGCCGACGAGGTTCTGCACGTTGTACGTGCCGTAGTAGTAGAGGTTGTAGACCTTCGGGTGGTTGGAACTGCCGTCCCAGATATCGCCCTTGTAGATGCAGACATAGCCCGAATTGCAGGCGACGGTCTGCACGGAATGCGCGGACGCGGACGCGGGCACCGCCGCTGCGAGGGCCACGGGCGCGGTCAGCCCGAGACAGGCCAGCAGTGCGAGAAGTATGCGACGCATGCGAAGTCTCCTGACGAAGTGAGGTTCATCAGCGGCACTGGGGGACGTGCGGCTTCCATTGGGATGGTGATCCGGTCGTCACGTACCAGTCGTTGATGAAACCGCTGTCGCTGTCGAAGTCGAGCGCGAACCAGTAGTGGTCACCGTGGCCGTCCGCGTCACCGTCCCCCGTGGTCCAGCACGCGAGCATCATGGTGTCGCCGTTGTGGTAGCGGTGTCCGGTCGTGCCTGAGGCGTAGGTCGGCCCGTTGTGGGAGGCCAGGTAGGAACCGGCCGAGATGCCGGTCACGGATGCGCACCACACGGTGTGCCCGTCGTGGTCGCAGGCCCAGCCCGCGGCCGACGCCGGCGTGGCGACCGCGCAGACCGCGGCCGCAGCGAGCGTCACTGCGCCGACCGATGCGGCGGCGCGACGGGACGCGAGCCGTTTGTTCAACTGCTTCAGCATGTGCCCTGCCCTTCGAGCGGCCGTTTTCACGACGCCTGAACGTAGGGGCGCGCAGGGGCGGGTGCCACCCTTTCCATGACCGTCGAAGCGTCCGATGCGCCGACGGCGTCTCAGGGGTGGGTGGGGGTCCCCAGGAACCGGTGGAGGGAGGTCGTCATGCTGGTGACGAAGGTGTCGCGGGTCTGGGCGTCGACGTGGTCCAGGGACAGATACGGATTGAGGTCTTCCAGCTCGACCAGAAGGAGGTCGCCTTCCTGGGTGCGGCAGGCGTCCACGCGCTGGATGCCGTGATCGAGGGTGTTCCAGTCGATGAAGCGGCGGGCGAAGTCGAGGTCGGCTTCGGTGGGCAGGTAGGGCTCGAGGACCCAGCGCCGGTCGGGGTCGGGCGCGTACAGGGCGTACTGGAAGACATCGTCCACGTAGTAGAAGGACACCTCGTAGCGGAAGTCGATGCGCGGCTGGACCAGGATGTCGCCGTAAGCGAGGGTGGCAAGCCGCTCACGGGGCACGAAGCCGAGGCCGATGGAGTCCGCTCCTGCCTTCGGCTTGACCACGAACTGGTCGGTCTCGGGCAGGCGGCCAAGGTCCTGGAGTCGGTCGATGGTCGGGATGACCGGGTATCCGGCTGCGGTCAGGTCCAGCAGGTACTGCTTGCCGACCATGTCGGCCCGGCCGGACAACGGGTTGTACACACGCGTGCCGCGCGCTGCGGCCTGGCCCCGGAAGGCGTCGTATTGCTCCCGGTAGTGCACCACTGGACCGCTGTTGCGTACGACGACCGCATCGAAGCCGTCCATGAGGGCGGCGGTGTCCAGCGGATGGCACAAGGCGACGTCGAAGTCGTTGCGCAGGCGCGAGGACAGGAAGATGTCCTCGTCGCAGTAGCGCCGCCCTCGCGCCTCGTAGGCGAGATCGGTCACGAACAGAACGTTGGGGCGGCCGGGCACGGAACATCTCCTGGGTCGGGTGGCCCCCAACCTACCCCTGATCAGCGCACTCTCGACTTCGCAAGGTTTCCGCAAGGCGTGTGCCGCAGTGTTCGGTGGGCAGCGCGGAACGGCGCTGAGCGGCACCGAGAGGTCGATGCGCCTCATCCGGTGGAGTCTCGGCCCGTTCAGCGCCGCGGTAGCCCCCCACCCGTCGTCATTCAGAAGGAAGTCAAGTGCAGAAGCCTCGTACGGGCCGCGCGGTCGCGGCCCTGGCCGTGATGATCAGCAGCGGCGCCATGGTCTTCGTCCCCTCGTCGGTGGCCTCCGCCACCGAGGACGACTGCGACGGCATCGGCGTCATCGGCGTCTTCCGCGCCGTCGAGTCCGGAGCCTCGTTCGACTTCAGGGGCCGCCGCGTCGAGTTGCAGAACGAGTCGGCGCTCGACCGTTACAGCCGCGCGGAGATCAAGTCCGGCCGCAAATCCGGCGACCGTCTGTGGGTCGACCGCAGCTATCGCTCATTCCCGGACTTCAAGGGCATCGTCAGCGACGCGCAGGCGAAGCGCGATGGCTGGAAGATGTGCGGTCCCTACACCGGAAGCCGCACTCAGTCCGTCTTCAACTCCAACTACGCCGCACGCGCATGTGGGGAGTTCGACGGCATCACCAAGTGCGGTAAGTGGTACGTGGACTGAGCTGCGCCGACGGCGGGGCACCGATGCGGTGCCCCGCCGTCCGACCGCATCCCGCAGGGCTGCCGGTCGAGTTGCGCGGCCCTCGGCGGCCCCACCCCTTGGCGGGACTCGCCGGTGGCCTCAGATCCGGCCACCGGTCAGACGCGTGATCGGACCCTGCGTACGGCGGCCCGCCCGGCGGCCCGCCAGGTATGACGTGGCGCCCAGGACCGACACGCCGGCACCCACACCGGCGGCCAGGATCCTGCGATGAGCGATCACCGTCCACGCCGTCTTGGCGAAGGCGGCGGCCTGTCCCGAGGCGTCGATGACGGCCTGGCGGCCCGCCTTGACCCGCTCGGCCGCGCTGTTCACGACAGCGGTGCCGGTTTCTGCCGCACGCTCGGTTACGCCCACGGCTGCTGAGGCCGCGTCACCGGACTTCTCGGCGGCCTTGTCAGCCGCCTGCGACGCGGGCGCAGTCGCCTTCTGCGTGGCCTGCCTGGCCTTGGTGGTTGCGCTTCGTTTGGCTTTGGAATCTTGATTCGTGCCACTGTTCGATTGAGTCATGTACTGCGCGTTGCCGCTCGCGCCGGCGGCAAACACACATCGGGGTGGCCGTGGACGCGAGTCACGGATGGAACCGCCACCGGCCCTCAGTAATGACATCCACCTTGCCGTCCCTGACGCGAACGGCCGTCTCGTCGTCGATGAAGTAGATCGGGAAGTCAGCCCGCGCGACGATGCGATCAGCCCAGGCATCGTCCCGCTCGGGGAAGTCGGGCGAGTACAGGTGAGGCTTGAGATACCAGTCGAAGAGGCCGAACGGTGGTTGCACGGTCGTCGCACCCAGGACGTGCAAGTCCGCGGTGTCGCCGATGACGTCGGCGGAGTGCTCGGTGAGATGGCGGCTGAAGATCATGGATCCGGCGCTGACACCGACGTAGACCCGGTTCTCCAGTGCCTGCAGGAAGCCGTCGGCCAGGCCGTTGCCGGTGATGCTGCGGGCGAGGTGGTAGTGGCTGCCGCCCTCGACGTAGATGACGTCGGCGTTCAGCAGTCGGTCGAGCACCATCTGCCGGGGCAGGCCGTTGAGTTCAAGGATGTCGAACTGCCGCCAGCCGAGGCCGCGCAGGCGATTCATGTCGGCGACCATCCACCCGTGGTCCCCGGGCTCGGCGACTGACGCCGTGGGCACGAACACGACGTTCGCCGATCCGAACGGCTTTCCCAGCATGTCCCGCAGCGCATCCCGCAGCGTCTCGTTGCGCAGACCACTCGCCGTCAGCAGAAAGTTCATCGGGCGAGCCAAGCACGACTGACGGGCCCATGCAACGAGCCCGCAGCTCATTTCGAGTGACTACGGTGCGCTCCCCCGCGTCTTCGCCCCGGCACGAGGCGCCTCGGCGTTCCAGTCGAGGCGCAGGATGGCGAGGTCGTCGGTGTGCCGGCTGGCGTTGAGGGTGCGGGTGCGGGCGATGAGGTCGTCCAAGTGGGCTCCGGGATCCGCGGTGTTGAGCGTGTCGATGATGCGGAGGAGGCCCTCCACGCCGAGCCGGGTGGTCGTGTCGCCCGCGTAGCCCTCGATGAGGCCGTCGGTGTAGGCGATGAGCGCGCCGCGGGGCGGGAGGGCGAGTGTGGTCGCGGGCCACTTGCCCAGGCCGGGTGCGATGCCCAGCGCGACTCCGTGTGCGGCGGTGACCTCGCCGGCCCCGTCGGGGGTGATCATGAGGGGTTCGTGGTGGCCGGCCAGGTGCAGGGTGAGGGTGGCCTCGTCCGGGTCGAGGGTGATGAGGGTGCAGGTCGTGAAGAGGTCGCTGCCCGCACGTTCGGCGATGTGGATCTTCTCCAGCAGGTGGAGCAGCTGCTGGTTGCGGTGACCGCCGAGGGTCAGTGCGCGCCAGGCTATGCGCAGACACACGCCGAGTGCCGCAGCGTCGGGTCCGTGGCCGCTGACGTCCCCGATGACGGCGTGGACCTGTCCGTCGTCGGTCTGGACGACGTCGAGGAAGTCGCCGCCGAGCAAGGCCTGTGCCCGCCCGGGGTAGTAGCGGCTGGAGGTGGTGACGGTCGTGGAGGACAGGAGCGGTTCGGGCAGCAGGCCCCGTTCGAGGCGCGCGTTCTCCTGGGCGCGCAGGCGGCCGATCTGCAGGGCGGCGTTGGCGCGTTCGGCCTGCTTTCGCTGGACGGCGTAGCGCACGGCCCGCTGCATCAGGTCGGGTTCGACCTTGCCCTTGATCAGGTAGTCCTGTGCGCCGGCGGCGAGGGCGTCGACTCCGGCGCGGGGTTCGTCCAGGCCGGTCAGAACGATGATGGCGGCATCGGTGTCGGTCTCGATCGCCTTGACCGTCTCCACCCCGGACGCGTCCGGCAGGTGCAGGTCGAGCAGCACGCAGTCGACGGCGCGCGCGGCGAGCAGGCGGCGCGCGTCGGCGGCCGTTCGGCAGCGGGTGAGCGTGTGCGGCAGATCGGTGTCGTAGAGGAGTTCTTCGACCAGGAGGGCGTCTCCGTCGTCGTCCTCGACCAGCAACAGGTCGTACGACCCGTCGGGGCGGCCTGCGACCGGGGCGGTCACGTCTGACTCCTGTCGGCATCCTCCGTCGAGGCAGTCTCGGCCGCGTCGGCCGTTGCAGCGGTCTCGGCCGGCACGGCGGGAAGGGTGACGACGACGCGGGTGCCGAGCGTGTGGTCGGGGTCGATCCTGATCGTGCCGCCGTGGAACTCCACGACCTTCTTGCACATGGCAAGGCCGATCCCGGTTCCGGGGTAGGCGTCCTTGGTGTGCAGTCGCTGGAAGAGGATGAAGATCTTCTCCTGGAACTCCGGCGCGATGCCGATGCCGTTGTCGGTGACGGCGAACTCCCAGACCCCGTCGTCGGACACGGCGCTGATGTGGATGCGCGGAGGCCGGTCGGGGCTGCGGAACTTGATGGCGTTGGACAACAGGTTCTGCCAGAGCATGCCCATCTGTGTCGGGTCTCCGACGACGGTGGGCAAGGTGTCGTGGGTGATCTCGGCGCCGCTCTCCTCCACGGCCACGCTCAACGTGTCCAGGGTCCGGCTCAGCACCGCTTCGAGATCCACGGTCTGGTGGTCGTTGTGGACGCGGCCGACCCGGGAGAAGGCCAGCAGGTCGTTGATGAGGGTCTGCATGCGGTTGGCGCCGTCGACGGCGAAGGCGATGTACTGGTCGGCCTTCTCGTCCAGCTGGCCTCCGTAACGGCGTTGGAGGAGCTGGGTGAAGCTGGATACCTTGCGCAGCGGTTCCTGCAGGTCGTGTGAGGCGACGTAGGCGAACTGCTCCAGTTCCGTGTTCGACCGCTTGAGGTCCTCCGCCTGCTCGTCCAGCAGCGTGCGGGCCGCCTCGGCGAAGCGCAGCTCTTCAACAAACCGCAGGCGCATGGCCTCCAGGTCGGAGGCGAGCCGACGCAGGTCGGCGGGGCCGGCACCCGTGAGGGAACGGTCGAAGCGCCCCTGCGCGACGTCGCGGGCCGCCGTGCTGAGACCGCTCAGGGGCCGGGTGACGCCACGGCGCAGGCCCTCGAAGACGAGCCCCGCGACCATGACGATGACCACGGCGATGATGGCGAACATCCAGTTGCGCAGGGTTTCCGCCCGTCGCAGGTCGCGGACTGCCGCCGTCCGTTCGTCCTCCAGGTGGGCCTGTTGGTCGGCCATGGCTCGACGCAGTGCGTCGAACGTCGTCTTGCCCTCGGCAGCACGTGCCGCGGAGATCTGAGCCGCTCGGCTGGGGGAAGCCGCTGAGACGGGCCGGGCTATTCGCTCCTGCCAGGTACTGATGCGCTTCTCCACCTGGGCCAGGTCGTCGAGGGCCCGTTCGTCGTCGCCGAGCAGGGGCCGCAGACGCTTGATGGCCGCCTTCTGGTCGGACACTCCCTGTGCGTAGGGCTGCAGGTAGACCTGCTGTCCGGACAGGCCGTAGCCGCGAATGCCGGTCTCCTGGTTGACCAGGGCTTCCTCGACCCGGATGGACTCGATGAGCGCGGGTGAGCGCCGGTCCGTCAGCAGAGCCGTGGTCTGTGAGGTGCGCCACATGGCCCAGCCACCCAGGGATCCCAGTACCGCCAAGACGGCCAGCGTGCTCGCCACGCCCACTCGCAGCCAGCGCCGCGTGGTCCACGCGGAGAACGCTGTCTCGTTGTGCGACGGCTTACTCGTCATCGCGGTTCACAACTCTCCCTCGGCCGGCCATCCGGGTCGCGCCGTGACGCGCGGCCAGCACACTTTACCCACGGCTTCGACAACGCGTGTTGTCCCATCCGAGATCGACGTCTTAGGGTGATGCCATGCCCGGTCCGCCTGCAGCATCCCGTCCGCCGAACGAGGACATGGCCGCGATGCTGACCCAGCTGGTGGAGGAGCTCACCCGAAAGCTGACGCAGGAAGGACCTGGTCCCTCGGCAGAACCGGCCACCGATGCGGCCGACGACCTGCGTCGGCATGCTCTGCTGCGGCTGCAGATCCTCGCAGGCGTCAAACTGGCCGTACGGCGCCTCGAGGACCAGGCCGCCCATGCCGCGGCCGCCGGCGGAGCCGGATACCCCGAGATCGGCCGTGCCCTGAGCATGAGCCGCCAAGGGGCCCGGCGTCGCTGGCCCGGCCTGATCACCAACAACACCGCCCGCCCCGCCTCTCGTCCCACACCCTGGAGTTCGTGACTCATGGCCGCTGCCGCCGCAACCCGCCCCTACGACGTGCTGCTGGTCGAGGACGATCTCGCCGACGCGATGCTGATCCAGGACGCCCTCGCCGAACGCGGCACCCGCAACCTCACGCAGGTTTCCGACGGCGTCGAGGCCCTGGAGTACCTGCGCGACCCGAACAACGAGCGCCCCGACCTCATCGTGCTCGACCTCAACATGCCGCGCATGAACGGGCGCGAATTCCTGGCCGTGGTCAAGGAGGACGCCGACCTGCGGACCATCCCGGTCGTCGTCCTGACCACCTCCGCCGCCCCTGACGACGTCGCCGGCGCCTACCAGCACCACGCCAACGCCTACGTCACCAAGCCGGTGAACCTGGAGGACTTCGAGGCCGCGGTCCGCAGCATCGACGCCTTCTACCTCGACATCGCCGTCAAGCCGCCCAAGGAGTAGGGCGAGCGGTACGTGGCCGGGGCGATCCGTCCCGGCCTGACGGCCGCCGGGCGATCGCGACCGATACCCCGCCGCAGTCAGAGGTGCGGCAGTCGGTCGGCCTCCGTCGGCGATCGTCGCTCCTCGAGCCAGAAGAGACAGGTCCGGAGGTGCGCGGCCAGCTCGCCGTCGAGGTATGCGGCACAGTCCTCGGCCGCCGAGGCCACCCCTTGCCCCGCCTTCGCGTCGTCGGCCTCCCAGACGGCTCGCCGACTCACCAGGTACGCACTGATCCGCCCTCGGTCGCGCCACCGCTCCCGGACCGCTGCCGGCGTCCAATGTCACCATCGCAGCCGTAGCCGGAGAACACCTCGGCCTCCGCCGCCTCGACAAGCTGCCGAAGCTCCTCTGCCGTCCGGGGCTGCCGGTACACGTACTCGGTGAAGTGGTCGGCTTTGCAGAGCACGAGCCCCGGGGCGTGGATACGGCCCGTGCCGCAGTTGTCGGTCTCGGCCCCGTAGAACGGTCCTGGCACGTTGAGCCACTTCCGTTCCGACCACTGCCCAGGAAATGCTCCGCGCGCATCGCCGAGCAGGGGTACCGGATCGAAGTAGGGCTCCACGGCGGAAGGTTAGCCAGGCGCCCAGTGATTCGCCGAACACACCTTCTGGTCCTACGGCGCACGAGCGCCACGTGTCGTATCAACGGTCCACCGCGGGCAGGTGGACCAAGCCGGTGTCCTTCATGATGCGGTCGACGGTCTCGTTCAGGGGGCTGTCGGCGCCGATGACCGTCTCGATGCAACCGGGCAGCAGATCGTGCGCCCGGTACCAGTCGCGCAGTTGCGTCGCGTCGACGTCGTCGGCGATCGGCTTGGTCGCGTGCCGGGTGAGGGTTTCGCCGAACGGCACGTCCAGGTAGTAGCCGTGGGTCGGGCCGCGGTGGTCGGCGCGGAGCTGCGCGAGCATGTCGCCGTGGTGGTCGGCGTAGAGGATGCCTTCGACCACGACATGGAATCCCGCGTCCAGGGCGTAGCGGGCGGTCAGATCGATGAGGCCGATGTTCGCCGCTCCGCGCCGGTCGCGCTCTCTCAGCACGATGCGGCGGAGGTTGTCCTGGCTGACCAGGGCCAGTCCGCGGCCGAAGCGCTCGCGGAGGCCGGCCGCGACGGAAGACTTCCCGGAGGCACTGTTGCCGCGCAGCACCACCAGACGAGTTTCCTCTGTACCCACCCTCACGGCAGCCAGGGTATCGGCGGTCGTCGGCAGTGCCCGGCATGACGTCGGTTGCACGGTCGGTCGCGTCAGCGGGGGCGGCGGCAGGGCCCACAGGCGTGCGCCGGTGATCTGCACGACCAGTGGCACGGTGGTCGGCCGGGTCGAGTGGGCCACGGGCGGGGCGAAGCCGGCGATGGCGCGTTGTGGCGGCAACGGCGGCGGGGCGCGGGTGACCGCGACCACCGCGTCAACGTTCGGCGGCGCGAACGCCTCGGGCTGCCCGTCGTCGATCACGGCGACGAGCCGGGTGCGGATCAACGAGGTCACCTCGGACGCCGCGGACACGGTGGAGGTGTACAACGGTGGAACGAGCGCGGTCGGCATCGGATCGTGGAAGTACGTCGACAATGACACCGCCCACCGGCTACCGGCTACCGGCTACCGGCTACCGGCTACCGGCTACCGGCTACCGGGAGCTTTCGCGTACGCGGACCAGCGGTGGACGACGGCAAGCTCACACCCCACCCGGACGGCCCCGCCTCGTCATCCGTGCATGCTCGGGCCGCTGATCTCCGGCCCGAACCGCTCCTTGTACGCCGACGGTGTGATGCCGGTTTCGCGGCGCATCAGCATGCGCAGATTGGCGGCGGTGCCAAGCCCGCTGTGCCGGGCCACCACTTCGAAGCGATGCTCGCCTCGCTCGATCAACCGGCATGCCAGGGCCAGCCGTTGACTTGTGAGCCACGCCAGCGGTGTCGTTCCCAGCTGAGCCCGGAAGCGGCGATGCAGCGTCGCCCCACTGACCGACGCGCGTGCAGCGAGGTCGGAGACAGTGAGTGGTGAGTCCAGGCGCTCTTGGGCCCACGCCAGGACCGGTGCCAGCGACTCGTCCGGCGGGTCGGGTAGGGGTCGCTCCACGAACTGCCGCTGCCCGCCGTCCCGGTGCGCGGCGAAGACCAGTCGCCGGCTCACGGAGTTGGCGATCTCCGCGCCGTGGTCGCGGCGGACCACATGCAGCCCGAGGTCGAGTGCGGCCGCACTCCCCGCAGCGGTGAGGATGTCGCCGTCGTCCACGAACAACACGTCGGATTCGAGGTGGACGGAGGGGAAGCGGGCGCGGAAGGACTCCGCCCACTGCCAGTGCGCGGTGGCCCGCCGGCCGTCGAGGACTCCGGCTTCGGCCAGCGTGAAGGCGCCGCTGCAGAAGCCGATCAGCCGGGCACCGCGTGCGTGTGCCCGTCGGACCGCTTCCAGCACGGCGGGGCGGCGGGGCACCTCGACGTCCGGGCGGTTGGGGACGATCAAGGTGTCCGCTGTGTCGGCCGCCGTAAGATCGGCGACTCCCGTGAGCGTGAAGAAGCCGTCTCGCATCAGGGTGCGCGGCTCCGGGGAGCAGAGCCTGAAATCGTAGAGGTCGCGACCGAGCTCGGGTCTGCGGAGACCGAAGATCTCCGTCGCGCAGCCGAGTTCGAAGGGGTTCGAGTTCTCGTCCACGATCACGACGACCCGGTGAACGGCCGCCGCGTGAACACGTTGCGAGGATCCTTGCGCCATATGCAATTCCTAGCACTCTCGCCGATCTGCAAAACCGCTCAGGATGAGCCCATGGCCAACGAACCCATCTCCCTGAGCAAGGCTCTGGCGTCCTTCGACGCACTGTGGAGTCCTCGCATCGTCACGCGCGTCAACGACTACGACGTCCGCATCGCCAAGGTCCAGGGCGAACACCTCTGGCACGTCCACGACGACACCGACGAGTTCTTCCTGGTGCTCGACGGAGAGCTGCACATCTCCGTGCGCGAGCCCGATGGCGAGCGCACGGTCGTCCTCCCGCAGGGAGCGGTCTTCACAGTCCCCCGAGGCACGGAACACAAGCCGTACGCTCCGTCCGGTGCCGCAATCCTCATGTTCGAGCCCACCGGTACACCGACCGTGGGCGATCGACACGACGAGATCCCCGACCATGTGGACGCAACGACCGGACATGTACTGAACGCTTGACCGTCCGTCCCGCGTCCGTCGGTTTGCGTACGGCTGGTTCAGGCAGAGTCCTCGGCGCCGTAGTAGCCGTGTCTCATCCGGAACCTCATAGGGGCCGTGCCCTCTGCCTGGATGTGCCCGATCAGCGTCGACCTCAGCGGCTCGGGCAGTTGCCTGCCGTGCTCCGTGGTCCATTCCATAGACGCGAAGAGTTCGGCTGCGCCATCGAGTTGGGCCGGGCTCGGCGGACGAATGGTGAGCGCGGTGAGGATGAGATCGGGATCCTCGGCGAGCAGCTGTTGCTGGACTGCTGTGTCGTACCACTTCAGGCCCCCGGTGGACTCCCTGGCGGGAACCCCGGCCCATGCCATCAGGACGCGGATCCGCTCGATGTGGTCGGGGTAACCACGCGGGACGAGTGCGGCGAGCCGGGCCTCGGCTTCGCGAAGCCGATCCGACCATGCTTCCAGATCGTTCCCGGGTGGGTCGCAGACTTCCGTGGCAGCATCGCGCAGCCCGGCGGGCGCGGCTTCGAGCCAGCGCAGCCGACGCTGATCCTCTTCGGCATCTCGCGCGGCCAACTCCTCCTGAATCTCCCGAGATCCGGTCAGGCCTCGTTCAGCCAGCCACTCGGTGAGGGCCGGACCGTCTCGCAGGTCGGCGTCGCAGTCGCCGAGTCCTCGAAGGCCGGATTGGTGGTGCAGTGTCCAGCAGGCGATCGGCCGGTCCGCTGTGTCGTAAACCGTGATCGTCGGCCAGCCGTTGCACAGGCATCGGTCGCCGGTGCCGCCGTCCACAATGGCCAGCCGTTCGGCCAGGTCGGCAATCGCGGCAGCGCTCACCGCGATCCGAGCCACGTCGGCGGAGTCCGCCTTGTCAGGAGGTCCCTCGGCGATCACAACGCGCCCGGCGCGGCTGAGTACCTCGCTCAGACGCGCTGTCGTCGGAGCGCCCTCGTCCATGCCGGTGGTTCCCTCGTAGATCACGTCCGCGAGGATACGGCCCAGGTTCGCTGGGGGCTTGCGAGTTTCGATGGACCGGCTGTCGGCGCTACGCAGACGCCTGCGCGCCCTGCCGCCTTACCTGCCGCGTCGGGCGCCGCGCGAACGACTTGATTTCTCCGGTCGAAAAGATCTCGGCTCCCGGACGGGCGACCTACGCTGAGCCCCCTCCGTACTACCTGGGAGAAGCATGACAAGCAGGTTCACCGAGTTGACCGTTGACTGCCACGATCCGGAGACGCTCGCGGCGTTCTGGTGCGAGGTCCTGGACTTCAAGGTGATCGACCGGAGCGACGGCAAGGTCGAGATCGGCTCTTGGGAGCCGACCGTCGAGGACATCCGGGCCCGACAGATGCCGCCCACCCTGGTGTTCATCCGTGTGCCAGAGGGCAAGACCGTCAAGAACCGGCTCCACCTCGACGTCAGCCCGATCGACGCCAGTACCGAGGACGAGGTGACCAGACTGCTCGGTCTCGGCGCCGTCAAGGTGGACGTGGGCCAGGGCCCGGACCGGAACTGGGTCGTCATGGCTGACCCCGAGGGCAACGAGTTCGACGTCGTGCGCACCTTGGCACCGCAGGACTAGGCCGGGAGCGTCGCGGCCTCGGCTTCGTCGTATGTAGTGTGCGGAAATGACAAGAGGCGAGCGGCTCGCGGAGCAGTTGGACTGGTACTGGCGCAAGAACCTGCAGCCACGGCTGGAGGGTCTTACCGACGAGGAGTACTTCTGGGAGCCGGTGCGCGGCTGCTGGAGCATCCGCCCACAGGGCACGTCGGCCGCGCCGATGTCGGCAGGTTCGGGAGAGTGGACGATGGACTCCGCGTCCCCTGCCCCGGTGCCTGCGCCGGTGACCACGATCGCCTGGCGGCTGGCGCACATCATCGTCTCCTGCCTGGGCTATCGGGTCGGATGGTACTTCGGCGGCCAGGACGTCGACTCCCAGACATTCGCCTACGCGGGGACCGCTGACGAGGCGCTGAAACAGCTCGATGAGATGTACGGGAGATGGAACGCGGGGGTCCGCGAGCTCTCAGACGCCGACCTGGAGAATCCGCCCACGGTTGGTCCCGAGCGGTATTCCATGGAGAACAGGGTCCTGCACGTCAACAGGGAGCTGATCCATCACGGCGCCGAGATCTGCCTCCTGCGCGACCTCTACCTTTGGCAGGACGGAGCCGTACCGCACCGGACATGACCTGACAGGAACCGGCGATCGAGCAGGGGAATCGGCATCGACCGGTTTCCTTGCTCCGCTCCCGAGCCCGCTTCGAGCGCAGCCGCCTCATCGAACCCTCCGAGAGCCACCCGGCCTCGACGGCCGCATTCGACCGATCAGGACTCCTGTCTCCTCAACCTGGCAGCCGCCCGGCGCGCCGGGGCGATGAGTTTGCAGGCCGCCTGAAGTCTTTCCTGTGACGAGCTCGCCCCATCGGCGGATCAGGAAGAGCCGGATCCCCTCGTCATGGAAGAGATGGAGGCCAGGATGAACAATCCGATTCGGCTGTATATGTCGATGTCGCTCGACGGCTACATCGCCGGCCCGGACGACCGGCCGGGGCAGGAGCTGGGGCGCGACGGGGGACGGCTCTTCAACTGGCTGGACGACCGGCACTCCGACGGTCCGAGCGGTCAGGTCTACCGCGAGGCACTGGCGACGGGCGCGCTGATCTCTGGCCGTCGGACCTTCGAACTCGCCGGTCGCTGGCAGGGCGATCATCACGATGGCGTGCCGATCTTCGTCCTCACCCACCAGGTGGATGACGGGGACGTGCCGCCCGGCCACGCGCGTTTCGTCACCGACGTCGAGGACTGCGCCCGCCAGGCTCGCGCAGCGGCAGGCGACCGTCCGGTCATGGTTCATGGGGCGGGGGCGGCCCAGGCACTGCTGCGCGCAGGGCAGTTGGACGAGATGGAGATCCACCTGGTTCCGGTCCTCCTCGGGAACGGTCGACGGCTGTTCGACCACCTGGGTGGCGATCACATCGAACTCGACCTCGTCCGACGCCTCGAGGACCGGGACGTCACGCATCTCCGCTACCGGGTGCACCACCGGCCCGAGGAGGCAGCGTGAAGACGCTCTTCGTCTCCTACCGCGTCACCGACCTGGATCGCTCACTCGGCTTCTACTCCGCCTTGGGCTACGCCGAACTGGGGCGGGTCGACGTCGGTCACGGGGCGCGTCTCGTGATCCTCAAGTTCCCTGACGAACCCGCGGCCTCGCTCGAACTGGTCCACCGCCCCGGCGACGGACCGGTCGACGTCGGCAGCGGCTTCGACCACCTCGCGATCCAGGTCGACAGCCTCGCCACCACTCTGGAGACGCTGACCCAAGCCGGCCTGAAGCCCGAGCCTGTGCAGTATCCGGGCGGCTCTCACGGTCCGAAGACCTCATGGCTCACGGACCCGGATGGCTACCGGATCGAGCTGGTGGAGTGGCCGCCCGGACATCTCGACGGCATCACCGCAGCAGACTTCGCCTGAGACGCCGGCTTCTCCTCGGCACGACCGAGGCGTCGACCGCCGCGTCCACCGAGGCGTCGACCGCATCGGCACCGGTCGTCGCGCGCCACCTCATAACAGCAAGGGCAATGCCGTAAGCGCCGCTCCACTCGCGCCGAGTGCCGCCAGCAGCGAGCCGGGCCAATCGCCCGACTCGGCGTAGGTCAGCAGGCCCGCCAGCAGTCCCGCCACGACCGAGGCCAGCAGGATCAGGGCCCAGCGCAGTGACAACCGCTCCGGCGGGGGCGTGGGCGAGGTCGGTTCGGGCATACGGCTCTCCAGCGACTGCGACTGCGTCAGGACGGGATGGGGCAGCCCTGTAGCGACTGCCGCGCGCCTGCACCGGCCCAATGTCGTCGCCTCGGACGCGCACCCCGGCCAGCGCTCCGGCACCACCGAAGCAACTCGAATGTCGACCAGAGTACGCATATGAGCAATATCAGAAAAGGCTTCTGATGTGTCATCACGTCCCCAACAGGTCGCTCGGGAGCAGTCGTTGCCGCACATGCGCTCCGCCGTGCGCCCCGAGAGCTCCCCGCGCTCCTTCCACCGCACGCAGGAATGCTGACCAGAGAGGCGCTGTGACCTAGCATCAATGCCATGACTGGTCCCGAACCGGACCCGCCCGCAGGGTCCGAGGACGCGTTGCGGGGTTCTACGGCGAAGTTGGTCGGTCAGCTGGGATGTCAGATCGTGGAGGGCGGCAAGCCCCGCGACCAGCACCTGACGGTGGACGCCGTCATGCACGAGTTCGGGGTCACCCGGCCCATGGCCCGCGAGGCGCTACAGGCACTGCACCAAAAGGGCCTTGTCAATCTGCAGCCCCGGATCGGCGCCACCGTACAGCCATTGGAACGCTGGGACCTGCTGGACGCCGACGTCATAGCCTGGCGACTGGAGGTGGCGCCCTCCAGCCAGATGCGGTCGCTCACCGAGCTGCGCGAGGTGATCGAGCCCCGCGCCGCCAGGCTGGCCGCCCTCAGCCGCTCCGCGGAGATCTGCCACGACCTGACGAGCCACGCCCGCAGCCTGCTCGCGCTCAGCGAGGACCCGGAGTTCGCGCGTCGGCGGGAGGGCGCCGCGGTCCGTCAGCGCTTCCGGGACATCGACGCCGCCTTCCACCGCAGCCTCCTCGCGGGCTCGCGCAACGAGCTCTTCCTGCGCCTGGCGCACCCGGTCGTGATGGCCCTCAACCACCGTATCGACCGGTGGTCGTACGGGGACGAGGAGCCAAGGCTTGCCCCCGTCCCGGCCGCCGTCGGTGCCGACATCGTCCAGAGCTATCCGGTACGGCCACAGCCGATCGCCATGTGGCTGCACATGGGACTGGCCTACGCCGTCGACCAGGGGTTGGCGACGGCCGCGGAAGCCTTCGCGGAGGCCATCATGGCCGAGATCCGGCGCGGGCGACTGCACGACCCCGTCGTCCTCGCCCGACTGCGCGCCGGGTTGCGCCAGTTCGACGTGGACGGCCTGCCCGCCGCCTACCGGTCGGGCTTCCGTACAGCCATGGCCGCCGTCATCCACGCCGGGCACGTCCCCATCGTCGTCATGGGGGTCAGTGGGTGCGGCAAGACCACCGTCGGGGGCTACCTGGCGGACTCGCTCCGCGTACCGTTCGAGGAGGGTGACCGGTTCCATCCCCCGCGTAACCGTGAGTCGTTGACCAACGGCATCCCCCTCGACGACCGCAGCCGCAGCCCGTGGCTGGCCGCCATCGCCGACCGCATGCGGGCCGCAGCCCCCGAGGAGGGACTGGTGATCACCTGCTCCGCCCTCAGACGCGTCTACCGCGAACTGCTGCGCGTCGCCCGCCCCGACGTGTTCTTCGTCCACCTCGCGCTCGACCAGGACGAGGCCAGGTCCCGAGTGGCGGGCAGGGAGGCCCACTTCATGCCCGCCTCCCTGGTGTCCACGCAGTTCGCCGACCTCGAACCGCTCGAGGAGGACGAGGCCGGCATGACGGTCGACGCGACCCTGCCGCCCGAGCGGATCATCGCCGAGGTCCAGACCGAACTGGCCCGGCGCGTCCGCGCCCACTGACGGCCCCCAGCCCCGCTGGGCCCGTCGCCGGACCACCGACGAAACGACCGAACAGAGGGGGAACCGACATGCGCATCAAGTCCGCCGAGGTGATCGTCACCAGCCCTGGACGCAACTTCGTCACCCTGCGCATCACCACCGAGGACGGCCTCGTCGGCCTCGGCGACGCCACGCTCAACGGCCGCGAACTGGCCGTCAGGTCCTATCTGGAGGACCACGTCCTGCCGCTGATCACGGACGGCGACGCCTCCCGCATCGAGGACACCTGGCAGTACCTGTACCGCGGCGCCTACTGGCGGCGCGGTCCCGTCACCATGGCGGCCGTCTCGGCCGTCGACACAGCGCTCTGGGACATCAAGGCCAAGGCCGCCGGCATGCCCCTCTACCAACTCCTCGGCGGCGCGTCCCGCACCGGCGCGCTCGCCTACGGCCACGCGTCCGGCCGTGACGTGCCCGAACTCCTCGACTCCGTCCGCGCACACCTGGAGGCGGGCTTCCGCGCCATCCGCATCCAGACCGGCATACCCGGCCTCGACTCGGTGTACGGCGTTGCCACCTCCAGTGCCGGCGGCGGCGAGCGCTACGACTACGAACCCGCACGCCGCGCCGCCTCGGGCAGCGACCGGCCGCTCCCTGCGGTGGAGACCTGGGACACACGCGCCTACCTACGGCACCTCCCCACCGTCTTCGAGGCCGTACGCGCCGAGTTCGGCCCCGAACTGCCCCTGCTCCACGACGGACACCACCGGATGACGCCGATCGAGGCCGCTCGCCTGGGCAAGGCGCTGGAGCCGTACGACCTGTTCTGGCTGGAGGACGCCACGCCGGGCGAGGACCAGGCTGCGCTGCGCCTCATCCGGCAGCACACGACGACGCCCCTGGCCATCGGCGAGGTCTTCAACTCGGTGTACGACTACACCACGTTGCTGCACGAGAGGCTGATCGACTACGTACGCTCCGCGGTCACCCACGCCGGCGGCGTCACCGGGATGAAGAAGCTGCTGGACCTCGCGGGCGTCTACGGCATCAAGTCCGGGATGCACGGCCCCACCGACATCTCGCCCGTGGGGATGGCGGCCGCGCTCCATCTCGACCTCGCCGTACACAACTTCGGCATCCAGGAGTACATGCAGCACTCCGACCGGACCCTGGAGGTCTTCCGCACCTCGTACTGGTTCAAGGACGGGCTGCTGCACCCCTCCGACACCCCCGGTCTCGGCGTCGACCTCGACACCGAAGCAGCAGCCCGGTTCCCGTACCAGCCGGCATACCTGCCGGTGAACAGGCTCCGGGACGGCACGGTCCACGACTGGTAGTGCCGCAATAACCCGCCCGCCCCGCCTCCCGATGTGACGCGGGTCACGTCGCCCTCGTGTCACGAACGGAAAGGCAGCTTGCGTCTGGTGGTCGTTCGCACAGCGGGAACGACCTACACGGAAGAGGCGCCAGAGCGATGGACGCGACAGCAGCACAGCGGCACGAGGTTCTGGTCCTGGGCGCGGGCTATGCCGGACTCTCCGCCGCGATCCAGCTCGCGGCCCGCACCAGGAAACGCGGGAACCTTCAAGTGACGCTGGTCAACCCGTACGACACCTTCACCGAACGGCTCCGACTCCACATGACCGCCACCGGTCAGGACACGGCCGAGATGAGACTCCCGGAACTGCTGGACGGTACCGGAGCCGCCTTCGTCCGTGGCTGGGTCACCGCCGTGGACGCCGAGGCGAAGACCGTCCGGATCGACGACGACCGGGTCCTGCGCTACGACACCCTGGTCTACGGCCTGGGCAGCATCGCGGACACCGTCACCGTCCCCGGCGTCGACGACCACGCCTACACCCTCAACAGCCCCGAGGATGCCGTCATCCTCGCCGACCGGCTGGCCCGGCTCGACGGTGAGACCGTCGTGGTCTGCGGCAGCGGCCTCACCGGCATCGAGGCCGCCGCCGAGATCGCCGAGCAGCACCCGGAGCTCCGGGTGGTACTGCTGGGCCGGCAGGAGCCGGGCGCACGTATGCATCCGAAGGCCAAGGCCTACCTGGACGCGGCGCTCGCCCGGCTGGGCGTGCGGGTACGCAGCGGCGTCGAAGTCGTCAAGGTACCCCCGGACGGCGTCGAGCTCGCGGACGGTTCCAGCGTCCCGGCGGGCGCGGTGCTGTGGACCAGTGGCACCCGTGTCTCACCGCTGGCCGCCGCCGCAGGCCTGACCACCGACGAGCGCGGCCGTGTGGTCACCGACAGCGCACTGCGTTCGGTCTACCACCCGGACATCTACGCCGTGGGCGATGCGGCGGCGATCCGTCAGGGCTACGGCGTGATGCACGGGACCTGTCAGGGCGGTATGCCCACCGGCGTACACGCGGCCCTGTCGATCCTGCGGGTGCTGGCCGGCAAGGAGCCCAGGCCCTTCCGTTTCGGCTACTACCACACACCCGTCAGCCTGGGGCGGAACGACGCCGTCGTACAGTTCACCCGTCCCGACGACAGTCCACGCCGGATCGTGCTGACCGGCAAGCGGGCAGCGAAGTACAAGGAGACGGTCACCGCCGCGCCGTGGCCGACGTTCGCCCGCATGAAGAGGATGCCCGTCTCGGGCGCGTTCTGGCCGCACGGCGGCCGCCACACACGGATCCGGAGCGTCAAGTGACCCAGCAGACCGGCCCCGACCAGCTTGCCTTCCAGCAGTACCGCAGCCTGATCTTCTCCGTGGCCTATCGCATCCTCGGCACCGCCGCCGACGCCGAGGACGCGGTCCAGGACGCCTGGCTCAAGTGGTCGGCGGCCGACCGTTCCGAGGTCGCCGACCAAAGGTCCTACCTGACCCGGATCGTCTCCAACCTGGCGATGGAGCGGCTCCGTTCGACTCGCCACCGGCGTGAGACCTACGTCGGGCCATGGCTCCCCGAGCCGATCCTCACCGGCCCGGACACCGCGGACGACGTCGCCACGGCGGACTCGGTCTCCATGGCCCTGCTGGTCGTGCTGGAGACGCTGAGTCCCCTGGAGCGCGCGGTCTTCGTACTGAAGGAGGTCTTCGCCTTCAGCCATGCGGAGATCGCGGAGGCCGTGGAGCGCTCGGAGCCGGCGGTCCGCCAGGCCGCGCACCGCGCCCGAGAGCACGTCCAAGCCCGCCGGCCCCGCTTCGCCGCGGACCGAGCCCGCCAACGCGACGTCACCGAACGCTTCTTCGCGGCGACCGCGGGCGGCGACATCAACACCCTCATGGAGCTGCTCTCCCCGGACGTGACGCTGTGGACCGACGGCGGCGGCAAGGTCCGCCAAGCACTAGAACCGGTCGTCGGCTCGAAGACCGTGGCCCGCTGGTTCGCCGCGCTCGGCACCGCGACCTACCAGGGCATCGAGCCCGGCCGGATGCGGTCGGAGCTCACGTGGATCAACGGCGGCCCGGGCGTGATCTTCCGCGGCCCGGACCGCGTGATCGCCACGCTGACCCTCGACGTGGATCCGGAAGGGCGCATCACGACCATTCACAACGTCGCCAACCCCGACAAGCTCCACGCCGTCACCGCCGGCACCCGGTACTTCTGACGTCTTCACGAACCCGGCGGATCTGCGTGGCCGAAAGCATCTGTGGGTGGTCATGTCTACGCTGACGGTGTGACGTTGGTGTGGGTGACGGGCAATTCAGGGACTGGCAAGTCCACGGTCTGCGAGGTGTTGCGAGCACGTGGTTGCACGGCGCTCGACGCCGACGAGGACGGCTTCTGTCGCTGGATCGACCGTTACACCGGCGAGGTGGTGGTGGACCCTCCCTACCCGGTTCCGAGGGGCTGGCTCGACCGATACGGGTGGTCGATCGTCCGTGCGCGGGTTGAGCGGCTCGTCGACGAGTGTGGCCCTCGAGTCGCATTCCTGTGCGGTTCGGCGGAGAACGAGACAGACGTCCGCGATCTCTTCGACCTCATCGTGTGCCTGGTGATCGACGAGGACACCCTCCGCCACCGGCTCGCGACCCGCACCACGAACCCGTTCGGTCAACATCCCGAAGAGCTGGCCGCGGCGTTGATGTGGAACCCGCGGATGCAAGCACTCTACGAGAGCCACGGCGCGGCCATCATCGACGCATCCAAGCCCGTGCCGGAGGTGGCGGACTCGATCATCGATGCCGTTCACGGGATGGCAGGACCCCGCACGAGCTCATAGCACGTGTGCGCCGCGCGGTCACTCAAAGGCAGTGAACGGCGTGGCCTGAGGGCTGATGAGTCGTTGGTGGAGGTGTGAGTGCGCTCCAAGAGAACGAAGACTGGGTGGCCGTCGCCCGGCTGAGCAGGACGTACTGGCTGCACGCAGCCGGTGGCGGCGGCCGGCGGCCCGATGCGCAGCCCTCCGGAACCGGCGGTCGGCGGGCCGTTCCGGCCGATGCGGGCCCGGCCGCGGTGTCCAACTGGGGCCGGTTGCGGGCGGTGATGCTGCCGGTGGCGTTGCTGACGGTCACGGCCGCGGTGCTGGTGGGCGTGCTCACCTGAACCGTCTTGGTCGGCGCCCGAGCACCCGGACGGGCAGGAAGGCTATACGCTGCGGCCCTGCGACCGGAATCGCTCTTGTCAATGGGACAGCCGGGGCCGTCATCGGCATCCTCTCCTCGACTCGTGGAACGGCGATGCGGCCGAACGTCCCGCGCCCCTCCCCCAGGGACGCGGGACGCCCCCGCCGAACTGAGTTCACCAGGGCGGGAGTTGATTGGCAGCCCTTGGAGGAAGGCCAATCAACGGCCAGCGGCCCGCGACAACGCCGGCTCATCGTCGCCGACCGGGTTCGGGGAGGGCTCGTGCCTTCCGTGCTCGGCGCGGTGGTCTTCAGGAAGCAGCCGTCTGGGTGACGCGCCACAGGCGGCGAGGCAGCTCGCCTTCCTCGAACGCGTGGACTTCGTCGAGGGCCCAGTCCTCGGCAAGGGAGTCGACGAGGTGACGGGGAAAGAAGTGCACCGCGAAGCCACCGTGCTCGTAGATGTCCTCGCCGCGTGGCGTTCCGGTGCCGTAGTGGGCGTCGCCGGTGTGGCGAACGGTGTAGACGAACACGCCGCCTGGACGGAGGACGCGCCGGACGTCACGGACCAGAGCGTGGATCTCCTGTGTGGACAGGGCCATGCACAACAGCATGTGGGCGTAGACGGCATCCACGGAGGCGTCGGGCAGCCGCAGTGGCTCGCGTACGTCGTGAACAGCGGTGGTCACGCGCTCGGTCAGGCCCTGCGCCTTGGCCGCGTGCTTGAGCTGTTCCAGGCCGACCGCGCTGAAGTCGGTCGCGTGGACGGTGAAGCCCTCCCGGGCGAAGTACAGAGCGTCCCGGCCGTGTCCGGCGCCGAGCTCCAGCACGTCCTTGGCCCCGTTGGCGTGAAAGATTTCGGCGGCGTGGACAGCGGGAGCGGAGGGTTCTTGACCGTACATACCGGGGTGGGCTCCGTAGGTGCGTTGCCAGTGTTCCCGCTGGACGCCGACGAGGTCGTCATCGTGGTGTCGCATGGCGTCTCCCGTCATCACCGTAGCCATTCCCGACGGCCAAACCGCCTTCGAGATCGGCGAGAGTCTAGTGCCGGACCGACCCGGATCCTGCCCCGAGAAGGGAACCCTGCCGTCAAGGCCGTGATCACCCTTCCCGCCGGAACGTGAGGGCAGCCAAGGGACCTACGCCTTCCAGCTGAAGATCGACAAGCGGGTCGCGGGTCCAAGGGCTCAGTGGCAGTGAGCATCAAAGCGCGGCCGTTCGACCACAACTCGCGGTCTCACATGCGGTTTCTCAGAACGTCGACCTCGCAACCCGGCTCGAACGGGTCGAAGCCGTGCTCGATCAGCCAGCGGACCGCCAGCAGGCTTCGCAGCGACCACCAGGCGTGGATCACGTCGAGGTCGATGTCGGCGCCGTAGCCGGCGATGACGTCGTCGAGGTGCTCCTCGTGTCCGAGTGTGAAGGTGGCGAGGTCGTACAGGGCGTCGCCCTGGCCCGCCTCGGACCAGTCGATGATGCCCGTGATCTCGTCGCCGTCGACGAAGACGTGCGCGATCTGGAGGTCGCCGTGGGTGAACGCCGAGGTCCAGGGCCGGAACGCGGCCTCGGCGACCCGACGGTTGCGGGTGACCAGGTCCGCGGGCAGGACTCCGTTCGCCACGAGCCACTCGCACTCGTCGTCGAGTTCCGCCACCAGCGCGGCGACGCTCCGGCCGGCCCGGCCTGGTCGGGGCGGCAGGGGCGCATCGTGCAACTTCCGGATGCTGGCGCCCGCCGCGGCCCATGCCGTCGGCGACCCGGTGGACGGCCCGCCGAGGCGTCCGAGTGTCGTTCCAGGGAGTGCGGCGATCGCGAGCACAGGCGGCTTGTGCCACAGGACCTCAGGAGTTGGCACCGGCGCGAGGGACATCGCCTCCACCTCGGCGGCGATGCGCGCCTGGTCGGCGTCCACTTTCACGAACACGTCGCCGACGCGCAGGGTCGCGCGCTCGGAATGGGCGACGACGACTTCGACCTCATCCATGGGCGACCAGTATCCCGGGGGTGATCGTCGACGTCGCCGAATTTCTTAGGTGCGGTTACGCGGCTGAACCGCGTCGGGAACGAGCCGTCCAGCGGCCTGCGGACGCGGAGAAGCACCCGCGGCTCAGCCACATGTCACGCTGCCGCGGCGAGCCGCGTACGCAGGTTGTGGAACTGCCGGGTCTGCATGATGAAGTGGGCGGGTTCACCCAGCAGCAGGTCGAACGGCCGGGTGAGGGTACGCGGGCGGCCCTGGCCACGGGTGCGGACCACCAGGCGGGTCATCCCGTCGGCGGTCGGCCGCAGATGGAAGCCCCAGACCCCGTCCATGCGCGCCAGCGGACGAGGGTCCCAGTCCGGGTCGAAGGAGTGACCGGAGGGCAGGCTGATATCCGAACGCAGCAACAGCGTCCGGTTCGGCTCCAGGAGAGCCACGGTGAACCACGCCTGGCCGTCCCGTGTCGCAGGCAGTCGTTGCCCTTCCTCAAGGGTCTGCCACTCGGGGGCGATGCGATCCGCGCTGGGTTCTCCGAAGTGGTCAAGGAGGTCCCAGCTGTACCAGCCGGCGCGGTCTCCTCCCATCTGCACCAGCCAGGGCCACACCCTCTCGGGCGGCGCCGGAAGGGTGGTGGCCATGGTCGAGGTGCCGTCGGCGTCGGGGAAGAGTTCGTCTCCGGGGTACGCGCGGTCGGTCTCGTCCGGAGTCGCGCCCCACGTCAGCAGGCTCGGGCGCAACCGCAGCGCGTAGAGAGCCAGCGCGGCGGAGGCCACCGTGAAGGGGAGCAGACGCGCTTGCGGTCGCCTGCGGCATGACTGCTGCTCGGTCATCATGTCCTCCCTGGTCGATGGGGGCGCCGATGGAGAGCGTCGATGGAGAGCGAGCCCTTCGCCGGGTGCCGGGGCACGTGGCGCGGCGGTCGTCGATGCGGTTGGCCGCGCGCCATGCCGTACCAACGGCCCGCGCTCCGTGCGTCGGGCCCCGTCATGGCGCCCCTCGCCTCATTCCTGCATACCGGGCGGCGAGGGCCCGCGCGAGGGCCGGTCGGCCCCGCACCGGGTCCCGTCGTCCCAAGGACCAGCGGCGCGGAGCAAGGGGTACAGGTGCTCTCCGCCGCGTCAGCCGGGTCAGCAGGGTCACAGGTCAGGAGTCGTCCTCAACGAGTCCAAAACCTTCGGGGAAGCCCTCCAAGAACTCGCGGCGCGAAGGATCGGTCTCCTCCGCAGCCATCGAACCGAGCAGGTTGATGAACTCGCTTCGCTGTTCACTCGACAGCTGAGTCACGAGATGGGCAACACCCTCCAAGACCTTGACCGCGTCATCCGGGTCCATTTGCTCGTCCTCGCACCCCTCGACGAACCACAGAACATCGACCAAGGCCTCCGCCAGAGCACGGCTCAACGACGAGTACGCAGGCATCGGAACGGCCTCCCACCAGGCGGCTGACAGAGTGGGGTCATCCCATCACACGCCTCTGACACCACTGCCGCCTCGTGGCGGGCACAGAGCGTTACCTCGATCGGCTTCGTGTCGAACGGGAGCCTCACCAGGCGAAGGCGGTGGGAGGCGGTGAACACCTCGCCGACGTACTCGGGGACGATCGCGATGAGGTCGGTGTGTTCCAGCAGGTAGGGCAGCATCGTGAAGCGCGTCGCGTCCACGGCGACGCGCTCCAGCAGGCCGGTGTGGCGAGGAGCGAGCGGGGCGCGACGTGGCCGTGGGGGCCGTACACCGTCGCATGCTGCTCGGTCGCTAGATCCGCCGGCGTGACGGACGCGCCGCGGATGCGAGGGTGGTCGGCGGCGACCATGCCGACGTAGCGCTCGTGGAAGAGCGAGGGGTACGACCTCGTCGTCCTCGGCGCGATCATCCCCACCCTCATCGGTGTCGCCATCGGCGCCGTCCTGGTCGGCCCGCTCGCCGACCGTTTCGGACGGCGCCTGCTGCTCATCGGCTCGGTGGTCGAATTCTCCGTCTTCACCCCTTCTGGTGCCCCTGGCCACTTCCGTCGGGATGTTCGCCGCACTCTGGCTCATCGCGGGTATCGGTCCGGGCGCCTGCATGCCGGCGTCGCTGACGATGATGGCCGAGCACATGCCCGCCGCACGCCGGGCGCGCGCCGGCACTCTGACCATGACCGGCTACCACACGGGTGCCGTGATCACCTCGCTGCTGGCCTGCAGGTCACCGAGAACTGGCAGGTGCTCTTCTACGTCCTCGGCATCGCCGGACTCGTCATCGCGGCCATCCAGTGGTTCCGCCTGCCGGAGTCGGAGGCGTTCGTCCACGCCAAGGAGGCACCCGCCGCCCAGCGCGTTCCCTTCACCGAGCTCCTCAAGCCGGCCTACCTGCGCGCCGGCATCGGCATCTGGGTCGCCTCGTTCATGAGCCTGCTCCTGGTCTACGGCCTCAACACCTGGCTGCCCAAGCCCATGAACGACGCCGGCTACCCCGTCCCCACGGCCGTCACCCAGCTGCTCATCCTCAACGTCGGCGGGGTCGCCGGCCTGGTGCTGGGCGGCTACGTGGCCGACCGGCGCGGCATCAAGCTCACCACGCTCGGCTGGTTCGCGATATCGGTGGCCATGCCGGCCTGCCTCAGCGTCAGGATGCACAGCGACCTGCTGCTCGACACCGTCGGCTTCCTCACCGGGATGTTCGTCTTCTCGGCCCAGGTGCTGGTCTACGCGTACGTGACGAACTTCTATCCGGCCCCGGTCCGCGGCACCGCCCTCGGCTCGGCCTCCGGCATCGGCCGCATCGGCTCCATCGTCGGCCCGTCCATCACCGGCGCTCTCGTGGCGGCCGGCATAGGCCACCCCTGGGGCTTCTACTTCTTCGCCGCCGTGGCGGTCGCCGGCTTCCTCGCCGTACTCACCCTGCCCGGCCGGGCCGACGCACACGCGGAGGCCACCGTCACCGAGGCAGCCGCCGAACCCGCCGTCTGAACCCATTGCCGAAGGGCGGCACGGTACCGACCGGGGCCGTGCCGCCCCGTACTCGACACCGCTCTCGCAACCTCAACACCCCGGCGGCCACACTGGGTCCATGGAATACGTCGGCCAGGTGCCCGCTCCGCCACTCGACCGGTTCATCGACGACATCTACTGTCTGACCGGGGTGCCGCAGCACCGGCTGATGAGCGTCCCGCCGATGCCGTCGGCACACTTCTTCCTGCCCCTGGGCGGGCCTGTCCGGCTGTGGGACTCCGACAGTTCGGTGCCGCTGGCGGTCTTCACCGAGGCGTGGTTCATGGGTGTGTGGACCAGGCGCTTCCTCTTCGAGTACCCCGCACTTGTGCGGCTGGTCGGGTCCACTTCAAACCCTGGGGATGTCCCCGTTCGTCGGCATGCCGGTGGACGAGCTGCGTGACCGCTGGGCGCCGGCCAATGCCATCTGGCAGCGCTCCGCGGACCGGATCCGCGACCGGGCCGGCGACGCCGCGTCGGCCGACGAGACGCTGCGGGTGCTGGAAGAGGAACTGCGGTCACGGCTTGCCGACGCCCCGGCACGCGGTCTCGACCTGGTCCGGCACACGGGCCAACGTCTGGAGACCGCACACGGCACGATCCCCGTCGCCGCGCTGGCCGATGCCGCCGGTGTGAGCGGCAATCACCTGGCCAACATGTTCCGGACCCATGTGGGGGTCACTCCCAAGCGGATGGCGCGGATCTACCGCTTCGCGCGGCTGATCCTGTCGGTGGACGCGTTACGCCCGGTCGACTGGTCCGAGCTCGCCCAGACGGCGGGCTACTTCGACCACGCTCATTTCAGCAGGGAGTTCAAGGACTTCACCGGCCACACCCCCACGCAATACCTGGCGCTGCGGCGTCAGTTCCCGACCGATCGGGAGGGTCCGCACGACGACGGCCCGATGCCCGCCGATTGATTTCTTACATGCCCGGATCCCTCCGGCCGCGCAAGGATGACGGCGAACCCGCAAGGCGATGCCGAGGAGGGCCCGTGGGTACGGTGATCATGCACAACGTGGTGTCGGTGGACGGCTTCATCGCCGACGAGAAGGGCGATGTCGGGCCCCTTCACGAGTGGTACTTCAGCGGGGAAGTACCGATCGTCGTGGGCGCGGACGAGCAGTACGACCATTCCGGAGCCGGAAATGGCATCAAGGTCTCGCGCGCGTCGGCGGACTACGTCCGGTCGATGTGGGAGTCGATCGGCACGATCGTGATGGGCCGCAACCTGTTCGACCTGGTGAACGGCTGGGAGGGCAAGCCACCCGCCGGCGACCACGTGGTCGTGGTGTCCCACCGGCCCAAGCCCAAAGGGTGGCACCCGGAGGCGTCCTACCACTTCGTCGAGGGCGCGGCGGCCGCTATCGCCAAGGCCCAGGAGCTCGCCGGGGAGCGGACCGTCGCGGTGAACGCCGGTGACGCCGGCACCCAGATCCTGGCGGCCGGTCTCGTGGACGAGGTGGCGATGGACGTGGTCCCGGTGGTCTTCGGCTCGGGCCGGCCCTACTTCGGCGGCATCGACCAGCAGCATCTGCTGGAGGATCCGCACGTGGTCATCCAGGGCGAGCGGGTCCTGCACCTGAAGTTCAAGGTACGCCGCTAGAGATCTTCGCCCGGTTGTGCCAGGGCAGCGGCCAGCAACGCCTGTGCCGACTCTCGCATGATTGTGGCGGCCTCGGTCCGTGACACCGAGGCGATGTCGACCATCCAGACCCAGGCCTCGATTCCGGAGCCTGAGCGGATGGCCACGGCAAGTCGTCTGCGGTCGATGTGCGGGTGGGACTCGGCCAAGGGCGCCAGGGCGTCCTCGATCCATGCGATGGCTCTGCCCTGCCGCAGCACCGGGCGGCCATCGCGCGGCGTCTGCGGTTCCTGGTCCAGGGACAGCCGCAACGCCGCTCGCAGCTGCGGCTCCCACGTGCGCAGGATCTCCGTCTGCTCGGCCATCACCAGGTCGAGGCGGGTGTGGACGTCGTCGGGTGCGTCCTGGCCGAGGAGGGTGGGCCGGTCGACGGCCGGTATCGCGGCCAGGAGAAGCTCTCTCTGGTTGGGGAAGTAGCGGTAGGCCGTGGTGCGGGAAATGCCGGCGGCGTCGGCCGCCTGTTCGACGGTCGGGGTGCTTCCGCCCTCCAGCAGGGAGCGGGCGGCCCCGACAAGGGCGTCGCGGGTGCGCTGCTTCTGCCGGATTCGCCCCGTCGACTCATATGGTACTTCCATGCCGTCATGGTACCGTAGTCCCATGAACGATCCTGTGGTCACTGATCCGCAGCTGTATCGGGTCGTGTGGGAGAACGAACGCGTGCGGGTGCTGGAGTACCGCGATCTACCCGGTGAGGCGACGCATCCGCATGCCCATCCGGACAGCGTCATGGTGACCCTGTCCTCGTTCCAGCGGGTGATCGCGGCCAGAGGCCGGGAGGTCCCGGTCACGCTGGAGTCCGGGCAGGTGCGCTGGCTGGACGCTCAGGAGCATCAAGGCCGCAATGTCGGTCGGACGCCTACCCATTCCCTGTTCATCGAGCTCAAGGAACCCCGGCCCGGCGCCCCGCGCACGGATGCGCCGCTGGGGCCGTCCGCTCCCGGAAACGACCGTCCCTGATGCCGCCTCATGAAGCGGGTTCATCCAGCAACTGGGGGCCGTTGTTGCGGACGTTGTTGACGGCAGTGGAGACGGGCCGGGCGTCGAGGTGGCCGCCGGCAGGCTGACCGAGCAGCTCCCGCAGCCGGTCGGGGTCCTGGTGGTCGGGGTCGAGCCAGGCGTCGTAGTGCTCGGGCGTGAGAGCGAGTGGCATACGGGGGTGGACGCGGCCGGCCGCGTCGGTGGCTTCGGTGGTGATGATGGTGCAGGTCATCAGCCAGGCTGCCGGGTCGTCGTCCCGCTGGACCTCCGGGTTCCGCCAGTACTCGTACAGCCCGGCCAGTGCCATCACCTGACCGTCCTCGGGATGGATGAAGTAGGGCTGCTTGCGCGCCTTTCCGGTATTGGGGTCCTTGGACTGCTGCCACTCGTAGAAACCGTCGGCGGGCATCAGACAGCGACGCCTGGCGAACGCGCTACGGAACGCGGGCTTTTCATGCACGGTCTCCACCCGCGCATTGATCATCCGGGCGCCGATCTTGACGTCCTTCGCCCACGACGGCACCAACCCCCACCGCAGCGGCCGCAACTGCCGCTCCACCGCCGCATCGGCGTCACGCTGGTCACGAGGTGCCCGCTCGAGGACGGCCCACACGTCGTCGGTCGGCGCGACATTCCAGTTCGGCGCGAGCGTCTCCTTGACCGGCACGTCGGGCACATGGAACAGCGGGGCCAGTGCCTGCGGACTGCGAGCGGATACGTATCGACCACACATACCGCCACTCTCGCACCAACCCCGCGACGCGCAACCATGCCGACGCGGTGTCGCGTCATTGTCTGACACTGCGGCGATGCTTGAGAACGAGACGGGAGGGTTGCTCAGCTCTCTCTGAGCGCCCGTCCGTCCTGCCGGCACTGTCCGTTCGTTTGACGGTTGCAGCTGTGTGCGTACCGCCGCTACGCCCTGGACGTCAGCACCACCCCATGACCATCGCCACCATGTGCTGCGGTGCTGTCGGCCGCCTTACTCACCGTCGTCGAGAGCCCGATAGTCACGGCTGTGCGGCAAGCCTTCCACCAACTGCAGGAACCCTTCGTGCAGTCGACCGTTGGTGACGAGCACCGACATGTCACCTTCCAGGACGGGCGCTCCGCGCAGGTCGGTGACCCGGCCGCCTGCCTCCGTGACGATGACCGGCATCGGGGCGACGTCTTCGTAGCCCATCGGCGGACCGGCGATGATGCCGGCATCGGCTCGGCCCGTCACCAGAGCCACGATCATGCCTGTTGAGGGCAGCAGGAGTACCCGACGGTGGAGAGCACAGAGGAGTTCCTCCGGCCAGCCGGCCGGGTTGTGCATCAGGGTCCTTGCACCACCCAGACTGCTTCGTTCGGTGAGCTTGGCTCGGCGGCCCGATCGGAGATCCGGGAACAACGGCACTCGGTGGGTGAAATACGTCGTACCGTTGATCGGGTCGATGATCCACCGTCGTCCTGACGACCCGCTGATTGAACCGCCCTCCTCCCCGAAGATTCCGTCGTCCGGCGCCTGCCGGCTCAACTCGTTCCTGATCAGCTCTTCGACCGCCAGGTCGACCTCGGTGACCTCGGTGCCGTCCTCCTTTAGACGGCTGTGCAAGTCATCACGAAAGAAGGCTTGCGCAGACATCTGCCCTGCACGACCGGCCAGGCGAACGGCGAAGTCCAGTAGTTCCCGGTCTACGGGCGGGGCATCGAAGGCGTAGTCCATCCGTTGAGCCTTTCACGGCTCTGACCTCCGAACGTTTCACGGTCAGGGTCCGCTTCGCCACGCTGAGGAAGTGTCCGTTACGTCTTCGTCTTCGCCGGCAATCGTGTGCGGCCCGCGTCCAGGCCGATGGACAGGCCTGTGGGGGTGACGTCGAGGCTGGTGGCTTTCAGGCCCAAGGGGTAGTCGGCGGCCGTGCGGGTCGTGAGGGTGTTCTGGATGCGGTCGACGAGCCGGGGTGGTGCGGGTCTGCCGAGGACCTCGGCGTTCTCGAGGTGCAGCGTTACGCGCCCGTCTTCGAGGCGGGGTTGCACGGTCGCCTGACCGAGGCCGGCCTGGCCGAGGCCCAGGGTGATGGTGTCGGTCTTCTCGTCGAGGTGTACGTCCGTGACGGGAAGGCGGCTCGCCTTCGTGCCGGTCAGGTCCTGCAGGGACCTCGCGGGGACCTCGACGGCAGCGTGGATGGCGGCGACTGTGCCCGCGCGCTTCCCCGTCAGGCGTACGTCCTGAAGGCGGGCGCGGACGGAGACGTCCGGGATGCGGCCAAGGGTGGCGTGGTCGTTGCTGATGGTCACCGCGTCCAGATGCCGGTCGAGCAGGGCCAGCAGCGCAGGGCCGCCGTCGACGTCCACCGTGCTGTCCTTGCCGAGGGCCCGGCCGGCCGCGGTGGCCAGACGGTCCTGCAACAGCGTGCGGGCGGCGAGTTCGGCCGCGGTGGCGGCGAGCAGGACGACCGTCAGGGCGAGGACGGTGAAGGACACCGCGCGATGTCGGCGGAACGCGGCGCGGATCATCCGGTCTCCTCCTTCGTGAGGGCCGGGAGGGACTCGTCAGAGGTCCCCGCGGGCGCCGGGCCCTCGGGGTCCAGGTGCGGCAGGAGGCGGTCCAGCCACCGCGGCAGCCACCAGTTCGCCTGCCCGAGCAGGTACATGGTGGAGGGCACCAGGACGAGCCGGACCACGGTGGCGTCGAGGATGACGCTCACGCCCAGGCCGAGTGCCAGCATCTTGATCACCACGTTGGTGGAGAGCAGGAAGGCCAGGAAGACGCTGGTCATGATGAGCGCGGCGCAGGTGATGACCCGGGCGGTGCCCGCCAGGCCGGCGGCGACGCTGAGGTGGTTGTCCTTGGTGTGCAGCCAGGACTCGCGGATGCGGGAGAGCAGGAAGACCTCGTAGTCCATGGACAGGCCGAAGACGATCGCGAACATCATCATCGGCACGTACGACTCCACCGGTACGGGCTCCTCCACGCCGAACAGCGAGCCTCCCCAGCCCCATTGGAAGACCGCGACGACGACGCCGTAGGCGGCTCCGATGGACAGCAGGTTGAGCAGGGCGGCCTTGAGGGCGACCAGGAGGCTGCGGAAGACGGTGAGCAGGAGCAGGAAGGCCGCGGCGACTACCACCGCCACGATGACCGGCAGACGGTCCACCACCACGTCGCGGAAGGTGAGTTGGGCGGCGGTGACGCCGGTGACGTAGCCGCGGGCGCCGGTTCCGGCGAGGGCGTCGGGGAGGGTGTCGTCCTCCAGGCGGTGCAGCAGGTCGGAGGTGCCTTCCTCCTGCGGGCCGGTGTCGGGGGTGACCGTGGCGATGAGCAGCGTCGGCTCGTCACCGGCGGCCACGGGCGTGGTCACGCGGGCCACGCCGGGGTCCGCGGCCAGGGCGTCGTGCAGTGTCCGGGACAGCGTGGCGCTGTCGGTGTGGGCGTCGCGCAGGTCGGCGACGATGGTGAACTGGCCGTTGGTACCCGGTCCGAAGCCGTCGGCGATCAGGTCGTAGGCGCGGCGGTCGGTGTAGTCGGCAGGGTCGGCGCCGTTGTCGACGTGTCCCAGCCGCATGGAGGCGGCGGGGACCGCCAGGACGGCCAGCGCGAGTGCGCCGACGGCGAGGAAGAGCCAGGGGCGGCGGCCCACGGTGGCGGCCCAGCGGTGCCAGGTGTCGGCCGTGCCGGTCGGCTCGTCGACGGGAGTGCGCACCCGCCAGCGGTCGATGCGGCGGCCGGCCACACCGAGGAAGGCGGGCGCCAGGGTGAGCGCGGCGACGGCGGCGACCAGGACGGTCAGGCCGGCGGCGACACCGAGGGTGCCGATGAAGGTCACGCCGGATACGTACAGGCCGCCGAGGGCGAGGGCGACGGTGGCCGCCGCGACGATGACGGCACGGCCGCTGGTGGCGACGGCACGGCCGGCGGCCTCCGCCGGATCGTCGACGTCGCGCAGCAGCCGGCGGTGCCGGGTGATCAGGAACAGGGCGTAGTCGATGCCGACGCCAAGACCCATCATGGTGGCCAGCGTGGGTGCGGCGTTGCCGAAGGTGAAGGCCGCGGCCAGCAGCCCGAGCAGCGAGATCCCGGTCAGCAGCCCGGCGACCGCCGTCAGCAGCGGCAGGCCGGCGGCGGCCACGCTGCCGAACCCGGCCAGCAGCACGACGATGGCGGTGACGAGGCCGATCACCTCCGACAGCCGGTCGGCGGCCTTCGGTCGGGCCAACTGGCCCAGTGGGCCCCCGTATTCGACCTGGACGTGCTCGGCGCGCAGACCGTGCACGGCGTCGTCGACGCCGTCCAGGTAGGCGGGCGCGAAGCGGGCGGGGTTCTCGGTGAAGCGGACGGTCATGATGCCGGTGGCGCCGTCGGCGGAGAGCGCGCCGGTTGTGTTCAACGGATCGGCCACCGCTATCACTTCGGGCAGCTTCTTCAGTTCGGTGGCCGCGGTGTCGACGGCGTCCCGGTGAGCGGCCAGGGAGCCGCTGCCGGTGTGCAGCACGATCTGCGCGGCGGTGCCCCGGACGCCGGCGGAGCCGTGCGCGTCCAGCAGGTCGGATCCGGTCTGCACGGAGGTGCCCGGGAGGGCGAAGTCGTCGTCGTAACCGCCTCCCCAGGCCCGGTCGGCGGCGAGTGCGGTGAGCAGCACCAGCAGCCAGACACAGATCACCCACCAAGGTCGCCGTGCGCACCAGCGGCCGAGCCGGTGCAGCCGGTCGACGCGTTCGGGCGCTTCGGGACGGGCGGGTTGCTGGGGAGTGACAGGAGCGTTGGTCATGCCGTCGTTTCTTCTCGGCCCACGTCGTACGGGGCGGGGTCGGTGATGGTGTCGGGGTGTGGCTGCGTGCGGGTACGGGGGCGGGCGGCATCGGCGGCCCTGCCCCGGGGCGCGGGTCGTCGGTGGGTACACCATGCCGGTGGTCGGCTGCCGCCCGATGGCCGGGTCGGTACCTCTACGGGCGCGGCGTACGGCGCCGACATCGCCGTACCGCCCGCGCTCATTCCTGTTGCCGGGCTGCGGCGAGGCGCTCGGCGAGGTGCCGCGCCTGCTCGCCGTATCGCACAGGACGGAACCTGGCACCGGTGACGCCGGTCGTTTCGGCGTCGGCGAGCGCGACCGCCCTGGTGCCGGCGCCGGCCGATGCCGTGCTGTCCGGTCGCGCCGCCGACGCCGTCCAGGCCAGGACGGCCACGGCCACGGCGCCGGCGATGGCGACGGGCAGGGCGGCGCGGCGGGACGCGGCAGCGGACAGGCGGTTCATGAGGTCCTCCCTTGATCGACGGTCTCAGCGTGGCCGGGGCGTACGAGCGGAAGGTTCGACGAATGTTCGGGGCGTGTAAGGGCTGGTCGCGCGGACGCCCAGGCCCGGCGGAGGTGGTTAGCATCGAGGGCCGGACCGGGGAAAGAGAGGCACATGCCGGACAGCAAGGGGCTCGTCCTGGTTGTCGAGGACGAGCGCAACATCGCCGACCTGCAGCGGCGCTACCTGAGCCGGGAGGGCTTCGGCGTGCACGTCGAGAGCAGCGGCGACGCCGCGCTGGCCGCCGTACGCCGTATGCGCCCGGTCGCCGTCGTCCTGGACATCGCGCTGCCCGGCATGGACGGCATGGAGGTCTGCCGGCGGCTGCGCGAGGAGGGCGACTGGACGCCCGTGCTGTTCGTGACGGCCCGGGACGACGTGACCGACCGCATCCTCGGACTGGAGCTCGGCGGCGACGACTACCTCACCAAGCCCTTCTCGCCGCAGGAGCTCGTGGCCCGCGTCAAGAGCCTGCTGCGCCGCGCCGCCGGACCGCAGCACCACGCGGTGCGCCGGGTCGGCCGCCTCGCCCTGGACACCGGCCGCCGCACCCTGCACGTCGACGACCGGCCGGTGGAGCTGACGACCACCGAGTTCAACCTGCTCGCCTTCCTGATGCAGCATCCCGGCCAGGTCTTCACCCGCGAGCAGCTGCTCGCCCAGGTCTGGGGGTACGCCGGCTACCGGGACACGCGCGTGATGGACGTCTACGTCTCCCAACTGCGTGCCAAACTCGGCGACGCCAGCCCCCTGCGCACCGTCCGCGGCGTCGGCTACGCCGTCACGGAGGCCGACGGCCGATGAACGCCCCGCGCCGAACGGGCCGTCGCAGTTCCCTGACCGGGAACATCGTGCTGCTCACCACCGCCGTCGCCGCCGTGGCCGTCGTACTGACCGGACTGTTCGCCTGGCGGGTCATCCGCACCAACGCCGAGCACCAGGAACGCGAGCAGCTCTCCCGCCAGGCCGAGGTCCTCGCCCGCACCCCGCCGCTGGCGTCCTGGATGCTGGACCGGCAGGAGCGCATCGCCGGCGCCGACGACATCCGGCTCGCCCTCGTCCGCCCCTCCGGCGCGGTGGACGGGCCCGCGGCGGCCACGGTGGACGACAAGGAACGCGAGACGCTCCTGTCGGGGAAGACACTGTCCACAACCGCAAGGCTCGACGGCCGCGAGGTGCTGGTGGAGGGAGCGCCGACGCCCACCGGCGGCGGGCTGGTGCTCACCCAGCCGATGAGCGCCGTCGACCAGGCAACCGACCGTATGCGCGGCAGCCTCGTCCTGCCGCTCGTCCTCGGCCTGACCGGCGCGGCCCTCGCCGGTGCGCTGCTGGCCCGCCGTCTGGGCCGCCCGCTCGTCTCCGCCGCGCGGACCGCGCACCGCCTGTCCGAGGGCGAACGGGGCCTGACCGTCCCCGCCGAAGGCCCGGCGGAAGTGGCGGAGTTGGCCGGTGCGCTCAATACGCTGGATGCGGCGCTGACCCACAGCGAGGACCGGCAGCGGGAGTTCCTGCTCTCCGTGTCGCACGAGATCCGCACCCCGCTCACCACGGCACGCGGCTACGCCGAGGCCCTCGCCGACGAGGTCGTCACCGGCGACGAAGTACCCGAGGCCGGCAGCATCCTGCGCGGCGAGATCGAACGCCTCGAACGCTTCGTCGGCGACCTGCTCGCCCTGGCCCGCCTGGAGGCCGACGACTTCCGCCTCGACACCGACGAGGTGGACCTCGACGCGCTGGTGGCGGAGGCCGCACAGGCCTGGTCGGTGCGATGCTCCCGGCTCGACGTGGACTTCCGCGTCGAGCGCCCGGCGCGTCCGCTGCCTCTGATCACCGACGGCTTCCGGGTACGGCAGCTCGTGGACGGTCTCGCCGAGAACGCGCTGCGCGTCACCCCGGCCGGAAAACCCCTCGTCCTGGCCGTGCGGGCGGACAGTTGCGGCGTGCTGCTGGAGGTGCGCGACGGCGGCCCCGGCCTCACCGAGGACGATGTCGCGGTCGCGTTCGAACGCGGCGCCCTCGCCGAGCGCTACCGAGGGGTGCGGCCCGTCGGCAGCGGTCTGGGCCTGGCCATCGCCCACCGCCTGACCACCCGCCTCGGCGGCACCATCACCGCCTCCGGGCGGGCGCCCGAGGGCGGTGCCCGCTTCACCGTCCGGCTGCCGTCGCATCCTGACACCCCTTACACGCCCCGAACACTCCCCTGACACCCGCTTAGGACCACGCGCTCATGCTCGTGCGCACGGCCCGGGTGGAGGAGGAGCAGCATGAGACGTGCGTGGAGGAAGCCGATGCGCCGCCGGAGCGTGTCCGGCCTGGAACGGGACGCGCCGCGCCGTCTGCGACATGACCTCGACGTGGCCCTGTCCCTGACCGACGAAGCCGCCCGGCGGGCGGCCGTCGACCGGGTGGTCCAGGGGATCGCCGAAGGCAGGTACGGCCGGACCTTCCAACGGCAGGCGCAACGGCAGGCGCAACGGCGGCCGGACCTCGGCCCTCAGGCCCGGCCGCAGGCCAGCAGCGCGTGATAGCGCAACACCAGTCGTCCGTCCGGCCCTGCGTACTGCGAGGCCAGCTCGTCGTACGCCGCCTTGATCCGAACGATCGTCTCCGGTGCCTGCCGGCTGACGATCTGACCGATCATGCCGACACCGGCCGCCGCACCGCTCCACCACTCGTCGGGCGAGGCGATGTGGTCCCAGGTCACCGACCGACAGGAGACGTCGGCGAGCCCGGCCGCGGTGAACAGGGCCGCGAACCCCTCGACGGTGCGCGGGAAGTCCTCGGCCGGGTCGAGCCGCGGCGCGTCCTCCCGGCTGCGCCCACCGCTCAACGTCAACGGAATCGACCAGGGCAAAAACCGGGAACACGCCAAGCGAGCACGGGCCACCTATTTACGCCAGCGCCGGCCCCCGCCCTGGGCGATAGCCCCGCTACGACCGTTAAGGGTCCGGGTTGTGGGTGAGCACCCACTGACGGCCGTCTACGCTCTCGGCATGCAGCGCAGCGACGTCACGCGCGACGACGGCACCTGGGTAGGGCTGTCTCTTGATGTACAGGAACGCCACCAGCCGGGACTCTGCGTGTTCAGCGCCGGGCAGCGACTGCTGCTCAGTCGCCTGTCGCGGACTGTGCTGCTCGCCGTCGTCGACGAGCAGCTGCAGGGCGTGGACTTCTGGCGCACCGACGAGTACCGCTCCTTCGTTCCCCCGTTGCGTGCCGATCTGGCGCGTGCCCTGGCGGGCAGCCCGCCACGGTGGGCGCACCGCTTCGCGCAGTGCCTCATAGCGTCGCCGGACAGCCCGTTGCACGAGGGCCGGTGGCTGCTGTCGTGCGAGAGTCCGCTCCTTCGCTGGCGGCACGCCGAGACCTCACATGCCGAGTACTGGAGCTCGATGCTCGTCCAGGGCCATCCGGACGGGTACCTCGACTGGTTCTTCCATTCCTGTTCCTGGGAGATCCTTCCGCTGCGGCCTATGCCCGATGTCGACGACAGCCGGGTCAAGGCCTATCGCAAGCAAGCTCGGGAAGGAACGCTCCCACCCGTCCTGTTGTGGTGGGTCAGTGGCCTGGATTGCCATCTGATCCTGGACGGTCACGCACGCCTCGCCGCGGCGATCGCCGAATCCGTCGAGCCTCCGCTGCTGCAGTTGCACCGCACGGTGCCGCGCGACGACCTGAGCGCGCGGACCGATGAAGCCGTGCGCTTCTACGAGCGCGAGCTGGCGCGCTTCGCCGCTCTCCGAGCCGTCCACGGCCCCACCGTTCCGGACGGCGCCGCGACCGCCGGCCCACAACTCGTCCGCCTGCTGCACGACCTGAACACCGCAGAGCAGCCGACTTGGGCCTGGCCTCTGCCCGGCGGTGAGGAACAGTGGCATCGCATCGCACGCGAGGTGACGGACGGCCGGGACTGGCCCCAGATGTGAGTGCCGGCGGCGTATTCGCGGTCCGACTACCAGTGATGAGCTGTCCGAGTTCGGCTGCCGTCACGGGGCGGGCGGATGTCGGTGGCCGGCGTGCGGCGGCGTTGAGGTGCGGGGGCGGGCCGCAGTCGGATGCGGGCGTCGAGGCCGGTGCCGGGGGCGGAGTGCAGGGTGATGGTGCCGCCGGAGGCGTCGACGAGGTGGCGGACAATGGGCAGGCCCAGTCCGGTCCCGTCGTGGTGGGCGTCGGAGGAGCGCCAGAACCGGTCGAAGGCGCGCTGCCGGTCGGCTTCGTTCAGGCCGGGGCCCTGGTCGATGATGTCGAGCTGGGTGCCGGGGGTGCGGTGGACGCTGATGGTCGTGCTCGGTGGGGAGACGCGCAGAGCGTTGGCGAGCAGGTTGTCGATGATCTGCTCCAGCGCACCAGGGATGGCCCACACATGGCCGACGGGCGCGCCGGTGAGGTCGACGGTCACGAACTGTTCCGCGGCGAGGGATTTCCACATGGCGGCCCGGTCGGCGAGGACGGCGTCGAGGTCGACGGGTTCGGGCGTGGTGGCGGCGTTCTCCAGCCGGGCGAGGGCAAGAAGGCCCTGAACCATGCGGCCGAGGCGTTCGACCTCGCCGACGGCCTCGTCGAGGCCGGCGTGGGCGCGCTCGTCGAGGTAGGGCTCGAAGTTCTCCAGCCGCAGTCGCAGTGCGGTCAGCGGGGTCTTCAGCTGGTGGGAGGCTTCGGAGGCGAACGCCTGCTGTGCTTTGAGGAGGTGCTGCAGGCGGGTGGCGGTGTGGGTGAATGAGGCGGTGAGGGCGCGCAGTTCGGGTGGTCCGGTGGTGGCGTCGGGCGGGTTGTCCAGATGTCCGTCGGCGAGCTGGGCGGTGGCGGCTTCCAGGGTGCGCAGGGGGCGGGTGATCCACCGGGCCAGGCTGAAGGCGACCAGGGCGACAGCGGCGAGGATGCACGCTCCGGCCAGCGCGAGGGCACTCCAGACGCGGTGGACTCGGGTGGTGACCTGGTCCAGGGGGTAGGTCAGGCGCAGGGTGCCGCGGATGGTGGTGCCGGAGGCGCCGGGCATGGTGGCCGACAAGACGTCCGTGTCCTTGCCGTCGACGGTGGTGGTGACGGTCGGCCTATTGTTCAGGGCACGGGCGATGTCCGGCTGACCGGTCAGGCTGATACCGGTCCTGCCGAGAGGGTCGGAGTCGGCCAGGACGATCCCGTGCTTGTCGGTGACGATGACGCGGCCGCCGTTGCGCTCGGCGTAGTCGCCGGCCACGTCGGGCAGCATGTCGAACTGGCCCTTCTCGATGTGCTCTTCGGTGATTTCGGCGAGCATGGCAGCGTCACGTTCGACCCTCTGGGAGGCGCGGGAGGTCTCACCGCGGGCGTAGATGACGGCGAGCGGGATCTCCAGGACGGCCAGCACGAGCAGGGCCAGGAAGAGGTAGCTGAGCAGCAGGCGGCGGGTCATCCGGCCGCCTCGACGGTGTCGTTGTCCGGGCAGGTGAGGCGGAAACCGACCCCGCGGGCGGTGGTGATCCAGCCGGGGTCGCCGAGCTTGCGACGCAGTGCGGCGACGTGGGCGTCCAGGGTCTTGGTGGGACCGAAGAAGTGCGGGTCCCACACCGCGTCCATGATCTGCTGGCGCGAGTACACCGTGCCGGGGTCCTCGGCGAGGTAGGCCAGCAAGTCGAACTCCCTGGGTGTCAGGGCCACTTGCTGCCCGCCGAGGTGGACCTCGCGGGTGCGGCGGCTGATGGCCAGCGGCCCCAACGCCTGTGCGTCGGAGGCCGCCTGCCGGATCTCGGGCGCCTGTGCCGCTCCGTGCGGAGCGTACGCCGGAGCCGCGGCGCGGCGCGTGACGGCGCGGATACGAGCGATCAGCTCCCTTACGCCGAAGGGCTTGGCGAGGTAGTCGTCCGCTCCCAGTTCGAGGCCGACGATCCGGTCGGCTTCCTCACCCCGTGCGGTGATCATGATGATGGGCACGGCGGACCGGGCGCGCAGGCTACGGCAGACGTCCAGACCGTCCATGTCCGGCAGACCGAGATCCAGCAGCACCAGGTCCGGTGCGGCGGTGGTGTCGGCGAGACCGGCGGCGCCGGTGCGGACGTGGTCCACGGTGAAGCCGTAGCGCCCGAGTCCTTCGGTGAGGGGTGCGGCGATTCGTTCGTCGTCTTCGATGAGGAGCAGGCGCATGGTGCCAGGCTCGCACAGCTGTACAAGGGGAGTTGGTGGGTTCAAGGAAAGCCGCCCGGCACCGTCGGGAGCGGTTCGGTCCGCCGCCGTCAGCCGGCGTCCTCGGTCTCCTCGGTGCCCTCCTTCTTGGTGTCGGTGACCGTGAAGGACTTGTCGAGGTAGACCTCGATCGAGGTGCCGTCCGACTGCTTGACCTCGACCGCGTACATGCCGGGCTTCTCCGCGTCCTCCTCGGACTTCACCACCGTGCCCGGGTACTTGGCGAGCGCGGCGGCTTCGGCCTTCTGCTTGGTGTCCCCGGTCAGCGGCGGCTCCTTCTTGTCGTCGGCGTCGCCGCCTGCCGCGCCCTCCTCGGCGCCGCCTGCGCTCTGGGCCGACTGCTGGGTGTCCGCGGCCTTTGAGCTGTCCGAGCCCTCGGACCCTCCACAGGCGACCAGCGAGAACATCAGCACGGCGGCGGGAGCGGCGAGCAGGGCACGGCGGGGCAGAACACGCATCGGAAGGTCTCCAAACGCTGGGCGTCACTTGCGAGTTCGGAGGCCTCGTCACCGGGCCTCCGGGGGATGTCGACGACCCTAGGAACCCCCTGTCGAGAGGCAGCCCAGCAGACGGAGAGGGAGAGACCAGCAGATTGCCAATGTTCCGCCACGCTGCACAGTGGCGGCGCCGACGCCGTCACGCCCCCACTGTGTCCGTCGCGAAGACGCCCCCCTCCCCCGACAGCGCCATCCGCTCCACCCGGTGCCCCTGGGCGAGGCCACCCGCGTCGACGAAGGTGAACGGGGTGGACCCGCACAGTCGTAGGAACGTCTCCTTCGCGGCGTCGTCGTCCGAGACCACACGGATGACCGGGGCCATGGAGTCGGGTCCCCCGTCGAACGTCTCCCACCACACGTTCTTGAACGCGCCCACCACGCGGGCCTCGGGGAACGCCCTCGCGAGGTCCTGCGCGCCGCCCGCCGCCCAGGGCCCCACGAAGTCGAGGTGGCCGCCGGTGAACGGGTTGGTGATGTCCACCAGGATCTTCCCGCGCAGCCCGGGCCGCCAGGGCCTGAGCCGCTGTACCGCGCCCTGCACCCCGAGCACGGCGGGGATCACCACGGCCGACTCCGCGACGACCTCCCTGTCCTGCCCGATCCGCACCTCGTGGCCGGCCCGGCCGAACATCGTCGCGAGCGCGTCGGCGATGCCGCCCGTGCCCAGTACACCGATCGTCGTCATGCTGTTGCTCTCCCCCGTTGTCACCGCTGTGTCATGCCGTGCGTGTCAGCACCAGGCTGACGTTGTGCCCCCCGAATCCGAAGGAGTTGGCGAGGGCCGCGTCCAGGTCGACCGTGCGGTTGTGCCCGGCGACCACGTCCAGCCCGACGCGCGGATCGGGCTCGTCCAGGTTGAGGGTGGCCGGAACCACTCCGTGGTGCACTGCCAGGAGCGCGGACATCGCCCCGAACGCCCCCGAGGCGCCGAGCATGTGACCGGTCATCGACTTCGTCGCCGTCACCGCCGGGTGCACGCCGATCGCCTTCGCCACCGCCTCGGCCTCGGCGAGGTCACCGCCGGGGGTGGAGGTGGCGTGCGCGTGCACATGACCGATGTCGTCCGGTTCCAGGTCCGCGTCCCGCAGTGCCGCCCGCATCGCCAGCACCTGGCCCTCGCTGTCGGACGCGGATATGTGCCGGGCGCTGGAGTTGACGGCCGCGCCCGCCAGCGCGCCGTAGACGCGGGCCCCTCGGGCCCGGGCGAACCCGGCCCGTTCCAGGACCACGACCGCGGCACCCTCGGCCATGACGAAGCCCGAACGGTTGGCGTCGAAGGGCCGGGAGACCGTCGCCGGATCGCCGCCCTGCTGGGACAGCGCCTTCATCTGCGTGAACGCCGCCACCAGGAACGGGTGCAGGCACGCCTCGGTGCCGCCGGCCACCACCACGTCGGCTCGGCCCAGCCTGATCAGGTCCAGCCCCAGGGCGAGCGACTCGGCGCCCGCGGCGCAGGCGCTGACCGGCGCGCGCGCCCCGGCCCGCGCACCCAGGTCCATGCTGACCCAGGCGGCCGGTCCGTTCGGCATCAGCATCGGCACCGCGTACGAGGACAGCTTCCGCGTCCCCGACCGCTCGTACAGGTCGTCCTGCCCGAGGGCGCTCAACACGCCGCCGATGCCGGTGCCGACGACCACCGCCAACCGTTCGGGTTCCACGGAGGGCTCCCCCGCGTCCCGGAACGCCTCGCGGGCGGCCGCCACCGCCAGTTGCTCGCCCCGGTCGAGTTTGCGGGCGTGCACCCGGCCGAGCACCTCCACCGGGTCGGCGGTCACCGTCCCCGCGATCCGCACGGGAGGGTCCTCCGGCCAGTCCGCCGGCAGGTGTCGTATGCCCGAGCGCTGGTCGAGCAGGCCCTGCCACGACTCGGCCGCGCTCCCGCCCAGTGGTGTCAGGGCGCCCAGCCCGGTCACGAGCACCCCCTCGTCCCGGCTCATCCGCTGTTCCTTCCCGTGTCTGCCTGTTTCCGGCGGGCGGCAGGTCCGCCCGCACCACCTGCGCGCGCCTGTCCTGCCCGCCCGTGCCCGGCCGCGTCCGTCGCCGTGTCGTTCACGCGAAGACGATCGTGTGGTTGCCGTGCCGGATCACTCGGTCCTCGCTGTGCCACTGCACCGCGCGGGTGAGCACCGCCCTTTCCACGTCCGCGCCGCGCCGCTGGAGGTCGGCAGCGGTGTCGGCATGGCTCACCCGGACCACGTCCTGCTCGATGATCGGGCCCTCGTCCAGGCGTTCCGTCACGTAGTGGGCGGTGGCGCCGACCAGTTTCACACCGCGTTCCTTGGCCCTGGTGTAGGGGCCCGCGCCGATGAACGCGGGCAGGAACGAGTGGTGGATGTTGATGATCGGCACTCCGACCCGCTCGATGAACTCCGCCGACAGGATCTGCATGTAGCGGGCCAGCACCACGAAGTCGACGTTGCCCTCGAGCAGTCGCAGGTGCTCGGCCTCCGCGGCGGACTTGTCCGGTCCCGCGGAGGGGACGTGGAAGAACGGTATTCCGAAGGAGCGGACCTCCTCCGCGGTGTCCGGATGGTTCGAGATCACCATGGCGACGGTCACCGGCAGCTGTCCGCGCCGGTGCCGCCACAGCAGGTCCAGCAGACAGTGGTCGGACTTCGAGGCGAAGACGGCCACCCGCTTCGGTACCGACAGATCCCGCAGCGTGAAGTCCAGCTCGAAGCCTCCGGCGAGCCGTCTGCGCAGGTCCTCCTCCACCGCGGGCAGCGCGGCCCGCAGGTGGTCGAGACCGAACACCGTGCGCTGGAAGAACGCCCCGCCCTGCGGATTGTCCGAGTACTGGTCGAGGGAGACGATGTTCGCCCCGTGCTCGCCCAGCACCGATCCGACGGCCGCGACGATGCCCGGACGGTCCTTGCCCCGGACCACGAGGGACGCGTGCCCGTGGCCGGTGCGGGACACCCGGGCGGGCGCGGCGGCCGTCTCGACAGCGAGCGACATGTCAGATTCCCGTCCCGGAGAGGGATTCGGGGGTGGTGACGCCGCGGAACGTCAGCGCCACGTTGTGACCGCCGAATCCGGCGGAGTTCTTCACCGCGACGATCTGGTCGTCCCCCAGCTTCAGCGAGGCCCCGTGCACCACGTCGACGGAGAGATCGTCGTCGAGGCGGGTGAAGTTGCGGGTGGGCGGCACCAGTCCGTGGTGCAGGGCGAGGATCGTGGTGATGGACTCGATGGCGCCCGCGGCCCCGAGGCTGTGCCCGGTCATCGACTTGTTCGCGGTGAGGGCGGGGCCCTGCCCGGCGTCGCCGAACACGGTCCGCACCGCGCGTGCCTCGGCGGCGTCACCGGGCAGGGTCGCCGTGCCGTTGGCGTTGAAGTGCGTGACGTCGGCGGGGGTGACGCCCGCGTCCTTCAGAGAGGCCCGGATCGCCGCCACCGAACCGGTCCCGTTCGGTTCCGGCTGCACCATGTGGTACGCGTCCGAGGAGATTCCCACCCCGGCGAGCTCCGCGTAGATCCGGGCGCCGCGCTCACGGGCATGCCGCTCGGACTCCAGTACGAGGATGCCGGCGCCCTCGCCGAGAACCATGCCGTCGCGCTGCGCGTCGTAGGGCCGGCACGCCGAGGCGGGGTCGTCGATGCGCTGGGACAGCGCGCGCATCGCCGCGAACGAGGACAGCACCATGGGATGCAGGGGAGCCTCGGCGCCGCCCGCGACGACGACGTCCGCTTCCCCGCTGCGGATCAGCTCGGCCGCCGTCACCAGTGCCTGGGTGCCCGACGAGCAGGCGTTGACCGTGGCGTGCACGCCGAAACGGGCGTTGACCAGCAGGGCGACGGCCGCGGCGGAGCCGTTGCCCATGGCCATCGGCACGGTCATCGGCGGCACCCGCCGCCAGCCGCGGGTCTTCAGGGCCTCCCAGCCGTCGATGATGGCGGTCATGTCGCCGAGCGCGGCCGAGACGGCCACGGCCACCCGGTGCGGGACGACGGCCGCCCCGTCGAGTCCGGCGTCGGCCCAGGCCTCGGTGGCGGCCGTCACGGCGAGTTGGGCGGAACGGCTCAGCCGCCGGCGCTGCTGGTGTTCCAGGCGCAGCCCGGGTTCCACCTTGACGCGGCCGCCCAGCACGGGCGGCATGTCCTGCGCCCAGGGCTCTCCTTCCAGCAGCGCTATGCCGCTGTCGCCGCGCAGCATCGCGTCCCAGGTGTCGGCGACGTCACCGCCGAGCGGTGTGGTCTCCCCCAGGCCGGTGACGACGACCTTGGGTGTGTTGTCCTGCTGACGGGTGTTCATCGGTTTCGTGCCTCCTGGCCGAGCGATGCTGCGAGCTTCGCGGAATCCTTCTTGACCGAGTTGACGAGGACCTTCCTGAGCAGGGACTTCGGCATGATTCCGAAGTAGTCCCCGGGCTCCACCTCGAACGTCCAGTGCACGGTGGTGGTGCCGTCGGTGTTCTCGGCGTAGTCGTAGGTGCCGACGTAGCCGAACGGCCCGTCGAGGGTGTGGAACGTCGAGCGTCGGCCCGGCACGAACTCGTCGATCTCGACGGTGAACTCCATGCGCTTGCCGATCAGCTGGAAGGTGATCTCGTAACGGCCGCCGGGCCGCGGCTCACCGTTGAGCAGCTTCACGTCGACGCACGCCGCCTGCCACACGGGGTCCTGCGCCGGGTCGGAGATCAGCTCGAAAGCCTCTTTGGGGGTGACGGGCAGGTGGAACGCGTACTCAGCGGTGACCGTCACGACGGTCTCCTTCCAGATCGGTGGCGGTAGGCGAAACTGGCGCCGTGTCAGGACCGGCCGGTGCCAGGTGCGGGGCGATCGCCTGGGCGGCGACCTCCGCGTGCGGCGGGTACATCACCGAGTTGTGGTCGCCGGACACGTCGACGACGTGCAGCGAGCCCTCGATCAGGGCCTCCCAGCCGAGCTTCGCTCCGTAGTCGGCCGGCTCGTCGGCCGCGCGCAGCAGCACCAGGTCCAGCGCGTTCGGCTCGGGCAGGTAGGTCTGCAGGGCGATGCCGTTGGCGAGGTAGGCCTCGAAGTAGCGCAGGATCTGCGCGCGGTCGGCGTCCTGGGCCAACACGCCGATGGCGGCCGCCCGTTCCAGGATGTGGTCGAAGGCGGCGTCACCGCCTAGCGCCCGCAGGTCCTCCGCCGGGATGTCGAGCGTCTTCCCGGCGGGCACCGCGAGGTCCCGGGCGAACCAGGACAGCAGGGTCGCGTCGTCCGCCGACTCGGGGATGTTCTCCTCGATCGGGGCCCGGCTGTCGATACCGAAGAGCATCTCGATCTCCTCGCCCGCCGCGCGCAGTTGCCCGGCGACCTCGTAGGCGATCACTCCGCCGAAGCACCAACCGCCGATGGCGTAGGGCCCGTTGGGCTGAATTTCGCGGAGGTGCTCGATGTAGCGGGTGGCCATCGCCTCCACGCTGATCTCGGCCTCGCCCTCGTTCTGGATGCCGGGTGCCTCGATCGCCAGGACCGGCCGGCCCTCCGGCAGGTGCCGGGTCAGCTCGACGTAGCAGAAGACGGTCCCGCCGAAGGGGTGGAACAGGAAGACCGGCCTGGTCCCGGGCTCTCCCTCGCGCAGTGTGACGACCGGGGTGCGCGAAGACTCCTGTCCGCCGCGTCGCACGATGGTGGCCAGCTCGGCGATGGTGCCCTGGCGCAGCATCACGGAGATCGGGACGTCCACGTCCCACTCGGCGCGGATGGCCGCGCTGAGCCGGACGGCGAGCAGGGAGTGGCCGCCCACGTCGAAGAAGTCGTCGTGGATGCCGACCTGGGGGATGCCCAGGATCTCCGTCCACATCCGCACCAGCGTGATCTCGGTGGCGTCCCGCGGTTTCTCGAAGCCGGCGTCCGAGGTGACCACGGGTTCCGGCAGCCGGTTGCGGTCGATCTTCTTGTTCGCCGTCAGCGGCAGCTCGTCCAGGACCACCACGATCCCGGGCACCATGTACGGCGGCAGCGCCACCGCGGCCGCCGACCTGACGTCCGCCGTCCGCAGCTCCACGCCCGGTTCCGCCACCAGATAGGCGACGAGCCGGTCACCGCGCACCACCACGACCGCCGTGGACACTCCGTCGATCGCTTCGAGGACGGACTCGACCTCACCGAGTTCGATGCGGTAGCCGCGCAACTTGACCTGGTTGTCCAGCCGGCCGTGGTGCAGCAGCCGCCCCTCGCTGGTCCAGCGGGCGCGGTCACCGGTGCGGTACAGGCGCCGCTCGGGAGCGGCCGGCAGTCCGCTCACGAACCGCTCCGCCGTCAGCTCCGGCCGGTCCCAGTAGCAGGCGGCGAGACCGTCACCACCGATCCACAGCTCACCGGGAAAGCTCGGCTCGACGGCACGCCCCTGTGGATCGAGGACGTACAGCTGCGTGTTGGCCAGCGGTGCGCCGATGTCGATGCCGGCCGCGGGTTCGACCACGCCCGAGGTGGACCAGATCGTCGTCTCGGTCGGCCCGTACACGTTGCGCAGGCTCGCCACCCGGCCGTGCAGGAACTCGGCGAGTTCCAGGGGGAGTTCCTCACCGCCGCACAGTACGTTCAGCCGTTCCGCCCCGGTCCAGCCGGCGTCGCGCAGCATCCGCCAGGAGGTCGGGGTCGCCTGCATCCAGGTGGCCCCGGACGTCTCGATACGGGCCGCGAGCGCTGCGCCGTCGGAAGCCGTCTCGCTGTCGCACACGATGACCTGTCCGCCGGCCACGAGGGGCAGGAACAGCTCCAGACCGGCGATGTCGAAGGAGATCGTGGTGACGGCGAGAATACGGTCGGCCGCGGAGAACCCGGTGTCCTCGCCCATGGCGAGAAGCAGGTTCACCAGCGCGTGGTGCGGGATCGCCACCCCCTTGGGGCGGCCCGTGGAGCCGGAGGTGTAGAGGATGTAGGCCAGGTCGGCGGGGCCCGCGGCGGGCTCCGCCACGGACGCGCCGCCGCCCAGGTCCTCCAGGTTCAGCACCGGCAGGCCCGGCATGTGGTTCTCGCTCAGGCTCCGCTGGCTGAGCAGGAGCCGGGCGCGGGAGTCCTCGGCCATGTACGCCAGCCGCTCGGCGGGCAGCTTGGGGTCCAGCGGCACGTACGCCGCGCCGGACTCCAGGACGCCCAGCAGGGCCGTCACCAGCGGTGCGCCGCGCTCCACCATCACCGCGACGCGGTCACCGACGGCGATCCCGGCGGCCCGCACCGCCGCCGCGGTCTCCTCGACGGCCCTCAGCAGCCGGGCGTAGCTCCACTCCACGCCGTCGGCCACCAGCGCGGTCGCGTCGGGCGTTCGCTCGGCCTGCCGGCGGAAGAGACCCGCCAACGTGGCCTCGGGCACCGGGCGTTCGGGACCGCGGCCCCACTCGGCGAGCCGCGCACGCTGCCGGTCGTCACCGCGGCCGAGGGTGCGCAGAGCTTCGTCGGGGCGGGCGACCAGAGTCTGCACCGTGGTGACGAAGGCGTCGGCGAGCTCACGGGCGGTGCCCGCCTCGAAGATGTCGGTGTTGTAGCGCAGAACGCCTGCGTAGGCGCCCGCCCGTTCCGCGCCCATCTCGATCCACAGATCGGTCTGGCCCTCCTGCTGCGGCAGCGGGAACGGCCGCAAGGTGGCGCCGGCGATGCCGAGTTCGGCGCCGGGCTCCGGATCCAGCAGGAAGAACGCGTCCATGTCGTGCAGGAACGGCAGCCGGTCCCAGGCGAAGCCCGCCTGGTACAGCGGCGTCCGGCTCGGGTCCCGCGGCGGCGCGAGTTCCCGCACCAGCCAGGGGAAGGGCAGTTCCTGCGCCCGGGTGGCCTGCAGCACCCGCTCGCGGGTCGACGCCAGCAGCTGACGGTACGTCGACTCCTCGTCGACCTCCCCGCGTACGACGACCGTGTTGACGAAGTTGCCGAGGGCGTCGCGGAACTGGCGCTGCAGCCGTCCCGAGGTCGGCGTACCGACCAGGATGTCGTCCTGCCCGCTGAGCCGGCTCAGCAGCACGAAGTAGGCGGACAGCAGGACGGTGTAGGGCGTCGACGACGTCTCCCTGGCGAGGCGCCGTACCGCTTCGGTCGCCTCGGCAGAGAGGGCGAAGGGCGCGGAGCCGCCGTCGTAGGAGGGCGCGGGCGGCCGCGGCCGGTCACCGTACAGGTCCAGGCCCGGCGGTACGTCCGCCAGCCGCTTGGCCTCGGCGTCGAGCAGGGCGCGGGCCTTGTCGGTGGTGAGGAATGCCTGCTGCTGCTCGGCGTAGGAGGCGAAGGCGCTGCCGTCGAGCGTGAACCTGTTCGGCGTGCCTTCGAGGCGGCTGCGCACCTCGGACAGCAGCAGCGCGAGCGACCAGAAGTCGGCCACGATGTGGTGCACGACGGCCGTGAACACCCAGGTGCGTTCGGCGGTGCGGTACAGGTGAACGCGCCACAGCGGCGGCCGCGACAGGTCGAAGGGCTCCCGGCTGTCGGTGCGGACGCGCTCGCGCAGGGCATCCGGGGCCAGGCCCCGGACGTCGGTGTGCCGGACGTCGAGGGGCACCGTCTCCGGGGTGAACTGCAGGGGCCCGTCCGGGCCGCCCCGCAGACCGACCCGCAGAGCCTCGTGCTCACGGATCAGGTCGTCGAGGATGCCCAGGACCTTCGGCCCCAGTTCCGGGTCGGCGGTGACCTCGGCGCCGAACACGATGTGGTACGCCGAGCACTGCGGATCGGTCTCGTGGATGAACCAGAGGCCGGCCTGCTGCGCGTTGACGGCGTGGGTGGGTGTCGTGGTCTGCTCGGTCATCGCCGTCCGTCCGTCGCTTCTGCGCGCGGCTCACCGTTCATCAGCTGCCACAGGGCCTCGGCCAGGCTGTCCACGGTGGGGTGGTCCCAGAGCAGGTCGACCGGCGGGTCGGTGAGGCCCAGCGCGTCCTCGATCTCCATGCCGACGGAGAGCGCCGCCATCGAGTCGAGGCCGTAGGCGGTGAAGGGCTGGTCGGTCTCCAGTTCGACGGGAGCGACACCGGCTTCGGCGGCCACCGCCTTGATGAGGATGTTCCGGACGTCGTCCAGCGTCAGATCGGTGTGTGTGGTGCTCATTGCAGGTCGTCACCCTTTCCGAGGGGTTCGAAAGTCGTTGGTTTCAGGCGGTGGTGGCTTCGCGGGCGCCCGGGGCCGCCAGGCGCACGGTGCGCAGGGAGAAGAGCTCGTGGCCGGTGCGCTGGGCGTTCATCCGGTCGACGAGGGCCCGGGCGGTCGCCGGGTCGAGGTCGCCGGTCCCGTACTCGCGGACCTTGTGGCGCGTCAGTGCGGCCTCCAGCCAGGCGCCGTCCGCGAAGAACGCGTCGAGTTGGTCGCGGTTGAACAGCCAGATCCCGAGCGCGGCGATCTTGGCGTGCAGATCGCTGAGTTCCTCGGCGACGCGCAGCAGGGCGGGCGGAGTGGTCTTGCCGGTCTCGGGGGCCGGGGTGGCCGGGTTCTGGACGGCCGAGCGCCGGATGTCATGGGCCCGGGCGAGCAGGGTGTCGAGCTCCTGCCGGAGGTGCTCGGCCTGGGCGCGCAGGACCGCGAGACGGTCCTCGTCGCAGCCGGCCGACGCCTCCAGTGCGGCGAGGCGGTCGATCAGGGCGGGGAGGCTGGCGAAGGTGGCGTCGCGGCCGCGGCCGAACACGCTCACCCGGTGCGGCTCGAAGGCCGGCAGTTCGGCCCCGAGGTCGTACAGCGCACGCCAGTCCTCGTCCCGGTCGTGGCCGTGAGCCTTGACCAGGGCGGGCAGTTGAAGCGCGATGCTGTCCAGACAGACCGGTTCGCTGCCGTCGAAGACCGAGACGACGGCGCCGTCGCGGAGCATCTTCTGGAACGTCCCCACGTGTTCGGGGGCGCGCATGAAGTACCGGGCGCCCAGCGTGCGGGCGAGCACCTTGGTGTTGAAGTCCACCATGCGGGCCACCTGCACCTTGGTGAGGTTGCCCCAGATGCTGAACTGCTCGGTGTACAGGTGCAGTCCGCGCATCGCGACGAGGCTCTCGCACTCGGCCACCAGCAGGCTGAGGTAGGCATTGGCGAGGGACTCCGAGACGTAGGGGATCTCGCTCGCCGCGCCGTCGTAGAGGATTCGGTCGGAGAGGAAGCCGGCCACCGTGCGGAGCATGGTGTCGCCGGTGCCGAGCGAGAGTCCGGTGCAGAAGGTGCGGGTGATCAGCAGCCCCCGCAGGGCGAGTTCGAGCCCCTCGCCCTCGGCGCCGAGCCGGGCGGAGGCGTCCACCCGGGCGTCGTCGAAGGCGACCCCGCTGATGTCGCAGCCGCGCAGACCGTGGGTGGGGACGCGGGGGACGCCGGTCACCGTGCCGGAGAGCACCTGCGACCGGTCCACGAGGAACATGGACTGCAGGCGCTTGGCGGGTGTGGTGTCGTCACCGGTGGTGCCGAGGACGACGACGTGGGTGGAGGTCCGTCCCCGGTTGATCGGCCACTTCTCGCCGGACAGGACGTAGTGTCCGCCGTCGGGGACGGCCACGAAGCGGTTGGCCGCGAGGTCTGCGCCGTGTTCCGGTTCCGAGTAGGCGAGGCACGGGACGACGCCGCCGTGCAGGACGCTGGCGGCGTGCTTGGCCTGCTGTTCGGCGGTGCCGCCGATCCAGGCGAGCATCATCCATACCTGGGTGCTCTCGCTCACGGCGACATTCATGTCCCTGCGGGCTATCACGCGGGTGAGCATGAGGATGTCCTCGGCGGCCCGGAGATCCCCACCGAGCCACTCCGGAACGAAGTATCGGTTGAATCCGAAACCACGTACGCGGGTGATTCCGGCGGTAGGCAGTTCATCCCGCTCGTCCAGTTCGAGAGCTCCGGCAAAGGAGATCGAATTCGATTCCACTTGCGGGTCTCCGAGCCAGTCCTCGAAGGCCTCGGCGAGAGCAGCGGAAGTGACAGGCGGTTTCTCGGTGCCTAACTGAGTCATAGAACGCTTTCCATTCCAGGCGTGACAAAGGAATCCATGCCGGAGCTGGCGTGCACGCGAATACGCGCTCGCCTCATCACGGCAAAATGGAAACAGGTGTGGGCGTATGATGACGCGTCTCGTTTACGCGCGTAGCCACGCGACGCGGCGCATCAAAAAAGGACGTGCCAGGGCCAGGCGTGCCGCAGCACACCAGATGGATCAAGGCATGTCAGAGCTGTGATCGGGCATGGCAGAGCAGAGGCCGACAGCATCGACCCGCCTTGCGTGAGCAGCACGCAGGGGCGTGCGTCCCCGATCGTCAGTGTTGTCTGCGACAGCAGCCGAGCTGCAGATGAACCGTCATGTGAATCTCCCCGTTGTGACGCGAATCAGGAGACGCAGCCGCACCCGGGCGAACTCCTCATCGGCGTGTCTTGCTGAAGCTGGTCTGATCGTATTCCGCAACCGCCGTCTGCTTCTTGGTTCCCCCATGCGACGCAGTCTCGAATATCGATTCCTCGCGATGCACTCTCGACCACACTAAGTGATGTTTTGGCCAGGCACAGTGAAAGCGTAGCAGGTGCGTCACTTCGTGCCACGTGACCCGGATCACGCGCCAATCCTCGACGCACGGATGGGGTGAACGATTCTGCAGCTGCGGGTTCACGCATGACCTGGCATATCACTAGTGAATACCTAGTTCCGCATCCTCTATGCGGACCGCAAAGTTCCGCCAGAAATCTCGCCAGTTTGTCGGCGAGTCGTAGCGGAATATTACGGACTAATGAATTCCAGCGCACGCGAACGGACGGCTGCGGCCCGGATCCAGCGCGCCCGGTCGGCCGCGACGACGAGACGCAAGAGGACAGGACGGCGAACCGGCAGCACCCGGCCCGGGGATGTTCGATCTCTGCCGCCGCCGCGTCACGTTCAGCGAGCCTTGCGGCGGCCTGCGCATCCCTTCCCAGCTCGGGCCGGACCGAGGGACCGCCCGGCGACGGAACCCGCCTGGTTACTCACTCGAAAAACATTGTTATCTTCGATGGTGGAGATTCTGGACGATCGAAGGGAACCGGGTCATGGTGCGCAGCGGTAACGCCGAGCGGTCCGAGGTGCAGCTGTCGCCCCGGAAGGACTTCCCCATCGCCGAACGCCCGGGATACCTGCTCCACAAGGCCGGCCTGGTTCTGGTCGAGGACGTCGAGAAGGCGCTCGGCGCGGTCGGCATGCGCATTCGCTACTTCTTCGTGCTGGCCGCCCTCTCCGGAGGCCCCGAACTGTCCCAGCAGGACCTCAGTCGCCTGCTGAACCTCGACCCGACCACGGTGGTCACCGTGATCGACGAGATGGAGCGCAACCAGCACGTCGAGCGCCGACGCAACCCCGCCGACCGCCGCCGCTACAACCTGATCCTCACCGACTCCGGACGTCAGGCCCTCGCGACGGCCGACCGGATCGCCACGGAGGTCGAGTCCTCGTTCTTCGGCACCCTGGAGGAGGGTGAGCGCGAGGCGCTGCGCGGGATGCTCGGCAGGCTGCTGGCCGGCCGCTGGCCCGCATCCGTCTGCTCCGACTGAGACGCTTCCTCCCGCCTCCGGGCGTCGGACATCACGTCCGGCGCCCTTTTCTACGTCCACGTCCGGTTACGAAGAGTAGTCGACCGAACGCGCTGGCCCACCATCACATGGATCATTGACGACGGAGACTCCAATCATCTAGATTTCCATCATCTACAGATCCGCTTGATTGGAAGGTTGTCGCATGCCTGCAGAACGCGCGCCATCGCCCACGAGGTGGTGGACACTCGGGATCGTCGCGTTGGGCTCGTTCATGCTGATGCTCGACCTGAGCGTGGTCGCCATCGCTCTTCCCCAGATCCACGAGTCCCTGGGCAGCAGCTTCTCCGACCTGCAGTGGGTCTTCGATGCCTACGCCCTCACGCTCGCGATCTTCCTGGTCGCGGCAGGCTCCCTTGCCGACCGCATCGGCCGCAAGAAGCTCTTCCAGGTCGGCTTCGCGATCTTCACCGCCGCTTCCCTGGCCTGCGGCCTCGCTGACGGCGCCGGTGCGCTGAGCTGGTTCAGGGCCATCCAGGGCGTCGGTGCGGCGATCATGTTCGCGGTCGGCCCGGCCATGCTCAGCCACGAGTTCCACGGCCGGGAACGCGCGACCGCCTTCACCGCCTTCGGTGCAGCGGTGGGCCTCGCCGTCGCCACCGGCCCGCTGATCGGCGGCTCGCTGATCAACGCGCTGTCCTGGCGCTGGATCTTCTACATCAACGTCCCGGTCGGCGTGATCGCCCTGCTGATCGGCGCCCTGCGGGTGCGCGAGTCGCTCAACCCGAAGGCCCACCCCACCGACTGGAGCGGCCTGGCCACCTTCAGCATCGCGCTCGGCGCGCTCGTCTACGCCACGATCCGCGGCCCGGTGGAGGGTTGGACCAGCGGCGTCACGCTCGGTCTGTACGCGCTGAGCGCCGTCTTCCTGCTCTTCTTCGTCCTGATCGAACGCCGCCTGGGCGAACGCGCCCTCATCGACCCGGCCTTCTTCCGCAGTCCAACCTTCGTCGGCATCAGCCTCGTCGCCATGATCGGCAACGCGGGCGCCCTGCCTTCGGTGTTCTTCGAGACCAGCTACCTCGAGAACATGCTGCACGTGGACGCCTGGGGCACCGGTCTACGGTTCCTGCCGCTGACGGGCGCGATGTTCGTGGCCGGTGCGCTCGGCGGCGGCCTCATCGGCAAGGTCCCCTTCCGCGTCCTGCTCGGCGGCTCCACGCTCGTCATGGCCATCGGCATCCTCTTCCTGAACCTGACCGAGGCCGACTCCTCGTGGACCGTCCTGCTCCCGGCTCTGATCATCGCCGGTCTCGGTATGGGCGCGTTCAACCCGGCCCGGGCCGCGCTGGCCATCGGTGTCACCGAGCCGGCCAAGTCCGGCGTGGCGTCCGGCATCAACGAGACGTTCCAGCAAGTCGGCATCGCGGTCGGCATCGCCGGTGTCGGCGCGTACTTCCAGCACAGCGTGGCCAACGACTTCAAGGACTCCGCGGTCGGCAAGCAGATGGGCACCGACGCCGCCGACAGTGCCGCGCACGGCATCAGCGCCGGTGGCCTCGACACGGTCGCCCAGGCAGCCGGCCCCCTGCGAGACAAGGTACTGGCCACCGGCCAGGACGCGTTCATGAACGCCTTCCACGGCGCGATGACGCTGAGCGCGATCCTCGGGTTTGTCGCCGCCATCATCGGATTCACCATGCTGCGGACGAAGGACCTGCACTCCAGCGCCCTGTCGACGATCCCGCCGGACGTCGACGAGGACGGCGAGGTGCGGCCGGACGGCTCGCCCGACGTCACGGTGGGAGCATCCGCCTGACCTCGCGTCACCGCTCCCCCTGAGCACCGTCCCGACGGCCCGTCCCCCGTGCCGTCGGGGCGGTTCAGCACGTCACAGGCCTTGCCCGACGAGGTCGCCCAGACCTTGCGCCCGTACGAGACCTCCGGCAAGGGCCGTTCCATGCTACGAGCTCCGGACATGGTCCACGTACTAATGCCTGATCTGCTAATAACACGTCAGATCGGCTGGGAAAGTGGCGACATGGTGTGGATGCTCTGGGACGACGAGACCTCCTTCATCGGCAGGTCGGAGGAACTCGATCTCATTGGCACGACGATGAGCCGCAGCCGACTGGTGACGCTGACGGGTACGGGCGGGGTCGGCAAGACCCGGCTCGCCGCACGCGTCGCCTCCCTCCAAAAGCCCCACACCGAGCGGGACGTCACCTGGGCGGACCTGTCCACCTTGCTGAATCCCGAGCTCCTGGCGGCCACCGTCGCGGATGCGTTGGGACTGTCCGACCACACATCGCGGCTGCCGACGGAGGCGATCTGCGCCTGGATCGGCGAGCATCGGATACTGCTGGTCCTCGACTCCTGCGAACACCTGCCGGCCGAGTGCCGCGATCTGGCCGGCGATCTCCTGACGGCGGCCCGAACGTGAGGATTCTGGCCACCAGCAGAGAGACTGGACGGCCTGCTGCACCTTCTGCAAGGCCGCCCGCTCGCGGCGGCGCAGGTCGTCGAGCCGGTGACCGCGGACTTTCGCCCCGGGCGGCCGACCGGCGCGACGGCGATGTGCCGCCTGGTGCACGTCTTCGCCCTCACCGGGTCCGGGCACCTGGCGGACGCCCGGCACGAGGCCGGCGAACTGCGCGACATCTGCCGCGCGTCGGACGAGTACTGGACGCGCTCCTACGCCGAACACCAGCTGGCGCTCATCTCCTTCCTGGAAGGGCGCGCACAGGACGCCGTCGCTCACGCCCGCGCCGCCCTGGACGCCAAGCAGCACATCGGCGACGCCTTTGGAATCGCCATGATCATGGACCTCCTCGCCATCTCCCTGACCGACACGGGAGACCGCCACGCCGCGGCCTACGCCTTCGGCGCGGCGGCCCACCTGTGGGAGACAGTCGGCCATCCCCAACGCGGCACACCGGAACTGGCATCCTTGCGAGACCGATGCGAGGACACCCTCGTAGACGCCATGGGCGAACGGGCCTACGACGACATCTGCCGGCAGGCCGCCACCTGCGACAGGCAGACACTCCTGTCCTGGGCCGCCCGCGGAGGACACCTGCCCGGGGCATGACGGCTCGAGGAGGTTCGACGCAGTCGGCACCGCACGCCCGCGAGAAGGCTTCCGCCGGTGAGGGTTTTGCACGGACCGGACGGCACCGACTACCAGGAGTGGATCACCTGGCGGGAGATCCTCCCGCCCCAGCGGATCGCCCTGCTGCACGGCGAGTCCCGCGACGACCCCAACGCCTTCGAGTCGGTCCTGACTTTCGAGGGTGCCGGTGAAAAGACCCGGATCGTGATGCGCACGGTGTTCCCCACCAAGGAACTCCGCGACGAGGCGGTGGAGAAGCACCACGCGATCGAAGGCGGCGAGCAGACGCTGAACAACCTGGCTGCCCACGTCGCACAGGTCGCCCGGGAGCGGTCCGCCGGTCGCGGGGCCGCGGCCGCCGACGAGACCATGACCGAGCAGGAAACCGGGCAGGAAGGGACAGTGCGCTCATGGCCGGGAAGGTGTTCTTCAGCGTAACGATGTCGCTCGACGGCTTCATGGCACCCGAGCCCGTGCCCGTCGAGGACGTCTTCTCTCCCCAGGGCCGGGACGACCCGAGGGTCCAGCGCTGGTTGACGAAGTGGTCGGAACTGCAGGCATGGCTGTTCCCGCAGCGGTGGTTCAGGGAGAACCTCAAGCTCGGCGAGGGCGGCGAGGAAGGCCTCGACAACGACATCGCCCGGGCGACCTTCGAGCGGACCGGTGCGAGCGTGATGGGCAAGCGGACGTTCGACGCCGGCGAGCTGGCGTGGCCGGAGGAGGCGCCGTTCCACACCCCGGTGTTCGTGGTCACCCACACCATGCGTGAGCCCTGGGAGCGGAAGGGCGGCACCACCTTCCACTTCGTCAACGACGGCGTCTCCAGCGCCCTCGACCATGCACGCGAGGCCGCCGGAGAGCGCGACGTCCGCATCGCCGGCGGCGCCGAGATCATCCAGCAGTGCCTGGACGGTGGCCTCATCGACGAGTTCTCGATCACCCTCGCGCCCATACTCTTCGGCACAGGTATCCGCCTGTTCGACCACGTGGACCCCGACCGCCTCGCGCTGGTCCAGACCCGCGCGGACACGTCATCCCGGGTGACCCACTGACCTACACCGTCAAGAAGAGGTAGCCCACTCCCCCGCGGACGACGGCACCGGCCTGCTGCCTCCACCGGACCGCTCGCAAACCGTAAGAAATCTCGATCGCTTCGGCAGCGTGAGCGCCGTTAGCCTCGGACCATGAGCGTGGACATGCGATGCGGTCGGCCATGAATCGGTTGCCGCTCTTCTGTGCGATCGACCTGGCCGAGCGCATCGAGCGGGCAGAGGCCCAGCTGATGAGCGCCGCGGCGGAGGCCGCCCGCCTGCGCCGAGGAGACGACACCGGGTTCGCCCTGCGAGTGGCAGGCGGAGTGGCCACGTACGCCGAGGACGGCTCCCCCTTCAACAAGCTCGCCGGCCTCGGGTTCGACGGCGTACCCGACACAGCCGCGCTCGACCACATCGAGCGGGCCTTCGCCGATCGTGGTGCCGCCGTGCAGGCCGAGGTGGCCCATCTGGGCGACCCCGCGATCGGCGCCCTGCTCACGGACCGCGGATACCGGCCGGCATCGTTCGAGAACGTCCTCGGGCTCGCGCTCGACGGCGCGTACGAGCGGGTGACTCCCCCTGGAATCGACGTCCGGGCGTGCCGCGACGACGAGTTCGAGGCATGGCTCGACGTCGTGGCCGAGGGTTTCGCTCACCCCGACGACCAGGGAGTTCCCTCGTACGAGGAGTTCCCGCGTCAGGCGCTTGCGAACGCCGAACGGGACTTCGCCGCGGCCGGCGTGGTGTACTACATCGCCCTGCGCGACGGCACCGTCGCCGGGGGCGGCAGCCTCCGCATCACGGACGGCGTCGCGCAGCTCACGGGTGCGGCCACCGCGCCGGCACATCGCCGACGAGGCGTGCAGACCGCCCTGCTCTCGGCCCGGCTGGCCGACGCGGCCGCCACCGGTTGCGACATCGCCGTCGTGACCACCCAACCGGCCTCCAAGTCCCAGCAGAACGTACAGCGCAGGGGATTCCACCTGCTGTACACCCGCGCCATTCTGGTGAAGCAGGTGGAATCGAGTGAAGCCTCGACGCCCCCTGGCGCGCCGATTGCCGACCATGCGACCGGCGCGGCCCATGCCTCGGACGAGGTGCGGGTGCTGCAATACGCCGGATCTCGGCAGCAGCTCCGCCCGCTGTTCGAACTCGCCGAGGACTCACCGACGCAACTCGACTCCTACATCGACGACGGGCGCGTACTCGTCGCGGTCCGCGGAAGGACCGTCATCGGTCACTTGCAGCTGGTGGCGACCGACCGCGCCGACACCTTCGAGATCAAGAACATGGCCGTACGCGAAGACGCGCAACGCACCGGTGTGGGCAGGCGTCTGGTGCGCGGTGCGCTCGACCTGGTCTCGCGCGAGGGGGTGAACCGCCTGCAGGTCGCCACCGCCGCCGCCGACATCGGCAACCTGCGCTTCTACCAGCGCGAGGGGTTTCGCATGCGAACCATCGAGCGGGACGCCTTCACCCCTCGCACGGGTTACGAGCCCGGCACCCTCGTCGACGGCATCGAACTGCGCGACCGGGTCTGGCTCGACTGCCTACTCGGGCCGTAGACCGAGGGGCCTCAGTTGCCGGTCCTCGTCAGCCCGCCGCCGCAGTACTCCGACTGTGCCGCTGAGGGCAACGAACACATGTGCCCGGCGTCCCATCGGTCACCAGGCAGTCGGCACCACTGGTGCGGGCGGACGACGGAGTATCACCCGCGAAGGGTGATACACGCTCGGTCCGCCCGCCGGGAGACTCGGTGTCCGCCGGTGCACGCCGTGCCATACGGGTGAACCGTCCTGGCCCACCCCCGTGCGGCATGCGGCCACCGGCCGCGTGTCCTTGACTGGAAGTCGGTAACCGCTGGTCCAGCACGGGAGAAGACATGGCAGGACGCCTGAGCAAGAGCAAGCACCGGTGCACTGCGGCTGTGCTGCTCATGGCTTGTGCCGTGGCCGGCGTGACCAGTTGCTCCGACAACTCGACATCGACGTCGCCCGCCCGCAGCAAGGCGGCCTCGGCCGCCTCCTCGGCGGCGTCCGCGGCCTCCTCCGCCGTCGCCTCCCTGGCCTCCCAGGGGGCTTCCGCGCTCGCTTCGGCCTCGGCGGAGGCAAGGCGCCGCCTGGACGAGGTCAAGGACGGCATCGACGCGAAGAACGAGGTGAGCCTCGGCTCCCCGGCCTCGGCCGGTGACGGTCGGATCACCGTTCCCGTGACCGTGCACAACACCGCGGACTCGGCGAAGTCGTTCGTGGTTCAGGTGAGTCTCCACGACAAGGCGGGCAACCTGCTGGACACCATTGTGGTGACGGTCGACGATGTCGCCGCCGGGAAGGACGGCAGCGGCACCGCGCGCAGCAACCGCAAGCTCTCCGAGCCCGTCCGCGCCGAAGTCGCCAGGGCCCTGCGTTACTAGGCACGGCATGCCGGCCGTCGCCGGGCGCGACCTCACGCGCGAGCGCCTTGTCAGGACACTGACGTTCTGGCTGCGTCCGGCTTTCGCCTTGCGGGTGCTCAACCGCTTCCAGCGCATCGTGGGATTCGACCGTTCGATGGCTCTCGCGTCGAGCGCCCTGACCGCCCTCATCCCGCTGGGGATCCTCACGGGCGCCGTCCTGAGCAACTTCGTGCACTACGACGCGGCCGAGCGGATCATCAGCCGCTACGGCCTCACGGGCAAAGGGGCAGAAGCCGTCGAAGCGCTCCTTGGCGCGGCCGAGGGCGGCAACGCGAGCGTCGGCGTCCTCGGAGTGGTGTTCCTGACGATCTCGGCGCTGAGCTTCGCCCGCGCGGCGCAACGTCTGTTCGAACAGTGCTGGGAGCTCAAGCCACTCAGTATGCGCAACACACGCAATGACCTGGTGTGGATGGTGAGCCTCGGCGCCTACACGGCGGTCTCGGGCTGGATCCAGGCGGTACTCGGCACGGGCCGACTCGGCCTGACGGCCGTACTGGCCGAGGCACCGGTGACCGCTGCCTTCCTCCTTTGGAGTGGCCGCCTCCTGTCCGCCAAACGGATCAGTCCGCTGCGACTGCTCCCGTTCGGGATCATCGCGGCGACACTGACGGCGCTCTACTCCGTGGGGGCGAAGGTCTATCTGCCGAGACTGTTCAACTCCTACGCCGCCCGGTACGGAGCGGTCGGCGCCGTCTTCGCGATGATCTCGGCCCTGTTCGCGGGGATGCTCGTGGTCGTGGCGTCGGCAGCGATGGGACGGGAGGTGCACGAGGAACTCACCCGGATCCGTGCCGGACACCGCCCATCGGACCACGAGGTACGCCAGCAGTGGGACAGCGTCCTGGAACAGGCACGTCTGCGCTGGCGCACTGCGCGAGAGCAGGTCTCGCATCGCCGGACCGAAGACTCCGATCACTCATAGATCCAGGCAGCGCTACGGCGGTCCCCCGGAGCCGGTCTCCCGGCGCCGAGGCCTCGGTCCGGCGGTGCATGCCGTCATCGGGTCCCGTTCCCACGCCCCTGCACGAGCCGATGGGGCCCTGACGAACTCCGAGCCGTCAGCGTGCCGGCCCGGTGGTCGACCGCTTCATCGCGGGCTTGGCCACCGCGGCGGCCTGTACGGAGGTGTCGCGCTGCTCCGGCGACGAAGTCCTGGGAATGGACATCGAGGCCACCTCTCTTCGCAGTTGCTCCATGTCAAGGGCGTTCTGCGGGCTGGGGGTGCGCCGGGGCGAGTTGCCGGCCGACGACGAGCGCTGGACGTCGTAGGGGATCCGCGACGGTCTGTCGAGCCCGCTGATGCCCGCACTGGCCGCCTGGGCGACACCGATGTTGGACGCCTGGACCAGGGTGATCCTGTCGCCCTCGAGGCTGGGTCCCAGGTCCAGGGCGTCGCCCCTGTCATCCCTGCGCCAGCTGCCCCGGAAGGTCTTGGTCAGGCCCAGCTGCGGGAGCACCTTGACGCCGTCCACGTCGAAGGCCTGCATGGTGATGGCGTCCCAGGTCGCCTGGTCCACGCGCGGCACCGGCATGGAGTCCTTGCCCTGGCCGTCCGGCGTGCGGGGCTGCCCGTAGACGAGGTGGATCGCGTCGGTGGCGGCGGCGATGTTCATCATGCCGATCATGTCGTTGCGGCGCGGGTCACCGGGGTTGTACTTGGCGCCCAGCAGGTTGTCCTCCACGAGTTTGACGGTCTCGGGTCGGAACCGGGTGTGGTCGTCCCCCTGCCGGAAGGTGACGTTGCCCTTGCGCTCCTCGTTCTGGGCGATCTGCGCGAGGTAGCCGATGTACTGGCCGGCGGCCGCCTTGGCGAACTCCTGCCCGCGCGTGCCTTCGCGCGCGTACATGGCGAAGACGTCGAGGTGACGCGTCAACTCCGGCTGGATGTCGGCCTCGTCGAAGTGCTCCGTCATGGGGAGGAAGTCGGTGCTCAGGACGTGCCGCATGTTGGTGTCCTGGCCGTGGGAGAGGTCGACGATCTTCAGTTCGGCGGTGGAGAAGTCGACCGGCGCGACGACCTGCGGGGAGAAGTGGGAACTCTGCTGGACCGCCTGCCACTCCGAGTCGCGCATGTGGTGGTGCGACAGGTCCACGTTCAGGCTGGTCTTGGTGCCGGACGCCAGGTAGTACGCCAGGTCCTTGGTGGTGATGTAGCCGTCGTTGGCCGACTCCATGCGGAAGATGTCGTCGAGGGTGTCGCCGGTGTACTTCGGTTCCAGGCCTCGGGCGAGGGTCCTGGTCTCGTCGCGTACGTGCTTCACCGTGTAGCCGTACTTCTGTGCCTCCTCCGCGTAGCCGGCGAGGAGGCGCTCCTGCTCCTGCTGTCCGGTCTCCCCCGGGCGCCTCGGGGGCAGGACCCACAACTCCTTGTTGGAGTTGGGGAATCGGGCGGCCATCTCCCGCATCCCCGCCTTGGCGTTGTCGCTCAGTTCACGGCCGTACCAGTGGACCAGGAGGTTCTCCGGTTCGTTCACCGGATCTCGGTCGGGCATGTGCGCTCCTCACGCAGGGCGACCGGACGCCGCCGACTGCCGGGCACAACGGGCCTCGTACACCTGCCGGTTCAGTATCCGGCTGAACCGACGGCCGTGCCGGGCCGTCGTGTTGTCGACCACGCCCATGACCGAGCGGACGGAGGAGCGCATGACCATCGCGCCGGAAGCAACAAAAGCGCCTGAACGAGCGACTGCCGAAGCGACGGGACAGCAGCCGGCGGAGACCCATGATCAGCAGGGCCCCGCTTTCATCCTCTACCTGGAGGGCTCGGAGTACGACGACGCCCTGCACCGCCTGGCCCTGTGGGTGCGCCATCTGCTGCTGCCCGTGTACGGCAGGGAGGTCACGTCAGCCGCCCCGTGGTGCACGTCGTGGTGGAAGCACCCCGAGGCGGTGGCCCAGTTGTACGGGCTGTGGATGGCCTGGCACGACCTGACCGGACCGGACGCCCCGGCGACCGGTCCCGCGACGTGGCACCGCGACCATCTCGGTCACGTCATGAGCTCCCTGCGGGATCCCTCGGGCCCCTTCGCGGGCTGCAAGGCGGGCGCGCACCGGGCCAAGGAGACGCCGGGAATGGATCCCTACCCCGGCTGAGCCCGCCCGGTGCGGCGGCCCGTGCGCTACGCCCGTCCGCCCGGGACCACGCCCGTGCCCAGCAGGGCCGACAGTTGGGGTGAGTACGTGGCGTGCAGGACGAGTGCCGCACTGCCCACGACCGCCGCGTCGGTGCCGAGCCAGGACGCCTCCACGTCGACGACCCGCACGTGACGGGAGAGCGGACGGCTCGCCAGCGCGGCGGCGACGACCTCGACGTACCGCGACTCGACGTGCTGGATGCCGTGCCCTCCCAGGACGATCAGGTCGACGTCGATGAAGTTGACGATGTCGACCGCGACCGAGGCGACGTGCTCCGCGGTCTCGTCGATGACCGCCGCGGCCACCGGGTCGCCGGCTGCCGCGGCCGCTGCGATGGCAGCGTGATCCACGCTCTCGGCGTCCTGGGCGAAGGCGCGCGCCAGGTCGGTGTCCGGGCTGGGGCCGGCGGCGAGCCTGCGGTGCACCTCCGCGACGATGGCCGTCGGGTTGACGAGGCCTTCCAGGCAGCCGCGGTTGCCGCAGTAGCACTCCGGGCCGTCGGGCAGCACGGAGGAGTGCCCGAACTCCCCCGCGTTCATCGAACCGCCCCGGTACACCTGGTGGTTGAGGATGAGGCCGCCGCCCACGCCGGTACCGAAGAAGAAGTAGGCGAAGTCCGCCACGCCCCTGCCCGCGCCGGACCAGCGCTCGCCGATCGCGGCGGCGGTGGCGTCGTTGTCGAGGGTCACGGGCAGGCCGGTCGCCTCGCTGAGCATGTGCTGCACGGGCACCCGCGTCCAGCGGGCGAGCTGGGGCGCTCCGACGATCGCGCCCTGTCCGGGGTCGATGGGGCCGGGGGTGGCCAGTCCCAGTCCCAGGACCTTGCTGCGGTCGACACCAGTCTCGGTCAGGACGTCGGTGACGAGTTCCGCCATGGCCTTGACGACCTGGGCGGGATCGTTACCGGGGTGGGTGGGGCGCTTCTTGACGACCAGCGGTCGGCCCAGCAGGTCGACCACGGTGCAGCTGAGTTCCACGGGGTCGAAGTGCAGGCCCACCGCGCTGCCGGCGTCGGCGTTGATCCGCAGCGTGGTGCGGGGCTTGCCGCCGCTGGACACCCTGCTGGCGCCGTCCTCCCGCACGATGCCCTCGTCGAGCAGCCGGCGCACGATGCCCGACACCGTCTGCGGAGTGAGTCCCGTGTGCTGGGCGATCTCGACGCGGCTGATGCCGTCGGCGAGCTGGATCTGGTCCAGGACGACGGCCCGGTTGTATCGCCCGACCTTCGGAAGGTTCGTTCCTGCCTGCCGCACGCGCGGTCCTCTCTCGTTTCCCCGCTCCAACCTATCTCCCGCAGCCCATTGACTTAGTAAAACAAATGGATTTAGTGTCCGGAGCCGCAGACGAAATCTCGGACACGAGGGCACGGGGCAGTGCCATCGGAGGCAAGTTGATGTCCATGCAAGGCCGCAGGCCCGCACCCTCGGCGAGGCCTGAACGCCTTCCCGGCGGTCAGGAGCGCCGATCATGACTCCCCGCGCAGCGAACCTGCTGGAGATGCGGTCGATCACCAAGACCTTCCCCGGTGTCACCGCGCTCGCCGACGTCAACCTCGTCGTGCGGGAAGGCGAGATCCACGCGATCTGCGGCGAGAACGGCGCCGGCAAGTCCACGCTCATGAAGGTGCTCAGCGGCGTTCACCCGCACGGCAGTTACACCGGCGACATCGTCTACCGGGGGGAGAAGGTCCGCTTCGACGACATCCGCGCCAGTGAGCAGGCCGGCATCGTGATCATCCACCAGGAGCTGGCCCTGGTGCCCGGCATGTCGATCACCGAGAACCTCTTCCTCGGCAACGAGCCGCGCCGCCGCGGCGCGATCGACTGGAAGCGCGCCCGGCGCCGGGCCCTGGAGCTGATGGAGCAGGTCGGACTCCGGGAGGACCCGGACACCCTGATCAAGGACATCGGCGTCGGCAAGCAGCAACTCGTCGAGATAGCCAAGGCGTTCGCGAAAGACGTCAAGCTGCTGATCCTCGACGAGCCCACCGCGGCCCTCAACGAGGCCGACTCCCAGCACCTGCTGGACCTGCTGCGCGGCTTCCGCGACCGGGGCATCACCTCGATCATGATCTCGCACAAACTGAACGAGATCGAGGCGGTCGCCGACACCATCACGATCCTGCGTGACGGCCGCACCATCGAGAGCCTCGACGTCAAGGCGGACGGCGTCAACGAGGACCGCATCGTGCGGGGCATGGTCGGCCGCGAACTCGACAGCCGCTTCCCCGACCGCACACCCGACATCGGCGAGGTCTTCTTCGAGGTCCGCGACTGGACGGTGCGGCACCCCACCTCGGACGAACGGATGGTGTGCAAGGGCTCGACGTTCCATGTCCGCCGAGGGGAGATCGTCGGCTTCGCCGGCCTCATGGGCGCGGGCCGCACCGAACTCGCCATGAGCCTGTTCGGCCGCTCCTACGGCACCTGGCTGTCCGGTCAGGTCTTCAAGGACGGCAAGGAGATCCGGCTCAAGACCGTGTCGGACGCCATCGGACACGGTCTTGCCTACGTCAGCGAGGACCGCAAGTCGATCGGCCTGAACCTGCTGGACGACATCAAGGCCTCGATGGTGGCCGCCAAGCTGTCGAAGATCGCCCGCCGCCGTGTCATCGACCCGGTGCGCGAGCACCGCGTCGCCGAGGAGTACCGCGAGAGCCTGCGGATCAAGACGCCCAGCGTCGACGAGGGCGTCGTGAAGCTCTCCGGCGGCAACCAGCAGAAGGTCGTCCTGGCCAAGTGGATGTTCACCGACCCCGACCTGCTGATCCTCGACGAGCCGACCCGCGGCATCGACGTGGGCGCCAAGTTCGAGATCTACGGGATCATCCAGCGGCTCGTCGCCCAGGGCAAGGGGGTCATCGTCATCTCCTCCGAACTGCCCGAACTGATCGGCCTGTGCGACCGCATCTACACGGTGTTCGAAGGCGCCATCACCGGTGAGGTGGCGCGCGCGGACGCGGATCCGGAAGTCCTGATGAAGCAGATGACCGCTACCAAGAAGAGCCCCACTCCATGAGCCGTATAACTGACCTGCAGAAGAACCTGTTCGGGGGCACGACCTCCAACGCCCGCCAGTTCGGCATGATCTCCACCCTGGTGGCCATCGTCGTACTGTTCCAGATCTGGACCGACGGCCTGACGCTGACCTCCGGCAACCTCATCGCCGTCGTCAGCCAGTACTCCTACATCCTCATCCTCGCCGTCGGGATGCTGATGGTGATCGTCGCCGGGCACATCGACCTGTCGGTCGGCTCCGTCGCGGCGTTCACCGGCATCGTCGTCGCCAAGGCCATGCAGGAGCACTCGCTGCCCTGGCCCCTGGCCATCCTCCTGGGCCTGCTCGTCGGCGCCGCGATCGGCGCCTGGCAGGGCTTCTGGGTCGCCTACATCGGGGTGCCGGCGTTCATCGTGACCCTCGCCGGGATGATGCTGTTCCGCGGCGCCAACCAGTACATCGGCAACGCCGACACCGTCCCGGTGCCCGAGGGCTTCCGCAAGATCGGCGCGGGCTTCCTGCCCGAGGTCGGCCCGGACACCGGGTACAACAACCTGACCTTGCTGCTCGGCGTGGCCGCCTGCGCGGGCGTCGTCTGGCGGGAGTGGACGGCACGGCAGACCCGACGCGAGATGAAGGCGGACCTCGCTCCCATATGGGTCACGGGCGTCCGGCTGGCCGTCATGATCGGCATCATCGTCTTCGCGACGCTGCGCTTCGCCGGCGGCCGGGTCGGCACCAGCCTGCCGATCTCCGGCATCATCCTGATCGTCCTGGTCCTGGCGTACTCGCACTACACCCGCAACACCATCGGCGGCCGGCACATCTACGCGGTCGGCGGCAACGCCCGCGCCGCGGAACTGTCCGGAGTGAAGCTCAAGCGGGTCAACTTCGCCGTCATGATGAACATGTCGGTCCTGGCCGCTCTCGCCGGCATGATCTTCGTGGCCCGTTCCTCGGCCTCCGGCCCGCAGGACGGACTGAGCTGGGAACTGGACGCCATCGCCGCCGTGTTCATCGGCGGGGCGGCAGTCTCCGGCGGCCTGGGCACCGTCAGCGGCTCCATCGTCGGCGGCCTGGTCATGGCGCTGCTCAACAACGGTCTGCAACTGCAGGGCGTCGGCTCGGACATGGTCCAGATCATCAAGGGCCTGGTCCTCCTGCTCGCCGTCGCCTTCGACGTCTACAACAAGAGCCAGGGCCGTTTCTCCATCATCGCGACACTGACCCGCCCCTTCAGACGCGAGGACCCGGCGGGCACGGCCGCGCCGTCGGCCCCGGCCTCCGACGCGGACAAGGCCAAGATCGCAGGCTGACCGCACAGAGCGCTCGCCGGGCCGCGACCGGACGCTCATCTCATCGAGCTCCTCGAACGCTCTGCGCACGCCCCCGAAACGGCCGGACACCCGGCCCCCTGACAGCCGGGTGTCCGGTCCACCCCCACACGCCAGGCAGCACCAGGCACCGGCACACGGCCCGACGGCCGAACCGCACCACCACAGCCGCGCGACGGCACACCACTCCGGCACCACACACGCACGAAGGGTTCCACTCCACCATGCGCAGAATCGTCATCAGAAGCATCGCCGCCGTCGGCACCGCCGCCCTGCTCGCCCTGGGCACGGCCTGCTCCAACGAACGCGAGGGCTCCTCCAGCAGCGGCAGCGGCGACAGCAAGGGCTTCTCCAAGGACTCCCTGATCGGCGTCGCCCTGCCGGCCAAGACCTCGGAGAACTGGGTGCTGGCGGGCGACCTGTTCACCAACAACCTCAAGAAGGCAGGCTTCAAGGCCGACGTCCAGTACGCGGGCGCCTCGACCACGGTCGCCGACCAGCAGGCGCAGATCTCCTCCATGGTCACCAAGGGCGCGAAGGTCATCGTCATCGGCGCGACCGACGCCTCGCAGCTCGCCACACAGGTGAAGCAGGCCAAGGAGGAGGGCGCCACGGTCATCGCCTACGACCGGCTCATCACCAACACCCCGGACATCGACTACTACATCGCCTTCGACAACTTCAAGGTCGGCCAGCTCCAGGGCCAGGCCCTGATCGACGGCATGAAGGCGAAGAAGCCCAAGGGTCCCTGGACGATCGAGCTGTTCTCCGGCTCCCCGGACGACAACAACTCCAAGGTGTTCTTCGACGGTGCGATGCAGGTCCTCAAGCCCCTCATCGACAAGGGCGACATCGTTGTCGGCTCGGGGCAGAAGGCCATCAAGCAGACGGCGACGCAGGGCTGGAAGGCCGAGAACGCCCAGCAGCGCATGGACTCCCTGCTGACCTCGACCTACAGCGGCAAGAAGACCCTCGACGGGGTCCTCTCCCCCAACGACACCCTGGCCCGCGCGATCCTCACCTCGGTCAAGGGCGCCGGCAAGCCGGTCCCGGTCGTCACCGGCCAGGACTCCGAGGTCGAGTCGGTCAAGTCCATCATGGCCGGTGAGCAGTACTCGACGATCAACAAGGACACCCGCAAGCTCGTCGCGGAGACCGTCAACATGATCAAGTCCCTGCAGAAGGGCGACAAGCCGGCCGTCAACGACACCAAGCAGTACAACAACGGTGTCAAGGTCGTCCCGGCCTTCCTCCTGCCGCCCGTGATCGTGACGAAGAAGAACGCGGCGGAGGCCTACGCCAACGACCCCAAGCTGGCCCCCCTCACCAAGTAGCACCACCCTCGCCTTCGCCCGCGCCGTCGCACTCGCCGGCGCGGGCAAGGGCACGCACGGCCCCGCGGCGATCAGGATCGCCGCGGGGCCGAAGCGTCTCCCGAACCGCTAGGCGTCCGGGATCCAACTGCCGTGGAACCCCAGGGGTACCCGGCCGGGCAGGTGAACGCGGGCCAGTGGGTGGCCGCCGAAGTCCTTGGCGGAGAGGATCACCAGGTCGGTCGCACCGCGGTCGGGGGCGTTCACGTACGACAGGACGTAACCGTCGTCCTCGTCCCGCGCCCCAAGCCGCGGCACGAACACCGGCTCACTGGCCGCGGCGTCCGCGGGGAATCGGTGCACCTGCCCGCTGCCCCGCAACACGTCCTGTTTGATGAGGCAGTTGGTGAACTTCTCGTCCGGCGGTACGCCGTCGACGGTCTCGTAGGCGCGCCACATCTCGGCCGCGCTGGCCGTGTAGGCATAGCGGTGCCGACGCGATACCAGTGACTCGTTGATGCGGGGGAATTCCTGCGGACGGTCGTCCAGCCGACTGCTTCGGACCCGGCCCGCGCGCAGGTCGATCGTCCACCGGTCGAGCGTCGGGGCGCCGGTCGCGGACGGTCCGCCCATACCGCGGCCGGCGGCGTAGAACGGCGCGGGGAATCCGGTGTACTCCACCACGACCGTGCCCCCCTGGTCGTAGGCGTTGAGCGTGTGCGAGTAGTACACCGGGGCGATCTCGAACCAGCGCGTGGCGCCGCCCTTGCGCGGCAACAGCCCGATTCGCATGGGGTGTTCGTCGTTCCACACATACGGCACCTTCGCGCCCGCCTCCGCGGCGGCGGCGTCGAAGGTGATCGGCACGTCCACGATCACCACGTACTTCTCGGTGAGCGCGAAGTCGTGCATCATCGGCGCGTCCGCGACCGGAATCCGCGTGGTCCGCGCCACCCGGCCAGTGCGGTCGATCATGAGGTGCCGCACATGGTCCCAGGTGGGGTAGTACGTGATCGCGTGCAGCTCGTCGGCCGCCGCGTCGTACTTGGTGTGCGCGGTGAAGGCGCCCGGGAGGGTGGAGCGGAAGTCATAGGGGCGTACGGTGCCCAGCTCGCCGTCCAGCTCGTACGGCAGCGGCCCGCCCTCCTGCAGCGCCAGGATGCGGCCCTTGTACGGAATCACGTGCGTGTTACACGCGAAGTCGTCCGGCGGCACCCGGCCCGGGTACGTCTCCCCCAGTTTCGCCGTCACCTGCGAGGACCGCACCCAGCGGTTGCGGTACCACTCCGCGCGCCCGCCACGCAGCCGGACCCCGTGCACCATCCCGTCGCCGAGCATCCAGTGGTGGGCGCGGACGTCCTCCAGGCCCAGCACATTCGGGCCGTTGCGCAGGTACCGGCCGTCCAGGTCACGCGGAATGCGGCCGGTGACCTCCAGGTCGAAGGCGGTCAGCTCCTCGTTGACCGGCGCGAAGGCCCCTTCCAGGAAGGGGGTGGCGCCCACCGCGTCGCTACCGCCGCCCGAAGAACTCGCCTGCGCCACGGTCGAGAAGAAGCCGGGCCCCAGCCCGCTGCCGACCACGCTGCCCGCTGCCGCGACCGCGGCGCCCTTGAGAAGTCGCCGCCGTGTGTGACTCGCCATCGTGTTCCCCGTTCGTCATCCGTGCCGACTGCGCCGGCTCAACTCGCCGTGACGGGAGCAACACTCCTCCTGGGCTGTCCCCACGGGAGTCGGCCCAAGCCCCGAATCAGGGGTGGTGCTGGCGCCACCCCGGCCATCGGGGTCGACGGCGCGCTGGGCAAAGGGCTCAGTCACTGCGGTTGAGCGGGGTGTAGCTGTGTCACGACCCGGCAACGGCTCGGTGACCACAGCAACCGGCGATTGGCCGGAAATCGTTTGTGCCTGAGACAGTCACCCTCGACTGCCACTCACCAGACAGGATCGCCATGACAACCTCCACGAAGTCCGACCGGCACAGACCCGGCATCGTTCTCCGTACGGCCGTGATCAGCGCCTCCGCCGCGGTACTCGCGGTGGTCCTCACGGCCTGCAACGGAGACGGGACTTCGACGGCCTCCCCCGCCGACGGCAAGACCGCCACGGCAACGGCGGGCGGTGGCACGGGGGGCGGCTCCCCGACGACCGGGGCCAAGCCCGCGGCCAAGCCGAAGGGCACGGGCAGCGGCGCCACGTCCTCCGGGGCCCCCAAGCCCGCCTCCTCGGCGCCCGCGCCGGCCAAGCCGATCGCCTCCGGCACGGCCGCCGACGACGGCTGCGACCACAAGATGCCCATCTCGCCCGACGAGGTGGCCGTCTACCGCTACACCCCCGAGGGAGGTTCCCTGAGCCTCATCGTCAAGTACGGCAACTGGGGCTGCGCGCCCGCCGACTCCGACGGCGCGCCCTTCGAGACCGTGGGCAAGGAGACGTACATGCCCATGGACCAGGCGGCGTACATCACCGTCACCAACCCCATCGTGGAAAGCACCGAGAACCAGCACGTCGGCGTCCAGGAGTTCCTCGACTGGCTGGAGGCCCACCCCAACAGCGGTCTGGTGTTCAAGTACCACCTGGGCGCAGACGGGGCGATCGACCGGCTCGACGAGGAATTCACTCCCTGAGCGACCACATCGCGGCCGCACAGCACCCGGAAGGGAGACCGGCAGGGTGCTGTACCGCAACCGATGTGGCTGAAAAGGTGTCTCTCGCCGCATGACGCGGCGGCTATGGAGTTGGCCATGCACGACGGCAGGACGACCGGGGGGATGATGTGAATACATGGGTGGTGCCCGGATACACCGAGTCGCACGAACTCGGGTCGGGGGCGAGCGGACGCGTCGTGTCCGCCGTGCACGGGGACACCGGCGTTCCGGTCGCGGTGAAATACCTCAGCGAGTCCCTGCGCACGCGCCCGGGCTTCGTCCACGACTTCCGGGCTGAGGCACGCCTGCTCGGCGGCCTGGAGAGCCTCCACGTGACCGGCTTCTACGAGTACGTGGAAAGCCCGCACGGCGCCGCCATCGTGATGGAACTGGTGGACGGGGTCTCGCTGCGGACCCTCCTGAAACGGCAGGGCCCCCTCGAACCCGAGGCCGCGCTCGTCATCCTCAAGGGCTCGCTCCTCGGCCTGGCCGACGCGCACGGCATCGGCGTCGTCCACCGCGACTACAAGCCCGAGAACGTCCTGGTCGAGTCGGACGGATCGTCCAAGCTCGTCGACTTCGGGATCGCCGTGGACGCCGGGACCACCGCAGGCGTGGCCGGAACCCCGTCGTACATGGCCCCCGAGCAGTGGACCGGCGAACCGGCCTCCTGTGCCACGGACGTGTACGCGGCCACGGCCACCTTCTTCGAGTGCCTGACGGGGCACAAGCCGTACTCCGGCGACAACCTCGCCGAACTCGCCCTGCAGCACGTCGATGCACCCGTCCCCGTCGACGAGGTCCCCGCACCGGTACGCGAGCTGGTCCGCCGCGGTCTGGCCAAGGAACCACAGGAGCGGCCGGCACAGGCCGAGGCCTTCGTCAGGGAACTGGAGACGGCCGCCTGCGCCGCCTACGGCCCCGACTGGGAGGAACACGGCCGCGCCCGGCTCGCCGCCCTGGTGGCACTGCTGGCCATGCTGTTGCCGTCGGCCCGCGCCCCCCGGACCACCACGGACACCGCACGCACGGTCCTGAGCCAGGCACCGCACCGCGGGGTCCGGTCGTGGCTGCCCGGCCGGCCCGGAATGCTCGTGTCCGGCACCGCCGTTCTCCTGGGCATCCTCCTCACCTACGGCATCCATGTCGCCCCGGGAGCCGCCGCGCAGCGGTCCGCCCAGGCCCTGGCCACCACCAGTGCCCACACCGAATCCCCAGGCGACACCGCGCCACCCTCCCCGTCAGCCGACGCGTCACCCTCCCCCACCCTCTCCCCCTCGACCTCCGCGACCACCGACGCCACCGACCCCACGGCCTCCGCCACCTCCCCCTCCACCTCGGAATCGACGCCCGGCGAGACGACCCCGCCGGCGACACCGACGTCTTCCTCACCCACCTCGCCGGCCCCTGTCGCCGTCAAGAACGTCGCGGTGTCGGCCCTCCAGCAGACGGGCCCCTCGACCGCCACGGCGACCATCGACGTCACCACGGACGGGAGCGGGCCACTGACCATCTCCGTCTCCTGGTTCACCAGCAACCTCGGCGGCCCGCTCGGCTCCCCCGACGGCGCTTCGCAGGCCTTCGAGCGAAGCGGAGCCACCCACTACACGCTCACCGTCCAGCACACCTTCCAGAACGCCGGCTGCTACTGGGCGGTTCAGGCCACGACCGCCCCGGCAGCCGCATCCGGCAGCGCCTCCCAGCAGATCCTGACCAGACAGTGCGAATTGCGATGACTACTCACGACGACGTCACTCCCCCGCCCGCCGAGGAAGAAGAGGCGACCCGGAGGCTCGAACCCGCCGACGCGCAGGACGCCACTCTCCACCTCGACCCCACCGACACCCGGCCCTCGAGCGATGGTCCCGTCGGCAGCGGGACCTCAGGCGGTGGTCCCGTCGACGCGGACGACGACTACAGCGCGACCGTGCTGGCCAGTCACTGGATCCAGCGGCCCGAACTCGACAGCACGCTCGTCGAGGAGCCCTCGGTGCCGGCGCCCCCGTCGCCGCGCCCTGACCGCGTCGACGGCACGGTGCTGCGGTTCGGCCCGGGCGTGACCGCCGCCATCGAGCTCCGCCATCATCGGACACTCGCCACCGCGTCCCCGGCGCCGCCCTCGCCTCAGCCTCGTCGTCGGAGGCTGCGCAGGCACGCGCTGCCGACGCTGGTGGTGCTCGCCGTCCTCGCCTTGCTGCTCTGGCAGCGCTCGGCACCGTCCGTGCAGGTCAGCGAAGTTGCCGTCACCACACGGCCGACGGTTCTGGGATGCGACGGCACAGCGGACATCGTCGGCCTCGTGACCACCAACGGCCGTGCGGGCACGCTCTCCTATCGCTGGGTCCGCAGCGACGGCACCGCGTCCGGCGTGCTCCATGAGGTGATGGTCCGGGGCCAGAAGCACGCGCGCCTCCACCTGCGGTGGACCTACCGGGGCAAGGGCCACCGCACCGCACAGGCCGAACTGCGCATCCTCACCCCCACCCACCGGGAGAGCACCGCACGCTTCACCTACCACTGTGCCTGAACGGACAGCCGCGCGGGCCGGGTCACCGGTTGCTCGCGTCGGCGGCGATGGCGGGAAGGATGGCGAGGGCGAGGACGCCACCGGTGAGGGCGAGAACGGGATATCCGGCGGCGGCCACGACGACGCCGGAGCTCAGACCGCCGGTGGCGCCGGCGATGGCTATGGCGACGTCGACCGTGCCCTGGGTCTTTGCCCGGGTGGCCAGCGGTACGGCGTCGGTGATCATCGAGGTGCCGGAGACGAGGCCGAGGTTCCAGCCCAGCCCCAGCAGGGCGAGGGCCAGAGCGAGCACCGCGACGGAGTCCTCGGGCGCCGCGGCGGCCGTGATGCCGGCGGCAAGGAGGGTGAGACCGGACGCTACGGCGACCGTCTTGGAGCCGTGGCGGTCGACGAGCCGGCCGGTCAGCGGTGAGGGAAGGTACATCGCGCCGACGTGGATGGCGATGACGAGGCCGGACGCCGCGGTGCCGTGGCCGTGGTCGTGCATGTGCACGGGGGTCATCGTCATGATCGCGACCATGACGAGCTGGGTGAGGATCATCGTCAGCGAGCCCGGTATCAGCCCTGGTCCGCCAGTCCCCGCCGGGGAGGCTTCCGTCGGCTGACGCAGGTCGAGGCTGCGGGCGAGCAGCAGCGGGTCCGGGCGCAGTCACACGGTGAGGACGAGGGCGGCCAGCGCGTAGGCGACACCCGCGAGCAGGAACGGCCCGGCCAGGGCGGGGATGCCGAGATGGCGGGCCAGGCTGCCGGTGGGTGCGGCGAGGTTGGGGCCGACGACACCGCCGAGGGTGGTGGCGACCAGGACGGTGGAGACGGCGCGGGCGCGGTGGGCAGGGGCGGCGAGATCGGCTCCGGCATAGCGTGCCTGGAGGTTCGTGGCGGTTCCGGCGCCGTAGAGGAACAGGGCGATGAACAGCAGTACGGGGCTGTCGGCGACGGCGGCCGCGATGACGCCCGCGCTGCCGACGGCGCCGGTCAGGTATCCCGCGGCCAGTCCCGGTCTGCGGCCGCGGGCTTGCGAGATGCGGCCCACCGCGACGGCGGCGAGTGCCGATCCGGCGGTGAACAGGGCGCTGGGCAGGCCCGCGAGGTCGGTGGAGCCGAGCATGTCCTGCGCGAGCAAGGCTCCTACGGTGACGCCGGCCGCGAGCCCCGCTCCGCTGAGGATCTGGCTGCTGACCAGGACGGCGAGGACGCGGCGCTGAGCCTCGGGCCGAGGGGCTGTACCGGCGGCGGCGTCCGCGGCGATGCTTGTCACGGGTGGCTGTCTCCCTACGGCTACAGGACGTCGACGACGAGGTAGCCGTCGATACGGCGCAGGTGCTCGCTGTCGGGGTCGGGCGGGAGGGCGTGGCCGAGGCTGTCCGCGCGGACCTCGCTGATCCACTGGTCGTGCTGGTACTCGTGGTTGATCAGTACGGTCAGCAAGTGGGCGCCGACGATGGAGAGTTGGTCGGGGGCGCCGACTCGGCCGGCGGCGATGTCGCCGATGCGGGCGTGGACGCGTTCGGCGACGGTCTCGCGGAACTCGGTGAGCCGCTTGACGGTGGGCAGCGTGCCGCGGAACTTCTCCGGGTTCGCCGAGTCCATCAGGGCGTCCAGTTCCGGGTCGGGGCTGGGTTCGGCCGCGGTGAGGTTGCGGATCATGAAGTGGGCGACGTGGGCCTGGTGGCCCAGGTGCCAGCCGATGGCGCTGGAGTTCTCGTGCGGCCGCCAGGTCACCTCGTCAGGGGTGAGGTCCTTCCACAGGTCGTCGGTGTAGGCGCGGGCACGGTCATATTCGCGCAGCAAGGCGTCTATCTGGAGCATGGGTTCGTCTCTTTCGTGGTCAGGGCGGCGGTCACCGCTCGCTCGGCGGCGGCGAGGGCGCCTTCGATGTGCCCGGCGTACTGGGTGGCCGTCTCGGTGGCGGCCCAGTGCAGCCCGCCCTCCAGTGCGGGTTGCCGGTAGAGGGGGTGTCCGAACAGGAAGTAGTCGGTCAGGTGGTGGACGGTGGGCGGCGCGGTCCATGGCTCGCCGCTCCAATTCTGTATGTGCAGTGTCTCGGGTTGCGCTGCGGCAGGGCCGAACAGCCGGGTCAGCTGAGCGGTCACCGCCTGCTCGAAGTCGGGGCCGACGGCCTGGGCCGGAGCGAACCCGAACAGGGCGGCGGGTCGGCCGCCGGGCCCGGACATGTCGTGCAGTTCCCTCAGTGGGCCGGTTCTGCTGACCGCCGCCCCCGCGAGCCCCGCGTCCCGCCAGAAGGGTGCCGGGTAGCGGGCGACGACCTTGGCGACCGTCCCCATCCACACCGGCGTCGTCCGGGCGAGGCGGGCCAGTCCGGGTGACATCTGTGAGCCGAAGTCGATGCGGGCGAGGGCCAGTGCGGGCGGTACGGCCACGACGACGTCCTCGGCGCACAGCACCGAGGACGGCGTACGGACCTCGAGTCCGCCGGCGGTGCGGCGGCTGATCGCGGTGACGGGAGCGTCCGGTCGTACGACGTCGGCGGGGAGATCGGCGGCGAGCGCGCGGGCGAGGGCGTCGGCTCCGGGTGCGAAGCGGTGGGCGGGGGTGTCGATCAGGTTGCCGGGCAGCCGTCCGCCAGAGGCTTGCTGCTGGAGGCTGTCGACAGGATCAGCCGTGCCCCACCCAGCCCTGCCAGCGCGGCTCCCGGGCTCTCACGCTCGGTGTCGAGGTAGTGCCGCGCGCCCAGCCCGTCGGCGAGCTTCCGCTTCTGCTCGCCCCGGCCGATCGCCACCGTCTCGAAGCCCATGGCCGCGGCGAACTGCACCGCGAGGTGCCCCAGACCGCCGATCCCGAGGACGGCGACCAGGTCACCCGGCCCGGCACCGGAATGCCGTAGGGCGTTGAAGGTGGTGACGCCCGCGCAGCCGAAGGGCGCGGCCTGCGCCGCGGACAGGCCCTCCGGGATCCGGGCGAGCGCGGCGGCGGGCACCGTCATGGTGCTGGACCAGCCGCCGGGACAGGACATGCCCGGGATCTTCCGCTGCGGGCAATGGACGACATCGCCGGTACGGCAGGCAGGGCAGTGTCCGCAGCTGCCGCCGAACCATCCGACGGCCACTCGCTCCCCGACCTCCCATCCCTGCACCTGAGGGCCCAGCTCGGCGATCACCCCGGCGACCTCGTGGCCCGGCGTGACCGGAAAACCGGTCGCCGGTGCGGGATTGCGGACGGTACCGATGTCGGCGCCGCAGATGCCGGTCGCCTCGACATCGATACGCACCTCCCCGGTCCCCGGTGCCCGCTCCCGCACAGGAACGACCCGCAAGACAGCCCCAGGCCCCGTGACTTGTGCGGCCCTGTGAACCTGATGAGCGTCTGGGGACACGAATTCCCTCCACTGAATTGGCCGGCGCACCGGAAAAAGGAAGCGGATATCCACGGAAATACCAGCGCGTGGTTCGTCTGAACGGTAGAGCCTCCCGGGCGGACCCGGTAGAGGATCTTGGTGAATGAGGGTATAAAGAGCGGCTATAGCCAGGAGGTGAGCGTCATGAACGTCGAGGGTCTGCGCTACGCCCGTGCCGTGTCCACCACGAAGTCGTTCAGCGCGGCCGCCCGAGCGTACGGCGTCACGCAGCCCGCCCTGTCCAACGGCATCGCGCGGCTGGAGAAGGAGCTCGGGGTGACACTGTTCGAGCGCTCACCACGCGGGGTCCGGCCGACCGCGGACGGCACCAGGATCCTGCCCATGATCGTCCAGGCCCTCGACGCCCTGGACGCGATCGTCGCCGAGGCCAGACGGCTGACCCATCCGGCACCGGACACGATCCGCATGGGTGTCTCCCCGTTGATCGGGGCCGATCTCGTCGCCCGGGCCTTCGACGCCGCCCGCCACCTGGACCGCCCCCGCGACCTGGTCCTGCGGGAGGCCGATCTCACACACCTTCGCAAGGACCTGCGGGCCGGACTCCTGGACATCCTCCTCGTGCCGGCCGTGCAGGCCATGCCCACCTTCCGCCGCCGCGTCATCGCCCGCGAACCGGTCGTCGTGATCGACCCGGCCGACTCCCGGACCCGGAGCGCGGTCGAGCTGCGGGCCGCGGCCGACGCCGCCTACATCCTCGTACCGGACAGCTGCGGACTGACCACCTTCACCACCGAACTCTTCCGCAGCCACGACCTGGCGCTGCGCACCTACCCCGGCGAGGCCTCCAACTACCGTGTGCTGGACGAGTGGGCGCGCATGGGCGTCGGCGCCGCGCTGCTGCCCCAGTCCAAGATCACACACGACCACGGCAGCTACCGTTCCCTCATCCAGGCCGGCACTCCCGTGGAGATCGCCTATGAAGCCGTCTGGGACAATGACACACCGCTCGCGGCCGACCTGGAGGACTTCGTCGCGGCACTCACGCGGCAAGCCGACGGGGACGTCAGTGATTGACAGAGATTATGGCTCCCCGGCCCCTGCTCCGTCATGGGACCGGTCCACCGGAATTCGCGCGGGCGATATGGTGTCTCTCCAAATCATTCCGGTAACCGCCCCGAGCGGTTGACAGTGCGGTCCGAGAGAGGCACAGCGAGATGAGGAGCGAGGACGTCGCCGTACTCGACGATCCGGTGGGCGAGTCCTTGCGGGGCCACCACGCTGCCCTCGGCCGTCGAATCGGCCGGGCCGACACCTACGTGCCAGGAGTCGCGACCTTCTCCGCGGTGCCCACTGTCCCGGATGCGACGGACTGGGCCGACCTCGCCCGGCTCCTCGGCCGAAACGGGTTCGCCGACATGTTCAGCTCCCAGGCCACCCCGCCACCGGACTGGGAGCCGGCCTTCGCCCTGGACGGCCGACAGATGATCTGGTCCGGTGACCACCCGGCCCAGCCCCGAGCCGCGAGCGCCGACGTGATCGAGCTGACCGCGACCGACGTGCCCGAGATGCTCGACCTCGCCGGGCGAACGCAGCCCGGCCCGTTCTGGCCGCGCACCCGCGAACTCGGCACCTACCTCGGCATCCGCACGGGCGGCAGGCTGGTGGCCATGGCGGGCGAACGGCTCCGCCCTCCGGGATGGACCGAGATCAGTGCCGTGTGCACGGCACCCGAGGCGCGAGGGCGCGGCCACGCCGCCCGCCTGGTGAGCGCACTCATGGCGGGCATCCTCGCCCGCGGGGAACGTCCCTTCCTCCACGTCGCCGAGACGAACACTGCCGCGATCGCACTCTACGAACTCCTCGGCCTCGAAAGCCGCACGCGCGTGACCTTTCGGGGATTCCGGACGCCTTGAGCCGTGAAGGCACGAAGCACCTCTCCGGGACGGCGATGGGTTGCGGCCCGGAGAGGTGCCGTTCAGCGAGGCGGCCCTGCTGGGCACCGGCACGACGGCCTGGCGGGCATGGGTGTCCCGACCCGCGACCTCACCTCACCTCACCTCACCGAGGGACTCCGAGAGGCCGTGCTGTGAGCGGGCGGGGTGAGGACGACCTGCGGCTGACCCGCAACCGGGGGCGGCGGGGTCTGGGGTGCGGTGGTCTCCAGGGACAGGACCTGGTCGAAGTCGACCACGCCGGTCTTCTCCGCGACCGAGATGTGATCCATAACCGTCTGGTTCGCCAGGTCGGCCAGGGCACGGACCAGCGAATTCCTCGTGGTGGTGCGAACGCTCGCGATCGTGGCGAGCATCTGGCCGTTGGTCGCGCGCAGGATCGTGGCCATGTCGGTGTCGAACTGCTTGCCGCTGTCCCCGTTCAGCCGGGTCACGAAGCTCTGCTGCTGCGGCGACGGCTGGTTGGGCAGGGTGATGTTCAACTGAACGGCGGCCTTGCGGTCGGCCGCGTCCAACGTGGCGTCCCCGTCGATCACATGCGCACCGGCCGTCCTGACCGTCTTCGTCGTGCCCTTCTTCAGCGCCAGCTGACCGACGGGGTACTCCCACAGGCCGGCCGCGCGTACCTTGATGACGAAATCCCGGTCGGCTTGGGTCAGCGGCCCGGTCGACGGGTGCGCGATGACCAGTTCCGGTTCGCCGCTGACCCTCTGGACTCCGAGCATGCTGGGGTAGAGCAGCGACCCCAGGGTGGTGACGAGCGCACCACCCACGAACAGGGTTCCCGCCGCTTTCCGTGAAACGAGCACCGTCTCTCCTGCTTCCGATTCGGAACCCGCACGCCCAGGGATACGGATGCCGAGACCCAGAAAACCTTTTGGGCTCGTAATGAGTTCGTCAAGCCGATGAGTCTGTCCGCCCCATGGGCTCGGCCCGGCTCTGCGCGGGCGCCGTGAGCGACCCAACTACCGACGAAAAAAGGGCCGTTGGTCCCTCTCGGCAGAGCCCCGCAGGGACTGTTCGGCCCTATCGGGACCGGGGGTCCCAGCCTCGATCATGGTGGCGACGGCCGGGAAGGGCCGGGACCAGACCCGCACTTCTGGCGCTTCCCGGCTCGTCGGCGTACATGTCGATCGCTTCAGCGGTCCGGCCGTAGCTTGTGATGGGTTCCCGCCCGACTGATGTCCAGTTCGAGCAGCTTGCTCAGTGGTGTTCCGCTGTGCCAGAAGCCGAGCAGGTCGACGTCGATCAACGTCAGCCGGTGGCGTGCCGCGAACGCACGAGCGTGCCGGGTGAACACGCAGGAGGCGACGAAGAGCGCGACATCCGCGCCGTGCTCACTGCGGGCGGTGCCGTTGAACTTCTGCAGGTCCGGGCTGCCGACCGTGCGGTGCTTGGCGTAGCGCTTGCACTGCACGACGAGTTTGCGGCCATCCGGCAGGAAACCGATCGCATCGGCGCCCAAGTCCGCGCGGCCGCCAACGCGTTGCACCCCAGTGCAGCCGTCCCGGCGGCACAGCTCCGCCACGTACTCCTCGAACTCGCGGTCCCCCATCGCCCACACCACATCCAAGGACCGGCGAGCCTGCGACCGCGCCTCCTGCGCCAGCCGCATCCGCTCCGCCCGCGACTCGCGCCGCCCCGCTCGCACCAGCCCCACCACGACCGTGACCAGCACAACGAGTCCTAATGCCAGCAGCGCAGTCGTTCCCATGACCAGTCCTCCCCCAGCCGATGACCTCGCATCAGTTCTTGCTCCCCGTCCGGCGGTCGCTTTACCCACGCGGTCGGCGCACCGAGCGGCAGACCAGTGGTCCTGGCGGCTCGTATGCCGCGGCCCGGTCCCGCGTCAGAGGGTGGGGCGGGCGCCCGGGGTGTGGCCGAAGGTGCGGCGGAAGACGTCGATGAAGGTGCTGGCGGAGGACCAGCCGCATCGGTGGGCGACGGTGGTGACGGGGGTGCCGTCGGCCAGGAGGACAAGGGCGTGGTGGAGCCTGATCTGGGTGCGCCATCGGGGGTAGGTGAGGCCGAGGTCGTCACGTAGGCGGCGGGAGAGGGTGCGGGCGCCGGCCCCGAGTTGGCGGCCGAGGTCGTCGAGGGATCGGTTGTCGGCCGGGGCGGCGCGCAGGACGTCGTGCAGTTTCCGGAGCAGAGGGTCCGTGGGGGTCGGCAGGTGCAGTGGCTGCTCGGCGGAGAGTGCGAGCTGGTCGAGCATGACGGCGCGCAGGCGGTGGCGGGGCGGGCTGTCGTCGTCGGGGTCGCGGGTGTAGGTGACGAGGAGTTCGCGCAGGAGGGGGCTGACGGCGAGGACTGCCGGTCTGTCGAGCCCGAGGGGGTTGTCGGCGGTGGGCAGACCGACGAGGTGGAGGTCCAGTTCGCCGTGGGCCTGGTATCGGTGGACGGTACCGGCCGGGATCCAGAGCGCGCGGGTGGCGGGGGCGACCCAGGAGCCGGCGTCGGTGGTCACCGCGATGGTGCCCCGGCTGGCATAGGCGATCTGATGGTCGTCGTGACGATGCGCGTCGATCTCGCCGCCGGAGGCAAGGCGTTGGGTCCGGGTCGGCGCAACAGGTTCGTGGCGGTTTTCCTGCATCATCTGTCAATTTATCGAAAGCGTGACAGCGGGTGCTCCTTCCAGCATGGGAGAGGTGAGAGCTAATACATCGATTTCCCTGCTGGCGGCGGGTCACGCCTGCGTCGACATCTACCAGGGCGCCGTCGCGGCGCTGATCCCGTTCTTCGTGGCCGAACGGGACTACGACTACGCGGTGGCCTCCGGCATCGTGCTGACCGCGTCCCTGTTGTCCTCGGTTGTCCAGCCGGTGTTCGGTGCGTTGACCGACCGATGGGCGATGCCGTGGCTGCTGCCGGTCAGCACTCTGCTGGGCGGCGTGGGCATCGCGCTGAGCGGTTTGAGCGGCTCCTACGGGCTCACCCTGTTCTTCGTCGCGATCTCCGGGATCGGCGTGGCCGCCTATCACCCCGAGTCCGCGCGCGTGGCCCGGCTGGCCAGTCGGGGCAGCCACAGTGCGATGGGTCGGTTCTCCCTCGGCGGCAACGTGGGCTTCGCCCTCGCCCCGCTCATGGTGTCGGCAGCGATCGGACACGGCTCTCTGCACTGGACACCCGTCCTGGTTCTGCCGGCGCTCGTCGGCGCCGCTCTGTACGTGCCCGTACTGCGGATACTCGCCCGGCCCCGGGCCGGCATCTCCAAGACGCTTGCGCCCAGGGGCGCCGATGACGTGGCCTCGTTCATGAAGCTGTCCCTGGCGGTCGTCTTCCGCTCCATCGTCTTCACCGGTCTGAGCACCTTCATCTCCCTCTACGCCCAGCAGCGCACGCAGGGCAGCACCACCGCGGGAACCATCGCCCTGTTCCTGCTGTTCGTGGGCGGCGCCGTCGGCTCGGTATCGGGCGGTTCCCTGGCCAACCGCTACGACCGAGTCCGCGTCTGCCGCTGGTCCTACCTGCTCTCCATCGCCGCCGTCGCCGGGGTGATCTACATACCGGGCCCGGCCATGTTTCTCTTCGTGGCCCTCACTTCCGCCGGCCTGTATGTGCCCTTCTCTCTCCAGGTCACCCTCGGCCAGGACTACTTGCCCTCCCGCACCGGCACCGCAAGCGGCGTCACCCTTGGTCTCACCGTCAGTATCGGCGGGCTCATCAGTCCCGTACTGGGCCACCTGGCCGACTCCACCACACTGAAGACGGCCCTCACCCCCCTGATCGCCATGCCCGCCGTGAGCTGGTTCCTCTTCCGCGCCCTGCCCGAACCCACCGCCCCCGAGCCCCCGGCCGACGCGCCCGCATCGGCACGGCAGGAGGCATGAACTACCGGGAATCCCAGGGGAGTAACCCGGCCGCCGACGTCAACTCCGCTCGTCTGCGCTCTTGTCGGGTGCCGTGCCGGGTTCCGCCTGCCGGCGATGGAGCGCGGCCTTGGCGCTGTCCGGCAGGACCCGGTCGGCCCAGCCCTGCGCCTTTGTCTTCAGCGATCCGGTGACGACCTTCTTGCGCCCCTTCATCGGTGCCTCGAAGGCCTGGCGTGCCACATCGGCGGGGTCATCCTTGTCCGTGGCACCGATCCTGGTGTCCTCCTCCATATCGGCCCGGCGGAAGAAGTCGGTCTCGGTGGCGCCGGGCATGAAGGAGGTGACCGCCGCGCCGGTGTCCTTCAACTCGTTATGCAGCGCCTGCGCGAAGGACTGGATGAAGGACTTGGTGGCGTTGTAAACGGGCTGGAAGGGGCCCGGCATGGTGGCGGCGATGGAGGAGGTGAACAGCAGCCGTCCCTCGTCGCGGGCGACCATCGTTCGCACCAGCGGTTTCGCCGGCCGCACCGTCGCCGTGACGTTGAGGTCGATGACGGACAGGTCGTCGGCCAGGTCCGTGTCGGCCTGGTCGAGCACGTGACCGCCGGGTGGGACGACGCGGTACGGGGGTGGAGCGGGGCGGAACAGACCGTGCTGTTCGACGCGTCCAGCGTGGTGCTCACCCGCGGTGTGTGCCGCTGGGCGGGCGTTCCCCTCGACGAGGGCACCGGGGAGGCGGAGCATCTCGCCCGTGATCTGGTCGCCATGGTCGACGGCTTCGCCACCGCCGGGCCGCGGCACTGGCGGGCGCGGCGGGCCCGGAGCCGGCAGGAGGCGCGCTTCGCCCAGCTGGTGGAGGACGTGCGCTCCGGCAGCGTTGCCGCCCCTGACGCATCGATGCTCGCCGCAGTCTGCGAGCACCGCGAGGCCGACGGCGCGCCGCTCGACCCGCACACGGCCGCCGTCGAACTGCTGAACGTCATCCGCCCCACCGTCGCCGTCTGCTGGTTCATCGTCCACGCGGCCCACGCGCTGCACCTGCAGCCGAACCAGCGCGAACGGCTGCGGGGCGGCGACACGGCCTGCACCGCAGCGTTCGTGCACGAAGTCCGCCGCTTCTACCCGTTCGCGCCCTTCCTCGGCGGCCTCGCCGTGCGCGATCTGTCCTGGCAGGGCGTCTCAGTGCCGGCCGACGGGATGGTGTTGCTGGATGTCTTCGGTCAGAACCACGACGAGAAGCTGTGGGGGGAGCCGTATGTCTTTCGCCCTGAGCGGTTCCTCGAGCACGCGGTTGAGCGCGACGAACTGATCCCGCAGGGCGGTGGCGAGCCGCGTACCGGCCACCGCTGCCCCGGGGAGGGCCTCACCATAGGTCTGCTCGAAGCCCTCGCCCTCCGCGTGGCCGGCCTCCAATACGACCTCCCCGACCAGGACTTGAGGATCTCCCTGCGGCGCATCCCGGCACGGGTGCGCAGCGGTTTCGTCGTGCGGGACATACGGATGCCGAGCACGTCCTCTCGCCCAGCGTGACAAGCTGCAATGGCCGGCGAGCAGGGCGGGCACGCACGCTAGGCCGGCTTCTCCACCAGCTTCGCCAGGTGGTCCAGTGCCATGCGCTGACCCAGTTCGTTGTCCGCGGGCGGCACCGCGTCGGGGACGCCCTCGTGGTGGATGGTGACGTGCGTTCCGCCGCCCGGAGCGTCCACCAGGGTCGTCGTCAGCGTCATCTCGCCCGAGAGCGCGGGATCGGACGTCTCGAACTCGAAGACCTCCACCACCATCTCGTCCGGGACCAGCCGGAGGAAGTGGCCGTGATACGTGTCGGTGTGCTCCGCTGACTTGCCCGTGTCACCAGCGCTTGTGTACGTGAGCGAGATCCTGAATGCGCCGCCCTCGCGTGCCTCGAACTCATGGACCTCGCTGGTCATGTTGTCGGGCACGCGCCACCGCGCGAGCGCGTCGGGGTCGGTGAGCGCACGGTAGATCGCCGCGCGGGAGGCGTCGAGGTGCCGTGTGAGCCGGGTCTCGTACATATAGGGCACGTTACGCGGGAGCACTGACATCGCTTTCGGTGCTCAGCCACCGGTGATCGACGCGTCGGCCGTCTCCGGTCAGTGACCGGCAGAACGCCACCGGTCCTGCAGGACTGCGGTATCGCTCTCGGCCGGCAACGAGTCGTTCACGGGGCTCAGCCGGTCGGCCGGCGCCGGCGGCGGATCGCCCGAGATCGAGGCCAGGGCCAGAGTGAGCAGGGGGTGAGGACGCTGGAGAGGATGTTGCAGGTTTGGCTGTGGTGCGAACATTTTGTCTCTAGGGGGTTGAGGCCCCAGTTCGCGCCGATCAGAGCGGCAACAGCCATGGTGATCAAGGCGAGTTCGACGGCCGCCTCAGCACGAGCCCCGGGACGTAGCAGCGGCTCTTGCGGCTCCGCCAGGTGCGGGCACCCCCGTAGCCCCTCTGGGTCGGTTCGGAAGAGGACATCTGTCGGTGGTTCACGTGGGGGAGGTTCCATGCGCAGGCCCCCGCCAAGGCGTCCAAATCGCAGGCTTCGTCCCACGCGCAGCGAATTTCACCCGCCCGGACCAGTGGCATGAGCGATAGGGGCCGCACGGACCGCGAGCACCTGCGCCGAGGATGACACCGGGAGTTGGCCGAAACATCAACTCATCACACCTGAAACGCAGTTGTCGCCCATCCCGCTGCTTGGCAGACTCGCCCCACCGGCACCCGTGCGGACGCGTGTGCGAATAAGCACGTGGAAGCATCACGTCGGCGGACGGGGCTCACGTCATCTCACCGGGGGGACCACCCATGAAACTCAGCCTGCCCAGACGCGTCCTGGGCCGTGTATCCGCCACCCTCGCGCTGGCGCTCGCCATGGCCACCGGCACCACCGGCCTGCTCGCAGGCACCGAAGCACACGCCCTCCCGGTCACCGAGGGCTCCTTCAGCTTCAGCGGTGACGACGGCGACTACATCAGTGGTGGCCAGTCGTACACCTACGCGACGGCGACCCAGGACCGCATGAACGTCTCCGGCAACACGGACAACGGGGTGGTCACGGTCTCCGTCGACGGAGCGAACGGCGACTGGTGGACCCTGAATCTCGCGGCGCCGTCCGGCAAGGCACTGACGCCGGGAACCTACACCGGGGCCACGCGCTACCCGTTCAACAAAGCGACCGAGCCGGGCCTTTCGCTCAGCGGCAACGGCCGTGGCTGCAACCAGCTCACCGGCACCTTCACCGTCTCCGCAGTGGAGTTCGGCCCGCAGGGCTATGTGAAAAAGCTCGACGCCTCCTTCGAACAGCACTGCGAGGGAAGCACCCCGGCCGCGCGCGGCGAGGTGCACATCGAGAACCCGGCCCCGCCGGCCGAACTCGACCTCGGTCTCGGCATCGCCCTGGACGGCACGGCCAGCTCCCTCAACGGCAAGGCCACCTTCCACGGCACGGTCAGCTGCACCAAGCCGGTGCAGGTGACAGTCACGGGTGACGTCACGCAGGTGAAGAAGCGCGACCTCATTCGTGGTTCCTACTCCACGTCGGTGGCCTGCACCCCCGGCGCCCCGGTCGCCTGGACCGGCACGGCCGTACCCACCGGTTCGGTCCCCTTCCAGAAGGGGGACGTCGAGGTCGAGGGCCACGCGACGGCGACGGACCCGGACTACGCCCAGGCGGTAACGGTCAACGAGACGGTGGCGGTCCACCTCACCCGCGTCTGACCCCCACGTTCACCACAGGCGCGACGAGCCGTCCGGGGAGGTCAGCAGCGCCAGATGGTCGAGGTCTGCGGGCGGCGGCGTCGTCACCGACCACAGCGGTGGCGGGGACCCGTCCGCCACCGCGGCCGGGGCGTCGGTGAGGTTCATGCGCTCTCGCAGACGGCCGTAGAAGTCCATCGGCCCCAGCCGCACCGCCCGCAGCGGCCGCGGGGCGGCGTACACCCCGATCCAGTCCCCTGGATCCAGTACGCCCCGCAACTGGCCGTCGATGCTGACCGCCGCCGGGCCCGAACGTTCCAGCACGCGCAGTCCGACGGGCTCGTCGGGGGCGGTGACGATGGAACGGTTGAAGGCCATGTGCGGCGCCACCGGGGTGAAGAACAGGGCCTCCGCCCGGGGCGACACGACGGGGCCGCCGGCGGCGAAACTGTAGGCCGTCGAGCCGGTCGGGGTGGCCACGAGCAGGGCGTCGGCGGAGTAGGAGGCCAGGAGGCGACCGGAGACGTACACGCCGACGGAGACCTGGCGGTCCCTGGCCAGCTTCTCCAGGACGACGTCGTTGAGTGCGGTGACGTCCAGCGGGATGCCCCAGTCGGCGTCCACGTCGCAGTCGGGGCGCACCTGGGGCGGCGGCAGAAGAGGGCCACGGCCGTACCGCACCCACGGCTCCATGTGCTCGGGCACTTCCAGGCGGCGGGAGGCCCGCAGGGCGAGCAGCATGCGGCTGTCGATCCTGATCCGGTCCTCGCGCACCGCGTCCAGTGCCTCCCGCACGCCGGCGGCCGACACCTCCGTCAGGAAGCCCACCCGACCCAGATCGACGCCGAGCACGAGTGCGTCGTTCTTCGCGGCCAGCCGGGCTCCGCGCAGGAAGGTGCCGTCCCCGCCGAGGGTGACGACGAGATCGGGATCACCCGCGGCCTCCACCTCCTCGCGGGCGCCGCGCCGCCCGCCGTCGTGCCACACGTCGATGTCCGCACACCGCACGGCGTGTTCCTCGCACCAGGCGCGGACCACGCCGGCCGCTTCCACGGCCTCCGGACGTCCTCCGTGCACGACCAGACCGATCCGGTCCACAGTCACATCCGCCTCCGGAAGATCTCGGTGACCGTGTGGTGGCCACCGTACGGAGTGTCGCTCAAGTGACGGCACGAGTGACACCTTGGCGGGCGTGGTCGGCGGCGAGTCGCAGCCATCGCTGCGCGCGGCCGCCGTAGGCGATCGGGTCCGAGATCGCGGCGAGTGAGAGGCGGAGGCCGACTCCCGAAGGGTCCAAGGGGCCTATCTGGACTTCAGGTGCTCGGTGAGGCGCGCCAGCAGGGGCACCGCCGCTGCGAGCGTCTGCCGCTCATCCGGATCGAGGGCCTCGTCGATCGCGGCGCCGAGCCAGCCCGCGCGCCTTCGGCGCTCCTCGGCGAGCCTGCCGCTTCCCTCCGGAGTGAGGTGGAGCAACAGTTTGCGCCCGTCCCTGGGATGAGCTTCGGCCCGCACAAGTCCTTTGGCGAGAAGTTCCTTGACCGCCTTGGCGGCCGACTGGTGGCTGACGCCCCGCTGCTGCGCGACATCGGCGGTGGTCATCGGACCGTCGCGGTCGATGTAGCCGAGGACGGCGGCCTCGCCAGGGGGCATCTTGTCGGCGGCGCGCACGGTGCGGACGAGTTGCCCGATGGTCAGGCGGAGCTCTTCGGCCAAGTGATCGTCGTCCATGGCGCCCACTCTACCTGAACTCGACAACCTAGCTGTACACCCAAGATGCATTCTATCCACACCCTAGGTGTACAGTCTTGGTGTAGACATTCCCCGCAAGAAAAGGCAGTCCATGAAGCTCACCAAGCACGCCCACGCCTGCGTCACGGTTGAAAAGGACGACACCCGTCTCGTCATCGACCCCGGCACCTTCACTCCCGACGCGGCGGACGCCGTCGCCCGGGCTCATGCCGTCCTGATCACTCACGAACATTTCGACCACTTCGACGAAGAGCTCGTCGCCACCGCCCTCGAAACTCGGCCCGACCTGCACGTCTACGGCACGAAGGCCGTCGCCGCGACCCTCGGCGCGCGCGACGGACGCGTCCACGCCGTGACCGCAGGCGACGCCTTCACCGTCGGCTCCATCAGCGCCACCGTCCACGGCCACCGCCATGCGCCGATCCACGCCGACATCCCGTGCCCCGACAACGTCGGCTACCTCCTCGATAACGGCGCCCTCTACCACCCCGGCGACGCCTACTTCGTGCCCGAGCCTCCCGTGCACACCCTCCTGCTGCCGACCAGCGGCCCGTGGACCAAGCTCGGGGAAGCCGCCGACTACGTCCGCGCCGTCAAGCCGCAGCGCATTATCCAGATACACGAACTCATGCTCAGCGAGCTCGGCCAGCACTCCACCGCCAACCTCCTCGGCGAGAACGGACTGACCGGCACCCCGATCACCCGCCTGGAGCCTGGCACCAGCATCCAGCTGTGATGACCGTTCTCGGCACGGGGAGCGTGCCCGTAGTGGCGCAGGGGCGTCAGGGATCTTCGTCGCCACGAGGCCGAAACCCATGGCGGCTGACCGCTCTCACGACCCGATGCCCATGTCGATGAGGATCTGCGCGGCCGGGGTGGCGTTGTCGGTGCGGGCCGCTTCGATCATCGCAGCGCGCGCCTCTTCGGGTGTCGCACTCGGTGGGACCACAAGGAGGGAGAAGTGGTCGGCCTCGCCCCTGGTGACGAGGACGGTGTCGTCGCCGACCGGGAAGGAGTCGAATACGGACGACTCGATCGTCGACAATCAGGCGCGTCGGCAGTTCCTCCCAGACCGCCAGGTCCAGACCGATCCGTGTGATCGGCCCGAGGTGCGCGGTCAGTGCGTAGACCAGTTGGGGAGTTCGGCCGCGATGTCGCGGGAGCGTGGCCACCACGCTCCGTCGAGAACGCCCTGCCGACCCTCGGCCGTTTCCAGCCGTACGACGGCGGTGCCGGGCTTCACCTCGTTGTGGGAAGCGTCCGGCAGTGACCGGGACGCCTGCGGCGGCTGCGGTCCGTCGTCCATGGTCAGCCTTCCAGGGATGTGCCGGCCGCGGCCGCCATGAGGGGGCTCGCGGCTTCCTCGGTCGTGTCCGGGGGGACGACCAGCAGGTCCCAGCGGCCCTGGCCGGGGGCGAGGAGGACGATGGTGTGCGGCGCGGATGCCGCCAGGGTCCTGCACACTCGTACGACCTCGTTGGACACGAGCATCCGGCCCGGCGTCATGGGCCAGAGCGCGCCGTTGACGGTGACGCTGGTGATGTGACCCCACATCCGCGGCAATCCTGCGAGCAGGGAGGGAAGTTCGGCGAGCAGGTCGTACGAGCGCGGCCACCACGCTCCGTCGATGGACCGGGGCACGTCACCGTGGGGCGCCAGGCGCAGACGCAGGACGGGAGAAGAAGGATGCGGGGGCTGTAGTGCGGCGGTCATGACGACTCCTGCCAACTGCCTTGCACGAATGAGCGGCCGGGGTCGGCCGCGGCGAGCCGCGGTCCGGTCACGGAACGGACGGCCGGTCTCCGCCCCGCGCACGGAACCAGGGCCGTCCGGTGGGAGGAGTGAAGTGCCGTCGTGGGTCTGGGGCGGCGTCCGGCGCGGACGTCGCTACGGAAGTGCTCGGGCTGGACGGCGTGGAATGGGCGGCTCTGCCCATGATGAGGCCCCTGGGACCGAGGTGCGGCCGCGGTCACGGGCGCCCCTGGGACGGTGGTGCTCGATACGACATGCCGGGTGGACTTGACCCACCCTCTTGCGGCCCACTCTACTCCCCATACGGGGAGAAACCGCAGTGCCCCTGATCAGCGCCCTCGGGGGAGCATGCGGTCGAGGACGCACCACGTTGACACGTATGGTCGTCGGACGTTGACTGGCTGAACGGCGGGAAGGGTAGGGTCGACCGGCTCTTCACAGGCCAGCAGCAGACTGCCGAGAAGGCGAATGGCGTCTTCGGGCGGTGTCCCCCGAACAAAGGGAAGCGGTACACACGACCATGTACGACCAGACACGCGCCCAGCAGCCGGCGGACCGGCCCTCGGCCTCCGCCGAGCGCCATACCACGGGCCCCGAGCCGCTGCTCCCAAGGGACGGACGGGACGAGATCGTGCGCTCTCTCGGTCATGCCGTCAACACCTTCGCGGACAGCCCGCGCGAGGCGCTGGAGGAGGCAGAGGCCGCATTCGACGAAGCCACCGCGCAGCTCATGAACGCTCTCGCCGAGCGGCGGCGGGTCCTGCACGAGGGTTGGGCCGACCTGGACCCCGAGACACAGTCCACCGAACTCCGTTTCGTGCTGCGGGAGTACCGGGAAATCACCGGGCGGCTGCTGCGCGCCTGAGCGCAACCGGCGCGGCCCGGCGTGGTGTTGCTCGGCTGCCTTCCACCCCGACCAGGGGTGGCCTGAGGGTACCGAGAGCTCTTCGCGCGGCGCGATCGGCGGTGCCGTTCCCGGCGAGTGCGCAACGGGCAGCCGTCCTCGGCTCCCGGGACGTGACCTGGTGGCCGCGCTGAGACGTACTGGAACTCGAACTGCCCTCGCTCGTCGCCTTGTCGGAACCGGAAATGGGGTGTGCTCCTGGTCGTGTCGCAAGGGGAAACCGCCGACACGGGCGCCCGGTTGTCGGCCGGGGCAGGACGGTAATTCGGGGCTCGAACCGCCCGGTCTGCGAGATCATTCCCAGCCCGTGATCGAGCGTGCCGTGCTACTGTCCCATCAGGTTGCAGTTGTGGTTTGCCAAAGGATTCATTTTCCAACGGGTTGATCATCACGGCGACACGGGGTCCCCGTCTGGCTGACCCCGAGCACCGTTTCCGAAGGAGAATGACATGGCCACCGGCACTGTGAAGTGGTTCAACGCCGAAAAGGGCTTCGGTTTCATCGCGCAGGACGGCGGCGGCGCCGACGTCTTCGCGCACTACTCGAACATCGCCGCGCAGGGCTTCCGCGAGCTGCAGGAAGGCCAGAAGGTCTCGTTCGACATCGCGCAGGGCCAGAAGGGCCCGACCGCCGAAAACATCATTCCGGCCTGACACCGGCTCGGACGCTTTTTTCGCAGCTGGGGCCCGCACCTTGGGGTGCGGGCCCCAGCTCGCTGCATTACCGGCCGGAGCCATTCCCGCCGCCTTCGGCCCGTTATCTCGGTTCTCTGCACCGTTCATCGTGCTGCGGGAATTGCTTGACACGCGCCCGCATCGAGGAAGGTTCCGCATGAACCGAGCTCGCTTTTCACGCACCACTCGCAGCACCCTGACGTACGACCGCTTCGACGGTTTGCCGACCGACCGCACCGGCCGCACCCGCCTCGGCCGCCATCCCCTAGCTCACGCGGCCCAACCCGAGGCTTCTTACGCCGAGGCCCAACCCGTCGCCCGGCACATCGAGTTCGCGCCGCCGAAGACGATCCGCCCGGCGCTGTCCGCTGCCCGGTCGTTCGCCGAACTCGCCCTACCGTCGGAACTGCTGGCCGCACTCCGTCACCAAGGCGTGACCGTGCCCTTCCCGATCCAGGCGGTCACCCTGCCGAACTCGCTGGCCGGCCGCGACGTACTCGGCCTTGGCCGCACCCGCTCGGGCAAGACCCTCGCCTTCGGCCTGCCGGTGCTCGCCCGTACGGCAGGCCGGCGCGCCGAACCGCAGCAGCCGCTGGCGCTGGTCCTGGTACCCACCGGCCAGATCGCCCTACAAGTCACCGAAGCGCTCTCCCCGTACGCCCGGGCCGTGCGGCTCCGGCTGGCCGCGGTGGTCGGCGGAGCGTCGAGCGGCGGGCAGACCTACGCCCTACGGGACGGCGCGGAGGTCGTCGTCGCGACGCCGGGCCGGCTGAAGGACCTCCTCGACCGAGGCGACTGCCGACTGCGTGACGTCGCCGTCACCGTCCTGGACGGGGCCGACCAGATGACCGCCATGGGGTCCATGCCCCAGGTCACGGACCTGCTCGACCAGGTCCGTCCCGACGGCCAGCGCCTGTTGTTCTCGGCCACCGTGGACCGCGACGTCGCCCTGCTCATCCACCGATACCTGAGCGACCCAATGGTCCACTCCGTCGGCCCTTCGGCGGGCGCCGTCACCACGACCGGCCGCATCGTGGCGGCCGTACGACCCAAGCCGGAGCGTCCGGCCCTGCCGTCGCCCTCGTCACCGCCGGTCGACGCACTGCGGTGATCGTCGGCTCGATACCGGGCGAAGCGGCACCGAGCCGCCTCACCGGCCCCAGGCATCGTCGGGTTTCCCGACCGGCAGCGCCTGGCCCAGCGTTGGGGTCCGCCCGCCGCCGCGTGCCCGATCGGCGCCAGATCATCGGCCCGGCGGCCGACAGCCGGTCCGAGAACCCCCTCCCCACCATCCGAACCCATCCCGCAGGAGGCAACCTTGACACCCGTCCAGACGCATCGAACCCGGACCGCTCGCGACCTCGCCACCAGGGTCGACCGCCCCCTGCACACCACCGAACTGCGGGTCGGTGACGACATGACCGTCGAGGTGGCCCTGTCCGTCATGGCCGGTGCCGGGGTGGCCTCCCTCCTGCTGTGTGACGCGGACGACGAGCGCACCGGATACATCACCCGGGCCGAACTGGTCGTGCACCGCGACAGCATCGCCTACACCGACCGCGTCCGCCTGCGGGACGTCCTCGTCGCCCCGCACACGAGCGCGGCTTCCTACTCCTTCTCTCATTGAGGCACCATGCGCTGTGTCATCGCCCGATACCCGTTCGAACTGACCAAGAACGGAGTCCTGGCCTCGATGGCGGGGGTTCGGCCCGAACCCGTCACCGGCGACGCCGTGACCATCGGCCGCCGCCGCTATCCCGTGATGCAGGTCGGTACGGTCATCACCCGGCAGGACCGCCGCGACTTCACCGGCGACGAGGTGGCCCGGGCCATGGCACGCCTGGGCTTCACGTGCCACAGCCGCCCAGAGCCGGTCGCGCCCTCGACCCCGGATGCGCTCACTCCCTTCCAGGTCGCCTCAGCCCTGCTCGGGACTCCCGGCCCGCAGGACAGGTGACGCCTTCGCGGCGGGGGCACTCGGCCGCCCGTCGTCGCGTTCCGACCCGACAGAGGAGATGGGCCGCATGTGCCCTCGCCCCGAACCTGCCGAGCCCTACCGAACACCCCAACTGTTCGACGAATGCCGGATGGTGCGCGCCCGAGGCGAGCTGAACCCGAGGACCGTGGCATCGCTGACGCACGCTCTGGACGAGGCCCGCACCGGATACGGACGCATCTTCCTCATCGTCGATCTCCGAGAGGTGACCTTCACCGACGGAAGCATCCTGGAGCCGTTGCTCACCGCGTGGGACGACTGCCGGGCCCGGCAGGGCTGGGTTCGCGTCGTCCACAGCAGTACCGTGATCGACCTCGTCCTGCTGACCGGCGATCTGCTCGACCGCTTCCCCGCCCACGCCAGCGCCCAGGATGCCTGGTACGGAAGAACTGCGGCAGCTTCCGACGTGGGCGCGCTGAGCCCCCGCGGCGACAAGCGGATGCCGGCCGTGTCGCCATCAATGGCTCAGGTCAGCTCGCCTGCCCCACGGCGGTCGTGAAAGCTCCCGTTCTTCCGTGCTCGATACGGGCCGTCTCCAGCAGGCGCCTCCACGAGGAGACGGTCGGCCGTCGCCGCAGCAGAGCCCGGCGTTCCCGCTCGGTCATGCCGCCCCACACCCCGAATTCGATGCGGTGGTCCAAGGCGTAGGCGAGGCACTCGGTCCTGACGACGCAGCCGCTGCACAGCGCTTTGGCGCGGTTCTGTGCGCCCCCCTCGACGAACAGGGCGTCCGGGTCGGCCGTCCTGCACAGCCCTTGTTCACTCCAGTCCGTCTCCGCCATTAGGTGAGCCGTCCTCTCCCCTGGTGTCTGCTGTGAGTTGCCTGCTGCGCCGAGCAACAGGCATATGACGTTATGTCGTTGGGCGGATCGTTCCTGCATCTGCTCCGCAGCATCACACCTTCGGGTGATCGATGCTTGCCTGGCGGGTGGGGAGGGACTAGGGGAGACGCGAAGTCCTTCCGGGCGCAAACGCGATGTCCGTCCGGGCCGCAAACAGGGCATCGGCCCGCATATGATCCCCGCTGTGACGGCAACACCGGAGGCAGCGCGCACCGAGTACGCCCAGCACCGATGGGGCGCCGCCCGTGACCTCTTCACCGCCGCGGCGAGCGCCGATCTCACCGCCGTGGACCTGGAACGGTGGGGGCTCGCCGCGTTCCTGACCGGTCACGACGACGAATCCGACACCGCACGGGAGCGGGCGCACCACGCCTACGCGCGGGCAGGAGACGTCGACGGCGCCTGCCGGGTGGCGTACTGGCTGGCCCTCGCACTCACGCTGCGCGGCGAGCCGGCCCGCGGCGGCGGATGGTTCGGGCGTGTTCGCAGCGTCCTCGACGGCCATTCCGTGACCGACTCGGTGTGGACCGGATTCCTGCTCGTGCCGCGCGCCATGGCCGCGTTCTTCGGCAATGATCTACCGACGTCCCTCGCCCTCTCCGAGCAGGCGATCGCGTACGCCGGGCGGTTCGGCGACCCCGATCTGGCCGTCCTCGCCCACAACGCGCACGGCCAGGCCCTGGTGGGCAGCGGCGCCGTCGAGGCCGGCCTCTCGGAGCTGGACGAGGTGATGGTCCGGGTGACCACAGCCGAGGACGTATCGCCGCAGCTCGTCGGCCTTGTCTACTGCGCCGTGATCAACACCTGCCGGGACGTCTTCGACGTCCGCCGCAGTCGGGAGTGGACCAACGCGTTGAGCCGGTGGTGCGCCGCACAGCCGGACCTCGTCCCCTACCGCGGGCAGTGCACCGTCCACCGTGCCGAGATCCTCCAGCTCACCGGCTCCTGGCCGGACGCGGACGCGGAGGTCGCCCGTGCGTGCGCGCAGGCCGAGGCCCTCAGCCACGACCCGGCCACCGGGATGGCGCTCTACCAGCGCGGTGAGCTCCTGCGGTTGCGTGGCGACCTCGTCGCCGCCGAAGCGGCCTACCGAGCGGCGATCCGCGTCGGGCACGACCCACAGCCCGGCTTCGCCCTGCTGCGCCTCGCCGAACGGCGAACCGGCACGGCGCTCGCCGCGATCCGCCGCGCCCTCGACGAGGCGAGCCGTCCGTCACTGCGGGCCCGCCTGCTTCCCGCGTACGTCGAGATCGCGCTCGCCGCCGGCGACGTCGAAGCGGCACTGCGCGCGGCCGAGGAACTCGTCGACGTCTCCGGCCCGCGGTCCGCCCCGCTGCTCGACGCGGCCGCCCAGCAGGCCATCGGCGCCGTCCGGCTCGCCGAGGGCGACCCGGCAGCGGCGCTGCCGTGCCTGCGCCGGGCCCGGTCGCTGGCCCAGGCGATTCCCGCCCCGTACGACGCGGCCCGCTGCCGCACCCTGATCGCCCTTGCCTGCCGGGCCCTCGGTGACCACGAGAGCGCCGAGCTCGAATTCGGCGCGGCCCGGTGGATCTTCGAGCAGCTGGGTGCCGTGCCGGAGGTCGAGCGCATGGACAGCCTGACCCGCCGGTCCGAGCCACCGGCCCCCGGCAGGCTGACCCTGCGGGAGGTCGAGGTCCTCAGGGCGGTGGCGACCGGCGCCACCAACCGGGCCATCGCCGAGGCGATGTTCCTCTCGGAGAAGACGGTCGCCCGGCACGTCGCCAACATCTTCACCAAGCTGGACCTGTCGTCGCGGGCTGCGGCCACCGCGTTCGCCTACGAACACCGTCTCGTCTGAACCCGCTGGCGATCTGCATAGTTCTGCCGATGCGGACGGCCACACCGGGCTCCTACGGTCACCACAACCGAATCGACCCAGGAGCCCGTCATGAGCAGGGGATACGCCGTCGCGTACGCACTGAACCTCACGCCTTGGGAGCGGGCCGGCACCAGCGGTGCGGCCGCCCTCGACAAGCTGATCGTCCGAGCGGAGACGGAACTCGGCGGGCCGGGACGCGCCCTCGACCTGGGCTGCGGCTCCGGGCTGCACCTCGTCGCCCTCGCCCAGCGCGGCTGGCAGGCCACCGGCGTGGAGCTGATCGGCAAGGCGGTGCGCCGCGCACGCGCACGCGTGGCGGATGCGGGCGCGGAGGCACGTGTCCTCCAGGGCGACGTCACCGCGCTGGACCGCACCGAGGTCGGCGGGCCGTACCACCTGCTGCTGGACATCGGCTGCTTCCACGGCCTGGACGACGAACAGCGCGCCGCCATGGGGCGTTCGGCCACCGCGGTGGCGGCGCCGGACGCCCTGATGATCCTCCTCTCCTTCCGGCCGGGCGCCGTGCCGAAACCGCTGCCCCGCGGCGCCGACTCCACGGACATCGGGACCGCGTTCCCCGGGTGGCACGTCATCGACAGCGAGCGCGCGCCCACCGAGGGGATGCCGGCGCCGCTGCGCAAGGCGGCACCCACGTTCCACCTGGTGCGCCGCACCGCCTGACTTCCTCCGACCCCTTACGTCTCACGTCTTACGACACCGGGTGCCCACTGCCGTCATCCGTGGAGGAAGGCCCGCGAGCGCCAAGAGTGAACGGCGCGCACGCCCGGTGGTCAGGGGGTCGGCGGCAGTCCCAGTACGGCGCAGGCGGCGCGTGAGACGCGCTCGGGTGCGTCCGGGGTCAGCGGGGAGGGCAGGAGCATGTGGCTGATCGTCAGCCGCACCGCGAGGTCGGCCGCCTCGCCCCGGCGCTCGGGGACCACCCCCGGCGCCACCTCGCCCAGCCAATGCGCCAGCAGCTCCCAGGCGCTGGTGAAGACGGGTTCGGGCCTGCTCGTCAAGAACGGCAGCAGCGCGTCCGTACCACCACGGGCCGCCGTGAGTACGGCGCCGATGAAGGGGTTGGTGCCCGCCTCGGCCAGGGCGTGGGCGACCCCGGCCCGCAACGCGGCGGCGAGGTCGTCGCGGTGCTCGTCCAGTACCGCGGCGAGACCTCGCAGGAACTCCTCCGTCTCACGCAGCACCAGTGCCTGCCCTATGCCCGCCCGGTCTCCGAACTCCTTGTAGATCGAGGGCCGGGAGACGTCCGCCCGCAGTGCCAGGTCGGCCACCCTCACCCGGTCCCAGCCGCCCTCGGCGGCCAGCGCACGGGCCTCTTGGAGCACCCGCTCCCGCATCTGCTTGCGCCACGCCACGCGGGGCGGATCGGGGCGGGGTCCGGGGGGAAGGGACGGCCGGTTCTCGCGCATCCCGGCAGTGTGCCATCGTCCCGTCTCCGCATCCTGTACTGACGTTGTGTCAGAACGTTTACACGGCGCCTCCTTTGTCAGCGCTCTCGTCTCCGTGGCACTGTCTGCTCACCCCCCGAAGCGTGCTTTCGCCGTCCCGGACCGGTGCGGCGGAAGCACGCTCCCTTCGCCAAGGAGTCCTCGTGGAGCCAGCGCCGTACGATGCCCGCGTCTGGCGGGATCCCAAACGCCCCCTGTGGCTGCTCGCCCTGGCCGTGCCGACCCTGCCGTTCCAGGCGGGCGGTCTGGTCGCCCTCACGCACCTGCGCGTCTTCTGGTGGTGGGGTCCGTTCTTCGCCTTCGTGCTCGTCCCCCTCATCGACTGGCTGACCGGACCGGACGGCGCCAACCCGCCGGACGAGGCCGTGCCGCGACTGGAAGCCGACCGCTACTACCGCTGGTGCACCTACCTCTATCTGCCGCTCCAGTTCGGCGCCCTCATCTGGGCCTGCGGCCAGTGGGCGACCGGCCGGCTGTCGGTCGCCGACGACCTGGGGCTCGCCGTGACGACGGGTGTCGTGGCGGGCGTCGCCATCAACACCGCTCACGAACTGGGCCACAAGCGTGAGCAGTTGGAGCGGCGGCTGAGCCGTATCGCGCTCGCGCAGACCTGGTACGGGCACTTCTACGTCGAGCACAACCACGGTCACCACGTCCGGGTCGCCACACCCGACGACCCCGCGAGCAGCCGTATGGGCGAGAGCTTCTGGCGGTTCCTGCCGCGCACCGTGTGGGGCAGTCTCCGCTCGGCCTGGGAACTCGAGGCGCGCCGGCTGTCCCGGCGCAAGCGAGCGGTGTTCGGCCCGCACAACGAGATCCTGACCGCCTGGGCGCTCTCGGCCGCCCTGTTCACCGCACTCACCGCGGTGTTCGGCCTGCGGGTGCTGCCCTGTCTGGCGCTCCAGGCGGTGCTCGGCTTCTGCCTGCTGGAGACGGTCAACTACCTGGAGCACTACGGCCTGTTGCGCCGTCGCCGACCGGACGGCCGCTACGAACGCGTGGCGCCCCGCCACAGCTGGAACAGCGACAACACGGTCAGCAACGTCTTCCTCTTCCAGTTGCAGCGGCACTCCGACCACCACGCCAACCCACTGCGCCGCTATCAGACCCTCCGCCACTTCGACGAGGCGCCCCAACTCCCCTCTGGTTACGCCACCATGATCGTGCTGGCCTGGTTCCCGCCGCTGTGGCGCCGGGTGATGGACCACCGGCTGATGAAGCACTACGACGGCGATCTGACCCGCGCCAACCTGCATCCGCCCCTGCGACGCCGGCTCTTCGGCACCACGGGCGCACTGCCCGCCACGGCGCCGAGCACCCCGCCGGAGGCGCGAAACGCCGGCTGACAGGCACTGCTGCTGTCAGGCGGCCGCGACACCGATGCCTATGGCGATGAACAGCCAGCCGGTGGTCAGTTCCCACCGGTCACGAATCCTCGGACGAGCCAGAAGCGCGCGAAGGCGGGCCGCGACGGCGACCAGCGCGAACCAGTAGACGACACCGATCAGCACGTCCAGAAGGCCGAGGAGGAAGATCTGCCGGGTGGTCGATCCGCCGCCGTGGACGAACTGCGGCAGGATGCTGAGGAAGAACAACGCGGCCTTGGGGTTGAGTACGTTGGTGAGGAAGCCCTGGGCGAAACCGGACGGCCAACGGCTGGCACCGGGCCCAATCTCACTGGTCCGGTGCGGTGTTGGGACGCCCTCGGTGCGATGATGCCCGGCACGCCGCTCCTTGGCCGCCCGACGGGCGGCCAGGACCGCCCGGATTCCCAGGTAGACGAGGTAGGTCGCGCCCAGCAGCTTGACGGCGTCGTAGACCACCGGCGAACGCGCGGCGATCACCGAGAGCCCGACGGCGGCGGCGAGCATGTGCACGCACAAGCCCGCCTGGGCCCCCAGCGCCGCGGCCCGCCCCTTCACGGGATGCTCGGTGGCCGATCTGACCACCACCAGGAAGTCGGGGCCGGGGACGACGTAGGCCACCAGGACCACTCCGAGGAAGCCGACGAGATCGACAGACATCCGCTCTCCGTTTCGTCGGGCCTGTAGCGAAGGTGGCCTCGGGTACCCCGGGTTCACCGAGATAGTGACCGTCGCAGCGACGGGCTGTCAGTTCCGGCCGGTGACCGTTCGGTGGAGATGGTCGAGGGCGACGGGGACGACGGTGCCGCGGTGCCACGACAGCCACAGGCCGACCTGCCTGCCGAGTTCGTGCAGCGCGCCGAGCCGGTCGGGCGACAGATCGTGCAGCGGACGCTCGTGATGGGAGGAGATCATGCCCCTCACCTCGCCGTTCGGACCGAGCAGCGGCACGCTGTGACAGGCCTGACTGCCGGCCTCAAGGATCGTCCTGCGGGAACCTTCGTCGAAGATGTCGGAGGCGGCGACATCCTTGACGGTGACCTGCCGGACCTCTTCGGCGGCCTGCGCGCAGGAGGTCGTCGAGGTGGCGACGAAGGCGAAGTAGTCGGTGAAGGGACGGTCCAGGCCGGTGTGCCTCTCCATGCGCAGCGTCCCGCTCTCCACCACCTGTACGTTGCCCATCTCGGCGCCCGTGAGGTGCAGCGTCCGGTCCAGGGCGGCCTTGAGTACGGCGCCGTAGCCGGCCCGTCCCGCTCCGCTCGCTCGCAGCGCGGGCATCGGCGGCTCGGGCCTGCGCCGACGGCTCGGGGCCCAGTGGGGAGCGTGCGCCTTGGGTGCGGGAAGGCGGACCGCGACCTCGGCGAGGACATGGAGTTTGATGTTGAACCGCTGAGAAGTGCGGCGCAACAGATCGAAGGCCTCCTGCCGGGAGGATATGCCGTACCGCGACACGAGCAGTGCCTCGGCCCGTGCGACACCGGCGTGGGCCAGTCGCCGGTTCCGCTCCCCGACGGCGTCATCCCCGGCGTCGTCCTGCGCGGCGTCCTGGGCGCTGGGGCGCTCCCCGCCGGACGGCGCGACGGGCGTGCTGGGATGGTCGGTCACGGTCAGGCCTCCAGTGTTTGCGGCGATCGTGCGGCGTCACGCGACTGCGTTTCGCGCCCGGGCATCATGCGGTGCTTCCGGCTGGAACACCTACCTCCACTGTATGCATGCTCAAGCGCCTCACGTACCGACCAGGGGGTGGACCGGCATCGTTCCCTTCCTGACCTGGAGCGGTGCACAATTGCCGACCATGGGGTCGAAGGGCGGCCCATCCGGTGCGCGAGTAACTCCTCGAACGTGCCGGCCTGTCCGAGGAGCTCTTCGCGCCGTCGATGACCGCGGCCGTCCATGATTCCGACCCCGGCTTCTGCCGCTGGTTCGTCGAGTCCGTGCTCCACGCGTTCGGACGTCGGCGGGTCACAATCGCCCTGCTTCACCGTGCGCGGAGAGGCACGGACGCGGAGCGGTCGGGCGCCTAGCGGGCCTGGTGCTGCGCCCAACTGCCGCTGCGTGCCGTGCGGTCTCCCGCCCACGTGCCTGGCGGAAGTCGTGACCCGGCTTTCGACGAGTGTCAGGTCGTGGTCGGCGAGTGGCTGCGGTGCGCCGCCTCGTCCGACCGCGGGGCCTGACCGAATGGCCGCCCGGTCCCAGGACCGTTTACGCGGTCAGCCAGCGGTGCAGGGCCTGGTGTACCTCCGCGGGCAGCGCGCTGATCTGGTCGATGGCTTCGCAGTCGCCGGGCAGCGGGGCGATGCCGGCTGCGGTGAGCACCGCGTGCAGTTCCAGACGGCGCAGGTCACGCGGCTCGATGTGACGGGGCAGCCGGTGCGCGGGGTTCGGGGGCGGCAGCAGGTCGTCGTCGGTGTGCAGAGTGCTGATCAACGAGTCGGTCATCAGGGTCATACCGCGCTCCTTGCTCACAGGGGGTGTCGTTGTCGGTGTGGGAGAGGCGAGTTGGCCGGTTGCCGGTTGCGGTCCGCGCGAGCTACCACGCGAAGGATGCAATCCGCTGCTTGTCATATCCGCCGATGCGCAGGCGGAGACAGCCGTGCGGCGGTGCATTACCCGCGCAGGGATGCACGCGTGTCCGGTCGGCGGACGCAGGCAGCCGCCTCTTCAGCGGCCTGCATCTGCGCACACAAGGAACACTCCGCCTCGGCGCTCACGAGGCAGCCGTCGTCCTGAGCAGAGGGTTCGAGCTGTGCCGCGCGTACACCGGAAACGTACTCATCGTGCTGGGGGTGCTCGTTCATGACGTCGTCAACCGGCGCCGGCCCGAGCTGGTTGCTGTCCGTGACCGTGCGCCCACCGCCCTGCGAACACCTCGTGACATTGCGGCCAATACGCAACATTCGGGCGACACCGCGTTTGAGCGCAGGGCTCCGCTTCCGCGCTGGGCCGACCGACGCGGATCAACCGCAGGGAGCGTGTGGTGTGGGCCGAGGCAGGGTGAGGATCCCGTCGACCGTCTCCGCCACTCTCGCCTGTTCCTTGAGCACGGTCAGCCGTTTCAGGAGTGCGTAGCCCTCCACGAGGACGGTCTCGTGCCCCCCGTAGGACTCCAGGTTGGTGACGGCGGCCTCCACGTGCCGGATCTCGGAGACGAGCATCGCCACCGCGTGGCCTCGGGCGACGGCGGTCCCGACGCGGGGATAGAGCATCGGCAGGAGTTCGGCGCCGCTGGCGTTGCGGATCGTGTCGGCGTCACTGCCGCCGATGGCCTCCAGCCGCTCCCTGGCATGTTCGATCACGCGGACGAGAATGCGGAAGTCCGCCTGACTCAACTCAATGGCCACGTTGTTGGCATCTCTGAAGTCGGAGGCAGGTTCGTCCCGTCTTCGCTTCGAGAACCACGCCACTGACGCCCCCCATGTAGACAACCGGAACTCTGACTGATTTATATGCCAACTGTTGCAGGATAAAAACTATCCGTACGCGATCAGTCGTACTTACGGGCGTCAGGACAAGGCCTGCAGTTGCCGTTCCGTGAGCTCGAGCCAAGTCCGGTACCACTGGGCGAAGTTCCGGCCGGACGGCCTGATCCCCCCGTCCGCCGGCCTCAAGTCCTCCCATATGGCACCCCGGTGGGGGCCCGTCATCACCAGGAGCGACGTGTAGCCGCACCCCTGCTCGCTGAGGAACACCGCTCCGGCCTCCTGGGCGTCGCTCAGTTCCTCGCAGTGCGCGTCCCATGCCGCGTAGGCGCGGCGGAACGCGTCCTCGGACGCAAAGGCACCCCTCTCGGGCTCCTGCGTCTCGAGCGCGTCCAGTTCCTCCTGCAGCGCTTCGGCCACGAAGGGTTGTCCGGCGAACCGGGCCGTGGTGGGCTGCCCGGGGTAGGCGAGCCCGACGCCGCGCCATTGCCACCCGCCGTCACCCGATACCGGCGTCATGAGCCCGTAGTGGGGGCCGGCGCCGCCGCCTCCGACACAGCGCAGAAAGCTCCGGTACTCCGTCGGCAGGCCGGTCCCCAGGTCCGCCTCGAGTGCCCGCAGCTCTCCTTCGTCCAGGACCGGACCGAGCCGAAAGCCGTGGCCCCGCGCCCCGAAGATCTTCTCCGCCCCCGGGAGTTCGGCCAGTCGAAGTACCCGCTCCCCGACCCCCGCCCATATGTCCTCGATCATGGAGACACGCTAGTGGTGCACGGGCCACGCGGACACGCGATTATCGAGCGCCGGAGTCCGACACGTTCCGTCGGTGGCCGGCCGCGAGGGTCACTGCCGTGGCGCCGTCATGTGGCGGTGGGCCAGGTTCGCAGCAGGGCGGCGATCTCTCCCGCGGTGCAGGCGGGATCGAGCAGCAGATCCTTGAGGGCGACGGCATCCTCGCGGGCGGGCTTGACGGTGATCCCGGCGGCCTCCAGGTACATGACCCCGGAGGCGGCGGCGACGGCCATGTTGGAGCGCTCCAGCCAGCGGCAGCGGCCCAGCGTGTGCACGAGGGCGGCGGCCTTGGCGTAGGGGCCGTCGTAGACGGGCTGCTCGAACAGCTCGGCCCGGTGCCGGGCCACCGCCGAGACGGGAACGCCGTAGTCGTCGGGGGCCGGATCGTCCGCCCCGGCGGCCTCGGCGACCTGAAGGATCCAGGGAACGTCGATGTGCAGGTCCATCAGGCGGCGCGCGCTCCCCCGGGCGACTGCTGGGCCTCTTCGGCCTCGTCGAAGACGCTCTGGTGTTCGGCCAGGAAGCGGGAGGCCGCGTCCACGGCACGGGCACGCAGACCGCTGGCATCGTCCTGCACCAGCCTGGCCAGGTAGTCGCCGACGCTCAGCCCCAGGTCGGCGGCGCGCTTCCGCGCGAGCTCCGCCACATCCTCGTCCACGCGCGCACCCAGCTGTGTCTTAGCCATACCCCGGATGGTAACAGTTGTTACCGCCCCTTGGGGCGCGGCGGGATGCCATGTGCTCGGACACGCCCGCACCGGGAGAGGCACGGCATGCCGCAGCCGGCTCGGGGGTGACTGCGGCATACCGCGCCTTCGGTCTCCGGAAGGTACGAGGAGGATCACCTTCCGGAGGTGACCATCGACTGCCCCGTCCACGCGCGGTCACACTAGGCCGAACAGGCGAATTGCCAGGCACGTCCGCCACACCGACCACACCCGCAACATCCAAGGTCAGCGGGGGAACCGGGCGTCACCAGGCTTTTCGCCGGAAGCCGCTGCGCGCGCCCCGCCGGCCGCAAGTTATACCCGGCGCAGCACCGGCCCGCCCGGCACGCCTTTTCCACCCCGGGCCCCCGTCGCACCGCGCGAACGAGGTACGGGTCCCGGCCCGCCTTCGTTTCGTGGACGGGCCCGCACCGCGATCTGCGGCTGCTGCGACGGGCGAGTCGCCGGCTGCGCCGCGTGGCGACCTTCGCCGCTCTGGGCTACTTCGCCGTCTTCCTCACCCTGACCGTCCGGCTCCCCTCCCTCATGTCCCGCCCCGCACCCGGCGGGCTGCCCACCGGCCTTCTGCTCGCCGTCGCCCAACTCCCCGTCACCTGGCTGGCGGTGCTCCTCTACGAGTTCACCGCACGCTGGTACGTCGACCCCCTCGCCCGGCGCGTTCGCCGGTATGCGAGCGGCGCCGACGACGGGGAGGGGCGGCCGTGACCGACTTCTCCGGCACCGCGCAGTCCTGGTCACTCGTCGCGTTCTGCACGGTCGTCACCCTCACTCTTCTGCTGTGCGTGCTGACAGGCCCCGACCGCGACGACCTCGCCGAGTTCTACACCGGCTACCGTTCCCTGTCGCCGCTGCGCAACGGCCTGGCCATCGCCGGTGACTACATCTCCGCAGCCACCGTGCTCACCATCGGCGGTGTCATCGCGCTGTGCGGTTACGACGGTGTCGTACTGGCCCTGAGCACCTTGTTGTCGCTGCTGTTGCTGATGGTGTTGCTGGCCGAACCCCTGCATCACACCGGCCGGTTCACCATGGGCGACGTGCTGGGCCGACGGCTGTCGGGCCGCGCCGTGCGCATCACGGCCTGTGTGGTCACCCTTGCCTCGCTGGTGCCGATGATGGTCGTACAGCTCGCCGGTGTGGGGCAGTTGCTGGCCTACGTCCTCGGCTTCACCGACAGCGCGATGCGCACGGGGTGTGTCATCGGAGCCGGCGGCCTGATGATCACGTACGCGGCCATCGGAGGCATGCGGGGCACGGCGCTGATCCAGATCCTCAAGACGGTGATGCTGCTCGGGTCCGGGCTGATCGTCGCCGGGCTCATCCTGCACACCTTCGGCTGGAACCCGCGCAGTCTCTTCCAGACAGCCGCGCACCACAGCGGAGCCGGTGACGCGTATCTGCGTTCCGGCCTGCAGTTCGCCGACGGCCCGCACCGCGACCTCGACATGATCAGCACCCAGTGCGCCATCGTCCTCGGCGGTGCCTGCCTGCCGCACGTCACCATGCGCATGTACAGCGCGGGCAGCGCACGCCAGGTCCGGCGCGCGATGAGCTGGGCGGTCTCCACGGTGGCCCTGTTCATGGCCGTCGTGATCGTCATCGCCGTCGGTGCCACAGCCCTGATCGGGCGGACGGGCGTCACGGCCGCGGACGCCCGCGGCAACACCGCCTATCTGCTGGGCGCGCGGGCCGCGTTCGGGACGCGGCTGTCGAATGCGGAGAGCCTGTTGTTCACGACGGTCACCACGGCGATCTTCCTGACACTGCTGGCGTCCGTGTCGAGCATGACGCTCGCCTGCGCCAACTCCCTGACCCACGACGTCGCCGCCACCCGCCGCCCCCTGGGGCCGCTGCGGGAGACGGCGCTGGCCCGGCTGGCCGCTCTCACCGTGGGCCTCCCGGTGATTCTGCTCGCCGTGGTGGCCCAGCACCGCAGCCTCCAGCCGCTCGCCATCCTGTCCTTCTGCCTGGGCACCTCGGCCATCGCCCCCGCGCTCGTCTACAGCCTCTTCTGGCGCCGCTACACCCGCACCGGCCTGCTGTGCACCCTCATCGGGGGCGCGGTGAGCGTGCTCATTCTCATCACCGGCACCAACCTCGTCTCCGGGAGCCCGCAGTCGGCCTTCCCCGACGCCGACTTCAACTGGTTCCCCTTCACCACCACGGCCCTGATCTCGGTACCGGCGGGCTTCCTGTACGGCCTGCTGGGCACCGTGCTGTCGCGCAGGCGGACGACGGTGCGAGAGGCAGACCGCTACGAGGCGATGGAGCATCTGCTGCTGGCCGGGCCGCCAGGACCCGGGACACGATGACGCTGCATCCCCGGGATCGAGGAAGGGCGCCTTCATTCGCGCCCCAACCGAGCGTTCGACCGCACGGCACACGTCGTACACCCAGGAGAACGAAGTGGAAGCGCGATGCCGTGGCCACCGCATGGCCGGCGTCTCGCACGGGCAGCACTGGGCCGACCTTATGCCGCTTTCGGCCACCACGGAGCAGCACGTGAGCGATGTCGTCTTCACAGCCGATTTCACCTCCGAACGCCAGTGGGTCGCGGGGCGTTCGTGGGCCTATCCCGACGGCGGCCCGACCAACCCCGGCGACAACAAACTCGACTACCTCACCGCGGACCCGGCCTACTCCCGCACCGGCACCTTCCGCGCCACCAGGAGAACGGACGGCTGGTGGGACGCCGGTCTGCTCACCACGGAAGGAAGCGACGAAGGCTTCATGGTCCGCACCGGCGACCGGCTCCGGGCCAGGGTCTGCCTGCCCACCGGGCTCGGGGCGTGGCCGGCGATCTGGACATGGCGGGACGGGGGCAACGAGGTCGACGTCTTCGAATACCACCCCGACAACCCTGACCTGCTGGAACTGTCCAACCACGTGCGGCAGGGTCACAGCTACCTGCGGCACCCGGCGGTGCGCCCTGGCGCGACCATCGACCTGCAGGTCACGTTCGGCCGCCACGATGTGGTGTGGTCGCTCGACGGGACGCAGGTCTTCGCCGACGGCCAGGGCGTCGGAGCCCGCTGGCACGCGTTCCTGATCGTCAACCTGTCCGTCTGCGCCGGCCGCTACCACCCGCGCCCCGACCCCACGGCCACCGAACTGTCCTACCGCGTCGAAACCCTGACCGTGCACCGTCCGTCAGCGCCCTCCGTACCGCACCCCACCGTCCCGGAGGCCCGCAGTGATGATCATGGACGGCGCGAGTCGTCGGCGCACCTAGAATGACGCGAGTGACGGCAAGCTTCATTGACATCGAAAAGGCAGCCGGTGTGCTGCGCGCCGGCGGTCTGGTGGGCCTTCCGACCGAAACCGTCTACGGGCTGGGCGCCAACGCCGAGGACCCCGCCGCCGTCGCGCGCATCTTCCAGGTCAAGGGACGTCCGCCGTCCCACCCGCTGATCGTCCACATCGGCGGCGCGGAGCAGCTGGACGACTGGGCCGAGGACGTGCCCGCGACGGCCCGTCTGCTGGCCGAGCACTTCTGGCCCGGACCGCTCACCCTGGTCCTGCGCCGCGGTCCCCGGGTGCCCCTGGAGGCGACCGGCGGCTTGGAGACGGTGGCCGTGCGGGTGCCCGCCCACCCCGTCGCCCTCGCACTGCTGTCGGCCTTCGGCGGCGGTGTCACCGCCCCGTCCGCCAACCGCTTCGGCTCCGTCAGCCCCACCACCGCCGACCACGTCCGCGCCGAGCTCGGCGACGCCGTCGACCACGTGCTGGACGGCGGCCCGTGCGAGGTCGGCGTCGAGTCGACCATCGTCGACGCCACGGGAGAGGTCCCCCGCATCCTGCGGCCCGGCGGGGTCACGCGCGAGGATCTCGAAGCCGTACTGGGACATCCGCTCGCGGTCCCCGCCACCAGTGACGTCCGGGTGCCGGGCCAGCACCCGTCCCACTACGCGCCGCGTGCGCGGGTCGTCCTCGTCGAGCCCGAGGACGTCGTCGCCGAGGCGGAGCGCGCGCAGGCACTGGGGCACCAGGTGGGCGTCTTCCTTCCCTCCGTCTTCGCCGACGCCGCGCCGAAGGCCCACGCCGTGGTGACGGTCCCCGACTCGATGACCGCCTATGCGCACGGCCTCTTCGGGTTCCTGCGCGAACTGGACCGACAGGGCTGCGACCTCATCGTGGCGTCCCTGCCGGCGGAGGAAGGGCTGGGCTTGGCGATCGCCAACCGGCTCCGCCGCGCCGCGGGGCCCCGAAGCAGCGTCTGACGAGCGCCTCCGCGCTATCGCGTGGGGACCAAGGGAAGATCGTCGGTGTACGAGTTCACCGGCTTGGGGGCTTCCTCCACGGAACGGGCGTCGAGTGCGACGGACGCGGAGCTGGTGCCGAGGGTTCCGCCGGGGTGCCAGGTACCCGTGACGGACACCCAGGTGTCGGCCGGCGGGGCCGAGCCGTAGATCCGTAGCTTCACGGTCTGGGCGTCGGCCGCACAGCAGGAAATGATGATGCGGGTCAGGTACCAGCTGCCGGGCTGTTTGCCGGGCGTGACCAGACCGCTCAGCTGGACCGTACGTCCCTTGATGGCCCGCGTGCGGTCCTGCTGAACGCGGAGGGTGAAGTCGGTGAGGGTGATCGGAAGCGGCGAGGTGGCAGGCAGCGGGTCGAACCTGTCCTGCTGCGTGACCGCCTTGGCCGGCTCACGGGCAGCGGTGTACGCCCCGAGGGCGGGCGGGGCGTAGAGCAGCAGGCTCAGAGCCGGGAGGAACAGCAGCCACGCGACGCGGGGCGCGCTGGAATGGTCGTGCCCATGGCCGCCCTCGCCATGAGGAACGTGCTCTTCGTGCTCGTCCCTCCTGCCGTAGGACATCGCGTCTGCCACGCCGAGCAGGATCAGCAGGACGCCGGAGGCGATGAGCAGCGGGCGCATCCCCTCCTTGACGTAGCGCAGGTACAGGTCGGTGAACAGGGCGATGTGCAGCAGGCCGAGCCCGCTGAGGGCGAGCAGAGTGATCTGAAGCGGACGTCTCACAGCAGTGCTCCCCCGATCAGCGCGCTGGAAAGGACCGCGACGACGACCGTGGCGGCGGAGAACCGGAGCGCGAAGGCCCGGCCGAAGGTGCCCGTCTGGAGGGCGATCAGCTTCAGGTCGACCATCGGGCCGACCACCATGAACGCCAGCCGTGCGACCGGCGAGAACCCGCTCAGTGAGGCCGCCACGAAGGCGTCCGCCTCCGAGCACACCGCCAGCAGGATCGCCAGCCCGGCCAGAAACAGCACCGACAGCCAGGCCGAGCCGGAAAAGGTCTCCAGCACGGAACGGGGCACCGCCACGTTGAACGTGGCCGCCGCCATGGCCCCCACCACCAGGAAGCCGCCCGCGTGCAGGAAGTCGTGCTGGAAACCGGCCCGGAACTCCCGCCACCGGCTCGCCCCGGCCTGGTGCCCTGTGTGCCGTACGGCCGGCTTCAGCCATTCGGCACGCCCCAGCCACAACCACAGCCAGCCCATCACCGACGCCGTGACGATCGAGGCCAGCAGCCTGGCGGCGACCATCGCCGGGTGCCCGGGGAAGGCGACAGCGGTGGCTGTCAGGACCACCGGGTTGATCGCCGGTGCCGACAGCAGGAACGCGAAGGCGGCCGCAGGCGTGACACCGCGGCCGATGAGACTGTTCGCCACCGGCACCGACGCGCACTCGCAGCCCGGCAGGACGACTCCCGCCATACCGGCCACCGGCACGGCGAGCACCGGCCGGCGTGGCAGCACCCGGCTGAACACACGGGCCGGGACGAACGCGTTGATGGCGCCGGACAACGCCGTGCCCAGCAGAAGGAACGGCAGCGCCTGCACCGTGACGGCGAGGCAGACGGTCCGCCACGCCTGCATCGCGGGGGTCTGCAACCCCTTGCCCACGAGGTACAGGACCGTTCCGGGCACGATGGCCGCGCCGAGAAAGATGAGCGGCCAGGTCCGTGGCCAGCCGGGGGCGGCCTCGTCCTTCACCGTTCTGTCCGAGTCGGCCTGCTCGGCCGCCTCCGCCAGTTCTGCTGTTCGCTGCATTGCCGCTCCGCCTGTCAGATGATCGGGGCAAACATAGCGGGCGCCTGCGAACACGAAACAAGAACACGCCGACCGCCGAGCTCAGGGGAAGCGGCCGGAAAAGCACGAGGCCCTGGCCGGGCCGGGGCCGTCCAGGGCTCGTCGCCTGCGTAAAGCTGTGTGCCGCTGCTCGAGAGCGAAGCTCCGGGTACGGGATCGGTGTCGTCCTCCGAATGGGCCGTGGGCCGTGGGCCGGCGGCCTCGGCCGTCTCGGAACGTGTCCGGAACCGAGCGCTTCAGCGTCCAGGCGATCGCGGTGGGGGCGGTCGCCGCGAGAGCGGCCAGTATCGGCGTGGTGTGGCCTCCCGCGCCGTCGGCCGCGGCGGCGACGGGGTTCGCAAACCCCGTTCGGCCGAGCAGCCAGCCGACCCGGCGACGGCCGTGAGTACCGCGCCGGCCAGGCGCTCCCCGGCCTGGACGCGGAGGCGGGCGAGGACCAGCAGCGAGAGCAGGGCCAGGCAGACCAGCTGGCCCGCACCAAGGAGAAGGCCATGCCGTGGCCCAGACCGAAGACGCCGGCCACGGTCGCCTCCCTGCCGGGAAACAGGGGGCGGATGGCGTGGACCGCACCCACCAGGATGCTGACAGCGATGAACCTCCACCGGCCGTCCGGGGATGTCGAGGCGGCCCAGAGAACTCGCGGCCAGGGCGACCGAGTGGCCCACGGTGAAGGCGAGCGTGGTACGGCCGATACGGGCAAGCGCCGTGCGAGCGCTCACCAGGCCGTTCCAACCGCCCCTGCCGGCGGCCAGGGGGGGCCGACAGGAGGAGGATCAGCAGGAACAGCAGATGATCGGTGCCGGTGAGGATGTGGTTGCCGCCGAGTTCGGCCATCGCCACGAAGCAGCGCCACGTGCCGCCGGCCCCGAGATCGACCTTCAGCGGCGGGACCTTCATGTGCCGGACGTCGAGCTCGATGCTGCCGACCTGCGTGACGCCCGTGCCGTCGACCTGCCCGGCCGCTCAGTCCTGACGGTCCGTTACCAGCGTGACGTGCGTGACGACTTGGCGGAGGATGACGTCGTAGCCGAAGGTGCGGCGTACGTCCGCGCCGGCGGGCGTGGTGAGCGCGGCCCGGACGGTCGGCTCGCGGTACGGGCCGGTGGCCGTCTGCCGGGTGCGGCTCAGGTGCATCGCGCCGATGCCGACGCGCCATGCCTTGCCGGCGGTCGTGGTCGGGTGGGTGATGTTCACGGCGAGAGGTGGTGGCCCGCCGAAGTGCAGCTGCCAGGTGCCGGACTTCGACGTGCTGCCCAGGAAGGCCAGGCAGTAGGAGCCGCTGCCGTACGAGAAGCCTCCCTGGCCGCCGCCGGTGCCGCCGGAGGGCGGGGGGCCGGTCGGGAGGTCGGTGGCCGTCGCGCTCGGATCCGCCGAGGCCGAGTCGGTGGCCGAGGGGGCTGTCGAGGCCGAGCCGGTGGCTTCCGCCGAGGCCAGGACGTCGTCGGCCTTGGGGGTCTGCAGGACGTGCTCGTAGCCGGTGTCCTTGCCCGAGCCCAGGGCCACCTTCAACACGTGCTCGGCGGCGGTCAGTTGATCGGCGCTCAGTGAGCCGAACTCGATGCCGGGCCGGCAGGAGGAACCGCACGGCAGGTCCGACCAGCATCCTCATGCCGGGCCCGAAGATTCGGGACTTGTGTGGTGCGGGGTCGGGGACCGGTCGCCCGGTCCCCGGTCACGCGCCGGTCAGGTCCGGTAGGCGTAGTACGCCGCGTTCGGGTACGACGCGACGATGCTTGCCACCGACCTGCGGAAGGTGTTGGTGGAGTGGTACGTCACGTACGGCACCCCCTGCGGGCTGCGGTAGGTGACGATCATCGTGTGGTCCTTGGAGCCGTCCTTGTCGAAGTCCATCTGCAGCACGTCGCCGACGTCCAGCTGGTAGACGTTGGCAAGGCTGGTGGCCCGCTTCGAGTTCAGCGCGAACCAGGAGAACTCGTTGACGCCGACGAACGAGTCCGACTGGATGTCGGAGTTGCCGAACCACTTCGTGTAGTCGTACACGTAGCCGGGAACGTGCTTCCAGCCGCCCGCCTTCAGCGACTGGCTGACGAAGTTGGTGCAGTCGCCTCCGCCGCCCTGGCCGTTGAAGTTCGGGTACGCGGGGTTGTAGTTGCTCCAGTACTTCTCCGCGTACGCGGCCATCGCCTTGTAGTCGTAGCCGGTGGCGGAGAAGTTCTTCGGGTTCGCGGGCGCGGGCCACGTGGTGGCGGAACGCGTAGCCGAGGGCATGTTGTCGTCGGCCGTGGTCGGCGCCGCCTTGATGGACGGCTTGGCCGGCTGGTTGACCGCGAGGTAGCCCGCGTCGGTCTCCCGGATGTTCGACAGCTGCCAGTTGCCGTTGGAGTCGGCCGTGAAGGTCAGCTTGTGGTGAGCCTGGAAGCCGGTCGTCTTCGGCTCGTTGCCGCTGACCTTCTCCCCGCCGACCTTCTTGTACGTCAGCGTGGTCGTCTCGGTGACCTGCACCGTGGCATGCCGACCTCGGACGACCGTCCGGTCCAGCGAGACCTTGGTGTTGCCCGCGCTGTAGGTCTCACCGAGCGCCTGCAGACGGGACTTACGGTTGCGCAGCTGGGACAGAGCGGTCTTCTCGTCGTCCGACAGCGTGGAGGACATGCTCACATCGCCGGAGAAGCGGGACGACAGCGGCGTGCGCCGCCCTTTGCCGCTGTCCAGCAGAGCGTCCGTGCGCTCGGTGAAGACCGCGTCGGCCAGCCGCTGGAAGGTGGCCTTGGTCGCCGGGTCCACGGTCGGCTGGTCGGCCCCGACCGCGGCGCCCGCACTCCAGTTGGGCAGCAGCGCCGCACCGGCGACCACCGATGCGGCGGCCGCCGTCACTATGGTCACGTGACGCCGTCTGCGGCTCAGTTTCCTTGATTTCACTCGATTTTCCCCTCTGCCGGCACAGCGATGTACGTACCGGGCGACGGAATCTTCGCACGCCGTGTGTAGCTGCTGTGAAGGGGGATGCGCCAGTGAAACCGACGAAGTGGCCGCCGACGCAGGACCGTCGACGCGCCGAGCCAGACAGACCGGCACAGTGCCGACCTCATGGGCGGGAACGGTTCTGTGGTCGCATAGCCTCTCTTGGCACGCGCACGACAAGGGGAGGATTATGAGAGGCAGAACAGCCTGGGCCGCGGCCGGCGGAGCGGTGGCTCTGGTGCTGGCCACCGCGACCGGCGCCCACGCCGAGGGGCGGGGCGACGTCCGGGTGGTGAAGACCGTGGTCAACGGCGGCGGCAACGTCATCGTGGGTACGTCGAGGACGATCCGCTACCCGATCGACATCACCGTCAAGGACGACTCGGGGGTGAAGGGACTCACCCACGTCAGCACCTTCAACATGACGAACGGCTGGTCGTTCGCGACGTGGGACGGCGACTCGTCCTGCACGAAGAAGAGCGCGACCACCTCGGTGTGCCGGGCCACGATGACCATCGACCCCGCCTGGATCGCCGACAGCGACGACACCGACAGCAACAAGGTCGCCGGCGTCTGGCAGGTCAACGCTACCGTCAAGGCGAAGGACGGCGACTACTGGATCTCCGACCACATCGCCGAGTACAAGGTGAAGCGGGCCGTTCAGCTCCCGACAGTGATCGCACCCGAGTCGGTCGCCAAGGGCTCCACGGTGACCGTCACCGGCAAGCTCTCGCGGGCCAACTGGGAGGACCTCAAGTACCACGGGTTCACCGGTCAGCAGGTCAGGCTCCAGTTCCGGCAGAAGGGCGCCGCCCACTACAGCACGGTCAAGACCGTGACGACGGGCGACGCGGGGAAGCTGGCCACCAAGGTCACCGTCACGGCGGCAGGCAGCTGGCGCTGGTACTTCCCCGGCACGACGACCACCTCGCGGAAGGTGTCCACCGGAGAGGTGCTCAACCTGAAGTGATCGGCGAACGACGCCGTGGGGGCCCGGAGGCGTTCGTTCTCCGGGCCCCGACTCAGCCGCGCTGCGAAAAGCGTTGGACGGCCGATGCCGGGGCTTGTAGCTTGCGGTGGACCGTGACACCGCCCGAGGAGGTGAGACCCATGAACGCTGTATCGACGTGGGTGCTCCCCCTTGTGGTCACGGCCGGCGACTGACGTGAGTGTCGCCGGGAGCGCCTCCACCACAAGGCACTCCCGAAAGGCAACACCAGTGGACTTCAAGCCCCTCATGTACGACGTGATCATTGCGGGATGCGGGCCGACCGGCGCGATGCTGGCTGCCGAACTACGGCTGCACGACGTGCGGGTACTCGTTGTGGAGCGGGAAACCGAGCCCGTGTCCTTCGCCCGCATCGTCGGTCTGCACGTGCGCACTGTCGAGCTGATGGCCATGCGCGGGCTCCTGGAACGCATGCTCGCCCACGGACGGCGGCGTCCGGCCGCCGGCTTCTTCGCCGCCATCGCCAAACCCGCCCCCAAGGACCTGGATTCCGCGCACCCCTATCTGCTGGGGATGCCGCAGCCGACCGTCGTCCGCCTCCTGGAGGAACACGCGGTCCACCTGGGTGCCCAAGTCCGGCGCGGTTGTGCGGTAGTCGGTCTGGAGCAGGACGACGAGGGCGTGACCGTCGAGCTGACCGACGGCGAACGGCTGCGTTCGCGCTGGCTCGTCGGCTGTGACGGCGGCCGCAGCACCGTACGCAAACTGCTCGGCGTCGGCTTCCCCGGCGAGCCCTCGCGCACCGAGACGCTGATGGGCGAGCTGGAAGTGGGTGTGCCGCACGAGGAGATCGCCGCCAAGGTGAGCGAGATCCGCGAGACCCATCAGCGGTTCTGGCTACGGCCCGTCGGCGAAGGGGTCTTCAGTGTCGTGGTGCCCGCCGCGCACGTCGGCGATCGCGCGGAACCGCCCACGCTCGAGGACTTCAGGCAACAGCTGCGCGCCGTCGCCGGAACCGACTTCGGCGTGCACTCCCCGCGTTGGATGTCCCGTTTCGGCGATGCCACGCGGCTGGCCGAGCGCTATCGGGTCGGGCGGGTGCTGCTGGCCGGCGACGCGGCACACATCCACCCGCCCACCGGCGGACAGGGGCTCAACCTGGGCGTCCAGGACGCGTTCAACCTCGGCTGGAAACTGGCGGCGCAGATCCGCGGCTGGGCGCCGGAAACACTCCTGGACACCTACCAGGCCGAACGCCGTCCGGTCGCCGAGGACGTGCTCGACAACACCCGCGCCCAGATGGAACTGCACTCCACCGAGCCCGGCCCGCAGGCCGTGCGCAGGCTGCTCACCGAACTGATGGACTTCGACGAGGTGAACCGCTACCTGATCGAGAAGATCACCGCGATCGACATCCGCTACGACTTCGGTGCGGGCCCCGACCTGGTCGGCCGCCGCCTGCGGGACATCGACGTGAAACAGGGGCGCCTCTACGATCTGCTGCGCCGCGGCCGCGGTCTGCTGCTGGACCGCACCGAACGCCTGAGCACCGGCGGCTGGTCGGACCGGGTCGACCACCTCGCGGATCCCACCGCGGCACTGGACGTCCCGTGCGTCCTGCTGCGCCCGGACGGTCACGTCGCCTGGATCGGAGACGACCAGCGAGACCTCGACGCCCACCTCCACCGCTGGTTCGGCCAACCCACCGGCTGACCCTGCCGCGGTGCTCTGACGCCCCGGCCGGCGTCAGAGCACCGCGCCCGACACCTCACCGCCGTGCCCGGCTCACACCGTCACCAGTCGCTCGAAGAAGAACTCGTGCTTGAGGAACGACGTCTCGTGCTCCGCCCCCGGGTACGGCGGGATCAGCTGGGCGGCCTGGAAGAGACGCCAGCCGTCCTGGAGTGCGGCGACACCGGTCTCGTACGGCGGCTGGTCCTCGTCTCCGGTGGTGGGCCGGGTCGTGCCGGTGCCGTCGTAACGTGCCCATCCGATGACCGGGGAGTCGAGTGCGGAAGTGTCCAGGTACAGGACGAGGACCTGCTGCCGTACCGTGTTCGAACTGGTCACGCGTGGCTCCTCTGCGCAGGTCGGTTCGAGATCCGGGTGGCCCAGTACTCGATGTCGAAGTCCGGGTCACCGCACAGGACCCGCCAGAGCCTGATCCGGTTGTGGATCTCCAGACGGCCGGTGGCCGTTTCGTACCAGGGGAAGGTCCGTCCCAACTCCTCGCGGACAGCCGGGCCTTGGAGGTCTGTGGTGTCCCACAGCCGTGTCTGCGGCACGGTCGGGTTGAAACGGATCTTGTACATGTGGCGGACGGTGTCACTGTCGTTGCGGCGGCCGCCGTGCCAGACGCCGTGGTGCAGCAGCAGGACCGTGCCGGCCGGGCAGGTCAGCCGGCTCTGGCCGCGCAGGTTCTGGTAACGGCCGGTGTCCGACTCGTTGGTGCGGCGCAGATGGCTGCCCGGGACGACGAGCGTGCCGCCCATGTCCGCGGTGACCTCCTGCGGGTAGTACATCAGCTGCACGTCGAAGGCGTCGGTCCGCAGGTCGATGAGGGCGTCGGCGTGCAAGGGCTGCGCGCTGCCCTCATGCGGTTGACGGGTGTGCACGAAGTGGTGGTCGACCGTGGGATCGGGGCCCACCAGGCTCTCCAAAGCGCCCGCGACCGACGGCAGTTCGACGAGCCGCCGGGCGAAGGATCCCACGGGGAACGCCTTCGGCACAGCGGTGCCGTACGGAACCGGTGGCAGTCCCTCGGCGAAGACGCCGAACGCCTCCTCGTTCAGCTCACGGGGCACGACGCCGTCCAGGCGCAGGAAGCCCTGTGCCACGAACCGCGCCACCTGGGCAGAGCTCAGCAGTTGTCGTGTGGTTGGCATACGGCAACCGTAGGAAGAGACGGCTTGCTCGTCGTGGGCTGTAATCGGCGATCACTGGTAATTTTCCGCCATGACACACTCCGTCGAGCTGACCCTCGACCTGCCTCCGCACGTGGAGAACGCGGGTGTGGGCATCCATGGCCACGCGGGGCCGCACGAGGTGTTCCGGCTGCCGCACCTGTGGCAGCTCCATCTGTACACCTACTCCGGCACCCTGGAGTTCGACGGCTTCCGGCATCCGATCCGCCCCGGACACGTCAGCCTCGTACCGCCCGCCACAGAGGTCCACTTCCACTACGACCGCACGCCCTCCCAGCACCTGTACGCCCACTTCGCGCTGCCCGGAGACGGAGAGCGGCGCCGGATCCCTGCGATGCAGGACGCGGGAGCGGATGCCGCGATCCTCACCGCGATGCTGCGGCAGACGGTGGCCGCGGGCTCCCACTCCCCCACCCGCGCCGCGGCGGAACTCTGGACCATGCTGTGGCGCCTGACCACCCTGGCCCGCGCCTCCGGTACCGGGGAGGGAGCCCGGCATCCCGCCCTGCGGACCGCCATGGCCCACATCGAGCAGCATCTGGCGGAGCAGTTGAGCGTCCCGGACATCGCCCGTGCCGCCGGGATCTCCCACACCCAGCTCACCCGCCTGTTCCGCAAGGACACCGGACTCACCGTCGTCGGCTACGTCCGGCGCCGCCGGATGGAACGCGCCCGGCACCTCCTGATCGCCTCGACGCTCGCCATCCCGGCGATCGCCGCGACCGTCGGCATCCCCGACCTGCAGGCGTTCAACAAGACGTGCCACCGGGAACTGGGCGCCTCACCGCGTGCCGTCAGGCGTTCAGGAGGTCGATGAGGGGCGCGTGCACGCGCTCAGTCGGCGCTCTTCGTCTACCGGTTGACGGACCGCATGCCCGCCTCGTCGTAACGGTCACCGGCGGCCTCGGGCAGCTCCGCGTCGATGCGAGCCAGATCGTCCTTCGTCAGGATGATGTCGACCGCCGCGGCGTTCTGCTCCAGGTAGGTGCGGCGCTTGGTGCCCGGGATCGGCACCAGGTCCTCGCCCTGCGCCAGCACCCACGCGATGGCCAGCTGAGCCGGCGTCACGTCCTTCTCGGCGGCGATCTCCTTGACCTTCGCCGCCAGTCGCAGGTTCGCCTCCAGATTGGCGTCCTGGAAGCGGGGGTTCTGGCGGCGCCAGTCGTTGGAGTCCAGCTCGTCCGGCGAGGAGAACCGTCCGGCGAGGAAACCGCGGCCGAGCGGCGAGTACGGGACGAAGCCGATGCCCAGCTCCCGGCAGGCGGGCAGCACCTCGGCCTCCACGTCCCGCGACCACAGCGAGTACTCACTCTGCACGGCCGTGACCGGGTGTACGGCGTGAGCGCGCCGGATGGTCTGCGCGCTCGCCTCACTCAGCCCGATGTGGCGCACCTTGCCCTCGGCGACCAGTTCCCCCAGCGCGCCGACGGTCTCCTCGATGGGCACGTTCGGGTCGACCCGGTGCTGGTAGTACAGGTCGATGTGGTCGGTCCCCAGACGCTTCAGGGAGCCGTGGACCGAACTGCGGACGTGCTCCGCCGAGCCGTCCTGCGGGCCGACCGTGCTGATGTCGCCCGGCACGGCGTCGTCCATCCGGTAGTTGAACTTCGTCGCGATCACATACTCGTCACGATGACCCCGGATCGCCTCGCCGACGAGGGACTCATTGGTGAGCGGCCCGTACATCTGCGCGGTGTCGAGGAAGTCCACCCCGAGGTCGAGGGCGTGTCGGATGGTCGCGATGCCCTCGTCCTCGTCGGTGGACCCGTAGAAGGCGGACATGCCCATGCACCCCAGGCCGATGGCCGATACCTGCAATTCCCGCAGACTACGCTTCTGCATGTCGTGTCCCAGCCTTTCCTGGTCCCTGTGCGCGGTTACGTCCTCGACGCTATGACTTGGAGCGCACTCCATGGCAAGTCCAACGTGCTCGTGGTGCTTCACAGATGCTCACGGTCTGCATCCCCGGCACGGGGTGGGGGTGAAGCAAGAGGCGAGGACAGGAACGGCAGAGGAGAGACCGTGAACAGCACTGCACCGGCCGGTGATCACCGATGACGAAGTGGACGCCCCGGCCCGACGGCGGGCGGCCCTCGGGGAAGCCTTGTTCCCACATCTGGGCCGCCGATCCGACGCCGCTGAGCGGGACGTGCCCGTCCTGCGCGGCGCGCGGACGTACGCCGGCCGCTCTGCTGCTCTGCCTGACCTGCGGTCACGTGGGTTGCAGCGACAGCTCCCCCGGCGCTCACGCCACGACGCACTTCGACTCCAGCGGACACCCGGTGGCACGCTCCCTGGCACGCGGCCAGGAGTGGGCCTGGTGCTACGAGGACGAGGTGTACCTGGACCCGCTGCCCGAAGGTCCGACGCCGCGTTCCGCGCCGCGACCGCCCGAGTCGGTCTGGGACTACCCGCGACCGCCCGCCGTACGCGAGGACGACCGCCACGTGCGGGTCGAATGCGCAGGCGAGGTGGTGGCGGACACCCGGAGGGCGGTCCAGGTACTGGAGACCAGTCATCCCCCGGTGTTCTACATCCCTCCGGCGGACGTCCGTACGGAACTTCTGATTCCATCAGTCTCGGGCCGGACCTGGTGCGAGTGGAAGGGCGCGGCCCGGTACTGGGACGTCACCGTGGGAGAGGAGGTACGCGCTCGGGCCGCTTGGAGCTATCCCCGTCCCGAGCCGGAGTACGCGATCCTCACCGACTTCCTCGCCTTCTACCCGAGCCGCATGGACCGCTGCACGGTCGCGGGCGAGGTCGTCACGGCGCAGGAGGGCGACTTCTACGGCGGCTGGATCACCTCGGAGGTGCGGGGGCCGTTCAAGGGCGGGCCGGACACCTTGATGTGGTGAAGTCGCGCCTTCGTGCCTCGCGCCCCCATGTCGACCCCTCGCCCCGCTCGTCAGCGCGTGCGCACGGCGCCATACTCGGCGGCCGGCTCGTCCGCCATGCGTGCCACGGAGAACCGTTCGGCCACCAGCTTCCCGCTCGCGGCCGCGTAGCGACGTCGGTCGTCGGCGGAGGTGGCCGCGATACGCCGCAACCCCCGCATCAGCCCGGCCTGGCCGGAGGTGTCCATCAGGATGCCGTTGACCTGGTCGCGGAGGTAGTACGCGACGCCGCCGCGGCGCGGGCCGGCGACGGGAAGTCCCGAGTCCATCGCCTCCAGCACCGCGATCCCGAACTCCTCCTTCGCGCTCGGGCACACGTACCAGCAGCAGGTCGGCCGTGCGCTGCCGCAGGGCACGCTGCAGGCGGCGTACTTCGGCATTCGGCAGGGCGGGGAGCAGGGCCAGGCGTCCGGCGGCCTGCGAGCAGGGTGTCGATACGGCGGCGGATGTCGTCCTCGACGGCCGTGCCGGCGCCGGGGCTGCCGCCGACGAGGACCAGGGTCGTGGTGCGCCAGGTGTCCGTCACCAGCCAGGCCCGGACCAGCAGGTCCTGCTGCTTGACCGGGTGCAGTCGGCCCACGCACAGCAGCACGGGCAGTTCACGGTCCCGGGGGTCAAGGGCGTCGGGGCGTGTGCCGTCCCGGTAGAGCCGCTCCAGTACCGCGCGGCGCCGGTCGTCCTCGTCGGATGCGGGGCGGTAGGGAGCAATGCCCTCGGGCGGCGCGCTCGGTCCGCTTCCCTCGTTGAGGCGGGAGAGGCCGGGGAAGTGGCGGACCAGTTCCCGTGTACCGCCGCGTCCGGGGATACCGACGACCGTGTCCGCGCGCTCGACGAGCCGGTCGGCCACGAACACCCGGTGCAGGTCCTGCCGGAGTGCGTCCGCCGCCGTCGGGTCGGCCGGATCACTCGCCCCATGGCGCTCGGCCCCGGCCGCCGTTCGTGACGCCACATGCCCGGCGCCGGGTCAGCCCAGCGGCCTGCCCGACGCAGGCAGCGGCACCGGCGTGCCGAACCGCACCTGGAGGCCGGGAGCGTACAGAACGCTCACGGGCTCGCCCTGCGGCCTCGACAGGCCGGCCGCCGCGACCGGCGACCGCGTCCTCCACCTCCCCGGCGGGCCCGAAGGCGGCAACTCCGACGCACACGACGACACCGTCCAGGCCGCCCAGCTCCGCGGCCGCCCAGTCGACGGTCTTCGCACAGGAATCGGCGTCCCACGCCTCGAAGGCGCGGGCGGGTACGTGCTCGCACGCCGCCGAGACACGAGTGAGGGCCTCGCGGTTACGACCGGCCAGCGCCGTGCGGACGCCGAGGGCGTGCAGACGGACGGCGAACGCCGCCCCGATCTCCCCGCCGGCACCGGGCACCAGAATCCGTGCGCCTCGTAGGTCCATGCCCCGCCTCCCGATTCCGTCGACGACCTGGCACTACGTGTCTGGTTTCGCCGGTCGGCCGTCGGCCGGATGCAGGCGATGGCACGCCGGAGGAGTCAGCCCGCCTCTCCGTGGACGTCTCCGCCTTCCTGCCGGGCGACGGCCAGTGCGTCCGCGAGCTCCCGCAGGTCCTGCGCGCTGCGGCTGGGCGGGGTCATCGTCCGCGGGTACACGGAGGCGCCGCGCCGCAGCCACGCTCCATGCAGTCCCGCTCGCCGTGCCCCGTCGATGTCCCACGGGTGCACGGCGACCAGCATCGCCTGCTCGGGCCGAACGCCGACCCGCTCGACGGCGTACCGGTAGGCGGCCGGTGCCGGTTTCCAGCAGCGTGGGCCGCTGACGTCCGACAGGGCCTCGAAGCAGTGCAGCACTCCCGCCCTGTCCAGCAACCGCTCGGTCCCGGCGACGCTGCCGTTGGTCATCGCGGTCAGCCGATACCCCGCCTTGCTCAACTTCCGTACGCCGTCCGGCACATCGTGGTGAACGTCCAGCTGGGAGAAGCCATCCAGAATGTGCCTGGCCGCGGCCTCTTCATCTCCCGTCCACTCCCCCAGCCCGGACAGCAGCGTCCGCAGCCCGTCATGGGCCAGGGACATGAAGTCCGCATAGGCACCGGCGGCCGTCAGGGCGAAACCGTCCCGCAGCACCCCGGCGAACCAGGTCGGCAGCAGATGCCCCGGAGCGCCGACGTCCTCGAAGCGACCGCGCAGCGGCGTGAGGTCGCTGAGCGTCTCATTGACGTCGAAGACGAGGACCTGGGGCCGGTCGGCAGCCATGTTCTCCCCCTTCCTGGCGTCCGTACGCGGTCGTCGGACGCCGTGGCCGTCAGGCGGCGAGTACCCGCCCTGCGTGGGGTCGCCGCGGCGTTGCCCGCGGGGGATGACGGCCGGTGGGAGCGCGGCGGGTCAGCAGCCGCCGGAGGTGGCCGGGGCGCCGAGGCCGATCCGGAGCGTGGCCGGGGCTCCGCAGCATCCGCCGCCTTCGCCGCCCTGGGCGGCGTCGGGGTCGTCGAACAGGCCCGCGCCACCGCATACGCCGGTCTCGGGCAGGGTCAACTCGACGCGCTCGGCGGCCTCGCGGTCGCCGGCGATGGCGGCGGTGACGGAGCGGACCTGCTCGTAGCCGGTCATCGCGAGGAACGTGGGGGCACGGCCGTAGGACTTCATGCCGACCAGGTAGACGCCCTGCTCGGGATGGGAGAGCTCGTTGACGCCGTGCGGATAGACCGTGCCGCAGGAGTGGACGTTCGGGTCGATCAGCGGGGCGAGCGCCGTCGGGGCCTGCAGGCGCTCGTCCAGGCCCAGACGGATCTCGGAGAGGAACGACAGGTCGGGTCGGAAGCCGGTCAGGACAATCACCTCGTCGACCGGGTCGAGACGGCGGCCGTCCTCGGCGACCAGGACCAGCCGGTCGTCGGTGGCGCGCTCGACGGCCTCGATGCGGAAGCCCGTGGCCGCGCCGGCGTGTCCGTTGTCGACGGCGGCCTTGGCCCGCAGCCCGAGGGCGCCGCGCGCGGGGAGCTGGTCGGCCGCGCCGCCGCCGTAGGTGTCCGTGCCGATGCCGCGCCGGAGGATCCACACCGCGTGCGTGGCGGGGGCCTCCTCGGCCAGGTCGGCGAGGAGGGCGAGGGCGGTGAACGCCGAGGCGCCCGAGCCGACGACAGCGGTCCGCTTGCCGGCGTACCGGGCGCGCACGGACGGGTCACCCAGGTCGGGGACACGGTAGGAGATCCGGTCGGCGGCGGCCTTCTCACCGAGGGCGGGCAGTCCGTCCGCGCCCATCGGACCGGGCGTGGACCAGGTGCCGGAGGCGTCGAGGACGGCGCGGGCGGTGATCCGCTCCTCGCGGCCGTCCGTGGTGCGGATGTGCACGGTGAAGGGCTGCTCGTCGCGGCCGGAGTCGACGATGCGGTCACGGCCCGCGCGGGCGACGCCGGTGACCGTGGTGCCGTAGCGGACCTTGTCTCCCAGGACGTCGGCGAGCGGTTGCAGATACTTCTCGGCCCAGTCGCCGCCGGTCGGATACGTGGCACCGTCGGGGCGGGTCCAGCCGGTCGGGGCGAGCAGCTTCTCGGCGGCGGGGTCGGTGACCTCGGCCCACGGGGAGAACAGCCGGACATGCGCCCAGGCCCGTACGGCGGTACCGGCGGAGGGTCCGGCCTCGAGGACCAGCGGTTCGATGCCGCGCTCGACGAGGTGGGCAGCGGCGGCCAGACCGATGGGTCCGGCGCCGACGACCACGACTGGCGGCTGCTCGGACGTGGGCAGGCTGGTGATGGGCACAGCCACGGGATTCCCCTTTGCTTCGACGTTCGTCGATGAGTACGCGGCCAGCATGCCAACTGATTCGACGGACGTCAACATAGACATTCATCTAATCACCCCTCCTGGTTCGACATGTGTCAACATAGATGCATGTCGAACACCAAGGCGCTGCCGCTGCTGGAAACCGTCGCCGGGGAGGAAGCGGCGCCGTGCTGCCCGCCCCTCACCGAGCGTCCGTTCACCGCGGACGAGGCGGAGACCGCCGCGCGCATGTTCAAGGCCCTCGGTGATCCGGTACGGCTGAGGCTGTTCTCCGCGGTCGCCTCGCACGAGGGCGGCGAGGCGTGCGTGTGCGACATCTCCGACGTCGGGGTCTCGCAGCCGACCGTGTCCCACCATCTGAAGAAGCTCAAGGACGCCGGTCTGCTCAGTTCCGAACGGCGTGGTACCTGGGTCTACTACCGGGTCGAGCCGTCCGTCCTGGCCACGATGGGCAGGCTGCTGACCATTCCGTCGTCCGGAGCCTGAGCAGGAAGCCACGCACGCCGGGTGACTGTCAGCCCTCCTGCGGTGCGAGCGTGAGCTGCCGGGCGGCCGCGAACCTGCGCCGCCAGGCGAGGGAGACATAGACGAGCGCGACCAGGACGGGCACCTCGATCAGCGGGCCGACGACGCCGGACAGCGCCTGGCCGGAGGTGGCGCCGAAGGTGGCGATGGCGACCGCGATCGCCAGCTCGAAGTTGTTGCCCGCGGCGGTGAAGGCGAGGGTGGCGGTGCGGTCGTAGGCCAGGCCGATGGCCTTGCCCAGGGCGAAGGTGCCGAACCACATGATCGCGAAGTAGGCCAGCAGCGGCAGGGCGATGCGGGCCACATCCAGGGGCCGCGAAGTGATCGTCTTTCCTTGCAGGGCGAAGAGGACGACGATCGTGAAGAGCAGGCCGTACAGCGCCCAGGGGCCGATCCGCGGCAGGAAGCGCGTCTCGTACCCTTCGCGGCCCAGCTTCCGTTCGCCGATACGGCGGGTGAGGAAACCGGCCAGCAGCGGGACACCGAGGAAGATGACGACGTTCAGGGCGATCTTCCCCATGGAGATGTCCAGGTGCCGGCCGTCGCCCAATCCCAGCCAGCCGGGCAGCAGTTCGAGGTAGAACCAGCCGAGCAGGCCGAACGCGAGGACCTGGAAGACCGAGTTGAGCGCGACGAGCACGGCGGCCGCCTCGCGGTCACCGCATGCGAGGTCGTTCCAGATGATGACCATGGCGATGCAGCGGGCGAGCCCTACGACGATCAGGCCGGTGCGGTACTCGGGAAGGTCCGGCAGGAAGATCCACGCCAGCGCGAACATCACGGCCGGGCCGATCAGCCAGTTGATGACCAGCGACGAGATCATGAGCCGCCTGTCACCGGTGACGGCGTCGAGCCTGTCGTAGCGGACCTTGGCCAGGACCGGGTACATCATGACCAGCAGGCCGAGGGCGATCGGCAGGGAGACGCCGCCCATCTCGACCTCGGCGAGGGCGTCGTTCAGGCCGGGGACGGCCCGGCCGAGTCCGAGGCCGGCGGCCATGGCGGCCAGGATCCAGACGGCGAGGAAGCGGTCGAGCGTCGACAGCTTCGCGACGACCGAGGACTCCCCGGCGGTCGTGGTCTGTGTGCGGGTCACGGGCAGGCCCTCTTGTTGTCGGCGGCGCGGCGAGCGGACTCGGCCAGTTCGGCGAACTGGCCGGCGAGCGAGGCGATGACGTCGGGGCGCAGCTTGTAGTACAGGTACCGGCCGCACGGTTCGGTCTCCACGACCCCGGCCTCACGCAGCACTCTCAAGTGGTTGGAGAGGTTGGTCTGCTTCGCACCGGTCTCCTCGATGAGGTGGGTGCTGCAGAGGGTCTCCCGCGCCAGCAGGGTGACGATCCGCAGGCGCAGCGGGTCCGCCAGAACCCGCATCAGATCAGTGTCGACCGGCGTCATCATGGGCTGATACTGTCACATCATTCGATACTGATACCAGCCAGCACTGATCCGTCCGACCCGCATCGCCCCGTCATCCGGCCCCGCGTGCGTTCTTGGTCCACCGACGAAGGAAGAACGATGACCTCCAGCCCGCTCGCGTCCGTGCTGTTCGTCTGCGTCCACAACGCCGGCCGTTCGCAGATGGCCGCCGGATTCCTCGACCACCTCGCGGGCGGCCGGATCGAGGTCCGCTCCGCCGGCTCCGTCCCCGGTGACCAGGTCAACCCGGCCGCGGTCGAGGCCATGCGGGAGGTGGGCGTCGACATCTCCGCGGCCAAGCCGAAGATCCTGACCACGGAGGCCGTCCAGGCGTCCGACTACGTCATCACCATGGGCTGCGGCGATGCCTGCCCGGTCTTCCCCGGCAAGACCTACCTCGACTGGGCCCTTGAGGACCCGGCGGGCAAGGGCGTCGAGGCCGTACGCCCCATCCGAGACGAGATCCGCAAGCGCATCGAGGCACTGATCGCCGAGATCGACGCGAAGCAGGAGGCGTGACCTCGGGACGATGTGCATCCGGCCCGCTCGGCATACCGCGGGAGCTGAAGCCCTGACGGTCTGTCGGGGAGAACTCACTCAGGGATGATCAGTCCGCGCTCGCGCAACTGCGGCAGGCAGGTGTCCAGGCAGGCTTCGACGGAAGCGGCGTCAGTGCGTATGAGCAGGGCGTCGTGGAAAGGAGCGCCGCTCACGACGAAGCTCCAAGGCCTCGTTCCGTCCCGCATGCGCTCCGCATCCGCCTTGAACATCACCGTGACGCCCTGCTCGGCCAGCGCCTCCATGACACGCACTACGTCGGCCAACGTTCCACCCCACCTGGTCGCACAGGTGGGACACCATACCTGTGCGACCAGGGGCTACGGCAGTACGACGATCTTGCGGCCCAGGCCCGACGCGAACTGTTCCAGCGCCTGTGGGTACTGGGTCAGGGGCAGGCGGTGGCTGATGAAGATCTGGGGGTCGAGTACTCCGGTGGCGAAGAGTTCCGCGGCCCGCTCGTAGCTGTGCAGGACGGCCATGGAACCGGTGATGGTGATCTCCTGGTTGTAGACGCGGTACGGCGAGATGGTGGCCGTGGTCGCGTAGTCCGAGACGCCGAACTGCAGGAAGGTGCCGGCCTTGGCGACGCGTTCCAGGCCGTCCTGGATCGCGGCGGCGTTGCCGGTCGCGTCGACGACCACGTCCCAGCCCTGAGGATGGTCCAACTCGTCGGCGTTCGCCGCTGCTCGGGAGCAGCCCAGCTTCTCGGCGGTCGCCAGTCGCTCCGGGTTGAGGTCGACGACGTCCACGGAGGCGGCGCCGGTGCGCTTGGCGAGTTCCAGCATCATCAGACCCATCGTCCCGCTGCCGTAGATCAGCACGTGCGCGCCAAGTCTGCTGTTGAGGACGTCGTAGCCGCGCACGGCGCAGGACAGGGGCTCGATCAGGGCCGCGTCCTGGACGTCCACGTGCTCGGGCAGCCGTACGCAGTTGGCGACCGGTGCCACCGCGTACTCGGCGGCGCCTCCCGCCACGGTCACGCCGATCGCCTGCCAGCGGTCGCACAGGTTGTTGCGGCCGGCCCGGCAGTAGCGGCATTCATTGCAGTACAGCGAGGGGTCGACGGCGACCCGGTCGCCGAGGGCGAGTTCGGTGACCTCGCTGCCGAGGCCGACGACCTCGCCGGCGAACTCATGGCCCGGGACGACCGGGAGGGTCGGTGCGAACTCCCCCTGAAGGATGTGCAGATCCGTTCCGCACAGTCCGCAGGCCGCCACGTCGACCACGACTTCGCGCGGCCCGGGGGTGGGGTCGGGCACCGTGGTGACGGTGACCTGGCCGGGGGCTTCGATGACGGCGGCTTTCACTTGACTGCTCCTAGGGACAGGCCGCGGACCAGTTTGTCCTGGGCGGCGAAACCGGCGATGAGCACGGGCAGGGAGACGAGGGTGGCGGCGGCGCAGAGCCGGGCGAGGAAGAGGCCTTCGCTGGTGATGAAGCCGACCAGGAACACCGGCGCGGTGGAGGCGTTGGTCGCGGTGAGGTTGACCGCGAACATGAACTCGTTCCAGCTGAAGATGAAGCAGATCAGCGCGGTGGCGGCGAGTCCGGGCATGGCGACGGGGGCGACGATCCGCCACAGCACGGTGAGCAGGTTGGCGCCGTCGACTTCGGCGGCCTCCAGGATCTCCTTGGGGACCTCGGCGAGGAAGGAGCGCATCATCCACACCGCGATGGGGAGGTTCATGGCGGTGTAGAGGACGATCAGTGTCCAGACGTTGTCGAGCATCCCGGCGTCCTTGACGATCAGGTACACCGGCAGCAGGGCCGCGATGGCCGGCAGGAACTTGGTGGACAGGAAGAAGAACATCACGTCCGTCCACTTGCGCACCGGCTTGATGGACAGCGCGTAGGCCGTCGGCACCGCCAGGGCGAGCACCAGGATCGTGGAGATGATGCTGGCCATGGCCGAGTTGAGCAGGAACGGGGTGATGTCCCGGCTGAACAGCAGCTTGTACTGGTCGAAGGTGAGCGGCGCGAACGGAGTCGGCGGGTTGGTCGCCGCGTCCGCCTCCCGGTGGAAGGAGGTGAGCACCATCCAGGCCACCGGTGCGAAGAACGCCAGCGTGGCCAGCCAGGCGACGAACGTCCACAGCGGGGAGAGCCGGGGGGCGCCGCCATGGTCGTCCTTGCGGCGCAGGATCTTCTTGAACCTCGCCCCGGGGGCGGCGACTGCCGTGTGAGCGGTCATCGGGACACCTCCTCGCGGAACAGCGACGCGATGGTGCGCAGCGCGAAGGTCGCGATCACGATCGAGCCGAGGACGACGACCACGCCGGCGGCGGCCGCCTGGCCGTACTCGTACTTGCGGAACATGGTCAGGTAGATCTCGTAGGGCAGGTTGGTGGTCTGGGAACCGGGGCCGCCCTGGGTGATCGTGTAGACCGCGTCGAAGGTCTGCACGACGTAGATGGTGCCGAGCAGGACGCCCAGTTCGATGTACTGGCGCAGGTGCGGCAGCGTGATGTGGCGGAAGGTCTGCAGCGCCGACGCCCCGTCCATGCGGGCCGCTTCGAGCACGTCACCGGGTTGGGCCTGCAGACCCGCCAGCAGGATCAGCATCATGAACGGTGTCCACTGCCAGACCAGGGAGATGACGACGGCGGGCATGGGATACGACGAAACCCAGTCGACCGTGGGGCCGTTGGCGGCTCCGAACAGTCGCCATACGGCGTTCAGGGTGCCGTTGAGCAGGCCGTAGTCGGGGTTGTAGATCGCGTGCTTCCACAGCAGTGCCGCCGCGACCGGCATGACCAGGAACGGAGCGATGAGCATCGTCCGTGCCAGGCCCCGGCCGAGGAACCGCCGGTCCAGCAGCATGGCCAGACCGAGGCCCAGGACGACGCTGATGAGCACCACCGACGCGGTGAGGACGACGGTGTTGAGGACCGCGGTGCGCAGCCGCTCGTCGGTGAAGACGAACTTGAAGTTGGACAGGCCGACGAAGTGCCTCTCGCCCGGCTTGAGGATGTTCCACTGAAGGGTGGAGATCACCAGCGTGGCCACGAAGGGCAGTTGGGTCACGATGATCGTGAAGATCAGCGCCGGCAGCAGCGGGATGCGGCGCTTCCACGCGCCGGCACGCGGGGATGTGCGTGGGCGGACGGGTGGCGATGCTGTCTTGGGTGGGGCGGTGAGCGTGGTCATGGATGGTTCCTCCGCCGATGACGGCCGGGGTGGGGGAAGCGGTGCCCGGCCGACGCGAGGGCCGGCCGGGCGATGAAGGTCACTTCTGGTAGTTCTTGGCGACGTCCGCGGCGAGCTTCTGGCCGTCGTTCAGGGCCTTGTCCACGCTGGTCTTGCCGGCGATGGCGGCGGAGATCTCCTGGGTGACCTTCGTGCCCAGGTCCTGGAACTCCGGGATGGCCACGTACTGGACGCCGACCGTCGGGCGCGGCTGGGTGCCCGGGTTGGCCGGGTCGGCACCCTCGATCGACTTCAGCGTGATGTCACCGAACGACCCGGCGGCCTTCTGGTACTGCGGAATGGCGTACGTGCTGGCCCGCTTGCCGGACGGAACCCGGGCCCAGCCGAGCTTGTCGCCGACCAGGTTCTCGTACTTCTTGCTGGATGCCCACAGCATGAACTTCGCCGCGGCATCCGCGTTCTTGGTGGTCTTGGGCATCGCCCACGCCCAGGCCCACAGCCAGCCACTGCTCTTGGTCTGAACGGTCGGAGCATAGGCGTAACCCACGTGACCGGCGATCTTGCTGGAGGCGGGGTCTTCCAGCGAACCGGCGGCGCTGGTCGCGTCGTACCACATGGCGACCTTCTTCTGGCTCATGGCGTTGAGGCACTCGGTGAAGCCGGACTGCGCCGCACCGGCCTCGCCGTGCTTCTTGACCAGGTCCACGTAGAAGTTGGTGGCCTTCCTGAACGCGGGGCTGTCGACCTGCGCCTTCCAGTCCTTCGTGAACCAGGTACCGCCGAAGGTGTTGACCACGGACGTCAGCGGCGCGCCGAGTTCGCCCCAACCGGCCAGACCGCGCAGGCAGATGCCCCGCATGCCGGGCTCGGCACCGTCGACCTTGGCCGCGATGTCGGCGACCTGCTGCCAGGTCGGATGCTCGGGCACCGTGACGCCCTTCGCCTTCATGACGTCCTTGTTGTACATGAGCATGGACGACTCGCCGTAGAACGGCAGGGCGTACAGCTTGCCGTCGGCGCCGGACAGTGACTGCACCATGGGCTTGAGCAGGTCGGCCTTGTCGAAGGCCGTGTCCTTGTCGGCGTAGGAGCCCAGTTCGTGCAGCCAGCCGTTCTTGGTCCAGATCGGTACCTCATAGGCGCCGATGGTGGCGACGTCGTACTGGCCGGCCTGGGTGGCGATGTCCTGGGTGACCTTGTCGCGCAGCTCGTTCTCCGGCAGGACCGTGAAGTTGACCTTGATACCGGTGTCCTTGGTGAACGTGCTCTTGGTCAGCTTGGCGATGTCCTCCATCTGCGGGTTGCCGACCATCAGCACGTTGATGCTCTTGCCGCCGCCACCCGAGCTCGACGAACCACCCGCGCCGCTGCAGGCGACCAGCAGTGAGCCGGCGGCCGTGGCCGTGGCGAGAAGTCGGATCGTTCTCCGTGTACGCATGACTGACTCCAGGGGTGTTCGAGGGCATGGGGAACCAGGCCCTGGCCTTGCGGGGTGGGATGTGTGAGAGGTGGACTGCGGGTCAGGCCTGGACGACCTGGGGGCCCAGCAGTGCGTAGCGGCGGGCCTCGGAACCGTGCAGTCCCGCGTCGGTGACGATGGCCTCGAAGTCGGTGACCTGCGCGAAACGGCAGAAGCTGACGGCACCGAACTTGGTGTGGACGCCGGAGAACACCCGGCGTTTGGCGACCCGCATGACCTCGGCCTTCAGGGCGCCGACCGCGGGGTCGGGAGTGGTGAGTCCGTACTCGCGGGAGATGCCGTTCGCGCCGACGTACGCCAGGTCGATGGCGAAGCCGGACAGCATGCGGGTGGCCCAGTGGTCGACGGTGGCCAGCGTGCCGCCGCGCACCCGCCCGCCGAGCAGCAGGACGTTGATGTTCTCGGCGGATGCCAGGGCGCCGGCGGTGGACAGCGAGGCGGTGACCACGGTCAGTGGCCGGTCGCGGGGAAGGGCGGCGGCGATGAGCTGCGGGGTGTAGCCCTCGTCGATGTAGACGGTTTCGGCGTCGCCCAGGAGTGCGACCGCGGCGGCCGCGATCCGGGACTTCTCGGGGACGTGCATGGTGGTTCGGAAGGCGAGCGTGGTCTCGAAACCCGCGCTCTCCACGGGATGCGCGCCGCCGTGCGTGCGCCGGACCAGCCCGTGCCTCTCCAGCACGTTGAGGTCACGCCTCACGGTCTCCTTGGAGACCTGCAGCTCGACGGCGAGCTGCCCGACGTCGACGGATCCGTCACGACGTGCCGTCTCCAGGATTCCACGTCTTCGTTCCTCGGTGTCCACGACGACACCTCCGTTCCACGGCTCCGCGATGTGTGCCCGAGTGGGCCGAGTCCGGAGCCCGTCCCGTTCGGGCTCTGGTGGCCAAATTTCTACAAGGGGACAGCGGCTACTGACCAGGTTCGTCGTAACGAAGTTCGTGACCGAATGTGACCGCTTTTCGGAGCACGGTTCCCCTGCTCGCCGGGGCGGAGCGCGTCGAGGGAAGGGGAACGGGTGCCTGCTCGCCGACTGATCCGTGCCCGTTGGGTGCCCGTTTCCGGATGGATCAGGGGGTGGATGGGGGTGCGGGAGCGGAAATCCGGTCAGGTGAGGTGACATCCGGTGCTCTCGCGTGCGGCGGCGCGGGGGATGCCGATCGAGGCCTACGAGGCGCTCGACGCGGTCCATCCGTCATTGCTGCGGTGACGGTCCAGGCCCACGGCCTCGAACTCGTCCTCGCCCGGGTGCGCTCGTGCTCCCAGCCGCTGGAGGGCCTGGGAGATGGGGCTGACGGCTCGGGAGAACCGTCTCTTCGCCGGCACGTCCAGCGGGCCGGCCGCGAGTGCTCCGTCGGCCCAGACGGCGGCTCGTTGCTCGCCGACGCCTCCAAAGTACTCGGCCTCCACGTACGCCACCGGGCCCGTGGCGGACCAGTGGGCCAGGAGCGCGTCGAAGCCGCCCGGCAGACGCCAGAATCCCAGGGCTCCTCCTTCGCTGCCGTCCGTGACGGCGTCGAAGACCCCAGAGGTCATCGGCATGAGTGCCAGACCCTGGCGCAGGGACACCACATGGGCCCCGGGAACCTCCCGCGTTGCGGCCCGCAGCAACGCGTCTCCCGCGATGACCGCCTGCAATTCGTAAGCCACTCCGAGCCCTCCACGCCGGCTTCGCTTCCTGACCGGCGGCACGTACGATCCGCTTTCGCCGTTCGTCAGGCCTGCGCCGGGGCCCGCTCGTCCAGAAGGCCTTCGCCTCGCAGGTCGTCCCAGACCCCGTTCGGGATCTCCGAGGTGAAGGCCGCTATGTTGCGCCGTACTTCGTCCGCGGTGCGCATGCCGACCACGATGCCCGCGACGGCCGGGTGGAGCAGGGGGAAGGCCATGGCCAGGGCCGGGAGTGTCAGGCCATGTGCTTCGCAGATGTCTGCGAGGCGGTGAGCGCGCTCGATCATCTGCGGAGCGGCGGGAGCGTAGTCGAAGGTGGCCCCCTGCGAGGGGCGGGCCGTGGCGAGCAGACCCGAGTTGAAGATCGAGGCCGCGAGAACCGAGACACCTCGATCCACGCATGCGGGCAGCAACTCGTCCAGGGCGCTCTGGTCCAGGAGCGTGTAACGGCCGGACAGCATCACCACATCGACGTCCGACTCCTCGACCAGCCGGGTCAGCTTGCCGGGGTGGTACATGCCTGCGCCGATCGCGCCGACCACTCCCTGGGCGCGCAGCTCGGCGAGGGCCGGCAAGCCCTCGTTCAACGCATCCTCGAAGTGCTCCTCCGCGTCGTGCAGAAGCAGCAGGTCGATACGGTCGACGCCCATGCGCTCGAGCGAGTCCTCCACGCTGCGCCGCACCCCGTCCCGCGAGAAGTCCCACACTCGACGGTGGGTGGCGGGCACCGCGAAGACCTCGTCCATCCGGCCCGCCGGGTCCTGCGGGACCAGCAGCCTGCCGACCTTTGTCGACAAGGTCGCCTCCGCGCGCGGCTTGCCGCGCAGTAACCCGCCGATGCGGCGTTCGGAGTGTCCGATCCCGTAGTGCGGTGAGGTGTCGAAGTAGCGGATTCCGCTGTCCCAGGCCGCCTCGAGTGCCTCCGCGGCGGTCTCGTCGTCCAGCGGGGCGAACAGGCCGCCTAGAGGACCGCCTCCGAAGCCCAGTTCCGTGACCTGCACGTCGCTCTTTCCGAGCCGGTTCCGCCTCATTCGAACTTCCTCTCACACGGCTGGTGATCCACGATCATCCTGCCGTGGACCGCATGTCTCTCAAAGGGGTTTGTGAGGTGCGGTCGCCTCGGCGCCTGTGTGAGTCGGTGACTTGGCGGGCGTCGCTCGGGCCGAGGGCCGCCTCACGTGGCCCCCGCGACTCTGCTGGAGGAGCGGCGCGAGCTCCCCCTCAGTCCTGTCCGGCCGCGTCCTGGGCTCGCGGCTTGCTCTTGATGACCTTTCCGCCCGCGTTGCGGGGAAGTTGGGGGACGAGCACGAGGGCCTTGGGGAGCTTGAAGGAGGCGAGCTTTCCGTCGAGGAATGCGGTGAGTTGACGTAGTGACGGGTCGGTCTCCGGTGCGACCGTGACGTCGGCGACCGGTACTTGGCCCCAGCGTTCGTCGGGCCTGCCGATCACCGCGACCTCCAGGACCGCGGGGTGCTCGGCGATGACGTTCTCCAGCTCGGCGCAGTAGATGTTCTCGCCGCCGCTGATGATCATGTCCTTCTTGCGGTCGGCCACCCAGACGAAACCCTCTTCGTCCTGCCTGACCAGGAGTGGAACCAACCCCCGTGGAAGGCTTCCGCGGTCTCCTGGGGCTTGTTCCAGTAGCCCTGCGTCACGGTGGGACCGCGGTAGATGATTTCGCCGGCCTCGCCGACCGCGACGTCGTTCATGGACGCGTCGACGATGCGGTACTGGATGGTGGGGATGGGCCGGCCAACCGATCCGAGCTCGCGCAGTGATTCCTCGCCCCGCAGGACACAGGTGATGGGTGAGGTCTCGGTCTGGCCGAACACCGCGACGTTGGGGGCGTCGGGGAACTTCTCCGCCATGGCTCGCAGCGTCGTGTCGCTCGCGGGCGCGGCTCCCCAGCTGATGACGCGCAGCTTGAGGTCACGTTTGTCGATGTCGGGCTGGGCGCAGGGCAGGTTTTCCGACATCCAGCAGCTGGTGGCCGGTGCGCGCGGGCGCCGGGTCTTCGAGGACGGCGACCTCGAAGCCGGCATCCGGTCCGTCGGCCTGTCACAGGGACTGGTGCGCGACATCACACTTGCGGGGGATCTGGTGGAACGGATCGTGAACGAGGCACACGAGGTGATCACCCGAGTCAGCGGGCTCTTCGCCGACGGCGCGCGGGCATGGCGGCCGGACTGAAGAACCAGACTCCCGCACGACCCAACTCGCCCTGCAACAGGGCGAGTTCTTTATGCAGGCAGGGCACGCCCACGCTGCACACAGCTCCCCTCGCTGACGACTGCCAGACACCCGTTTGTTGGATTTCAGCCATGCGGTGGAGAACAATGCCCATGTCTTCCGTACTATCGCTAGGACACAGGTGTGCAGCAGTAACCGCTGCCGCAAACCTGGTTATCAGGATGAACAGCACACGCATGAAGTTCCGCACATGCCGCAGCCTGCTACCCACCGGCCGTGGCGCCCGGGAAAGGGTGTGAGCACCATGTCCGAAACCACTACCAACACCACCGAGTTGACCTCGCAGTACAGCACACAGGTGGCCGGCGACCTTGAGCGCAACCTCAAGGAGCAGGAGCGAGTCCAGGGCGAGATCGACGCACTGCAGGCGCAGTTGTCCGCCCTGCAGCAGGACCAGACCGTGCTGGTGAACATCCAGCAGGCTCTCGGAGTCCCGGCCACGCCCGTCGAGCCGGAGCCGGAGCTGAAGCCGGAACCGGAGGCCGTCGCGGCGGTGCCCTCTCCCCGCAAGCGGAAGACATCGGCCGCCCCGTCCACGGGCAAGCAGGCCCGCGCCCGCAAGTCCTCCGCCCCGGCCCGTAAGCGGGCCGCCAAGAAGAGCGCCGCCGCGTCACCGGCCGCGCCGTCGCCCTCGACCAAGCTCGTGGATCTCGTGCGCGAACACCTGACCGGGCTGAACGAGCCCCGCTCCGCCGCCGAGATCGCGGACTCTCTGCAACAGCAGCATCCCGAGCGCGAGTTCAAGGCCAAGATCGTGCGCCTCACACTCGAAGGGCTCGTGGCCAAGAACCAGGCACAGCGCACCAAGCAAGGCAGGTCCGTCTTCTACACCACCCCGGAGACCGCCGAGCCTGCCGCCCAGCAGGACGAGTCGGCGGAACAGCCTGCCTGACACCTGTCGGCGAACCGCTACGGCGGCTTCCATGTGATCACGGTGCCGCGCGGGAAGGCCCACGCACTGCCGCACTCGACCAGACCCGCGCCCTGGTCGACTGGGCCGCCGACACAATCGCCTTCATTTTGGTCCGTACCAAAAAAGGCAACAAATATTGACGCTCTCGAACAGCGTGCATAGGTTCCGGGCGAGCCGATCGAAGAGACGCACCGTCAGGCCACCGGTGCGCCCACCCCCACTCGTCGAGCACCGGAGGGACTCCCATGCACGGTTCCCATCCCGCACCTCGGACTGTCATGCGCTCGCCAAGAGCGGTTCCACAACTCCTGCGGTGCGCGGCCTCCGCACTCAGCGCGCTCGTCCTCGCCCTCGGCGTCCTGCTCGGTTTCCCCGCCGCCTCCCAGGCAGCCGGTTCACTCCCGTGCGACATCTACGCCGCGGCCGGCACCCCGTGCGTGGCCGCGCACAGTGTCACCCGCGCCCTGCTGTCCTCGTACAACGGACCGCTCTACCAGGTGACCCGCGTCTCCGACGGGGCCACCAGCGACATCGGCCTGCTCGCGCAAGGCGGTCACGCCAACGCGGGGGCGCAGGACACCTTCTGCGCCAACAGCGGCGGCTGCCGCATCACGAAGATCTACGACCAGAGCGGCCGCCACAACGACCTGACCCCGGCCCCGCCGGTACCGCCGGCACGGGTGCCGACCGCGGCGCCGACGCCTCCGAGATCTCCGTCAGGGCGGGCGGCCACAAGGTCTACGGTCTGTGGGTCTCGCCGGGCGTCGGCTACCGCTACACCGGTGTCGCCTCCGGCGTCGCGGTCAACGGCCAGGCCGAAGGGGCCTACATGGTGGCCAGCGGCACCCACGTCGGCTCCGCCTGCTGCTTCGACTACGGCAACGCCGAAAGCACCCCGGCCGATACCGGCAACGGGCACATGGACGCCGTATCCATCGCCACCACCTGCTACTTCGCCCCCTGCACCGGGACCGGCCCGTGGATCGAGGCGGACCTGGAGAACGGCATGTTCCAGGGCGACAACGGCTCCAACACCGCCAACCTGGGCAACAAGTCGACCTTCGTCACCGCCGTCCTGAAGAACAACGGACAGACCACATACGCGCTCAAGGGCGGCAACTCCCAGTCCGGCGGGTTGACCACCTGGTGGGACGGGGCACTGCCCACCCGGGGCGGCTACCAGCCCATGCACCAGGAGGGCGGCATCATCCTGGGCATCGGCGGCGACAACAGCAACTGGAACCGAGGCACGTTCTTCGAGGGTGTCATGGTCTCCGGCTATCCCACCGACGCCGCCGAGAACGCCGTACAGGCCAACATCACCTCCGTCGGCTACAGCGGTGAGACCGACGTGCCCAACGGCCCCCAGGGCACCGTCACCGGACCGGGCGGCACGTGCATGGACGTGGCCGCCGACGACTCGGGCACCAACGGAGCGGCCGTCCAGCTGTGGGACTGCCAGACCTATGCCGAGGACCAGCACTGGACCCACAACCCCGACGGCTCCCTCTCCACCCTCGGGCGTTGCCTGGACATCGAGAACAACGGCACGGCGGCCGGCGCCAAACTCGAACTGTGGGACTGCAACGGCGTCGGCGGGCAGAAGTGGGTGCAGCAGGCGGACGGTTCCCTGCGCAACCCGCAGTCGGGCCGCTGCCTCGACTCCCCCAGCGGCGCCACCGCCAACGGCACCCGCCTGCAGATCTGGGACTGCAACGGCGCCACCGCCCAGAAGTTCTCGGTCAACGGCGGCGGCACCGTCACCGGCCCCGGCGGCAAATGCGTCGACGTCACGGCAGACGACACCGGCACCAACGGAGCAGCCGTCCAGCTGTGGGACTGCCAGTCCTACGCCGTGGACCAGCACTGGACCCACGGATCGGACAACTCCCTCTCCACCCTGGGCCGTTGCCTGGACATCGTGGGCAACGGCACCGCGAACGGCACCAAGGTCGAACTGTGGGACTGCAACGGCGTCGGCGGGCAGAAGTGGGTGCAGCAGGCGGACGGTTCCCTGCGCAACCCGCAGTCGGGCCGCTGCCTCGACTCCCCCAGCGGCGCCACCGCCAACGGCACCCGCCTGCAGATCTGGGACTGCAACGGCGCCACCGCCCAGAAGTTCAGCCTGAGCTGATCCGGACGGGAAGGGCTCGCCGCACGGTGCCGGCGAGCCCGGTGACCCTGTATGCGGCGCGGCCGCCTCCCGCGAAGTCTGCATCTCTCAACAAAAACCACCATGGCACACGACATAAAAGCAATGAGCTGATTTATGTGTCGACCCCCGACGGATTGTTACTCGGGGCTGCAGCGGATGCATGGCCGAGGGACCCGAGACGGCATGACGGCCACCGGTCTCACGGAACGCCCATGGAACCACTCCGCGGCAGGAGGAGCGTCGTAATGAGTGATGCCGAGCAGGACCGTGCCGGGAGGCTCAGGGAAACCGGTGAAACGGCCAAGACAGAGGCCACAGCCACCGCCGACCAGGCAAAACAGGCTGCGGGGCAGATCAAGGAAACCGTCGCGGAGCAGGGGAAGGCCGTGGTCGGCGAGGCCCGGCACCAGGCCGGCCGCGCCCTCGACGATCTGCGCAGTCGTACGGTCGCGGAGGCCGAGGAGCAGGCCCGGCGCGCCGCGGGAGTGCTGCGCCAGTGGTCGGACGACATAGGCGGTCTCGCCGATCACGCCCCGGGCGACTCACCCGCCCGCAGCCTCGCCGCCCAGATCTCCGACAGCGGCCACCGGGCCGCCGGCTACCTCGAGAAGCAGGGTGTCGACGGCGTACTGACCGACCTTCGACACTTCGCCCGCAGGCGGCCGGGCGCGTTCCTGGGGGGCGCTCTGCTGGCGGGCCTCGCGGTCGGTCGACTGGCCAAGGTGGCGGGCAAGGCGGGACAGTCGTCGTCCGGGCAGCGCAGCCTGCCAGCGACGTCCGAGCTTCCGCCGGAAGCCGAGACGGCAGCCCCGCCCCTTCCGCCCGCCTCCGTGCCGCAGGCCCCGCCTGTGCCGCCCGCCTCCGTGCCGCCCTCCTCCGTGCCTCAGGCCCCACCGGTGCCGCCGGTACCACCGGCTGTCGCGCAGGCGCCGGAGCCTTCCGGGCCGCCACAGGCGCCGCCGCCGGTTCGGCCCTATCCGGAGGTGTGAGATGTCCTCGATCCCCCCGAGCCCTGCGGAGCGCGGGCAGGACAGGTCGGTGGGCGAACTGCTGTCGGCAGTGACCTCCGACGTCCAGACACTGTTCCGCCAGGAGATCGACCTGGCCAAGGCGGAGGTCCGCCAGGAAGCGACCAAGGCCGGCAAAGCGGCCGGGATGTACGGGGGCGCGGGTTTCGCCGGTTACATGGTGCTGCTGTTCCTGTCCCTGGCCGCCGTACTGGGCCTGTCCAACGTCATGGACGGCGGCTGGGCCGCCCTGATCGTCACCGGAGTGTGGGCGATCGTCGCAGCCGTGCTCTACCAACGCGGCCGCACCCAGATGCGCACCGTCTCCCCCACTCCTCAGCAGACCGTCGAAACGATGAAGGAGAACGCCGAATGGGCACGTCACCCGAGCGGATAAGGGCCGACATCGACGCGACCCGCGACCAACTGTCCGCGGACGTGGACCAGCTGACGGACCGAGCCAGTCCCCGGCGCATGGTTCACCGCCGCACCGAACGGGCGAAGGGCACCTTCACGGGCCTGCGGGACCGGGTCATGGGATCCGCCTCGAACACCGCCCACGGGGTCAAGGGAAGCACCCGGTCGGCGGCGGACTCACTCCAGGACAGCGCCGGACAGGCCACCGACTCGGTGCGTCAGACGGCGGAACAGGCGGGCGATGCCGTGCGGCAGGCGCCGGAGCAGGTCATGCGTCAGACCCAGGGAAGCCCGCTGGCGGCGGGACTGATCGCCTTCGGCGTCGGCGTCCTCGCCTCCTCGATGCTGCCTGCCTCCTCCACGGAGGAAGAGGCGGTCTCGACTCTCATGGAACGCGAGGGACAGGCACTGGAGCCGGTCAAGCAGGCCGCCCTGGAATCGGCGCAGCACCTCAAGGAAGGTGCCAGGGAAGCGGCGCAGACCGCCACGGAAGAAGTCAGGTCCACAGCCGCCGACGCCGCACGCACCACCCAGGAGCAAGTACGCGACCAGGGCGCCCAGGTGACCGATCAGGCCCGTGCGTCAGGCCGGCAGATCACCGACGAGGCCCGGCAGCAACACTGAGGCACCACGCCGGTCCGTCGGCCGGGGCCCGTCGTCCACGCACATGTGCCTGGACGACGGGCCTTCTGTCGTCATCAGATGGACGACGCCCGGAACGAGAACGACTCCGGACAGGTCACTGAGAGTGCTACCGGCCCGAGGCGGTGTCCTTCAACGTGATTCGGGCGGTGATGCGCTTGCCGGCCGGCTCGCGCTCGGCGTCGACGCTGAGGGCGAGGGCCGTCACGATCTCCAGCCCGTGCTGCCCCACCCGGTCGGCATCGGCACTGCGCGCCACGGGCAGCACCGGGTCCGAATCCCACACCACCACTTCCACCACCGCACCGGTCACCCGCAGGTGCAGCAGTATCGGGCCCGGCGCGTACTTGCAGGCGTTGGTGACCAGCTCGCTGACCACCAGCTGCGTCAGGTCCGACGCCCGGGCGGAAACCTCCACACCGCGCTCGGCCTGGACCCGGGCGAGGAAGTCCGCCGCCGTATGACGCGCCCGGGCGATGCAGGCGCCGTCCCCGTCCAACGCGAGGGACGTCTGCAGTCCGCCCAGACCATGTCGCAGGGCAGTACCGCCACGGTCGACTCCCGACCCTGGGTCCATCACCGTCGCCTCCACTCCCCGTTTCACACCTACGCGTGTACCCGTGCACGCGAGCCTGACCCTCCGCCGCCCCCGGATGGCCCACCACGTACGTGCATCACCCGTACCGTGTGACACACCATTCTGGCCCAAGCTTGCGCATCACCATCACCGGCCTGGACGAGGAACCGTGAGGAAACCAACCAACTCCCCCGCCCGGCTGTCGGTCGTGACGACCACCACCGACGGCATCCGCGTGCTCTGTCTGACCGGAGAGATCGACCACGACACCGGGGAGATCCTCCGCCATGCCCTGGACGCCGCCGACACCGCGCGCCCGCGCACCGTCGTCGACCTGAGCCGGCTGACCTTCATGGACTCCACCGGCATCAACATCCTCATCGCCGCCCACCGCACTCATACGCAGGCGAACGGCTGGCTCCGGCTGGCCGCCCCCACCGGCTCGGTGCGGCGCACGATGGAGATCGTCGGCGTGGACGACGTCATCGACTGCCGCGAAACCCTCCACCAGGCGCTCCGCATCTGAGGGGGACGCGGCTGCTGCGGGGGGGGCGCGGTGTGCCGCGGCGACTCGGGGATGGCCGCGGCACCCGCGCATACACACCCCGGGGCGCGCCAGGAGGATCACGCCCCGGGGGTGACCATCGAATGCCCCGCCCGCACACGGCCAGTCTGCGCCGAACGGGGGAAACTCGTTCGTCGCCGCAAACGGCGCCTACGGTCGTCAATCCTCATCGCGCTGGTCGCAGCCCTGCCTCCGGTCACCGGGGCATGTGACGACCCAGCTCCCCGGCCTTCTCTCGCAGTCGCGACGCCCAGGTCTCGCCTTCCGGCGGTGCGGACATCCCCGTGGGAGCCGACACCTGCACATCGCTGAGCGTGCCCTCGGGCGTGGCTCCGAGCCGGGCCCAGTCCACCTCGATCCCGGCGCGCTCGGCCAGCACCAGTGTCGTGGCGGTGAAGCCTTCGGAGAGGGCCAGCATGATGGTGTGGCTGGTTCTTCGGTGCTGAGCCAGAAGGGCGTTGGCGAAGATCTCGAAGGCGGCCGGATCTATCTGACACTCGTCGTTCTCCATCGGTCCGATACCGGATGCGAGTCCCAGCTCCGCCTCGAAGGCGGCGACTTGGCGCAGAAACAGGCGGGACGCGCCATTGGACGGGTTCCACAGCGTCTCATCGCCGACGTCGAAGTACTGACTCATCACGGCACCTTCCGGTTGATCACGGCCGGCCAGGGTAACCAGCCGGACGGCCACCGCGGCGGGAATGACGACGTCGTCAGCCGGCGGTAGGTTCCTGCCAGTGGGCAAGTAACCGCGCCGCGCTCCCTCGGTTCCGCCGGTGTGACACGCAGGGGCGATGGCTGCGATCGTCCGTCGTCGTGACTTCGCCGGAGCTAGTCTGCGTCGGGTGAACGCAGACGATGCGAGCCGGCGGTGGACACGCTCCATGCCCGAGGCCTACGAACGTCACCTGGTACCGGTCCTGTTCCGTCCCTTCGCGGCGGATCTGGCCGCCCGGGCGGCCGCGCTGGGGCCCGGCACGATCCTGGAGCTGGCCGCCGGAACCGGAGCGCTGACCTCGGCCCTGCTCACCGCCGTGCCCGGGGCGTCGATGGTGGCGACCGATCTCAACGAAGCGATGGTCACCGCCGGCTCCGCTCGTGAGCCGCGGGCGCACTGGCGGCAGGCGGACGCCCAGCAACTCCCCTTCGAGGACGGCAGTTTCGATCTCGTCGTGTGCCAGTTCGGGGTGATGTTCTTTCCCGACAGACCCGCCGCCTACGCCGAGGTGGGCAGGGTCCTGGCACCGCAGGGGCGGTTCGTGTTCAGCAGTTGGGGCCCGCTGGCCTCGCACGGGTTCGACGCCGCCTTCCAGACCGCATTGGAAGAGTGCTTGCCCGGCGAAGCGCCCCCGTTCTTGAGGGAGACGCCGCACGGCTACACCGATCCGGCGGTCGTCGCCTCCGATCTCGCGGCCGCCGGGCTGGCCCTGGCCGGCGCGGAGGAGATCACCCTGGACGGCGTCGCGGAGTCCGCCGCCTCCGTCGCCACCGGCTTCCTCAACGGCACACCGGTCAGCGCCGCCCTGCAGGCCCGTCCGGACGCCCGGACCCTCCAGGCGGCCGTGACGAAGAAGATGACGGATCGCCTCGGGTCCGGCCAGGTGACCGCACCGATGACCGCGACCGTCTATACGGCACAGCATCAGGCATGATGCTCCCCGCTCCGGTGGCCCCGGTCACCGGAGCATCGCTGGGCGGCTCGGCCGGCGGAGGGCCGTAGCGAAGATGCGGACCCCCGTCGCCGCCCTCAGGGTGGTGGGTGTACGTGTACGAGCCCGCACGCGAGGAGGCCGTCATGGCGAAGAACAAGGACAGCCGGGGGAAGAAGGAGCCGGCCAAGGGCGACAAGGTCGCCTGGAGCAGTCACGGCAGCGAGACCACCGGCACCGTCGAGAAGAAGATCACCAAGCGCACCGAGGCGGCCGGGCACACCGTCGACGCCACTCCGGAGGAGCCCCGGTACGAGGTCCGCAGCGACAAGTCCGGCCGTACCGCCGTACACAAGCCCTCCGCTCTGAAGAACAAGAAGAAGTAGGCGACGAGCCGACGTGACGAATGACGACGACAAGCGCGAGACCTGGGACAGCTTCCGCGACCTGGTCAACATGACGCCCTCCTCACTGGAGAAGTGGCTCGCCACCGACGACTCGCAGGCCGCGGGGCAGCGCAAGGACGGCGGCGAGTCCACGGGGCACGCCTCCGGCCGGGCCATCGCGGACATCCTCCGCACGAACTGGGGCCACGCCCCATTGGACGGCAGCGGGAAGTAAACACGAGGGGCGGCGATTTTCAGCCAGGCGTTGTCCAGTACTCAACAGTCGGCCAGGACACGGCTGTTGCGGGCAAGAGATGATCAATAACCTGAGGCGACAGGTTCGTCACTGCCCTCAGGGAGCTCCATGTCCACCGCGCAACAGGTCCCCGACATCCTCTCGCCCGAGTTCTCCGCGAACCCCTACAGCGCCTACCGCGTCATGCGAGAAACGGCTCCGCTCATCTGGCACGAGCCCACCCAGAGTTACATCATCTCGCGTTACGAGGACGTGGAACGCGTCTTCAAGGACAAGAAGAGCGAGTTCACCACCGACAACTACAACTGGCAGATCGAGCCCGTACACGGCAAGACGATCCTCCAGCTCAGCGGCCGCGAGCACGCGGTGCGGCGGGCACTGGTCGCCCCGGCGTTCCGCGGCAGCGACCTGCAGGAGAAGTTCCTGCCCGTCATCGAGCAGAACTCGCGTGCCCTGATAGACGCCTTCCGCCACACCGGCTCCGCGGACCTGGTGGCCGATTACGCGACCCGCTTCCCCGTGAACGTGATCGCGGACATGCTGGGCCTGGACAAGGCCGACCACCTGCGCTTCCACCGCTGGTACACCTCGGTCATCGCCTTCCTCGGCAACCTCTCCGGCGACCCCGAGGTGACCGCGGCCGGTGAGCGGACCCGGGTGGAGTTCGCCGAGTACATGTTCCCCATCATCCGGGAGCGCCGCGAGAAGCCCGGCGACGACCTGCTGTCCGCGCTGTGCGCCGCCGAGGTGGACGGCGTGAAGATGAGCGACGAGGACATCAAGGCCTTCTGCAGCCTGCTGCTCGCCGCGGGCGGCGAGACCACCGACAAGGCCATCGCCAGCATCTTCGCGAACCTGTTGCTCCACCCCGACCAGCTGGCGGCCGTCCGTGAGGACCGCAGCCTGATCGCCCGCGCGTTCGCCGAGACACTGCGCTACACGCCGCCCGTCCACATGATCATGCGGCAGTCGGCGACCGACGTCGAACTCAGCGGCGGCACCATCCCCGCCGACGCCACCGTCACCTGCCTGATCGGCGCCGCCAACCGGGACGAGAACCGCTACGGCGACCCGGACCGGTTCGACATCTTCCGCGAGGACCTGACGTCGGCGACCGCCTTCTCGGCCGCCGCCGACCACCTCGCCTTCGCGCTCGGCCGGCACTTCTGCGTGGGCGCCCTGCTGGCCAAGGCCGAAGTGGAGACCGGCGTCGACCAACTCCTCGACGCCATGCCCGACGTGCGGCTCGCCGAGGGCTACGACCCCGTGGAGCAGGGCGTGTTCACCCGGGGCCCGCAGTCGCTGCCGGTGCGGTTCACGCCGGTGGCCGACTGACCCCTGAGCAGAGCCAACGGGTGGGCGCCCCACAGCCCACCCCGTTCCGCGCCTGCCCGGACGCTAGTGCACCACCGGGGTGAACTGCACCGGCAGCGAGGTCAGCCCCCGCATCCAGATGGACGGCCGCCAGGTCAGCTCCTCCGGCTCCACCGACAACACCAGGTCGGGCAGCCGCTCCAGGAGCGTCTCGACCGCCGTACGGGCGATGACGTCGGCCAGCAGCGGAGCCGGGTAGGGGCAGCGGTGCTCGCCGTTGCTGAACGACAGATGCGCGGCGTTCTCCGCGCCGACATAGGAGTCGGGCCAGATCTGCGGGTCGGTGTTGGCCGCGGCCAGCCCGAGCACCAGACAGTCACCGGCCCGGATCTGCCGTCCGCCAAGCTGAGTGTCGCGCACCGCCCAGCGGCCGATGAAGTTCTGCGTCGGCGTGTCAAGCCACAGCACCTCGTTCAGGGCCTCGCCCACACTGAGCCGGCCGCCCGAGACGTTCAGGGCGAAGCGCTCGTCGGTGAGCAGCAGCCTGAGGGTGTTGCAGATCCAGTTGGCCGTCGGCTGCTGCGCGGCGGCGATGACGGAGATCAGGTCCTGCACGATCTCCTCGTCGGTCAGCCCGGCCGGATGGAGCACGATCCGCGAGGTGACGTCCGGTCCGGGCCTGTCGCGCTTGTCCTTCACCAGCTGCTGGATCCGCGCGCCCACCCGCCCGTACGCGGCCACCGGGTCGTCGCCCTCCGCCGCGTCGAGGGAGATCCGCAGGTCCTCCACGAGCTGCTGGGTGTCGCTGCCGGTCGCCGGCATCCCGCACATCCGCACCGCGGCGCGCATCGCCAGGGCGTGCGCGTACGCGCTCATCAGCTCCGCCTGGCCGCTGCCGGCGAAGTCCGAGATGAGCCGGTCGGCGATCTGCTGGCAGTCGCGGGCCAGCTCGAACTGGTCGACGCCCTCCAGCGCGTCCGTGATCACCCCCGCCCGCCGCCGGTGCTCCTCGCCCTCGGTGAACAGCACCGACGGCTGGTACCCGACGAACGGCAGCAGCGGCCAGTCGGCCGGGATGTGCTCCCACTGGTTCCAGCGGCGCGAGTCCCGGGCGAACAGCTCGTCGTGACTGGTCACGTAGCTGACCTCGGAGTAGCCGAGGACCAGCCAGGCGGGTATGTCACCGTCCAGCAGCACGGGCGCCACCGCGCCGTGGTTCCTGCGCAGCTCGCGGTAGAGCTGCGACGGCGTCTGCTGGTACTCCAGACCTGCCAGGCGCACCGCCCCGGGGTGGGCGGGGCAGCCCGCGGGAGCCTCGGGCGGGGAGGAGGATCCGGCGTCGGTCACGGTGTCGTCTCCCGGGTCATGGCCAGTTCGTAGAGATGGTTCACGAGGGTGATCAGCACGTCCTTGCCCGATGTCCTGACGCGCGCGTCGCAGTCGATCAGCGGCACGTGCTCCGGCAGGGCGAGCGCCTGGCGGATCTCGTCCAGGGAGTACCGGGAGGGGTCGTCGTCGAAGCGGTTGACGGCCACGACGAAGGGCGTCTTGTGGTGTTCGAGGCGGTCGATGGCGTACCACGAGTCGTCCATCCGGCGCGTGTCGACCAGGACGACCGCGCCGAGCGTGCCGGAGAAGAGCCGGTCCCACAGGAACCAGAAGCGCTCCTGGCCGGGAGCGCCGAAGAGGTAGAGGACCATGTGCTCGTTGAGGCTGATCCGCCCGAAGTCGAAGGCCACCGTGGTGGTGGTCTTCGCCGCCACGCCGTGCGTCTCGTCGACGCCGACGCCTGCCTGGGTCATCACCTCCTCGGTGTTGAGCGGCCGGATCTCGCTGACCGAGCGGACCAGGGTCGTCTTTCCGACTCCGAATCCGCCCACGACGACGATCTTCAGGCCGGTCTCGGCAGCGTCGGCCAGGGGCGTTCGCCGGGAAGGCAGCTCAGAGGTTACGGAGCCCATGGAGCACCTCCTTGAGAAGGGCGGAATCGGGGAGCGAGGCGACGGCCTGCGCCGCGCGCGGGTGGCGGGCGGTGATGCGGCCCATGGCGAGCAGGTCGCCGAGCAGGATGCGCACCACGGTGATGGGCAGTCCGAGCTCCGCCGCGATCTCGACGACGGCCGTGGGATGCCGGCAGAGGTCGAGGATGCGAGCGTGCTCCGACTGCATGCCGCCGGTCGGCTCGCACTCGCTGACCACCAGGGTGACCAGGTCGAAGGAGTCGTCAGCGCGGCTGCGTCCGCCCGTGACCGTGTAGAGCCGGTCGGGATCACCGGTGTCCACGGGCTTGCGGATCACGACGAGGCACTCTCCTGGACGCGGTTGCGTGGCTCGGCCCGCAGGTGCTCTCCGATCTGCTCGACCAGCTCGGTCATCTGGTGGCCGACCACGCCGGGATCGGCGTTCTCCTCGGCGAGGACCGCGAGATGGGCGCCCTCGCCGGCCTCCACGATGAACAGCAGGCCGCCGTGGAATTCGGTCATGGAGTGGCGGACGCCGCCGGTCCCGTCGCCGAACTCGACGGAGGCCCCCTGGGCGAGGGCCTGGATGCCCGAGCAGATCGCCGCCAGCTGGTCCGCCTGATCGAGCGTCAGGTGCTCGGTCCAGCACAGCTTGAGGCCGTCCCGGGACAGGACGAGGGCGTGCCGCGTGCCGGGGGTGCGCTCCAGAAGGTTCTTCAGGAGCCAGACGAGGCTGTTGTCGGTGGTCTGCATGGTGGGTGATGGGGCGGTTGTGCCCGGCTGTCCGGTCACCGACCCGTTCCTCCAATCTCATGAAGTCGAGCGGGGGCATGTGCGCCAGAGCCCTGGGCGCCGTACGGGGATGGACGTGGGCCTAAGCGTTGGGCGGCTCGTCCTCGGGGCGGCTCCCGGAGCCGGGGCTCCCGGTGCCGGACTGGCGGCCGCGGTGGAAGGCGCCGAAGCTCGCGCCCGCGTCGCGCGGCGCGGGGCGTCCGCCCGGCCGGCCCTCGTCCCGGGCGGGGGCGTCGGCACGCGCCCTGCGCTGCTCCCGCTCCTGTTCGGCCTCGGCCATGGTGCGGCCGGGGGCGCGTACGGGCAGACCGTTGGGCGTGGAGCCCGCGGCACGCTGGTGTGTCTCGGGTTCGGGGAGGGCCGGTTGTGCGGTGGGCCGCGGCACGGTGGCGGACGGCTCAGCGGCGGGGGGTGCGGCCGGAGCGGGGCGCACGGTCCGCGGGGCGGGTTCGCGCTGCTGGGCGAGGAGTTGCAGGGGCAGGAGTACGACGACGCCGGTGCCGCCGCGCGAGGAGGGTCGGTAGTTGACGCTGATGCCGTACTTGACGGCAAGCCGGCCGACCACGGCCAGGCCGAGCCGGGTGCCCTGCAGCGTGGCGAGGTCGGCCATCCGCCCCGACACCGCCTGCTCGGCGCGCCGCATTGCCGCGTCGGCCATCTTCAGGCCGCTGTCCTCGATGGTGACGACGATGCCGGCGCTGCGTTCCTCGACGTACACATGGACTTCGTCGATCGGCGGCGAGAAGTTGGCCGCGTTGTCCATCAGTTCGGCGAGCAGGTGCATGACGCCTTCGGCGGCGAAGCCGGAGATCGCGGCGCTCGTCGGGCAGTGCAGGCGTACGCGCTGGTAGGCGGCGATCCGGCCGACCGCGCCGCGCAGGATGCTCTCCATTACGATCGGCTTGTTCCAGGCGCGGCTGGCGCGGCCGCCCATGAGCAGGGCCAGCCGGTCGGTCATCAGGCCGAGCTGCGAGGTGCTGTGGTCCAGCTTCAACAGGTCGCCGAAGACCTCCTCGCCGTGCCGCTCCTGCATGTCACGGAGGTCGGCGAGCATGCTGACGGCCTTGGCCTGCACCCGGCTGAGCGCCTTGGCCGAGGCAGCCTGCGCGGCGGCGGCCCGGCGTTCGCTCTGGGCCAGTTCGCGTACGAACGACTCGGCGGGCCGGTACAGCAACGGAAGCCTCGGCCAGTCCAGTTCGGCGAGCACCGTGTCGGCCGAGTTGCCCTCCCGCAGCATGGCGACCGCGGCGGGCAGGGTCTCGGTCGTCAGCCGTTCAAGTTCGGCGGCCCCCGTCTCCAACTCCCGCCGGATCTGCTGCCGTTCGGCGTCCAGGGCCGCGGCGTGCCGTACGTTCTGCTCCACCGTGGAGGCGAACGCGTCGACGATCAGCCGCAGTTGGGGCTCGGAGGGCATGGGTACACCGGCCAGCGTCTCACCGGCGCCCGCTCCGTCCCGCAGGCGCTTGGCGATCGCGGGCAGTGTCACGTTCCCCAGGTGGGCGGCCTCCGCGGACTGCTGCGACAACTGGGCCTTGAGGTGGGCGACTTCCGCGGCCAATACCGTGGTGGACCGGCCGGAGCGCCGGAGCAGCAGAGCGCTGGAGAGTACGGCGACCGCCACGAGGAGCCAGGCGACCAGGGCCGTTGCGACCGTCCAGGTACGGGCATCCGCGGGCGCCATCGCGACGGCGGCACCGGCAGCGGCAGCGCCCACCAGCAGTACGGCCAGAGGCGCGACCGGCACGGCACGGGGCGGCTTGACTGACCCATGCTGACTGGGCGGTGCAGGCACTGACATTCAGCGGTCCTCGGTCCTGGGAACGGGAAACGGGAAAAGAGGGCTTGGCCGACACGCGACGGTTCGGTCCAGAGGACCGAACACCGGCTCATGCTAGTCATTCCTCCGGAGCCGGAGATCGGACAAGCTGCATAGTCCGCCCAAGATTCGATTTCGTCGCGATCACGTCGCTTCGACAGTTCGACGTGATAGAGACCGTTCCGCATCCCGAGCGCCCGACACACCCCGGATGTCCGATCAGGACGGCCCCTCCGGCCCGTCATACGACGACCGAATTCGGTCTCCAGAACGCCTTATTCACGACAGGAACGCTGGTTTTCGGCCAACTGCGTGCAGGGAAGCCACTTCACGCAGTCGCAGCAGCGGCGGTGGACACTCACCGGACCTCGAGTACGACCTTGCCCTGGATGTGTCCTCGGGCGGCGCGCTCGTGTGCCGCCCGGGCGTCCGAGAGGGCGTACGTGCTGTCGATCGCGACGCGGACCGCGCCCTTGTCGAGCAGGCGTCCGAGTTCGGCGAGCTGCGCGCCGTTGGAGCGGACCTGCGCGGTGGAGACCCTGACGCCCAGCTTCACGGTCTCTTCCTCGTCGAAGTCCCCGGGGAAGACGGGGAACAGGGAGCCGCCGCGGGTGAGGGTGCGCAGGAAGCGGCTGCTGTCGGGGCCGCCGACGGTGTCGAGAACGAGATCGAGGTCGTGCACGAGCTCTTCGGGACGGTGGTTGGTGTAGTCGATGAACCGGTCGGCGCCGAGCTCACGCAGGAAGGTTTCGTGCGCGCCCGATGCCACGGCGGTGACATGTGCGCCCTTCCATTTCGCCAGTTGGAGCGCGAGGTGCCCGACGCCTCCGGCGGCGCCGTTGACGAGGACCCTGGTGTCGGCGTCCAGGGTCGTGGGGCGATGCCGTTCGTTCTGGAAGGGCGAGGGGTGGTCGTGGCCGACCTCGATCAGGAACTGCCATGCCGTCAGTCCGGCCATGGGTACCGCGGCGGCGTGCACATGGTCGAGGGCAGCCGGTTTGTGCGCGAGGTCCGACGCGGGCGCGGCCACGTACTCGGCGTACGCGCTGCCGCCGAAGCTGGGAAAGCGCAACAGGCCGAAGACCTCGTCGCATGGGGCGAAGCCGTCGACGTCCGGGGCGACGGCCTCGACGACGCCCGAGACGTCCGTACCCGGGATCGCCGGCAGGCCGACCGTCGACTCCTTCTCCCCCGGCATCCGGGTCAGCCCGCCGCGCAGGTACCAGTCGGGAGGATTGACGCCGGCCGCGTGCACGCGAACGAGTACCTCGCCCGGCCCCGGCTCGGGAACCGGCACCTCTTCGTACCGGAGCACTTCCGGTCCGCCATGTTCGTGGAGCCGAACGGCCTTCATCGTGTGTGTGGACATCGATCTCTCCTGCCGGACTGCGGGATAGGCTTATTCGGATCAGCGATCCATATAAGTGGACCACTGATCCGAATATATGGACCACTGATCCGGATAGCAAGAGGGACCGATGCGGGCCGACGCCAGGAAGAACCGCGACCACCTGCTCGCCGTCGCGGGCAGCGCCATCACCGAGCAAGGTGTCGAGGTCTCCCTGCGCGACATCGCACGCAGGGCCGACGTCGGGCTGGCGACCCTGCTGCGCCACTTCCCCACACGCGAGGCGTTGCTCGACGCACTGCTCCGCACGAGCTTCGAAGAACTCACAGCGAAGGCGGAGGCCCTCGAGACGTCGAGCTCGCCCGAAGACGCCCTCGTCTCATGGCTCCGCGACTGCGTCGCCTGGACGACCGAATACCGGGGCGCGACCGAACTGATGGCAGCCGCCATCGACGACCCCGAATCCGCACTCCACGCCGCGTGCGTCACCCTGCGCGCGGCCGGGGCCCGACTGCTCACCCGCGCCCAGGCCGCGGGCAAGGCGCGCGACGACATCGACGGCGCCGACCTGTTCGCGCTGATCGCCGCACTCGCCTGGCTTGGCGACCAGCCTTCGCTCGCCCCCCGCGCCGACCACCTCTTCGACGTGATCGCGGGCGCGATCCTGACGACCGGACAGTGATCGTCCAGGTCTTGCCGCGGCCCCTTCCCGACGACTCTGACCAGGACCGTCGGCTCGGCGAATCTCACCGATCCCGATATGCGAGATTCCCCTGTCCAGCATATGAACACCCTCTTGGGGTGAGCGCCTCCTTCTGGAACGATCCCTAGCAAGCAGGTAGGAAAACTAGGGATCCGGGGGTGGGTATGGGAGCGCGCGACCTCGCACGGCTGTCGCTGCCTTTGCTGACCTCGCGGCGTCACATCGACCTCCGTCGTACGTCGAGCGCCATCTGTTGCCCTGTCTGAGGCCGTCCGCACCGCCCGGCCACCCTCAGACCAGCGCACCAGGGCTTCACGCCCCGTCGCTCCGTACGCCCTTCCCTTCCTTTTCCTGAGAGGACACCTTCGTGTCTGCCGCAAGACCGCTCACCATGCTGCGCACCCTCGCCGTCGTCGCGACGCTCCCCCTCCTGCTCACCGCCTGCGGCTACGGCTCCGAGGCGAAGAGCGACGACACCGCCAAGGTCGCCGCCGGCGCGAAGAAGATCGACGGTCTCGACTCGGTCAAGATCGGCTACTTCGGCAACCTGACCCACGCCACCGCGCTGGTGGGCCGTGAGCAGGGCCTGTTCCAGAAGGAACTCGGAGCGACAAAGGCCGAGTACGCCACCTTCAACGCAGGTCCCTCGGAGATCGAGGCGCTGAACTCCGGTTCCATCGACATCGGTTGGATCGGCCCCTCCCCCGCGATCAACGGCTACACCAAGTCGGACGGCAAGAGCCTGCGCATCATCGGCGGTTCGGCCTCCGGCGGGGTGAAGCTGGTCGTCAACCCCAAGAAGATCACGTCGCTGAAGGACGTCAAGGGCAAGAAGATCGCCACCCCGCAGCTGGGCAACACCCAGGACGTGGCCTTCCTCAACTGGGCCGCCGAACAGGGCTACAGGATCGACCCGCAGAGCGGCAAGGGCGACGTCACGGTCGTACGCACCGACAACAAGATCACCCCCGACGCCTACAAGTCCGGGTCCATCGACGGCGCCTGGGTGCCGGAGCCGACCGCCTCCAAGCTGGTCGCCGAGGGCGGCAAGGTCCTGCTGGACGAGTCCACCCTGTGGCCCGACAAGAAGTTCGTGATCACGAACATCATCGTGTCGCAGAAGTTCCTCAACGCCCACCCCAAGGCCGTCGAGGCGGTACTCAAGGCCTCGGTCGAGAGCAACAAGTGGATCAACGCCAATCCTGACCAGGCGAAGGCCGCGGCCAACAAGCAGCTGGCGATCGACTCCGGCAAGGCCCTGCCCGCGAAGGTCCTCGACCCGGCCTGGTCCTCGATCAGCTTCACCGACGACCCGCTGGCCGCCACCCTCGACACCGAGGCCGCCCACGCCGTCAAGGCCGGACTGCTCACCAAGCCCGACCTCAAGGGCATCTACGACCTCACGCTCCTGAACAAGGTCCTCAAGTCCGAGGGCGCGAGCACGGTCGACGACGCCGGTCTCGGCGTCCGCTGACACAGGTTCCGACGAGATTCCCAGGAGGTGACGACCATGGCCACGATCACGACGCTCGCCAAGGCCGACGAGTCGGTCGAGCACGCCGCCCGTATCGCGCACGTCTCGAAGTCCTTCGCGACCCCCGCCGGGCAGCAGCTCGTCCTGGACGACATCAGCCTCGATGTCGCGCCGGGCGAGTTCGTCACCCTCCTGGGGGCCTCCGGCTGCGGCAAGTCCACCCTGCTCAACCTGGTCGCCGGCCTGGACGAACCCAGCGCCGGCACCATCACCACCGACGGCCGCCCGGCCCTGATGTTCCAGGAACACGCCCTGTTCCCCTGGCTCAGCGCGGGCAAGAACATCGAACTCGCCCTCAAACTCCGCGGAGTTCCCAAGCCCGAGCGACGCACGCGGGCCGAGGAGCTGCTGGAGCTGGTGCGGCTCAAGGGCGCGCACGGCAAGCGGGTGCACGAGCTGTCCGGCGGCATGCGCCAGCGCGTGGCCATGGCCCGGGCGCTCGCCCAGGACAGCCGGCTGCTGCTGATGGACGAGCCCTTCGCCGCGCTGGACGCCATCACCCGGGACGTGCTGCACGACGAACTGACCCGCATCTGGGCCGAGACGGGCCTGTCGGTGCTGTTCGTCACCCACAACGTGCGCGAGGCCGTACGCCTGGCGCAGCGGGTGATCCTGCTGTCCTCGCGCCCGGGCCGTATCGCCCGCGAGTGGCGGGTCGGCATCCCCCAGCCGCGCCGTATCGAGGACGCACCCGTGGCCGAGCTGTCCCTGGAGATCACCGATGTACTGCGTGGGGAGATCCGCCGCCATGGCCAGCACTGACACGACACCGGCCCAGGACGCCGGGAGCGTCGAGGCCGGCCTCGACGCCCTGGAGACCACCACCACCGGACGGGTGCCGTTCCGGAAGACGTTCGTCGACAAGATCCTGCCGCCGGTCACCGCGATCGCGGTTGTCCTCGTCGGCTGGTACGTGCTGTACCCGATCGTCGACAACCCCTCCAAGCTGCCTTCGCCGGGCGCGGTGGCCGGCACCTTGAAGGACTCGTGGCTCAGCGGCTCGTTGCTGGGTTACATCTGGACGAGCGTCTCGCGGGGCCTGCTCGGCTTCTGCCTCGCGCTGCTCATCGGCACCCCGCTGGGCCTGCTGGTGGCCCGCGTGAAGTTCATCCGCGCCGCCATCGGCCCCATCCTGTCCGGCCTGCAGTCCCTGCCCTCCGTCGCCTGGGTACCCCCCGCCGTGATCTGGCTCGGCCTGAACAACTCCATGATGTACGCCGTCATCCTGCTCGGCGCCGTCCCCTCCATCGCCAACGGCCTCGTCTCCGGCGTCGACCAGGTCCCCCCGCTCTTCCTGCGCGCCGGCCGCACCATGGGCGCCACCGGCCTCAAGGGCACCTGGCACATCACCCTGCCCGCCGCCCTGCCCGGCTACGTCGCCGGCATGAAACAGGGCTGGGCCTTCTCCTGGCGCTCCCTCATGGCCGCCGAGATCATCGCCAGCTTCCCCGACCTCGGCGTCGGCCTCGGCCAACTCCTCGAAAACGCCCGCACCGCCTCCGACATGGCCATGGTCTTCGAAGCCATCCTGCTCATCCTCTTCGTCGGCATCGCCATCGACCTGATCGTATTCAGCCCCCTCGAACGCTGGGTCCTGCGCAGCCGCGGCCTGCTCGTGAGGAACTGACCGAAGGGCCGTCGACCGCCACTGGCGCAGGTCCGGCAGCATCCCGGAACCCCCCACACGGCACCGGTTCGCAGAGGCGTGACCGCCTCACCGCGAGCCGGTGCCGTCGTGTGCGTGAGGGCTCGCCGTGTCGCCGGACATCACGTGCTCGACCTGGCACAGCGAACTGGCACATCTTCCCCGTCCCACCACGAAATCGCAGGTCAACGACCCATCTGTTGATGAGTCAAGTGGCGCAACAATCCAGCAACACACCATTCCCTACCGGATAGGTATGGTCCAGAACATGTCCTCCAGCGATCGCCTCCGAGACCACGCCGGCCAGGGCGCGAGCACCGTCGCCGCCCACCGTGCGCGGCGCCGGCTGCGCGCGGACCGGGCACGCCAACTCGCCGACCTCCTGCGTCACCAGGTCCTCGGCGGCGCCTTTCCCGAAGGCCCTCTTCCCCACGAGTCCATCCTGGCCACCGACTTCCGCGCCTCCCGCAACACCGTTCGCGAGGCCCTCGACCTGCTGCGCGCCGAAGGCCTCGTGGAGCGCCTCCCCGGCGTCGGCACGGTCGTCGTGGCACAGAAGTACCCCCATGGGCTCGACCGCCTGATGGGCCTCGCGGAGACCCTGCGCGAACACGGCCGCGTCACCAACGAGGTCCGCACGATGGGCCCCGTACCCGCCCCCGCACCGGTGGCCGACCGCCTCCACCTGCCGTCCGGCACCGACGTCCTGTACATCGAACGCCTGCGCCGACTTGGCGGCCTTCCGCTGTCCCTCGACCTGACCTACATACCACTCGACGTCGGCGCCGCCCTGCTGGGAGAGGACCTGGAGAACACCGACATCTTCCGGCTCCTGGAGACGCTCACCGGCCGGCCGCTCGGCCACGCCGAGATCAGCCTGGAGGCGGTGAACGCGGACGTCCACTCCGCCGCCGTACTGCAGGCCCCGCAGGGAGCCGCCGTACTGATGCTGGAGCGCCTCACCCATCTGTCCGACGGCCGGCCCGTCGACCTCGAGTTCATCCGCTTCCGCGGCGACCGCATCACGATGAGCGGCCTGCTCCGCCGGTCGCTGTAAGACACCTGCCCCGCCTGCACACCTTCCTGGAGACAGCCATGCCCTTGGCGCCCCAGCGGGCCGACGTGCCCGTGACCATCGACGAGTCGAAGTGCATCGACGGCTGCACGCTCTGCGTGGACATGTGCCCGCTGGACTCCCTCGCCATCGACGACAGCACCGGCAAGGCGTACATGCACGTCGACGAGTGCTGGTACTGCGGCCCGTGCGCGGCCCGCTGTCCCACCGGAGCCGTCACGGTCAACATGCCCTATCTGCTCCGGTGAGAGGTCCCCAGAAGCCATGAAGAACAAAGCAGTCGGCGCCGCCGTCGTCGTACTCCTCGCACCGCTCACGGCATGCGGTGGCACCGCCGCGGCCGGAGGTGACGGATCCACCGTCACGGTGACCGTCGGCTACCAGTCCAAGACCATCAACACGGTCACCGCGGGAACCCTGCTGCGCTCGCTCGGTTACTTCGAGAAGCAGCTCAACTCCCTGGGTGACGGCCGCACTTACAAGGTCGACTGGCAGGACTACGCCACCGGCGCCCCCATCACCGCCCAGATGACCGCCGGGAAAATCGACATCGGCTCGATGGGCGACTTCCCGCTGCTCATCAACGCCGCCCGGGGCAAGCAGCTGAACCGCCCCACCCGCCTGGTCTCCGTCACCGGCTACAACCTGCGCGGCGGCTTGAACACCATCGTCACCGCTCCCGGCTCCAAGTTGACCTCCCTCGAGGACCTGAAGGGCAAGAAGGTGTCCACGAGCATCGGCTCCGCCGCCGACGGCACGCTCGTACGGGCCCTGCAGCGGGCCGGCATCGACCCGGACAGGGGCGTGCAGAAGCTCAACCAGCAACCCGCCGTGGGCGCGTCCGCCTTGAGCGCCGGCAGCGTCGACGCGCTGTCGCAGTTCGTCGCCTGGCCCGGGCTGCTCGCCCACCAGGGCAAGGCCAAGGCCCTGTACGACGGCGCCCTGCTGAACCTGCCCACCTTCCACGGAGTCACCGCCCGCGAGGACTTCGCCAAACACGACCCGGCCGTTCTGGAGGCCTTCCTCAAGGCCCAGGCACAGGCCACCGACTACCTCCACGCCCACCCCGTGACCGCTGCGGAGAAGGTGGCGAAGGCCACCGGCCTGCCCGCCGAGGTCGTCTACCTCTACAACGGCGCCCACGGCATCTCCACCTTCGACCCGTCCATCAAGCCTCAGCTCGTCGCCGCGCTGAAGCGGGACGTGCCGGTCCTGAAGGCGGCGAAGCTGACCGGTGACGTGGACGTGGACTCCTTCGTCGACGACCGGTACGTGAAGAAGGCCCTGGGAGCGTCGTACGGCAAGGACCTCGCCGCCACTCCCCCGCCCGCCGCGAGCGAGGCATGGCCGAAGGGCGCCGGGCAGACCATTGCCTTCAAGTCCCCCGCGCGGCTTCTGAGTTACGTGTCCGCACACCGTGACGGCATCCGCGCCGCCTATGTCCCCGACGCCACCACCGGCACCCTGTGGTTCGCGGACAAGGCGGTCTGGGTGGCCGACGGCGGCCGGCTGCTGCCCTTCGTCGCCCCGGCGACCGCACACAGCTACGTCCTCGCCCACGCCGACGCCCGCGTCATCACCTACGCCGCCGCCCTGGAGCGTGCCTCGTGACCCGGTACGCGCTGCGGGTCGCCGCCCTCGCGGCCGCCCTCGGGCTCTGGCAGCTGTTGACCAGCCTGGACGTCGACCTGTGGCTGCGTTTCTCGCAGTTCCCCACGGTCACCGACGTGGCCCACGCCTTCGCCGACCGCCTCTCCGGGCCGGACTACTGGACGGACCTCACCGACAGCCTGACCCGCATCGTGACGGGCTTCGTGCTGGCGGCGGTGCTGGGCGTGGCGGTGGGCGTGCTCGTGGCGCGCTCCCCGCTCGCCGAAGACCTGCTCGGTCCGTTGTTGGAGGTCGTCCGCCCGATCCCGGCCATCGCCCTGGTCCCCGTCGCGATCCTCCTGTTCCCGTCCAACGAGCAGGGCATTGTCTTCATCACCTTCACCGCCGCCTTCTTCCCGGTCCTGGTCTCCACCCGGCATGCCGTGCGGGCGCTGACGCCGGTGTGGGAGGAGGCTGTGCTGACCATGGGCGGCGGCCGGTGGCGTGTCCTCGGCTCGGTCGTGCTGCCTGGTGCGCTGCCGGGTATCTTCGGCGGCCTGTCGGTCGGTATCGGCGTCTCGTGGATCTGCGTGATCTCCGCGGAGATGATCTCCGGACAGTACGGGGTCGGCTACCGCACCTGGCAGGACTACACGGTCGTCGACTACCCGGGCGTCTTCGTCGGCATGGTCACGATCGGCGTCCTCGGCTGGCTGACCTCCACGGCGGTGGAACTCCTGGGCCGGCGGCTGACCCGCTGGCTGCCGCGTACTTCGCATGTCGCGGCCGCCCGGTCGACGCCCTCACGCCCGCCCGCCGGTCCGTCCCCCCGCCAACTGCCCTCCGACGCAAAGGAGGCACGCGATGAGCACCTCGTCTGACACGGAACCCGTACTCCGTACAACGACATACCTCACACGCGGCACCGGCCTCACCCTCCGCGCCGCCATCCTCGGCCGCCCCGACGCACCGGTCCTGACCGGAGTCGACCTGGACATCGCGCCCGGGGAGATCCTCACCGTCGTCGGCCCGTCCGGCTGCGGCAAGTCGACCCTGCTGCGCACCCTCGCCGGGCTGTTGCCCCCGCTCGCCGGGCGGATCGGCCAGGACGGTGAGCCCCTGGCCGGGCCGTCCGCCGAACGCGCCCTGGTCTTCCAGGAGGACGCCCTCCTGCCCTGGCGCACCCTGCGCGCCAACGTCGAACTCCCGCTGGCCGTCCGCCGCGTCCCCCGCTCGCAACGCCGCGTCCAGGCCGAGCAGTGGCTGGCTCGCGTCGAACTGGCCGACCTGGCGGGGCAGTTGCCGCACCGGGTCTCCGGCGGCCAGCGCCAGCGCGCCCAGTTGGCCCGCGCCCTCGCCGGGGCGCCGCGCGCCGTCCTCATGGACGAACCCTTCGGCGCCCTCGACGCCCAGACCCGTTCGGGCATGCAGGACCTGCTGGTGGAGGTGTTGCACGGCTCGGGCGCGACCGTCGTCTTCGTCACCCACGACGTGGACGAGGCCCTCTTCCTCGGCGATCGCGTGGTCCTCCTCGGAAACGGCCGGCTGACCGCCGTACGGGACGTACCTCGGCCACGCGATCGCACGGCCCACGACGATCCCGCGCGCGTGGCGCTGCGCCGCGAGGTCCTGTCCTCGCTCGGTACGTGATCCGCAACGTGAAAGGCACCCTGGTGGACACTCTCCTGCAGATTCCGGCCCTCAGCGAGGCGGAGGAGATCTCCTGCGACGTCCTGGTCGTCGGCGGCGGCACGGCCGGCACCATGGCGGCCCTGACCGCCGCCGAACACGGCGCGAACGTCCTGCTGTTGGAGAAGGCCCATGTACGGCACTCGGGCGCGCTCGCCATGGGCATGGACGGCGTCAACAACGCGGTCGTGCCCGGGCGCGCCGAGCCCGACGACTACGTCGCCGAGATCACGCGCGCCAATGACGGCGTCGTCGACCAGTCCACCGTCCGCCAGACCGCGACCCGCGGTTTCGCCATGGTGCAGCGCCTGGAGTCGTACGGCGTGAAGTTCGAGAAGGACGAGCACGGCGAGTACGCGGTCCGCCAGGTGCACCGGTCGGGGTCCTATGTGCTGCCCATGCCGGAGGGCAAGGACGTCAAGAAGGTCCTGTACCGGCAGCTGCGGCGGCGTGAGATGCGGGAGCGGATCCGTATCGAGAACCGGGTGATGCCGGTGCGGGTGCTCACCGCGCAGGGGCGGGCCGTGGGGGCGGCCGGCTTCAACACACGCACGGGCGCATTCGTGGTCGTGCGGGCGGGTGCGGTGATCCTGGCGACCGGTGCCTGCGGCCGCCTCGGCCTGCCCGCCTCCGGCTATCTGTACGGCACGTACGAGAACCCCACGAACGCGGGCGACGGCTATGCGATGGCGTACCACGCCGGCGCCGAGCTGACCGGCATCGAGTGCTTCCAGATCAACCCGCTCATCAAGGACTACAACGGCCCGGCCTGCGCCTACGTCGCCAACCCCTTCGGCGGCTACCAGGTCAATCGGCACGGCGAACGCTTCGTCGACTCCGACTACTGGTCCGGGCAGATGATGGCCGAGTTCGCGGCGGAGGTCGCCAGCGACCGCGGGCCTGTGTACCTCAAGCTGAGCCACCTGCCCGAGGAGTCGGTCTCGGCCCTGGAGTCGATCCTGCACTCCACGGAGCGGCCCACCCGCGGCACGTTCCACGCCGGCCGCGGCCACGACTACCGCACCCACGACGTCGAGATGCACATCTCCGAGATCGGCCTGTGCGGCGGCCACTCGGCCTCGGGGGTACGGGTCGACGACCACGCCCGTACGACCGTCCCACGCCTCTACGCGGCCGGCGACCTGGCCTGCGTGCCGCACAACTACATGATCGGCGCGTTCGTCTTCGGCGACCTCGCAGGCGTGGACGCGTCCCAATACCGGTCGTACGAGGGCGAGTTGCCGCAGGAGCAGCTGCGTGAGGCGCATGAACTGGTCTACCGCCCGCTGCACAACCCGGACGGGCCGCCGCAGCCCCAGGTCGAGTACAAGCTGCGCCGCTTCGTGAACGACTACGTGGCCCCTCCGAAGTCCGGTGCCCGTCTGTCGCTGGCCCTGGAGGCCTTCGAGCGGATGCGCGCCGACATCGCCTCGATGGGCGCCCGGACCCCGCACGAGTTGATGCGGTGTGCCGAAGTCGGCTTCATCCGCGACTGCGCGGAGATGGCGGCGCGGGCCTCGCTCGCCCGTACGGAGTCGCGTTGGGGCCTCTACCACGAGCGGATCGACCACCCGCGGCGCGACGACACGTCCTGGCTGCACCATCTCGATCTGCGCAAGTCCCCGTCCGGGACTATGGAGTTCACACTCCGTCCGGTGGCTCCCTACCTCGTTCCGGTCGAGGAGTTCAGCCCGGTCGGCGGTGCCTCCCGGTACCTCGGCGAGGTGCACCCCGAGCAGGTGGCCACGGCGGGGGCGCGGGAGGCGGCTCCGGTGGCCGCCGGCCCGAGGACCGGCGCGCGCCCCGCGCAGTCCGTGACACCCGACCCCGGCGAGATCGCCTCGCCCCGGCTCCTGGCCCTGCTGGCGCTCGCCGAGGAGGAACCCGAACTCTCGCTCCTGCGGCCCTATTTGGCCGACCCCGACCCGGGCGTACGACGCACGGCGGTCTCGGTCCTCACCGAGACCGTGCCGCCCGGCACCGGACAGGCGCTGGCGGACGCGCTCGCCGACCCCGACGCCCAGGTCCGGTCTGCCGCGGCGGCCTCCCTGCGCGAACTGGTCGAGACCCTGCCGCCCGAACCCGCCCTGCGCCATGCGCTCACCCGGGCGCTCACGGAGGCCGACCCCGTCGTCCGCGCCGCGGCCCTCGACGTCCTGCGGGCCCTGCGCCTGGGGGACGCCGGGCTGTTCGCCGAGTCCCTGGCCGACTCCGACGTAGCGGTGCGGATCGAGGCGGTGCGGGCGCTCGTGTCGGTCGACGCGACCGAGCCCTTGGCGCGTGCGGCGTACGACCCGTCCCGCGAGGTCCGCGTCACCGTGGCCAAGGCCCTGGCCGGCGTGGGCTCTTCGACCATCGCGTCCTCGACGTTGGCGGCGCTCACGGAGGACACCGACCCCCTGGTGCGCGGTGCCGCGTTCGGCGCGCTGGCCTCCGTGGACTGCCCGGCGCTCCTCACCGCCCGCGCGGTGGCCGCCCTGTCCGACGAGGCCTGGCAGGTTCGCGCCGGCGCCGCCACGGCCCTGTCCGCCGCCGACCCGGCCACCGCGGTCCCGGCGCTGGCGAAGGCGCTGGCCGACTCCAATGCCGACGTGCGCAAGGCCGCCGTACTGTCCCTGACCCGGCACCTGCAGGCCCCCGAGGCCCGGGCCGCGCTCGCCACGGCCACCACGGACTCGGACGCGGACGTCAGGGCCTACGCGGCACGCGCGTCGTGACCGAGTCGGCCCACGATCTCAGTCGGCCTCGAGCTGGTGGTCGGCCCAGACGTAACTCTCGGGCAGCAGGTCGGAGATGAGGACGGTGCGGGTGCGGTCGCCCGCGCCGACGATGACCTTCAGGGCGGGGAAGTAGTCGAGCAGCACCTGACGGCACCGGCCGCACGGCGGTACGACCCCGCGATCGCGGTCGCCGACGGCGACGATGGTGTCCAGCTCGTAGACCCCCTGGGCCGCTGCCGTGCCGATGAGGACCAACTCCGCGCACGGGCCGCCGGTGAAGTGGTAGGCGTTGACGGCGGTGACGATCCGGCCGTCGCGGGCGCGGCCAGCGGCCGCCATGGTGTGGTTGTCCCCCCGACACCGTGTGCGCGCGACCTGGGCCGCGGCCTGGATCAGCTCGTTGTCGACCTGTTGGGTCTGCGTGGTCATCTTCTCTGCCTTCGTCGCCTTCGCGGCCACGTTGGCCTGCGGGAAGTGAGTGTGGCAAGTGATTATCGACGCCTCGCGCAACGGGATCCATGAATCCCCGGCCCGGGGCCGGGCGGCCCCGTCACGCCGGAAGCGTGAAGGGTGGGTGTGTGCCGTTGAGGAAGTAGTCGCCGACCTCGCGGAGAGTGTGGGAGAGGGGCTCGCGGAGGGTGTGGGTTCGGGCGTTGCGCCAGAAGCGGTCGAATCCTGGGCGGGAGGAGGCGGCGGGGGCGCCGATGGTGTCCAGGGCGCGGGTGGTGATCTCCTGCACGGCGCGGGAGGCGGCGGCCTCGGCCGCGCTCGCGAGGACGGTGATCTCCGCGCACTCCTCGTCGTCGAGGGCCTCACCCTGGCCGAGGCCGCGAAGCAGGGCCTCCACCGCTTGGTCGGCGAGGGCGGACGCGGCCCGTGCGGCGACGGCGAGTTCGCCGTACGCGACCAGTGCGTGCGGGTCCTGTGGTGGGCTGTCGGGCCAGGGCTGTGCGGAGAAGGGCTGCCAGGGGGACTTCACGACCCGGCCGTACTCGCGGACCTCGTCGAGCATGCCCTCGGCGACGCCGAGACAGAACTGGGCGGAGACCAGGCGTGCGGTCGGGGCGGCCAGGCAGGCGAAGGGTGACAGGACGCCGTCGTCCGGCGACAGGGAACCGAGTACGTCGTCCGCCGCGACCGGCACGGAGTCGAACTCCACGCTCCCGCCGCCGGCCAGCCGCTGGCCGAAGGTGTCGCCGCCGCTTCCGGTCACGACGCCCGGGCGGGTGGGGTCGACGAGGACGGCCAGCGGCTCGCCGGTGCCGGATCTGAAGGCGCGGACCAGCAGGCGGTCGGCGATGCCGACTCCGGTGGGGAACCGCTGGTAGCCGTCCAGCAGATGGCCGTCCGCCGTGGGGATCAGCATGAGCGGGGGTTCGTTACCGGCGATGCCGCCTCCCCAGCACCACTGCCCGGCCGCCGACTCCCGCTGGATACGGGCGACTTGGCCGGGTCGGGCGAAGAACCGGGCGCTGAAGGAGAGGAAGTAGTGGCTGCCGAGCAGGTGGCCGATGGCGCCGTCGGCCGCGGCGACCGTCCGTACGACCCCGCAGGCCGTGCGCCAGCTTGGAGGTGCGGGGTGTGAGGGCACGTGGGTTTCGTCATGCTCACACTCCCCGCCGACCCCCGTCCATAGTTTCCTAGTAATTCGATAGGAATACTAGGGATGGAAGCGCGATGTGGCCGATTCACGCTTATCGGGGGCGCGTTCAGGCGAACGGCACCTGCGCGGCTGGGGCGCGATGCCGGTCGGAGGGATGCCGCCACAGGCCCTGCGCGGCGAGCCTCGGCAGCACGCCTTCGCCGAACCGGTACGCCTCCTCCAGGTGTGGGTAGCCGGAGAGCACGAACTCGTCGATACCCAGGGCGTGGTACTCCTTGATCCGCTCGGCGACCTCGTCGTGGCTGCCCACCAGGGCGGTGCCCGCGCCGCCGCGCACCAGGCCGATGCCCGCCCACAGGTTGGGGTGGATCTCGAGGCCCTCCCGGTTGCCGCCGCCGTGCAGAGCCAGCATGCGCCGCTGTCCCTCGGACTCGCTGCGGGCGAGTCCGGCCTGCACGGCTTTCACGGTCTCCGGGTCGAAGCCGGCGAGGAGCCGGTCGGCCTCCGCCCACGCCTGCTCGGAGGTGTCGCGGCTGATGACGTGCAGCCGGATACCGAAGCGCAGGGTGCGGCCCTCCGCGGCGGCCAGTCCCCTCACCCAGGAGATCTTCTCGGCTACCTGGGCGGGCGGCTCGCCCCAGGTGAGGTAGACGTCGGCGTGCCGCGCGGCGACCTCACCGGCGATCGGCGAGGACCCGCCGAAGTACACCTCCGGAACCGGGTCGGGCACCCGCGCCAGCCTGGCGTCCTCGGCCCGGAGATGCCCACCGTGCAGGTTGACGGTCTTGCCCTCCCACAACTCCCGTACGATGCGGAGGAATTCGCCGGTACGGCGGTACCGCGCCTCCTTGTCGAGGAAGTCGCCGTAGGCCCGTTGCTCATGGCTCTCGCCACCGGTGACGACGTTCAGCAGCAGCCGTCCGCCGCTCTGCCGCTGGAAGGTGGAGGCCATCTGGGCGGCCAGCGTGGGCGAGACGAAGCCGGGGCGGAAGGCGACCAGGAACTTCAGTCGCTCGGTGTGCCGGCTGACCATCGCGGTGGTCAGCCACGCGTCCTCGCACCAGGCGCCGGTCGGGGTGAGCACGCCGACGAAGCCCAGATCCTCCGCGGCGCCGGCGATCCGGCTGAGGTAGGCGACCGTCGGCGGCCGGTCCCGTCCGGAAGCGGTGGCGGGGGTGCCGTGACCGCCGCCGACGACATGGCGGCTGTCGCCGTTGGTGGGCAGGAACCAGTGAAAGGTGAGGGATCGCGCCGGGCCGTGCAGGGACTCGGCATCGCCCCCCAGTGCCGTCGCGCCACTCATCCGGCGGCCGCCAGCAACGTCGTACGACCGCCCAGCGCGGCCGAGAACTGGTCGGTGACCTGGAGCAGCGCCTCGGCCGAGCCCGGCGCGACGGTCAGCGTGCCGTCGTCGCCCACCGTGATGTCCTTGTCGAGGGTGAACCAGCCCGGGGTGATGTGGGCGGGGCCCATGGAGGCGAGGACCGGGCGCAGGGCGTAGTCGATGGCCAGGACATGGGCCGTGCTGCCACCGGTGGCCAGCGGCAGGACGGTCTTGCCCACCAGCGCGTACTGCGGCAGCAGGTCCAGCAGCGCCTTCAGCAGCCCGGAGTAGGCGGCCTTGTAGACGGGGGTGCCGATCACGACGCCCTCCGCCTGCTCGAACAGGGCCGCGGCCCGGGCTATCGCGGGATGGCCGAAGTCGGCGTGCAGCAGGGCCTCCGGTGGGAGCGTGCGCACGTCCAGCGGAACCACCTCGTGCCCCTGGGCGGCGAGCCGCTGGTCGAGGTGGCGAAGCAGCCGTCCGGTGCGGGAGGTCGCGGAGGGGCTGCCGGAGACGGACAGGATGGTGGCCATGACAGGACCTTTCGGTTGGTCGGGTGAACTTCCTCGGGGACACGCGTGAGCGTCAGCTCGGTGACTGGGACGAGTGGCCCCTTCGGCGCCATTCCTCCGCGAGCAGTTCGTACGAGCGGACCCTGTCCTTGTGGTCGTGGGTGATCGTCGTGATGAGCAACTCGTCCGCGCCCGTGGCCTCCTGGAGCTGTTCCAGCTGGTCGGCGACCCGGCCCGGCGAGCCGACGAACTGGGTGTCGAGCCGGTCCTGGACAAGGGCCCGGTCCTCGTCGGTCCAGGTGCGGGCGCGCGCTTCCTGCGGCGTGGGGAACTCGATGGCGCCCTCGGCGGTGCGGATGCTGCGCACCCACGGTCCGTAGCCGGTGGCGAGTTCGCGGGCGGTGGCGTCGTCGTCGGCCACGACGACGTCGGCCGAAACGCTGACGTAGGGCTTGTTCAAGACCTCGGAGGGCTGGAAGTAGGCCCGGTAGCCCTCCACCGCCTCCAGGACCGTGGCGGGGCTGACGTGGTAGTTCGCCGCGAACCGCAGGCCGTTGCGGCCCGCCACGGCGGCGCTCTGGCCGCCGCTGCTGCCCAGGATCCACACCTCGACGTCGGCGCCCTCTCCGGGCACGACGTGCGCTTCGACGCCCTCCGGGGAACGGTAGGTGCCGGCGAGCAGGGCGAGGATGTCGTCGATCTGCTCGGTGTAGTCCTGCGATTCGGCGCCCGGCAGGAGGAGGAGCCGGCGCTGCAGGGCGATGCGGGGAGAGCCGAGCAGCTGCGCGAAGGAGAAGGGAGGCGGGATCAGCAGGCCGTTCGGGGCACGGCCGTCGACGACCTGGGTCGTCGTGGGCGGCGGGGCGTCCGACTGCCCCGGCGGGCGGCCCCCGGAGCGGCCGAGGCCCAGATCGAAGCGGCCCGGGTGCAGCGCGTCGAGCAGGCCGAACTCCTCCACGGTGGACAGCGCGGTGCGGTGCCCGAGTTGTACGGCTCCGGAACCGAGCCGGATCGTCGAGGTGGCGGAAGCGGTCAGGGCCAGGACGACGGCGGGTGAGGTTCCGGCCACGCCCGGGTTGAGGTGGTGCTCGGCGAACCAGTAACGGGCGTATCCCAGGCGCTCGGCCTGCTGCGCGAGGTCGATCGAGTTGCGCAGGGCATCGGCCGCCGTCGAGCCGGACGGGATGGGGACCAGATCGAGGACGCCGAGGGCGATGTCAGACATGGACGGACTCCTGGGTGAGTGGCTGCGTCGGAAGCACGGGGTCCCGCACGAACGGTGGGCCCGGGACCTCGCGCCGCAGCACGGGGGCGACGTGGGACTGGAACAACTCGAGGGAGGCGCGGTGCGAGGCATCGGGCAGGCCTCCGGCGTCGGCGTGAAACTTCACGACGCGACCCGGTCGTCGACGGCGTCGGGGTGCGCGAGCCCCAGGTGGTGGCGGAGGGTGGGGCCCTCGTACTCGGTGCGGAAGACGCCTCGTTCCTGCAGGAGCGGGACGACCTTGTAGGCGAAGTCGTCGAGGCCGGTGGGGGTGATGTGCGGTACGAGGATGAAGCCGTCGGCGGTGTCGGCCTGGACGTAGTCGTTGATGGTCCTGGCGATGGTCGCCGGGGAGCCGACGAAGGTCTGCCGGTTGCCGGTGTTGATGACCAGGTCGCGGATGGACCAGTTGTTGGCGGCGGCCAGCTCCCGCCACTCGCGGGCGGTGGCCAGCGGGTCGCGGTACATGCGCACCTGGGCACGGCCCTTGGAGATGTGGTTGTCGCTGACGTCCGGGTCGATGTCGGGCAGCGGCCCTTCCGGGTCGTAGGAGGACAGGTCCCGGTTCCAGACGAACTCCAGGTGCTTGAGGGCGGTGGCGCCGCTGACCTGTTGGCGGCGCACCTCCCTGGCAAGTTCCTCGGCCTCGGCGTCGGTGTCGGCGAGTGCGAAGGAGGCAGCGGGCAGGATCAGCAACTGGTCGTGGCGGCGGCCGTACTTGGCGAGGCGGTTCTTGACGTCCGTGTAGAAGGCCTGACCTGCCTCCAGGGTGGCGTGCCGGCTGAAGACGGCGTCGGCACTGGAGGCGGCGAACTCGCGTCCCTCCTCGGAGTCGCCTGCCTGGAAGATGACTGGGCGGCCCTGCGGGGAGCGCGGCACGTTGAACTGGCCGTGGATGTCGAAGTGTTGTCCGGTGTGGGCGAAGGCGCCGGCTTTCGCGTCGCGCAGGAAGACGCCGTTGGCCTGGTCGGCAACGATCTCGTCGCCGTGCCAGGAGTCGAAGAGCTCGTTCGCGGTGGCCAGGAACTCCTTGGCGCGGGAGTAGCGCTCCTGTTGCGGCAGAAAGCCACCGCGGCGGAAGTTCTCGCCGGTGAAGGCGTCCCAGGAGGTGACGACATTCCAGGCGGCGCGGCCGCCGGAGAGGTGGTCGAGGCCGGCGAACTGGCGGGCGACCTCGTAGGGCTCGTTGAAGGTCGAGTTGATGGTGCCGGTCAGGCCGAGGTGCTCGGTGACGGCGGCGAGCGCGGCCAGGACGGTGAAGGTGTCGGGACGGCCGACGACGTCCAGGTCGTAGATCTTTCCGCCCTGTTCGCGCAGTCGCAGTCCCTCGGCGAGGAACAGGAAGTCGAACCTGGCGCGTTCGGCGGTGCGGGCGAAGTGGGCGAAGGAGCTGAACTCGATGTGGCTGCCGGCCCTCGGGTCGCTCCACACGGTGGTGTTGTTGACGCCGGGGAAGTGGGCGGCCAGGTGGATCTGCTTCAGAGGCTTACTGGTCATGTCGGCGGGGTCCTTCCGGCTCAGACGGCGGCATAGCGGTTGGCGGGGCGCGCGAGGCCCAACAGGCCGCGCAGGGTGTCGGCTTCGTAGGCGGTGCGGAAGACACCCCGGCGCTGGAGTTCGGGGACCAGGCCGCGGGTGATGGCGGGCAGGTCGTGTCCGGCTACGGCGGGCCGCAGCCGGAACCCGCTCAGCCCTTCCTCCGACACCTCCTGCAACAGATCAGCGAGTTGAGCGGGAGTGCCGGCGAAGATGCGGGCGTCGCTGGTATACGGCTCACCCGCGAGGGCGTCGAGCCGTGCGCGCCGGTCCTCCGCGGCGGCCTGCTCGTCGTCCACGAAGACCACCAGGTCCCCGAAGACGTGCAGGGGTTCACCGGCCCGTCCTGCCGCCTCCTGCTCGGCCCGGATCTCGGCGACGATCGCCCGGGCGTGCGCGGCATCCTGCGGAGTGACGTAGCCGACGTCGGCCTGGCGGGCCAACAGCCGGTAGGGAACGGTCTGGTGGGCGAGGGCGGTGACCAGGGGCTGGCCCTGGGGCGGGCGCGGGGTGATGGAGGGTCCCTTGACACTGAAGTGCTTGCCCTGGAAGTCGATGTAGTGCAGCTTGTCGCGGTCGATGAAGCGTCCGGTGGCGGCGTCCCGGATCTCCGCGTCGTCCTCCCAGCTGTCCCAGAGCCGGCGCACGACCTCGACGTGGTCCGCGGCCTCGTCGAAGAGGTCCGTGAGCCGTTCTTGTCCGGCCGGGCTCCGCAGTTCGTTCAGGTCGATCGGCGGGAAGACGCGGCGGCCGAAGTGGCCGGCCTCGTGCGGCCGGGCGGAGATCTGCACCCGTAGGCCTGCGCGGCCGGTGCTGACGTAGTCGAGGGTGGCGATCGCCTTGGAGATGTGGAACGGCTCGGTGTGGGTGGCGATCACGGTCGGCACCAGGCCGATGTGCCGGGTCAGGGGTGCGATCCGGGCGGCGGTCAGTACGGCGTCCAGCCGACCGCGAACCTGGTCGGTGCGGCCGTCGAGTTCGCCGTAGGAGGAAGACTGCAAGGCGAGGCCGTCCTCGAAGGTGACGAAGTCGAGCAGGCCGCGCTCGGCCTCGGCGACGAGGTCCGCCCAGTATCCGGCGGTGAACAGGTCGCGGGGGCGGGCGACTTGCTCACGCCAGGAGGCGGGATGCCAGCCGGTTCCGTCGAGGGCGACGGCAAGGTGCAGAGGAGTGCGAGGAGTTGTGGACACGAGGGTGCCTTTCCTGGAGGCGGGATGAGAGGGGCTCGGCATGGCTATGCCGTTCTTTCCAGGGCCGCGGCGCCGGTGTGCCGGACGAGCGAGAAGACCGTACGGCTGCGCAGGGTGAAGCCGATCGACTCGTACAGCCGGATCGCGTTCGCGTTGGCGGCCGCGGCGTGCAGGAAGGGCTGTTCTCCGCGCTCCTTGATGCCTGCGGCGACGGCACGGACCAGACGGGTGGCCAGCCCCCGGCCTCGGTGGTCGGGGTCGGTGCACACGGCGCTGATCTCGGTCCAGCCGGGCGGGTGCAGCCGCTCGCCGGCCAGGGCGATCAGCCGGCCGCGGTGGCGGATGCCGAGGTAGGTGCCCATCTCGACGGTGCGGCGCCGGTAGGGGCCCGGCTCGGTGCGGGCGATCAGGTCGAGGATCTGGGGTACGTCGTCGCGGCCGAGGCGTACGGCCTCGGAGTCGGGCTCGGCGCGCAGGGAGGTGTCCACGAGCTGGACGCCGTGTCCGACGCTGACGACCTCCCAGCCGTCCGGCGCCTCGGTGACGCCTCGCACCGCGGCGGTGCCACCGGGGCCGACGAGACTGGCCAGGTCGGCCCAGGCGCGCGGGTCGTCCTCGTCGGAGAGGGCGTGGAAGGGGGCGACGTCCTGGTGGTAGCGGGCGGCGTGGCCGATGCGTTCGGCGAAGTGGGCGTGGGGACCGGTGAGGGCGGCCCAGGCGGGGTTGTCCAGGACGTGCGAGGAGGTGGCGTCGACGGTGGTGACGGACATGGTGTGGCGGTCTCCGGTGTGCGGCTCGGGATGTCCGGCGTGTGGGGACTCCACCGCGAGGTGGTGGTGGAGTCCCCACACGCGGTGGTCAGGAGTTGTCGAGCGGGAGTCCGGGCGGGTTGACCTCGGACTTGGCGACGGCCTCGTTGGAGAGGTTGTAGGCCTTGAGCCACTCGGCGTACTGACCGTTCTTGATCAGGTAGTTGATGGCGTCGGCGAGCGGCTTGGCCAGCCCGCTGTCCTTCTTGGCGGTGGCCGCGATCAGGCCCTGAAGGCTCGCTCCGGCGCCCGAGTAGGTGCCCGCGGTGCGGGTGGCGTTGGGCGTGTTCGCGACCTGGCTGTTGTGGTAGGCGATGCCGGGGTTGGGGCCGAGGTACGCGTCAATCTTGCCGCTGGACAGGGCGAGGTAGACGCTGTTGCTGTCCTGGAAGTACTTGACGGTGAGCTTCTTGCCCTCCTTGGCCAGCTTCGCCTTCCACTCCAGGAGGATCTTTTCCTGGTTGGTGCCAGAGCTGACGGAGATCGTCTTGCCGGCGAGGTTCTCGTAGTCGCCGCCGAAGTTCCAGGTGCTCTTCTTGGGCACGGTGAAGGCGAGGTTGTCCTGCCGGTAGGAGGCGAACTCGTATTTCTTCTTGCGCTCTTCGGTGTCGGTGACGTTGGAGAACGCCACGTCGACCTTGCCGCTGTCGATGCCGACGAAGAGGTTCTCCCAAGTGGAGTTCTTCACCTCGGGCTTGAGGCCGAGGACCGCGGCGACCAGGCGACCGAAGTCGGGCTCCGCGCCGGTGAGGGTTCTCTGGTCGCCGCCGACGTAGGCCAGCGGCGGGAAGCCGGCGGGCAGGGCGCCGATGCCGATCTCCAGCTTGCCGCTCTTCTTGAGAGCGGCGGGCAGTTCGGAGCTGATCGACTTGACCTCGGAGACCTTGATGGTGGTCTGCTGGGCGGCGCCGTTGGAGGCCTGGCCGATGACGACCTCGCCGGACGTGGCGGCGGTGTCGGTGGTGGTGGCCGCGTCGCTGTTGCCACCGCAGGCGGCGAGCCCGGTGACCAGGGAGGCGACGGCGGTCGCCGCGGTGATGCCGCGTATCGGGCTGCGTCGGGTGAAGTGGGTGCGCATGGCCGTTCCTTGTCGCTCAGGGGCGGTGATGAGGGTGGTGGCGTGGGGGGAGGTCGTGGGGGCGGCGGGTCACAGGACCTTGCTGAGGAAGTCCCTGGTCCGCTCGTGCCGCGGTGCGTCGAGGATCTCGGAGGGCGGCCCCTGCTCGATGATCTTGCCGCCGTCGATGAAGACGACCCGGTCGGCGATCTCGCGGGCGAAGCCGATCTCGTGGGTGACGATGACGAGGGTGGTGCCGCTGGAGGCCAAGTCCCGTATGACGGCGAGGACTTCGCCGACCAGTTCGGGGTCCAGGGCGGAGGTGGGCTCGTCGAACAGGATGACGCCGGGGCGCAGGGCCAGTGCGCGGGCGATGGCGACGCGCTGCTGCTGGCCGCCGGAGAGCTGGCGCGGGTAGGCGCCGGTCCTGTCGGCGAGGCCGACCCGGCCGAGGAGCTCGCGGGCCAGCTCCTGGGCTTCGGGCCTGCCGAGCCGGCCGGTGGCAACCGGGGCCGCGGCCACGTTGTCCAGGACCGTCAGGTGCGGGAAGAGATTGAAGTTCTGGAAGACGAACCCGATCCGCCCGCGCTGGGTGAGGATGGCCCGCTCGCTCAGCTCCTTCAGCCGGTCGCCCTGCCGCTTCACGCCGATCGGCTCGCCGTTGATGCTGACGTGGCCGATCTCGGGCTTCTCCAGGTGGTTGATGACCCGCAGCAGGGTGGACTTGCCGGAGCCGGAGGGGCCGAGGATCACGGTGACCTCGCCGGGGCGGACGGTCAGGTCCACGCCGTCCAGGACCCGGTGGGTGCCGTACCACTTGTGCACGTCGTGCACCTCGACGGTGGCGGCTTCGACGTCCGCCACGGCGTCGGCGGTCTTGGCGGTCATACGGCGGCCTCCCGGCGGACGCGGGCCCGCAGGTCGGTGAGACCGGTGCGGAGCTTCTGCAGTGGCGCCGGCGGCAGGCTGCGGGTGGCGCCGCGGGCGTAGTGCCGCTCGACGTAGAACTGGATGACGGAGACGACGCTGGTGAGGATCAGGTACCAGACGGTGACGACCAGCAGGAGCGGCACGATGTCGCCGGGGTAGGTGGAGCCCATGGTCTGCGCCGAGCCGAACAGGTCGAGCAGGTTGGTCACCAGTCCGTGGACGAACTGGGCGACCAGGACCAGGACGATCGCGGTGGCGATCCAGCGTCCCGGCCGTCGCAACGGCAGCACTCGCTGGGCGGTGAGGGCCTTGGACGGTTGGGCGGCGCTGGGCGCCTCGGGCAACGTGACGGTGGCGCCAGGGGGTTCGCTCATGGTGGGCTCCGGCTGGGTGGGAACACCCCGGAGGCACGCCGGCATGCGGGGACGCACACGGCGGCGGGAGACCGGGAGTGGGAAGGGCGACGGCACACCGCGCGGGCGGTGTCGGTCAGGGAGTGCGGGGGCTGCGGGGAGGTGTCAGCCCCGACAGCGGGCACGGCCCGGTGCGGTACACAGTGCGCTGTTGACGCGGAGCAGATCGACGGCGCGGTTGGCGACGAGCACGTTCGTGTACGCCGGTTCGCAGCCCTGGGAACGGCGTGCGGCCGTTCTGGGAGCTGCGTACATGGCGTCACCGTCACTGTTCCGGCCCTGTGGGCCTCGCGCTTACCGACGTGTCATCGGCCGGGTCGTCACCTGGGGCACCCCACCGCGGCGCGAGGGTTGCCGGTCAGCAAGCCAGGGCTTGTCGCTGACACTCATGACCGTTCTGGGCCGTAGTCAAGACAACTGCCCGAACGTATGTCAACACCGGTCCACCAGGTGGAACGGCTAACGGGCCGCGTGTGCAGCCCAGTCGAGCATCTGGACGGCCGATCCGGCCGCCTCCCGCCCGCGGCACTGGGCGTGGTGGCGGCGGTCGATGCCGTCGAGGTTGAGGTGGATGCCGAAGGCGGGGTGGGCGGTCAGACGGCGGGCGTAGGACCACAGCGCCGGGTGGCCGGCGATGCGCTGGACCGCGGCGGCGTCGAGGTGGTGCCGGTGCACGGTGTCGAGCCGTATCAGCGCGACCCACAACTCGACGTCGGCGGCGGTGACTTCGTCGCGGATCAGGTAGGTTCGGCCGTCCAGCCAGCGGTCGAGGGCGCCGAGGGTCTCCAGCAGCGTGGCCAGGGCCATGTCACATTCCGCTGCCTCTCCGCCCACGGCCCCGGCCCGCTGCGCCGCCCCCTCGATACCCTCCACGCACATCCGCTCCACCGCCTCGATCTCCGACTCCGCGCCGCACGGGTAGAGCGAGGGACCGCCGGTGTCGAAGCGGTGGGCGAGGTCGCGCATGATGTCCCGGTCATGGGTGCTGACGATCCGCCCTGACCAGCCGTCACTGAGGACCGGCGCCGCGGCCGGGCCGGGGTAGCGGTGCGCGCTCGCCTCGTACAGCGGGCGCAGGGCCGAGTGGCCGCCCTCGGGACAGTCGGGGACGGCGGGCAGGAGGGCCACCGGACAGACGGCGTCCAGGCCGAGCAATGTGTGGGCGACGGCGATGCGCAGGCCGTCGGGACACGCGGTCGACAGATGGAGCCGGTAGCGGCCGGGAACGGCGTAGTGGCCGCTGCGCGCGTCCCTGCCGATGCGGCCACGGAAGGCCGGCGCGGGCCGGACGGAAACGTGGGCGGCCGGTGATGTGACGGTCATGACTCTCCCCGAAAGCGGGCGCGGACGTACGCGCGGCGGAGGCGACATCGGGCTGGGCCCCGTGGTCGAATCCCCCTCGTCCGCCCGCCGGGGGCGTCGGGGATGCGACCACGGAACCCCAGGAGCGGAGCTCACCTGGGCGCGCCGAACGGAAGGATGTCCCAGGGGACACTGTCGGCACGAAGGGCGCAGGTCAGCCCATGAGGCCGAGCGCGCTGCAGACGCGGAGCAGGTCGATGTGACGTCGGGAGGTCAGCAGAGGCGAACGGCTCACTCGGACAGTGACCGGATCAAGGCGCCTCATACTTCCCTACCTGTTCACTAGGATTCCCTCAGTGAGTGTCGATCCGACGGTCGGCGACGTCAAGAGGGCCGTCCCGCATCGCGGACACCCTGCCAGGTACCGGTGCCGACCCGGTCGGCCCAGGAAGGGGTCATACACGTGGTCCGGACATCGGACTGGTTTCGCCTGCCGGAGTACACCGGCAGCACCCTGCGCCGGCACCTCGACCTGCGCGCAGCTCTCGACACAGGTCCAGGACACATGACTGACAAAAAGCTGTCACACGCGCACCGGAATGCGGCTGCGCCCGGCACCTGTTCTGGACTGAATGACTGTTGGTGCAGCGCACGCCCGCTGGGCGGGCGGCCCTCAACCTGCGCACCAAGACATCCCCGATCCGAAGGAGATCCTCCATGACCACCGAGGCCACCACGACGGACCTCCATGCCTTCACCGAGGCATGGCTGGAGTGGTACCGCGCCCAGGAGGCCCGACTCGCCGCCCCGCACGGGTTCCTGGCGGTCACCGGACTGCACTGGCTCGACGACCGGCCGCAGCGCTTCCCGGACGCGCCCGGCGCCTGGCACACAGGTCTGGAGGGGGTCGTCGTCACCCTCGACGACGGCGAGGAATTGGTCGTCGACGGAACGCCGGTGCACGGTGAGCACCGCTTCGGTGTGCTCCCCGAGCGCGGTGGCGTCGACGCCGTCTGGGGAGACGCCGTGATCGAGGTCGCCCGGCGTGGCGGACAGGACATCGTGCGCCCCCGGCACCCGGACGCTCCGCTGCGTACGGCCTTCACCGGAACGCCCGCCTACGCTCCCGACCCCCGATGGACGGTGACCGGCCGTTACATCCCCTTCGACACACCGCGGCCGACCACCGTCGGCGCTGCGGTCGAGGGCCTGGAGCACGTCTACGACGCTCCGGGCAGGGTCGAGTTCGAGCTGGACGGGCGGCAACTGTCGCTGACCTCGTTCCCCGGCTCCGGCGGGGGTCGGTTGATGGTCCTGTTCACCGACGCGACCTCTGGGGTCACCACCTACGCGGCCAACCGGGCCCTGACCCTGGAACCGCCCGCCGCCGACGGCACGGTCGTCCTGGACTTCAACCGGGCCGCGAACCTGCCGTGCGCCTACACCGACCTGGCCACCTGCCCGCTGCCCCCGGCCGAGAACCGGCTGCCGGTGGCGATCGAGGCGGGGCACAAGATCCCCCGCGAGCGCGGCGGTTCCTGAGCCGGGGCCCGCCCTTGACCAACTGCAAGACGTCTTCGCCCGATCACGAACCGGGGGCATCCATGCAACGCATCTTGGTGGTGGGCGTCACCGGCTCGGGCAAGTCCACCCTCGCCCGAGCGCTGAGCAGTCGTCTGGGCCTGCCGCACCACGAGATGGACGCCCTGTACTTCAACGGCCCCGACTGGTCCGTCAACGGCGAGCTGACCGAAGACGTATCGAGGCTCACCGCCGAGCCCGGCTGGATCATCGACTCCATCGGCTATCCGGAAGTCCGGGACCTGCTGTGGAACCGAGCCGACACGGTGATCTGGCTGGACTGTCCCAAACGCGTCGTCATGCCTCGCGTCCTGCGCCGGTCCTTCCGGCGCACCGTCACACGCGAGGCACTCTTCGGTGGCAACAGGGAGACCTGGAAGGACTGGCTGAGCCGGGAGCACCCGGCCTGGTGGGCATGGTCCCAACACGGCACCCGCCACCGAGAAATCGAGAGCCGGGTGAACGACCCCCGCTTCGCCCCTCTCCACACCCTCCGCTTCGCCCACCCCGATGACACGGCGGCCTGGCTGACGTCCCTGTGAGCCGCGGGCCGGACAGGCAGTCCCGGTATCCCTCGTGTGGCCCGCCGCTGGCCGCGACCGGCGTCGGTGGCGGTCACGCTGGCATCCCGCAACCGAAACGGGGTTCCCATGAAACTGTCGCCGGCGATCGTGGTCGGGGCGCTGACCACGGCACTCTGCTCAGCCGCGGGCTCCGTACAGGCTGCCGCGTCCGCAGCCCGGGCACGGCGGCGACACCATTACCTGACAGGGGTGGCGCTCCGCCCCGTCACCCGTGTGTGCGCTGCTACTCCCGGCCTTTTCGCGTCTGGCCAGGGGGGCCCGCGGGAGACTTCTTCTTGTCTGCGGCCTTCCCCGGGGCCGCATCGGTCGCCTTGCCGTCACCGGACGTCCGGGAGGCAGGACCGGTCAGATGCCGCGTCGGCTGATCAACAGGCAATGAGACAGCACGGCTGTCCGGAACCGTCGCGCGGAGAGGGCGGGCAGCGGCCGAACGGGAGGAGGGCGAGGCCTTCGGAGCGGCGGAACCGCCGTCGTCGGCCGAGGACTTCGGGGACGCGGAGTGGGCGGGGTGATCACTGGCGGACGGAGCCGCCTCGCCGGTGGCGTCGTGCTGCGAGAAACCATCGGTGGCGATGAGACCGGCGGTCATCACGGCGACCAGGGCGGCCGCTGATCCACACACCGCCACCCGGCTGCGGGCGAAGGCGTGCCGGGAGGCCGCCCGTGGAAGACCGGCCGCGCCGGCCGCGGCGGTACCGAGCGGCCGCGCGCCGGGCAGCAGACTGCGGTGCGTGCGGTCGCTGTCACCGTCGCTTTCGTGTGCGGTCGACCGCAATACGGCGCTGCTCATGGCCGGTGCCGTCGGCTGAACCCGCCCCGCACTGGACGTGACCTCGGCCAGATGGGCCAGGGCCCGGGCGCACTCGCGTGCCGTGGGACGGTCCTGCTCCTCCAGAGCCGTCATCCGGTGCAGCAGGTCGCCGAACGCTTCGGGCAGGAAGTCGGGGAGCGCGGGTCGGCGGTGCAGTCGGGCGATGGCCGCCTCCAGGGGGCCGCCTTCGTATTCGAGCCTGCCGGTGAGGCACTCGAGTAGGACCAGTCCGAGGGCGTAGACGTCGGCCGGTGGGCCGACGGGCCTGCCGAGTACCTGCTCGGGGGACAGATAGGCGGCCGTGCCGATGAGGGTGCCGGTGGCGGTGTGCGTGGTGGAGTCCAGCAGCCGGGAGATACCGAAATCGGTCAGATGAGGACTGTCCGAGGCGTCCAGGAGGATGTTCGACGGTTTGACGTCCCGGTGGATGATCCCCTTCTCATGGGCGTGGTCCAGGGCGTCGGCGAGGGCGGCGCCGAGCGTGGCGGCAGCTTCGGGCGACAGAGCGCTCTCGGCGATGCGGCTCTTGAGGGTGGGACCGTCCACGAGTTGCATGACGAGGTAGGCGTCGCCGTCGTGCCTTCCGGCGTCGTAGGCGGTCACCAGTCCCGGATGCTGTAGCTGGGCCAGAATGACCGCTTCGCTGCGGAAGCCCTCCTCGGTGTCGAAGCCGGTACCGGACCGGAAGATCTTCACGGCCACGGGCCGCCGCAGTTGCAGGTCGAAGCCGCGGTGCACGTCGGCCGCGCCACCCCAGCCGATCAGCCCGTCCAGGCGGTAACGGCCCCCCAGTATCCGGGCGTTGCACCGTGTGGGCCGTCCGTCATGCCCCTCACGCAACCTCAACTCGCCCTCCCCGGCCTCGCGGAACAGAAACTGGCAGGCACCCGTCGTGGGCCGGCCACCGAACGCAGGTACCCATCCAGCGACCTCTTGCACAGCGGCGGGCGAATCTTCTGGCCCATGCTCAAGTGATCCGTTACGCGCAAGGCCGCCGGCCGCCGGCTCTGGGACCAGGCGGCCGACGGCCGAAAGGGAGGCAAGGAGGCGAGGCGTCCTCTTGAAGTGTCCTCTTGAGGTGTCCTCTTGAGGTGTCCTGTCGAGGTGTCCTCTCAAGCTGTCGAGGTGTCCCTTCGATGTGTCCTCTCGAAGATTCCGGCCCCTGTCAGGGTCCGGGGCCGCCGCCACAGGGCGGGGCGCGGCCGCTCATGCCATGACGGCGCGGCCGCGCCCGTGATCCTTCACCCTGGTCTCAGTCACCACCAGGCCAGGCCTTGATTCAGGTGGGGGTTTGCTCGAGAGGCGGCACGGTCACCAATAGTGGCGTCGGCCGGCGACCGCGTGCCCCATGGATCCCAGGAGCCAGAAGACGGCGCCGACCACGGCCAGGATGATGCCGATGGTCCACAAGATCGATATGCCGGTGAGGAAACCGACGATGAGCAAAATGATGCCGAGCGCGATCATGACGTACCTCCTGGCGTGACCGGACGTTACCTTCCGGGTGCCCCGAAGCGGCGCTATCACGCCACCTCTCAGGACGCATGTTCCAGCGCCCTTGGTCAACGGAGCCGCCCGTCGCGGGCCGGGCGTCCTGCGTACCACCAGGTCGGCGCGCGGACGGTCGCCGCCCGCTCCCGCTCGTCCCCTCAGGCGGGCTGCACCGCGAACATCTCCAGGTGCCCGCAGACCGGGCAGCGGTAGGCGTCGATCTGCCAGTGCGGCCGGCCCATCCGTCTGGCGCCGCCGAGCGGACCCTTCTCGAGGACGCCGGCGATCCAGTTCGAGTATCCGCGAGCGCCCTGCCCGGAGTCCTCGACGAAGCCCGGCTCCAGCCCCACCGCACCACATTGCGTGCACCGTATGTTGTTCATCGTCGGAGTGTAGACAGCGACTTCGGGCGTGAGTACAAGCGAGTCCCGGTCTCCTCGCGGCAGGGACTCCGAATGGAAACCATGCAAAGCAATAGCCCACCGATTACCGGTTCTTGGTGAAGTATTGCCTGCCGCTTTCTCCGACTTCCCGGACCGGTGTGCATGACACCGCTGCCCATGGTCAACGATCAGTCATGAAACACCCTGGAACGCGCGCCGCCAACTGGCCCGGGGGCAGAGCGAGTTGCCGTTCGACCAGCGGATACGGACCACAATCGACAGGGGAGCGGTCACGCACAAGAGGGCGACAGCCTTGTCACTGTGTAAAAGCTGTCTGATTCCATTGACCTGCGCCTGTCAAATCTGATGTGATCTGCCGCGTCTGACAACGCATCACCTTTCAAGCTTCAAAAGGGGCGGCGCGACCCTTCTCACTGCCCTTTTCTTTCGTTCAGGTCAGGACTGGATTCCCCGCAGATCACAACGCCGCGCGTCAATTGCCCAACTGCCGTGCACACCGCCGCCCGTGCAGTGAAGCAACCACCGTTCGGCTCCCTTGTCCTGCCCAGCGACGAAGCCGGCGTCGACATCGACGTCCGGAGACGGCTGTCGGGTGATGCGCCCCTGTCGGCGTCCCATGCAATCCACCTCCCCGCACCGACGGCGGAGGTCCGCGCGAAGAAAGGTTCCCATCACCCATGGGTACTCCCCACATAGGCGGCGCAGCCCGAGCAACCCTCGCCGGTCTCGCGTCGTTGTCCCTGGCCACCGGCCTGGCACTCGCCATCACCCCGCAGGCGACAGCCGCCCCCCAGGCGACGGTGCACGCGGCGAGATCCAACCCCTACAGCCCCGCGTACCAGCACCCGTACCGGCACGGCGTCCTTCCCACCATCCAGCGGAACGCCAAGATGAAGTCGTGGGCGGCCAACCACCCGGCCGCCACCGCGGCGACCGGCCCGGAAACCCTGTCCTACGGCGGCGGCATCGACGGCATCGGCGTCCAGAGCGGCCACTCCAAGGTCTACCTGGTCTTCTACGGCTCCCAGTGGGGGACGCAGAGCACCAACGGCAGCGGTGACGCCACGTTCTCCGGCGACCCGGACGGCGCCGCCCCCGTCGCTCAGGAGATGTTCAAGGACATCGGCACCGGCAACGAGCGATGGTCCGCGGACCTCACCCAGTGGTGCGACGGGCCGAACGTGTCGACGGGCGCCACCAGTTGCCCCTCCAACGCGAACTTCATCCCGTACCAGAGCGGCGGCGTGCTGTCCGGTGTCTGGTACGACAACTCGGCGGCCTCCCCGAGCGCCGCGACGGGGCACCAGCTGGGCGCCGAGGCCGTCAAGGCGGCCGGGCACTTCGGCAACACCACCGCCGCGTCCAACCGGGACGCGTACTACGTCATCCTGTCGCCGCACAACACCAACCCGGACAGCTACCAGGGCCAGTACTGCGCCTGGCACGACTACAACGGCGACAGCACGCTCTCCGGCGGTCCCGTTTCCTCCTCATACGGTGACATCGCGTTCAGCAACCAGCCGTACAACATGGACTCCGGTTCGGGCTGCGGCGTCGGCTTCGTCAACTCGCCCGGCACACTCGACGGTTGGACCATGACGCTCGGCCACGAGTGGCACGAGATGATGTCCGACCAGAACCCGGCCGGCGGCTGGACCAACCACACCGGCAGCTCCTACGACGGCCAGGAGAACTCCGACGAGTGCGCCTGGATCTCCCCCGGCAGCACGGGCGGGGCGGCCAACGTGACCATGGGCACGGGCACGTTCGCGGAGCAGGCGAGCTGGTCCAACGACACCAACAACTGCGCCATCTCCCACGCCATCGTCGGCGGCGGCAGCAACGGTGGCGGCGGCACCCTCACCAACGGCACCTTCGAGACGGGCAGCCTGTCCAGCTGGACCACCAGCGGCAGCACCTCCGCCATCACCTCGGCGGCGCACAGCGGGAGTTACGGCGCGATGGTCGGGTCGACCGGCCCGACGAACACCTCCTCACTCGCCCAGTCCTTCACCGCCCCGTCCGGCACCAGCAAGGTCTCCTTCTGGTACAACGTCACCTGCCCGGACACCGTGACCTACGACTGGGCCACGGCCACCCTCCAGGACACCACGGCCGGCACCACCACGACGCTGCTCGCCAAGACCTGCACCAAGGGCGCGGGCTGGAAGCAGGTCACCGGCACCGTGACCGCGGGCCACAACTACACGCTCACCCTCACCAACAAGGACGACAACTACGCGGGTGACGCGACCTACACCTACTACGACGACGTGACCGTCTCCTGACACCTCGCACCGCACGGTGGGGGCGGGCCGACGGCCCGCCCCCGCTCCCGTCCCGGCCTCCACCCCGGGCGGTAACCACCGGAGGGCCCCTTGTTCCTGTCGTCGGTCCCCTTCCCCTCGGCCCGGCACACGCTGCGCGCCGGGCTCACCACCGTGGCCGCGATGGCCGCCCTCGGCGGCTGTGCGTCCGGCACGGCGGGATCCCCGTCCTCCACATCGCCGTCCGTGTCCGCCTCCCCCGCCCACTCGGTCGTTCTCGACGAACGGGCTCGTGGAACCGCGGTGCGAGTGCCCCCGGGCACCCGCCTGGTCGTACGTCTTCACAGCAGCTACTGGTCCACCCCCGCGGGCTCGAACCCCCGGGTACTCGACCCCGGCGGCGGCGGAACGACCGTCGCCGCCACCTGCCCGCCCGGCCGCGGCTGCGGCTTCTCCTCCGCGCGGTTCACCGCACTACGGCCCGGCACGGCGCACATCACCGCCCGACGTCACTCGTGCGGAGAGGCCATGCGCTGCCCGCCGGGGCAGGAACGCTACGACGTGACCGTGACGGTCACCCGATAGCGCAGCCGACCCTCGGACCGCCCGGAAAGGGACTGATCCCTTTCGTATCCCGTTCGGCAAAGTCGCCGGACCATGGGCTTACTCTCGGCATCCCTTCCGCGACGGGTGGAGCGCAGTCGCGGTTTCACGCGAGCGCGCGGCCCACGGAACCCGGCAGGGGACTGACCGCGGTCCGGTGCGGGCATCATGTCGGGGTGGCCGTTCCCGACTCCCCACCGCTCGCCGTCGACGACCGCGGCAACGTCCTGGCCTCCTTCGTCCGGGGAACGGAGGACGAACCGCCACCGGACGCGCCCCTGCCCCTTGCCCTCGCGGCGCTGTGGCAGGACGACCGCATCCTGATGGCGTTCAACCGGATTCGGCAGGCCTGGGAGCTGCCGGGCGGACAGATCGCCCCCGGCGAGACCGCTCGTGAAGCGGCCGCGCGTGAGTTACTTGAGGAGACCGGCCACGCGCCCGCAGGGCGACTCACGTTCGTCGGTTACGCGCGGTTCACCCTGGCACCCGATCAACGTGCCGAGTACGGCGCCATGTTCGCCGGAACGGCCGCCGACGGCTCCGGACGCTTCACGCCCAACGCCGAGATCACGGCCGTACGCTGGTGGGACCTCCGGGAGCCCTTGCCAGGCCGACTCCAACCGCTGGACGCCCGCCTGGCGGCGCTCAGCCGCGACACACGGCTCATCTGACCTGGGTGGCCGTCGTCCTCACGTGGATGCCTGGTCGCTGTCCTTGATCGCTCCCCAGCAGTGCCAGCGCTCGACCTCGATCCACGCGCTCACCTGTGGGCGCACCCGATCGGGATAGGGCTTTTCCTGCGCCTCACACGTCGTGAGTGGCCCCTCTACCTGTCTGCGCAGGAACCGTTTCGGTCCCCGGGCTGCTCGATTCCGGGTCGGTCGGCGCGCGCCCCACGTCCGACGGCGTCTCGCGGGCCCGAGCGTCGACGAAGCGCGTCACGAGATGCTGCGCGGCGCCGAAGATGACAGCCCACGCCATGATTTGTGCGCTGGAGTCCAGGTCGCTCAGGCCGGGGATGAAGGCCCCCTGATGAGCAGCACCCGTTGGGAAGTTGGACGACGTTCTTTGGCCTGGTCGGCTCGTACGAGTCAACTCGCCTCGGCGCCGCCGGGTGCGCCGTACGTCCGAGCGCGAGCGACGTAACCCACAGGAAAACGAGGGCGATTACATTTCCTCTGAGTTTCCTGGGGTTTCGCGGACCGTTGAAGGCTTTCCCGTTGGCCATCCCGACCTCCGGCAAAGGCTCCCCCTTTCAGCATAGGACGGGCAGCCAACAGGAGCACGACAGGAGCACGACAGGAAGCGGGCAATGGCAGCAATTGCAGACCGCCCGACGGGGGAATAGCGTGGTTCAGCAGGCATCTCGCCCATCCCCGCCAGCCGTTCAAGCCTTCGGGAGCCGTTATGACGATGCTGCTCATCAACGGATCGTTCCAGATCACGGGAACACAGCCGGACGGCGACACCATCCACTTCACTCCCAACGACCCGACAGAATGGTCCTTGGTGGGCAGTGGAGGCCGCGCCGTCAAACACGACGCGCTCGGACGTGCCACGCTCCGCCTGGACGCGATCGACGCACTGGAAACGCACTACGGGCCCAGCCGCGTGCACCAACCTCTCCACTTCGCCCATGCCGCACGTGACGAACTCCAGACCTGGCTGGGGTTCACGAACGTCCAGCAGGGGCCGGACGAGACCGTGACGGCGGCGACGCCCGACACGGTGCCCGGCTTCATCCTCACCAACGGCGCGGACATTCATGGCCGTTGTGTCGCTCTCGTGGGGCGCGGCGTCCCAGAGGGCGCCAGCGGTACTGACATCGACGTCGGGGCCGACCTGCTACGGACCACGGTGAACCATCACCTGCTCGCCACCGGGCTGGCCTACCCCACCTTCTACCGAAGCCTGTTCCCCAGCCTGCGGGCCGAGTTGACCGCCGCCGTGCGGCAGGCACGGACCGCGCCGGCGCAAGGTCTGTGGCCGAGCGACACGACCACGACCGGGGCCAAGGTCACGGGCCTGTCCTCGCTCACGGACGACGCCGTGATCCTGCCCAAGCTGTTCCGGCGTCTCGTCGACTACCTCCAGCTCGACAACGGCTCGCTGGCCTGCTTCCCGGCCTACCTGGCCGGAGTGCAGGACCGCTTCACCATCACGTCCACCGGCAAACGCTGCACCGGCCTCAACAACGTCGTCGAAGTCACCAACGGTCAGATCGTGCGGCTGACCCAGCCACCCGAGGACCTGGTCTTCGAGGAAGCCTGAGACCGAGGCGGCATGACAGAAGCGCGGCGGCCGCCGGCCGGGCCGGTCATCGAGGGTCCGGGCGGCGGCCCGCACCACGCCATCACCTCAGACGGCTTCCACTTGTCGTTCATCGCTGTCGCGACTTCTCAACCGGCTTCCCAGGGGTTCTTGAATTCCCTGGGAATCTTTCTGCATCCGAATGACACGCCGTCATTTTGCCGACGGACGACGTGGTGTCCGCCCGTCAGATTCTGAGGGGACCGTGCGTCGGCAGAGCCTGGATCCGTCACCGCCCCTTGTCTTGAGTTTGGTCCCGGTGTCCTTGGTCTGCAAACCCGGAATTCCGGCTTCTTCGGTTGTCATGGTTTCGGTTGCAACCAATTGAGATGACGGTTCAATGGTTGATGCTTTAACCGCCCTATGGGCGCATGAGTTGCATGGTCCGGTCGCACCGGCTGAAATTGATGACAAGGCTCCTAAGAGGCTGCGACACGAGGCCGGCGAGGGTGACAGGCCTCCGCGGGGTTGGCTGCCCACGCCATGGTGAGCGAGGCGATCAAGGTGACGTCCCCTCCCCGATTGCGCCTGCTCGGCCAGTTCCGGCTGGAGTATGACGCCAAGCCCGTCGAACTGAGCCGCAACGGCCAGCGCTTGCTGGCGTTCGTAGGACTGCACCGTCGCGTGTCCCGCACCGTCCTGGCCGGAACGCTGTGGCCAGAGGTCACGGAAGAGCACGCCAGGGGCAGCCTGCGCACCACTCTGTGGAAGCTGCCCCGCTGTGACCAGGCGCTGATCCGGTGCAGCGGGGACTCACTGTCGAGTGACACAGGCCTGCACGTCGACGTTCACGCCTTGATCGAGACGGCATTCGATGTCGTGCAGGGCTGTGCTCGCCCGTTCGACGCCCAGCTCCCGCCGGGGCTGCTCGCGGCGGAGGAGCTGCTGCCCGGCTGGGACGAGGAGTGGGTTCTGCTGGAGCGCGAACGCCTTCGGCAGCTGCGACTGCACGCACTCGACGCCCTGGCCGAGACCCTCGTACGAGCGGGGAAGTCGGCGTTGGCCCTGGAGGCGGCATGGGCGAGCGTACGCTCGGACCCGCTGCGGGAGAGCGCGCACCGGGCCGCTGTGTCGGCGCACCTCGCGGAGGGCAATCTCATCGAGGCGGTCCGTCAATACCGCTCCTTCCAAGGGCTACTGCGCGACGAACTGGGCGTCGAACCGTCTCCTCAGTTCACACGGATGCTGGCTCAGCGCGGGATCGTCCTCTTCCGGTGAGGGATGACCGGTCGAGAGACGACGGGTCCGAGGGATGACGGGTCCGAGGGATGAAGGGTCCGAGGGATGAAGGGTCGAGGGATGACGGGTCGGCGGATGACGGGAGACTGACGACAGGCTGACAGTGCGCTGACGGCGCGTCCGTAACCTCGTTCGCGGGATCCTCGACGCGGGACCCTCGACGCGGCCGGAGGACGACGTGACCGCCAGGGCGACCATCGCCGAGATCGTGTGCCCACGGCCGTCGGCCTCGACCGGCCTCTCCCCCGACCGAACACCGACTCCACTCGGAGGTCACCATGTCGTGGCGCGTGGCAGCCAGCCTGGAGACCCTTCTGCACCAGATCGACGCGCGCTTTCCGGGACGCAGCAGGCTCTCCGACGGCGCCATCGGCGACGCCGCCCACCAGACGCGCGACAGCGACCACAATCCCTGGTACGGGCCCGGGATCGTCACCGCTCGCGACTTCACGCACGATCCGGACCACGGCCTCGACATCCAGGAAGTCGCAGACCAGCTGCTGGACAGCCGCGACCCGCGGATCAAGTACGTCATAGCCAACCGTCGGATCGCCACCCGCCGCGACTGGCAGTGGGGACCGTACGACGGGGCCAACCCGCACGAGAAGCACTTCCACCTGTCGGTGGTGGCCGATCCGCTCTGCGACGACCCGCAGGACTGGAAGCTGCCCGTCCTGGGCGACACCCCGGACGACGGGGGCGACGCCGCGACCACCGACTTCGTCACCTGGGGCACCGGAGTCAACGTCCGGGCGGAGCCCCGCCTCGACGCACCCGTCGTGACCATGCTGCCCGGCCCGACGCAGGTGACGGTGCAGTGCCAGACCCGGGGCGACACGGTCAGCACCGCGGGCCATGTCAACGACGCGTGGTCCTTCGTACCCCAGCTCGGCGGATACGTGTCCAACATCTTCATCGACCACCCGGCGGCCTGGCTTCCGGGTGTGGGTGAATGCTGAACTGGAGGACGGCATGGCACCGGCCACGAAACTGCCCATCGTCTACGTCCGGGGATACGCCGGCAACACCGCCGGCATCGACAAGGCCGTGACGGACCCCTTCTACGGGTTCAACGAGGGCTCCACCCACGTCCGTATCGGACCGGACGACGAACCGTCCTTCTACCAGTTCGAGAGCCCCCTGCTGCGGCTGCACCTTGACGAGGGATACCACATCCTCGTGGACGGCGGCCAGGAGCTCTACCTGGCCACCCACGACACGATCCCACCGAACTCCATCTGGATCCACCGCTTCTACGACACCTCCGCGAGCACCTGGGGCATGGGCCCTCATGAGTTCCGGCTGGAGACCGCCGCGGAGAGCCTGCTGACCCTGATCGAGACGCTCAAGGACAAGTCCGGGGCGCCCGGGGTTCACCTCGTCGCCCACTCCATGGGCGGGCTGGTGTGCCGTTGCCTGATCCAGAAGATCATCCCGGATCTCGGCCATGATCCGGCCGACTACGTGGGCAAGCTGTTCACCTACGGCACCCCGCACGGAGGCATCGCCTTCGACGTCGGCTTCGGCGTGCTGGAACGGCTGCGTGACGTCACCGGCATCAACGGCGCGGACATCTTCGGCCCGGAACGGATGTACCAGTACCTGACGCCCAAGGCGCTCACCGACCCCGACGGACCGCCGCACAACTGGGACGCCCGCGCGATGCCCCCCGACCGCCCGTTCGCCCTCCCTCGCGGCCGGGTCTTCTGCCTCGTCGGCACCGACCCGACCGACTACGAGGTGGCGCACGGCCTGTCGGCCGCCACGGTCGGGCCCCGCAGCGACGGTCTGGTGCAGACCGACAACGCCTACGTGCCCGGCGCACACCAGGCATACGTGCACCGCAGCCACAGCGGAGCCTACGGACTCGTCAACTCCGAGGAGGGCTACCAGAACCTGCGGCGCTTCCTGTTCGGGGACTGCGAGGTGAACGCGGAACTCGTCGGCTTCCACCTGCCGCGGCGCGACAGCACGACATGGCAGGCCGAGGTCCGGCTGTCGGTGCGCGGTCTGCAGATCGTCACGCACGAACGGACGAGCGCCCAGTGGTGCCCCGTCCAGTTGTCCGAGACCGCAGCCGACACCGTCGACGGCAGGACATGCGTCCCACTGGTGAACACCTTCCTCAACAGCAACCTGCGCAGCAGCGATTCGGGCACCATGCGGTACGCCCTGCACGTGCGCGTCCTGTCTCTGCACCGCCGTGACGGGCTCCTCAGCTTCAACGACCACCTCGAGCAGACCGCCGACTTCGACGACATCCTCGTCGTCGACGTGGGCGCCGGTGACGACCCGGCTGCCATGCCCACGCTCCGGGCCACCTGGAACTCCACGATCAGCGGCCCGATCAGCGACTACCGACCCGACGGCGGCAGCACCCTCGGCGACGAGAACCCCGCTCCCGGTGTCTGGGTCCACAACATCGAACTGCCCGCCACCGCCACCCCGATCCTCGGAGAGGACGCGCGGATCCGGCTCACCGTCACCCCCTGGGACTGACGGCACGAAAGGAAGCGAGCCGTCATGGTCACCGTCGCCCTGTCGAGAGTCCGGTTCGGTGAGACCAACGAGGACATCCGGACCGTACAGAAAGCCCTGATCGCCCGCGGCCACCCCATCCCCGGCGGCCCCACCGGCTTCTTCGGCGAACAGACCAAAGCCGCCTACCGCGCCGAACAACTCGCCCAGGGATTCAACGGCCACGACGCCGACGGCATCCCGGGCTGCACCTCACTCACCACCCTCGGCCACCACGCCCACTTCGACGTCGACCGCACCCGAGCGCACAAGCCGGGCAAGGGGCGGGTCCCTTCACCGGTACCGAACCACAAGGTGACCTTCGCGTTCTTCGCACGCGGCCCCTACGCCTGGAAGCCCGACGGCGTCGGCCGTCACACCGGCGAGGACTTCGCCGCCAACTCGGGCGTCCCCGTGGTCGCCGTGCGCAACGGCATCGTCGCCTGGTCGAACGGCAACGGCGGGGGCGTACGGCCAGTGGATCGGACTGCACGCCGACAACGGTCACGTCTACACCTACTGCCATCTCTCGCAGCGACAGGTGAAGGATGGTCAGAAGGTCACCGCAGGACAGCAGCTCGGCAAGGTCGGCGCCACGGGCAACGCGACGGAACCGCATCTGCACTTCGAGATGTCGAAGGGCTCCAGCTGGTCCTACGGCAACGTCGCGAAGCCCAACTGGTCAGCGGCCGGGAGAGGTTCGTGATGGCACAGCACAACCCCCATCAAGCCGCCGCGGAGCGGGGTGAGTTGATGCCGATCCAGGTCAGGGCCTGGCAGAACGGCTATGACGCGGGCATCAGCACGCCTCCGGACGTACCTGCGACGCCGCTCGTCCGCAGCCCCGACTACGCGCGGGCCTGGGCCCAGGGCGCGGTGGCCGGCAACGCCGACGGACGCCGGGAGGGCTGGCGGTGGGCGTACTTCGACGGGACCGCCCGGCCCGACCCCGGTGAGGGGGCCGGAGGCCCGTACGGGCCCGGGGACAGCGGCGAACGGCTCCCGTCGCAGAGCGCGGGGTTCCAGCAGAGCTGGCCCTGCGTGGGCGAACTGCCGCTCCGGGTGGTCCTGGCGCAGTTCGCCCCCGGCAGCGACGACGACGGCCGCACCGGCACACTGCTCGCTCGAGCCTGCACGGACAAGGGCGTGGGCCGGCTGTATCTGCCCGTTGGCCTGTCCCCTGCCGGCACACCCCCACAGCCGACCGGCGATCCGCTCGCCGACGCCGGTTACTGGCACGGCACGGTGTCCGAGTCCTCGGCGGAGGCCGGCGAAGAAGCGTTCCGGTGGGTGACCTCCTCCCGGATTCCGCGATACGTCGGCCTCGTACGGTACGAACCCGCGGCCGAGCACCACTTCTTCGACCTCCTCCCGGAGGGCAGCCGACTGCCCCCGGGCCGCTGACGGCGAGGCGCGGCATGGCTGGAATCTTCGGACTGGATCTGGAACGGCTGGCCGACGACCAGCTGCCCACCACCGTGGACATCGACAGTCCGCTCCCCCCGGTCCGGCTGCGGGGCAGGCTGCAGCGTCAGCAGTTCCGCTCGTTCTCCGGCGTCCTGAGCGCGGCCATGCCCGCCACGACCGTGACCGCCTTCGGACAGCTGGACCTGGCGGCGCCCGGCGGGCCGGCGTTCATCGCACTCATGGGTGCGACCTTCCCCGACCCCGGACTTCAGCTCGGCCTGGGGTTCTCCCTCAGCGGCGTGGGCGGGGTCGTGGGTGTCAACAAGGCGGTCGACCGAGATGCCCTGATCGCTGCCATCGCCGACGGCACCGCCGGTGACCTGCTGTTCCCGCCGGATCCGGTGAAGGCCGCGCTACGGGTCGTTCCCCGGCTGCCGGCGCTGTTCCCTACCGCGCCGGGGCGGCTCGTCGTCGGGCCCATGTTCCAGGTCTCGTGGGGCGACCGGATGGTCTCCCTGTCGACGGCCGTGATGGCCGAGCTGCCCGAGCCCGTGCGTCTGTCGCTGCTGGGCATCCTGCGGGTCGCCGTACCGGACCCGGCGGTGCCACTGATCGATCTGAAGGCCACCTTCGCCGGGCAGTACGACAGTGCCGAGCCCAGCGCCTTCCTCATGGCGAGTCTCACCGGCTCGCACATGGCCGGGGTGCCCCTGGACGGCGACGTCCTGGTCCTCAGCCGCGGCGGGGCCGACCCGGCCTTCGTTCTCAGCGCGGGCGGATTCCACCCGGCGTACCCCGTACCGCGCGGCGTACCGGCGTTGCACCGGCTGTCCATGAACCTCTCGCCGGTGCCCTGGATCCAGCTGCGCTGCCAGGCCTATTTCGCGGTGACCAGCAACACCGTGCAGTTCGGGGCACAGCTCTCCCTGGTCGCCGAGATCGCCGACTGCGGGCTGCGCGGGCTGTTCGGACTCGACGTGCTCATCCACCTGGAGCCCAGCTTGTCGTTCACGGCCAACATGCGCGGCTCGCTGGCGGTCGAGGTGTTCGGCGAGACCCTGCTGGGCGTCGCGTTCGACCTCACCCTGGAGGGTCCCGCTCCCTGGCACGCGGTGGGGCGCGGAAGTATCGACCTGTTCCTGTTCAGCGCGTCCTTCGACTTCGACCAGCGCTGGGGCAACCCGCCGCCCGCGCTGCCGGCTCCACCGGCCGATCTCGAAGCCCGGCTGAGGGAGGCGTTCTCGCGCCCGGACGCGTGGAGCGCGCACCCGCCGACCGACCTGCGGCATTCCCCGGTCCTGCTGTCCCCCTCCGCAAACCGGCTGATCGGCGACGGCAGTCGGGTACACCCGCACGGCAGCCTCACCGCACGGCAGCGGGTGCTGCCCTTCGGCGTGGACATCCAGCGGTACGGCCGCTCGGGCGTCGAGCCCGCCGAGCGCTGGGACGTGGCCTCCGCCACCCTCGGCGCGGCGAACGCGACCGGCGGGACGACGGTGGACACCTTCGCTCCCGGCCGGTTCTTCAAGCGCAGCGACGACGAACTGCTCGGCAGTTCCGCGTTCGAGACGTACCGGTCGGGTCTGCGTCTGGTGGCCGACACCTCGGGACCGGCCGACGGCGCGTTCGTCAGGGCCGGCCTCGACTGGGAGACCAGGATCGTCCAGGATCCGGTGCCCGCGCTGCGGCCCGAGGGACTGCTGCGGGCCGTCCGGATCGCCGCCCTGGTGGAATCCGAGCAGGTGGCGGCGGCCGCGGGCTCCGTCCGGGACGCCCACTGGTGGCCCGCCGTGACCGCCGGCCTGCGAGTGGCCGCCGAACTGCCGGTCGTGGCCGCGGCCACCTGGGCGATGGTCGCGGCCGGCGAACCGGCCGGCGCCGCGGCCACCCCGGCCGAGCTGCGCAGGAACCTGGCCGGTGAGCCCGGCATGCGCGCGGTGGAGGCGTGGGAGGTGTCGGGCTGATGGCCGAGGAACTGGAGTTCGCCCCGTTCATGCAGAGTTCCGTCGGCGCGGCGATCGAGAGCGACGTACCGAGCGGGCCGGCGGTCCTCCACCCGCGGCTGTCCCTGGCCGGACCGGGCCGCCGGGTGGACATGACAGCGCCGGGCGGTGCGCTGCGCATGCTCGGCCCCGAGGGCGTCGTCGGCATCGACGCCCGGCATGTCCTGCGGGTCGATCCACCGCCGGGCATCCAGGACACCGAGCCGAACTACATGCCGTGCATCGAGTTCGACGTACCCGAACTGCCCTGGCTGTTCACGCCCGCACGGCCCGCCGGCGACCGGCTGCGGCCCTGGCTCGTGCTCACCGCGATCGAAGCGGACGGTCATCCCCTGCAGAGCGGCCTGCCACTGCCCTTCGTCGACGTGGACGCCGCACTGTTGCCACCGCTCGAGCAGTCCTGGCAGTGGGCCCACGTCCAACGGCCCGCCGGCCGGCCCGGACCGCTGACCTCACGGCTGCTGTGCCCGCTGCATCTGAGGGCGGACACGGCCTATACGGCCTGTGTCGTGCCCGCTTTCGCGGGCGGGGTGGCCGCCGGCCTCCAAGGCGGTTTCACCGACGTCGAGCAGCACGGCGACGCCTGGCGGCGCGACCAGGGCACGGTCCGCCTGCCCGTCTACCACAGCTGGCAGTTCCGCACCGGCGACCCGGGAGACTTCGAGCAACTGGCCACCTCGGTCGTACCGTTGTCCGACGACGAGCGCGCCGTGCTGACGGGCCGGACGGTCGACATCACCGAACCCTGGCCGGGCGGCGCCCCGCTCGCCTCGGACGGCGCGCCCGGCTCCCGGCAGACCATCACCGTGCAGGGTGTGCTCAGCCTGGTGGACAGCCCTCCCGAGCAAGCGGGCGCCGCGCTCGCCGACTTCGCGCGGCGCGTGCGGGAGCACATCGCGCAGGGCACCGGGGACACCGTCGCTCCGCCGCTGTACGGCGGTCACCCCGTCGTACGCGATCGGCTCGAGGACGGCGAGCGGGGCTGGCTCGCCGAGCTGAACCTCGACCCCGAGACCCGGATCGCGGCCGCTCTGGGAACCGGCTGGGTGCGCGACAACCAGGAGTGGCTGATGGCCAGAGCCTGGGACCAGGTGGGTGTCGTACGCGAGGCCAACCGGCTGCGGCGGCTGGCCGCTTTCTGCGGCGAGGTCTCCGCCTCGGTGCACCGGCGGTCCGTGCAGAACCTCTCCCCTGCCGAGTCCCTCGGCATGGCGGCCCCGGTCAGCGAGCGCCTGCGGACGGACAGCGGGCTGCCGCTGCGTACCGAGGTGGCGGTCAGTCCCGCCCCGGACGCGCTGGTCACGCCGGCCCTGCAGCGGCTGTTGCGGCGCCGCGGACCGGTCGCCCGGCGGGCGGAACTGGACACCGAGTCGTACGTCCGGCGCACCCTCACCGGCGACCTGCTGCCACCTCTTCCGGCCGCGATGGTGACACGGCCCGAGCCGTCCGCGCCGCCGGCCGAGACGGAGACGCCCGACCTGACCACCACCGTGGACAGTGCCCTGTACGCCACCGCGACCCTGCGGGACACCCGCCGGATCAAGGTCCTGTCGGCGATGGCACTCTCGGCCCGGACCAACGACCTCGGCGCTCAGGCCGACACTTTGGGCGCGATGCTCACGGGTCCGACCCTGGCCGTCCAGTCCGACGGTGACCTCGGCGCCGACGAGATCAGGAGGTTCCGGGCGCTGTCCGGCCCGATAGGGCCACAGATCGCGGATCAGCTGGCCGTCTCGTTCGCCGAGCACGCCGCGGACCAGGTGCTGAACGTCCCCGAACAGGACGTCGCCCTGCCGGCGCAGCCGTCGATGTCCGACGATCCGGCCGCGCACATCCTGGAGTTCGGCGTGCCCGTGGACGCGGACGGACTGCAGGGGCGGCTCTCCCAGGCCCTGGACCCCGGCCCGCTGCTGACCGCCCGCCTGGACAGCATCGTGGCCCCGGTGTCCGAGACGCCGCTCGACCTGCCGCCGACGGTCGCCGATCCGGTGATGGCCTGCCCCGACTTCCCCGCACCCATGGCCATGGCCCTGAAGGACACCGCTCCGGACTGGTTCCTGCCCGGATCCGCCGACATCCCGGACGACCGGGCCGTCCTGCTCCGCGCCAACGCGCCCTTCATCGCCTCCTTCATGGCCGGCGTCAACGACGAGATGAACCACGAGATGCGCTGGCGCGAGTACCCCACCGACCTGCGCGGCAGCCCCTTCACCCACTTCTGGCCGCGTCCTGACGGCGAGCCGGACATCCCCCCGGTGCACGGCTGGCTGCCGGAACTGGGCCTGGCCGCCCAGCTCACCGGCAACGCGGGCGGTGTGGACGTACTGCTCATCCGGGGCCGGCTGGTGCACCGCTACCCCAACATGATCGTCGCCGCCGTGCCCGCACGGTCCGTGACCGAGAGCGGCGACCTGGCCGAGAACACCTGGGAGCGCCCGAAGATGGTACTGACGCTCGACGAACGCACGTGCGCCTATGCCTTCGACCTGCCCGGCGACATCCACGACTGGTGGTTCGTGCTCGCCGAGAACAGCTACCGGATGCGGTTCGGCTTCGACACCACCGCGCAGGAGTACCAGCACTGGTCGGACCTGACCTGGCCGGTGGGCGAGGGAGGCTTCGCCGATCTCGGAGCGATGCCCGCCCTGCCGGACCAGGAACACGACCATCCGCCGTCGGCGTGGAACGCGGCGACGATCGCCATGGTGACGTTGCAACGGCCCTTCCGGGTCGTCACCTCCGCCCGCAACCTGATCGGAGCACCGCGGTGACCGTGAACCCGGACCTGGCCAAGGCCCACCGCGCCGTCAGCGACGCCCGACTCGCCCGGGACTTGTCGCGCGCCGGACTCGCCATGTACGACAAGCGCATCCAGTCCGGCGAGACCGGGCTCGACGCCGAACACCTCGCACAGGGCCAGCAGGCGGCCACCGACGAGACCTCCTACCAGGCGGCCCGCGAGGCGTACACCGAGCTGGCCCAGGAGGAGCCGCAGCTGTGGCCGCACGAGAGTGCCTCCGACCCGTTGCTGTTGCTCCCCCTGCGTCTGGAGACGGTCTACCGCAACGCCGGAGAGGCCGCCCTGGAACTGTGGATCCGTGCCTACCCCGACGAGATCCACGTCGACTCCCACGAACCGGCCCTCACCCCGGCGGAACGTGTCGCCGCCGAAGCCTACTGGCGCGAGGTCTGGGCCGCGGGCCCCAACCAGCAACGTCGAAAGGCCGCCTGGAGCCGGCTCGTCACCACCGTCGGTCCCGGGCGCGCCGCGTGGGCGGTGCACGCGCTGCGACCGGGGCTGCAGCAGCCGCCGGCCACGGAGACCCCGGCCGGCGGCAACCCGCCCTCCCCGGAGCCCTGGTCGGTACAGCCACCGCAGCGCGACGGCACCTGGACGCGGCCGTCGCGCAGTTCCGTGCTCCCCGACCGGCTGGTGTTCTCCGGTTACGAGATCGTCGGCGACGGGCAGATCGGCCTGGTCTGGCGGCAGGAGGGCGCCCCCATCCCCGAGGTGCTCGACGTGGGGCCCGGCCCGGACAGTCCGGTTCCGCCCGCCTGGCTCTGCGACTTCGAGGAGGCCGTCCGCGTGGGCATGGGGGTCAAGGTGCCCGTCGAGGACGGCATGCGAACCGATTTCCCCCTGGTCACCGTCGCCGGGGTGCGCAGCGGGACCTCCGAGCAGACCTCCGCGCTGTTCGGTTCCCTGCTCGACGCCCACCGCTGCACCGACGGCCTGTCCGTGCTGCCCAACGGCACACCGACCAACAACACCGAGGCGACCAGGTCCGCGTGGCGCACCCGCATACCGCCACCGAGCCCCGAGCAGGCCGACACGCAACGCGCCGCGTTCGTCCCCGGCAGCGCACAGGCCGCAGCCCGCGTCGCCCGGGCCCTCGGTCCCACCGCGGGACGCGTACTGGCCCAGACCACCGACGGCCTCTGCGACGACGACCAGGACCTGCTGCTGCAACTGCACGCCGCGATCGGCGCCATGGCGGCCTCCTCCACCAACTGGATGAACTACGACGGCGACGGGCAGGTCGACCTGGTCTTCCTGGTCTCGCACTTCGCCCAGTACGTACGCGCCCGGGGCCCGCTGCCCACTCTGCGCGTCGGGCGGCAGCCGTACGGCATCCTGCCGGTCACCTCGCTCGACCTGTGGCACGGCACCGAGGTCGACCTGAGGATCCTCGACCACATCCAGGGCTTCCGCACCTTCGCCGAGTCCCAGGGCTGGCGCTGTCCGAGGGTGGGCGGCGGCGGCGACTCCGACCAGGTCATCAACGACATCCTGCACCGGCTCCCCGCCTCGCGCCGACTGCGTTTCGTCCAGCAGGAGCCGGTCACGGCGCCCTTCCAGCCGGCCCCCGTCAACCCGATCGGCGGCATCCCGTACCGGAGTGGCTTCGCCTGGCAGCAGCCGCCCGACCCGGAGGCACTGCCCCTGCCGCTGGAGTTCACCGTGGCCGGCGAGACCACGCCGGAACTCCAGGAGGTGCTGAAGAGCCGTCCGCTGCGCACCCTGTGCGACCTGTGGCAGGAAGAGGCCCGTCTCATCTCCCTCCATGAGGAGATCCCGCCCGAACTGGGCGAGCAGATGCGCAAGTTGGCCCCCGCCCTCGACAACGTGGGGACCGGCCGGATCGGGCTCTGGTACCACCTGGCCATGATGGTCCTGTGGCTCTACCGCTTCCGGCTGCTGGAGCGCTTCGACTCCGACGGAGCGGTGGATCCCCTGGTGGCTCTGACCGACGGCAAGGTCACGGCCGAGGCCGGCACGGTCCCGCAGTTCTACGACTGGGCGGCCATGGCCTTCCGGCAGCTCGCCGCGACCGAGGACATGGCGGGCACGGACCTGCCGCGCCTGGAACGGCTGCTGTGCGAGGTGCTGGACACCCAGGCCCACCGTCTGGACGCCTGGATGACGTCCGTGGCCACTGCCCGGCTGACCCGCCTGCGCGCCGACCGCCCCGACGGCACCCACCTCGGGGCGTACGGCTGGGTCACCGACCTGCAACCGCGGGACTCGGAGCAGCAGCCCGTACCGACCGACCCGGAGGACGCCACGGAGGACGGGGCGGGCGCGCCATCCGAAGACAACGGGCAACCCCAGGACGGCCAGGAACCTCATGACGACGGCTATCTCGTAGCCCCCTCCATGCATCACGCCACCACCGCCGCGGTCCTGCGCTCCGGTTGGCTCAGCCACGCGCACGCGCAGGCCTTCGACATCGATCTGCGGGCGAGCCGGGTGCGCCGTGCGCTCGCCCTGGTGGACGGCGTCCGGTCCGGCCAGTCCCTCGGTGCGCTGCTCGGCTACCGTCTCGAACGCGGCCTGCACGACGCCCAGTTGGACCAGTTGATCGCCCTCTTCCGTGCCGCCTACCCCAGCGCGCACGTCGTCGACCCCGAGGCACCGCACAGCCAGGAGGCCCTGACGGCGATGGCCGCCCGCGACGTCGTCGACGGCCAGGCCCTGCTGGCGGACTGGACGGCACACGGCGGCCAGTTGCAGGACCTCGAATCCCTCACCTCGCAGCTGAACGACGTGTCGCTACCGCTGCTGGACCGGGCGAGCCCACTGGTGGCCGATCTGGAAGACGCCGTGGACGCGGTCGGAGACCTGCTGCTCGCCGAGAGCGTCCACCATCTCGTCGCGGGCAACCCGATGCGCTCCGGTTCGGCCGCCGACGGGATCTCGCGCGGTGAGAACCTCCCGCAGGACTTCGAGGTCGTCCGCACCCCGCAGGCGGCCGTCGCCCTGAGCCACCGCCTGGGACTGCTCGCTCCCGCCACCGGGACGGGCGGCTGGCACGCGGACCGGCCGCTGGCCGCGCTCGAACCGGCGCTGGAACGCTGGTGCGAGCACCGCCTGGGCGACGCCTCCGGATGGAGCTTCGGCTTCGGCGACCCGGCCACGCCCACCACCGTCGGTCTCGCCGACCTCGGACTCTGCGCCCTGGACGTGGTGCTGGACGCCGGGCCGGCCGAGAACGACCGGACGGGCTCCGGGACGTACGGCATGCTGATGCGGCGGCTGTTGAGACGCGTACCGGCAGGTGCGAGCGTCACCGACTCCGGTGCGGCCCGATTCGCCGAACTCCGACTGCTGTGCCGCGGCCTGGCCGACGTCCTGCGCGCCGGCCGCCCGTTGCTCGTCACGGATCTGGACGCCGACGCGGGCGACGACTGGGGCACCGCCGACCTGGCCGAGCTGGCGGCGCGCGTCACCGCCTGGCACGGGACGGTCGTATCCGCGCTGGCCGGACTCCGCGAGGGGATCAAGTCGCTGCCGGGCACGGCGCAGCAGGTCGCCGAGGAGCTGGACACGCTCGCCGACTGCGGACTCCCTGACGCGGCGCCACCGGTAACCGTGTCCGCGGCCGACCAGGAGGCCTTGGGCGCCCACGCCTCCGCGGTTCTCGACCGCTTCGAAGCGACTCCGCTGCCCGACCTCCCCGGGCCGCCCCCCGGGGACCCGTCCGCCGTCCTCGAGTGGGTCACGGCGCTGCGTACGGCGGTCTCCTCCGTGGTCGGCCGGTCCCTGCCCCTGCTGCCGACACTCCGGCTGACGGCGACCGCCGCCGGCGCGGCCCTGTCCGGGCCTCCGCAGGAAGCCGACGAGGACACGGTGGCCGACTGGCTGCTGGAGATGGAGCGGGTCCGGCCCAAGGCCCGGACCTTCGGTGACGCGCTGACGGCCGCCGAGGTGCTGGCCGGGACGACGGCGTGCGCGACCACGGTGGCCCAACTGCCTGCCGGGCAACGGTGGATCGCACGCGGCCCCGCTCCCCTGCCGTCCCGCACCCGTCCGGCCCCGCGCCACTGCGCGGTACTGCGCACCGACGGCCCCGCCGACCCCGGGCAGGTCGCCGGCCTGGTCGTGGACGCATGGACCGAGAGCGTGCCCGAGCCCGCCGCCGCGGCATCCGCGGACGGCCAGAACACGCAGGACGGCCACGAGGCGCGAGAGGAGATGGGCGGACTCGCCTTCCACTACGACCAGCCCGACGCCCGCGCTCCGCAGGCGCTGCTGTTGGCGCTGCCGCCCGACCGCGGGCGCGGCTGGCGCATGGAGGACATCCACGCCGTGGTCGAGGAGACCTTCGCACTCACCCAGATCAGGGGCATGGACCTGAACGACTTCGCCGAACTGCGCGGTCTGCTGCCGGTGCAGTGGACGATGCCACCACACGGATCGGGGCTGCTATGACCATGTTCCGCTACGAGCCCCTGCCACGCGACACCGGCATGGAGGAGGCTCTCGCCGCCCGCACCGCCGATGCCGCGTGGTTCCTGGCCAGGCAGTACGCGCTCGGGGAGTTCCGGGGGGACGACGCGGCCTCGCCGGTCTCGGTCTCGCTCGCCCGGGAGACCCACCGGCTGGACGGCTGGCGAAGCACCGTGGGGGACGAGGGTGGCGAGTGGCTGCCGTACGACCCGGCGACGATGGTGCTGGAGGAACTGGTCGAGAGCGAGCCCGTGACCGGCCCCGACGCCCGGCTGACGCTGTCCGGAGCCCTGCGCTGGCAACGCGCTCTGGCCGCCGCCGGACTGATCGCCCTGCTGCCGGCCTTCGCCAGGGTCTGCCCGTTCGCGGCCGACGGCCCGTTGGCGCCGACCGGTCTGTCCGCCGCCGTACGCGGACGGCTCCCCGACCCGGTCGCACTCGCCCCGTGGCTGGCCCGCCTCGCGGAACGCGACGAGACGGCCGCCAAGGAGTTCGACGCCCCAGACACCGCTCTGGACGCTTTGGCCACCGCCGCGGCGGCCTGGCTGTCCTGGTGGCACGCCCACGTGCCGACGGACACGCCCGTCGGGCCCCCGAAACCGCCGCCGTCGTGGAACACCCGCCGCATGGAGTACGCGTTCGAGGTCCGCGCCTCCAGCCTCCCGGGTCTGGAGCTGCGCGCCGAGGAATACCGCGGCGGCCACCTCGACTGGTGGGCCCTCGACGGCCCGGTCCAGCCGCTGCCGGTCTCGGAGGCCGCGGTGACCCGCGACCGGCGCAAGATCGTCCCCACGCCTGCGGTGTACGGCGGGATGCCCGTCTCCCGCTTCTGGGAGATGGAGGACGCCCGCATCGACTTCGGCTCGGTCGACGCCTCTCCCGCCGATCTGGGCCGGCTCATGCTCATCGCCTTCGCGACGGTCTACAACAGCGACTGGTTCTGCGTCCCGCTGCCCCTGCCCGTCGGTTCCCTCAGCAGGATCGTCGACTGCACCGTCACCGACGTCTTCGGCGGCCGGACCACCCTGCGGCACGCCACGGCCGACGACTCCATCGTCTGGAACCTGTACGGCCTGGGCGGCCCCGGCACGAGCGGAACCGGCGGCATCCCGCCCGCCTCCGGCATGACGCAGCCGCCCTCACCCTGGTTCTACCGGCCTGCCGCACTGCCCGCGGGGCTGGAGAGTCCCCCGGTCGAATCGGTACTGCTGCTCCGCGACGAACAGGCCGATCTGGCCTGGGCCGTGGAGGAGTCCGTCGCCGACCACGCCGACGAACGCGTCGACCGCTACGACCGCTGGGTGGCCACCGCGCCGCCCCCGGCACCGCCCTCGCCGGACGGCAGTCCGCGCTACCGCGTGGTCACCGAGGTGCCCTCCCACTGGTATCCGCTGGTGCCACAGGTCCTCGCCGACCACGAGTCCGTCCGGCTCCGTCTGGTCGGCCTGGCCCGTGGTGACGGCACCCCGCGGCCCACGCTGGGGCAGCTGCTCGGCGAGACCGACTGGCTCTACGAGGAGGAAGTGCCCCGCTCCGGAGTCCGGGTCGAGCGCGCCCGCCAGTACACGCGGTGGCAGGACGGCAGGGCACACGCCTGGACCACGCGCAGCAGGGGCAGCGGCACGGGCGGCGGGTCGAGCGGCCTGCGTTTCGACGTACTGGAAGGAGGCTGAGCGGGCGACGCCGTATCCGACTTGGCTTCAGGAGGACACCATGGGCTGGACCGACGTATCCGATGTGGAACCGGGCGACGTCATCAGCATCCTCGGCATCGACCACGTCTTTTTCGAGGAAGTGATGCGCACGGGAGGGACCGCGTCGTGGAACGACCAGAATCCGGGGAACATCATCACCTCCGGCGAGGCGGAGCGATACGGCGCCTACGCCGGAAAGCACAATGACATCTTCGCCATCTTCCCGGACGAGGCCACGGGCTTCGAGGCCGTCCGCCAGTACCTCGAACACCGCGGCGGCAAGACGGTGCTCGACGTGATGCGGGCGTACGCTCCGGCCGGGCACGGCGCGAACGACCCCGAGGCGTACGCGCAACGCATCGCCGAGGCGTTGCGGGTCGGCACCGACACCACACTGGCCGAACTCGGCGACGAGCAGATGACCGCCTTCGCCCAGGAGATCCAGCGGGTGGAGGGATGGCGGAGCGGCGAGGAGCACGGTCCGGCCGATCTGCCCGACGACCTGGCGCAGTGGCTGACCGATCACCCGAGCCGCGAGGAACGCCTGGAGGCCGACCAGCCCTTCGCCAGGACGGGAACCGTCGCGGAGGGCGTGAAGAACATCCAACGGCGGCTGAACGAACTCGGCTGGAGTCCGCCGCTGTCCGTCGATGGCAAGTTCGGCCCCCGCACCGAGGCGGCGGCGAGGTGGTTCCAGACGAACAACGGCCTCACGTCCGACGGCATCGTGGGCAACCGGACATGGCAACGCCTCGTGGACGCACAGGGCTGATCGCCGACTCGCGCGCTACGCAGCTCCCGGGGGTCAGCGGCCGCCGCCCTCGCCGACCCCGCTGGTGGCGAGCCGCTGGCCCGCCTCCCGGGCGCTGATCTCCCTCTTCAGGATCTTGCCGCTCGGCCCCATGGGCAGCGCGTCCATCAGGCGCACCACACGGGGGTACTTGTAGGCCGCGACCCGGTCCTTGACGTACTGGCGCAACTCATCGGCCGTGGCCCGGGCGTTCGGGCGCAGGACCACGGCGGCCGCGACCTCCTCGCCGAGCTGCTGGTGCGGTACGCCCACCACGGCGGCGAGGGCGACGGCCGGGTGCTCGTGCAGCACCTCCTCGATCTCGCGCGGGTAGACGTTGTAGCCACCGCGGATGATCATGTCCTTCTTGCGGTCGACGATGTAGAAGTAGCCGTCCTCGTCCCGCCGGGCCAGGTCACCGGTGCGCAGCCAGCCGTCGGGGATGGCGGCCGCGGTCTCCTCGGGACGGTTCCAGTAGCCCTTCATCACGTTCGGGCCGCGCACGGCCAGCTCACCGATCTCCCCCGCGCCCGCGTCCCGGCCCTTGTCGTCCAGCAGCCGGACCTCGACATCCTGGATGGGGGTGCCGATGGAGCCGGCCTTGCGGGGCCGGTCGAGGTGGTTGAACGTCACCACCGGACTGGTCTCGGACATGCCGAAGCCCTCCAGCACCGCGCAGCCGAAGCGCTTCTCGAAGCCGTGCAGCACCTCGACCGGCAGGGACGCGCCGCCGGAGACGCACATCCGCAGGCTGGTCACGTCCGTGTCGGTCGGATGCTGCAGCAGGGCCGCGTACATCGTCGGCACGCCCCCGAAGACGGTCGCCCGGTCGCCCGCGATGGCATCCAGCACGGTCTGCGGGTCGAAGCGCGGGACGAGGGTGAGCGAGGCACCGCTGCGCACGGCCACGCTCATCGTGCAGATCTGGCCGAAGATGTGGAACAGCGGCAGACAGCCCACCACCACGTCGTCCGGCGTCATCCGCGTGACGTGCACCTTCATGACCTCAGTGTTGTGCCGCAGCCCGCCGTGGGTGAGCGCGGCGCCCTTGGGCTTGCCGGTGGTGCCGGAGGTGTACAGCAGGACGGCCACGTCGTCGTCGGCGGTGCGGGCCACCTCGGTGGACGGCGCGTGCTCGGCCAGCAGCGCGGCGAAGGACGCGGGCTCCACCGCCACACGTCGCACCCCGGCCGCGGCGGCCCCCTGGGTGCCCTCGCCGGGCGCCTGGTGCCACTCGAACAACAGCACAGCGCCGGAATCGGTGAGGTGGTAGGCGGTCTCCCGCTCCTTCAGCAGCGGATTCAGCGGTACGACGATCGCCCCGGCGCGCAGGGCGCCGTAATACAGGACGACGAACTCGGGGACGTTCGGCAGCATCAGGGCGATCCGGTCGCCGGGGCGCACGCCCTCGGCCCGCAGCAGCGCGGCCGCGCGGGCGCTACCGGCGTCCAGCTCCGCGTAGGAGGTGGTGTGGTCCCCCAGCCGCAGCGCCGGACGGTCGGGCCGCGCAGCCGCGGTCTCCACCAGGAACTCCGACAAATTGGCCACGCCCGCCTCCATGAACTCACCGTCGAGATCCGTCGTACACGCGAACGCCATGGTGCTCAGAGCGCACGTCGCCAGCTATGGACGCGGTGACACCATTGCCCGCCTCCATCTGTTCCCGGGAACAAAAAGGGGGCGTTAAGCTGCGGTGATGGAACTCTCGGAGGTGATCGCGGCGATCCAGGACCAGCTTCCCGGGCTGGGTGAGCGGGTTGCGGACCGCATTCGGTCGAACGTCCCCGCCTACCGGAACGAGTCGCTCATCCCGTTCGACTCGCTGTGCCGGTCCTGCACCGACAACGCCGATCTGGTGCTCAGCCAGCTGCGCCGTACGGGCGCGCCCGATGCCGAGCCCGCCCGGGAGACCGGCCGGATCCGTGCGGAACAGGGCATGCCGCTGGCGGACGTCCTGCACGCGTACCGGATCGGCTTCGAGTTCCTGTGGTCGGAGATCCTTTCCGAGGCGCGCGCCCACTCCGCGGTTCCCGACGCCCAGCTCGTGGACCGCTCGGCGCAGATCTGGCAGCTGTTCGGCCTCTACGCCCAGGCGGTGGCGGCCTCGCACCGGGAGACCACCGCCGAACTGGCCGTGCAGCGCGGCGCCCGCCGCTCGGCACTGGTGGAGGCGCTGTTCAGCGGCGTGATCGGCGACCGCATCACGCTGTGGGACGCGGCCCGTGAACTGGGCCTGCCGGAGCGAGGACCCTACGCGGTCGTCGCGGCGGCGGCCGAGTCCCCCGGCGAGGAGCCCCTGCCGGGTGTGGAGACCTCGCTGCGTCAGGCCCACCTGCCCTCGGCCTGGCGGCTGCTGCCCGACCAGCAGATCGGTGTCATCGCCCTCGGCACACCGGACGCGGAGCCGACCGGCCTGCGCATCCTGCGCCGCGCCGGCGCCCGGGTGGGGGTCAGCCCCGGCTTCTCCTCGCTGCGCGAGACACCGCAGGCCCTGCGCTTCGCCCGGCTGGCTCTCGCCGGCCTGCCGGGCGACGGACCCGGGGTGGCCCGCTTCGACGACAACCCCCTCGCCATGCTGGTCGCCGCGGCTCCCGCCGAGGCGGCTCACCTGATGAGCAGGGTCCTGAAACCCGTACTGGACCTCCCCGGCCTCGAACGCACGCGTCTGCTGGAGACACTGGAAAGCTGGTTCGCGGCCGGCGGATCGGCCGCGACCGCGGCACAGCGGCTCTACGTCCACCCCAACACCGTCCGCTACCGCCTGCGCCGCGTCGAGGAACTCACCGGCCGTTCGCTTTCCGACCCCCACACGGTGGCGGACCTCGGCGCGGCACTGCTGGCGGCAGGGCTCGGTAGGGATGCCGGCCGCACGATGCCGGCGGGATGAGGCAGGGGCGATCGCCGGCGGGGGACATGGACCAGGGCCCTGTCCGGTGGGTGGGGAGGAGCGCCGGAAGGGCCCTGGCGAATGCGGTCGAGGCGGGACGCGTCAGTCCAGCCGGTTGAGGAACGTCAGCACGGAGGCGTCCTCCTCGATCAGCGGGGCGAGGGCGGCGTTGAACGGGGCGCCGTAGGGAGCCTTCAGATGCGCCTGGAAGGCGTCCTCGTCCCGGTACACCTCGAAGATCCAGAAGGCGCGCGGGTCACCGGCTCGGGTGTAGCTGTCGAAGGCGAGGTTGCCCTCCTCCTCGCGCACTTTCGCGGCGTAGTCCCGCAGCAGGAGGGCGACGTCGGCCTCCGCCCCCTCGCGGGCGGTGAACTCGGCGTACAGGGTCTTCTTCACGAGGTCGTGCTCCTCTGCCTCAGCCGGCTTCCGGAACGAGCTTCTTCGCGCCGGTCATGATGGCCACCGCGTCTTCCATGGAGTGCGACTGCGGAGTGATGACCCCGGCGCAGCCGCCGAGGCGCTGGATGTGGATGCGGTCGGCGACGTCGAAGACGTTGGGCATGTTGTGGCTGATCAGGATGACGCCGAGGCCCTGGTCGCGCAGGTCGCGGACGAGCTTGAGCACCTGGCCCGTCTCGCGCACGCCCAGGGCGGCGGTGGGTTCGTCGAGGATGACGACCCGGCCGCCGAAAGCGCCCGCGCGGGCGACCGCGACGGACTGGCGCTGCCCTCCGGACAGGGTCTCGACGGCCTGGTTGATGTTCTGCAGGGTGCTGATGCCCAGCCGTTTGATGTGGTCGGCCGCCTGCTTCTTCATCTCGCCGGTGTCGAGCATGCGGAACACCGAGCCGAGCACGCCCTTGCGGCGGATCTCGCGGGCCAGGAACAGGTTGCTCGCGATGTCCAGGGCCGGGGCGACCGCCAGGGTCTGGTACACGGTCTCGATGCCGGCCTCGCGGGCGTCCTGGGGCCGCTTGAACGCGACCTCCTTGCCGTCGACGAGGATGCTGCCCCGGTCCGGGACCAGGGCTCCGGACAGACACTTGATCAGGGTCGACTTGCCGGCGCCGTTGTCGCCGATGACGGCGAGGACCTCGCCGGGATAAAGGGTGAGGTCGACATCGTTGAGGCCGACGACCCTGCCGAAGACCTTGACCAGGCCCTTGGCCTCGAGCACGGGGGCGGTGGTGGTCGTCACGACTTCACGCTCCGGATCCACTGGTCGACGGAGACAGCCGCGATCACCAGGACGCCGACTGCGAGGACTTGGTAGTTGGGGTCGATGCCGGCCAGCGCGAGGCCGTTGACGAAGACCTGGACGATGAGCGCGCCGATCAGCGAGCCGACCACCACTCCGCGCCCGCCGAACAGGCTGGTGCCGCCGATGACGACGGCGGTGATGGACTGCAGGTTGGCGTTGAGGCCGCTGTTGGGGTCACCGCCGCCGACCCGGCCGACGAGGATCCAGGCACCGACGGCGATGGCGAAACCGCCGACGACGTAGGCGCTCAGCAGGACCCGGTTGACGGAGATGCCGGCCAGGCGGGCGGCCTCGAGGTCGTCGCCCACGGCGTACAGGTGCCGGCCCCAGGCGGTGTAGCGCAGCGCGTAGCCGATCACCACGTACAGGGCGATCATGAGCAGGACGCCGTAGGTCAGGTTCAACTGCCCCAGGGAGATCGTCTCGCCGCTCCACATCAGGATGTTGCCCGGCTGCAGGGAGACGGTCTGGCCCTTGGCGTAGATGAGCGTGATGGCGGTGAAGACGCTCAGGGTGCCGAGGGTGACGATGAACGGCGGCAGCTTGATCTTGGTGACGAGCAGTCCGTTGACCGCCTGGGCGGCGACGGCCACGGCCGCTCCGGCGAGCAGGGCCACCACACCGGGAAGGTGGTTGTCGGCGACGAGCTTCGACATCAGCAGCGAGGCGAGCACCATGACGGCGCCGATGGACAGGTCGATGCCGGCGGTCAGGATGATGACGGTCTGGCCGACGGCGAGCGAACCGATGACGGCCACCTGCTGGGCGACCAGCGACAGGTTCTGCAGCGCGTAGAAGCGCTCGTTGACCAGGGAGAAGACGATCGCGGCGAGCACCAGGACGATCGCCGGGCTGAGAGCGGGCTGCCGGTGCAGCACGGAGTGGATGCGCTGGGCCGGGGTGGCGGGCCGGTTGAGGAACTCCTCCGCCGGTGCCGGTGTGGCTTGACTGTCCACGTGGGTGGTCACAGGGGGTCCTTCCGGAATCTTTCCGCGTGCGGGCCTTCGTACGAACTCATGGGCACGTGTGGCGCGGGCGCGCCGCCGGGGTCGGGGACCGGCGGCGCGCCCGGCACGGACGGGGTCAGTTGCCCCAGCAGGCGGACGCGGCCTGCGACGGGGACTGGACCTTCAGACCGCCGACGGACTTGGCGGCGGCCAGCGCGGTGCCGGTGTCGTAGAACGTCTTGCCGTTGGTGACGCTGGGCTTGCTGCCGCCGCGGGCCAGCTTCGCGATGGAAGTGACGCCGAGGGCGGCCATCTTGCCCGGGTACTGCACGGCGTCGGCGGCGAACTTGCCGCTGGTGACGTTCTTCAGGCCGGAGCAGCTGCCGTCGATCGCGTAGATCGCGACGTTCTTCTCCTTGCCCCCCGCCTTCAGGGCGTTGTACGCGCCTTCGCCCGCGGGCTCGTTGATCGCGTAGACGACGTTGATGTCCGGGTTGGAGGAGAGGCAGTTCTCCATGGCGGTGCGTCCGCCGTCGATGGCGCCCTGGGTGGGCTGGTGGCAGGCGATCTTGTACGTGCCGCCCTTGCCGCCGGTGTACTTGCCGGACTTGGCTTCCTTGCCGTTCTCCGTCTTGCTGCCCGGGTCGATGCCCATGCCCTCCAGGAAGCCGTGGTCGCGCTGGATGTCCACGGAGACGACCTGGTTGTTGAACAGGTCGAGCATCGCGATGACCGCTGGCTTGCCGTTCAGGGCCGCCGCCGCGTACTGGCCGTCGAGCTTGCCGGCCTGCTCGTTGTCCGTGGCGTAGGTGATGTCCGCGACGCTCGGCGGGTTGGGCGCGGTGTCCAGGGCTATCACGAACAGACCGGCCTGCTTGGCGCGCTTCAGGGCGGCGTTGACGGCGTCGCCGTTGGTGGTGATCAGGATGCCCTTGTCGCCGCGCGAGACGGCGTTGTCGATCGCCGTGATCTGCGTCTGGGTGTCGCCGTCGGAGTTGCCGGCCGCGACCGTGAGGCTCACGTTGTCCTTGGCGGCCTGGGCCTTGGCGTCCTTCTCCATGCTCACGAAGTACGGGTTGGTGAGCGTCTTCAGAATCAGCGAGACACCCACCTTCCCGCCGCCGCCCGAACCGGACGAAGAGGAGCCGGAGTCGGAGGAACCGCAGGCCGCGAGGGTGGCACCGAGGCACACGGTGACCCCGATCGCTGCCGCCCGGGTGCGCCGACTGCGGCGGCTCGCCGCCTGGCTGGAGGAGATGTTCATGGCTTGATCCCTTTCGGAGCCGTCCCGTGGTCCACGCTGAGACAACGTTGACTGACCGGGATACTGGGCCCGTATGGACGAGTCCGTCAAGGCACTGGTAGACATGCGTCCGCAACGAGTGGGTAACGCGCAACCGGTTGGAGACAACGATGACTCAGGGCGAGCCGCCGCCACGGGCCCCCCGCAGCCGCCCCACCATGCGTGAGGTGGCGGCTCTGGCCGGCGTGGCCATCAAGACGGTCTCGCGCGTGGTCAACGGGGTCCCCACCGTCGATCCGGCCATCGCCGCCCGGGTGCGCGAAGCGGCCGACAAACTGGGCTACCGGCCCAACCTCACCGCCAGCAGCCTGCGCCGCGGGGACGGCCGTACGGCCACGGTCGGCATGCTCGTCGAGGACGCCGCCAACCCCTTCTCGGCCGCGCTGACCCGCACCGTCGAGAACGTGGCCCGCGAGCGCGGAAGCCTGGTGCTGGTGGGCAGCCTGGACGAGGATCCGGCCCGGGAACGGGAGCTGGCCCAGGCACTCATCGACCGCCGGGTCGACGGCCTCGTGATCGTCCCGGCCGGCCGCGACCACAGTTACCTGATCAGCGAGCAGCGTTCGGGCACCTGCGTGGTCTTCGTCGACCGCGAGCCCAGCCTGCTCGACGCGGACGCCGTCGTCTCCGACAACCGGCAGGGCGCCGTCACCGCGATCGAGCACCTGCTGAAGTCCGGCCACCGCCGCATCGCCTACCTCGGCGACCAGGTGACCATCTCCACCGCCGCCCAGCGCTTCGACGGCTACCGGCACGCGCTGGAACTGGCGCACATCGACTACGACGCCGGGATCGTGCGGCACGTCGGCTCCAGCGAGAGCGCCGCCATCACCGCCGTCAAGGAGCTACTGGCGCTGCCCGACCCGCCCACGGCACTGTTCACCAGCCAGAACTTCGTCACCATCGGCGCCGTCCGGGCACTGCGCGCCCTGGGCCTGCAGGAAACCGTCGCCCACGTGGGCTTCGACGACTTCCCCCTGGCCGACATCCTCAGTCCGGGGATCTCGGTCATCGCGCAGGACATCGAGAAACTGGGCCGGACGGCCGCCGAGATGCTCTTCCGCCGACTCGACGGCGACGAGTCACCCACCAGCACCGTGACCGTGCCGACCCGGCTGATCGAGCGGGGTTCGGGCGAGATCGCAGCCGGAGCAGATCTCGGCTGACGTGGCGAAGTACCGGCGTCTCACTTCCCGCTCGTCGCGCGCCGCCCGCCTGCTCGGGTGCCCAGGCGGGTGACCTGGGCCGCGGTGGTTTCGGCCCGACGCCGCGCCTCGCGCAGAAGCCGGTCGGCGTCGAGGGCCTGCTCGCGTGCCTCTCGGGCGGTCCTCTCGGCCTGACGCCGCCGCTCTTCGAGGCTCGCGAGTTCCTCGGTGAGCTCGCCGATGCGCTGTTCGACGGTCTGCACCGCGGTCTGCGCGTCTGCGGCCTGCCGGTCGGCGGCAGCGGCCTCCTCGCGCCGAGCGTCGAGGACGCGCCCGGCCTCGTCCGCGTCCCGCCGAGCCTGTTCGAGCCGCCGGCGCCGCTCTTCATCGGCCTTCTGCTGACGGCTTGGGGCGGGCGGGGTCTCCTTGCGTGCGCGTGCAGCCTTGGTGGGGCGTGCAGCCTGGGCGGGGCGTGGACGGGCGCCGTCGGCTGCCGCCGGGAAGCCGACGGTCTGGTCGAATGCCTTGACCAGGTGTCCGGCGGCCCACTCCCGCGCGACCTCGGGGTCGGCGAGTACGGCGTGGAGGATGCCTTCGACCTCCCGCTGGACGTCCTCGCCGACCGGGTGTCCGGCCTGGGCCGTCAGTTGGCGGGCCTGGCGTGCCAAGGCGTTGATGACAAGGTGCTGCTGCCTGCTCAGCTCGCGCAGCTGCGCGCCGTCCAGGTCGTGGTGAGCCTGCCGCAGACCTTCGCCGATGCGCAGCAGCGGTTCGATCTCCTCGGACCGCTCACGGACGAGGAGATTGCTCGCCCAGGCCGCCAGGCTGGGCCGACGCAGTTTGCCGATCTTTCCGGCGAGCGCGCGGTCGCCGGCGCGGCGGGCCTCGGCCGCACGGGCGTCCCGCGCGGCGGTGAAGTCCTGCGGCCGCAGCCCGTACAACTCGTCCGCGACACTCTCCAGGTCCACCGCTTGCCTCCGTACCGGTCGCCACTACGTCGAATTTCGTGCTTTTTGTGGCTTATGCCGGGATTCCGCTCCCCTCAAACGGACCCCGAAGCGCACCACCTCCGCTACGGCTGGATCGGCCTCGCCATCGCACTTGGGGGTCCCGGCAGTACGTTGTCCCGATGACCGAACCCTCGCTGCCTGGCGGCGTCGTCGTCGTCGATGCAGGCGAACTGGATGCCCGGTGGGCCGACGCCTGGAGGCCGGAACAGATCGCGGAGCGGCCGGCCGGGGTGGGCGCGCCCTGGTGCATCGCGGCGGGGTGGGCGCTGGACCTGTTCCGAGGGAAGCAGTCGCGGCCGCACGGCGATCTGGAGATCGCGGTGCCGGCGGCAGGGTTCGCCGAGGTCCGCGCCCGCTTCCCCGAGTACGCGTTCGATGCGGTGGGCCGGGGGCGGATCTGGGCAGCGGCCGGAGCCGAGACGCTCGCGGCCACCCACCAGACATGGCTGCGGGATCCGGCGAGCGGTCAGTTCCTCCTCGACGTCTTCCGTGAGCCGCACGAGGGCGCAACGTGGATCTGTCGCCGGGACGAGAGCCTGCGGCTGCCGTACGACGTCGTCATCGAGCGGACGGCGGACGGCATCCCCTACCTGGTGCCGGAACTGGTGCTGCTGTTCAAGGCGAAGGAGCCGCGGCCCAAGGACCACGCCGACTTCGACGGTGTCCTGCCACTGCTGAGCCGGACGCGTCGGGACATGCTCGGGGAATGGCTGTCGCGCATGCATCCCGGACATCCGTGGCCGGCGGCACTGGGCGCGTAATGCCAGACACCGCACCGGCTCAGGCCACAGGTGTCGTTTCGTCCTCGAGGGAGATGCCCAACCGGTCGGCCAACGTGGTGAGTGCCGCTCCCAGCGGAAGGTCGACTCGGGTGACGGCGTGCCGGTCGCCGCGGGTCGCGTCGCGGTTGATGATCAGCACCCGCTTCCCGGACTGCGCGGCCTGACGGACGAACCGCAGCCCGGACATCACCGTGAGCGAGGAGCCCAGGACGATCACCGATTCGGCGGCGCGGACCAGCTCACGGCAGTGCTCGACCCGCCGGGGCGACACGGCCTCGCCGAAGAACACCACGTCGGGCTTGAGGATGCCGCCGCAGTCCGCACAGGGGACCACCCGGAAGTCTCCGACCTGGTCGTCGCCGAGATCGGCGTCCCCGTCCGGGTTGATCCCCGCGGCCACCGGCGCGAAGTCCGGATTGGCCTCCCCCAGCCGCCGGGCCAGTTCGCGGCGCGGGCTGGAGGCACCGCACCCCAGGCACACCACCCGGTCGAGACTTCCGTGGAGCTCCACGACACCTTCACTGCCGGCGGCCTGGTGCAACCCGTCCACGTTCTGGGTGATCGTGCCCGAGAGCAGCCCGTGCCGCCCGAACGCGGCCACCGCCCGGTGCCCCGCGTTGGGACGGGCACGCCCGAAGGCCCGCCAGCCGAGGTGACTGCGCGCCCAGTACCGGCGCCGGGCCTGGGCGCTGCCCGTGAAGTCCTGGTAGAGCATCGGCGTGTGCCGGCTCAGGCTCCCGCCCTCACCGCGGTAGTCGGGGATGCCCGACTCCGTGGAGATGCCCGCACCACTGAGCACGAGCACACCGCCGGCCTCGAGCGCGTCGGCGACCGGCCGCAGATCCGTCGTGCTCGGCGGCGGATCCTCGGTGGGGGTCCAGGTCAGGGTGGGGCGCATGCGCATGGCGCAAGGGTACGGCGACGGATTCGGAAGAGCCGGTCCGTAAGCCCCCGATCAGCACTGCTGGTCGTACTCCGGCAGGTCGTACCGGCCCACACACGGGCGCAGCCGTCGCGTCAACTCCCCTGCCATCGGCTCCGTTACGCCGTGTTCTCGCGCCAACTCCCACACCGAAATCTCATCGATCACCGTCGTGACGGAGATCGTGCCACCGCGCACTGACAACGGGTCGGCGGTCACCCCGCTCCAGGGAAGACAGGGCTGAGCCGAGCCGTCGGGGGTAACCGAAGCGACAGCGAAGGACAAAACCCCCGCAGGGAAGGAGCGTCATGCCAGGCATGATGGAGCGCATCAAGCAGTTCGCCAGGGGCCCCCAGGGTCGGCGCGCTGCCGAGCAGGCGCGGCGGGCCGCGGCCGATCCGCGGCGGCGGGCCCAGGCCCAGCGCCTGCTGGGCAAGCTCCGTGGCCACCGTTGACCGCCGAGCGCCCACCACTGCACAGCCCCGGCTGTCACCCCACATCACACGAGCGGGCTGTACGCGGCCCGCTCGTGCGATGCCACGGAACGCCACCGGGATGCCGCGCACTCACCCAGGACGGGACATGCCTGAAGCACACATCGGGAAACCACGGAAGGCAACACAGGAGGGTTCATCGCTGCGAGCGGTCGGCTGGGCCCGCTCGCTGCCGATGCACAGTGAAGTCAGGGCGGCCCGGGACTGGGCCCGCGACCATCTGAAGGCGCTCGGGTGGACCACCACCGCGCCCCAGACGGTGGACGCCGTACTGCTCACCGTCTCCGAGCTGGTCACCAACGCGCACGTCCACGCCCACAGCAACGCCCAGTTGGTGATGACCTGGGACGAGCAGTGTCTGCACATCAGCGTTCACGACGCGTCCAGCGAGCCGCCGGTCCCCCGCGACGCCAGCACCGAGCGCGTCGGCGGACGGGGCATGTTCCTCGTGGACGCCCTGGCCGACGAATGGGAGGCCAGGTCCTGCCGTCACGGCAAGTCGGTCATCGCCTGCTTCCACGCACCCGCGGAATCCAAGGATGCGAAGGAAGCCGAGGAAGCGACCTCGTAAGCACAAAGCGTGTGTCTGGGACAGAGGCGAAGGGCCGCCACCGAAAGGGGTCCTTCGTCCGCATCGTGGGGTCCATCGGCTGTGCCCCAGGGGCGATCTTCGGTGATGTGATGCGCACGTGCGCTCCGGCCTCACCGCGACGGTGAGGCCGGTCCCGACGGTCCGGCGGCGGCGCACGCGCTTCGCGGAAACCGACAGGAACGACAGGAAGCAATGCCGATGGTCCGCCCAGCCGTTCTCGCTCCCATCGTCTGCGTCCTGGCCTCGGGCGCCGCGGTGATGTCCTTCGCCCGGGGATCCTGGCTGGGCGTGATCTGGCTGCTGCTCGCCGGCCTGACGTCGAACATGGCCTGGTACTACGCTCGCAGGGCGCGATCGGCGGCGCCTGCGCCCGGGGTCGGCGGCTGCGCCGACGGCAGGTCGTGCGGCGCCTGTACGAGGGGGGCCTGCGGGTGAACGACAACTACCACGCCCTGCTCGCCCGCCGGGAGGCCATGCGCCTGCGCGATCGCCTGCTGGCCCCCGCGCGACACCCGGGAAAGGCCACACCCCCAGGTCCCGCGTTCTTCGCCGACTCCCCCGGCAACGACGCCTACGACGGGGCCGCGGACCAGGAGGTGATCATGCGGAACCTGGCGCAGGTCACCCCGTTCGGCCACCTCATCGACCACCTCTACCAGGCCATGTTCGAACGCCACCCCTACCTGCGGAAGCTGTTCCCGGACTCGATGGAGTTCCAACGGGTCCACCTGGAGCGGGCGTTCTGGTATCTGATCGAGAATCTGCACCGACCCGAGGACGTGGCCGCCTTCTGCACCCGGCTCGGCCGCGACCACCGCAAACTCGGAGTGCTGCCGGTGCACTACGGGCTGTTCGAGGAGGCCCTCGTCGAGGCGCTGCACCGGTCGGACGGCCGACTGGGAGCGGACGTCGAGGGGGCATGGCTGCGCATGGTGCGGTTCGCCGCCGCGGCCATGGTGGACGGCGCGAACGAGGCGCTGGCCGAGCCGACGTACTGGAACGGCACGGTCGTCGACCATCAGCGCCGCCGTCCCGACCTCGCCGTCCTGCGCGTGCGGACCGCGGAGCCGTACCCGTACCGCCCCGGTCAGTTCGCGACCCTGCAGACGCCGCTCCTTCCGCACACCTGGCGCCCCTACTCTCCGGCCGGCGCACCGGGCGCGGACGGTGAACTGGAGTTCCACATCCGGCGCACCGGACCCGACGGGGTGAGCGACGCCCTGGTGACCCGCACCGGCGTCGGCGACACCCTGCGCCTGGGGCCTGCGAAGGGAACGACCACGCTGGACGACGACCTCGCGCGCGATGTGCTCATCGTGGCCGGCGGCACCGGATGGGCCACCGCCAGGGCCCTGTTGGAGGACCTGGTCGCGCGGCGCCCGCCGGGCCGGCGCGCCCACCTGTTCCTCGGCGCCCGCACCGCCGACGATCTGTACGACGCGTCGGCCCTGGCGCGACTGGAGAGCCACTGCGCCTGGCTGCGGGTAGTGCCCGTCATCGACGAGGGGCCGGGCGGATCCCACCGAGCCCCGGTCACCGAGGCGCTGGCCGGGTACGGCGACTTCAGCGGCCACATGGCGTACGTCAGCGGCCCGCCGGGACTGGTCGGCGCCGCCGTGCGACGCCTGGCCGAACTGGGACTCCCCTCGGACCGCATCCGATACGACCCGGTGACGGCCGGTGTTCCCACGCGGCCGCCGTCAGGACCGACGGGCACCCGTCCCTGACGTCGTACGGGCCGGACCGTCTGCCGACCGGCGCCGACGGGGCGTCCGCCGAAGGACACCCCACCCGTCAGGCCTTGGCCGCCAGGGGTCGCCACGCGTTCCAGGTCTCCAGCCGCTGCCGGTAGGCGGCCTCGACGACCGGATACGGGTAGGTGCCGAGGAACAGGCGCAGCGGCGGCTCGTCGGTGTCGACCAGTTCGAGGATGACATCGGCGGTGGCCTGCGGATCCTGCGGCGCCCGGGCCGTGGCGCCGGACCGGCGTGCCTCGCGGACGGGTTCGTAGGCGGCGATGGGCCGGGCGTGCACCGCGGAGGCTCCGGACCAGTCGGTGCCGTAGGGGCCGGGTTCGACGATGGTGACGCGGATGCCGAGCGGGCCGACCTCCTGGGCGAGCGCTTCACTCATCCCTTCCAGCGCCCACTTGGAGGCGTTGTACAGCCCCAGGCCGGGGAAGGCGGCCAGCCCGCCGAGGCTGGACACCTGCACGATGTGACCGCCTCGCCGGGCGCGCAGGAAGGGCAGGGCGGCCTGGGTCACCCAGAGCGGGCCGAACAGGTTGGTGTCGAGCTGGGCGCGGGCCTGCTCCTCGGTGGTCTCCTCGACCATGCCGAACAGGCCGTAGCCGGCGTTGTTGACGACCACGTCGAGGTGGCCGAAGGCATCGACGGCCTGATGCACGGCGGCCGTGGCGGCATCACGGTCGGTCACGTCGAGGGTCAGGGGGAGGACGTCGTCGCCGTGGGCGTCGACGAGGGGCCGCAGGGACTCGGGGCGGCGCGCCGTGGCGGCGACCCGGTCACCGCGGGCGAGGGCCGCCCGCGCCCAGATGTGGCCGAGGCCGCGGGACGCGCCGGTGATGAACCATGTCTTCTTCGTCATGCCTCCACCCTGCGAGGCCCGCCGGAAGGCAGCCAGCACCCCCGGAGGGTTACCCTTCGGGACCATGGCGAGCGACAACGTCCTGGGTGAGTTCCTCAAGGCCCGGCGGGGACGGGTCCCGAACTCCCGCGCCGACCTGCCCGCCACCGGCCGCCGCCGTGTCCCGGGACTGCGCCGGGAGGAGCTGGCACGGCTGGCCGGAATCAGTGAGCCGTACCTGACGCGGCTGGAGCAGGGCGTCGACCGGCACCCGTCGCCCCAGGTACTGGGGGCGCTCGCGCGGGCACTGGAACTGGACGCCGACACCACCGCGCACCTGTTCGCGCTCGCCGAACCGCGCCCGGTACGGCCCCGCGAGACCGAAGTGACCGCGGACGTGCACCGGTTGCTGGACGCGTGGAGCGGCGCGCCCGCCTACGTGCGCAACCGGCGCTTCGACGTACTCGCCGCGAACAAACTGGCCCGCGCCCTGGCCCCCCTGTACGAGCCCGGGCACAACCTGGCCCTCGACATGTTCTTCGATCCGCGGATCCGCCGGCTCCTCCCGGACTGGCCGGAGATCGCCGCGCAGACCGCCGCGGCCCTGCGCGCCGAGGCCGACCCGCACGACACCGCGACCCGGTCACTCGTCGCCGAACTGGAGGCGAGCGACGACTTCCGCCGTCTGTGGGCCCGGCACGACGCGCGTCCCTCCCGCGACGAACTCAAGCGCTTCGTCCACCCGGTCGTCGGTGAGCTCTCTCTAAGGCGCCAGGCCCTCACCGTCGGTGGTGCCGAACAGCAGGTCATCATCGCCTATCAGGCGGCCCCCGGAAGCGCCTCCGAGGCCGCGCTCGCCCGGCTCCTGTGAGCCGCCCGCGGCACCGACGGGATGCCCGAGCCGGGCCCGCCGGTGCCGCATTCGGTCCGGGGCGGGGACGATCTCGTCGTCACCGCCGGGTCGGCTACCGGACCGTGACCGTGACGGGGCTGTGGACGGAGCGCTTGGGCAGGGTGATCGTGAGGGTGCCGGTCGAGCTGTTCCAGTGGTAGTCGCGCGGGGTCAGCCGGACGCCGGACGCGGTGACCTTGGTGGGTGCGTGGGCCGTTCCCAGCAGGGACACCGTCCACCGGCGGCTCTGCGCCTGGCCGTGGAAGACGCCCGTCGCCGGGGAGATCGTCAAGGTGTGGTTCCGGCCCTTGTGGCCGTAGCGGACGGTCGTCGTGGCTGCGTGTCCCTTCCGCGCGGTGGTTCCGTCGTCCTCGTACAGGCGGTACGAGCCGGACGCCCCGGAGGCGACGGTCAGAGTGACGTCGGTGAGCGGGTTGCGGTCGTTGTCGGTGACGTCATGGGTGCGGGTCGGCAGGACGGCGCCGGCCTTGAGGAACACCGGCATGGTGTCCAGGCCGGTGGTGACATCCTGGGTGGTGCCGCCCTGGTAGGTCTTGCCGGTGAAGTAGTCGGTCCACTGGCCGGGCGGGAACCAGACGGTGGTGGTCGCGGTCGTGCCCGGTTTCGTCACCGGGGCGACCAGGACGTCGGAGCCGTAGAAGTACTCGCTGCCGGCCGTCTCGTAGGCCCGCGCCTCGTCCGGATACTCCAGGTAGGTGGGGCGGACGATCGGCACGCCGGTCCGGTTGGCCTCCTGGGCCAGGCCGTACGTGTAAGGCACCAGGTTCTCGCGGAGGTTGAGGAACTTGTCGGCCGAGTTCCGCGCCTGGGTGCCGTACTGCCAGGGCAGCCGGTCGCTGTGGTTGCTGTGCAGCCGGTCGATCGGCTGGAAGGTGCCGAACTGCACCCAACGCGCGTACAGGTCGTCGGGGAGTTTGCGCGTGGTACGGGTCTGCCCGCCGTCGGTGTAGGTCTCCGAACCGGTCAGCCCCGTGGTGTCGTTGTGCCCGCCGATGTCGTGCGTGATGGCCGCCATTCCGGTCGCCGCGGACTCCCCCGGCGTGTAGCCGACCTCGAATCTCAGCGTGCCCCAGGTGGAGGCGGTGTCGCCGGTGAAGTGGACGGTACTGCGCTTGTCCGCCCACGGCCCGGTCGGCAGCGCCTGCTGGCCGCTGTACCCGCCGGCCTGCAGCGAACCGTAGGCGCGGGAGAGGACGAACCCGCGACCGAGGGTCTCGCCGGTGAGGTCGGCGTACTGCTGGTTGATCCAGGCATCCGGTGTGACGCCTTGCAGCGAGGACTGCGAGGCATCACAGCACCAGTCCAGCCACCAGAAGCCGTTGCCCTGGTCGTCCATGGTCCGGTGCAGGTCCAGGTATGCCTTGAGCTGGTCGGGGTCGCCGAAGTCGAAGGTGTAGCAGTTGTCCTCGACCGAGGCGGCCCCGGCGCAACCGCCCTTGGTCAGCTTGCCCTTGGCCGTGGCCTGCGCCTGGGCGAACTGGGGGTCGGACGCCAGGATGCTCGGATGCACGTTGAGGGTGTTGTGCAGGCCCTGCCCGGCGGACCAGTCGAAGAAGCCCTTCGGGTCGGGGAAGCGGCCCGGATCCATCTCCCAACCGCTCCAGTTGTTCACGGCCTTGAAGTCGGTGTCGGTCACCAGGACGTCCAGCGGCACGTGTTCGGAGCGGAAGGCCGGGAGGATCTTGTTCTGGTAGTCCGCCGCGGTGCGGTCGATGTACTCCGAGTACCACACGCCGTACGCCCACTGCGGGAGCAGCTGCGGCGGTCCGGTCAGGGTGGCGAGGTCGGTGAGTGCCTGCTTGTAGTCGTGCCCGTAGCCGAAGACGTAACCGTCCAGGTAGGGGGCACCGCCGTGCGAGGGCCTGGGTGTGGCCTTCTTCGACGCGGTGTCGTAGAGCGCCGAGGGGGTGTCGTCCAGGAGGTACCAGCCGTCCCGGTGCAGCAGTCCGGGGGTGGTGACCGGGGCGCGGTCGTCGCCGTTCACGCCGTCCAGCCCGCGACGGTAGCCGCCGAGCGCGATGTGGGGCGCGGGCGCGGGTTGCTGCGGTGCGGTCACGGAGACGGTGTCGAGGTTGACGTGACAGCTCGCGGTTTCGGGGCAGTTCAGGGTGAGGTCGTCCTCGCCGGCCTTCAGGGTGACGGGCACGGAGGTGGTCTGCCAGTCGTCCCAGCCGGCGGTCGCGGGCAGGGACAGGGTTGCGGTGGCCCCGCCGGAGGAGACGGAGGCGGTACGGGTCTGGTGAAGGCCGTCGCTTCCGGTGCCGTTGGCGTAGCGCACGCGCAGGGTGTACGTGCCGTCGGCCGGGACGCCTGCCAAGTGGGTCGTCAGGCTCGATCCCTTGTTGAGCTCCGCGACGAACCCGTTGCCCGCGTATCCCGTGTGGTCGATGGCGGTGACGGCGGTGCCGCCGATCCGTCCGGCTTCCGCCTCGCAGCTCGTGTCCACGGGGCAGTCGGTGATCGCGGTGCTGGAGACGGGCGGGTAGGGGGCACTGGGGCGGACCAGGGCGACGCTGTCGACGTTGACGTCACCGCTGTCGGAGACGGTACGGGTGAGCGCGATCGTGTGGTGGCCCGCCGTGAGGTCGAGGCTCGCTGTGGCCGACTTCCAGGTGTCCCAGTCGGCCGTGGTCGGCAGGGACACCGTCTGCGGGGCGCCGCCGTCCACCGTGAGGGTGAGTGTGCGGGTGCGGGTCTGGCCGTCCGCGCCACGGGAGTTGGCGTACCGCAGGGCGAACTCGTAGGCGCCGGAGGTCTTGACATCGATGTCAGCAGAGGCGGAGCTGCCGGTGCCCTCGAATCCCGCTGCGAAGCCGGTGCCGGTGTGGCCGGCATGGTCCGAGGCCACGGACAGACCGTTCAGTTGAAGGTTCTCCGCCTCGCACAGCGCACCGACTTCGCAGGTCAGCCGCTGCCAGGGGGCGGCGGTCACCGGCGCGCCGCCCGCCGCCAGGCGCAGCGACAGGTTGCGGGCGTTGAAGGGGCCCGAACCGACCTGGTAACGCAAGGCCAGCGCACTGGTCCTGATGGTCAGCCAGCCGCCGGACGTCGTGGCCGTGTAGGCGGCCGGGGTGAAGCCGTCGCGGCCGATCGCGTTGAACGTCTGGGCATCGGTGAACTTGCCGTCCCCGGCGTACTCGGTGCGGATCAACGTCGGCGAGAGGATCTCGAACCGCGCGTCCCCCGAGGTGACCGTGGGTATGCGAGCGGCCTGCGATCCTGCTGCCGACGCCGGGCCCGCACCCGTCAACGCCGTCGCGGCGGCGACCGCAGCGGCCGTGACCGCGCCGAGCCGCCGCCGTACGGATCTGAGCCGCCGCCTCTTCGATACGGCCGTCATGTCAACTCCCCTTCCCTGCAACGCTGCCTCGTTCCTGGGTCGTTGGAACTACACGAGTGGCGTGAGAGTACGTCCTGGGCAGGGGTGCCGATAAGAGGCTGTACAACGTTGTCATCGGCGGATGCCCGTGGAGGGCGGACATGACCCGCGATGTCCGGGGGTCAGGGTCTGTCGTTTGGATCAGGTCGGCTGCAGGGGACGGTGCGTTGCGGCCGAGCCGAGCGGGGTCTGGGGCGTGCAGCTGCAAGGCGGAGGAGGGAGTCGACGCGGAGCGTCGGCGAGTGACGACAACGCGGCTGGGGGCGCCCCCTCTGGGGGAGTGCGTGCCAGGGCCCGCGACGCCGAGCTGATCCGAACGACAGGCCCTAGCGGTGGTGTGGGGGATGCGGGGGTGGGGGCGGGATGGTGGCCAGGTCGGGTGCGGATTCGGGCCAGACCAGGAGTACGGGGCACGGGGCGTGGTCGACGACGAAGCGGCTGGCCGGGCCGAGGCTGTGCGGTCCGAGGTGGCTGCGGTCGCCGTCGCGGGCCAGCACGAGCAGGTCGGCGTCCTCGGCCGCGGCGACGACCTCTCGTTCGACGCGGCCGGTCCGTTCGGTGCGGGTGCAGGGCCGGTCGAGACGATCGGCGGCGGCCCGCAGGAGCTGCTCGGCGGAGGCGGCGGCGAGGTGTTCGACGCGGGTGCCCGGATCCCGTTCGCGGTGGCCGCGACCGAGCAGCCCGGCGAAGGCGCCGTGCGCCACTTCCGGCAGGTCGGACGGGGTGACGTGCAGCAGCACGACCTCGGCGTCCGCCGCGACGTGCCGACGCGCGGCGTCCACACACGCGGGCCAGGTGCCCTCGACGACCCAGACGACAACGGCCATTCGGACAGCCTCCCTCACAGCTCGGCCAGTGAACACCACACTGCCACCCACAGGCCCGGGCTCGTCGACACGGCATACGGGCGAAGCCCACTACGATCATCCGCCATGGACTGGCTCGAGCGCACCGCCAAGCTGAGGCAGTGGACCAGGAGCGGCACCCGCGCTCCGCACAAGCCCCTGCTTCTGCTGTACGCCCTCGGACGGTTCCAGCACGACGCCGACGGCGCACTGCGCTACACCGCGGTGGAGGAGGACCTGCAGCGGCTGCTGACCGAGTTCGGCCCTCCCCGCAGGACCTCGCCCGCCTACCCGTTCCACCACCTGGTCAGCGACGGCGTGTGGGAGGTGCGGACCGACCGCGGGCCCGGCAGTCCCGGAAGCGGGGTGCGGGACCTCCGGGAGACCGGTGCCGCCGGGCGGCTGGCGCCGGACCTCAGAGCGGAACTGCGGCGCGACCCGTCCTTGCTGGGCAGGATGGCGCGGCTGCTGCTCGACCAGCACTTTCCTCCCTCCCTGCACGACGATCTGTGCGAAGCGGTGGGCCTGGAACCGGAGTTGGCGGAGACGGAGCGGATGTCGAGCGTGCCCAGGCAGCGGGACCGGCGCCTGCGCGAGCTGGTGCTGACCGCGTACGAGTACCGGTGCGCGTTCTGCGGATACGACGGCCGGATCGGTGCCGTGCCCGTCGGGCTGGAGGCCGCGCACGTGCGCTGGTGGGCGTTCGACGGCCCGGACGACGTGGACAACGGGCTGTGCCTGTGCTCGCTGCACCACAAGCTCTTCGACAAGGGCGTACTCGGCATGGGCGACGGCCACCGCATCCTCGTCTCACAGCGCTTCGTCGGCCACAGTCCCGCCGCCCACACCCAGGTCACGGCTCTCGCGGGCCGCCCGCTCGTCGGCCCGCAGCCTGGTACGCCCGCGGTCGCGGACGGCCATCGCGCCTGGCACACCGCCCAGGTCTTCCAGGGCTCCCCGCGCCCGGACGGAGGCCGCGGACCGGCCCGTCCCTGACCGTCGGTCGATCTGCCCCGTCCGGCCCCTGTCCGTCGGCGGCCGGACGACGTCCAATTGGCCGAGATGCCGGCCCGCGCGTGCCGGCCAGGAGTGGATATCCGGGTAGTCGGAGAGGAGGGTGACCGACAGCCGCCCCGGCCCGTGCATCACACCGACAGAGCAAGGAGACCGACGTGGAGTTCGATGTGACCGTGGAGATCCCGCAGGGTTCTCGCAACAAGTACGAGATGGACCACACCCTGCACCGCATCCGCCTGGACCGCATGCTGTTCACCTCCACGCAGTACCCGGCGGACTACGGCTACATCGACGGCACCCTCGGCGGCGACGGCGACCCGCTCGACGCCCTCGTCCTGACCGGCGACCCCACCTTCCCGGGCTGCACCATCGAGTGCCGGGCCGTGGGCATGTTCGTGATGAAGGACGAACACGGCCCGGACGAGAAGGTGTTGTGCGTCCCGGCCCACGACCCCCGCTACGCCGACGTGCAGGACATCACCGACATCCCCGAGTTCGACCGGCTTGAGATCACCCACTTCTTCGAGGTCTACAAGGACCTCGAACCCGGCAAGGACGTCGAGGGCTCCCACTGGGAGGGCCGCGAGGAAACCTACGCGGAGATCGCCGCCTCCCGCGAACGCGCCGCGCGGCCACCGGCCGAGGGCGCGTGAACCACCCCGCCGGCCCGCCGTCCGGCGGCACCCTGATCCTGCTCAGGCACGGCCAGGGCGAGGCCAACGCCGCCGGTGTCTTCGGCGGCTGGGCGGACTACCGGCTCAGTCCGCACGGCGAGGAACAGGCCGCCGACGCGGCCCGGTTGATCGCCGACGCCGGGCTCCTGCCGGACGTGGTGCACACCTCGCTCCTGCACCGCTCCATCCGCACCGCGCAGATCGTCGCCGACCGCCTCGACCGCTCCTGGATACCGGTGCGGCGCACCTGGCGGCTCAACGAACGTCAGTACGGCGCCCTGACGGGGCGGAGCAAACGACGGATGCGGCAAGACGCCGGCGCCGATCTCTACGAGCGCTGGCGCCGCTCCCTGCACGCCGTTCCGCCGCCGCTGTCCGAGGACCGGCTGGCCCTGCTGCGTGCGGACCCGCGGTATGCCGCGCTGCCGGGCGAGGCCATCCCGCCCGTGGAGAGCTTCGCCGACCTCCTCGCCCGGGTGAAGCCGTACTGGAGCGACGTACTGGCGCCCGGGCTCGCGCGGGGTGCCACGCTCCTGGTCGCCGCTCACGGCAACTCCCTGCGCGCCCTCGTCACCCTCCTGGACCGGCTCGGCGAACCGGCCGTCCGGGCGCTCAACATCCCCACCGCGGAACCGCTCGTCTACCGCCTCGACCCCGAACTGCGGCCCCTCTCCCCGGGTGGCTCCTACCTCGCCCCGGAGCGGGCGCACGCCGTCGCTGCCGCGGTCGCCGCGGAGGGCCACACCTGACAACAGCCGCCTCTCACGGCGGGGAGCGGTGACCCGAACCCGGGTCACCGCTCCGCTCATGAGGTCTGTCGGATCAGTCGCGGTTACCGGCGTCCCTACTGTCCGAAGCCGTAGGCGAACAGGTGGTCGGTGCCCGTGGAGCCCGTCACCGGCAGGGTGACCGATGCCACCTGCTTGGACGGGTCCAGCGGGACCTTCGTGGCGAAGACGTAGGTCTTGACGTTGTTCCGGCCACCGTCACCGGTGTCGCGGTAACCGGTCGTCACGGCCGTCGTGTTCGCCGGGAGCGGCTTGCTGGATCCGCCGTTGAGCGTCCAGTCGGAGAAGCCGACCGTCGCCTTGGCGGTGGTGCCGTCGGTGTAGGTGACGGTCACCGTTCCCGAGACACCGCTGCCGTCGGTCGGCGCGTTGGTCGCCGCGCCGAGCAAGCCCAGCGACGCACCCGATGTGCCGGCCGGCATCCGGATGGTCTGGCCGGCCATCTCCAGGTTGTCCAGCTGACCGGCCGTCACCTTCGGCCACTCGTAGGAGATGCCGTCGGCCGTGACCGTCGAGCCGCTCGTGACGCCCGCCGCCGCCAGCGCGTTCTGCGAGAACGCCCAGCCGCCGTTGTCGAAGCCGCCCGAGAAGGTGGCACCGTCGGGGTAGACGCCCTCGTTGGTGTCGTACGGCCACAGCGCGCCGGCCTTGGCCACCGCCACCCGGAGGACAGCCGCGCTCAGCGCCGCGCCGGTGCTGTGGTCGGACAGCGCGAGGGTGACCGGATAGGTTCCCTCGCCGGCGCCCGCCGTCACCTTGAACCTGGCCTCGGCGCTGCCCGAGGCGGGCGCCGTCAGGGAGCCGGACGACGTGTCCAGCGTGACGCCCGTGGGCGCGGTGGACTTCCAGTCGACCATGACCGCCTTGCCGCCGAGGTTGGTCACGTCGAGGGTGGCGTCACCGGACGCGCCGGGCTCGAGCACCAGGCCGTCGCTCGACGGGCCGGTGGCGGCCAGCACCCGGCCGCCGCCCGTGGTGTCCGACGGCGGCACCGCCGACAGGCCGGACGCCCAGGAGGTGTTGGGCCGGGTGCCGAGCGTGAAGTCGAGACTGCCGGCGCCCGTCAGTTGCCGGTACGTCAGCCACGAGGCGTTCCACGCCTTGCCCTTGACGTCGAGCGACTGCACGTAGGGCGCGTCGGTCGCGGCCTGCGGCGCGTTGATCCGCACCGTCCTGCCACCGCCGAGGGTCACCTGGGCCACCGGGAACACCGGGCTGCCGAGCACCAGGGTGTCGGCGCCCGGGGTCTCGGGATACATGCCGAGCTCGGACCAGACGTACCAGGAGCTCATCGCGCCGAGGTCGTCGTTGCCGAAGGAGCCGACCGGGGCGTTGAAGTACAGGTCCTGCTGGGCGGCGCGGACGGCTGCCTGCGTCTTCCACGGCTGGCCGGTGTAGTCGTACTCCCAGGGGATCTCGACGCTGGGTTCGTTGCTCAGGTCGGCGTCGGTGTTGCCGGGGTGGGCGATGTCGTCGAGCAGGCTGTCCAGGTAGGACGAGTACGCCTTGGCCCCGCCCCGTGCCTGGATGAGCTGCCGCAGGTTGAAGGGGACCATGGGTGTGTACTGGGCCGAGGTGCCCTCCACGAAGCCGTTGGAGGTCCCGGGGGTGAAACCGCTCGCGAACTGGCCGTCCTTGTTCTTGGCCTGGAGGTAGCCGGTCTGCGGGTTGAAGACGTTCATCCAGTCCTGTGCGCGGGCGGCGAACTTCTCGTACACGTCCGTCTTGCCGAGGGACTTCGCGAAGGCGGCGAGGGCGTAGTCGGCGGAGTCGTACTCGAGTTGGGTGGAGACCGGGCCGTAGAAGTTGCAGCAGCCGTAGTCGTTCTCGTCGAGCGGGAGGTAGCCCTTGGCGTCCCGTACCTTCTCGCCGGGGCGGTCGTTGTTCGGGACGGTGGCCTCGTGCTGGAGAGCGGCGAGCGCCTTGCCCGTGTCGAAGTCCGTCGCGCCGAAGGCGTACGCGCCGGCGATGATGCCGGCGGCCGGGTCGCCGACCATCACGTAGCTCTCGCCGTTGTTCGAGGCCCACTTGGGCAGCAGGCCGGTCTGGTCGTACCCGTTGAGCATCGAGGTGACGACGTCGGCGGTGATCTTGGGCTCGACCATCGCCATCAGCTGGGTCTGGGAGCGGTAGGTGTCCCAGCCGGAGTAGTTGGCGTACTGGGCCTTCTGGCCCTTGGCCAGCTTGTGGACCTGGTTGTCCATGCCCATGTACTGCCCGTTGGCGTCCGAGAAGACGTTGGGGTGCAGGAGGGCGTGGTAGAGCGCGGTGTAGAACTGCACCTGCTGGTCGGAGGTGCCGCCGCCGATCCGGACCTTCTTCAACACGGCGTTCCAGGCGTCGTGATTGGCCTTCTCGACCCCGGCGAAGTCCCACTTCCTGATCTCGGTCGCGAGGTTGTCCGTGGCGTTGGCGTCACTCGTGTAGGAGATGCCGACCTTGGCGTTCACCGTGGGGTCGGAGGAGGTGTCGAAGGTCAGGTACATGCCGTTGGCGCCCGTGGTGGGCGGTTGGGCGGCCTTGGCGGAGGACCGGTGTGCGGTGCTCGCGCTCGGCGCCGGGGACGGCGTACCCGAGCCCTTGTCACCGTTGCCGTGGATCGTCGGGGCCGGCCTCGCCGGGACGGTGAAGTGCTTCTCCTTCCGCGGCGCCGACTTGGATGCCTCGGGAGCGGCCCGGACCGTGCCCGCCTTCAGCGACTTGGCGTCGGGGTTGACGGTGCCGCCGACCCAGGTGCCGCTCGCGGTGAACGGCTGATCGAACTTGACGTCGAAGTGCAGGGTGTACCGGTTGCCCGCCCCGCAGAAGTGACCGCTGTCGATCGCACCGCTGATCTCGTGGTCGTTGACCACCTGGACCCTGGTTCCGTCCACCTGCGTGGCCCCGCCACTGAGCTTGAACAGCAGGTTCGCCTGTCGGCCGGCCGGGAAGGTGAAGCGGCCCAGGCCCGCGCGCGTGGTGTCGGTCAGTTCGGTTTTGACACCGTTGCCATCGGTGACCTTGTAGTACCCGATACCCGACTGCTCGTCGCCGTGGCCGAAGCCGACGGAGGTGTCGCCGAGCTTGCCCGACAACGCGCCGGTCACCGGCAGGACGGGCAGGTCGCCCGCGACGGGGCAACCCGGCCCCGAGACGTGGGTGAGGCTGAAGCCGGAGATCTTGTTGTCTTCGTACTCGTAGCCGCCGCCGTCGGGGCGATGGGGGGTCGTGTCGGGGCCCCACTGCACCATGCCGGCCGGCATGTCGGGTCCGGGGAAAGTGTCCACGGCACCTGACGTGCCGATGAGCGGGTTGACGAGGGACGCGGGGTCCTTCACCAGGGCCGGCGTCGTGGTGCCCGCGGCCTGGGCGCTGCCCGCCGTCGTGAGCGGCAGGGCGGCCATGCCCAAGACGCAGGCCACGGCAAGGCGTTGACGGAGTCTCTTACGGTTGCGCTGTGCGGCTGAACGTCGGGGTCTCACCATCGGTCGCCTCCGCGGCAGTCCGTGCTTCGCACATCAACTGCCGGCACCCCGAGAACCACGGAGCACCGGCCACAGGCAACGACTCCGGGCCGCCTCGGCGACGGACTGACAACGTTGCCATTCACAAGTGTCGAGTGAAACGCCAGTGCTGATGGCGTGTCAACGAGGCGTACGAGGCTTTCTCGGTAAGAAGTTCTCTGCAATCGGCCCGAACGGCCGCCGCCTGTACCGCGGATGTCGAGGACCCGCCACCCGTTCCGTCCCGGACAGGGGACCTCTACGGTGGCCGCGCCACGCGAAGGAGACACGACATGGCGATCCAGCGGATGGACAACGTCCTCATCGTCGTCGACGACATGGACGCGGTCATCGCGTTCTTCGTCGCACTCGGCATGGAACTCGAAGGCAGGGGCCCACTCGACTGGCCCGGCGCGGAGCGGGTCATCGGCCTCAAGGACGTTCGGCAGGACGTCGCCATGCTGCGCGTCCCGAACGGCCAGGGGCGCGTGGAACTGGCCAGGTTCCACTGGCCGAAGGCCATCACCCCCGAGCCGAAGCACGCACCCGCCAACACGCTCGGCCTTCGCCGCGTCATGTTCGCCGTCGACGACATCGATGACGTCGTCGCCCGCCTGCGCACCCACGGCGCCGAACTGGTAGGCGAGATCGTGCGGTACGAGAACATCTATCGGCTCTGCTACGTCCGCGGCCCCGAGGACATCGTCGTCGGACTGGCGGAGGAGCTCGGCTGAAGGACGCCGGCCTCGCGGAGGTGAGCGCATGCGTCATGTGATGCTGGCGTCATGACTGATCACCGCGGGGTTTCCATCGTCCGCTGGCCGGAGCCGGGCCCTCTGGCCGGGGGCGGGCCGGAGACGTTGTTGGCGGCCTATCATCTGCGGACGCAGGCCGAGAAGGGTGAGGGCGTCGCCGGTGTGGACGACCTGCCCGAGCGCTACCGGGCCGAAGTGCTCGATCCGCGGGCCGCGTTCCTCGACGACGTCGTGCTGCTGGCGTTGAGCGGAGATACGGCGGTGGGGTGTCTGGTGCTCACCGCCCCCGTCGACGGACGGGCCGAGCTCAAGAGGCTCTGGACGGACCCGGACCACCGCGGCCTGGGCGTCGCCTCAGGACTCGTCGGGGCAGCGCTCGCGCATGCCGAGCAAGGCGGTGTCGGCGTGGTGCGGTTGTCGGTGTGGAAGTGGCGTGCCGACGCGATAGCCCTGTACGGGCGGCTCGGCTTCACCGTCTCCGAGTCCTGGGACGAGAGGGAGCAACTCGTCTGCATGGAACGCGTCATGTGAGGTGAGGCGTCGCCATTACGCTCGTCACGTGGCTTGAGCCGGTGGGCGTGGTCGTCCACGCTCACCGGCTCAGAAGCGCTCGGAGTGTGCCGTACGTGTCACTCCACCGTCAGCAGCCCGGCGCGCAGCCGCTCCAGCAGACGGCTCAGGAGGCGTGAGACGTGCATCTGGGAGATGTTCAGGCTCTTGCCGATCTCGGCCTGCGTGCGCTCCTCCACGAAGCGCATGTGGAGGATCAACCGGTCGCGTTCGTCGAGGTCGGCGATCAGCGGCGCCAGGGAGTGGAAGTCCTCGACCAGTTGCAGGGCGGTGTCCTCACTGCCGATGAAGTCGGCCAGGACGCTCTCGCCGTCCTCGCTGGTGGAGATGGCGGCGTCCAGCGAAGAGGAGGTGTAGCCGTTGGAGGCCAGCCGGGCCTCGATGACCTCCTCCTCCGACAGGCTCATCAGCTGCGACAGCTCCGCCACCGTGGGCGTGCGGCCCAGGCGGCTGCTGAGTTCCTCGGTGGCCTGGGCGAGCTGGACCCTGGCCTCCTGCAGACGGCGCGGCACGTGGACGGCCCACGAGGTGTCACGGAAGAACCGCTTGATCTCACCGACGATGTAGGGGATCGAGAAGGAGGTGAACTCCACCTCGCGTGACACCTCGAACCGGTCGATCGCCTTGATCAGACCGATCACGCCGACCTGGACGATGTCCTCCATCTCCTGGGGCCCGCGGCTGCGGAACCGGGCGGCCGCGTACCGCACCAGGGAGATGTTCATCTCGATCAGGGTGTTGCGCGCGTACTGGTATTCCTCCGTGCCCTCTTCCAGGACCGCGAGCCTCGCCAGGAACTGACGGGTCAGCTCGCGGGCGTCCTTCGGGGCGATACGGGAGGCATCGACGCCCTCCGACAGCTGTCCCGTGCCGACTTCCGTGGTCAACGCCGCCGTCATGATGAATGTCTCTCCCTCGTCCTCGATACGGCCGGTCAGCCGCTCGCGCTGCCGAATACCCCGGATTCTCGATGTAACGCAGCATCGGATGCAGGTAAGCGTCTGTGGCTGAAAATCGACCCTCGGTTCGAGAACCGGTTCACCCCTTCCTCGCCTTCGAACTGCTCGCGGATTCGCCACGATTTGAGTAACAATGAGGCATTCGTACCCGCACCCGCGCCAGTTTCCCCTTGGCCGAATTGCGCCCCTCCTGATCCCGCGCGCGTCGGCGCGGTCGGCCCGCGCTCAAGGCGTGAGCAGGCGGTCCTGCTCCAGCGGCGGTGTGCCCTCGTGCCAGTCGAGGGCCTTGCCGAAGCGGACGAGCTCGCCGTACAGGGCGGGGTCGACGTGCTCGGTGAAGACCAGGTCGAGGACCGCCGCCGCCGCCCGGGCCGGCGACTGGGCCTGGCTGTAGTCGCTGAACCAGGGGCGTGAGGTGGCGGTGTCGACCATGCCGGGGCACACGGCGGCGATCAGGGTGCCGTTGGCGAGGTCGCCGTCACGGCGCTCGGCGGCGAGGGCGCGGACGGCGGCGACCTGAGCGACTTTGGAGGGCACGTTCAACCACACCGGCCAGCCCGCCTCCTGGGCGGTCCCGTGGTGAATGGCGGCGCGCCACGACTCGACGGCCTTCTCGACCTGCTCCAGGCTCGCCCCGTCGAACAGGTGGTGCAGCCGTGGGTCGAGGTGGCCGAGGGTGCCCAGACTGCTGGCCACGACCAGCAGTCGGCCGCCCCGTCGCAGGGCGGGGCCGAAGGAGCGCAGGATCGCGTGTGTCGCAGTGTTGGAGACGTCGATGAACTCGTCCGCTCGCGCCGCCTGCGAATCCTGCGGCAGAACGCGGGCGACCGCGTTGGAGATCACGACGTCGATCCCCCCGTGGCGGGATCGGAGTTCCTCGGCGAGCCGGCCGATGGCGTCGGTGTCGGTGACGTCCAGAACCCGGCCCTCGACGCGGGCCCGGGTGCCGGGCAGTTCGGCGACCTCTTGGGCGGCGTCCGCCACGCGCCGCCGACTGCGGCCCGTGAGCAGGACCAGGTCGTCGGGGTTCATACGGGCCGCCAGCCCTTCGACGAGGGCACGGCCGAGTCCTTGGTTGGCGCCCGTGACGAGGGCGATGCGCGAAGGGTTCATACCGGCAACGCTAGGAACCGCTCATCCATGAGTCCAACGAGACTTCGGCACGCGTGGTATGCGTAAACGTCATGGACTTCAGGGATGTGTCGATGACGGCGCTGCGCGTTTTCCGGGCCGTCGCCGAGCAGGGGACCTTCACCGCGGCCGCCGTCTCGCTCGGCTACACCCAGTCCGCGGTGTCCCGGCAGATCGCCGCGATCGAACGGGCCGCGGGCGCGGAGTTGCTGGAGCGGCGGCGCGACGGCGTACGGCTGACCTCCGCCGGCCGTGTCGTCATGCGCCGTGCGACGGTCGTGCTGGACGAGATCGAGGCGACCGCGCGCGAGCTGTCGGGCCTGCCCGGGCAGGCCGGTACCGTCCGCCTCGGCTGGTTTCCCAGCGCCGGTGCCGTACTGGTGCCGCGCGCCCTGGCCGCCCTGCGCCGCACGGACCCCGGCCTGCGGGTCGTCGGCCGGGAGGGCAGCACTCCGGCGCTGGTGCGTGCCCTGCGGGCCGGAAGTCTCGACCTCGCGCTGCTCGCCTCGGCGCCGCCGTTCCGGCCGCCGGACGCCGAGTCGCCTCCGCTGGCTGTGCAGACGCTCACCGAGCGCGCTCTGCGTCTGGCGGTGCCGGCCGCCCATCCCCTGGCCCGGGCCGACTTCGTCGATGTCGGCGATCTGCGCGGGCAGCGGTGGATCACCGGTTCCGCGTCGGGGGAGGACACGTCGATGGGCGTGTGGCCGGGACTCGACGAGCGGCCCGAGATCGCCCACACCGTCCGCGACTGGCTCGCCAGGCTGCACTTGGTCGCCGCGGGCTGCGGACTGACCACCGTGCCCGCCGTGCTGGCCCGCGTCGCGCCACCGGGCGTCCGTGTCCTGCCCGTTCGTGGCGGTCCCCAGGAGCAGCGGCGTCTGCTCCTGGCCCGCCTCCCCCACCCGCCGACCGAGGCGAGCGACCGGGTGGCGGCCGCCCTCCGTGCGGCGGCGCTCGACGCCGACACTTCGGTGTCGTACCAGCCGCCGTCGTGACGCCACAGCAGGGAAAGGGTCAGGCGTCCGGTGTGAGGCAGGACGGCAGTGGGCCGGTGGAGGGCGGCGGGTCGGCCAGGCGGGCGGCGGCGCGTTCCGGGCCGAGGAAGGGGACCAGGACGGAGAAGGTCAGAACGGGCAGCAGAGCGGGCAGGTCGGTGGTGCGGCCCGCGGCGATGTGCCGGTAGATCGCGGAGTAGACCCCGCCGACCACGGTGTCGACCACCTCCTGGGTGGGCACGGGCAGCTCGGTCTCGGGCGCGTCGGCGAAGAAGTACCGGAAACGGGCCAGCAGTTCCTCGCGCGCCGCCCGCCCTGCGGGGCCGACCGCGTCGATCTCCACTATGGCCATGGCCGCGAACGCCGGCGCCTCGGCGAGGATGCCGAGCAGCGCGCCGAGCCCGGCCCGTACCCGCGCGGGCCAGTCAGGACCCTGGCCGTGGGCCTCCTCCATCGCGTTGAAGACCAGTGAGGTGCCGTGGTGGTGGGCGGCGAGGAAGACGTCCTCCTTGCCCTTGAACAGCTCGTAGAAGACCGGCCTCGTCACGCCCGCCGCCTTGCAGATGTCGCTGACCCGGGTGCCCGCGTATCCGACCTGGGCCACGGTGCGGACGAATCCGTCGAGCAGCCGGTCGCGTTGGTTGGCGGCGACCGCCTCGGCGGAGGCCCGGCGCGGTCCGGGCCGCAGGGAGCGCTGCGGATCGCGTCCCGTACGCGTTCCTGGCAGCACCAACACAGGTGGCATCGTGGGGGTTTCTGCCATCGCGCACCCTTCTTCCTCACCAACTCACGCGCACGGCCTTGACGTTGAATACCCGTCAGGTTTACAACCTTCACAGGTTTTCCACTCGGCCGGACCGGCGGCGACATGCCATCGGAGCCGTCAGTTTCACGCACCCGCAAGGCCGCAACAAGTACGCCCGCGTCCCCGACGCAGGGTCGGACACCCGCACCGGTCCGCCGTTCCCCCCTCCGGGAACGGCCGTGCGGGGTGCCGCTCCCCCGCCCCGCGGCGGAGCGGCACCCCGCCCTCTTCGCCACCCCCCGTACCAGAGGACCTTCCATGCGCAGACACATGGCTTCCGCCATCCTCGCCACCACCGCCCTGACGACCCTGGCCCTCCTCCCGGCCACCGCGGCCTCGGCGGACGGTTCCGTGCTCACCTACGGCAGCGCCGGCGGCAACGCCGTCTCCGTCGGTGACGTCCTCACCTCTTCGCTCGCCTCCGGCACGAAGGCCACCCTCGCCACCAGCAGCGGCGGTTCCTCCGGCATCACCTGCACCGGCTCGACCCTCTCGGCCACCGTCACCGACAACCCCGCCGCTCCGGGCACCGCCACCGAGTCCGCGACCTCGCAGACGTTCAGCGGCTGCACCAGCAACGTCTTCGGCGTCACGGGCGTGCGCAGCATCACCGTCAACGGCCTGCCCTACACCACCTCCGCCGCCTCCGACGGCAGCGTCACCGTGACCCCGGCCTCGGGCGGCACGATCCAGACCACGGTGGTGCTCTCCACCCTGCTGGGCTCGGTCACCTGCGTCTACCAGGCGCCCAGCCTGTCGGCCGTGAGCTCCAACGGCGACAACAGCCTGGCCTTCGCCAACCAGGCGTTCAGCAAGGTGTCCGGATCGGGGCTGTGCGCGGCCAACGGCTTCTTCTCCGCGACCTACGCGCCCGTGGTCGACAGCAGTGTCAGCGGCTCCCCGGCCGTCTACACCAACTGACCGTCCGCGAGCCCGCACAGCTCCGCCCCGCAGTCGAGCACGACGACTGCGGGGCGGTGGCATGCGCAACCGGGCTCCTGTGGGAGGGGCGACCCGGTTTCCGACGGGGGTTCAGGCGCTCGTGTGGCGTATCGCGGGGACCCGCCGCGGGGCCGCCCGATGTGCCGGCCCGGCCGCGCGGTCACTTTCCAGGCTCCGCAGCCATCGGCAGGCCAGCCCCAACAGGACGGCGAAGACGGCCAGGAGCAACAAGGACGTCCACATGGGCCTGCTGCCGGGAGAGACCCACCCCGTCCAGATGCTCGACGCGGCCCACAACACGACGCCCGCCGTGTAGAAGGCCCGCATGCGACGCAGCTGCCTCGCGGCCGGCAGCGACGAGAAGTGATCAGTCTGGGATGCCATGCGCCCCGTGTACCCCCATCCGCGTGATCCACCGGCACGGATCGGATCCGCGGTCCGACCCGTCATTTCCGCAGGTTGAGCTCCCGTGATCCAGGGCACCCGGCGATGGCTGTTGCCCCAGTCGGCCGACGAAGCAGGAGGCACGTGTGGCCGTACGCCATCGACTGATCAAGGCCGCACCCGAGGTCGTATGGGACGTGCTGTCGGATCCCGACAGGTACGCGGACTGGGTCGTCGGCACTTCCAGCTCCCGCCCCGTGCGTGGTGCGTGGCCGCGGACCGGGGCGGCGATCCGCTACCAGGTCCACCTGGGACCGGCGCGGCTGTCCAACGAGACGATCGTCCGCTTCTGCGACCCCGGCGCCCGCCTCGAACTGGAGGCGCACGCGGGCATCCTCGGCACGGCACGGATCGCGATCGAACTGCGGCCGTGGGGCGAGTACTGCCTGGTGATCGTCGACGAGCACCCCCTACAGGGAGCCGGCGGCAAGTGGCACAACTTCGCCTTCGAAGCCCTCATCCACCTGCGCCATCGCGCGATGCTCGGACGCCTGGCCCGGCTGTGCGAGGACCGGACCGGCGACGAACGGCCCACCCCCCGCCCGGCACCGGTCAACGCGGTGGCCGCGGAGACGGAAGGCGGGACGTGACGTGACCGACGCCGTAGTGATCGGTGCCGGCCCCAACGGTCTGGTGGCCGCCAATCTCCTGGCGGATGCCGGCTGGAGCGTGCTGGTGCTGGAGGAACAACCCGAGCCGGGCGGCGCCGTGCGCCACGACCGGGGCGTCGACCCCGCGTTCGTCAACGATCTGTTCAGCTCCTTCTACCCTCTGGCGGCCGCGTCCCCTGTCCTGACCGGCCTCCGGCTGCAGGACCACGGGCTGCGCTGGAGCCACGCGCCCAGCGTGCTGGCCCATCCGCTCACCGACGGCCGGTGCGCCGTGCTGGACCGGCGCATCGACGTCACCGCCTCCTCCCTCGACACCTTCGCGCCGGGCGACGGCGCCGCCTGGCACCGCCTGCACGAGATCTGGGAGCAGCTGCGGCCCGACCTGCTCAGCGTGCTGTTCACCCCCTTCCCGCCGGTCAGGGCGACGGCCCGGCTCGCGGTCCGGTTGCGGGCGGCGGGCGGGCTGCGCATGGCCCGCACCCTGGCGCTGCCGGTGCGCCGCATGGGCGAGGAGGAGTTCGAGGGGCAGGGCGGCAGGCTGCTGCTCGCCGGTAACGCGCTGCACGCCGACCTCGCCCCAGAAGCGACCGGCAGCGGAGGGTTCGGCTGGCTGATGGCCATGCTGGGCCAGACCTACGGCTTTCCCGTCCCGGTCGGCGGGTCGGGTGCCCTCATCCAGGCCCTGATCCGGCGCCTGGAGTCCTTGGGCGGACAGGTGCGCTGCGGACAGCGCGTCACGTCGATCGTCGTCCGCGAAGGCCGGGCGGTGGGTGTGCGGACGGCCGACGGCCGGCCGATCGCTGCCCGCCGGGCGGTCCTCGCCGACGTGTCGGTGCCCGCTCTCTACGGCGAGCTCATCGACCCCGAGCACCTGCCCGACCAGCTCCTGGCCGACCTGCGGCGCTTCCAGTGGGACTTCGCGACCTTCAAGGTCGACTGGGCCCTCGACGGCCCGGTGCCCTGGCAGGCGGAACAAGCGGCACGCGCAGGGACCGTGCACCTGGCCGACGGCATGGACGAACTGACCCGGTTCGCCGCCCAGATCGCCATGCATCAGGTCCCGGACCGGCCCTTCCTGCTGTTCGGCCAGATGACCAAGGCCGACGCGTCCCGCTCCCCCAGCGGCACCGAATCGGCCTGGGCCTACACCCACGTACCGCACGAGATCACCGCGGACGCCGGCGACGACGGCATCACCGGGCAGTGGAACGCCACCGACCAGGAGCGCATGGCCGACCGGGTCGAGCAGCAGGTGGAGCGCTTCGCACCGGGGTTCCGCTCGCTCGTCCGGGCCCGCCGCATCCTGGCCCCGCCCACTCTCCAGGCGCTCGACGGCAACCTGTGCAACGGCGCCATCAACGGCGGTACGACCGCTGTCCACCAGCAGCTCGTGTTCCGCCCCGTGCCGGGCACCGGGCGGCCCGAGACACCCGTCGCGGGCCTGTTCCTCGCCTCCGCGGGTGCCCACCCCGGCGGTGGTGTCCACGGTGCACCGGGCGCCAACGCCGCACGCGCGGCCCTGCGGCGCCGTCGCTCACCGGGTCTGGCCCGCGCCCAACGCCTGCTGACGCACCGCGACCGCACCGGAGACAAACGCTGACCCCGCCGGCGCCGCGACGCACACCGCGGCGGCAACACCAGGAGCACGCATGAACCACCACCAGACACCCGCCGACCCGCACCACCGGCGCCCCGACGGCGCCGACGACAAGACCGTGGAGGCACTGGCCGCCCTGTCGAAGGCGCTGGAGACGACCGAGCGGGCCAGGGGCCGCCTGTACGACTTCCACCAGCTCACCGGCACGGCCGACTTCCAGGTGGGCGACGCGGTACGGCTCCTGCGGGAGGCGGGCCATCACGAGTGGGCCGAGAAGATCAGCAAGGAGATCCTGGGGCGCAACGTCATCCCCGGGCACTGGACGTTCCAGATCGTCGAGGCCTACAACGCCACCTACTACCGGCCCTTCACCGAACTGGAGGCGGGTGCGAAGGCCGAGCTGGCCGAGCACCGGGACCACCTGTACGAGGCGGAACTCAAGGAGGAGCGCCGCACCCACGGTCACCGGGACCACACCGCACGACCGCCCCTGCCCCGGGACTGACCCGCATCCGATCCAGGTGCCGGAGGCGAAGCACGTCGAAAGGACGTGCTCGCCCCGAGCCGGAAGGAAGTGCCCATGGCGACGGACAGCAGTCCCCTGTCGGGCCGGACGACAGTGGTGACCGGAGCCGCACGGGGTCTCGGCGCGGCCCTGGCCCGCGAGTTCTCCGCACGGGGTGGCCAGGTCGCTCTGCTGGGCCACGAGAAGGCGGCGCTCGACGCGGTCGCGGCCTCCCTTCCCGGCCCGGCGCTGGCCGTGGAGGCCGACGTCACCGACGTCGAGGCGCTCCGAGCCGCCGCTCGTCGCGTCCGCCGCCGGTTCGGACGCCCTTCCGTCGTGGTCGCGAACGCGGGGATCGCCGAGGGCGGCCCGTTCGCCTCCTCGGACCCGGCCACCTGGAGCCGGGTCATCGAGGTCAACCTCGTCGGCAGCGCCCACACCGCCCGGGTCTTCCTGCCCGACCTGGTGGCCACAGCCGGCCACTTCCTGCAGGTGGCCTCCCTGGCGTCGATCGGGGCGGCACCCCTGATGAGCGCCTACTGCGCGTCCAAGTCGGGCGTGGAGGCGTTCGCTCACTCACTGCGGGCCGAGGTGGCCCACGAGGGGGTCAGCGTCGGCATCGCCTACCTCAACTGGATCGACACCGACATGGTGCGCGACGCCGACCGGCACGCCGTCCTGCGCGAACTGCGGGCCCACATGCCGCCCCCGGCCCGCCGCGTCTTGGCGGCGGACGTGGTGGCGGCACGGCTGGTGCGGTCCGTGGAGCGGCGCCGTACGGCCGTGTACGCCCCCGCCTGGCTGCGCCTGACCCAGCCGGTCCGCGCGGCCATGCCGTCGGTGGTGCTGCGGCTGTCCCGGCGGGAACTGCCGCGGCTGCAGGAACGGCAGCCCTGGCAGCACACCGGTCCGCTCGGTGCCGGGGGCCAGGCCGACCAGGCCGCTGCCCGCCACACCGCCTGAACCAAGCGCCCCACAGCGAGGCACGACGACCATGCAGACGTTCCTGCCCGACCCGGACTTCAGGGCCTCCGCCCTCCTGCTGGACCGCCGCCGCCTCGGCAAACAGCGCGTCGAAGCCCTGCAGGTGCTGCGCGGGCTGACCGTGCCGGGTTACGGATGGCGCCGCCACCCGGCCGTGCGGATGTGGACCGGCTACGAGGAGGCTCTGGTCCGCTACGGCCTGGAGATCTGCCGCGTGTGGCGCGAGCAGGGGCACCAGGACAGCTGCGCCGCCTCCCTCGTCGCCGGCCTCGCGGCACACCGCCCCGGGGCGCCGGTGCGTGACCAGGCGGACCTGGCCGCCGGCCACGAACTGCCGCCCTGGCTCGGCGACGAGGCCTTCCACCGCAGTCACCGCTCGGCCCTGGTCCGCAAGGACCCGGAGGTCTACGCGGGCCTGTTCCCCGGCGTGCCCGACGACCTGCCCTACGTGTGGCCCGCTTCGGACCGCCAGGACGTGCCCGCGAGCTGAACCGGCCGGGCAGCGCTCACGGGCGCGGCGCGGCACCCTGCCCGCGGGCCGCCAGGGCTCGCAGCAGTCGGCTGCGGCCGCGGTCGGGCACGGTCCACAGTGGGTGGCCGCGTACGCCCCACGACTGCAGAAGGACGTTGGCCGCCATGAATCCGCTGGTGGCGGCCCGCTCCATCAGGGCGACCGGCAGGTCGGTGCGCACCAGATCGCCCGCGAGGACCAGGCCGCTGTGCGGGGTGCGTACGCCCGGGCGGTCGTCGTAGCCGCCGACCGGGAACAGCGGGCAGTCCTGGCGCCATTCGTGCCGCTGGTCGAGGATGCGCGCGTCACGGGTCTCGGGGTAGACGCGCCACAGCTCCTCGATCAGCCGCTTGGCCTCCACCTCGGGGTCGCCGTCTTCGGGCAGCGCGTAGCCGTGCAGTTCCACCACGGAGCCTGCGGTACGGGAGGTCCAGCGGGCGGCCTCGCCCTCCCAGCGCTCCAGCACGCTGACGTTGTCCAGCGGCCCGTATCCGGCCGTGCCCAGGAACCCGGGCCGGCGGCGGTCCACGGGCCGGTCCAGCCAGAGCCGGGAGACGAGGAACGGCGGCGCGGTGCGCAGTCGGTGCACGCGTTCGCGCCAGGTGGTGTCGCAGAGCCCGGGCGAGCGGCCGACCAGCGAGCGCAGCCCGGGAGTGTCGAGGGCCAGGACGACCGTGTCGTGCCGTGTCGCCCGCCGGTCGGCGAGGACGGTGAAGGCGCCGTCCTCGGTGGGTGCGACCTGTGCGACGGGCGTGGAGGTGCGCAGCGTGGCCCCGTGCCCGCGCAGGTAGTCCCCGAGGGGTTCCCACAGGGCGGTCGGAAAGGGCTCGCGGGGGACGTCGAAGAGCAGTCCCTCGGCGCTGCCGAGGAAGTAGATGTGGAACATCAGGACCATCTCGGCGGCCGAAAGTTGGCGGGGGTCGGCGAAGAAGCTGCGCGAGAAGACCTCGAATGCGAGGTGGCGTGCGGCCTGCGGGAAGCGCAGGGACGCGAGGAAGTCGTGGGCGCTGACGGTGTCGAGGCGGGCGTAGACCTCCGGGACGCGGACGTCGAGCAGTGGCAGGGCCGCGGCGGGGTTCATGCGGATCAAGTCCCGCGAGCGGAAGGACGGGCTGAGCGCGACGAAGCCCAGTGCGCTCAGCGGCGGGGTGCGCGGGACCCTGCGGAAGCTGTCGTGCAGTCCGGCGCCGTGGCGCAGCGGGTAGTCCGGCAGGCCGGTGAAGCCGGCCAGGGTCCGGTCGGTACGGCTCAGCAGGCCGCGCAGGTTGTAGTACTGGCGGAAGAACGCGTGGAAGCCGCGGCTCATGGTGGCGGTGGAGCCGTCGTACAGCTCGACCGGCCAGCCGCCCACGCGGCCGCCCAGGTAGGGCTCGCGTTCGTACAGCGTCACCTCGACACCGCGTTCGGCCAGTGCCGTCGCGGCGGCCAGCCCCGCGATGCCGCCGCCGACCACGGCGGTACTGCGCGGTGGTCCGCCGACCCGGGCGGAGCCGGGCGGCGGGGGCAGGTACACGGCGCGCCGGTCGCGGCCGGGGCGGGCGGGGTGCGCCCTGGGGCCGGTCATCGCGCGGCCCGCGCCGTGGTGCCGGCGCGCCGGCCGACGACGGTGTGGGTGATGCCGGTCTGCCAGCCGGGCAGCGGCAGCGCGCGTACCTGGTCGAAGCCGTGGGCGCGCAGACGGTCGGCGAAGGCGTCGACGGTGTCGAAGTCGACGACGCTGCGCCACAGGTGGCGGTACAGCTCACCGTCCCCCAGCGCGGTGGCGACGGGCAGTACCAGCCCACGGCACACGGCCGTCCACACGGCGCGGTGGGCCGGACGGCCACTGAGGGTGTACTCGTGCACGGCGAGCCGCCCGTGCGGGGCGAGCAGGCCGTGGACGGTGGACAGGACGGCGTCGGGGTCCGAGACGTTGCGGAAGAGGTAGGCGGCGAACACCGCGTCGAAGGGGCCCTCGACGCCCGCCTCGGCGAGGCCTTCCGCCGGGGCGCACACGAACCTGACGTTCGCCGGCCAGGGCTTGGCCGCGGCGCGCTGAAGCATTCCCGCGGAGGCGTCCACGGCCGTGATGCCGGCGCCGGGCAGCGCGGCGCAAAGGGCGGCGGTGGAGGCGCCCGTGCCGCAGCCGAGGTCGAGGACGCGCAGTCCGGTGCCGGGGCGGGGCAGACCCAGTCTGCGGGCCGAGCGGCGCAGGTGCGCGTGGTAGCCGGGGTTGGCGGCCACCAGCGTGTCGTACGACTGCGCCGCATGGTCGAACGCGGTGGCCAGGTCCGCGTCGCGCAGCAGGGTCATGCGTTCTCCTGGGTCGGTGGGGCGGGCGGGGCGCACCGCGGTTCAAGAACCGGTGAAGGGGCGCCGGGGCAGCCGCGGGACTTCCGCGGCGGCGCGGAGCATGGGCAGGACGGGGGTGTGCAGGCCGATGCCCAGATCCTCGGGCAGCCGGGTCGTGCCGTCGAGGAAGCGCAGCAGGCGGGCCATGGGTACGCGGGCGAACAGGCCCGAGAAGAACGCGGCACCGTCCACCAGACCGCTGTCGAGCGCGTGCAGCAGTACGGCGTCCATGGCGCGCGAGCGCGCGGAGTGGGCTTGCGGCGGCACCGGCCGGCGCCCGCGGCGCAGGGCGGTGGCCACGGCCGCGGTCTGCCGTTGCAGGCCGGCGAAGGTGTAGCCGGTCGAGGGCCGGGTGGCTCCTCCGGCGGCGCCGATCCGGAAGACGGACGGCGCCGTCTGGCGCGCGAACGGGGCGTCGGTCATGGGGATGACACCGGTCTCGGTCCCGACGACCTCGTAGTCCTTCAGGCCGAGCACCGAGTCGGTGTAGTGGCTGAGCGCGGCGTCGTAGGCGTCCTTCGACAGGACGGACGGGGAGAACTCCGTGTACTCCACGAGTGCCTGCCGGGTGCCGGTGGGCAGCACGTAGCCGAAGGAGAGGCCTTTGGCGGGCTGGGCCGTGCGGAAGTCCATGAGTTCGGCCCGGGACGGGTCGAAGGCCGGGCGGCCGGTGCGCAGGAACCAGCCGCGGAAGTGCTGCAGCAGGGTGGTGCGGGCCGCGGGCAGGCTGCCGGGCGGACGAGAGTCGAACACCCAGCGCGCCCGCACGGACCGCTCTCGTCCGTTCGCCGCGTGTGCGTGGATCTCGGCGCCTTCCGGAAGTGCTTCCACGTGGTCGACCGTCGCTTCGAGGCGCTCGACGCGGCCGCTGCGCTCGAGGTCGCGCCCGACCAGGGCCTCGAAGTCCTCCGAGCGGATCATCTTGTAGGTCAGCGGCGCGATGTCGTCCTCGATGGGTTCGCCGGTGGGCGGGTGCACGCGCAGGTGCCGCCACGAGGCGGTCAGGGCGGCGTCGTAGCGGCCGCGGCCCGCTTCCCAGAAGCACCAGGTGCGCTGGGGCGGCCGCAGCGGGCCGGGCGGGGCGTCGACCAGGATCGCGGACAGGGGGCGGCCGCCGGCCGGGGGTCGGGACAGACGGTGGGCCAGGGACAGCCCCGCCGCTCCGGCTCCGATGATGGCGACCTCCGCCTTGAGCACGACCGCCTCAACCCCTTTCGCGTATCGGACAGACGACAGCATTCCCGGAGCGGTACCCCTGCGGATGCGATGGTCACCCGCTCGCCAGGGGTGAATTTCCGGCGTCGTCCGTGTCGAGGCGGCGGGCGAGGCGGTGCAGCCCGCGGCGGACGTGGCTCTTGACGGTTCCCAGGGGCCATCCGGTGAGCTGGGCGATCTGGGTCTGGGTCAGGTCGTCGTGGAAGGCGAGGTTGAGCACGCGGCGCTGCGGGGCGGGCAGCCGGGACAGTTCGTCGTCCAGGAGCACCCGGTCGAGCGACGCCTCCGGCCGTACCGTCTCCTGGTGGGCGGTCACCAGGAGTCCGGCGCCCGCGGCGGCGACGAGTTCGGAGCGCCGGGTGCGTGCCGCGAGCGCGTCGGCGATCTTGCGGCGGGTGATGCCCACGAGCCAGCCCGGCAGGGTGCCGCGGTCGGGGGCGAAGCCGGCGCGGCCCCGCCATGCCGCGAGGAACACCATCTGGGTGACGTCCTCCGCGTCCCTCGCGTCTCCCAGGGAGCGCTTGGCGAGGCCGTACACGAGCGAGCGCCAGCGGTCGTGGACGACCTCCAGGCATGCCTCGTCTCCGGCGAGGAACCCGTCGACGAGTTCGGCGTCGTCGAGGAGGTCTGCGCGGGTCTGCGGGGCGGTCGTCATGACTACTCCTCTGCTTCGCCAGGTGGCCGCCTGGAGCGACTGTGACGACCCCACCCTCCAAAATCGATGCAGCGAGGACAACTTGCATCGTCTGTGCGTCGAAACAAGCGTCGTGCGGTGCACGGCCATCCGTGTCACATCCGCGAACAAGACCCCGGCATGCGCCGTAGCACCAGCCCATCGGCGAGTAGATGTGTTCGCATAAGCACACCCCTCAAGACCCTGCATCTCTCCGCGTCGTTTTCCGGATCGCGCCGCATCCGTCTTGGCGACCCGGCCCGAACCGATGACGACGAAGCCAGCTCTGATCACGAGGATCTCGATGACGGGAACCGGCATGAGCCCCACCGCGGCACAGGAACACCGCCCTCACGGCACTCGGCGGCACAGCGCGCATCCGACCGGATCGGACGCTCTGCGTGCCGTGGACGCGGACGTGCCCGGCGCCGTACGCGGTGTGCTCGCCGAACTGCTCGCCCGGCGGCTCACGGCGGCCGAGGCCGTCGATCCGCTCTTCGCCCGGGACCTGGCCGCCCGGGTCGCGCGCTTCACGGAGGACGGCGGCAAGTACAGCCGCTCCCGCCTGGTGTGGTGGGGGATGCGGGCCTGCGGCGGCGACCGGTCGGTGCTGCGCGCCACCCTGCGCGTCGGCGCCGCCCTGGAGCTGATCCAGACCTGCGCCCTCGTCCACGACGACGTGATGGACGGGGCCCCGGTGCGCCGCGGACGCCCCTCACTGCACGCCGAGATAGCGGACCGGTACGCGAGCGAGACCTCCGCCCCGCGCGCCGCCCGGCTGGGCCACGCCTCCGCGATCCTCGCCGGCGATCTCGCCCTGGCCTGGGCGGACGACGTGGTGGCGGACACCGAACTGTCCCGGACCACCGCGCGCGAGGTGCGGGACCTGTGGCGCGCCATGCGCATGGAGATGGTCGCCGGGCAGTACCTGGACGTCCACGGCGAGGCGACCTCGGCCAGGTCCCTCTCCCGGGCGATCCGCGCCGCCTGCCTGAAGAGCGCCCTGTACTCCGTGGAGCGCCCGCTCGCCCTGGGGGCGGCGCTGGCGGGAGCCACCCCCACCACGACCCGTGCCCTGTGCTCGGCCGGCCGCTGCGTCGGCATCGCCTTCCAGCTGCGCGACGACCTCCTCGACGTCTACGGCGACCCCCGCGACACCGGCAAACCCCCGGGCGGCGACATCCGCAGCGGCAAACCCACCTACCTCGCCGCCGTCGCCCAGGCAAGGGCCGAGACCGCGGGCGACGGACATGCCCTCGCCGTCCTGCGCGACACGCTCGGCCGAGCCGACCTCTCCGACGCCGAACTGGCCGCCGTACGCGAGGTGTTCGAGGTCACCGGGGCACGCGGCACCGTCGAGGCCAAGATCGACCGGCTCGTGGCCCAGGGCCTGCGCCACCTCGACGGCGCCCTGCTCGCGCCGCACGCCGGCAACACGCTCCGCGCGCTGCTGCGCTCCGCGGCCGGCACACCACCACCGGAGACACCCGACGCCGCCCCGGACGACGTCGTCCCCGTCTCTCTGTCGCTGACCACCCCGGACGAAGGGGCCCGCCGATGACCCGAACCGTTCCCGGGCGCACCGACCACGTCGTCGTGGTGGGCGCCGGCCTGTCGGGGCTCGCGGCAGCCCTGCACCTGCTCGGCGCCGGGCGCCGGGTCACCGTGGTGGAGCGCGACGACACCCCCGGTGGCCGCGCCGGACGCCTGGTGCGCCACGGCTACCACATCGACACCGGTCCCACCGTGCTGACCATGCCCCACCTCGCCGACGAGGCCTTCGCCGCCGTCGGCGACAGCCTGCGCGACCGCGTCGACCTGGTGCCGTTGCACCCGGCCTACCGGGCGCGGTTCGCCGACGGAAGCACACTGGACGTCCACACCGACGCCGACGCGATGGAGGCGGAGGTCGAACGCTTCGCCGGCGCGCGCGAGGCCGCCGGATACCGCAGGCTGCGGGTCTGGCTCGAGAAGCTCTACCGGGCACAGCTGCGGCGCTTCATCGACGTCAACTTCGACTCCCCGCTGCAACTGCTCACCCCCGACCTCGCCCGTCTGGCCGCACTCGGCGGATTCGGCCGTCTGGACGCGCGCATCGGCCGCTTCCTGCACGACGAGCGACTGCGCCGGGTCTTCTCCTTCCAGTCGCTGTACGCGGGCGTGGCGCCCGAACGCGCCCTGGCCGCCTACGCCGTCATCGCCTACATGGACACCGTGGCCGGCGTGTACTTCCCGCGCGGCGGCATGCACGCCCTCCCCCAGGCCATGGCGGACGCCGCCGAGGCGGCGGGAGCGGACCTGCGCTTCGGCCAGACCGTCACCCGTCTGGAGCGTTCCGGCGACCGCGTCACGGCAGTCGTCACCGAGGACGCGCGGATCCCCTGCGACGCCGTCGTCCTCACCCCCGACCTGCCCGTCACCTACCGGCTGCTCGGACACGTCCCCAGGCGGCCGCTGTCCCTGCGCTTCTCCCCCTCCGCCGTGATCCTGCACGCCGGCACCGACCGCACCTGGCCGTGGCTGGCCCACCACACCATCTCCTTCGGCGCGGCGTGGCAGCGCACCTTCCGCGAACTCACCCAGACCGGACGCCTGATGAGCGATCCCTCCCTGCTCATCACCCGCCCCACCACCACCGACCCCACGCTCGCGCCACCCGGCCGGCACCTGCACTACATCCTCGCCCCCTGCCCGAACACCCGACTGGGGCCGAGCGCGACCGCCTGGGGCGACCTGGCCGCCGACTACCGGCACGAACTGCTCACGGAACTCGACCGGCGCGGCCTGGACGGCATCGCGTCCTCGATCGAGGAACAGTGCCTGGTCACCCCGGCCGACTGGCACGCGCAGGGACATGCGGCCGGCTCCCCCTTCTCCGCCGCCCACACCTTCGCCCAGACCGGGCCCTTCCGGCCGCGCAACCTGCTGCGCGGCACGGTCAACGCGGTCCTCGCCGGGTGCGGCACCACACCCGGCGTCGGCGTGCCGACCGTCCTGCTGTCCGGCAAGCTGGCCGCGGCGCGCATCACCGGCGGTGCGGGCTCTCCTGGCGCCGGTGCCCGCCCCCGGCCCGCCGCCCGCCGGGAAGGGAGGCCCGCGTGACGGACCGCGAACTCGACGCAGCCGGCATCACCGACCCCGGCCTGCGCCAGGCGTACACCCGGTGCCGGCAGCTGAACGCGCGGCACGGCAAGACGTACTTCCTGGCCACCCGGCTGCTGCCGGTGCAGCGCAGGTCCGCCGTGCACGCCCTGTACGGATTCGCCCGCTGGGCCGACGACATCGTCGACACCCTCGACCCGGCCGCCACGGACCAGGACCGCCGAGAGCAACTGGCCCGTCTGCAACGGGACCTCACGGCCGGACTGCGCGACGGCGACAGTACCGAACCCGTCGTCCGGGCCCTGGCCGACACCGCCCGCCGGTACGCCATCGACCACCGGCACTTCACCGACTTCATGACCGCGATGCGCGCCGACCTCGACGTCACCGACTACGCCACCTACGCGGACCTGCGCCGCTACACGTACGGCTCGGCCGAGGTGATCGGGCTGCAGATGCTCCCGGTGCTCGGCACGGTCGTACCGCGCGAGGAAGCGGCACCCCACGCGGCGGCACTGGGCGTGGCCTTCCAGCTGACCAACTTCCTGCGGGACGTCGGCGAGGACCTCGACCGCGGCCGGGTGTACCTGCCCGCCGACCTGCTGGCCGCACACGACGTGGACCGGCAGCTGCTGCGCTGGAGCCGCGACACCGGACGACCCGACCGCCGCATCACCGCCGCCCTGCGGGACTTCGCGGACCTGACCCGCCGGGTCTACGACGAGGCGGCCCCCGGCCTCGCCATGCTCGAACCGGTCTCACGGCCCTGCATCCGCACGGCGTTCGTCCTCTACGGCGGGATCCTGGATGCCGTCGCCGAGGACGGCTACCGCTCGGTGCAGCGCCGGGCGGTGGTCTCCCGCCGCCGGCGCGCCACCGTCGCCCTCGACGGCCTGACCCGCGTGGCCGTCGCCCGGCTGCGCGGTCGGCCGGCCCCCGTCGCAGTCCCGGCCCCGCACCCCGCGCCGCCCACACCGGCGATCCCGCCCACGCCCACGCCCGAGAAGGTCACATGAAACCGCGCCGCTACCCCATTGCCCTGCGGCGGAACGCACCGCGCTGGGAGAAGCAGCAGCCCACCTGGCGTCAGGCCCGTCCCGGCGCCATCGCCGAGGCCCTCAAACGGGCCCAGGCACGCCCCTCCGGGAACTGGTACGTCGTCGGCGCGACCCGCGACGTACGCGAGGACCGGCCCCTGTCCGGCACGGTGGCCGGCCACGAGATCGTGGTGTGGCGCGCCGCCGACGGGCGGCTCGTGGCGGGCCCCGGCATCTGCCCGCACCTGGGCGCGCCGCTCGCCGAGAGCCCGGTGCGCTGCGGCACGCTCGTGTGCCACTGGCACGGCATGGCCCTGGAGGGCACGCCGTTCGCCGGATGGGACCCGGTGCCGGTGCACGACGACGGGGTTCTGGTCTGGGTGCGCCTGGACGCGGTCGGCGGCGAGGCACCGCTGGAGGCGCCCGTCGTCCCCACCCGCCCCCGCCTGTCGGGTTCGGTCGCCGCCGTGTACAGCGGCATCGGGATCTGCGAACCCGAGGACATCGTCGCCAACCGCCTCGACCCCTGGCACGGAGCCTGGTTCCACCCGCACTCCTTCGTGGACCTGACCGTGGCCGCGGCGCCCGGCGCGGACGCCGCCGCCGACGACGGGTTCACCGTCGACGTCTCCTTCAAGGTCGCCGGACGGCTCGTCGTACCGGTACGGGCGGTGTTCACCAGTCCCGAACCGCGCACGATCGTCATGCGCATCACCGAGGGCGAGGGCCGCGGCTCCGTCGTCGAGACACACGCCACGCCCCTCGGGCCGGACGACCGGGGGCGGCCGCGCACCGCCGTGGTGGAGGCGGTCGTTGCCTCCTCGGAGCGTCCGGGCTTCGCCGTGGCCCGCGCCGCGGCACCGCTGCTGCGCCGGCTCATGGTGTCGGCCGCCGGCCGGCTGTGGCGCGAGGACCTGGCCTACGCGGAGCGCCGTTGGCTGCTGCGCTCCACCGGCCGCTTTCCCGGCTGATGCGGCACGGGGACACTCGATGCGAAAGCAGAGCGAATTCCCGGTCGAGCCGGGATCAAACAGCTTTGAATTCCCTGCGTAAGGTGCATCTTCCGGGGCACATGAAGCGCCGGAGGTGTTCGACAAATGGTTCCTTTGCTTCTTGTTCTGCTGCTTGCTCTGATTCTTTTCGGTGCCGGTTTCGCACTGAAGGCACTCTGGTGGATCGCGGTCATCGTCCTGGTGCTGTGGCTGCTGGGATTCGTGGTCCGGCCGGCCGGGAACGGCGGCCGCAGGGGCCGCTGGTACCGCTGGTAGAGGGAGCGGCAAGACAGAGCGGGTCCGCGGCTGCACAGCCGGCGGGCCCGCTCGGCCGTTTTCCGAACCGCACAGCGACCGAGAGAAGGTTCCTCGGCTGATGAGACTCATCCCCCTCGGCGGCCCCGGGCTGCGACAGCAACTGGGCCAAGGCCTTTTCACCCGTGTCGCCGGCCCCGACGGCCCGCGCAACCGAGCCCGTATCCACGGCACTCCCGGCCCGCGCTGGTTCGGCCCGGAACGGCCCATACGCCGGGTGCACGGGGACGCGTCGATGTTCATCGGCGGCCTGTCCGCCCTGCTGCTGCAGTCCCTGCACCCGCACGCCATGGCGGCCGTCGCCGCCCACTCCGGCTACCGCGGTGACCCGTGGGGCCGGCTGCAGCGCACCAGCACGTTCCTCGCCACGACCACCTTCGGCACGGTCGAGCACGCGCAGGAGGCCTGTGCCCAGGTCCGGGCGGTGCACGAACGCATACGGGGCCGCACCCCCGACGGCGACCCCTACCACGCCGCCGATCCCCATCTGCTCGGTTGGGTGCACGCCGCCGAGGTCGACAGTTTCCTGCGCGCCCACCAGCGCTTCGGCACCGCGCCCCTGTCCGACGACGGCTGTGACGGCTACATCGCCGACACCGCGCGCGTCGCCGCCGAGCTGGGCGTGCTCGACCCGCCCCGGAACCGCGCGGAACTCGCGCGCCTGCTGGACGACTACCGCCCGGAGCTGCGCGCCTCCCCGCAGGCCAGGGAGGCCGCCCGCTTCCTGCTGCTCAACCCGCCCGTCCCGCTGGCCGCCCGGCTTCCCTACGGAGTCCTGGCCGCCAACGCCGTCTCCCTGCTGCCCGACTGGGCCGCCCGCGAACTGCGCCTGCCCAGGCTGCCGTTGGTCGACGAGTGGTGCGTCCGGCCACTGGGGCAGGCCGTCACCTCGGCGGTGCGCTGGGCCATGGCCCCCTCGCGATCGGCGCCGGCTCCGACGGCGAGCTGACGGCCGCGCCGGGTCGTGTGCTTCACCGCCTCGGGGGTACCGGGGAGGCTCGGTCGGCAGGAGGCGGGAGGCCACAGCCTTGTTCGAGGACTTCGAGACCAAACAGATGGACGTCGGCGAGGCATCGGCGTTCGTCCGTTACGGCGGCGAGGGGCCGGCGGTCGTGCTGCTGCACGGCCATCCCCGCACGTCCGCGACCTGGCACCGGGTCGCCCCTCGCCTGGTCCGGCGCGGTTTCACCGTCGTCTGCCCGGACCTGCGGGGATACGGCCGATCGGCCGGCCCGGCGCCGACCCCTGACCACGCCGGGTACTCCAAGCGGGCCGTCGCCGGGGACGTCGTCGCGGTGATGCGCGCCCTGGGCCACGACCGGTTCGCGCTCGCCGGGCACGACCGCGGAGGCGCCGTCGCACTGCGGCTGGTACTCGACCATCCCGACGTCGTCACGCGCGTGGCACTGATCGACTGCCTGCCCATCACCGAGCACCTGTCCCGCATCACCACCGAGTTCGCCACCCAGTGGTGGCACTGGTTCTTCTTCGCGCAGCCGGACATACCCGAGCGCGTCATCAACGCCGATCCCGACAGCTGGTACCGCGGCGACCCGCACCGGATGGGACGCGAGAACCACGACGAGTGGCGGGCGGCCATGCGCAATCCCGACGTGGTGCGGGCCATGCTGGAGGACTACCGGGCCGGACTGACCATCGACAGGCGGCACGAGGACGAGGACCGCACCGACGGGGTACGCATCCAGTGCCCGGCCCTGGTCCTCTGGTCGCTCCAGGACGACCTGGAAGACCTCTACGGCGACCCGTTGAAGATCTGGCAGCAGTGGGCGGTCGACGTCCGCGGCCACGGCATCGACGCCGGACACCACGTCGCCGAACAGGCCCCTCAGGCCCTCTCGTCCTCACTGGCGGACTTCTTCGCCGGGCGAACCGAGTAGGACGTACGACGGGACCGCGCCGTTTCCCCCACCGGGTGCCGGGCACCCAGTGGCCATGGAAAAGCGTCCCGTTCCGGTACGCACCATTCTCGCCGCCATCGGTCTGGTGCTCACTGCCTACGTCGCACTGCAACTGGTGGTGCAGACCCGCCGGGTCCTGGTCTGGATCGTGATCGCGCTGTTCTTCGCCGTGGCCCTGTACCCGGCGGTCGACGCGCTGGAGCGGCGGATCACACGCTGCCGGCGTTCGGTAGCCACGTTGCTGGTCTTCCTGCTCGCGGTCGTGATCGTCGTCGGCCTGGTGGCGCTCTTCGTCACCCCGCTGGCCCAGGAGGGCAGCCGGCTCGCCGGCCGTTTGCCGCACTTGGTCGAGGACGCCCGCGCCGGACGCGGCCCGGTCGGGGACCTGCTGGAGCGCACCCATGCCCTGCGCTACGTCCAGCAGCACCGCAGCCAGATCCGCTCCTTCGCGACGGGGCTGGGCACACCCGCCCTGGCGTTCGTCCGCAGCGCGGCGACCACCGTGGCAGGCGCCGTCACCATCTTCGTCCTGGCGTATCTGATGGTTCTCGAAGGGCCCAAGGTCGTCCAAGGTGTGCTCGCCCTGACCGACGAGACCCGCGGCGCACGCATCCGCCGTGTGGGCGCCGAGTGCGCCCGCACCGTCAACGGCTACCTGACCGGCAATCTCCTGATCAGCGTCATCTGCGGTGTCCTGACCTATGTGATGCTGCTGATCGCCGGAGTGCCGTTCGCCGGACTGCTCGCCCTCTTCGTCGCCATCGCCGACCTCATTCCCCTCGTGGGAGCCACGCTGGGTGCCGTCGTCGCCTCGGTCGCGGCATTCATCCATTCCCTGCCGGCCGGCATCGCCGCCATCGTCTTCTTCATCGTCTACCAGCAGGTCGAAAACCATCTCCTGCAGCCGGTGATTCTGTCCCGGACGGTGAAACTCAATCCGCTCACCGTTCTGGTCGCTATTCTGCTGGCCGTCGAGATCGCGGGAATCCTCGGGGCCCTGCTCGCCATTCCCGTCGCCGGAATGATCCAGGTCATTCTCCGCGACATCTGGACCCACCGCGAAGGCCGGCCGCTGAAGCTGCCCATGCGGGGCGACGAGAACCCCGAAAGGCCCGTCCGGGCCGTCACGGACGCCGACTAGCCGATCAGCGACCGTCGTACGAGACGCGGCGCGTAGCGAACCAGACCGGCGCTGGCGAGCCCGATGGCGGCGCCGGCCACGACGTCGGTGGGGTAGTGCGCTCCGCTCCACACCCGTTCGACGGCCACCATGGCAGCGGGCACCGCGCACAAGGTGCCCGCCGGCGGCCAGGCGGGGACGACGGCGGCCGCGAAGGCGGCAGCGGCGGCGGTGTGACCGGAGGGAAACGACGAGGAGTCGGGACGGTCCTCGACCTCGTCGTGCGGAAACCATTCTTCTGGTGGCCGGGGCCGGTCGGTGAGCTGTTTGCACAGACCGCTGCAGATCACCTGGGCCACCACCACGGCGCTCAGTCCGCTGACCGCGGCCAGGCGGCCGCGCCTGCCGCCGAACATGGCCATCGTCCCCGCGGCGGCGCACCACAGCTTCGTCTTCTGCGCGGCCGACTCCACCGCCGTCAACGCTTTGCCGATTCGACCCGGAATTCGGACGGCAGCGTGCCGTGTCAGCATCCGGTCGCTCTCGCACACCTCCGTCAGCACCCTCATGAACTGCGGTTTCCCCAAGAGCACGACTCATAACGGCTCTGGGCGCTCATCGTTCTCCGGTGTGGTCCCCGCCGGTTCGGGTACTTGGGGGAACCGCACAACGGGCTTCACGCCGGACGTCGTACCGGCGTCGCGGCGGCACATGAGGAGGACGAACCGTGGCCCAGCCACAGCACCCCACGCATCAGCATCCGCAGCCGGACTTTCCCTCCCAGGACCAGCCCCATCCCGGCTGGACCGGCCCGATGGACCCGCCCCCGGACCACGGGGAGGAGTCCTACCGGGGCAGCGGCCGCCTGGCGGGCCGCAAGACCGTGGTCACGGGCGGGGACTCCGGAATCGGCCGCGCGGTGTGTCTGGCCTTCGCCCGCGAGGGCGCCGATGTCCTCTTCACCTACCTGGAGGACGAGAAGGACGAGGCCCGGGAGACGGCACGGTTGGTGGAGGAGGCCGGGCAGCGCGCCCTGCCCGTCGCCTGCGACATCCGCGAGGAAGAGAACTGCCGGGCTCTGGTGGACCAGGCGGTGGGCGAGTTCGGCCGCATCGACGTCCTGGTGAACAACGCGGCCTACCAGATGTCTCAGCCGGACGGTATCGAGGCCATCTCCACCGAGCAGTTCGACCGCGTGCTGCGCACCAATCTCTACGGCATGTTCTGGCTGACGAAGTTCGCCGTGCCGCACATCCCGGAGGGCGGCAGCGTCATCAACTCCACGTCCGTGCAGGCGTACAAGCCCAGCCCGCATCTGCTGGACTACGCCATGACCAAGGGCGCGATCGTCACCTTCACCCAGGGGCTGGCCCAGATGCTGATCGACCGTGGCATCCGCGTCAACGCGGTGGCCCCGGGCCCGGTCTGGACTCCCCTGATCCCTGCGACGCTTCCGGACACCGCGGAGTTCGGCAAGCAGTCCCCGATCGGCCGCCCGGCACAGCCGGCGGAGATGGCCCCGGCCTATGTGTTCCTCGCCTCCCAGGAGGCGTCCTTCATCACCGCCGAGATCGTCAACGCCACCGGCGGAACACCGCTGCCGTAGGAGCGCCTTCGACGACTGTGTCACCCCGGCCCCGCGGCCGGGGTTTCGTCGATGCCGCTCCTGGTACCGGAGGACCGAAGGAACAACACCGATGCGGAAATCAGGAGTTGAGCCGAATGAAGCGGTCCTTACCCGTGTCCCGTCTGACTGTGTGGGGTACCTCCGGCCTTGTGTCCGTCGCACTGCTGGCGGGATGCGGCAACGACGACGGGAAGGGTGCGAGCGGTACCCATGGACCTGCGTCGGAGGCCGGGACGCAACAGTCGCCGGCACAAGTTGTGCAGGCCACCAACGCGAAGACCACGCAGGCGAAGACCGCTCGCATCACGCTGTCGACCACCGTCGCCGCCGGCTCCGACGACGAGACGATCACCGGTTCGGGCGTGCTCGATCTCCGCGACGGCACGAGTCGTATGCGGATGGGCCAGGGCAGCAAGCAGCTCGAACAGCGCGTCGTCGACCACGTCCTGTACGAGAAGCCCCCGGCGGCGAGCGGCCAACTCCCCAAAGGCAAGAGCTGGATGAAGGTGGACCTGCGCCGCCTCGACACCTCGCGGAGCGGCGGTGGCGCCGCGATGAGCGACCCGGCCGACTCCTTCGCCTACACCAAGTCCCTGTCCGAGAAGGACGTGCGCAAGGTGGGCGAGGAGACGGTGAACGGCGTGTCCACCACGCACTACCGGGCCGCCCTCGATCTCTCCGAGCTGGCCAAGGGCGACTCGGCACGGGAGCGTGAACTCCGCGACCGCCTCGGAGACAGCGTGCCCGTGGACCTCTGGATCGACGAGAACGGGCGCACCCGTCGCCAGCAGCTCCAGATGACGGTCAAGAACTCCGCGCGGTCGACGGGCTCCAGCGCCTTCCCCCGACAGACCCACGCGAAGGTCGTCATGAACTTCAGCGACTTCGGCACCGCGGTGGACGTCGCCGCACCCCCGGCCGGGCAGACCGTCGACGTCACCGCCAAGGTGTCCCAGCAGGCTCGTGCTCGATAAGCGGTGAGACGTCGAGGATGGTTGCAGGGCCAGGCAGTCACCTCTGCCGTGACGAAGTCAGGTCTGCAACCGTTCGACCTGGTGATGCTGGACTCGGACACCGCCGCCTGGATTTCCATTTGGCTCGAGAGCGGGGACGAGCGCGAGGTCGAAGCGGTCTGATTCGCCGCATCGCCGCGATCTCTGACGCAATGGCGCCTGACACTCGTAAATCTCGTTGTCGAAGCTCTCGGAAGCCGTGCCCTCCGTCTGGGGGGTGAGCCGCGGCTATGCGCCGCATGCCGAGCTGGATCGGCCTCCCCGAGCCAGCCCTCGCACTCGGCCTCGGCGATGCGGGCGACGAGGCTGTCGCGGATCTCCGCCAACCGGCCGCGCTGGGCCGGGTCCGGCGGGAGAAGCGAGCAACGAACGCAAGAAGGGCGGGCGGCCCCGCTGGACCGCCCGCCCCTGAGTGCCCCTGTCGGATCAGGGCGCGTCGACGAGACCGTAGGCCGGGACGGTCACCGTGCGGGCGCCGGTCGTGCCGCCCAGGACGACCTTGCGCAGGGAGACGTTGTTCGTGGTGCTGGTCTCCTTGAGCCGGTGGTCCGGGTTGGCGATGACCTGGATGTAGTACGTTCCGTTCGGCAGGTCGGTGACGTCGAACGACTGGCCGGGACGGATCTGGCTGTAGGTGTCGCCGTTGCCGACGTCCAGGACCTCCCGCACGGACACCGAGTTCTCCTCACCGCAGGCGGTGGCGAGGTCGGTGTTGTCCGGGTGCCAGTTGGCGTTCTTCACCGTGTAGTCGACAGCGTCGGTGTTGGCCAGGCAGAACGCCTCCTTGCCGCTGCGGACGATCTCCTTCTTGTCCGCGCCCAGCAGCCGGTAGCTGGCGAAGTCGTGGAAGTGCCAGTGCTGGTGGCCCTCCCTCGGGTCCCACTCCATGCTGCCGGTGGGCGTGTAGCCGACCTGTTTGCCGTTGGCGTCGTAGAAGTACTGGTAGGCGTCCATCGTTTCGGCGCCGGGCTTGCGGAAGCCGTCGACGACCAGCGGGGAGGGGCCGCCGTTCCACACCGTGGCGCCGAAGGCCAGGTAGTCCTTGCCGGCGGCCGCTCCCATGCCGCCGTCGGAGCCGTCGTTGATGGCGATGCCGTACGCGGGCAGGGCCTTCAGGTCGGGCTTGGGCAGGGCGGCCGCGTCGGTGCGGGCGCCGGTCGGGCGGTGCTTGTTGGGCTTCAGCACATGTGAGGCGGCGCCCGTGGAGGACTTCCCCCTCACCTCGCCGTCGGCGGCACGGGTGCGCGGGGCCACGCCCTCGCCGCCGTCGCCGACGTCCTGCACCGTCACCTTGATCGACTGCGGTTGGTCCGCCATGCCGAAGAGGTCCCGGTACTTCTTGGCCACGTGCACCGTCGCCGTGTACTCACCGGCGGCGAGGTCCGCGGGTTCGCTGGTCCAGCCCTGGCTGACACCGGCCGCCCAGCCCTGCTCGGTCCCCCACACCCCGCCGAGGGTGAAGGGGTTGTCCGAGCAGCCGCGAGGGTAACGGGAGGTCGCCGGGGCGTCCGGGCGGACGCGTCCGGCCCGGTCGTTCGGGCAGAAGGCCTGCTTCTCGTTCAGCACCTGCTTGCCCGCGGCGTCGGTGACCGTGACGTCGAGGAACCCCGGCAGGCCCGTGAAGTCCTTGACCAGGCCGGCCGGAAGGGTCTTGGTGCGCGTGGCACCGCCGCTGCGGATGATCTGCTGGGCGACGACGGGGTCGTTGTAGGACTTGCGGGTCACCCGGAACTCCAGGGCCGCCTTGTCCACGGTGATGTAGGTCCCGAGGTCCAGGTAGACGCCCGGCTCGCCTCTCCAGCGTTCGAGGGTCACGGACTTGGACGCGGCGATCAGTTTGAGTTTGGGGACGACGGGTGTCGCCGCCGTGGCGGTGGGAGCGACCCCGGCCGCGGTGGCGGCCATGGTGAGCGTCGCGGCGGTGGCGATCGCCGAACGACCTAACGTGCTTCTGCGGTACGCGGTCATCGAATCCTCGTTCACAAGTGCCTGACGGCATCTGGCGGATGGTGAGGCACGGCGGAATCTGTGTGCCATATGTGAACAGTGGTACGAGAGCCGGTTGGTTGCCTCACCATGCCCACCAACTGCCTTGTCAGCCAGCTCAGTTCACATGGACGTCGATTCGACCGCGCGTTCCGGCTCGTCGTCGGCTGCCACGTCCGGCCGCTGCGGGCCGCGGGCGAGGATGTACAGCAACAGCGCGCCCATGACGACGACGCCGACCCACATGGCCCGCTGCCATCCGTCGACGAAGGATTCCTGCGCGGCGCGGACCAGGCCCTGGGCGTGGGGACCTGCTGTGCGGGAGGCGTCGACGGCGTTGGCGATCCCCTCGCGGGCGGTGTCGGCGGTGTCGTCGGGCACGTTGTCCAGCCGGGTGTCGATGGCGCTTCGGTATCCGGCGGACAGCAGTGCGCCGAGCAGGGCGACACCGAGTGCGGTGCCGAGTTCGCGGGTGACGTCGTTGAGCGCGGACGCCACGCCTTGGCGCTCGGAGGGCAGCGAGCCGGTGATGGCCTCCGTGGAGGGTGTCATCGACAGACCCATGCCGGCGCCCATGGCGAGCATGCCCGGCAGGACCGACAGGTAGCCTCCGTCCACGGAGACGACGGCCGCCATCAGGGCGAGGCCGGTCCCGGCCAGGGCGACACCGCCGGCCATGGTCGCCCTGGCGCCGATCCGCTCGGCAAGCCGAGGGGCGAGGCCGGACGTCGCCATCATGAGCACGGCCATGGGCATCAGCGCCGAGGTGGACAGCAGCCCGGACCAGCCCAACACCTCCTGGAAGAAGGGGAAGAGGACGACGAAGATCCCCGCCTGGACCCCGAAGACGGCCAGCAGCGTGATCGAACCGCCGGCCAGTCGACGCTCACGGAACAGACGCACGTCGAGGAGCGCGGCAGGGCCGCGTCGCAGCTCCCGGATCACGAAGGCGAGGGTGGCGAGGACGCCGGCGGCGAGGCCGAGCAGGGTCGCGGGCGCGCTCCAGCCCCGCTCGGGGCCTTCCTGCAGGCAGAAGATGAGCCCGACCACGGCGACGACGGAGGTCAGCGCTCCGGCGGTGTCGAAGGAATGCGGGGTCGTCCCACGGGAGTTGGGGACGGATCGCAGGGCCATGGCGAGGGCCACGACGACGAGGACGACGGGCAGGACGAACAGCCGGCGCCAATCCGCCACGTCGACCAGGGCGGCGGAGAGGAACATGCCCAGGATGCCGCCCCCTCCGGCGACACCGGTCCATACACCGATGGCCCGGCCGCGTTCCTCCTCGGGGAAGGTGGACGTGATGACGGCGAGCGTGATCGGCATGATCATCGCCGCACCGACACCGCCGACCAGGCGCGCCGCGAGCATGACGCCGGCGGACGGGGCGAGTCCGGCGACGGCTGAGGCGAGGCCGAAGAGGATCAGGCCGGTCACGAGCACGGGCTTGCGGCCCAGGCGGTCGCCGAGGGCACCGAGCGGCAGGAGAAGCGCGGCCAGGGTGAGGGTGTAGACGTTGATGATCCACAGGACGGTGCTCTGCGAGGCCCCGAGATCGACGGCGAGGTCCGGCTGGGCGACGTTGAGCCCCGAGACCGAGGCGACGACGGCCATCAGCGCGACGCACACGGCGATCAGGATCGTGCGGCGCTGTCTCGCATCCGATGCGGTCGCCGGGGACTGGATCTGGTTCATGGACACCTTCTGAACAGGGCGTACGGAGTCGGCGCTGGTCCGGGCGCGGAATGAGACCCGGACGCGGCTCGGGGACGACCGTAGGCAGGCCTTGCGTGACAGGCATAGGATGTTGCGCATGACGCAAGAAGATGGCGAGCTGGACGGCCTCGTACGCAAGCGGATCCGCGCCCTGAGAGTGGCGCAGGGCTGGTCCCTGGAGGAGCTGGCCGCTCGGGCGAACGTCAGTCAGTCCACTCTCAGCCGTATCGAGAACGGCCGGCGCCGCCTGGCGCTCGACCAGTTGGTCACCCTCGCCCGCGCCCTGGACACCTCGCTCGACCAGCTGGTCGAGACGGCCACGGACGACGTCGTGTCGAACCCCATGATCGACGCCACCCACTCTCTGATGCGCTGGCCGGTCAAGGCCGATCCCGGGATGACCGTCGTGCGTCAGCGCATGACGGATCCGCCGCCGGACAGTGCCGCGCGTATGCGCGCGCACCCGGGCCGTGAGTGGCTCGTCGTGCTGTCCGGGACCGCGGTCCTGCTGCTGGGCAACCGCCGCCTTCGGATCGAGACGAACCAGGCGGCCGAGTTCCCGACCATGCTGCCGCACGCCATCGGTGCCGAGGGCGGACCGTGCGAGATCCTCGGCATCTTCGACCGCGACGCCCGCCGCGGGCACCAGCGCGGCGAAGACGGCGCTCGAATTCAGCCGGAATGACGGTCGGTCAACGGATGACGACCGGAAGCACTTCGAAACATTCGATTGATCGATTCGCCGAAGTTGATCTATTTCGGCTTTCCTATTCTTGGCCAAAAGTCATCTGACCGTAGCGAATCCATGTCGAATGTTTCGAAATAATCACCGAAACTATTGACGCTTGACGAGTGCAGGCCAAAACTGACGGACCGAACCACAACCCGGCCTCTATGGACGAGGAGGACCCGCACATGACGCACGAGTTCACCCGCAGGGGCGTCGGCGCCCTGCTGCTGGGCGGCGCGGCCGCGCTGGCGCTGCCCGGTACCGCCAGGGCCGCCACGGTCGTCACCACCAACCAGACCGGCACCAACAACGGCTTCTACTACTCGTTCTGGACGGACGCCCAGGGCACGGTCTCCATGACCCTGAACTCCGGCGGCAACTACAGCACCAGCTGGCGCAACACCGGCAACTTCGTCGCCGGCAAGGGCTGGAGCACCGGCGCCCGCAGGAACGTCACGTACTCGGGCAGCTTCAACCCGTCCGGCAACGGCTATCTGTCGCTGTACGGCTGGACGTCCAACCCGCTCGTCGAGTACTACATCGTCGAGAACTGGGGCACCTACCGGCCCACGGGAACGTACAAGGGCACCGTCAGCAGCGACGGCGGCACCTACGACATCTACCAGACGACCCGGTACAACGCCCCGTCCGTCGAGGGCAACAAGACCTTCAACCAGTACTGGAGCGTCCGCCAGTCCAGGCGCACCGGCGGCACCATCACCACCGGCAACCACTTCGACGCCTGGGGCCGGGCCGGGATGCCGCTCGGCAGCTTCAAGTACTACATGATCCTGGCGACGGAGGGATACCAGAGCAGCGGCAGCTCCAACATCACGGTGTCGGGATGAGCGGCGCGACCCGACGCCCGTACTACCCCGTGACGACGGCCCTCACGGCCGTCACGCTGGCCGCCGCGGCCACCCTCGCCGTCCAGACCGCACACGCCGTTCCCGCCCGGGCCGCCGGCTGCAACGGCTATGTCGGCCTCACCTTCGACGACGGCCCGTCCGGCAACACACCCAACCTGCTCAACGCACTCAAGCAGAACGGGCTGCGGGCCACGATGTTCAACGAGGGCCAGTACGCGGCCGCCTACCCGGCCCAGGTCAGGGCCCAGGTCGCCGCCGGCATGTGGGTGGGAAACCACAGCTACACCCACCCGCATCTGACCACGCTCGGCCAGGCCCAGATCGACTCCGAGATCTCGCGCACCCAGCAGGCCATCTCGGCGGCGGGCGGCGGTACGCCCCAGCTCTTCCGGCCACCGTACGGCGAGACCAACTCCACGGTCCGGACCGTGGCGGCCAAGTACGGCCTGACCCAGATCATCTGGGACGTGGACTCGCAGGACTGGAACGGCGCGAGTACGGACGCCATCGTGGCGGCCGCCGGACGCCTGACCAACGGCCAGGTGATCCTGATGCACGACTGGCCGGCCAACACGACCGCCGCGATCCCGCGCATCGCGCAGGGGCTCGCCGCTCGCGGCCTGTGCGCGGGGCGGATCTCCCCGCAGACCGGCCGCGCCGTAGCACCCTGAACGCACCCGCAGTACACGACGACCGCGCATCGCAAGCAGTGGCGTCCGTCCCCGACGTCTCCGATGCGCGGTCGCTCCTCCTGCCGGGGGCACGGTCCGGCCACTCGGGCGCGAAGTGACGTGGATCACCAAAGATCTACGAGCCGCACGCAACTGCGCCCCTGCCCATCACTGTCTGACAGGGAGGCGGGCCCGTCAGGGTCGGGGAGCGAGAGAGAGCGGAGCAAGGCGTGGGACGGCGCAAGGGCAGCATAGGGATCGCACTCCTCACGGTCGCGACGCTGATGGGCGCGAGTGCCTGCGGCGGGGGCGGCGGCGACAAGGCGAGCGCGAGCGACGGGAAGGCGTCGGGCAAGGCGAACGCGAGCAGTTCGCCCAAGCCGACGAAGCCCGCGGGCCCGCCGATGCTGTTGGACACCATCACCCCGCAGACCGGGAATACGGTCGGCGTGGCCATGCCGATCTCGGTGATCTTCACCAACCCGGTGGCGGCGAAGGCGCGGGCCACGGTCGAGAAGCACATGAAGGTGAGCGCCTCGCAGCCGGTGGCCGGCGCCTGGCACTGGATGGGCGACCGCCGCGCCGACTGGCGGCCGAAGACGTACTGGCCCTCCGGCACGACCGTCAAGATCGACGCCGATCTGAAGGGCGTCAGCAACGGCAACGGACGCTACGGCGTGCACGGTTACACGCACACCTTCAAGATCGGCGACGACGTGCGCGCGGACGTCTCGGTCACCGGCCACACCATGAAGGTGACCCGGAACGGCAAGCTGGTCCGCACCCTGTCGATCAACGCGGGCAGCGCCGAGTACCCGACGTGGAACGGCACGATGGCCGTCATCGACAAGCAGGAGAAGGTGCACATGACCTCCTGCAGTGTCGGCATCAGCTGCGACAAGGGCAGCGCCAACTACTACGACCTCACGCTGCCCTGGGACGTCCACCTCACCCAGTCCGGCACGTACGTGCACTACTCGACGGGCGACCCGTATCCGGGCAGCGGCAGCGCCCGCGGCTCGCACGGCTGCGTCCACCTGTCCATGTCGGACGCCAAGTGGTTCTACGGCCAGGTCAAGCAGGGCGATCCGGTCACCATCACCGGCTCCCCGCGTGCCAAGGCGTCGGCCGACAACGGCTACGCCGACTTCAACCTGTCGTGGGACCAGTGGCTCACGGGCAGCGCCGCCGGGGAGCAGACGACCGCGACCCTGTGACGCGGGGCGCCGCCCACCCCCGGCGCCCGCGGGCGGGACTCAGTGGATGACGGGGGTGTCCGGCAGGTAGTCGTCGGCGTGTTCACCGGTGACCAGGTACACCACCCGGCGGGCGATGGAGACGGCGTGGTCGGCGAAGCGTTCGTAGTAACGGCCCACCAGGGTGACGTCGACGGCCGTCTCCACGCCGTGGTGCCAGCGTTCGTCCATCAGATGCTGGAAGATCATACGGTGCAGCTCGTCCATGCGGTCGTCGTCCCGCTCCAACTGCAGGGCGGCGTCGACGTCCTGGGTGATCAGGACCTCGGCCGCCTGGGCCATCAGGCGCTGGGCGAGCTGGCCCATCTCCAGGATCGTACGGCGCAGGTCCCGTGGCACGGCGTGCTGCGGGTGCCGCCGCCGGGCCAGCTTGGCCACATGCTGCGCGAGGACGCCGCAGCGCTCCAGGTCCGCGCTCATCCGCAGTGAGGTGACCACCACGCGCAGATCCGTGGCGACCGGCTGCTGGCGCGCCAGCACCGCGATGGCCTGTTCCTCGAGATTCCGCTGCAGCTCCTCGACCTGGCCCTCGGTGTCGATCACGCTCTCCGCCAGTCGGAGATCGGTGTCGAGCAGAGCACCGGTGGCCCGGCCCATGGCCGAGCCGACGAGGTTCGCCATCTCCACCAGCGCCTCGCTGATTGACTCCAGTTCCTTGTGATAGGCCTCCCGCATCGTCCTCATCCTCCAGTCACTACGCGTCTGCAACGCTGCCCAGACTCGCACACCCCCTCGGCGCCCTCGGCGTCCGCCTCCGCCCGCGCGGCTACCCGGCGGTGTGCAGGATGCGAAAGCGGTCGGGCTGCGCCGGATCGCGGTCGACGACCTGGACCGGCGCCCAGGTCCACTGCCAGACGCTGATGCCGGGCGAGCGGGAGAACCGGATCCGCCCGCGGGTGCCGTCGACGGCGACGTGCGGCCAGGACGCGGCCGTGCGTCCCCGGTCCGTGCCGTGCGCACGCAGCATCTCGGCGAGGACGACGACCGTGTCGTAGCCCTCGAAGGCCACGAAGGAGGGCGCTTGGGCCAGGCGCTCGCGCAGCGCCGTCCCGACACGGGCGCCCAGCGGGGTCGGCCGCTCGGGCAGGTAGCACAGGAACGGGACGCCGGTACCGTCCTCGCCCAGCAGCGCCGCCCACTCGGTCAGCTCCGGCTGCCCGGCCGGAGCGCCCAGCAGGAGGCCGGCGAGGCGCGGGTCGTCGCGGACGGCCCTGACGATCGACACGGCCGGTTCCGGGAAGCCGAGCAGCAGCAGGAGGGCGGTCGCGGGGTCGCCGGCGAGTTCGTCGCACAGGGCGGCGGGGGCGATCGTACGCGCGTCGAATTCGGTCAGGGTCGCGCCGTGTGAAGCGAGGTGGTCCCGGAGGATGCCGAATCCCGAGGCCCAGTACACGCTCGGTTCGCTGGCCACGGCGACACGTCTGTGACCCGCGCCGAGCAGGAAGTCCGCGTAGGTGCGCCAGCCGTGGGACTGGGCCGGGGAGAGGCGCGCGACCCAGTCGGTCGGCTGCTCGGTGAGCGCGTCGAGAACCGCCGACGAGCAGAGGTAGGGCACACCGAGGGCATCGGCGCCGGCCGCGGCGGCGCGGGCGACGACGCTGTGGTACTCCCCGGCCAGGGCGGCGACGCCCAGCCGAGCCAGTTCCTCCACTGCCGCCGCGGCCCTGCGCGGGTCGGCCGCGGTGTCACGGACGACCAGCTCCAGTGGCCTTCCGCCGATGCCGCCCGCGTCGTTGACCTCCTCGGCGGCCAGTTCGAGTCCTGCGAGCAGGTGCCGGCCGGACTCGACCCAGCCGGGCCGGCTGAGCGGGACCAGAACACCGACCCGGACAGCCGAGGTGTCAGCCTGCTCGGCATCGGACGGTGAGAGTGGTGTGTTCATGCGTCGGATTATGAGACGGCTGGAAGATCGTTGACCTTGGTGACGTCAAATGTCGCCGGGCCGTCGTGACGGCTTCCTTCGGGTCGCGTCAGCCCGTGACGGGGCGTTCGGGCGAGCAGAAAGGCCCAGCCACCTGGGACAACGCGGCCCCACATTGCTGCTCGCCCTGACGCCGGATCGTCGTCGCCTTCCTCACCCTCTCTTGAATCAGTGGTGGTGCAGCGGTACGCGTCGATGCCACGGGGCTCCCATGGGCATCGAGTACGCGGCCTTGCGGTAGAACATCAGGCCCAGCATGGCCGGGACGGAAAGCATCATGTACCCACGGGCGGCCACGCCGCCGGAGAGGACATGGAGCGAGCACAGGACGATGAACGGGACACCAGGTACGAGCATTGCAGCGGCCATCTCCATCGAGTTCCGCCGCCCGTGGCCCCGCCACAGCATCCAGGCAACCATGGGCACTGTCATGCTGAGACCCATCGAGAGCACGGACTGCCAGGGATACTGACTGAACGCCTCGCTGGAGGACAGCCCGGAGACGGCCCGGAAGAGTCGACCTCCGACGGCCATGCCGAGCCACATGACGAAGAACATCTCCAGGAAGTGCTGCCAGAAGGGCGATATCCGCACCTTGCGCCTCACGGCGGCCGAGTTCGGTTCAGCGGTCCTCGTCTCCCTCAGTTGTCGGGGCGGCGGGATGCCGCTTCCGGTGTGAGCATGAACGTGAACCATGACCCCCACCTCCTCTTTTCACATGTTCACATATTCACTGAAGGCGCAGTCCGCTTGCGGATGGTAGGGGCGAAGGTCCCGCGCGCGTAGGCCTTACGCCCCTCAATTGCCGATGCGTCCACGTCACGACGAAGACTTCGGAGAACTGCGACTCTCCGTGGCTTCCTCGGGCTCGATCGCCTCGGCGCTGCTCGCTCGCCGGGCGCGCGGGACGAGGGCCGCCGCCTTCCCCGCGATGTCCCGGCCGACCTCCTGGAGGAGTTCGGTGTACATGTCGCCGGTGAGCTGGATCGTGGAGTGGCGGAGCACCTTCTTCACCGCGAAGATGTCGCCGCCGCCGGCGTGGGTGAGCGTGGCCGCCAGGTGGCGGAGGTCGCGCAGAACGTCGACGCTCCGGCCGCCGATGGTCCACGGACCGTCAGGTGGACCGTCTGGGTGGGCGGATTTCACTTTGGGCGAGCAACGGGTGAGCTAGCGATCTTGCCGCAGGTGGAAACGGTTCTGCCCGCGTAGTACGTGGTGGGACGGGTGGGACTCGAACCCACGGCCGACGGATTGTTTCCCCGCCGCACCGGCGGCACGGCGATCCTAGATCTTCCTCCTCGTCGATCGAACCGGTGCCAGACTCGACCGTCATGAGCGACTGGTTCCTGCAGCGGGAGTATGGGGTCCGATTCGAGTGGGGTCCCGCCGGCGCCCGGCAACTGGCGTCCGACAGTGCCTGCTTGGTGGTGGTCGACGTGCTGTCGTTCACGACGTCGGTGACCGTCGCCGTCGAGGCGGGAACCAGGGTATTTCCCTACGCGTGGCGTGATGAGACGGCATCCGCGTTCGCCCGGGACAAGGAGGCGGCGCTGGCCGTGGGACGGCGAGCGGCCACGCCCGCCGCGCCGTGGTCGCTGTCTCCGGCGGCGCTCCGGCGGGCGCCGTTCACTCCCCGGCTCGTGCTGCCCTCGCCCAACGGATCGGCCATCTCCGCGGCGGCCGCCGCTTCGACGGTTGTTGCGAGCTGTCTGCGCAACGCCACTGCTGTGGGGCGACTGCTGGCGCAGCGGGGTTACGGCACCGCGGAGCGGCCCCTCGCGGTGATCGCCGCGGGTGAGCAGTGGCCGGACGGAAGCCTGCGCCCGGCACTGGAGGACCTGCTGGGCGCCGGGGCGATCATCGACCAACTGGCATCGCGGGGGGTCGGCCCCCTCTCCCCCGAGGCCGCTGCCGCGCGAGCGTGTTTCACCCGGGCTCCCGACGTCGCCGCTGCCGTGGCTTCCTGCTCTTCGGGCCTCGAACTGGCCCGAAGCGGTTTCGCCGACGACGTGGCCGTCGCGACCGAACTCGACGTGTGCACCGTGGTGCCTGTGCTCGCCGACGGGGCGTTTCACGACGGCGGGTCATAGGCCCGCGCGGCACGTGGAGTTCGGCCGGATCACGCTGGTCGCGGGTACGGATCGTGACGGTACGTGCCGGGCGGTCTCGTGCGGCGGCGCCAGGGCGAAGTAGCTTGCCGTTCGTACGTGAGGTTCCCGATCCTCGGAGGCTGCGATGGGACACCCCGATCCCCTGGTGATCGATTCCGACCCCTTAGTGATCGACGCGACCGGCGGCGACATCCACGGCGAGGCCGCCCGGATCCGCGACCGCGGACCGGTGACCCCGGTCGCGCTCCCCGACGGCGTCGAGGCATGGGCCGTCAGTGACCCCGGCCTGCTCAAACGCCTTCTCACCGACCCCCGTGTCTCGAAGGACGCGCGCCGCCACTGGACCCGCTGGATCGACGGCGAAATCGCGCCGGAATGGCCCCTGTTCACCTGGGTGGCCGTGCAGAACATGTTCACCGCGTACGGGGGCGAGCACAAACGCCTGCGCGCCCTGGTCTCCAAGGCGTTCACCGCACGCCGTACCGCGGCCCTGCGACCGCGTGTCGAGGAGATCACCGAGAACCTGCTGGACCGGGTCGAGTCGGCCGGCGAGAGCGGACGAACCGTCGATCTGCGCGAGGAGTTCTGCTACCCCCTGCCGATCCGGGTGATCAGCGAACTGCTCGGCCTGCCCAAGGAGTTGGGCGCCGAACTGCGGACGGTCGTGGACGGCGTCTTCCACACCTCCGCCACACCGGAGGAAGTCACCGACACCTACGCCCGGTTCTACGCCGTGCTCGCCGAACTCGTCGCTCTCAAAAGGGACTCGCCCGGCGACGACCTGACCACCGCACTCATCGCGGCCCGCGACGACGAGGGCGACACCCGCCTGAGCGAACAGGAACTCCTCGACACGCTGATGCTCATGGTCAGCGCGGGGCACGAGACCACTGTCAACCTCCTCGACAAGGCAGTCCACGCCCTGCTCACGCACCCCGACCAGCTCGTCCTGGTCGTTGACGGCGGCGCCTCCTGGGACGACGTGGTCGAGGAGACCCTGCGTGTCGAGGCACCGGTCGCCAGCCTGCCACTGCGGTACGCCGTGGAGGACCTGGCGATGGCCGAGTTCGGCGGCCCCGAGGGAGTCGTGATCGGCAAGGGCGAGGCCATTCTGGCCGCGTACGCCGCCGCCGGCCGCCATCCCGGCCGCCATGGTGACGACGCGGACCGTTTCGACGTCACCCGCATCGACAAGGAGCACCTGGCATTCGGCTACGGCGCGCACTTCTGCCTGGGCGCGCCACTGGGGCGACTGGAGGCGCGGATCGCGCTGCCGGCACTGTTCGGCCGTTTCCCCGAGCTCCGACTCGCGGTGCCCCAGGAGGAGTTGGAGCCGGTGGACTCCTTCATCTCCAACGGCCACCGAACCCTCCCGGTGCGCCTGCGCTGATCGCGGCCCGCGACGCGGGCGTCGCCGACGGGTCTCAGCGCAGATGAGCGGTGTCGATGATCGTGGACTCGGTGTCGGAGCCGGTCACCAGGATGTAGCCGGGGTTGCCGTTGCGGTCCACGTAGCAGGTGAGGCCGAACGAGGTGACCACGGCCTGGCGGACCGGATGCTTGGCGACCGCGTTGCGGCAGTCGGACGCCGTGGGCAGATTCTGCGAACCCCATTCGGCCAGCTTGCCGTTCGTGGCGTTGAAGAAGCCGCCCGAGACATAGATGGCGTCGGTGGTCGTGCCGGCCCGCGAGGGTGGGGTGTGGGAGAAGTCGTACCCGACGGGTGCGCCCTGGTCGCCGTCCTGCATGTGGAAGCCGCGTACCAGCGCGGTCGACACCGAAGGCGCCGGGTCAAAGAGAGCGGCCTTGGTGGCGAGGCCGCCGCCTCCGACGACCGCGAGAGCCGCGACGCCGGCGATCACGGGGTGCGCGGCCGTCAGGGAAAGCAAGGGGCCGATCACGGGGATCGAGAACTTCAGGTGCGTGTTCTTCTGGTTGATCGTGGCATGGTCGCCCGCGGTGACGGTCGACGATGAGTCGTGGACCCGCGAGCGGTGTCCACCTCTCTGCGGTGGCAGGTACGTGTTGTTCTGGACGCTCCCGTCGCCGACCTGGGCGCCCTTGATCCGGCTGTTCTTCATCAGCTTCGTGCTCTCTCGACTTCCGGGGTGCGGACGGCCGCCTAATGGAACGTGTTGTTCTGGGTGGTGCCGTGGCCGACCTGTACGCCTTTGGCCTGGCTGAGATCGATCCCGCCGGTCGAGAGGTGCGCCGCAGCCGGGGAGAGGAGGGCCAGGAGCCGCTGGGCGTGCTCCGTCACCTCCGTGTCCACCGCTCCCGTCACCACGAGTTCGCGGACCAGTCCCTCGGCGGGCGCCGTCGGCCGGCGTTCCAGGACGCCGATCTGTTCCAGTGCGCCGGGGCGGCCGGAGAGACGGTTGCTCAGAGCTTCCCTGAGCGCCCGATAGGAATCGGTGACGGTGGCGGAAGCGGCGCCGCTGAGGCCCGCCGCCGCGCCCGTGACCAGGGCCTGCACCACCAACGTCGCCGGATCCATCCGCGCTCCTCCGCACAGCTTCCTCGGGATCGCGCGAAGACGATCACCCGGTGTGACAACATGAGGAAGCTATCCGGCGACCGACCGTAACGTCTCGGTTTGCTACCAAACGCTGTTTATCGCCTGTTTGATTACAGAATGCCGACGGCGTTTGTCGCTTTTCCGGCGTCGACGGAGGCCGGGAACGTGGTTCACGCCGGGCCTGCGGGGACACTCCTCATACAACCCCCTTCCTTTGAAAGACCCGCTCCTTTCGCGGCCGACACCGAACCCCGGAACCACCGACGGGCTGTCCTGGAGGAACCCATGTGCCGCCTCTTCGGTCTCAGCAGCGCCCCGCTCCGCACGCGCGCCACGTTCTGGCTCCTCGACGCCCCCGACAGCCTCAGCCGGCAGAGCCACCGCGATCCCGACGGCACCGGCCTCGGCCTCTTCGCCGCCGACGGCACCCCGCACGTGGACAAGGCTCCCATCGCCGCCTACCGTGACCGCGCCTTCGCCCAGGAGGCCCGGCAGGAGGAGTCGGTGACCTTCGTCGCCCACGTGCGCTTCGCCTCCACCGGCAGCCTGGACGTCCGCAACACCCACCCCTTCGAGCAGGACGGCCGGCTGTTCGCGCACAACGGGGTCATCGAGGGCCTCGACCAGCTCGACCGGCATCTGGGCGATGACCGCGAGCTGGTCCGCGGCGACACCGACTCCGAGCGGTTCTTCGCCCTGATCACCCGGGAGACGCGACGGCACGACGGGGACGTGACCACAGGCATCCGAGAGGCCGCCCGCTGGGTCGCCGCGAACCTGCCCCTGTACGCCCTGAACCTGATCCTCGTCACCCCACGGGAGCTGTGGGCACTGCGCTACCCCGACACCCACGACCTCTACGTCCTGGAGCGCCCGGCGGGCGGCCGGCACGGCAGCCGCCACCTCGACCACAGCGGCAGTCACGGCCGCATGCGCGTGCACTCGGCGCACCTGGCCGAGCACCCCGCCGTCGTCGTCGCCAGCGAGCGCATGGACGACCACCCCGACTGGCGCCCGCTGGAGCCCGGCGAACTGCTGCACGTCGGCGCCGACCTCCACGTCACCCACCAGATCGCCCTGCCGACTCCCCCGGCCCAGCCGCTCACCCTGGAAGACCTGCACCCCGACGCGGCCGCCTCCCAGAAGGCCGCCTGACCCCGTCCGCGGAGTCACCCCGCCCGGATCCACCTGCGACGCGCCTCACACCCCTGACTTCAGATTTCGATGCCAGAGTCTGGCTTCATTTTTCATAGTCAGAGTAGAGTGCACGTCAAGGGATCCCGGCATCCGGTCACGCGATCCGCACCGGAACAGTCACCTCAGCTAGGAACGCACATGCCTACCGACAGCCCGCTCGGCTACGACGTCTTCGTCGCCGACCCGATCGCCCAGAACGTCACCGAGCCGGTCCCCAACGGAGACCGGCGGATGTTCTCGCCCCTGTCCGTCACCCTCGTCCACGGGGAACGAGACGCCGTACTGATCGACCCGCCACTGACCTCCGCGCAGGCCGAGGCCGTGGGCGACTGGGTCGAGGCCACCGGAAAGAACCTGACCCACGTGTTCGCCACCCATGGACACGGCGACCACTGGTTCACGGCCGGCGTTCTGGCGCACCGATTCGGTGCCCAGGTGGTCGCGACCGAGGGCACGATCAAAGAGATGCACCGCAATGTCGCCCTCCGCCCGGTCTTCTGGGACCGACTCTTCCCCCAGCAGATTCCGGACGCCCCCGTCACCGCCGTCGCCGTGCCCGGCAACCGGCTCAACCTCGAAGGGCACGACCTTCACATCGTCGAGGTCGGCCACAGCGACACCGACGAGACCAGCGTCCTGCACGTCCCCGACCTGGAGCTCGTCGTGGCCGGCGACGTCATCTACAACGGCGTCCACCAGTACCTCGCAGAATCCGGCGACGGCGGGCGCGACGCCTGGCGCAAGGCCATCACCACCGTGGAAGAGCTCAGGCCGCGCCGAATCGTGACCGGCCACAAGAACAAGCGACTCGACGACGACGCCGACCGCGCCATTGCCGAGACCCGGAGCTACCTCGACGCCGTCGACGAAGTCCTCGCCAAGCACGACGACCCGCTCGGCTTCTTCAACGCCATGCTGGAGCGCTTCCCCGAACGTCTGAACCCGGGCGCCCTGTGGGGCGGAGCCGTCGCGCTGTACGAGTAGCCGCTGACCGTTGCGGGTGCGGCCATCCTGGGGTCGCCCTGTTCCGTCAGGTCGGACGGGCGTAGGACGCCAGGCGGTCGGCGAACGCGGCGACGCGGTCGCGCAGTTCGGCGGGGCGGTCGATCACGAACGGTCGGTCGAGCGCGGCGAGCGTCGCGGGCAGCCAGTCGAGGCTCTCCGCCCGCAGCTCGGCGCGCAGCCACGGTCCGTCCGCGCCCGCCGGGGGTTCGCACTCCTCCAGGGTGGCGAGGCCGGCGGGCAGGTGGGGGCGGATCTGCTCGGCCGTCCCCTGGATCCGGACGGTCACCTCGTGCCGGTACCCGGCCGTGGCGAACCCCGACAGCAGGCGTTGCGCCGGGGCGGGTCCCGCGGGTGCCTCGAAGGTACCGGGCAGGGTGCGGGCGTCAGCGATGCGGTCGAGTCGGAAGGTCCGGTCCTCGCCGATCCCGGCGTCCCTGCCGGTGACGTACCAACGTCCGGAATGAGCGACCACCCCGTACGGATGCAGGGTGCGCTCGCTGCCCCGTCCGTCGCGGTCGGAGTAGCGGAGGGAGACGGGCCGGCGGTGGCGCACCGCGTCGGTCACGGTGAGCAGGACCCCGGTGTCCAGGGTGGCGACCTCGCCCGGCCGGTCCGTGAAGTCGAGTGATCGCAGGAGTGCGTCCAGGCGGCAGGCGGTGTGCTTCGGCAGGACCCGCCGGATCTTGGCCGCCGCGGTCTCGCTCGCCGTGTGCTCCGGCGTCAGCCCGGCCCGGCGGCCGGCGACGAGTCCGAGCAGCACGGCCAGCGCCTCGTCGTCACTGAGCATGAGCGGGGGAAGCCGGTACCCGGGGGCGAGCCGGTAGCCGCCGTAGCGGCCGCGGACCGATTCCACGGGTACGTCGAGGTCGAGCAGCTGGTCGACGTACCGCCGCACGGTCCGCCCCTCGACGCCGAGCCGGTCGGCGAGCTCCGCCACGGTACGGGTGCCGCCCGACTGCAGCAGTTCGAGGAGTGTCAGCACGCGACCGGTGGGTCCAGGCATGCGAACAGCGTACGTGAATACAGGACGGATTCCGTCCTCTATTGCTCCTAGTCTGCGAAGTGCAGCGCTTTTGCGGCGCGAAGAAGTTGCACGCCAGCCAGGGAGATCACCATGGAGTTCGTCTCGATCCGCATCATCACCGGCGACGTCGCGCGTCTCGTCGAGTTCTACGAACGGGCCACCGGACTACGGGCGGTCCGGGCCACCGAGGACTTCGCCGAGATCAGGACGCCGCTCGCCACCCTCGCGATCGCCGGTACCCGTACCGTCCCGTTGTTCGCCCCGGACTCCGCCCGCCCGGCGGCGAACCAGAGCGTGATCACCGAGTTCCTCGTCGACGACGTGGACCGTGTGCACGAGAATCTGACCGGTTACGTCACCGACTTCGTGACCGAGCCGACTACGATGCCCTGGGGCAACCGGTCGCTGCTGTTCCGCGACCCCGACGGCAATATCGTCAACTTCTTCACGCCAGTCACTCCGGCGGCCATCGAGAAGTTCCGGAGTCACTGACTCCCGGTGTCCTGGTCCGGCGCTTCGGCCAGAGACCGTTCTTCCTCGTCCTCGTCGTCGCGTTCCCCCTCCGCCTGGGAGGGAGTCGTCCAGGGCGGGTCGTAGTCGGGGCGGGTTCCGGGCGACTCGGGCGCCGTGTCGTCGTCCCGCTCGCCCTCGGCCTGGGATGGTGTGTGCTCGCTCATCGGCTGGCCTCCGCAGGATCGTCCGGCGTGCCGCCCGGGTGCCCGAGCCGCCGACCGCCAAACGGTCCGCCGCACGGAAGGGGACGACCGACGCCGGACGCTACGGTCCTTCCTCCTCCGGCAGGTCGTCGCCCAGCGGTTTCGGCGGCGGCTCGAAGCGCACGCGTACCTTCTGGAAGCCCTTGAAGGTCTCGGTCTCGGCATACGACCGGTAGGCGCGACGGTCGCCCGGACTGAGCAGCACCTGGTCGGTGAACGGAGTCAACAGGCTGCGCGGCCACAGACGCATCACGCGGACCGAGCTCACCTCGGCCGTCGTCAGGAAGATCAGGGCGCCGAGGTACAGCCAGGCCAGCAGGCCGAGGACGATGCCGAACATGCCGTAGGTGGCCGTGGCGCCCCGCAGGACGTGGTCGACGTAGTACGAGCCGCCCCACTGCAGCAGCTGCCAGGCGCAGGCGCCGCCGAGCGTGGCGCCGTAGAGCTTTCGCGCCGGGAGCCGGCGGTGGGTCAGCACTCGGTAGGCGAGCAGGAGCAGAGCGGCGTTGAGGACGGCCGCCCCCAGTGCGGCGCCGACCCGGATGCCGGTGGCCAGGCGGGTGCCGAAGACGCTGGCGGCGGACTCCGCGGTGGTCAGCCCGGTGGCCACGCACAGCCCGACCGCGAGGATCGACAGGAACATCAGGCCCTTCAGCCGTGAGCGCAGCGGATCGGGCCGCGCGTGCCGGGGCACCGCCCAGATCTTGTTGAGCGCGTACTGCGCGGCCTGGGCCACGCCGAGCGCGCCGTAGAGGCAGCCCGCGATGCCCACCGCCAGCGCGGCGCCATTGGCGTGGAAGGAGTGGACGTTCTCGCCGATCTGGTCGCCGATGACGGGAAACTCGCTGAGCGCGGAGTCGATGACGCGCTGCCGCAGTCCCGGGTCGCCGTGGAGCAGCGCTCCCAGGACGGCGACGAGTATCAGCAGCAGCGGGAAGAGGGACAGGAAGGCGTAGTAGGCCAGGAGCGCCGCGAGGTAGGTGACCTGGTCGTCGTAGAACTTGTACACAACTCCCAGCGGCAGGCCCACCCAGCGGTGGCGTCGCTGGTAGGCATCCACGCGGGCCAGAAGTCCCATGGGTCCCACCCGACGCGAGGTCAGTTCTTCTCCGTGAGGCCCGCGCGGGCGGCGGCGAGGTGCAGGAAGGCGTGGTCCGGCGCCCGGGCGACGGCGAAGTCGAGCGGCCCGAGGGCCTCAGGCTGCGTGCGCGCTTCCATGTACCTCACCATCCAGTTCCCGGCGTTCCGGGCCGACACCTTGGAGTACCCGTAGGAGTGCAGGTCAAGCGGTCGCGGCGGGAGCGACTTCCCCGTCCCCGGGCGGACGTTTCCGGCCACGGCACTCGGGTACTCCCCGGTCACCCGGTGGCCTCGGAGACGGAGCCGCGTACATGACGGGCCGGGTTCGACGGCATGTTCGGATTCCTGGGCGGCCCGTCACCGACCGACGGAGCCGAGCCTCGCGAGGCCGCCGGGCGTGCAGGTTCCGGGCGTTGTCGGTCCGGCCGGAGCACCGACCGGTTTCCGTCCGACCAGCCCGGCAGGTCCGAGCCGGATGGATGACATGGCCGATACGCCCGCCTCCACGGAAGACAGCGACTGCCCACCATGGGTGCTGCGCGAATACGCCGTGCTGGCGGACGGCGAGCGCGGCGCGGTCGTCGATCCGGAGGGCAGGATCGTCTGGCTGTGCGCCCCGCGCTGGCACGACGACGCCGTCTTCTCCGCGTTGATCGGCGGCTCGGGGCATTTCGCGGTGGAACCGGCCGACCGCTGGCACGTGTGGGGCGGCGCCTACGCCGAGGGCTCCCTGATCTGGGTGAACCGGTGGGTGAGCCCGGACTCCGTGATCGAATGCCGTGACGCCCTGGCGCTGCCCGCCTCCCCCGACCGTCTCGTCCTGCTGCGCCGGATGCGGGTCGTACGGGGTGAGGCGCGGCTGCGGCTGAGCCTGGACGCGCGTCCTGGCTTCGGCGCACACCGGATGCGCGACCCGCGCCTGGAAGACGGGACCTGGGTCGCGCAGGCCAAGGGGTTGCGGCTGAGGCTCCTCGGAGCACGGCACGCCTCCTGGGACCCCGAGTCGGGTCTGCGCGGTGAGTTCCACCTGCGCCGGGGCGAGGAGCACGACCTGGTGCTGGAGATCACCAGCGGTGACGAAGCGCCCCGCCTGGACGCCGCGCAGCTGTGGCACACCACGGAGCGCGCATGGCGTCGCCGAGTCCCGGGCTGCTCCGGACTCGCCGCGCCCCGTGACGCCGGCCATGCGTACGCCGTGCTGGGCGGGCTGACCGCCGGTAGCGGTGCCATGGTCGCCGCCGCCACGACCTCGCTGCCCGAGCGGGCCAACTCCGGGCGCAGCTACGACTACCGGTACGCCTGGATTCGCGACCAGTGCTACGCCGGTCTGGCCGTCGCCGCGCACGGACCGCACGAACTGCTCGACGACGCGGTCCGCTTCACCACCGAACGCGTTCTGGCCGACGGGGACCGCCTGCGGCCCGCCTACACCGTCACCGGCGACCCGATGCCGCGCGAGCAGTCACTTCCGCTGCCCGGCTATCCCGGCGGCAGCGACCGCGTCGGCAACCGGGCGGGCGACCAGTTCCAGCTCGACGCCTTCGGCGAGGTGCTCCAGCTGTTCACCGCCGCCGCCCGCCACGACCGGTTCACCCCCGACACCGAAGAGGCGGCCCGGGTCGCGGTGCGCGCGATCGAACGCAACTGGACGCGGCCGGACGCCGGGCTGTGGGAGCTGGAGGACCGCTGGTGGACCCACTCCCGGCTGAGCGTGGTCTGCGGTCTGCGCCGGATCGCCGAGGTGCTGCCCGGCGCCGACGGCCGCCGCTGCGGCGACCTGGCCGACGCCATCGACGCCGAGACCCGGCGTCGCTGCCTGCACCCCGACGGGTACTGGCGCAGGGCCGCCAGCGACGACGGCCCCGAGGCCGCTCTCCTCGTGCCCATCGCGCGCGGGCTGCACGCCTCGGGCGATCCCACCGGCACGGCCACCCGTGACTTCATCGTGGACCGGCTGGCCGAGGACGGATACCTTTACCGCTTCGACCACGCCGGGGTCCCTCTCGGCGAGGCCGAGGGCGCCTTCCTGCTCTGCGGGTTCGCCATGGCGCTCGCGACGCACCGCCTCGGTGACCGGGTCGGCGCCTTCCGGTGGTTCGAGCGGACCCGGTCGGCCTGCGGTCCGTCGGGGCTGTACGCGGAGGAGTACGACGTACGTCAACGGCAGCTGCGCGGCAACCTGCCCCAGGCCTTCGTCCACGCCCTGCTGCTGGAGTGCGCGGTCCGCCTCTCCGACACCGCTCTGCACAACTCATTCCCCTGATTCACACAATCCCCTTGGGGTACTTCCGCTGTGAACGACCGCAAATGGAGGGGATCAGGGCATGGTGTCTCATACGTTCGAACGTGGCGTCCTCGTCGTGACCGTCGAAAGTGATCCCGGAATCGCCCGGCGCGCCACGCTCACGACGGAGATCAGTGATCTTATCCATGCCTACAGGCCGATGCCCGTGGTCGTGGTCCTCGAGGAGGGGGCCACAGGAGCGCCGGTGGTCAGCGCGGTGTTGCGCGCCCATCGTATGTGCGCCCGTCTCGGCGTCCTGATGTCCGTGGCCACCCACAGCGCGCCCGCCCGCCGGCTGCTGGAGGCCGACGCCGACGGCGTCAGCCCCCGCCTGGTCGTCCACGCCCGCACCGACACCGCCATCGACGCGGCCTTCGTCGCGGCGGCATGAGAACCGAAGAGGGGCGGACAGGGCTCAGCGGTAGTCGGGGTTGGGGGCGTCGAAGCGGCAGCCCGCGTCCCACTCCGAGCGCTGGTTGCCGTGGGCCGGGAAACCCTTGGCGCGCTTGAGCATGGCGCCCAGGTGCATGAGGTTCCAGGTCATGAAGGTCGTGTTGCGGTTGGTGAAGTCGTTCTCCGGACCGCCCGACCCGGGGTCCAGATACGAGGGACCCGGCCCCGCCGGCCCGATCCAGCCGGCGTCGGCCTGCGGCGGGATGCTGTAGCCGAGGTGCTGGAGGCTGTAGAGGATGTTCATCGCGCAGTGCTTCACGCCGTCCTCGTTGCCGGTGATCAGGCAGCCGCCGACACGGCCGTAATAGGCGTACTGGCCTTCGGAGTTGAGCAGGCCCGAGCAGCTGTAGAGCCGTTCGATCACCTGCTTGGTGACCGAGCTGTTGTCGCCCAGCCAGATCGGTCCGGCGATCACCAGGATGTCGGCGGCCATGACCTTCTCGTACAACGCCGGCCACTCGTCCGTCGCGAAGCCGTGTTCGGTCATGTCCGGGTAGACGCCGGGGGCGAGGTCGTGGTCGACGGCGCGGATCACGTCCGTACGCACCCCGCGCGACATCATGATCGCGCGGCTCTTGTCGATCAGGCCCTGGGTGTGGCTCTGCTGGGGTGACGGCTTGAGCGTGCAGTTGATGAACAGGGCGGTGAGGTCGTCGAAGCGGTAGCTGTCGTCGGTCGCGTTCACGGTGACTCCTCCAGCGGGGCTGCGGTCCCTCCCGGACGGGACGGCTTCAGCCGCAGCCTCTCGCGTGGATCTCCGTTTGTCGCGCTTTGTCGGTCAAGCGTCATCGTTCCGACCGATGTGGCGCACCCTGGGCCGACCGTCGGCCGCGGCGCGGTCAGTCGGCCTGCAGCCGGCGGACGTCCTCCTCGTCCCAGGTGCGGGTGTCGCGGGGCTGGGTGTAGGGCTCGCGCTCGGGCGGGAGGCCGCCGGCGATGGCCCGCTGCCGTACGCTCTCGGCGTCGAACTCCAGGCCCAGGAGGATCGCGAGGTTGCTGATCCACAGCCAGACGAGGAAGACGATGACGCCCGCCATAGTGCCGTACGTCTTGTTGTACGAGGCGAAGTTGGCGACGTAGAACGCGAAGCCGGCGGAGGCGGCCAGCCAGATCAGCAGGGCCAGCAGGCTGCCCGGGGTGATCCAGCGGAAGCCCTTCACCTTGGCGTTCGGGGTGGCCCAGTACAGGATCGCGATCATCACTGTCACCAGCAGGACGAGGACGGGCCACTTGGCGATCGCCCAGACCGTCAGCGCGCTGTCACCGATGCCGAGTGCCTGCCCGGCCTGGCGGGCCAGTCCTCCGGTGAAGACGACGATCAGCGCGCTGATCACCGCCAGCACCATGAGCACGACCGTCACCCCGACGCGTACCGGCAGTACCTTCCACACCGGCCGGCCCTCCGGCATGTCGTAGACGGCGTTCGCGGCGCGGATGAAGGCGGCCACGTAGCCGGACGCCGACCAGATCGCCAGCACGATGCCGACGATGGCCATGACCGAGCCGATCCCGGAGTTGTTCTGCAGCTGTTCGACCGCCCGGGTGATGATGTCCCGCGCCGAGCCGGGGGCCAGCTGTTTGAGGTTGGAGAGCACCTTGTCGGTGGCGGACTTGCCGGTGATGCCCAGCAGGGACACCAGTACCAGCAGAGCCGGGAACAGGGACAGCACCCCGTAGTAGGTGAGCGCCGCCGCCCGGTCGGTGAGTTCGTCGTCCTTGAACTCCTTCAGGCTGCCCTTGAAAACGGCACCCCAGGCACCCTTCGGCATCTTCGTCGGGGTGTCGGGGGCAGCCTGTTCGACCTCCCCGTCGGGTCCTGCCTCCTGCGGCGAAGGCACCCGGGAGTCCGGGTGGTCGTCGCGGTGGTCGTCGCGGTGGTCCTGGTCTTTCCGTCCCGGAAGATGCAGCTTCGCCATGCCTGCCGGGTAACCCGGTGACGCCGCCTCAAGCCGGGGTAATCCGAAGGGAAGACGTCCCTGGCCGGCTCAGGGCCGCGGCGTTTCCGGCTGATCCAGCGTGAACACCGTGATCCACTCGGCGTCCGCGGCGTGGTAGCCGAGCCCGACCAGGGCCTCGGAGGCGGCGCGCATGTGCCCGGCGCCGTAGACGACGGCGACGGAGAAGGGACCGGTGCGTCCCGCGTAGGCACCGTCGAGGTCGGTCAGGGCCTTGGTCAGCAGCCGGTCCCGGCGTCGCAGCACCAGGTCGTCCAGGCCCGGCCAGAGGTCGGCCGCGGCCTCCTCGCCCTCGCTCATCAGGTCCTCGACGGTGAGGTGCCGGGCGAGCCAGCGGCGAGTCCCCAACAGTCGCATGCCGGCCGTGACGGCGGGGACGAGGGTGGCCACCATCGCGCGTTCCTTCCACGGCAGGCGCCCGTACCCCTCCTGGAACCGGGCGCCGCTCATGTCCGGGCACACCACCGGCAGCCCGAGCGCGTCGAAGCCGAGGTCCTGCACCACCAGGCCCAGGCGTTCGTGACCGTCGAGTCGGCGGTACGAGGCGACGAGGGCGTCGGCGCCGGGTGAGCCCTCCCCGATCCCCTCCGCGACCACCAGGTCGCAGCTGCGACGCAGCCGTGCCGTCACCTCCTGGTAGAAGGCCGCCTCCGCGAGGTGGACCATGGGGAAGAGCACGAACGTCAGGCCCGTCCCCGGCTTCGTGAACCGGATGACGGCCGATCGCACCCCGGCCAGCCCGGTCACTTCGATGAACTGCACGTCCGCCCCCTCCGTCACCGGCCTTCTGCCTGTCATCACGCCAAAGGTGCCTGGGAAGTTGCCGGGCGCCGGTCCGAACGCCCGCTGGGGGCGAGGGGTCAGTCGAGCCTGATCTCGGGGTGGTAGAGGTCGAGCCACAGCGCGAGGTCGAGGGCGCGTTCCAGGCCGCGCCGTTCGGCCTGCGTTCTCACGGTGGTCTCGCGGTGTGCGGCGCGGTGCAGGCGGTCGCGGTCGACGAGGCGCAGGCGCGAAACCCTTGGACGCCGGTGGCGCCGCAGCCGTCCCCACGGGAATCGGCCACAGGCAAAATCTTCTTCAACTCTCAGGGCGTTCCCCGGCGGTTCGCGAAGCAGCCCGACTCCTCTCGCGCCACGGCGAGATGACACGTGAGTACGATGATCGAAGACTCGGCCCGTCCCGAACCCGCCCCGATGGAGCTGCCATGACGACCGGCCCCCAGTCCTCCGGCCGGATCGACACCGGCCGACCGCACCCCGCACGGGTCTACGACTGGCTGCTCGGCGGCAAGGACAACTACCCGGTCGACGAGGCCGTCGGAGAGCAACTGCCCCCCGAGGCACGGGACGCGGCCCGGCAGAACCGGGAGTTCATGCACCGGGCCGCCGCATGGCTCGCCGCCCAGGGCATCGACCAGTTCCTGGACATCGGCACTGGGATCCCCACCGAGCCGAACCTCCATCAGATCGTGCAGGAGATCGCACCGGCGGCGAAGGTCGTCTACGCCGACAACGACCCGATCGTGCTGCGCCATGCCGAGGCGCTGCTGATCAGCCACCCCGAGGGGGTCACCGACTACATCGAGGCCGACGTACGGCACCCGGAGGGCATCGTCGAACACGCCCGCCACGTCCTCGACTTCGACCGGCCCATCGCGCTGTCGCTCATCGCGCTGATGCACTTCATCACCGACGAGCAGGACGCCCACGGCATCGTCCGCAACCTGGTGGCCACGCTTCCGCCAGGCAGCTATCTGGTGCTGTCGCACGCCGCGTCGGACCTCTTCCCGGAGCTCGCCGAACGCGTCACGGCCGAGTACGCCAAGGGCGGCATCCAGCTCGGCTTCCGCACCCGCGCCGAGGTGGAGCGCTTCTTCGACGGTCTGGAACTCGTGCCGCCCGGCCTGGTCACCGCCACCGAGTGGGCAACCTCCACCCCGTCCGCGCAGGCGGAGGGCAGCGGCATCTACGCGGGCGTGGCCCGGGTCGGCTGAGACCTCAGTCGGCCAGAGTGGCGGCGAGTTCCTTGGTGGCGTGGACGACTTCGGCGTCCCGCTCGGCCAACAGACGCGGAATCACGCCGCGTTGGGCTCTCACCGCGCTGCGGGCCGCGCACTCCCATTCGACGTGGTGGCCATGGTGACGGCGGAGCTTCGGGAAGGCGGCGACGGTGGTCTCCCACTGACGGGCGTCGGCGATGTTGCGCAGGAGCCGGAGGATCTGCGCCCGGCAGGTGGTCTGCGGCCGTTGCGCGAGGTCCCACAAGAAGGGGACCGTGACAGCGGTCGCCTGGCCGACGACGAAACCGTACTGACAGATGCGATGTTGCAGCCGCTCCAGCGCGTTGCGGGCGGCGGGCGCGTCACCTGAGGCGACGGCTGCGAGCAGGAAGGGGATGGCCGCGGCGGACCCCGAGACGTCCTCGATGTCGCGCCAGGAGACGAGGCCGACGTCCCGGAGCCCTACGGGGAACCTCTCCCCCGCCACCGGATACTGAGCGCCGCGGACCCCAACGTGTGACGTCATGTCAGGCGGGGGCCTCTGTGGGCAGTATGGCCCAGACCGTCTTGCCCGACGGGGTGTAGCGGGTCCAGCCCCAGTGCTGCGCCAGCGCCTCGACCAGGAACAGACCGCGTCCGTGCTCCTGGAAGGAGTCCGGGGCGTGCGGGCTCACGGGCACGGCGTCGCTCCGGTCGGTGACCGCGCATACCAGCTGAGTCGGCCGGCGCGTGAGCCTCAGGCGCACGTCGGGCTCTCTCTCGTCACCCGTCCCACATCGTCGGGCGTGCAGCATGGCGTTGGCCGTCAGCTCGGAGACGACCATCAGGGCGTCGTCGACACACCCGTCCAGTCCCCAGTCGAGGAGCGCGCGTTCGGTGAACACGCGCGCCTGGCCGCATCCGGTGAGATCCCCGGACAGGCACAGCTGGACCGTCCTGGGTGCGGCGGGCCGGGTGGTACCGGTGACTGCGGCCCGTCCCACCGGGAACGCAGTGGGACCGGACCAGGGTGCTGGGTGCGCGGGGAGCGACACGGCATCTCCTGAAGTGACGTCAGGACGGGGCAGGCATGAAGGTCGGCGTCGTGGTTAGTATCCACCCTGAGAGCGACTCCGTGCAATTTCACGAGAAATTGCGCGCAGTTCCAGCCAGCCAGCGTCACTTGGGACCGGGCCGCCTCGAAAGCGGGCGACCGCGTGGCGCGACACATGCGAGGAGAGAGCGGTGTCATCGATTCCGAACGGGGTGCGGGCCAGCTCACTGGACGTCCGCTGGCTCAAGAGCCGGCACAGCAACGCCGAGGGCAACTGCGTCGAGGTCGCGGCCCTGGCCGAGGGGGGCGTGGCGATGCGCAACTCCCGTGACCCGAACGGGCCCGCGCTGATCTACACGCCGGCCGAAGTGGCCGCGTTCCTGGCGGGCGTCAGGGACGGCGAGTTCGACCACCTGCTGTGACGGCACGGACGCAATCTCTTCCGCCTGCGCCTACGGCAGGAGGCCTACAGATGCGATAATGCATGCTGTTGCCCACTGCCCACTGGGAGTCAGGATGCCCTCCGAGTCACCCCGCGTCTCCCGCCTCGAACCGTACCTGGACCGCACCGAGCCCGCGCCGACTCTGCTGAAGATGCTGGTCGGCGTGCAGCTGGCAGGCTTTCGCGAGGACGCCGGACTCCCTCAGGAACAGGCCGCCCGTGCCGTGGGGTTCAGCCCGGCGAAACTGTCGCGCATCGAGGCGGGTAAGGGACGCAGGCCGCCCACCGAGGCGGATGTGCGAGCCCTGCTGGAGCTCTACAAGACGGAGGAGTACGAGACCTCGGTGCTGCTGCAACTGCTGCGGCGTGCCGGGGAACCAGGGTGGTGGCAGCGCTTCGACAAGCGTCTGATGCCGGAGTGGTTCGACAGGCTGGTCGGACTCCAGGAAGCGGCCGACTCCATCCGTACGTTCGAGATCCAGTACGTTCCCGGACTGCTGCAGACTCCCGCCTACACCCGTGCCGTGGTGCAGCGCGGACTGCCCTCCGCCCCGGCCCGCGAGGTGGAGCGACGCGTCGAACTACGCACGAAGCGCGCCGAGTTGCTGCGGCGGGCCGACCCGCCACAGCTGTGGGCCGTCGTCGACGAGTCCGTGCTGCTGCGCGTCCTGGGCAGCCGGGAGATCATGCGCGAGCAGCTGGAGCACCTGATCGTCATGGCCCAACTGCCGCACGTGACGCTCCAGATCGTCCCGCTGGACGTGACCAACGCCTCCGCGCCGGCCATCCCCGTCACCTATCTGCGCTTCGGCGGACTCGACCTGCCGGACGTCGTCTACCTGGAGCACATCAAGAGCGCCACGTTCCTGGAGGACCGCGACGAGACGGAGCAGTACCGGGTGACCCTGGACCAACTGGCGGACGACGCCCTCGATCCGCGCCAGTCCCTGGCGCGCCTGCGCGAGACGGCCGAACAGCGCTACGGCGTGGTGTGAGCCCTGGTCCGACAGCGGCTACGGCGTCGGGTGAGCCGCGGTCCGGTGACGGCTACCGGATCCGGCCCACTCCGCCGAACTCGATCCACTCCTGGGTGGCCTGGCGAGGGGCCACGTCGGTGTCGGGCCGCCAGGTGGACACCTCCACCAGGCCCGGTTCGAGGATCTCGAGCCCCTCGAACCACTCGGCGACGTCCTTCTCCTGGCGCACCCGGCCCCAGTGGCCCTGCGTCGCCTGGTCCATGAAGTTCGTGACGAAGTCCCGGACCTCCGGGTCCTCGCTGACCAGCTGACACATCAGCAGACAGCTGCCCGGCACGAGCCGTTCGGCCACCCTGCGCACCACCGCCATGGGTCCGTCGGTCTCGCTGTCCGGGATGCAGTGGAACACCGAGTTGAACAGCACCGCCACCGGCTGCGAGAAGTCGATCAGCCGCTTGGTGTCCGGGTGGGAGAATATCTCCTCGGTGTCGCGCAGGTCGGCCTGGATGACGGCGGTGCGGTCGTTCTGGTCCAGCAGGGCGCGGCCGTGCACCAGGACCATCGGGTCGTTGTCGACGTACACCACCTTCGACTGCGGATCGATCCGCTGCGCCACTTGGTGCACGTTGTCCTGGGTGGGCAGCCCTGATCCGTGGTCCAGGAACTGCCGGATGCCGTACTCCTTGGCCAGCTGTCCGACCGCCCGCTGCAGGAAGCGCCGGTTGTTCAGGGCCAGCGCCCGCGTGCTGGGCACCACCTTGTCCAGTTCCTCGCAGGCGGCCCGGTCCACGGCGTAGTTGTCCTTGCCGCCCAGGTAGTGGTCGTACATGCGCGCCGCCGTCGGAACCGTGGCATCGATCTTGGTGGACAGCCGCTTCCCGGACTCCATCGTCTCCCCCAGCCGCAGGTCGCGCACCGAAGTCTCCGGCGCGCCAGACAACCCATCCTAGGGAGAAGGCACTTCACTCGGCCACCTCCTTGGCCCGGCTGCCCGCTCCGATATGGAAGGAGGGCATGCAATCGGCGTCCGGCCCCCCTCGCCGGACCTTCGGCCCACTGTGTGCCGCCCCGGTCCTCGCGAGGGTGGCCTCTTGAGCGGCCACGCCGAGCAGCGGTCAGTTCTCGCGCCGGGCGGTGAAGTCGTGTGTTCCCGGGCCCAGTCCGGAGATCGTCACGCTTCCGTCGACGACTCCGACCCCTTCGGACGCGGCGTGGCGACCGTCCCACAGCGTGCGGCCGCGGGCCCGCACGGTCAGCCCTCGGCCGTCCCCCGGCAGGACGAGCGTGCCCCGCGTCCCTCTCGGCACGTCGAGAGCGATGTGGAAGGTCCTCCCGGAGTTCTCCCAGGCGACCCGCAAGGCACCGTGCGGGGTGGGCAGTTGGCCCTGTGCCCAGGCGACGTCGCCCGGCTGCGGACGCACCTCCCAGGTGGCGTATCCGGGCGAGGTCGGTCTCGCCCCCAGCAGATGGTGGGTCAGGGCCGGCAGGACACCGGTGGACCAGCCGTGGGCCATGCTGGTGTAGGCGTCCTCATACAGGGATCCGCCGGGGCCGATGCCCTCCCAGTGCGTGACGCCGGGGTCATGCCCGTCCATCCACCCGTAGGTGCGCCGGATCTGGTCGAGCGCGGAGTCCGCGCGCCCGGTGAGGAAGCGGGCCACGATCTCCGGGTACGACGTGAAGGCGTACACCCGCTGGGACGCGCCGGCGAAGAGCGTGTCGTTGTCCATGAACGCGTTGCCGTACGGCAGTTGGGTCGTGGCGTCGAGATGGGCGAGGGCCGACGCCGCCCGCCCGTCGTCGGCGACGCCCGCGGTGACGGCGAGGGAGTTGCCGTCCTGGGCGTGGCGCGCGGCCCCGGTGGCGGAGTCGAGGTAGGCGCCCGTGTCGGCGTCCCACAGGTGCGTGTTGATCGCGTCGGTGACCGCCTCGGCGCGCTTCGTCCAGCGGGCCGCGTCGGAGTCGTGGCCCAGCAGCCGGGCGAGTCGCGCGGCGTCCCTGAGGGCCTGGACGTACAGGACGTTGTAGTAGGTGACCCGGCCGGTGCGGCCCAGGAACGCGTAGTCGCCGTAGCCCCCGGTGCCGTTGAGCCCCTTGCTGAGCAGGCCGGCCTCGTCGGTGACGCTCGGGTACCAGGTGTCCAGCGCCTTCACCAGGTTCGGGTGGTAGCGGGCCGCGTACGCCCGGTCCCCGGTGTACAGCACGTAGTCCCAGCTGCAGGTGACCCACCACAGGGGATAGTCGAACAGCGGGAGCGTGTAGCCGGAGATGGAGGCGGGCGGTATCCAGCCGTCGGCGCGCTGGTGGTCGGCGAGATCGGCGAGCACGTTGCGTGCGGCGGCCGCCGCGTCGTCGTGGGTGAGATACAGCGTCCGCGCCGAGACGGCGAGATCGCCCACGTACGGGTCGCGGTCGCGTTTGGCCCCGTCGTGCAGGACGAGTCTGCCTTCGAGCGAGGCGCTCCAGGCGCCGCGCGGGTCGACGTCGTCCTGACGGAAGGTGTCGGTGACGAGCTCGTTGGTGTAGGCGGCGCCGTACCAGTAGCGGTTGAGGTCGTCGTCGGAGCAGAGGAACCATCCGCGGTAGGTGCCGGGCGTGCCCCGGTAGGCGGTGAAGTCCAGACCGACGGAGTCGATCTCGACCGTTCCCCAGGGCTGGGCCGCGGGAGCGTCGGACGGCAGGGCGTCGAGGGTGATCCGCAGGTAGCGGAAGCCGTGCAGGCCGTCGGCGTAGACCTTGTCGCCCACCTGGAAGCCCTTGTGGTCGGTCCAGTCGGCGCCCTGCGGCGGGACGGCGAACTGGTCGGTGCCCTGGCCCGCGCCGCCCGACTGGTCGGAGCGGGTGAAGTCGGAGCGGTCGCTGAGGAAGCGCCGGGTCTCCGAGAACGCCAGGCGCACCCCCGGCGCGTTGTCGGAGGCGGAGGAGAAGCGGACGCGCGGGTAGCCGACGACGACCTTGCCGAAGTCCACCGTGACGGCGGGCGGCGGCGCCGGTGGGTCGACCGGCTCGGGCCACACCTCGTTGATCCTGGTGAACGCCCCGCGAGGGGTGTCCTGCACAGCGGTCACGGTGATGCGCACCCGGCTCACCGGGGCCGGGGTGGGGAAGGGCACCGCCCGTTGGGTGACATCGTTGTCGGTGACCGTGGCGGCGGTCGTCCAGGCGCCGTCCGTCCACACGTCGACCGTGAACGCGGTGGGCACCCCGTCGCTGTTGGAGATCACCGTGATGCCGGACAGCTGCCGGGCCTCGGGCATGGTGATGGTGAGGACGTCGGGGAACGCGGCAAGGGTGTCGTCGTTCCAGAAGGTGTCGGGGTCGCCGTCGATGGCGTTGGTGGCGTCGTAGGTGCGCGGTCGCCCGTCGTTGCCGTTGTTGCCGGCGTGCGCGGTCGAGGCCTCGGCGGTGGTGCCCGCCGGCCAGCGGGGCGCGGGGGCGGGCTGCGGGCGGCGCAGCACGGTGACGGCACCGCCGGGTCTCAGCAGCGCGTCCGGGTCGCGTACGTCGCCGGTGGGGTCGAGCACCCGCTCGGGCCGTACGGTCCGGGACGCTGGGCCGTGCACATAGCGCTGCCACCCGGTCCCCGGGCGGGGGGCTCTGGTCACGGTGTCGGCCTCGGGTGCCGCGGCGGCGGGTGCCGTACCCGGGGGGCCGACGGTCAGGGCTGCGGCTGCGGCGCCCGCCGCGATGACGGCGCGGCGGCGCGGGCCGGGTGGTACGGGGTTCTCCGACGTGCTGCTCGATGTCATGGCACCTCGTCCTCGCTCGAAGGCGGCTTCTGCCCCCTGCTGGTGCGCATCGAAGAAGATCAGTGACATTGAAACGATTCAATGCGCTGGGGCAGGGCGACGTTATCCCATGACCCGAACCACGTACAGACACCGCGCAACTTCTCGGCGCGGGACCAGGTGTTGGCCATGCGGAGCCGGTGCTGGTGCCAGTACCGGTTTCGGTACCGGCACGCGTTCCAATACCGGGATGGCGCGTCCCGGTCCCGGTACGGGGACGGCGATCCGGTATCCCCCGCGCGCCCGTCCTCAGCGCGCGATGCGGTGCTTCCTGCCACCCCGGCGGAAGCGCATGGCGGCGTAGACCAGGTCGGCGAGCAGCACGGCAGCGCCGATGATCAGCAGCCAGAACAGGCCGTGTGCGGCGAACCCGATGATGCCCAGGACGAGGGCCACGAGGACGAGGAAGAGGAAGAGGCTCATCGGCACTCCCGGCGGCTTCGGCGGATGACTGGTGTCAGCGGCGGGCGAGGCGGCGTTCACCGCCGCTTCCCGGCAGGTAGTCGAGTTCGTAGTGCGCGAAGATGTCGGGCTCGTCCGAGGCCGGCAGCTCACCGTCGGTGTCGATCGTGGGGGCCTTCTTCACCACGTCCTTGGGGTGGACGATCTTCAGATAGCCAGGTCCCACGGTCGCGCCGGGCAGCGGCGCGAAGACCAGGCGCCGACGCGTGGGGAGCCCCACGGTCACCGTCGCGAAGAAGGGCTGGTCGGTCGCGGTGTCCACGTAGATCGCCTCCAGGACACCGATCTTGTTTCCGTTCGGGTCGACCACGTCGTGGCCACGCCATTCACGGATGTCGCTTGCCTCGAACATCATGAACCTCCGCCTTGGGGTTACCCCCGACTACGTTCCCGATGTCTTGCCGGACGAGTCCGGCTCGACGTCTCGTCACGGTGACGCCGAGCCTCGTCTCCGCCCCGCTGTGGCGGCCGGCCGTGCCGCGGAGCTCAGTCGTCGGAGTCGATGCCCGTGATCACCGCCGGCCCGAGCGGCGCGCTGCCCTCGTCGAGCCCGACGGAGTCCAGGGCCGCCTCCGCGTACCGGCGGGCCTCCCGTTCGGCCTCCGGGCCGGTGGCCGCGTCGACCGTGACGCGGACGGTGAAGGTGCCGTCGTCGTTGACGGTGAGGACGTCGAGATCCTGCTCGTTGCCCATGTGCGTGCGGTGCGGGTCCGCCGGGCGCAGGGCCCGGGCGAGTTCGGCCTGTGTCTGCTGCCCGGCGTCGCCGGTGAAGGTCCCCGGCACCGAGATGACGTACGTCGTCACTGTTCTCCTCCCTCGGTCCCTTTCCGTCTACCCCGCTCGGGCGTCAAGATCCCGGGCGGTTCCGGCGAGCCGCCCGGCGGGGCGCCCGGTCCGTCGCGCGAGGGCCGGTGTCAGACCCTCGTGAGAGCGTGAGGAGACCGGCACCGTGCGCGTAGAGCCGAGGAGGGCCGCGTGATGGCGGACGTCGATGCGCGGTTTCTGCGCGGCCTGTTCGACGAGGAGGGCAGCCTGCACGCGGGCGGCCGGACGGCGCTTTACCGGCTGTACGGCCTGGAGGGTCTGCTGTATGTCGGGATCTCGGTGGCGCCGCTCACCCGCGTGCGCACCCACCTGCGGGAGCAGCCGTGGCGATCACTCGTGGTCGGGATACGGATCGACTACCCCGAGGACGCGGAGGCCGCCGAACGCGAGGCCGTGTGGAGCGAGCACCCCAAGTACAACGTGATCTTCAACGGTGTGCGTCCGCCCCCTCCCCCGGACCGTGTCGCCCGGCTGAGGAACGAACTCTCCCTGGAGCGGCGGCGGCTGGCGGAGTTCGAGGCGGCCGTGCCCGAGTCGACGACCCATCTGAGGCTGATCGTTCGCGCGATCGAGGCGAAGCAGGCCAGGATCGCCGGGCTGCTGGCACGGCTGGAGGAGGCCGAGGCCGGGCGTCGTGAGGTTCCGGAGCAGGTGAGGCGGGTCGAACGACGGGTTTTCGGCAGCGGTCCGGACGGGCCGCAGGGGGCGGGTTCCGCGCAGTGATCAGCAGCGGTCCCGACGGGCCGCGGTTTCGCCGTCCGCGGACCGGATGCAGCATGGAAGTGCCGTTGCTCGGAACCCGGGAGTTCGGCGTGGCCGGAAAGCGGCGCCTGATTCCACGGACGGTGGAGGTGGTTTCCGGATGGCAGCCGAATCGTTCCCGCCCGAAGGGGATGCGCACGGCATCGACACACCCCCGCCCACCCGGCTGCTGGATGTCCTCAGCGTGGCCGCGACCGTCGTCGACGCCGACGGACGCATCGTGTTCTGGACCCCGCAGGCCGAGGAGCTCTTCGGGTACAGCGCCCAGGAGGCACTGGGCAAGTACGCCGCCCGGCTGTTCATCCACCCCGAGCACCTGAAGGCCGTGGTCAGGCTGTTCACGGAGGTACTGGAGACGGGCCGCAGCTGGGCGGGCGCCTTCCCCATCCGGCACAAGGACGGCAGCACGCGGCTGATGGAGTTCCGCAACATGCGGCTCCAGGACGATCTCGGAGACCTCTACGCCCTGGGCATCGCCGCCGACCACAACCTGCTCCAGCGTGTCGAGACCGATCTGGCGCTGTGCGAGAAGCTGATCGACCAGTCGCCGATCGGCCTGGCCCTCCTCGACCCCGACCTGCGGCACGTCCTGGTCAACCCGGCGCTGGCCCGCATCGACGGCATGTCCGCCGAGGACCATGTCGGCCGCGGGCTGCGGGAGACGCTGCCGCTGCCCGACATCGACACCATCGAGTCCGCGCTGCGCCGGGTGCTGACCACGGGCATGCCGCTGCTCGACCAGTACCACGTGGGCCGTCTGTCGGTGGACGCCGAGAAGGATCGCGCCTGGTCGCTGTCCTTCTACCGACTGGAGGACCCCGGCGGGCGGGTCCTGGGCGCGGCCATGTCGGTCGTCGACGTCACCGAACGCCACCGTGCGGCGGCCGAGGCCGACCGGGCCCGGCGGCGGCTCGCGCTGATCGCCGACGCCTCCGTGCGCGTCGGCACCACACTGGAGGTGGAGGAGACGGCCCGGGAACTGGCGGAGATCACGGTGCCCCAGCTCGCCGACGTGGTCGCGGTGGACATCCTCGACTCCGCGCTGGCCTGCCGCCGCTCTCGCAAGCCGGACGACGGTCCCGAACTCTTCCGCGCCCTGGCGCTCAAGGCGGCCCATCCGTCCGAGGCGCTGCGCGCGGCCGATCCCCCGGGCGGACTCGCCGCCTACGACGGGGACAGGCTGGTCACGTTGTGCGTCCACTCCGGCCGTCCGGTGCTGGTGCGGCACGTCGACGCCCAGGACCTGCCGCGCATCGCCCGGGACGCCGAGGCCGGGTCCCTGCTGGCCCGCGCCGGGGTCCACTCGTACCTCGCGGTGCCGCTGATCGCCCACGGCGAGGTGATCGGTGCCCTCGACCTCAAGCGCACCCGCAATCCGATCCCCTTCGACGAGGACGACGTCGTCCTCGCCACCGAACTGGCCGGACGCGCGGCCGTGGCCATCGACAACGCCCGCTGGTTCCAGAGCGTGCGGAACACCGCCCTCACGTTGCAGCGCAGCCTGCTGCCCGACCATCCGCTCGAGCACTCGGGGCTGGAGCTGGCCTCCCGCTACCAGCCCGCCCAGGCCACCAGTGAGGTCGGCGGCGACTGGTACGACGTCATTCCGCTGAGCGACGACAAGACCGCCCTGGTCGTCGGGGACGTCATGGGCAACGGCATCGACGCGGCCGCCACCATGGGCCGGCTGCGCACCGCCACCTGCGCCTACGCCGACCTCGATCTCGAACCCGCCGACGTGCTCCAGCACCTCGACAAGATCACCTGCGATCTGGAGCACTACATCGTCACCTGCCTGTACGCCGTGTACGACCCCCGCACGAGGCTGTGCCACCTCGCCAACGCCGGCCACATGCCGCCCGCGGTCGCCCACCCGGGCCGCTCCCCGGAGCTGCTCGACCTGCCCTCCGGGGCGCCGCTCGGCGTCGGCGGCATCTCCTTCCAGGCCTCCACGGTGCGCCTCGACCCCGGTGATCTGCTGGTGCTCTACACCGACGGCCTCGTCGAGACCCGGCACCACCCCATCGACGACCGGCTCGACGTCCTCCTGAGCTTCCTCGACGAGCCCCAGCGCCCCCTCGAGGAGACCTGCGACCTCCTGCTGTACGGTCTGCGCCACCCCGACGACCACGACGATGTCGCGCTGCTGATCGCGCGGGCCGTCTAGGGCCTGTCGGACATCGGTTCAGCCCATACGTGCCGCTACGTCACCGTTGACCGTGGTCAGCGTCATGTCGGGGCCCCGTTCCGCCGTGTTCGTGGGAAGGTCCGTGGTGGCGTGGCCGTTGTCGGTGTCCGCCGTGATCCGGTAGGCGGGGGCGCCGTGCGGGACGGTGACGTCGACGGAGCCGTTGGTGGTCGTCGCCGTCACGTTCGACGGCGCCGTGGTGCAGGCGAGGACCACGTCGCCGTTGGTGGTCGCCGCGCGTACCCGCTTCGCGTCGAGGTCCGTCGCGTGGACGGAGCCGTTGCGGGTGGCCAGCCGCACGGGCGCGTCCTCACGTCCGGAACGGGTCACTCTCATGTCCCCATTGACGGTGGTGAGGTCCAGTGCGGCGGCGACGCCCGCGGCGTCGATGCCGGCGTTGCGGGCGCTGACGGTCACGCTCAGGCCGTCCGGCACCTTCACATAGGGCATGCGCGGGCACGAGCCGTGGGTCCGGGCCCCGTCTCGGCACGACAGGTCCAGGGTCCAGGTCCGGCCCCGGTGGGACCACTCGGCGTCGACGCGGTCGTCGACGGTCACCCGGTGGCCGTCGGTGGGGCGCAGCCGTAGGCCGTTGTCGGTGGTCACGACGAGGCGGGTGCCCGGTGCGCCGGTCGCGGGAGCTTCTGCCGTAGCCACCGCGGGGGAAGCGGCGTTTTCGTGACCACCGCACGCCGCGCCGAGGGGGAGCACGCTCAGGGTGACGGCCAGGGACAGGACCCGCGTTGTCGACGTCGCCTTCATGTGCGTACGGCTTCCCCCGCATCGCGCCCTCATGGCTGCCACCCCCCGGCGCGGCCCGCGGCTCACCGTGATTGGCTTGCCCCCATCACCGCGGCCGGTACGCGGTCTTCGACAGACAGAAGGACGTTGCAGCCATGAGCCAGGCTTACGAGTACAAGGTCGTCACCTTCCGGGAGTCGCTCATCGGCGACGCGCTGGACAGCGACAAGTTGGAGAAGGCGCTCAACAAGCAGGCGGAGGACGGCTGGCAGCTGAAGGCCATCACCTCCGCGGACGTCAAGGGCCGCATCGGTCCCGGGGCGGTGGAGGGCCTGCTCCTCACCTTCGAACGGCCGCGCGCGTAACCGCGAGGACCTCGGCGGTCATCGCCGCAACAGATCCAGCAGCGGTGCCGCGGGCAGGGGATGGCGGGTGTCCCCGCGCGGGCCCGTCGTCGTCCTGGCCGTCAGCAGTGAGTTCAGGACGGCCTCCTCCACCGCGTCGAGCACCGCGGTGAACAGGGGGTCGAGAGCGCCGTCGGGTACGGCGGCGGGGCCGGCGGGCGTACCCAGTGGATGGGTGCCGAACGCGAGGCCGTAGTCGCCGCTGCCGTGGCCGTAGGCGGCGCCGACCCTGGCCAGGGCGTACACCGCCCGCCGGGCGAGCCGGGTCGACTGGCGTGCGTCCAGGGGCGCGTCGGTCGCGGCCACGACCATGCAGGAGCCCTGTGCCTGGCCCGGTTCGGCAGTGGACAGGCCGACGTCGGCGGGGGTGACCGGGCGGCCCCGGACGCGCAGTGTGCCGTCGAAGTTGGCCTGCACCAGGACGCCGAGGGTGGCCCGTCGGCCGGCGAGCGGCACCCTGCGGGATGAGGTGCCGATGCCGGACTTGAAGCCGAGCGCGACGGTCCCGGTGCCCGCGCCGACGCATCCCTCGGCGACCGGTCCGGCGGCGGCGGTGTCGAGCGCGGCGCGGACGTGTTCCTCGCGCACCGGGCGCGAGCGGATGTCGGACAGCAGGCCGTCGTTGCACTCCCCCACCACCGGATTCAGGCTGCGGATTCCCGCCCCCTCGGGCCGTTCCAGCATCCAGCCGACCAGGGCGTCGGCGACCCGGAAGGCGGACAGGGTCGAGGTGAGCAGGATCGGCGTCTCCAGAGCGCCGAGTTCGGCGATCTGCGTGGTGCCGAGCAGCTTGCCGCAGCCGTTGCCCGCGAACACGCCGGCCGGCAGCGGATGGCCGGGGCCGACGCCGTCGGGCACGATCGCGGTCACGCCGCTGTGGATCAGCGGGGGCCGCACCAGTGTCGTGTGACCGACACGGACGCCGGGCACGTCCGTGATCGCGTTGTGCGGCCCCGTCGGCAAGTCTCCTACGCCCAGGCCGAGTTCACGGGCCCTGCGCGGGACTGGGGGTGACGGGGGCGGTTCCGGTGCGGGCACGCGCATGACCGGCACACTAGCGGCGCCGCCCGGGCCGGTGCGGCACGACGCCGCTCAGTCGTCGGCGAACTGGCGCAGCTTGTCGGCGGTGCCGTTGAACTTGTCGTGGTCGCCGACGGTCTGACCCGACGCGGTGTACTGCCACATCGTGTACGACGACCAGCCCGCCGGCAGCTCCCCGACGGACGAGGCGTACCGGGCGACCCACAGGGGGTTGGACCCGAAGCCGGCGTAGTCGCCGGTGCAGCTCGCCCACCAGGCGGCGGAGGTGTAGATGACGGCGTCGCGACCGGTGCGGGCGCGGTAGCGGTTGAGGAAGTCACGGATCCACGTGACCATGCCGCTCTCGGACTTGCCGTAGCAGGAGTCGCCGTAGGGGTTCCACTCGACGTCCAGGGCGCCGGGCAGGGTGCGTCCGTCGCCGGCCCAGCCGCCGCCGTGGTCGACGAAATAGTCGGCCTGTGCGGTGCCGCTGCTGGAGTCGGGGGTGGCGAAGTGGTAGGCGCCGCGGATCATGCCGGTGTCGTAGGCGCCGTCGTACTGCTGGTCGAAGTAGGGGTTTCGGTAGAACGTGCCCTCCGTGGCCTTGGTGTAGGCCCAATTGACTCCGCTGCTCCACAAGGTGGACCAGGCGACCTCGCGCTGGTGGCTGGAGACGTCGACGCCCTGGCTGTGGACGGTCCGTGTCGTCGGCGGCGAGCTGTCGGGACTGCCGGTGATTCCGTCGTGGGCCATGATGCCGATGCCCATGTAGGCGGTGCCGCGCTCGGGTATGGACTCGCCGGCGGCGGGGGTGGCCGTCACGGCGGACAGGAGGGCGAGGAGGCCGGTGAGGGCGGCGACGAGACGTCGGCGCGCGCGGCCGTGCTGAGCGGATATGGATCTTCGCATGCCATCCATCTGACCCTCGGCGGCGGGCCACCGCACGTCACGTTCGTCCTGGCGTGGCTCGGGCCGTCGCCCCCCGCACGGCGAGCCGGCTCATCCTTCCCGCAGCCAGGCCCGTGTCCCGAACGACGCGCATGCCCGCGCGGCCGTGGCGGCGGAGGCGTGCAGTGCCTCGGCGAAGCCCTGTTCCGTGATCCGGCCCCGCAGCGCGAGGTGATGGGCGAGGGCTCCGTGCAGGACGTCGCCGGCGCCCAGGGTGTCCACGACACGGACCGGGGGCACGTCCACCGTGCCCCCGCCGTCGGGCCCCTGCCAGACCAGGGGCTCCCCTCCCCCGCTGACCGCCGCCCAGGGGACACCGAGCTCCTTCAGGAACCGCAGGGTGTCCGCCGGTGTGTCCGCTCAGGGCGGCCGGAAGTCGGCCGAGCAGACGGCCACCTCGATCGACGCCAGCAGCGTCGGTGTCCCCTCCTTCCAACTGCCGCCGTCGAACAGGGTGGGTCGGCCGGCGGCCCGGGCCCGGCGGGCGGTGGCCACGGCCAGTTCCATGTGGTGGCCGTCGAACTCGACGAGATCGCAGCCGGCGACCAGCGCGTCGAGGTCGTCGGGCGGCGCGAGACGGCGGCCGGTGGCGTTGGTGGAGGCCACCGCCCGGTCCCCGGTCGACGCGGTCACCAGGATGGACGACACGGCGGGTGGCTCGGCCGAGTCGGCCGCCAGGTCGGACACGGTCACGCCGAGCCGGCGCAGGTCCGTCGTGACACCGACGCCCAGCGGATGGGTGCCGACGGCGGTCAGCAGTGTGGCGGCGCCGCCGAGGTGGCTGAAGGTCACGGCCGCGTTCGCCGCCGGCCCGCCCGCGGCGACCTCCTGCCGACGTGCCGTCAGCTTCTCGTTGGGACGCGGCGGGTGATCGACGAGCTGGATGACGTCCAGCGTGCACAGGCCGACGAACAGTCCCGCGGGACGCCTCTCGACACCGGCTGTTCCACCCACGAGCACCTCCTGCCGCCGGACCGCCGTCAGTGTACGAAGCCGCGCCGGGCCAGGGCCTCGGACGACACCCCGGGCGGTGGAGCTGCCGGATGTGGGCCCCGCGAGGGGCAGGCGCCCTGACCGCCTCCGGCCGTCACGGCTCCTTCGTCTCGGATTCGAGTGACGTCCGGGTCGCCGCGCCGTAGACGCCGGGCTCGTCCTGAAGGATGACCCGGGTGAACTGGTAGCCGCGGACGGCGTTCTCCACGTCGCGGTCGAACGTGCCGTCGGCGGCACCGTCGTAGTAGCCGACCTGCCGCAGCCGCAGCTGCAGTTCGACGACTTCCGGCCCCTTGTCGCCGTTGCGGAGCACGGGTGGGCGGCCCCCGGACTCGCTCGGTGCGGGGGCGCCGGTGGCCGTGCCGGTGCCGGTGGGTGTCGCGCTCGGGGTGCCCGAGCCGGTGGGGGTGGCTGAGCCGCCGGTCGCGGAGGCGCTGGGTGAGGAACTCGCTGTCGTGGACGGCTGTGCCGAGGACGCCGTGGTCGACGGCTGTGCGGAGGCCGACGCGCTTCCCGAGGGCCGCTGGTCCGGCAGGCCCGCCCGCACGCCGTCCGACACGGCGTCCTTCCGCGCGGGGCTGTCGTACCAGAAGATGCCCCCGACGACTCCGCCCGTCACCACGACAGCCGCCGCGGCGCCCACGCCCGTCATCAGCAGTGCCCGGGAGCGTCGGCGGGCCGGGGCCGCGCCGGCCGGCGGCGGGGGCTGATCGACCGGCTCGGCGCCTGCCGTGAGCAGGTCGTCGAACTCCCCCGGAACGCCGGGGTGTTGCGCTGTCGCGTCGCCGCCGGACTCGTCGGCCGGTCCGGATACGACGTCGATCTCGACGTACGGCCGTATGCGCACCGGGTCGAAGTCCTCAGCGGCCGCCGCCTCGGCCGTGCGCGTCTCGCTGCGGACATCGGCGGCGCGGACCGTGCAGGAGCAGGTCGGAGTGCCGTCCGCCGCACGGGGTTCGCCACACTCGGGGCAGCCGGGACCCGCCTGTTCACTCACACGTGCTTCCTCTCCGTACCGGCTCCAGATCCTAGACAGGATTCCCACACGGAATCTTCAAGATCTCCCGGAACTCGGAAGGGGCACGTCCGGAGGGTCGAAAAACGGCCATGGCGTGAAGGCCCCGAGCGGGCCTGCCACCTGCACGGGGCGCCGCGACATCACGGGACGGCGGCGCCCACCGGCGGTCGGTGACGCTTAAACCTTTGGCCAGAACTTGCCTATGTGTTATTTTCGGGCGGCCGCGAACGGTGTGAGCGCCGATGGGCGGATCCCGCTCAGCCCTTCCCACCGGGCTGCCGTCAGAACCGCGGCAGCGGCCCCGGTGCCGAGCACGGCGCCGGCGATCACGTCGCCCGGGTAGTGGACGCCCGTGTGCACGCGCGAGTAGCCCACGGCGCAGGCCAGCAGGCCCAGGGGCAGGGTGGCCGCCGGGAACGCGGGGCCGACGGCCGCGGCGAAGGCGACCGCCGAGGCCGTGTGCCCCGAGGGGAAGGAGGCGGATTCCGGCATGGGCACGTGCCGTCCGGGAAACGGCGAGTCCTCGGCGCGGTGGGGGCGCGGACGCCGCACCAGACGCTTGCCGAGCAGGTTGGCCGTCGCCGACGCGACGCCGATCGCAGCGACCCCGAGTGCCGCGGCCCGACGCGAGCTGCCCGGCCAGAGGGCGAGCGCTCCGGCGACCGCGAACGAGATCTTGGAGTGGTCGGCCGCCGCGGACAGCCGCCGCAGCGCGGCGTCCAGCGTGGGCGTACTGGTGACCGTCACGGCCTCGTAGAGCGCCTGGTCGAGGGCGGCGAGATCGTGCAGCAGTCCTCGCGGCACCCGTGGTTCGCGCGGCGGGCAGTCGGTCATCGCTGTGCTCCTGGTTCCTTTTCGCGTGGGTCGGGGTTTCGGTCGAAGGCGAGGCGCACCACTCGTCGCCAGTCGACGGACGGTGCGATGTACGGGGCACCGGGGCGGTGTCTGGGCACACGTACCCGCAGGACGCCCGGCCGCACCCTGCACACCACAGGTGAGGGCATGGTGAGCGCCTCACCGTCCACGGCCACCGGGATGAGCTCGTCGTCGGACTCGATCACGACCCGGCGGGACGTCAGCGAGGTGATGCCACTGGCCCGCTCGCCCAGCAGCGCGAGTTCCGCGGCACGTGCCGCGCTCTCCACCCGGACGGCGATCACACCGAGGCTGCCGGTGTCGAGCCGCGGCCTGCGTCCGACGCCGAGCGGATCGGCGCGGGCGTAGGGGTTGTTGCTGACGAGCACGGCCTGCGGGGCCTCGACGACCTCGTCGTCCGTCCGGGCGGTCAGCGAGGCCGCCGCGTCGCCGGTCAGCAGGTCCGGCAGCTGCTCGAGCGCCGTGGCCGCCTTGGCGTCCCGGTACTCCGGGCTCTGCACGATCTGCGCGTACGTCCCGAACGAGGCGGTGTTGACGAACGGCAGGCCGCCCACCTCCCCGAGGTCGACCCGGAGCTCCACACCGTCAGTGAGGGCGTCCAGGCTCTTCGCCGGATCGTCGCGGTCCAGGCCGAGGTCCATGGCGAAGTGGTTGCGCGTCCCGGCGGCCACGACCACGAACGGCAGCCCGTGCTCGGCGGCCACGCTCGCCACCAGGGCCTGGGTGCCGTCGCCGCCCGCGGCGCCGAGCAGGTCCGCGCCCTCGGCGACCGCCTGGTGGGCAAGCGCCACGGGGTCGGGGGCGGCGTCGAGGTCGAGGAGTATCACCCGGGCGCCCAGTGCCTCGGCCCGTTCCACCAGGCCGAACTGGCCGACCTTTCCACCCCCCGACCGGGGGTTCATGATCAGTACGGCGCGCCGGAACGGCCGGGCGGAGCGGTGGCGCATGCCGTGCGGTGAGCGCAGTCGGCGCAGGGCGCTTCTGGCACAGGCCACCGCGGTGGTCCACGCCGCCACGGCGGCCACGGCCACCACCCACAGGCCCGACACCGCGTACAGCACCAGGACGCCCACGGGGGCGCCGATCGCCAGCAGGGCGCCGCACAGGCGGGCCAGTCCGCGGTGCGCCAGGGCCCACCACAGGCCCGCACCGGCCAGGGCGAGCCCGGCGAGGCCCAGCAGAAGGATCAGCCACTGGCCGGCTCCGGCCAGTACGGCGGCGACCGCGCCGGCCACGCAGAGCAGGGCGAACCGTGCCAGGGCGCGCGCCGACAGTGGCGTTCTGTCGGAGCCGTCCGGCTCCGCCGCACTCGTCGTTCGGGTCGCGTTCAATGTCGAATCCCGTCACGGCCGGATCGGACAGTCGTCGTCGAGCGGGTGAATGGCCTGCACCGCGAAGTGGATCAAGAATACAGGCCCGGGTGTTTGGGCCACGAGGCTATCCCGATTACCGGAACAGCTTGTTATGACCGCCGTCATGACAGATGCTGCCTCCTGGACGGCGCGGGCGAGCGGGAGGGACCGGCGATGGTGACGATGGCGGCACGGGGCATGTGGGAGCGGTACGAGCCGGTCCACGATCTCGTGTACTTCGCGCCCGAGGCCCGCCGGGCCGCGGACGAACTGGGGATGCGCGGGTTCTGGATGGGTTACTTCGCGCTGCGCGCGGCGCCCCTGGGGCCGGTGCCCGCCCCGGTCGTCACCGCGTGCTTCTACGTCTTCCACCCCGACCGGGTGACGCGCGCCCTGCCGGACGCCTGGCGGTACGCCGCCCCGGGGGACGTCGTCGACGCGCGGGAGGGGGCGATGGACGCGGCGATGACGCGCCTGTTCGGCCCTGACGTCGTCTCCTCGGCGCGGATGACCGAAGCGGCGGACCTGGCGTGGCGGGCCGCCGAGGCCGCGGACACCGCCGGCCGGCCGCTGGCCGCCGCGAACCAGGCCCTCGACCGGCCCCGGCGGTCGTGTGCGCGGCTTTGGCAGGCCCTGACCACCCTGCGGGAGCACCGCGGGGACGGCCACGTCGCCACCCTGGTCGCCCACGGCGTCGGTCCCGTGGCGGCGATGGTGCTCAAGGCGGCCGCCGGGGAGTCCGACGCGGCGCTGCTCCGGGAGGGCCGAAAGTGGGACCAGACGGCCTGGCGTGCGGCCGAGACGGAGCTGCGGGAGCGCGGCTGGCTCGACGGGGCCGGGGCGCTGACCCCGGCGGGGGTCACGGGACGCGCGGCGATCGAGGCGCGGACCGACGCGGCGGCCGAAGGGCCGTGGAGGGCGCTCGGCCAGGACAACACCGCCCGCCTGACGGACCTGCTGGACCCATTGGCGGCCGCGGTCCGGAAGTCCGGCCTGCTCCCGGAGGGCAATCCGGTCGGGGTTCCGGACCCCGGAAGGGATGGGTGACGCTGCGCTGCCCGGGCCTGCGGCCGGGCGGGGTATCGCGGGGCCGTGAGGGGCCGGCATCCGCGCCTTCGGCGGCACGGACTTCGACCTGCGCGGTGCGCTGAAGTCCCTGGTCCGGGCGGCCACCGTGCCGACCGAGCAGGACTGTCCGCGTCACGGGTGCCGGCGTAGGGGACGGGCGGCGATGGGCGCGTGAGCGCCGGCCCTCGACCCGACGGTGCCGGGCTGCGACCCTGTGGTCCCCACGCGGCTGGGACGGCGCGTCGACCGCCGAACGGACACGTCCCCGCCGACACCCATGGCGCCCGCTCACCCCACGCGCTGCGCGAGGCGAACGGCTCGGCCACCCCGGCCGGCGCGTCCTCGCCCCACCGCGATGCCCCCGCCACACCGACCACCACACGGACACATGCCCCACCGCCGCCCAGGCCCACGGCACCCGCTCACCCCAACACTATGCGCCCCCGCCACACCGACCACCGCACGGACACATGTCCCACCGCCGCGCAGGCCCATGGCACCCGCTCACCCCACCGCCACACGGACCACCCGACGGGCACCTGCTCCACCGCGGCGACCGCAGCGCTTCGACCACCGCACGGACCAATGCCCCACCGCCGCCCAGGCCCACGGCGCCCGCTCAACCCAACACTATGCGCCCCCGCCACGCCGACCACCGCACGGACCAATGCCCCACCGCCGCCCAGGCCCACGGCACCCGCTCACCCCACCACGACACCCCCGCCACACCGACCACCCGACGGACACGGGCTCCACCGCGGCGACCGCAGTGCTTCGGCCGCCGCACGGGCACGTGCCCCGCCGCCGCCCTGAGGTGTCGGCCCCCTCACACCACCGTCGCGACCGTGGTGCGTTCGTGTTCGGACCAGGCTCGGTCGCGTAGGTCAGGGGAGAGCAGGAGTTCCACCGCCGTGCAGGCGAGTGCCTCCGTCGCCGCCAGCATCACGCGTCGGCCGCGGTCGGACGCCGCGGCGGCCGCGAACTCGGGGGTGTGGTCGGAGCCCTCCTCGCCCATGACGGCGACGAAGGGGTGGATCGCGGGAACGCGGCCGCTGACGTTGCCGATGTCGGAGGAGCCCAGGAAGACGCCGGGCTCGGGAGGCGTGAGCTCGATGCCCGCGCGGGAGAGGTGGTGGGCGAACCGTCCGGACAGCACACCGCTGTCGCGGAAGTGCTCGTAGCGGGGAGTGGCCCGCTCCACCGTCACGGTCGTGTCGGTCGCCCGGGCCACGCCGTGCGCGCAGGTCAGCAGCTCGCCCGCGAGGTCCTCGAGCCCGGCGGTCGTCACGGCGCGCAGCCCGAAGAGTCCTTCGGCGTACACGGGGACGACGTTCGTCGCCCGGCCTCCGTCGGTGATGATGCCCTGGACGTGCGAGCCCTGCGGCAGCCGCCGCTCGACGACCGCGAGTGTGTTGAACAGCTGGATGAGCGCGGCCAGGGCGTCGATGCCCTCGGTGGGGTTGCCGGTGGGGTGCGCGGCACGCCCGTGGAAGCCGACGCGGTACTGCGCCTGGGCGGTCAGCGGCGCCCACCGCCAGCTGTGGACCCCCGGATGGAACATCAGCGCGGCGTCGAGGTCGTCGAAGACGCCCGCGTCGGTCTCGATGACCTTTCCGCCCCCGCCCTCCTCGGCGGGGGTCCCCACGGCCCACACGGCACCGTCCCCTTCGGCCAGCACGGCCCTGGCCGCGAGGGCGGCTCCGAGACCGGCCGCGGCGATGAGGTTGTGGCCGCAGGCGTGCCCGAGGCCGGGCAGGGCGTCGTACTCGAGCAGCAGGGCCACGGCCGGCCGACGGGGCGTGCCTGACCGCGCCGCGAACGCGGTGGGCAGACCGGCCAGGTCGCGCTCGACGGTGAACCCCTCGCGTGCGAGTTCCCCGCTCAGCAACTCGGCCGCCCGGTGTTCCGCGAACGCGTACTCGGGATTGCCGTGCAGCGTCTGCGCCGTCTCCCACAGCCGATCCGCCCGTACGGCCACCTCGCCCGCCACTCGTCCGACCGCCTCGTCCACAGCGTGCCCCACGTCGGCCTCCCCTTCGCCCTCCGCGTCGATGTCGTGGGTCCGGGTTCCAAGGAGGAGGAACACCACACCAAGAGCACCGCTTCGGAAGCGGTGCGTTAGCTCCCCGGGTGCCAGGGCACTCGTCGGCCGTGGCGGATCCGGACCGGGAGCCGCCACTTCCTGGCTGGAGGTGAAGAGCATGGGACACGGCGGAAACATCATCGACGAGCTGATGACCGACCATCGCGAGGTCGAGGAGATCTTCGGCCGGATCGAGGCCCTGCCGACCGGACACAAGGACCGGAAGGTGTACGCCGATCAGGCCACGATGGAGTTGATACGGCACTCGGTCGCCGAGGAGGAGTACCTCTACCCGGCCGTGCGCGAGCACGTCGCGGGCGGGGACGCCATCGCGGACAAGGAGATCGAGGACCACTCCGAGGCCGAGCAGATCATGAAGGACCTGGAGAGCTGCGAGGCAGACCACGGTGAGTTCGACAGGCTCATCGGCAAGCTGATGACGGATGTCCGCGAACACATCGCCGACGAGGAGCAGAACCTCTTCCCCAAGCTGCGTGCCGCGTGTCCTCCGGACGCGCTGGACAAGCTCGGCGACAAGATCCGCACGGCCAAGAAGATGGCGCCGACCCGGCCGCACCCCTCCGCGCCGGACACCCCTCCGGCCAACAAGCTTCTGGCGCCGGGCGCGGGCCTGGTCGACCGGCTGCGCGACGCGCTCAGCGGCCGCGGCAAGCTCGACGACTGACACAAGCCGCGCCGCGTCACACCCCTGGGGCCCGCCGAACGATCGGCGGGCCCCCAGGGGTGTGCTCCGCGCTCTCAGGCGATGAGGGCCCGGCCGGGCTTCAGCAGGTCCACGAGCTGGTCCTGGTGGAGCGAGGCGACGGGAGCGAGCAGATCCGGGTGCCGCAGGAGTGCCGCGGCACGCCGGTCGGTGGCGTCGGGCGCGGTGAGACGGCGGAAGCGGACCGGTGTGCCGGCCGCGTGGCTGCCCTCGGTGAGCGCGGTCACCGCGAGGCCGGCCAGTTCCGGGTCGGTCAGCAGGGAGGCCGCCCAGCTCGCCACGACCTCGTCGACCCAGGTGCGCCAGGCGTGGACGTCGTCGGAGTGCGTGTCGGCGTCCGCGCCGGTGATCCAGTCGAGCCGGGCGGATCCGCCGGGGCCCGCGATGCCGACGAGCGCGGCGTCCGTCGGGGTGGGATAGCGCAGCCAGGCGGCGACCGTCACGGCCTGGCGGGCCTGGACCTCGCACAGCGCCGAGGCCAGCGCGCCGCCGCTTGCCGGGTAGGCGCGCGTGAGCCATTCCGCGGTCGCGGCGATGAGCGGGGAGAGGTCAGTGAGCACTGCTGGCCGTCCGTACTGCGAGGGAGCTGTGCGAAGACGGTAACGTGCGGCCCCGCTACGACGACATGCCTCTCGGCCGCCCGGACGCGTGGGATCGGCCACACCCCTCCACGCCGGTCGGCGCACGTGCCGGCCACCGGACGCGGCGAAGGCCCGGCGCCGCGGGGTGCACGGCGTCCGGGCCCGGTGCGGGCGGCGGTGATCAGCCGCCGTTGAGGCGTGCGCGCAGCAGGTTCTTGCCCAGTTCCGCGCCCTTGCGGCTGTCCGCCTGCGCCTTGCGGAACAGGTCGGCCACCTCACTGTCCTTCTCGCGCTCGGCGTCCTGGATGTAGCTCTCCAGGCGCAGGGCGTTGCTCAGGCATGCCTCGACGTACCAGATGAGGTTGTAGTCCTTGTCCGGCGTACCGGTCACGCCGCCGGTCTCCGTGCTGCTGGTCATGAGGGCCCTCCTCCAGCGGTTGTCGTTCCGGAGAGTCCGAGTACCCGTCCCGCGCCGGGCAATCAGCCGACGTCCCACAGGAAACGGTGCGTGTGGATGCCGAAGTACGGGAACGACTGGATCTGCCGGACGCCCTCGACGGGCCGTACGACGTCGTTGACGAAGTCGAGGAGTTCGCGCGGGCCGGGGGCGACCACTTCGGCGAACAGGTCGAAGCCGCCGGAGGTCAGCACCGCGTAGACGACCTCGTCACGGCGGGCCAGTTCGTCGGCGACCGCGCGCGGGTCGCCGTCCACGGCGATGCCGAGCAGCGCCATGGCCTGCCCGCCCATGGCCATCGGGTCGGTGACGCCCACGACTTGGACGGTCCTGGTGTCCAGCAGGCGCTGCAGGCGCTGGCGGGCCGCCGACGCCGACAGGCCGACCTTGGGGCCGAGGTCCGCGTAGGCGATACGGCCGTCGGTCTGCAGTTCGCGCAGGATGGCCCGGTCGATCTCGTCCACGTTCCTCGTTCTCCCTCGTCCGGTCGTTTCGTCCGACCCTATGCGCGGTGACCGCGCGGGCTCACCGCACCAGTTCGGCCAGGGCGGCGGCGAACTGCTCGGTGTGGGTGTCGACGTCCTGCTCGGTGGTGTCGGGGCACATGAGGGCCATGTTGTGGAACGGGGTCAAAAGGATGCCCCGGTTGGCCAGGTAGAGGTGGAGGAAGTCCTCCAGGACGGGGTCGGCTGCGGCCGCGGACTCGGTACCGGTGCGCGGCGCCGGGGAGGCGAAGCGGTACTCGGTGCGGGCGCCGAGGCGGCTGACCGTCCAGGGCAGGCCGTGGGCGTCGATGCCTGCGCGGACGCCCGCCTCGAAGCGTTCGGAGAGCTTGGCCATGTGGGCGAACGCGTCGTCGGTCAGGACGTGTTCGAGGGTGGCGCGCATCGCGGCCACCGACAGGGCGTTGCCGGCGAGGGTGCCGCCGACGCCGCCCATGTCGATCAGGTCGAGGTCGGTGCGGCCCAGGAGCCGGTCGGCGAGTTCGGCGGACAGGCCGTAGGCGCCGGCCGGGATGCCGCCGCCGATCGCCTTGCCGATCGTGAGCAGGTCGGGGTCCAGGTCCCAGGCCGCGGTGCAGCCGCCGGGGCCGGCGGAGAAGGTGTGGGTCTCGTCGTTGATCAGCAGCGTGCCGTGACGGCGGGTCAGTTCACGGACACCTTCGAGGTAGCCGGGCTCGGGCAGCACGATGCCGATGTTGGTGAGCGCCGGCTCCATGAGGACGGCGGCCACGTCGCCGTGGGCGAGTTCGCGCTCCAGCTGCTCCAGGTCGTTGAACTCGGCGACGCGGCTGGTGAGCGTGACGTCGCAAGGGGCGCCGACGTTGCCGGGGCGGGCCTCTCCCCGGCCGTCGGGACCCACCACGATGAGGGACTCGTCGACGCTGCCGTGGTAGCTGTAGCTGTTGAAGAGGATCTTGGAGCGGCCGGTGACGGCGCGGGCGAGCCGGATCGCCCATCGGTTGGCGTCCGTCGCCGTCAGCGAGAAGCTCCAGCGGGCCAGTCCGAAACGGCGGGTCAGCTCCGCACCGACCCACTCGGCGTCCTCCGTCGGCAGCATCGCGGTGGCGCCGCCCAGCTCGGCGAAGCGGTGCTGGACGGCGTCGGCCACGGCGGCCGGCGAATGCCCGGTCATCGCGCCCGTGTCGCCGAGGCAGAAGTCGATGTACTCGTGCCCGTCGATGTCCGTGACCCGGGCGCCCCGGGCGGCCGCCAGGTAGCGCGGGAAGGCACCGGCCGTCTTGTTCATCCACGTCATCGGCACCCGCCCGAAGAGGTGGTCGGCGCGCCCGTAGGCGTCCTTCGAACGCGGGCAGCGGCGCGCGGCCTCCGCCGTCTCGCGGGCCAGCAGGTCCTGCAGGCGGGAGCGGTCCATGGATCACCTCTGGGCTTGGGCTCGAATGGTCGAACACTCGGACGGTACGACGGAAAGAGCGGCCAGAGCAAGACTTCGCAATGGATTCACGCGTCACGACGATCGAATCGTGCGCAGGGTCGCACATTCAGCGCCGGTGTCCGGAGGAGGGAAACACGAAGGGCGCGACCAGTCCCCCGTCCCGGTCGCGCCCTGCTGGTTGCCGAACTTACGTGACCTGCGGATTGGTTGGATACCGCGTCCGTGCCCGCTGCGGGCACCGCGAGACTCACCCGTGCACAGGTGAGTCCGGATGATCCTGGTTCGCGCGGTCGAGCACCGGCTCGTCCAGGTCGCCGAGCGCGAGATGGGCCAAGACGACCTCGTAGAGGTCGCTGCCGCCGGTCAGCAACTGGCGTTCGAGGACGGGTTCCGCGCTGCGGACGTGCTCGCGGACGGTCTGCGCGTGCATGCCGAGGCTCTGGGCGGCGCGCTCGGCGTTGCCTCCGGCGGCGATCCAGGTGCGCAGTGTGCGCCGCAGGTCGCGGCCGTCCGTCTCCAGGCGGGCGAGCAGGTCGTGGGCCCAGGTGCGCAGCGCCGAGCCGGCCAGCAGGTCGGTGAGCCGGGCCCGGTCGGTCTCGGCACGGTCGAGCCTGCGGTCGTCGTCGGCCAGGCCGACCTGGGTGTTGAGCGCGAGGTGGACCACCGCGCGGGCCGTGAGGTCGGAGAAGTCCGTGTCCAGCAGCGCCTCGACGCGTTCCATGCGGGCGCGGACGGTGTTGCGGCTGACGCCCAGCACCTTGGCGGCGCTGACGGCCGTGAACTCAAGGCCGAGGCGGGAGGTGGCGAGGAGTTCGGCCCGGGTGTGGTGGGCCAGGGTGTCGAGCGGTTCCAGCAGGGTGGCGGTCCAGGCCCGGAGCACGGCCGGGTCCATCAGGCGTTCGGGGTGGGTGCGTTCGGCGTAGACGGCCTGCTTGTCGGGGCGGAAGCGGGCCACGGCGAGCGCGCTGACGGCCTGTCCGTACGCGGTGGCGGTGCGGGCGAGGCTGTGCGGGGCGCTGCCGCCCAGGAGCAGGCCCGGCCACCGCCCGGTGAGCGAGCGCAGCGCGTCGGCGGCGGCGTCGTGCGGCGCGACGACGATGACGTGGGCGTCCACCGCGGGGCAGCGCACCACCAGCGCCCGCTCCCGGGTGGCGTCGAGACACTCCTCGGCGATGTGGTCGCGTTCCTCCGTTTCGCCTTCCAGGACGTAGACGCACGCGGTGTCCGTGTCGAGCAGGCCGGGCCACAGACCTGCGGCCACGCGGCGCGCGGAGACGGTGTCCTCCACCATCAGCAGTTGCAGGATCGCCAGGCGCAGGTCGGAGGCGGCGCGCCGGAGCCGGTGCGCCGCCTCGTTCGTCTCGCGTGCCCGGAGCAGGAGTGCGACGACCTGTGCGGTGTGGGTGACGATGTCCGAGGCCCGCCGGTCGAAGGCGGTCGTGCGGGACACGGCCAGGACCCCGACGGTGCCGGAGTGCGGCAGCTCCACGCCGACCAGGCGCAGGTGACGGCCCGGGTCGCCCCAGGCGGCGGAGGCGATCCGCCCCGCGGTGATGTCCGCGACCAGGTTGGTGTCGAGCGGGACCGGGACTCCCGCGAGGAGGTTGCCGTCGCCGTCGTGGAGACAGGCGGTCCCCCGCACGGCCTGGGCGAGCCACCCGACGACCCGCTCGACACCGCGTCCGGTGGGCCGCATCTGTTCGAGCAGTTCACGCGCCCAGGAAGCGTCCTCGGTGGCGCCCGTCGTCCGCACGGAACGGGCGTCGTCCGTCGGGCCAGTCATGTCGCCCTTCTCCTCGTGCGTCGCATCGATCTCGGTATGTCGCGGGGACGTTACCCCACGAGTGCCCGACGGCCGCACGAGTACCGTCCCGCTGAACCGGGATTCAGGAGCCGCTCTTGCCGAAGGCGCCGCCCTCGGCGAAGGCCAGTGCGGCGAAGCGTTCGCCGATACGCCGGTGGGTGGTGGCATCGGGGTGGAGGTCGTCGGGCAGCGGCAGTTCGGCGCTGTCGGCCTCGCCGTACAGGCTGCGGCCGTCGAGGTAGTGCAGGTGCGGGTCGTCGGCGGCCCGCTGCTCGACGATCCGGGCCAGTTCCTCTCGGACGACGGTGAGGGTGAGTTTGCCGTTGTCACGGTCCGCCGGGTCTCCCGCGGCCTGGAACCGGAGGCGGCCGGCGCTCAGCGCGCTCATGTCCCAGGCGGTGGGGCCGGGCGTGTCCTCGTGGATGGGGCACAGGATCGGCGAGACGACCAGCAGGGGTGTGGTGGGGTGGCCCTCGCGGATGGTGTCGAGGAAGCCGTGGACCGCGGGGGTGAAGGCGCGCAGCCGCATCAGGTCGGTGTTGACCACGTTGATGCCGAGTTTGACACTGATGAGGTCCGCGGGGGTGTCGCGCAGGGTGCGGGCGGTGAAGGGGTCGAGGAGGGCGCTGCCGGCCAGGCCCAGGTTGATGAGTTCCACGCTGCCGAGCGAGGCGGCGAGGGCGGGCCAGGTGGTGGTGGGGCTCGCGGCGTCGGAGCCGTGGCTGATCGAACTGCCGTGGTGGAGCCAGACCTTGCGGCCGTGGTCGGACGCGGGTTCGACGGGGGCGTTCGTGCGCAGGGCCACGAGTCTGGTGGTCTCGTTGTGCGGGAGCCAGATCTCGATGTCCTTGGGGCGGTCGGGCAGGCCGGTGAAGCGGAGGGTGCCGGGATCACCGGACCGCAGTTCGGTGCCGCCCGTGCTCATGTCGATGGTGACGGTGTCGCCGCCCGCCACGGAGGCCTGGCCGGCCGGGCGGCCGTCGACGAGGAGGTCGTAGAGGCCGTCGGGGCGGGTCGGGGCGCCGGTGTAGGCGCGCTTCAGCGGCAGGGCGTCGAGTTCGACGGCGGTGGCCCGGGTACGGAAGACCAGGCGCACCCCGGACGGCTGGGACTCCGCCATCGCCAGCTGCCCGTCGTCGTACTGGGCCCGGGCCCAGGCCGGCAGCCGGTGCGGCAGCACCCCGCGCTCGGTGTGCTCCACGTCGATCGCGCCGCGCAGCAGTTCGGCGGTGACGGGCGTGGTGATCCAGTCGTGCTCGGTGTCCATGTCCTCAGCCTGTCGATCAAGCGGTGGGATGGGCGGGCCAGTTGCGCAGCAGGGCGTCGAGGGCGTCCAGGACGCGCGTCCAGGACTCCTCGGAGCCGGGGGCGCTGTGACTGAAGGCGCCGGCCGTCTCCAGGCTCGAGTAACCGTGGAAGACGCTGCCCAAAAGCCTTACGGCGTGCGTCTGTTCCGGCTCCGGCAGGTCGTAGCCGCGCAGGATCGCCCGCGTCATGCGGGCGTGGCGGACACCCGCGCTCACGGCAGCCGTCGCCGGGTCGAGCGGGAACCGGGCCGCGGCCGCGCGCCCGGGGTGTTCACGGCCGTAGTCGCGGTAGGCGTTGGCGAAGGCGGCCAGGGCGTCCTTGCCGGCCCGTCCGGCCACCGCGTCCGCGGCCCGGTCGGCGAGTTCCTCCAGGGCGAAGAGGGCGATGCGGGTCTTGAGGTCCTGGGAGTTCCTCACGTGCGAGTACAGGCTCGCCACCTTCACGTCGAAGCGCCGGGCCACCTCCGAGACGGTGACCTGCTCGAACCCGACCTCGTCGGCCAGCTCCGCACCCGCCCGGACCACGCGTTCCGTGGTCAGCCCCATACGCCCCATGGTCAGCCCTCTTCCCTCGCCTGTATCGATTATGCGTTTGCCTAAAGCCTTTAGGCAAATTAGCGTGGCCTTATGGAACCGCTGACCGAGCAAGAGATCCGCGCCGCCTTCGTGAACTGCACCAAGGGCGAGGCCAAGCGGCTGCACGTGCCGCGCGACCTGGCCGACCGCCCCTGGGAGGACCTGGACTACCTCGGCTGGCGCGATCCCCAGGCACCCGACCGCGCCTACCTGGCCGTCCAGCTGGACGCCCGCCCCGTGGCCGTCGTGCTGCGCACCTCCTCCGCCGGCTCGTGGCAGACGCGGCGCAGCATGTGCTCGATATGCCTGACCGTCCATTCCGGCGGCGTGTCGCTGATGGTCGCGCCCAAGGCGGGCAAGGCCGGGCAGCAGGGCAACTCGGTGGGCGCCTACCTCTGCGACGACCTCGCCTGCTCGCTGTACGTGCGTGGCAGGAAGGACGCGCACGCCGGCGCGCGGATGCACGAGACGATCACCGTGGAGGAGAAGATCCGGCGCACCGTGGCCAACCTCGCCGCGTTCGTCGCCAAGGTGCGCACGGCATAAGCTCGGCGGATGGCGAAGTACTACGACGTGCACCCCGACAACCCCCAGCCGCGCACCATCTCGCAGGTCGCGGAGAGCATCCGCTCGGGTGCGCTCATCGCGTACCCGACCGACTCCTGCTACGCGCTCGGCTGCCGGCTGGGCAGCCGTGACGGCATGGAGCGGATCCGCACCATCCGCCACCTGGACGACCGGCACCACTTCACCCTCGTGTGCCAGGACTTCGCGCAACTCGGCCAGTTCGTGCGGATCGACAACGACGTGTTCCGCGCCATCAAGGCGTCGACACCCGGCAGCTACACGTTCATCCTGCCGGCGACCAGGGAGGTGCCGCGCATGCTGCAGCACCCGAAGAAGAAGACGGTCGGCGTCCGCATCCCCGACCACGTCGTCACCCAGGCCCTGCTCGGCGAACTGGGCGAACCCCTGCTGTCCAGCACCCTGCTCCTGCCCGACGAGGAGGAGCCGATGACGCAGGGCTGGGAGATCAAGGACCGGCTGGACCATGTGCTCGACGGGGTCGTGGACTCCGGGGAGTGCGGTACCGAACCGACCACCGTCATCGACTTCTCCGGCGGCGAGGCCGAGATCGTCCGGCGGGGCGCCGGGGACGTCACACGGTTCGAATGAGCCCCTCCGCCTGAGCCGGGGGCCGTGCCGACCGGGTCGGTGGCCCGTGCAACGATGACCGGGCCCGGCCCACCGGGCCGCGCAGTTGGTCGTCGCCGAGCATGCAGAGAGGCACCCCCATGACCTCCGTACAGGGAACAGCCATCGACATCACCACCGAGGACGGCGTCGCGGACGCCTATGTGACGCACCCCGACGACGGCCTGCCCCACCCCGGCGTACTGCTCTACATGGACGCCTTCGGCCTGCGCCCGCACCTGGAGGCGATGGCGGACCGGCTGGCCGAGGCCGGCTACACGGTCCTGGTGCCCAACGTCTTCTACCGGCACGGCCGTTCACCGGTGTTCGACCTGCCGGAGTTCATCGACCCCGCGGCCCGCCCGCAGATCTGGGAACAGGTGACGCCGGTACTGATGTCCCACACCTCGGACCTCGCCGTACGGGACGCCGGCGCCTATCTGCGGTGGCTGGCCGACTCCCCGCTCGTGGCCGACGGCAAGGTCGCGGTGACCGGCTACTGCATGGGCGCACGCCTGGCCCTGTACACGGCGGGCGGCTACCCGGACCGGGTCGCGGCGATGGCCGGCTTCCACGGGGGCCAATTGGCCACCGACGCACCCGACAGCCCGCACACGGTGGCCGGGAACGTCAGCGGTGAGGTGTACTTCGGACACGCCGACGAGGACCCCTCCATGCCGCCCGAGCAGCAGCGGCTGCTGGAGGAGACGCTGACGGCCGCGGGCGTACGGCATCGCTGCGAGGTCTACCCGGGCGCACAGCACGGGTACACGCAGGCGGACACGGCCGCATACAACAAGGAAGGCGCCGAGCGGCATTGGGCCGCGCTGCTCGACCTTCTGGCACGCACGTTCTGACAAGTCCCCTCTCCGGCCACGCGTTTCGACAAGTCGCTCCGGGCGCCCGCGGGTTCACCCCGCGGGCGCTCACGCTTTCCCTCACGGCGATCTTATTGACATGCACGCAACCTGAGTGTCACTTTGAGAGCGCTCTCAGAACAGGTACGGACCAACCCCTCGAGTGACCCCACACACGGAGGTGGAGCGTGCGCCACAAGCTCCTTCGACGACTGCTGTCCCCCACAGCAGCAGCCGCAGTGATCGCCGCGGTGATCACCGTCCAGTCGCCCTCGTCGGCCGAAGCGGCCGTCCCCGCGACGATTCCGCTGAAGGTGACCAACAACTCGGGCCGCGGCGACGCGGTCTACGTCTACACGATCGGCACCCTGCTCTCCACGGGCCAGCAGGGCTGGGCGGACGCGAGCGGCACGTTCCACGCGTGGCCCGCCGGCGGCAACCCGCCGACGCCCGCACCGGACGCGTCGATCCCGGGTCCGGCCGCCGGACAGTCGAAGACCATCCGGATCCCCAAGTTCTCCGGCCGGATCTACTTCTCCTACGGCCAGAAGCTCGTGTTCAAGCTGACCACCGGCGGTCTGGTGCAGCCCGCCGTGCAGAACCCGAGCGACCCCAACCACGACATCCTCTTCAACTGGTCCGAGTACACCCTCAACGACTCCGGCCTGTGGATCAACAGCACGCAGGTCGACATGTTCTCGGCGCCCTACGCGGTGGGCGTGCAGCGGGCCGACGGGAGCACGGCGTCCACCGGGTACCTCAAGTCCGGCGGCTACAACGGCGTTCTCAACGACCTGCGCGGCAGGTCCGGCGGCTGGGCCGGACTGATCCAGACCCGCTCCGACGGCACGGTGCTGCGTGCGCTGTCCCCGGGCCACGGGCTGGAGTCCGGAGCCCTGCCCGCGTCCGTCATGGACGACTACATCAACCGCGTCTGGCAGAAGTACGCCTCGTCCACCCTGACCGTCACCCCGTTCACCGACCAGCCGAACACCAAGTACTACGGGCGGGTCTCTGGCGGCGTCATGAACTTCACCAACGGCTCCGGCGCGGTCGTCACCAGCTTCCAGAAACCGGACGCCGACAGCGTCTTCGGCTGCCACAAGCTGCTCGACGCCCCCAACGACCAGGTACGCGGCCCCATTTCGCGCACCCTGTGCGCGGGCTTCAACCGCACCACGCTCCTGACCAACGCCAACCAGCCGGACACCTCCTCGGCGAACTTCTACCAGGACGCGGTGACCAACCAGTACGCGCGCGCCATCCACGCGCGGATGGCCGACGGCAAGGCCTACGCGTTCGCCTTCGACGACGTCGGCAACCACGAGTCGCTCGTCCAGGACGGCAGTCCGCAGCAGGCGTATCTCACGCTCGACCCGTTCAACTGACACGGAAGGGCCTCACCCACGGAGGGTGAGGCCCTTTTGGTGCGCGGGGATCAGCTGGTCGTCAGGGCGGTGTCGTCGACGACGAAGCTGGTCTGGAGCGAGGAGTCCTCGGCACCGCTGAACTTCAGGGTGACCGTGGAGCCCGCGTACGAGCTCAGGTTCAAGGACTTCTGCGCGTAGCCGGAGGCGGCGTTGAGGTTCGAGTACGTCGCCAGGGTGGTCGAACCGGCGGTGACCGTCAGCTTGTCGTACGCGGTGCTGGTGGTGGTCTCCGACGTGTCGATGTGGAGGTAGAAGGTGAGCGTCGCCTTGCAGCCGCTCGGAATGGTCACCGACTGGGAGAGCGTGTCGGTGTGGGTGGAGCCGTAGCCGTCCAGCCAGGCGTAGTACGAGCCGCCGTGGGCGCTCTCACCGGTGGAGTTGGTGATGACCCCGCTGGACGCGGTCCAGGTGGTGTTGCCCGACTCGAAGCCCTGGTTGCCCAGAAGTTGGGCGGAGGTGCAGGTGCCGCCGCCGCTGGAGCCGACCGTCCAGGTGAAGGAGGCGGTGCCGGTCGCACCCGTGCTGTCGGTCACCGTGACGGTCGTGCTGTAGGTGCCGGCCGTGGTCGGCGTGCCGGAGATCACGCCCGTGGAGCTGTTGATCGACAGGCCCGTCGGCAGCCCGCTCGCGGCGTACGACAACGAGCCGCTGTTGGTGCTGCCGGCCGAGATCTGCAGACTCACCGCCGTGCCGACGGTGGAGGACTGGCTGCCCGGGTTGGTGACCGAGACGCCCGACGAGGGCGGGGTGATGTGGCTGCCGACGTTGATGCCGGCGAAGGCGTTGCCGACCCCGGCGTACTGCGTGGAGCCGGTGCCGTACAGCGCGGCGGCGGCGTTCAGGGCGGCGGTGCGGGCGCCGGCGTAGTTGGTGCTCGACGTCATGTACGTCGTCAGCGCCTTGTACCAGATCTGCAGGGCCGCGGCCCGGCCGATGCCGGTGACGGCGACGCCGTCGGAGGTCGGGCTGTTGTACGTCACGCCGTTGATGGTCTTCGTGCCGCTGCCCTCGGACAGCAGGTAGAACATGTGGTTCGCCGGACCCGAGGAGTAGTGCACGTCGAGGTTGCCGACACCCGAGTACCAACTGTCCGCGGAGCCGCCGTCCTTGCTCGGCTTGTCCATGTAACGCAGCGGCGTGCCGTCGCCGTTGATGTCGATCTTCTCGCCGATGAGGTAGTCACCGACGTCGCTGCTGTTGTTGGCGTAGAACTCCACGCCGGTGCCGAAGATGTCGGAGGTCGCCTCGTTCAGGCCGCCGGACTCGCCGCTGTAGTCCAGGCCCGCGGTGTTGGAGGTGACGCCGTGGCTCATCTCGTGGCCGGCCACGTCCAGCGAGGTGAGGGCGTGGGTGCCGCCCGCGCCGTCGCCGTAGGTCATGCAGAAGCAGCTGTCGTCCCAGAAGGCGTTGACGTAGCTGCTGCTGTAGTGGACGCGGGAGTAGGCGGCGACACCGTCGTTCTTGATGCCGGAACGGCCGAAGGTGTTCTTGTAGAAGTCCCAGGTCGTCTGGGCGCCGTAGGCCGCGTCCGCGCCGGCCGTCTGGGTGTTGGAGCCCGAACCGGTGCCCCAGACGTCGTCGGAGTCCGTCATCAGGGTGCCGGTGCCCGAGGTGCCGTTGTTGAGGTTGTACGTCTTGTGGCCGCCGCGCGTGGTGTCGTACAGCTGGTACGTCGAACCCGACAGCGTCGTGTTCAGCGTGACCGTGCCGCTGTACTGGGTGTTGCCGGTGCCGGTCTCGATCGCCTGGAAGCGGTGGAGTTCCTTGCCCGTGACGGCGTCGGTGATGACGTGCAGCCTGCCGGGGGTGCCGTCGTCCTGGAAGCCGCTGACGACGGTCTCCCAGGCGAGCTTCGGGGTGCCCGTGCCCGCCCAGATGACCTTGCGGGCACTGTCGGCCTTGGGCTGCTTGGCGTCCAGGGCCTTGGCCGCCGTGAGGGCCTTCGTCTTCGCGGCGGACTTGGCGACGTCCGCCGTGGTCGAGGCGACCTTGATGGTGTGCTTGTTGTTGAACGTCGTGCTCACCGTGCCGGCCGCGAGGGAGGCGGGCGGGGTGTGCACGACCAGATCGCCGCCGAGGACGGGCAGCCCGGCGTAGGTGCGCTCGTACCGGGTGTGCACGGTGCCGTCGTTGTCCTTGACTACGTCCTTGACGACCAGCTTCTCCTTGGCGCCCAGGCCGAGGGCGCGGGCGGTCGCGCCCGTCTTCTCGGACGCGCTCCTGATCAGAGCGGTGCGCTGGGCCGGGGAGAGCTTCGCCTCCAGGCCCCCGGTGCGGAGGGGGGTGGGGTGGGGGGCTGCGGGCTGCGCGTTCGCCGGGACCGACTGGATGCCGACGGCGAAGAGGGCGGCGGTGGAGAGCAGGGCTCCTACCGCGGTCCGCTTGCGGGGAATGGGTCTCACTCGTTCTCCTACTGCGGTGGCCGCGTGGGGCGGCCGATGACAGACCGGACAGACGGGCGTACTGACCGGGACGAGCCGAGCTGTGCGGGACCGACTGCGTGTCGAGAACGTGGGGGGTGTACGGCGGTTGGAGGGAGAATGGCAGGTTGACCGGGGCATGTCAGCGACGTCCGGGCTAATCAAGGGTTATCCCTCTGTGCCGGGGGCATCGCGCGGGAAACCCCGAACTCCCGCTGCCGTGAGACGACTTCACATTCAAGACGATCTCGGTCGCCGCCGTGGAGGCGGGCGCGGACGGGCACGCGGGGCGGAAATCGGTTGCGGCGTGGCCGGCGGGCCCGGTGGCGTGGATCCATGGACGGCGTCGCGGAGGGAGCGCAACGGGCCGGGACGGGAAGGCACGCTCCTCCCACGGCCGGCCGCGTGGCGCGGACCGGCGGTACGGGCGGCTCTGATGCCGGCCGCGTTCACCTTCAACACCGCGGAGAACCTGCCCGTCGGACTCCTGGAGCCCACTCCCGGGACCTCGGCGTGTCGGTGTCGGCGGTCGGGCTGCTGGTGACCGGCGACGGCGGCACGGTGGCCGTCGCGTCCCTGCCGCTGGCCCACGGCGTACGGACCGTGCCGCTGGATTCACTGCTCGTGGCCTTCGGCGTTGCGTGTCTGGCCGGGGTGACGCTCACCGGGGCGGTGCTGGGCCCTCGGCCACGGACCGCGCTGAGCACCGCCATCGCCACCCAGGCCGTCGGCATGCTCGGCCTCTGCTCACTCGGCGACCGGCCGGTGGCGGCGGTGCTGTTCCTGATGCTGGTGTGCGGCGCCTTGGGCCCGGTCTTCATGACCACCCAGAACGCGATGCTGTGGTGCGCCCCGGGGCCGCACCGACATGGCCCTCGCCGCGAACTCCGGCCTCCTCAACGCCGGAATTGCGGGGCGCCGCCCTCGGCGGGCTGATCCTGTCGCTGACGGACGTCCGCGCCACGTTCCTCACCGGCGGCCTGACGACCGCCGCCGCGTACGGGGTACTGCTCACCGAGCGACTGCTGCCCGGCCGACCGGCATCCGCCGGGTAGCGTCGCAAACGAGGCGCCGGGCCCCGCGAGCTCACCGCACACTGCGTACATGTCCACCGACGTATACGGCATGATCGAGTGCAGACCCATGGCCCGGCTCTGGGGTGAGGACGACGAGGACGCCGTGTGGCACGCCGCCATTGACCTCTTCCTCCTCGATCCCGGCAACGCCTACAACGCTCTGGCCTGCCTTTTCGGCGTCCGCAACGGCTTCGGCTTCCGTCCGCTCGCCGAGGGCCGCGGTCTCCCGGCGGACGCCTCGGGCGGCCTGCGGGACACCTTCCGGGCGTGGGGCGACCCCTCGGACGCACGCGGCACGACCTGGCTCAGCTGGGCCGAGCTGGAAGCCGCAGACTGGGACGAGACGGACGCGTCCGGTCGGCTCAGTCGGAGGAGCGCTGCCGGGGCGGGCACTCGGTGGGCGCCGGTCTGGGACGTCATGCGCACCCTTGCCGGTCTGCACGGGCCCTCGTACGTGCGGCTTGTGGTCTGGTGCGACTGAGCGTCCCACGTCACCGGGCGTGCCCCTAGGCTTGCAGCCCGGACTGGAACGGCTTGAGGAGTGCAGACGTGTTCGACCCCGCGGTGGAGTGCCCCTATCCCGACGGCGACCGGCCCGACGCGGCGCCCGAGCCGCACGCGCTGCTCGCACCCGTGCTCGGGTTCCTGGGTACGTGGCACGGGCGGGGGCACGGCGGTTACCCCACGCTCGACGGGGACTTCGCCTACGCCCAGAACGTCGTCTTCAGTCATGACGGCCGGCCCTTCCTGCGCTACGAGGCACGGGCCTGGCTGCTGGACACGGACGGTGCACCGTTGCGGCCCGCGGCACGGGAGAGCGGCTGGTGGCGGCTGCAGCCCGACGGGCGGGTGGAGGCGCTGATCACCCAGCCCACCGGCATCGCCGAGATCGCGGTCGGTCGCGCGGCCGAGGGCACGGTCGAACTCGCCACGCACCAGGTCGCGCTCACCCCGACCGCCAAGCGCGTCGACGCCACCGGCCGCCGCTACACCCTGGCCGACGACGACACACTCGCGTTCGAGCACGAGCTCGCGGCCGTCGGCCTGCCGTTGCAGCACCACCTCTCCGCGACCCTGCGCCGCGTGAAGTAGACGTCACGGGGCCGAAGGTCCTCACCGGCGGGCCGCCCGGGAGTCGCCGCCGGGACCCCTGGCACTCATGATGGAGGGAGAGACACCTGGCTCTCCGGGTGCGCACCCGCGGAGGCGGACCGACGACGTCGCCGGGCAATCGGGAGGCGTGCGGCGGGTCGCGCCGGGACCGAAGGCCGGCCTCCGCCCGGGGGGATAGGGAGGAAACCATGAAGATCGCAGTGCTGACCGGCGGGGGCGACTGCCCCGGTCTCAACGCCGTCATCCGCAGCGTCGTCCGTAAGGGCGTCCAGGACTACGGCTTCGAGTTCGTCGGTGTGCGCGACGGCTGGCTCGGCGCGCTGCGCAACAACATGATGCCGCTGGACGTCTCCGCGGTGCGCGGGATCCTGCCGCGCGGCGGGACCATCCTCGGTTCCTCCCGCACCAACCCGTTCAAGCACGAGGACGGGGTGCGGCGCATCCGGGACTCCCTGGCCGCGCACGACGTCGAGGCGATGATCGTGATCGGCGGCGAGGACACGCTCGGCGCGGCCACGGAGCTGAGCCGTCAGGGGATCAAGCTGGTCGGCGTACCGAAGACCATCGACAACGACGTGGCCGGCACCGACTACACCTTCGGCTTCGACACCGCCGTCGGCATCGCCACCGAGGCCATCGACCGGCTGCACACCACGGCCGAGTCGCACATGCGGACCCTGGTGGTGGAGGTGATGGGCCGCCACTCCGGCTGGATCGCCCTGCACGCCGGCATCGCGGGCGGCGCCAACGTGATCCTCCTCCCGGAGCGGCCGTTCGACGTCGACCAGGTCTGCGCGTGGGTGAAGAGGCGCTTCGAGATCAATTACGCCCCGATCGTCGTCGCCGCCGAGGGAGCCGTTCCCAAGGAGGGCGAGATGGTCCTCAAGGACCGCTCGCGGGACGAGTACGGCCACGTGCGCCTGTCCGGCATCGGCGAATGGCTCGCCCGGGAGATCGAGGGACGCACCGGCACGGAAGCCCGTACCACGGTCCTCGGACACGTCCAGCGCGGCGGCACCCCGAGCGCCTTCGACCGCTGGCTGGCCACGCGCTTCGGCCTGCACGCCGTGGACGCGGTCAGGGACGGAGCCTTCGGCACCATGGTCGCCCTGCGCGGCACCGACATCGTCCGCGTCCCGCTCGACGAGACCCGCGGCAGGATCAAGGTGGTCGATCCGGCGCTGTACGACGAGTTCGAGGTGTTCTTCGGCTGAGGCGAGGGCCGTTCGACCTCCGCGAGGTGCCGAACGGGGTCTGCCGCGCCACCACGCCGCGCCGCACGGTGGCAGTGGGCCGAGAGACGGCCGTACGACGCCCTGGGGGTGTGACGATGACTGACATCCAAGGCTTGCTGGGTGACGAGGCGAAGGAACTGCTGACCCATGTCGCCCTGGGGATTCCCAAGGAGGACCTGGTGCTGCCGGGCCCCGACTTCGTCGACCGGGTCGTGGCCGCCACCGACCGCTCGCCCCGCGTGCTGCGCAACCTGCAGGCCCTCTTCGCCCACGGCCGCCTGGCCGACACGGGGTACGTGTCGATCCTGCCGGTCGACCAGGGCATCGAGCACTCCGCGGCGTCCGCGTTCGCCCCCAACCCCCGGTACCTCGACCCCGCGAACATCGTGGAACTGGCCGTCGAGGGCGGCTGCAACGCCGTCGCCAGCACCCTTGGCGTGCTCGGGGCCGTGTCGCGGCGCTACGCGCACCGCATCCCGTTCATCGTGAAGCTCAACCACAACGAGCTGCTGACCTACCCCAACCACTACGACCAGGTCATGTTCGGCAGCGTCCAGCAGTGCTTCGACCTCGGCGCGGCCGGCGTCGGCGCCACGGTGTACTTCGGCTCCGAACAGTCCGACCGCCAGCTGCGGGAGGTCGGCGAGGCCTTCGCCCGCGCCCACGAGCTCGGCATGTTCACCGTGCTGTGGTGCTACCTGCGCAACGCGGCGTTCAAGAAGGACGGCGTGGACTACTCGGCGTCGGCCGACCTCACCGGCCAGGCCAACCACCTCGGCGTGACCATCGAGGCCGACATCGTCAAGCAGAAGCAGGCGGAGAACAACGGCGGCTACCGCGCCCTGGGCTTCGGCAGGACCGACCCGCTCGTCTACGACACCCTCACCAGCGACCACCCGATCGACCTCACGCGCTGGCAGGTCGCCAACTGCTACATGGGCCGCGTCGGGCTGATCAACAGCGGGGGCGCGTCGGCGGGCCAGGGCGATCTCGCCCAGGCCGTGCGGACCGCGGTGATCAACAAGCGGGCCGGCGGCACCGGCCTGATCACCGGCCGCAAGGCGTTCCAGCGACCCACCGCCGAGGGCGTCGGGCTTCTCCACGCCGTGCAGGACGTCTACCTCGACGACAGCGTCACCATCGCCTGACGGTGACGCCCCCGGCCGCGACGGCGGACGGCGGAGCGGAGCCGCCGTCCGCCCGTCCCGGACCGGCCCACATGGCCTCCAGCCTCGCCGACCGGGCGTCACCCCATGGCCGCCGCGGGCCGGCTCCGCCGCCTCGAACGGACACGGCGCCCCGCGGACCACCCGCGCTGGGCACCGCCGCCCGGCAGGCCGAGGAGCGACAGACCACCACGGCCGTGAGCGCCCGGCGACCGTCCGCGCGGGCTCAGTTGGGCGCGCCCGGCGGGACCCTCGGCAGCGGGTCGAGGCGGGCCGCGTCAGGGTCGGCCAGAACGGCGCTGATGAGGTCGGCCGCCTCGCGCTGACCGTCGTGGCCGCCCTGCCGCAACTCGTCGGCGAACCGGCGCAGGGCACTGCGCAGCGCCGTGCGGACGGCGGCGTGCAACGCGCCCTCGCACACCACGGTCAACAGGTGGTTCAGCAGCGTCCAGGCGGCCGTGTACTGGACGGCGACACCGCCGGGGAGGTCCGTCGGCACCGGGTCCGTGCGCCGCCAGGTGACGGTCAGGAGCGCGTCGACGACCTCGGTGACGCCGGGGGAGGCCGGGTCGGTGGCGTGCTGCCAGGCGACCCGGTTGAGGCGGGCCGGTTCCAGGAGCTGTTCGGTGACCAGGGTGACGGCCACCCGGACCGCGTCGAGCGGGTCGAAGACCCGTCCGGCGCCGCTGTCGAGGTACTGCTCGGTACGGCCGTAGCGGACCGCCGGTGGCGTCACCACGCTCAACGCCGTCTGCGGAAGCGCGAGTTGTTCGGCGCGCAGGAGCTGGGCCAGGCCGGTCAGGGCCGAGCGCTGGGTGGCCGCGTCCACGGCCCGGGTGCCGCGGCCGTCCTCGCCGGCCAGGCCGTAGGCGTAACGGACCCCGCCGACCAGCCGGGCCACGGCGATCACCTCGTGGCGGTGCAGGAGGTGCAGGAGGGTCAGCCGTTCCTCCAGTTCGCCGGTCTGCCGGTCGGGCGGGAGGGCACCGCGCGAGAACCCCTCCAGCGCGATGCGGCGGGCCCGCAGCATCGTCTCCAGCGCCTGCCGCGCGTCTCCGCCCGTCACCCAGGTGACGGCGTCGGCGTGGGCCGCGTGCGGGCCCTGCGCGTCCTCGTCCGAGACGAAGAGAAGGCCCGACTCCGCCGCTTCGGCGCGCAGTTGGACGAGGGCGGGGTCCTCGTCGGCGAAGTGCCCGTAGGCATGGGCGACGAGGAAGTGGTCCCAGGGGCCGAGCCCGGTGCTGTACGCGGACGACAGGTCGATGCGGTCGTCGTCGGTGATGATGACGCGGGCGTGCGGGTAGTCCATGACGGACGGCTTCGGATGGGTCGTACTGGCGAAGTTGTGCATGAAGCCGAGCGCGTGGCCGATCTCGTGGGCGGCCAGGTGGCGCAGGCGCGCGAGAACCAACTCCTCCACCACGGCGAGCCGTTCGGCCTCGTCGGGACGGCCGTAGGGGGCGAGCAGGGCCTCGCCGAGGGCGCGCACCTGTTCCAGGCGCTGGGAGCCGAGGCGGACCCGGGCGTGCAGGATCTCGCCGGTGCGGGGGTCGGTCAGCCCCTGCCCGAGCGACCAGCCGCGGCCCGAACGGTGCACCCACACCACGCCGTTGACTCCCACCTCGTACGGGTCGAACGCCTCGTCGCCGGCCTCGACCCGGTAGGCGTCGGGCAGCCCGATCAGCGCGAAGGCCTCCCGCCACCAGTTGCCGCCCTCGATCACCGCCGAGCGGAAGGGTTCCGGGATCGCCGGATCGACCCGGAACACGATCGGCTCGGCATCCGGACCAGCCCGGAACCTCGGCTGCATGCGCACCTGGGTGTCACCCGCGCCGACCCGGCCGTGATCGGCGTAACCGACGCCGTAGCCGCCGGAGTTGGGGTGGAAGCGGCGGACGGGCAGCGGTTCGGAGGGCAGGCGGACCAGGTTGAGCTGCTGGACGACGGTGAGGGCCCGCGGGTCGGCGGCGTGCGCGCGGACCGCCGCGCCGCGGCCCGGTCCGGCGAAGGTGATCAGGGCGGGCAGCCGGGTGGCGGACGGGCCGGTGCGGCTGTCCGCGACGAGCGGCAGACTGCGCGAGTCGTCGACGGCGTACTCCCCCTGCTCCTCGTCGTACAGATGCTCGGCGATCCGGTCGTGGTCGACCAGGGCGAGGCCGGTGGCGTCCACGACCGCCGCGCCGTCCTCCTCGCGCAGCACCGGCCCGCTCCACACCACGGACAGCGGGAACGACTCCTGCCCGGCACGCACGGCGGCCGCGTCGCCGTACGTCTGGAAGTGCTTGTTCCGGACGACGAACAGCACCCGGTCCCCGATCCGCCGGAACTCCGCGAGCCGCGCCTTGCCGGCCCTCCCCCGGTCCAGCCACAGCTCGCTGGAGCCCAGCCCCTGGGAGAGGGAGACGGTGAGCAGGAAAGGCTCGTCGAAGTGGCGGATCCCCAGCAGCAGTCGGCCGCCCGGCCGGTCCGGATCGGGCACCAGGTCGATGAAGTCGGCGGTCATTTGGGGCCTTTCGCGCGGACGGAGCTCGGTCGTGATCCTCCCTCAGGCACGGCACGGCCGCCATGGCGGCGCACCCCCCTCTCGTCCGCCGCTTGATCGTTGTTACCGTGCACCGGTGTCTGACTCCTCACGCGATACCGCCGAGGGCGCCGGCTGGGGCGCCGCGGAACCCGGCGAGTACAAGCGGCTGATGCCCGCCAAGGTCGAGAAGCTCTCCTGGCTCGACCCCAGGACGCTGTGGTCCGCCCGCAACGGCGTGCTGGCCTCCTGGTTCGGCGACCCCACGGGCCGCACCCGCGGCCGTTGGGTGGCCCAGCGGGAAGCGGCCGGCGCGCCCGCCGACAAGGTGATCCGGCGCGACGACCCGGACCGCTTCTCGTTCATGGTCATCGGCGACACCGGCGAGGGCGACGAGCCCCAGTACTCCGTCGTGCCGGGCTTCCTGAGGACCAGTCAGGGCACCGACTTCGCGGTCATCACCAGCGACGTCATCTACCCGGTCGGCAGCGCCGACGACTACGGCAGCAAGTTCTTCCGCCCGTACCGGGACTATCCGGCGCCGATCTACGCCGTACCCGGCAACCACGACTGGTACGAGGGTCTCGGCGCCTTCATGCGCGTCTTCTGCGGGGACGCCCCACCGCTCCCGGCGGAACCCGCACCGCGCCCCCTCACCCGGGCGTGGTGGAGGTCGCTGCTGTGGCACCGGCCCCGTCCGACGGACGGTCAACGCCTGGAGGAGACACGGCAGTTGCGGTCCGCCGCCGCCCAACGGGCCGTACAGCCGGGCCCCTACTGGGCGATCGACGCCGGTCCGCTGCGGCTCATAGGCATCGACACGGGTCTGCTCGGCACCATCGACGCCGAACAGGGCGCCTGGCTGCGCGAGGTCTCCCAGGGGCCCCGCCCGAAGATCCTGCTCACCGGATCGCCCCTGTACGTGGACGGTGAACACCACCCGTGCACGATCGAGGGGGACGGCGGCACCGTCGACGACATCGTCCGCGACCCCGAGCACCACTATGTCGCGGCGATCGGCGGCGACATCCACAACTACCAGCGCTATCCGGTCCAGGTGGACGGCCGCACCATCCAGTACGTCGTCTCGGGCGGCGGCGGAGCGTTCATGCACGCCACCCACACCATCCCGCGCGTGAACATCGCGAACGTGACGGAGAAGGACTTCCGCTGCTACCCGCTGCGCGGTGACTCCCTGGCCTTCTACAGCCGGCTCTACGGACGCCGCCTGCGCCTGCGCCGCTTCTTCACCCTCACCGAGGCCGAGGCCACGGCGGTCGTCGCCGAACGCCTGGGCATCACGCCCACGCGGGCGCCCGGCGGCCCCGTCCGCGTGACCCGCCGCGTCCGCCTCGTGGCGAGCCTGCTGGGCGCGGGCGGCCGCCCCGACCGCACCTCCCGCTTCCGCCTCCCGGTCCGCAAGATCTACACGCAGCTGTTCTCACCCGGCTCGGCCACCTACAGCCCGCCCTTCTTCAAGCAGTTCCTGCGCCTGGACGTCACCCCCGACGCCGTTCGGCTGCGGTGCTTCGCGGCCACCGGCAACCTCGCCCAGGAGATCGAGCCGCCCTTGGAGGACGAGGTGACCATTCCGCTGCCCTGAAAGAGCGCTCCCGGCACGGGGAACACCTGCCGCCGGGACCTGGTTGGCACTGCCGTACTGCTTGATACGTCAAACAACTCGTCGAACAGTTACGGAGCAGCCCGTGCCGCCGACCTCCCGTCCCCTGCGCAAGCTCGGTTTCCTGACCATCGGCCTGTTCGACGAAGACGATCCGCGCCGGGGCCACGAATCCACCCTGGAGATCATCGAACTCGGTGAGCGGCTCGGCTTCGACAGCGCCTGGCTGCGTCACCGGCACCTGCAGTACGGCATTTCCTCGCCCGTCGCCGTCATGGCGGCGGCCTCGCAGCGCACCAGCCGCATCGAGCTCGGCACCGCGGTCATCCCGCTGGGCTGGGAGAACCCGCTGCGGCTGGCCGAGGACCTGGCGACCGTGGACCTCCTCTCCGGGGGCCGGGTCAACCCAGGTGTCAGCGTGGGTCCGCCGATGCACTTCGACCAGGTCAAGCAGGCGCTCTACCCGGACACGGCGGACGCGGAGGACTTCTCCTACGAGCGGGTGCGGCGGCTGCTGGACCTAGTGCGCGGCAAGAGCGCCAGCGAGTTCAGCGGCGTCGAGGGATTCGAGACGTTCTCCGACCGGGTGCAGCCGCACTCGCCGGGGCTGGACCGACGGATGTGGTACGGCGGCGGCAGCCTCGGCTCGGCGCGCTGGGCCGGCGAGAACGGCATGAACTTCCTGACGAGCAGCGTCGTCAAGGCGGAGGCCGAGGCTCCGCACGGATCGGGCCACGACTTCGCCGAGATCCAGCTGTCCCACATCCGCGCCTTCCGCGCCCACCACCCCGACGGCGAGAACGCCCGTGTCTCCCAGGGCCTGGTGGTCATCCCCACCGACTCCGCGTCGCCCGAACAGCGGGCCCGGTACGAGGAGTACGCGGCCCGGCGCACCCCTCGTACGACGTCACCGCAGGGCCCGGCTCGGCTGTTGTTCGCGCCCGACATCGTCGGCACCTCGGAGGAGATCGCCGAGCGGCTGCACGCGCACGCCGCGTTCCGCGAGGTGGACGAGGTGGCCTTCGCCCTGCCGTTCACCTTCGCCCACGAGGACTACGTGCAGATCCTCACCGACATGGCGACGCGGCTCGGCCCGGCGCTGGGGTGGCGGCCCTCCGTCTGAGCTCACCACCTGCCGGGTTCGGTGCCGATCACGGGCTGCGACGGCCTGCCGTCCACGCCGACCGGTACGTCGCCCGTGAGCATGACCCGGTGCATGATCCGCGGGAGGCCGAGGTGGGCGTTGTCGCCGGGCGCCAGGTGGATGGTGGCCCGGTTGTCCCAGAAGGCGACGCTGCCCGGCTCCCAGCGGAACCGCACGGTGTACTCCGGCCGCACCGCCTGCTCCAGCAGCATCTCCAGCAGGGCCCGGCTCTCCGGCCGGGAGACGTCGACGATCTGCTCGACGTAGTAGCCGTTGACGTACAGCACCCGCTCCCCCGTCTCAGGGTGCACGCGCACCAGCGGGTGGACGGAGGCGACCTGGTGGTCCAGCAGGTGTCGCAGGTACGCGTCGTCGCCGGGCCTGGGCTGGTAGCCCACCCCGAGCCGGTGCTCGGCACGCAGGGTGTCGACGAACTCCCGCACGGGCGCGGACAGTCCGGCGTAGGCGGCCGCCAGGTTGGACCACGTCGTGTCGCCGCCGTAGGGCGGTACGGTCTCGGCGCGCAGGATCGTCGCTGCGGGCGGGTCGATCCGGGCGCCGTGGTCGCAGTGCCAGCCGCGCAGCAGGGTGTGGCGTCGGCGCTGCAGCCACTCCTCGTGCTCCATGCCGAACCGTCCGCCCAGTTCGAGCCGGTCGGCGGTGGTCTCCACCTCGGGAAAGTCCGGCGGTGAGGCGCTGCCCCGCTTGCCCAGGACGACGGGTTCGCCGAAGCGGCGTGCGAAGGCGACGTGCCGGGCGTGGTCGAGCCGCTGCCCGCGGAAGAACACCACCTTCCAGCGCAGCACGGCCGTGCGGATCGCGGCGACCACGGCGTCGTCGAGGTCGTCGGCCAGGTCGACGCCGGTGATCTCCGCTCCGATGTGTCCGGCGACCGGTTTCACCTCGACACCCGCGGCCCGCTCCGCCGCCGCGTCCCACTCCGTCGTCATACCCACTCCGTCACTCGTGCGCATCGGCTCCCCTCACGCCCTCATCCCCACCTGTGCGTTTGATCAAGCACCCCGTTGTCCGTGACGCTGGAGGTCCGGCACAGTCGAGGGAAGGGTCGCCCCGTGGTCAGCATCCCGACGCACACGCTCAACGACGGCACGCGGCTCCCCGCGGTCGGCCTGGGCACCTGGCCGATGAGCGACGCCGAGGCGGAGCGCGCCGTCGCCGAGGCCCTGGGCCTGGGCTACCGCCTGGTCGACACGGCCACCAACTACCGCAACGAGTCCGGAGTGGGCCTCGGCATCGCCCACGGCGGCGTGCCCCGCGAGGAGATCGTGGTCACCACGAAGCTCCCGGGCCGCGACCACGGCTACGAGGAGACTCTTGCCTCCTTCGAGGACTCCCGCCGCAGGCTCGGCCTGGAGTACGTGGACCTGTATCTGATCCACTGGCCGCTCCCCCGGGTCGACCGGTACGTCGACTCGTGGCGGGCCATGATCAAGCTCCGCGAGGAGGGCCTCGTCCGCTCCGTCGGCGTCTCCAACTTCACGCCGGAGCACATCGAGCGGCTGGAGAAGGAGACCGGCGTCCTGCCGTCCGTCAACCAGATCGAGCTGCACCCGCTCTTCCCGCAGGAGGAGCTGCGCGCCTTCCACACCGCCAAGGGCATCCTCACCGAGAGCTGGAGCCCGCTCGGCCGCGGCAGCGACCTGCTCGACGACCCGGCGCTCGTCTCGATCGCCGGGGACCTCGGCGTGACCCCCGGCCAGGTCGTGCTGCGCTGGCACACCCAGCTCGGCGCGGTGCCCATCCCGAAGTCGTCGGACCCGGGGCGACAGCGCGCCAATCTCGACGTCTTCGGGTTCGAACTGGACGCCGGGCAGATGCGGGCCGTCGCCGACCGCGCCCACCGCCGACTGGGCGGTGACCCCGAGGTGCACGAGGAGTTCTGAGGCGCCCGTGGGGTACTCGCAGGCCCGCGAGGCAGGACGCACGGAAGGAGCCGGAAGTGGGTGACCGGGACCGGCTGCGGGAGTACCGCGGCAAACGCGATTTCCGGCGGAGCGCGGAGCCGGAGGGCCGGTCCGCATCCTCGGACGGCGAACCCCGCTTCGTCGTGCAGATCCACGACGCGTCCACCATGCACTTCGACTTCCGGCTCCAGGTGGGTGACGTACTGAAGTCGTGGTCCATCCCGAAGGGCCCCTCCGCCGACCCCCACGACAAGCGGCTGGCCGTGCCCACGGAGGACCATCCGCTGCAGTACGAGGAGTTCGAGGGCGTCATTCCGGAGGGCGAGTACGGCGGCGGCACCGTGATCGTCTGGGACCACGGCACCTACCAGCCGCTGAGCCACGACCGCGAGGGACGGCCCGTCGACTTCGAGGAGTCGCTGGAGCACGGACACGCCCGGTTCCGGCTCAAGGGCGCCAAACTGCACGGCGAGTACGCGCTCACCCGGTTCCGCGGCGGGAGGGACGGGGACGGCAAGGAGTCCTGGCTGCTGGTGAAGGCCGGCGGCGAGCGGGACCGCGGACACGGGGCGCCGGATCCGCGGCGGGCCCGCTCGGTGACCAGCGGCCGTACGCTCGCCCAGGTCGCCGCCGACGACGGACGGAAGTGAACGGCCGTGCCGGGGCTGCTCGACTCGCTCCCCGAGGAACGGCGCGGGCTGCTGGCCGCGGCGCGCCCCGGGACGGAACTCGCCGCACGGCCCATGCTGGCCACGCTCAGCGACCGGCGGGACTTCGACGACACCGGCGAGTGGATCTTCGAGCGGAAACTGGACGGTGTACGGCTGCTGGCGGTCCGTGACGCGGGGCGGGTGACGCTGCTGTCACGCACGGGGCGCCGCCTCGACGACAGCTACCCCGAGATCGTCGAGGCGCTGTCCGCCCAGTCCTGCGCCGACTTCACGGTCGACGGCGAGGTCGTCGCGTTCTCCCGCGGCCGCACCGACTTCGCCCGGCTCCAGCAGCGCATGGGACTCACCCGCAGACAGGAGATCGAGGCCACCGGTGTCGCCGTGACGTACTACGTGTTCGACCTGCTCAGGCTGGACGGCGCGGACACCACCCGGCTGCCGCTGCGGCTGCGCAAGTCCCTGCTGCGCCGGGCCCTTTCGTACCGTGCGCCGCTGCGCTGGACCTCCCACCGCAATGCGGGCGGCGCCGATTCGCTGGCCGACGCGTGCGCCCGCGGGTGGGAGGGGCTGATCGCCAAGCGCGCCGACGGGCCGTACCGGCCGCGGCGGTCCCCGGACTGGCTGAAGCTCAAGTGCTCCCAGGGGCAGGAGTTCGTCGTCGGCGGTTTCACCGAGCCCGCCGGCAGCCGGGTCGGCCTGGGGGCGCTGCTGCTGGGCTACCACCAGGACGGGAAGCTGCGTTACGCGGGCAAGGTCGGCACCGGCTTCGACCGGCCGACGCTGCTGTCGCTGCGCGAGCGGCTCGAGCGATTGCGAGTGGACGGCTCGCGGTTCGAGGGCCCCGTGCGGGAGGCGGGCGCCCGCTGGGTGAGGCCGGAGCTGGTCGCGCAGATCGACTTCACCGAGTGGACGCGGGACGGGATGCTGCGCCATCCCAGGTTCCTGGGCCTCAGGGACGACAAGAAACCGGCCGACGTGGTTCGCGAGCGGCCCGCGGCCTGAGCGAACCGATCGACGAGGTGGCCGGATTGACGCGTTCCGGCCCCAACAGGCCTTCCATGGCTCTATGTTCACGGCGGTACTCGATCTTCGCCCCTCGTCCGGAAGGTTGTTCAAGCATGCGCACCGCACTCCGCACCGCCGTCGTCGGCGCGATCGTCACCGGCTCGGTCCTGACCTGCGGCACGGCGGGGGCCACGCCGCCGGGGCCGGGGGTCACCGCCAAGCTGATCAGCACGACCACCGTCGGGGACACCGACTACGTGCTGCGCGAGATCACCGTCCCGCCGGGCCAGAGCACCGGCTGGCACTACCACGACGGAGTGGTCTACGGCTTCGTCCGCCAGGGCACGTTGAGCCACTACCACGCCGACTGCGCCGAGGACGGCGTCTATCCGAAGGGCACCACGGTCCGCGAGCCGGGCGGCCCGAGCGACGTCCACCTGGGCCGCAACGAGGGTGACACCCCGCTCGTCCTCGACGTGCTGTACGTGCTGCCGCACGGCGCGCCGTTCTCGGAGGACGTCCCGAACCCGGGCTGCTCCTTCCAGTGATCACACCGGGGGCGGCAGCGTCTGCTCGGCCCAGATGGTCTTGCCGCGCGGGGTCTGCCTGCTGCCCCAGCGCTGGGTGAGCTGGGCGACCAGCAGCAGTCCGCGGCCGCCCTCGTCGAAGGCGTGCGCCCGGCGCAGGTGCGGCGAGGTCGAACTGCCGTCGGACACCTCGCAGATGAGGGCACGGTCGCGGATCAGGCGGAGCTGGACGGGCGGGGCGCCGTAGCGGATGGCGTTGGTGACCAGTTCGCTGACGACCAGTTCGGTGACGAACGCGGCCTCGTCCAGGCCCCAGGCGATCACCTGCTCGGTGGCGGCCCGGCGGGCGGCGGCGACCCGCTCGGGGTCCGGGGTGATGTCCCAGGTGGCGACCTGATCCGCGCCCAGTGCCCGGGTGCGGGCCAGCAGCAGCGCGACGTCGTCGCCCGGCTCCTCGGGCAGTACGGCCTTCAGGATCGTGTCGCACAGGGTGTCGAGGGTGTCGGCCGGGGCGGCGAGGGCGCGGCACAGTTCGGCGGTGGCGTGGTCGACGTCGCGGTCGCGGTCCTCGATCAGGCCGTCCGTGTAGAGGGCGACGACGCAGCCCTCGGGCAGTTCCAGCTCCGTCGCCTCGAAGGGCAGGCCGCCGACGCCCAGCGGCGGTCCGGCCGCCATCGGCACGAGGCTCACCGTGCCGTCGGGGTACAGCAGGGCGGGCGCGGGGTGACCGGCCGCGGCGAGGGTGAGGCGGCGCGAGACGGGGTCGTAGACGGCGTAGAGGCAGGTGGCGCCGAGTTCCGCCACCTCGTCGCCCCGGTCGTCGGAGGCGAGGTGGATGACCAGGTCGTCGAGGTGCGTGAGGAGCTCGTCCGGCGCGAGGTCCACGTCCGCGAGGGCCCGTACGGCCGTGCAGAGGCGGCCCATGGTCGCCGACGAGGGGATGCCGTGGCCGACGACGTCGCCGACGACCAGGGCGACGCGGCTGCCGGACAGCGGGATCACGTCGAACCAGTCGCCGCCGATACCGGCCAGCGATCCCGAGGGCAGGTAACGGTGGGCCACGTCCACCGCCGCCTGTCCGGGCATGCCCCTGGGCAGCAGGCTGTTCTGGAGGGCCAGGGCGGTGGTGCGTTCGCGGGCGAAGCGGCGGGCGTTGTCGATGCAGACGGCGGCACGGCTGGCGAGTTCCTCGCCGAGGACGGCGTCGTCGCCGGCGAAGTCGTCCGGATTGGCGATACGGACGCCGACGACGACCCCCAGCGTGGTGCCGCGGGCCCGCAGCGGCACCGCGAACATTGAGTGCACGCCCTTGCGGTACGGGCGACCCCCCGGGCCCCGTGTGTTGCGTTCGGCGACCCAGCGCACGAAGTCCGGCTCGCCGGCCTGGCTCACCACGGCCTTCCCGGTGCGCAGTGCCTTCGCCGGCGGGGAGAACGGCGGGTAGACGTCCGCCTCACCGACGTGCACTGCGGCCTCGGGTGTGCCCTCGCTGACCGAGCCGTGGGCGACGCGGCGCAGCACGATGTCGTTCTCCGGCAGGCCCGGGCTTTCCTCGGCGCCCAGTACCCACTCCAGCAGGTCGACGCTGGCGAAGTCGGCGTAGCGCGGCACGAGGAGTTCGACGAACTCCTCGGCTGTGCGCACCACGTCCAGGGTGGTGCCGATGGAGGCCGCCGCCTCGTTCAGCAGGGCCAGGCGCTCGCGGGCCCAGTACTGCTCGGTGCTGTCGAACGCCGCCAGAGCGACGGCGCAGACCTCGCCGGCGGCGTCCCGCAGGGGCCACATCTCGGTGGTCCAGGCGTGGTCGCGGTTGAGGGCGGGGGCGGCGGTGTAGCTCTCGTAGCGTGTCGGCTGCCCCGTCTCGGCCACCAGGCGCAGATGGGCGAGGAAGCCGCGGCTGGACTCGGCGTCCTCGACGGTGTCCGCGAAGAACCGGCCGGTGAGCGTCTGCTCCGACACGCCCATGACACGGCAGGCGACGTCGTTGAGCTGCAGGTAGTGCTGGCGGGTGTCGAAGACGGACATCGACATGGAGGCCCGCTGGAAGGCTTCGGCGGCCAGGGCCGTCCGAGGGTCGCCCGGCGGCTCGACGGTGATCACATAGCCGCCGTGGTCGCCGTTTGCTCCGACGACGGGGCAGGCGCTGAGCCGGAGCTCCACGGTGGAGCCGTCGCGGTGGCGCAGTACGACGGTGCCGTGCCGTGCGGCGACGGCCTCGGCGGGCGCCTCCTCGGCGAGCAGCTCGCGCGCCGCCCGTCCCACGGCCTCCCCGGCCGGGTATCCCGTCAGCCGCCGGGCACCCTCGCTCCACCCCGTCACCGTGCCCCGGGCATCGAGAATCGCTGCAGCGGAGGCCTGCTCCATATTCCACAGGATGGTGCTTTTGCCGTGGGGCTTCAACCGAAGCGGAGGACCGCCGCAGCCCTCCGTCTCCCCGCGGTCACTTCTGTTGTGCGGCCCGCAGGGCCTCCAGTGCCCGGTCGGCGTGGGTGTTCATGCGCAGCTCGCTGCGGACGACGTCGAGGACCGTGCGGTCCTGCCCGATGACGAAGGTGACCCGCTTGGTCGGTGCCAGGGAGAAGCCGCGCTTGACGCCGAACCGCTCACGGATCGTGCCGTCGGCGTCGGACAGCAGCGGCATGCCGAGGGTGTGCCGGCCGGCGAACTCCTGCTGCCGTTCGACGGAGTCGCCGCTGACGCCGACCGGCCGGGCGCCGACGGCGGCGAACTCGGCGGCCAGGTCGCGGAAGTGGCAGGCCTCCGCGGTGCAGCCCGCGGTGAGGGCGGCCGGGTAGAAGAAGAGCACGACCGCTCCGTCGGCGAGCAGTTCGGACAGCTTGCGGACGGTGCCGCTCTCGTCGGGCAGTTCGAAGTCGTCGACCTTGTCTCCGACGTTGATCGGCTGACTCATGCCGCGCCCTCCCCGCTCCTGGCGACACTGCGGGCCCACAGGACGAGGGGCAGTTGCAGCGGCAGCCGCCCCATGGCCGCGGCCTTCTGCGACGCGGGCCGGTCGCGCCAGTCGACGGCCATCTTGACGTTGGCGGGGAAGACGCCGACGAAGAACGCGGCCGCGGCGAGGGCCGCCGTCTTCCTGGTGCGGGGCAGCGCGACACCGGCCGCGAGCGCGAGTTCCGCTGCACCGCTGACGTACGTCCAGGTCCTGGGCGCACCCGGCAGGGAGCGCGGGACGATCGCGTCGAACTGACGGGGAACGGCGAAGTGGGCGGTGCCCGCGGCGGCAAGCAGACCGGCGAGCAGCAGGGGCGAGCGTTCGGACCGTGACACGGTTCCTCCTCTGATGACCTGCCGCGCGATGTTACCGGAGGGTAGAGAGGGCCGGTGACCGGCCTCCCCCGAAGGCGGCCCGGGGGCAGGAAGGGCGGCGCCGAGGTCAAGAGGTGGATTCGGTCTCCTCGTCGCCGGCGTAGGCGAGGAAGTCGTCGACCATGCGGTGGAAGAGGGTGGCGAGCTGCCGCAGCTCCTCCGGCGTCCATTCCGCCAGGGCCGACTGCATGCCGCGGGCGCCGGCGTCACGGACCCGCGCTACGGCCTCCCGGCCCGCCCCGGTGAGTTCGATGCGCTGGGCCCGGCGGTCGTCGGGGTCGGGGACGCGGGTGACGTAGCCGGACTTCTGCAACTGCTGCACGGTGCGGGTGACGTGGGAGGCCTCCACGCCCAGCCGGGTCGCCAGCTCGCCCGGGCGCAGCGGCTCCGAGTCGGCGACTTGGCGCAGCAGTGCGACGGCGGCACGATCCAGCGGCACACCGGCCAGCGCCATCAGCCGCTCGTGCCGGCGGGCGCGGGTGCTCAGGTAGGTGATGCGGGTGAGCGCGCGCTCGATCTCGATGACCTCGTCGGACGCAGGGGTGCCGGGGAGGTCGGGGAGCGGTGGTGTGGGCATACACCACGCTACCACCTCGTTGCGTAACGCAAGTAAAGTCACGCGCTCCCAGGTCCGGTACAACAGCCTTCCGCGTCAGGGCCGGTTCGCCACAGGCGCCAGCCACAGGCCGACGAGCGCGTCGGCGAGGCCGGTCGCGGCGTCGTCCCAGGTGGCGCGCGGGGTAGGCCGGTTCTCGGCCAGGGCGTGCTCGCGCTCGGCGGGCATCTGCACGATCAGATGACGCGCCATCTCGCCCCGCTCGGCGCGGACTTCCGGCGGCAGGTCGGGCAGACAGGCGGTGAGTCCGTCGATGATCCGCCGCAGGGACGGAGAGGAGAGCGACTCGTCGACGACGATCTGATGGAGCACCGGGTCGGTCATGATCTGCGCGCAGAAGCGGGCGTACCAGGTGGGGCCGCCCAACGCCGCCAAGTGCTGTGGGACGGGGCGCACCAGGCAGTCCACCCAGTCGCGTACGTCCGGTGAGTCGCCGATGCCGGCCAGCAGCCGGGCGCGGATCTGCTCGATCCGTGTCGCGTGCTTGCGGACGATGGCGCGCACCAGGTCGGCCTTGGTGCCGAAGTGGTAGCCGACGGCGGTGTTGTTGCCCTGGCCTGCGGCCTCGCTGACCTGGCGGTTGGAGACGGCGTTGACCCCGCGCTCGGCGAACAGCCGCTCGGCGGCGGCGAGGATCAGCTCCCTGGTCGCGTTGACCTGTTCCGCGCGTGCCGTCCTGGCCGCCATGCTCACCACCGCATCGGGACTTCGTTCATCCCGCGGCGGCCAGTCCCTCGGACCGTCGCAGGTCCGCCGCCCGTGCGGCGAGTTCCAGCTGAGGAAGCCTACGCAATCACACCGCTCGAGCCGGACCCGGCCGGCCCGGCTGGACCCTGCGGACGTCGGGTTGACCGAGCCTCTAAGCTAAGTCAATCACCTGCCTTAAATCTTGCATTCGCATCGGGTTTCCTGCTCCTCGCACGCCCACGGAGGCTTCTTCATGTCCGACGCCCTGCCCAACCCGGTGAGCCCGGGCGGACCGGCCGCACCGCGGTCGAACGCCGTGGTGGCCGTGCTGGCCTTCGCCGGCATCGTCGTATCGCTGATGCAGACGCTGGTCATCCCGATCGTCCCGGAACTGCCGAAACTGCTGGACGCTCCCGCCTCGGACACCGCCTGGGCGGTGACCGCCACGCTGCTGGCCGCCGCGGTGGCGACCCCGGTGATGGGCCGACTCGGCGACATGTTCGGCAAGCGGCGCATGCTGCTGGTCAGCGTGGTCCTGCTGGTGGCCGGATCGGTGGTCTGCGCGCTCAGCGATTCGCTGGCTCCGATGATCGCCGGACGGGCGGTGCAGGGCCTGGCGGCGGCGGTGGTGCCGCTGGGCATCAGCATCATGCGCGACGAACTGCCCACCGAGCGGTTGGCGGGGGCCACGGCGCTGATGAGCGCCTCGCTCGGCGTCGGCGGCGCCCTGGGACTGCCGACGGCGGCGCTGATCGCGGACCACTACGACTGGCACGCGCTGTTCTGGAGCTCGGCCGGCATGGGCGTGGTGGCCCTGGCGCTCGTGCTGCTCTTCGTGCCCGAGTCGCAGGTGCGCTCCGGCGGCCGCTTCGACGTCCTTGGCGGTGTCGGCATGGCGGTGGGCCTCGTGTCCCTGCTGCTGGCGATATCCAAGGGCGCCGACTGGGGCTGGACAGACGGCACCACCCTCGGTCTGTTCGCAGCGGCGGTCGTGGTGCTGCTCACGTGGGGCTTCTTCGAACTGCGCACGACCGAGCCCCTGGTGGACCTGCGCACCACCGCCCGCCGCCAGGTGCTGGTGACCAATCTGGCCTCGATCGCGATCGGCTTCTCGATGTTCGCGATGTCCCTGGTCCTGCCCCAACTGCTGCAGCTGCCCGCGCAGACGGGCTACGGCCTGGGCAAGTCGCTCCTGACCGCCGGTCTGGTGATGGCGCCTTCCGGCCTGGTGATGATGGCGTTCGCCCCGGTGTCCGCCGCCGTCTCCAGGGCGAAGGGACCGAAGGTGACGCTGATGATCGGCGCGCTGATCGTGGCCTGCGGGTACGGCCTGAACATCGTGCTGATGTCCGAGGTGTGGCACCTGGTGCTGGTGTCGTTCGTCATCGGCGCCGGTATCGGTTTCACGTACGGCGCCATGCCCGCCCTGATCATGGGTGCCGTGAACCCCTCGGAGACCGCGGCCGCCAACAGCCTCAACACGCTGATGCGGTCGATCGGTACGTCCGCGGCCAGCGCCCTCGCCGGTGTCGTCCTCTCCCACCTGACAATCGACCTCGGCGGCTACGCGCTGCCCTCGCGGAACGGCTTCAAGGTCGTCATGGCCCTCGGCGCCGGGGCCGCGCTGCTGGCCTTCGCCGTGGCGTCGTTCATCCCTGGCCGCCGCTCCGTCGCCGTGGACGCGCCGATGCCCGCCACCGAACCGTCGGCCGACGCCGCCAAGGTCGGCTGACCGGCCGCCCCTGATGGCCGCCGACCACCGGTCCGCGGCCATCAGCCGGCCCCTCACCGGGGCAAGAACCGTGCGTCGGCGCCTGTGGCGCGGTGCTGGTCACCCGGCGGACAGCTTGTCCAACCACTGCCCCAGCAGGGCCGATTCGGCCGGGGTGAAGGACGGGGACCGCGCGGCGCGAAGCCGGGCCGCCAAGGTGGCGGCGGCGACCGGGACGGCCCTGTCCCCGTCACCCTCCTGGCCGTCGGACGCGCCGGAGGGCGGGCGGGTGACCGAGTCGAGCACGGCGTCGCGCAGCCGCTCGGAGAACCCCGGGTCCGAGTACTGCTCGGGTCTGGTGAGTACGGACAGGGCCGCCCCGACGTTGGCGGACATGATCATCTGAGTGGCGAGAGCGGGCGGCACGGTGAGCCGGCCGGCGGCGGCGCAGCGTTCGAGGATCCCGTGCAGCAGGGCGTGTGCCTCCTGCGCCGCCGCGGGCGGGACCGTCAGCTCGGGCGAGTACATCAGCCGGTAGTGGTTGGGGTGCTCCAGCGCGAAGCGCATGTGGTTGTCCCAGCCGCTGCGGAGGTCCGCGACCGGGTCGTCGCTGGGCCGGGCCGCCCGCTTGGAGGCGAGATAGGCCTCAAAGCCCCGGTCCACGACGGCGGCCAGCAGCCCGGCCTTGTCACCGAACAGCCGGTAGAGCATCGGCGCACCCACGCCCGCCGCCTCGCACACCGCCCGCGTGGAGACATCGGCGACCGACGCCTCGGCCAGCAGGTCGGTGGCCGCTTCCAGGATCTTCTCCCGCGCATCCATGGGACCACCGTAGCCCATTCGTAGCACCGATACGAAATCGGAGATACCAGCGCTACGAATCTGTGTTATCGTCGATACGAACCAGTCGTAGCAGCGCTAACAAAGGATGCAGCCATGACCACTCAGCCCCAGCAGGACCGGCGCGTGGCGATCGTGACCGGTGGATCACGCGGCATCGGGCGGCAGGTCGCCCGGAGGCTCGCCGCCGACGGTTTCGCGGTCGTCGTCGGGTACGCCGGCAACAAGGACGCCGCGAACGAGGTCGTCCAGGCCATCGAGGCGGCCGGCGGTACGGCCCACGCCGCCCGCGCGGACGTCGGCGACGATGCCGAGGTCGCCGCCCTCTTCGACCTGACGGAGGCCACCTACGGCGGTGTCGACGCCGTCGTGCACGCGGCCGGACGCATGCCCCTGTCCCCCGTCTCCGAACTCGACCTGGACGAACTCGACGCCCTGTACCGCACCAACATCCGCGGCACGTTCGTCGTCGACCAGCAGGCCGCACGCCGGCTGCGCCCGGGCGGAGCGCTCGTCAACTTCTCCAGCTCCGTGGTGGGACTCGCCTTCCCCGGCTACGGCGCCTATGCCGCGAGCAAGGGCGCGGTCGAGGCACTGACCCTGATCCTGGCCAGGGAGATGCGGGGCCGTGACGTGACGGTCAACGCGGTGGCGCCCGGCCCGACGGCGACCGACCTCTTCCTCGACGGCAAGGACGAGGAGACCGTCGCCCGGCTGGCCGCCCAGCCGCCGCTGGAACGCCTCGGGACCCCGCAGGACATAGCCGGCGTCGTGGCCTTCCTGGTCGGACGCGAGGGCCGCTGGGTCAACGGGCAGGTGCTGCGGGCCAACGGCGGCATCATCTGACGACGGCCGGTGGCAGCGCCGTTCAGGGGAAACCGGTGGGCCGGGCGCGTGACGGCGCGCGGCGGCGTCGACAACTCACCCGTGACCCTCCCCCTGATCCCGCCCATGCTCGCCACCCCGGGCACGCTGCCGCCCGTGTCGCAGGACGCCCGCTGGGCCTACGAGACCAAGCAGGACGGCCAGCGGGTCGTGGCCTACCTCGAAGGGGACGGACGTGTGCGGCTGCGGGCCCGGTCCGGGGAGGAGATCACCGCCGCGTACCCCGAACTCCGCGGCCTCGGCGCGGCACTGGGGACCACGGCCGCGGTGCTGGACGGGGAGGTCCTGGCACTGGACGAACACGGCCGCGCCGACTTCCAGTTGCTGCAGTCCCGCATGGGGCTGGCGCACGCGCCCGCCCGGGCGGCGCGGCAGGCCGCCAAGGTGCCCGCCCACCTGGTGCTGTTCGACGTGATGCACCTGGCAGGCCGGAATCTCACCGCGCTGCCCTACGTCCGCCGCCGGGGGATGCTGGAGGAACTGGGGCTCGACGGGCCCTTCTGGTCCACCCCCGCCGCGCTCGTCGGACACGGACGGCAGGCTCTGAGCGCCACTCGTGAGCACGGCATGGAGGGCCTGGTCTGCAAGCGGCTGGACTCGGTGTACGAACCCGGGGTGCGCTCCCGGGCCTGGATCAAGATCCGCAACATGCGCAGCGAGGATGTCGTCGTGGGCGGCTGGCTGGCGGGCATGGGACGGCTGTCGGGGCTGCCCGGCGCGGTCCTGGTCGGACAGCGGGCGGCGGGGCGGCTGCGGTACGTCGGCGGGGTGGGCACCGGCTGGAGCGAGGCCGAGCGGACCCGGCTCGCCGGGCTGCTGCGGGATGCCGAGACCACCGTCTGCCCCTTCGATCCCGTCCCCTCGGTGCCCGGCGCCCACTGGGTGGTGCCCCGCCTGGTCGGCGAGGTCCGCTACAGCACCCGTACCCGGGCCGGAATGCTGCGCCAGCCCTCGTGGCTGCGCCTCCGCCTCGACCTGACTCCCGAGGAGGCGGCGGCAGACTTCCCGGACGACCTGCTCTGACCCGCCGTCAGAGCTGGCTCGCCGGCGGACATCGAAGCGGCTCCGTCGCGGGCCCGGCGTCGGCGTGATGCGCGTCCGAATAGGTCCGTACGGTGCGAACGCGTCCTTCCGGGGGTCTATCGTGTCCGCATGTCCGTCCCCGAACTGATCCGTATCGTCTCCCGCGACTCGCCCATGGCGCTCGCCCAAGTGGAGCGTGTCCGCGCCGAGTTGGCGGCCCTGCACCCCGGTGTGCGCACCGAGGTCGTGCCGGTGAAGACGACCGGCGACAAGTGGATGGGCGTGCTGTCCCAGGTGGAGGGCAAGGGGGCGTTCACCAAGGAGGTGGACGCCGCGCTGCTGGCCGGCGAGGCCGATCTCGCGGTGCACTGCGTCAAGGACATTCCCGCCGACCGGCCGCTTCCGGCGGGCACGACGTTCGCCGCGTTCCTCAAGCGCGACGACGTCCGCGACGCCCTCGTCCATCCGGGCGGTCTGACACTGGACGAACTCCCCGAGGGCACGCGGATCGGTACCTCCGCGGTGCGGCGCGTCGCCCAGCTGGCCGCCAGTCATCCGCACCTGGAGTGCGTGCCCTTCCGCGGTAACGCCAACCGGCGGCTGGCGAAGCTGGAGGCCGGCGAGGCGGACGCGCTGCTGCTCGCGGTGTCCGGCCTCGAACGCATCGGCCGCCAGGACGTGATCACCGAGGTCCTGTCGGTGGAGACGATGATGCCGCCGATCGGCGCGGGCATCCTGGCCCTGCAGTGCCGGCAGGACGACATCGAGCTCATCGACGCCGTCAGCGGACTCGGGGACCCGGACACGCACCGGGAGGCGACCGCGGAACGCATGTTCCTGCACGTGCTGCAGGGACACTGCAACAGCCCCATCGCCGGGTACGCGCGCGTGGCACAGGGCGGCGAACTGTCCCTGCGGGCGTGTGTGTTCACTCCCGACGGCAAGACGCGCCTGAACGCCCACGAGTGGGCCGGCCGGCTCGACCCGGCCACCCTGGGCACGTCGGTCGCCGTGGCGCTGCTGCGTCAGGGTGCCCGCGAGATCATCGACGGCATCCCGCACTGAGGCGGGCGCGGATCAGGCGGTGCCTTCCTCCGCCTGTTCGCGCAGAAAGGTGCTGACCTGGTGGGCCAGGACGTCCCGCGCGGAGACCGCGTGGGCGCCCACCGTCTCCTCGTGCAGTCCGATACCGCCCGCCCACAGCCGGCGGTCGGCCCACTCCTCGTCGACGCGCAGCTGGATCTGGACGTCGACCTGGCTCAGGGAGGCTTCCGGGCCGGCCGCGAACAGCACGGCGGTGGCCCGACGGAGCGGATAGACGTCGAAGCCCTCGATGAACTGCGAGTTGCGCCAGTCGATGAACGCGGCCTCGCCGTCCGGGCCGATCCGCACGTCGATCTGACCGTCCTCGAGGTGGATGGTCGAGGGCCGGTCGCCGCGGTTCTCGACGGTCACGCGGACGCAGAAGTAGGTGAGGCCGGCGGCCGCGTCGTCCCGGCCGCGCGGGGGCTCGGCGGCTTCCAGACGGTGGACGCGGACACGCAGACCGGCATGCTCGTCGTACTCCTGCCAGTCCCCGACCACGTTCGGCTCGTACACAATCCACCTCTTCGACCTCAGAGAGCTGCTTCCTATCTGTGTGCTCAGCGCACTGTCAAATGAGCAGAATGCGCTGTGGCCAGGGAATTCACCCTCTTTGATCACTGATCAAGCCGTGCGCAGGAACAATCGGCGAAATGTGCCACGCGTACGTGGGAGGGGGCGTGCCGCACATCACGTTCCGAACGGTGTGATCACCGGGCGAGCCGGCCCAGCAGCGAGGAGGCCGCGGTGATGCCGAGCGCGGCGGCCACGAGAAGCACTGACACCGGGTACAGGGCGTTGGAACCCCGGTCAGGCGTGAGGCGGGCCCGCCTCGCGCGTCCCCTCACACAAACACGGCCGGAATGTCTGATTTGTTTTGGATGTGCCTACCCTGGGCATGTGCATTGAGTGCTTCGGACAGGAGGCACGTCCGTGGGAGCCGGCCAGGCCCCGGATGTCTCCGCCGGTCCGAGTCCCTTCTCCCATGGTGTCTGTCCACCCGGCACTGCCCGAGGGAGGTGCGCGCGATGCGCGTCACCACCGGTAGAAACAAGCCCCACCCGCACGACGACGCCCCCGACACGGCAGTGGCCTTCGAACGGCTGGCAGGGCTTCCCGACGGTCCCGAGCGCAAGGCGCTGCGGGACGAGCTGGTCCAGGTCTGGCTGCCCATGGCCGAGCGGATCGCCGTCCGCTTCAAGGGGCGCGGCGAGACCCTCGAAGACCTCTACCAGGTCGCGGCCCTCGGCCTGGTCAAGGCCGTCGACCACTACGACCCGGCCCGCGGGCACGCCTTCGAGGCGTACGCGGTGCCGACCATCACCGGGGAGATCAAGCGGCACTTCCGCGACCACATGTGGACGCTGCACGTGCCACGCCGGGTTCAGGACCTGCGCAACCGGGTCAGGCAGGCCGCCAAGGAGCTGTCCCAGACCATCCCGGGCCGCCCGCCGACCGTCGCCGAGATCGCCCTGCACACACGGCTGAGCCAGAACGAGGTGCGCATCGGCATGGAGGCCCTGGAGTGCTTCTCCGCCCTGTCCCTCGACGCCGAGATGCCCGGCACCGACGGCTACGCCCTCGCGGACGCCATCGGCGGCCCCGATCCGGCGTACGACGTCGTCGTCGACCGCGTGGCGGTCGCACCCTGCCTGCAGGCACTGCCCGAGCGCGAGCGCACCATCCTCTACCTGCGGTTCTTCCGCGGCATGACACAGAGCCACATAGCCCAGCAGCTCGGCATCTCGCAGATGCACGTGTCCCGGTTGCTCAGTGGATGCTTCGCCCAGTTGCGCGAGGAGCTCCTCGCGCAGGCCGGCTGAGCCGCGCCGCGTCCGGTCCCTCGCGGGCCGGGCCGGTCACTGCTCCGGTGACTCCCCCGGTATCTGGGTGGGGCCGAAGCGGTCCAGCGCGTCTTCCAGCTCCGCGCGGATCTCCTCGGGCATGACCCCGCTGCGGCCCCAGATGAGTATGAGCTCGGCCACGTTCCGCAGCTTGATGTTCGTGTGCTGGGAGACCTCTTTCAGCACCTGCCAGCCCTCGTCCGGCCCCACGCGGCCGAGCGCGACGATCATCCCGATCGCCTGGTCGACGACGGCGTGCGACGCGACCGCCTCCTTGAGCTGCTGGACCTCCTCCTGCAGCTCGAAAATCCGCTCCGAGCCCCCGTCCCTGGGCATCGCACCTCCCCGGCGCATGGTCGAAACTCCTTCGGTCTCCTCCATCGTGGCCACTCCTTCAGGCCCGCGCCACCGGGCCCGTCCGCCGTTTCGCGACCCCCTCCGGGGTACTCGGCAGGCGCACGGAGCGGTTCCGGTTGGACACTGGTGGCAGACCGGTGACGGCCGGTCGACGACACCAGGACGCAACTGCCATGAACGACGACACGACACGCCCCACCGCCGCCACCGGGGTGGTCTCCTCGCACTCCGTGTTCGGCGCACCCTGCTGGGTGAGTCTGACCAGCCGCGATCTCGACGTCGCCGAGGACTTCTACGGAGCCGTGCTGGGCTGGCGGCTGCGCTCCGCCAAGCTCGGCGACCGGTTCCGGATCGCCATGATGGGCGACACCCCGGTGGCGGGTATCGCCGCCGTGGCCTCCATGTGGCAGATGGCCGTGGCCTGGACCCCGTACTTCGCCGTGCCGAGCGCCGACGAGGCCGCGGCCCGCGCGCAGGAACGCGGGGGTACGGCGGCCGTGGGACCGCTCTCCTTCCCGCCCGGCCGGGCGGCGCTGCTCGCCGACCGCGACGGCGCGACCTTCGGGATCTGGGAGGGCGCGCTGTTCTCGGACTGGGAGAAGTGGCGCGCGGCCGCCCCCGCCTTCATCCGGCTGCACACCCGCGACGCCTTCGACGCCGCCATCTTCTACGGCGAGGTCCTGGACTGGGCGACCGAGCGCCCCGGCTGCTGCGAGGTCCGCTACGAGGGTGGCGAGGTGGTGCTGCGCAGCCAGGGCGACATCGTGGCCCGCATCGAGTCGGGTGCGCTCGGGGCGGCCCCCGACCCCACCATTCGGCCGCACTGGCAGATCCACTTCGCGGTCGAGGACGTGACGGCCTGTGTGCGGGCCGCGGAGCGGCACGGCGGCAGCGTCCTGTCCAAGGGCGGCGACGAGGCCGTGCTGCGCGACACCGACGGCGCGCAGTTCACGGTGACCTCGCGCAAGGAGCGCTGACCCTCAGCGGGCGCTGCGCGAGGGCCGGGTCAGCAGGACCAGGCTGCGCGCCTCGACGATCGTCTCCGCGCCCGCCTTGTGCTCGGTCTCGTCCGGCGGGCCCTGCGTGATCGCGGTGTCGAGGAGCGTCGTCCACCGTTCGCCGTAGGAGACGTCCGGGAGCACGAAGTGCACGGGCTCCCAGTAGCTGTTGAACAGCAGCAGGAAGGAGTCGTCCACGACCGGGCGGCCGCACGGGTCTGGTTCGGCGATCGCGTCGCCGTTGAGGAAGACCGCCACGGAGTGCCCGTCGCCGCGCTGCCAGTCCTCCTCCGTCATCTCCCGCGCGTCCGGCGCCAGCCACACCAGGTCGGGCAGCCGCTGGCCGGCGTGGGTCGCCGTCTCCCCGCGGAAGAAGCGCCGTCGGCGCAGTACGGGGTGGGCGGCGCGCAGCCCGATGACGTACCGGGTGAAGTCGACCAGGTCGCGCTGTTCGCCGGTCAGCCGCCAGTCGATCCAGGAGACCTCGTTGTCCTGGCAGTAGGCGTTGTTGTTGCCGCCCTGGGTGCGGCCGAGTTCGTCGCCGTGGCAGAGCATCGGGATTCCCTGCGAGAGCATCAGCGTGGCAAGGAAGTTGCGCTGCTGGCGGGCGCGCAGTTCCAGCACGCCGGGCTTGGTCGTGTCGCCCTCGGCGCCGCAGTTCCAGGACCGGTTGACGCTCTCGCCGTCCTGGTTTCCCTCGCCGTTGGCCTCGTTGTGCTTGTCGTTGTACGACACCAGGTCGCGCAGGGTGAAACCGTCGTGCGCGGTGACGAAGTTGACGCTGGCGCGCGGGCGGCGCCGGCTGTGCTGGTACAGGTCGGCAGAGCCGGTCAGACGGGAGGCGAACTCGCCGAGCGTGTGTTCCTCGGCGCGCCAGAAGTCCCGTACGGCGTCACGGTACTTGCCGTTCCACTCCGACCACAGCGGCGGGAAGTTGCCCACCTGGTAGCCGCCCTCGCCCACGTCCCACGGTTCCGCGATGAGTTTCACCCGGCTGATGACCGGGTCCTGCTGGATCAGGTCGAAGAACGCCGACAGCCGGTCCACTTCGTGGAACTGCCGTGCCAGGGTGGCCGCGAGGTCGAAGCGGAAGCCGTCTACGTGCATTTCGGTCACCCAGTACCGCAGCGAGTCCATGATGAGCTGCAGGACGTACGGGTGCCGCATCAGCAGGCTGTTGCCGGTGCCGGTGGTGTCGTAGTAGTGCCCCCAGTCGCCGTCCACCAGGCGGTAGTAGGAGGCGTTGTCGATGCCGCGGAAGGACAGCGTGGGGCCCTTCTCGTTGCCCTCGGCGGTGTGGTTGTAGACGACGTCGAGGATCACTTCGAGGCCCGCCGCGTGCAGTGCCTTGACCATCGTTTTGAACTCGGTGACCTGCTGGCCGCGGGTGCCGCCGGCGGCGTAGGCGTTGTGCGGGGCGAAGAAGCCGATCGTGTTGTAGCCCCAGTAGTTGGACAGGCCGCGGCCCTGCAGCACACCGTCCTGGACGAACTGGTGCACCGGCATCAGTTCGACGGCCGTCACGCCCAGCGAGGTCAGGTGGTCGGTCACCGAGGGGTGGGCGAGACCGGCGTAGGTGCCGCGGAGTTCGGCGGGGACGTCGGGGTGGGTGCGGGTCAGTCCGCGGACGTGGGCCTCGTAGATGACGGTCTCGGCGTACGAATGCTGTGGCGGCCGGTCGTCGCCCCAGTCGAATGCCGCGTCCGTGACCACGCCGAGCATGGTGTGGCCGGCGCTGTCGGCCCGGGAGCGGCCGTGCGACGCCCGTTCGAACAGGGAGGCGTGGTTGTCGACCTGGCCGTCCACCGCCCGGGTATAGGGGTCGAGGAGGAGCTTCGCCGGATTGCACCGGTGGCCCAGCTCCGGCTGCCACGGGCCGTGCACCCGGTAGCCGTAGCGTTGGCCGGGGCCGGTCTTGGGCAGGTAGCAGTGCCAGACGAAGCCGTCGACCTCGGTCATGGGGACTCGGCGCTCGGTGCCGTCGTCCTCGACGAGGACCAGTTCGACGTGTTCGGCGACCTCGCTGAAGAGGGCGAAGTTGGTGCCCTCGCCGTCGAAGGAGGCTCCCAACGGGTAGGGGTGCCCGCTCCACACGGGCACCCCTGCCTTGCGGCGGCGCTTCGCGGTCACCGGGCGGCCTCCAGAACGCCGCTCGACTCGCTCGCGAGAGCCGCGACCGGCACCTCGCGGGGCACTTGCAGCACCGCGCGCAGACGCGGCGCGGGCGCCACGGGGACCAGCGGCACGCGTTCGCCGGCGCGAGCCCGCTGCGAGAACCAGATGACCTTGCTGCCGGTGTCGGTCGCGCAGCACCCCCAGCCGTCGCTCATGACGGCGATGTGCTCCAGACAGGCCCGCAGGTCCTGGTCCGGGCGCAGTTCGCAGTCGTTCTCCCCGATGGCGGTGATCAGGTGCTGACCGTTCCACCACAACTCGATCGACGTGTTCTTGTCCGTGGCGTGCTCATCGATGGCCGTCAGCAGCAGCTCGGCGCCGCGGCAGACCGGCTCGACCAGTGTTTCCAGGTCCCAGAGCCTGAGGTGTGCGGCCAGGATGCGCCTGACCTGTCCGACCCGCTCCGGACTGACTTCCACGTCGAGGTGGTAGTAGCAGGGCACTGCGGTCTTCATCTTCGTTGGCTCCTCACCGGCGAAGCTCCCGCTCCTTCCTCGTCCCGGGCGGGACGGGGCCACCGAACGCGGAGCGTGAGCACTGATCGCTTCTGAGTCACCTCAAGCGTGGGAGTGGTACGCCATTCGTGCAACACGAGCGCGTTGTTGAAGCCCCAACAAGACGTTGCGTGGCCATACATGCACCATGTGTGAAGACCTCTCTCTGCCCGTGCTTGTCACATCCCGGAAGGTGAACGGCGTCATGCTGCTACCGGCAAAAGCCGAAGTGGCCCGGCAACTGCGGCGGTACCGGGCCTGGGAGCGGGTCATGCTCGCCTCCCCCACCGACCGCACGGTGCGAGCCACCTTCGAGGACTCGGGCTACACGCTGTGTGTGCTGATGGGCAAACGCTGTGCGCGCGAGGCCGCCGACGCCGCCGAGCGCTATCTGCGCAGCAGCCTGGGCGCCTACCTCGGGGAGCAGACCGAACGACCCCGGGCGGGCACCGCCTAGCACGGAGGTCCGCCACCGGCGGACCGGTGACACCCGCGGGGAGGCACGGCCTTCCGGCGCGGCTGGAAATTCCCGATCGGGCGAACGGCCCGGTCCTGAGCACGGCGGAGGCGAGACCCATGAGTTCGATCCCGGCCATCGGCCGAATCCCGGTGCGTGACGTCCGCCCGGTCGTGGAGTGCGGAAGACGTCCGGCGAAGGCGGTCGCGGGTGAGACCTTCCAGGTCACCGCGACCGTCTTCCGTGAGGGCCACGACGCGGTCGCGGCCAACGTCGTCCTGACCGATCCGGAGGGCACGCACGGACCGTGGACGCCGATGCGCGAACTCGCCCCCGGCACCGACCTGTGGGGCGCGGAGGTCACGCCCACCTCTGAGGGCCGGTGGACCTACCGCGTCGAGGCCTGGAGCGACCCGGTCGCCACCTGGCGCCACAACGCCCGTATCAAGGTCCCGGCCGGCATCGACGTCGGCCTGGTCCTGGAGGAGGGCGCCGACCTGTTGCAGCGGATGGCCGCCGGGGTGCCCGCGGGTGCCGGACGGGCGGCCGTGCTGGCGGCGACGGAGGTGCTGCGCGACGAGTCACGTCCGGCCGCCTCCCGGCTGGCGGCGGCGTTGACGCCGGAGGTGGACGCGGCGCTGGCCGCGCATCCGTTGCGGGAGCTGGTGACGGCCTCGGAGACGCTGCCGCTGCTGGTGGAGCGGGAGCGGGCGCTGTACGGCGCCTGGTACGAGTTCTTCCCGCGTTCGGAGGGGACCGCCGAGGAGCCGCACGGCAGTTTCCGGACCGCGGCCCGGCGGTTGCGGGCGATCGCGGCGATGGGTTTCGACGTCGTCTATCTGCCGCCGATCCATCCGATCGGCACCACGTTCCGCAAGGGCCGCAACAACACCCTCACCCCCGGCCCGGAGGATGTGGGGGTGCCGTGGGCGATCGGTTCGCCGGAGGGCGGCCACGACAGCGTGCACCCGCGGCTGGGCACGATGGAGGACTTCGCCTGGTTCGTGGAGCAGGCCCGCGCGCAGGGGCTGGAGATCGCGCTGGACTTCGCCCTGCAGTGCTCGCCGGACCATCCGTGGGTGCACAAGCATCCCGAGTGGTTCCACCACCGGCCCGACGGCACCATCGCCTACGCCGAGAACCCGCCGAAGAAGTACCAGGACATCTACCCCATCGCCTTCGACGCCGACATGGACGGGCTGGTCGCCGAGACGCTGCGGGTGCTGCGGGTGTGGATGGCGGCGGGGGTGCGGATCTTCCGGGTGGACAACCCGCACACCAAGCCGGTGGTGTTCTGGCAGCGGGTGATCGCCGAGATCAACGCCGCCGCCCCGGACGTGATCTTCCTGGCCGAGGCGTTCACCCGGCCGGCGATGATGCGCACCCTGGCCCAGATCGGTTTCCAGCAGTCGTACACGTATTTCACCTGGCGCAACTCCAAGCAGGAGCTGACCGACTACCTCACCGAGCTGTCGACGGACACGGCGGCCTACATGCGGCCGAACTTCTTCGTCAACACCCCCGACATCCTGCACGAGTACCTCCAGCACGGCGGCCGGCCCGCCTTCGAGGTCCGCGCGGTCCTGGCCGCCACCCTCTCGCCGACCTGGGGGGTGTACTCCGGCTACGAGCTGTGCGAGAACATCCCGCTGCGCCAGGGCAGCGAGGAATACCTGGACTCGGAGAAGTACCAGCTCAAACCCCGCGACTGGGAGACGGCCGAACGCCAGGGCCGCACCATCACCCCCCTGATCACCAAACTCAACACCATCCGGCGACGTCATCCCGCGTTGCAGCGCCTGCGCAATCTACGCTTCCACGACACCGACAACGACGCGGTCATCGCTTACAGCAAGACCACGGGCCAGGACAGGATCCTCGTCGTCGCCAATCTGGACCCCCACCACACCCAGGAGGCCACGGTCTCGTTGGACATGCCGCAACTCGGCCTGGAGTGGCACACGTTCATGTCCGTACACGACGAACTGACAGGTGAGACCTATCACTGGGGCAGGAACAACTATGTGCGGCTCGAGCCCGGGCGGGCCCCGGCACACGTGCTCCACATCCAGAGGTCGTCAGCGTAGTCACCGATCGGAGGGCCAGAGCCTCATGACTGTCAACCAGCCCGTCCCGGACACCTTCGAGGACACCCCGGCCAAGGACAGGGACCCGGAGTGGTTCAAGCGCGCGGTCTTCTACGAGGTCCTCGTCCGCTCCTTCCAGGACAGCAACGGCGACGGCGTCGGCGACCTCAAGGGCCTCACCGCCAAACTCGACTACCTGCAATGGCTGGGAGTGGACTGCCTGTGGCTGCCGCCCTTCTTCAAGTCGCCGCTGCGTGACGGCGGATACGACGTCTCCGACTACACGGCCGTCCTGCCGGAGTTCGGTGACCTCGCCGACTTCGTCGAGTTCGTCGACGCCGCCCACCAGCGCGGCATGCGGGTCATCATCGACTTCGTCATGAACCACACCAGCGACCAGCACCCGTGGTTCCAGGAATCCCGCAACAACCCCGACGGTCCCTACGGCGACTACTACATGTGGGCCGACGACGACAAACAGTACGGGGACGCCCGGATCATCTTCGTCGACACCGAGGCCTCCAACTGGACCTTCGACCCCGTGCGCGGCCAGTACTTCTTCCACCGGTTCTTCTCCCACCAGCCGGACCTCAACTACGAGAACCCGGCCGTCCAGGAGGAGATCCTGGCCGCGCTGCGGTTCTGGCTGGACCTGGGCATCGACGGCTTCCGCCTCGACGCCGTGCCCTACCTCTACGCCGAGGAGGGCACCAACTGCGAAAACCTGCCCGCCACCCACGAGTTCCTCAAGCGCGTCCGCCGCGACATCGACGCCCACTACCCGGACACCGTGCTGCTGGCCGAGGCCAACCAGTGGCCCGAGGACGTCGTCGACTACTTCGGCGACTACCAGTCCGGCGGCGACGAGTGCCACATGGCGTTCCACTTCCCCGTCATGCCCCGCATCTTCATGGCCGTGCGCCGCGAATCCCGTTATCCCGTGTCAGAAATCCTTGCCAAGACGCCCGCGATCCCGTCGAGCTGCCAGTGGGGCATCTTCCTGCGCAATCACGACGAGCTGACCCTGGAGATGGTCACCGACGAGGAACGCGACTACATGTGGGCGGAGTACGCCAAGGACCCGCGGATGCGCGCCAACATCGGCATCCGCCGCCGCCTCGCGCCCCTGCTGGACAACGACCGCAACCAGATCGAGCTGTTCACCGCCCTGCTGCTGTCCCTTCCCGGCTCGCCGATCCTGTACTACGGCGACGAGATCGGCATGGGCGACAACATCTGGCTCGGCGACCGCGACGCCGTGCGCACCCCGATGCAGTGGACACCGGACCGCAACGCGGGCTTCTCGTCCTGTGACCCCGGGCGGCTCTACCTCCCCACGATCATGGACCCGGTCTATGGCTATCAGGTGACGAACGTCGAGGCCTCCATGTCCTCCCCGTCCTCCCTGCTGCACTGGACACGCCGCATGATCGAGATCCGCAAGCAGAATCCCGCGTTCGGACTGGGCACCTTCACCGAACTGCAGTCATCGAACCCGGCGGTGCTGGCTTTCCTGCGCGAGTACAAGGACGATCTCGTGCTGTGCGTGCACAATTTCTCCCGGTTCGCCCAGCCCACCGAGCTCGACCTGCGCGAGTTCGACGGCCGGCATCCGGTGGAGCTCATCGGCGGCGTGCGCTTCCCGGCCATCGGCGAACTCCCCTACTTGCTGACCCTCGCAGGCCACGGCTTCTACTGGTTCCGGCTCTCCCGAGTCGCATCCCGCATCGGCCGACGCCTTTGAACGTGTGCCGAGGAAAGGACGCGTCACCATGCCGAAGACCGCATCACTGAGTCCGAGACAGGCCGTCGTCGCCGATCCCATGGCCTCGCTCGACGGGCTGCTGCGCGAGTGGCTGCCCAGGCAGCGCTGGTTCGCGGGCAAGGACCGGCCGGTCACGGAACTCGGCCTGCTGTCCCTGACCGAGGTGTTCCCGGGCTGTCTGCACCTGCTGGTGCAGGCCGGTCCGGACTGCTACCAACTGCTGCTGGGTGTGCGGGAGCACGTCTCGCCGCGCCTGGGACGGGCGTTGATCGGCAGGGCCGGGACCGGCCCGCTGGCCGGCCTGACGGTGTACGACGCGCTGCAGGACCCCCGGTCGGCCCAGCTGTTGTTGGAGCGGCTGAGGTGCCCCGGCAGGTCGGGACCGCTGCTCTTCGAGGCGGCGCCCTCCATGGCGGTGCCCGCCGGGCTGGTCCCGCGTGTCCTGGACGCGGAGCAGTCCAACTCGTCGCTGGTGTACGGCGAGGAGTTCATCCTGAAGGTCTTCCGGCGCATCCAGCCGGGCGTCAATCCCGACCTGGAGGTGCCGGGGGCGCTGGCCGGGGAGGGCTGCCGGCGGGTGCCGGCGCCGGTGGCATGGTTCCGGACCACGTATCCGCACGAGGCGACGCTCGGGGTGCTGCAGCCCTTCCTGCGGGGTGCCTCCGACGGCTGGACGCTGGCGCTGCGCGCGCTGGCCACGGGTGACGACTTCGCCGCGCAGGCCCGTGAGCTGGGCCGGGCCACGGCGGAGGTGCACCTCGCGCTGGGTGCCGCCTTTCCCACCGGCACCCATGACGAGGGGGCCCGCACGGCGGCGGCGATGGCCGAGCGCCTGGACGCCGCCGCCCAGGCCGTCCCCGCGCTGCGCCCGTACGTCCCGGGGCTGCGCACCGCGTTCGGCGCCCTCATCTCGTGCGACCCCGGGCCGCCCGCCCAGCGCGTCCACGGCGACCTGCACCTCGGTCAGGTCCTGCGGGCCGGCCGGGACTGGTTCGTCATCGACTTCGAGGGCGAGCCGTCCCGGCCCCTCGCCGAGCGGCGCGGCACCCAGTCCCCGGTCAGGGACATCGCCGGGATGCTGCGCTCCTTCGACTACGCGGCACGGCAGCGCCGCCCCTGGCGCCCGGAGTGGGCGCGCCGCTGCCGGGAGGCGTACTGCGCGGGCTATGCCGACCGGGCCGGCTGGGACCCGCGCAAGAAGCACGGGCTGTTGCGTGCCTATGAGACGGATCGGGCGGTGTACGAGGTCCTCTACGAGGCCCGGCACCGACCCGACTGGCTACCCGTACCGATGGCGGCGATCGAGCGTCTCGCCGTAAGAGGAGGCTGACCCCATGGCTCTGCGCGAGACCTCACTTCCCGAGCCCTCCGGCCCTGACCTGTCCGGGGCCGCCCCGCCGCTGGACGACGGCGACCGTGAGCGGCTGCTGTCCGGCCGGCACCACGATCCGCACGCGCTGCTGGGCGCCCATCCGGTCCCCGGCGGCATCGCCTTCCGGACCCTGCGGCCGTACGCCCGCGCGGTCAGTGTCGTGATCGGCAGGAAGCGGCACCGGCTGACGTCCGAGGGCGACGGCCTGTTCTCCGGCGTGCTCCCGCTGAAGTCGATCCCGCGCAAGTACAAGCTGGCGGTGACGTACGAGGACGGGGAGCACCAGACGGCCGATCCGTACCGCTTCCTGCCCGCCCTCGGCGAACTGGACCTGCATCTGATCGCCGAGGGACGGCACGAGCAGCTCTGGAAGGCGCTGGGCGCCGAGCCGATGACCCACGAGGGCGTGGCCGGCACCCGGTTCACGGTGTGGGCCCCCAACGCCCAAGGCGTGCGTGTCGCCGGTGACTTCACCTGCTGGGACGGCACGGCCCTGCCGATGCGGTCGCTGGGCTCATCCGGTGTCTGGGAGCTGTTCGTGCCGGGCATCGGTGAGGGCGCGCGCTACAAGTTCGAGATCACCTCCCGTTACGGCCACCGCTTCCTCAAGGCCGATCCGATGGCGCGGTGCGCGGAGGTACCGCCGGACACGGCGTCGATCGTGCACGCCTCCCATCACAAGTGGGGTGACGCGAAGTGGATGGCGCACCGTGGTGACGTCCCGGTGCACCAGGCGCCCTTCTCGGTCTACGAGGTCCACCTCCCCTCCTGGCGCCCGGGGCTGACCTACCGTCAGTTGGCCGAGGAACTGCCGTCGTACGTCAGGGATCTCGGTTTCACGCATGTCGAGTTCATGCCGGTGGCCCAGCACCCGTTCGCCGGTTCCTGGGGTTATCAGGTCACCGGGTTCTACGCTCCGGCCTCTCGGCTGGGTACGCCCGACGACTTCAAGTACCTGGTGGATGCTCTGCACCAGGCCGGCATCGGCGTGATCGTGGACTGGGTGCCGGCCCACTTCCCCAAGGATGACTGGGCGCTGGCCCGCTTCGACGGGGACCCGCTGTACGAGCCCGGCGACGCGCGGCGGGCCGAGCACCCTGACTGGGGCACGTACGAGTTCGACTACGCCCGCACCGAGGTCCGCAACTTCCTGGTCGCCAACGCCACTTACTGGTGCGAGGAGTTCCACGTGGACGGCCTGCGGGTGGACGCCGTGGCTTCCATGCTCTACCTGGACTACTCGCGTGACTCCGGCCAGTGGGAGCCGAACGTGTTCGGCGGCCGGGAGGATCTGGCCGCGGCGGACTTCCTGCGGGAGATGAACGCCACCGTCTACCGGCGCAACCCCGGGGTCGTGACCATCGCGGAGGAGTCGACCGCCTGGGACGGCGTGACGCGTCCGACCGACAGCGGCGGCCTGGGCTTCGGCCTGAAGTGGAACATGGGCTGGATGCACGATTCTCTGCAGTACATGAGCAAAGAGCCGGTGCATCGCAAGTACCACCACAACGAGATGACGTTCTCGATGGTGTACGCCTACAGCGAGAACTACGTGCTGCCGATCTCGCACGACGAGGTCGTCCACGGCAAGCAGGCACTGGTGTCGAAGATGCCGGGGGACTGGTGGCAGCGGCGCGCCAACCACCGTGCCTACCTGGGCTTCATGTGGGCCCACCCGGGCAAGCAACTGCTGTTCATGGGGCAGGAGTTCGCGCAGGGCGCGGAGTGGTCGGAGGCGCACGGGCCCGAGTGGTGGCTGCTCGATCCGGACTACGTGGCCGAGGGCGACCACCGCGGGGTGCGGGACCTGGTCCGCGACCTCAACCGCCTGTACCACCGCACGCCGGCCCTGTGGCAGCGGGACACCGATCCGGCGGGCTTCCGGTGGGTGCTGGGCGACGCGGCCGAGGACAACGTCTTCGCGTTCCTGCGGTTCGCCGCAGACGGCAGCCCCCTGCTGGCGGTGTCCAACTTCTCGCCGGTCGTCCGGCACGAGTACACGCTGGGCGTCCCCGACGACGTGCCCGTCTGGCGCGAGGTCCTCAACACCGACGCCGCGTGCTACGGCGGCGGCGATGTCACCAACGCGGACGACCTCAAGCCGGAGGACGGGAGGATCACCCTCACCCTGCCGCCGCTGGCGACGGTCTGGCTGGCCCCCTTGGTGTGACCGTCAGGGGGTACTCGTGGACGTCGTAGACCCCGCGACGTCCCGGAGGCAGCTCACGTGCGCACTGTCGGAGTGGAGGAGGAACTCCTCCTGGTGGACCCGGAGACGGGTGAACCCAAGGCGCTGTCCGGCGCCGTTCTCGCTCGTGCCGAGCAGAGCGGCGCGGACGAGGGCGTGTTCGAGAAAGAGCTGTACGGCCAGATGCTGGAGTTCGCCACGCATCCGCAGGCCGACATGAAGGACCTCGGCGACGAGATCGTCCGGTGCCGCCGCGAGGCGGCCCGGCACGCCGGGGAGATCGGGTGCACGGTGGCCGCGCTGGCCTCCTCGCCGCTGCCCGTCAGCCCGTCCGTCGGGCGGGGCAGCCGCTACCAGTGGATGGCGGAGCAGTACGGCATCGCCGTACAGGAACAGATGGTGCTGGGCTGTCACGTCCATGTGGCGGTCGAGTCCGACGAGGAGGGCGTCGCGGTCTTGGACCGGATCCGGCCCTGGCTGTCGGTCCTGGCCGCGCTGAGCGCCAACTCGCCGTTCTGGCAGGGCAAGGACTCCTGCTACGACAGCTACCGCAGCCGGGTGTGGTCGCGCTGGCCGTCGGCCGGGCCGACGGAGGCGTTCGGCTCGGCCGAGCGCTACCACCGGCGGGTGACGGACATGGTGTCGAGCGGAGTGATCCTCGACGAAGGGATGGTCTACTTCGACGCCCGGCTCTCCCAGCGGTACCCGACGGTGGAGATCCGGGTGGCGGACGTCTGCCTGCGGGCGGAGACGGCCGTACTGATCGCCATGCTGGCGCGGGGGCTCGTGGAGACGGCGGCGCGGGAGTGGCGGGCCGGTCACGCGCCGATGGACCACAGTGTGAGCCTTCTGCGGCTGGCCGCCTGGCGGGCCGCGCGCTCCGGGCTCGGGGAGGAACTGCTGCATCCGTCGACGATGCGCCGGCTGCCCGCCGAGACCGTGGTGGCGGGGCTGCTGCAGCACGTGGAGGAGGCGCTCGGGGAGAGCGGCGACCTCGAGCGGGCGCGTGCGGCGTGCGACACGCTGCTGGACGGCGGCACCGGCGCGCGGCTCCAGCGTGAGCTGCTGGAGCGGACCGGGAGTCTGCGGGAAGTCGTGACCACCTGTGCGCGCCTCACCCAGGAATGAGCCCGGCGGCGTGCTCAGAAGATCAGGACGAGGGCGTACACCAGGAAGAACGCGGCGACCAGCACGACGAGACCGATGATCAGCGTCAGCGGCCCCTTCGCCCAGCCCTTGGTGGGATTGTGCGTCTCGCGCGGCCCCGCCTCGGGCATGCTGCTCTCGGCGGGCGGGGTCTCACCGGGCGGCACTCCCCCGCCGGGCTCCAGGCCGGTGGTGCGTTCGGGTTCCGGATCGGGATTCACGTAACTCATGTCCGCCGAGTCCCCCGATCGCCATCAGATCATCACGGGTCCGCAACTTCGTACGTTCCGGTCACCATCCGCACGCACCTGAGCTAGATTCGAGCACCGCCGACAACGGAACCCGTCGGCATGGTCACCCTCCGTACAGCTCAGGAGCAGCGCATGCGCGACGTCGCCCTCGCTCCCCCCACCGTTTCCCCCCTGACCGGCGGGCTGGCCGACAGCATCTTCGACACGGCGGCCCTCGATGCCACCCTTCCGCTTCTCGCCCGCCGGGCCGATCCCGCCTCCAGTACGTGGGAGGAGGTGACCGCCGTGGAGGTGCGCGACGAGGTCGTGGACCTGGCCAAGGGGCTGGTGGCGTCCGGGATCTCGCCGGGCCACCGCGTCGCGATCATGGCGCGGACCCGTTACGAGTGGACGGTGCTCAGTCACGCGCTGTGGGCGGTGGGCGCCGAGGTCGTGCCGTTGTATCCGACCTCCTCGCGCGAGCAGGTGGAGTGGGTCCTCCGGGACGCAGGCTGCGTGGCCGTGGTGGTGGAGGACGAGCAGGCGGTGATGACCGTCGGTTCGGTGTGCGGTGCGCTGCCGCGGCTGCGCCATGTCTGGCAGCTGGACGCCGGGGCCATGGACGACCTGGTCGAGCGGGGCCGGCTCATCCCGCTGGCCACGGTCGAGTCACTGCGCCGCATCGTGCTGCCGGACTCCGCGGCGGCCATCAGCTACACCTCCGGCACCACGGGACGGGCGCTGGGCTGCGCGCTGAGCCACCGCAACCTGGCGAGCGCCTGCGACACGCTGCTGAACGGCTGGGGCCACACCGTGATCCCGCCGGGCGAACGACAGGCGTCGGTCCTGGCCTTCCTGCCCTTCTCCCACGTCTACGGCCTGCTGGTGCAGACGCTGTGCGTGCGCGGCGGCATGGTCATGGCGCACGAGCCGGACATGAGCGAGGAGGCCCTGGCCGCGTCGCTGCGCAGCTTCCGGCCCTCGTATCTCTGCGCCGTGCCCTCCCTGCTGGAGAAGATCTACAAGAACTTCCTGCGGGCCGCCCAGGAGGCCGGCCGCGGGGCGCTGTTCGAGCGGGCCGCGGACACGGCACGGGACTTCGCCGCGGCGCTGGAGCGCCAGCGGCTGGGCGGCGGTTCCGGTCCGGGGTTCGACCTGCGGCTGCAGCACGCCCTGTTCGAGCGGACGGTGTACCGCAAGCTGCGCGCCGCACTGGGCGGGCGGGTGCAGCGGGCCACGTCCGGCGGCTCCTCCCTCAGCCGGGAACTCTCCCTCTTCTACGAGGGCATCGGCATCTACGTCAACGACGGGTACGGCCTCACCGAGGCCGCCGGTGGCGTAACCGCGCAGCCGCTGGGCCGGGAGATGTCGGGGACCGTCGGGCAGGCCCTGCCGGGCACCGACATCATCGTCGCCGACGACGGCGAGATCCTGGTGCGCGGGCCGTCGGTGTTCCAGGGCTACATCAACGCCGAGGCGGCGACCCGGTCGGTGCTGCGCGGCGGCTGGCTGGCCACCGGGGACCTCGGGCGCCTCGACTCGGAGGGTTATCTGACGATCACCGGCCGCAAGAAGGACATCATCGTCACCAGCAGCGGCAAGAACGTCGCGCCGGCCGCCCTGGAGCAGCGGCTGCGGATGCATCCGCTGATCCACCAGGCCGTCGTCGTCGGTGACAACCGGCCCTGCGTGGGGGCGCTGATCACCCTGGACCCGAAGTTCCTGGCGTACTGGCGGGGCTCTCTGTCGCTGCAGAGCGACATGCCGAGCCACCAGGCCCGCGAGGAGAACGCGCTGCGGGAGGAGATCGGGCGGGCCGTGGCCGCCGCCAACAGTGCCGTCTCGCGCTCGGAGTCGATCCGGGTCTTCCGGGTGCTGCCGGACCAGTTCGACATGGCCAACGGGCTGATGACCCCCTCCATGAAGTTGCGCAGGGACGCGATCGTGCGGCACTACGCCTTCGAGATCGACGCCATGTACCAGGCCCGCTCGCGACCCGGGCGGCAGACCGTGCCGGACGAGCTGTCGAACTGGGACGAGGCCGACAACGTGTTCCGATGAGCGGCTGTGACGTACGGTGTTCGTCACGGCCGCCGGTTTCGGTACGCGTACGCGTAGCCGTCGCGCACTCGGGAACCAGGAAACGACAGGGACACAGGGGCGGGGCAGTGACGTGACCGCCGAGCGGGAAGGCGAGATGGCAACCGATCACCGTTGGCACGGAAGTCCGGTCTCCGGCAACATGCCGGAGCGGGTCGCACGCTACCCGGGCGAGCTCCACAATGTGACGGACGCCCGTCTCGACGCGGAGCAGTTCCTCGACGATCTCGCCCAGGTGACGCCACCGACCGCGCCGGAGCACTGGGACGACATACTGCTGGTCGTCACGGAACTCACGGCCAACGCGGTCCAGTACGCGCCCGGGCCCATCGAGATCCGGCTGCGCCCGACCTTCGACGGGGTGCACCTCGTCGTCCACGACACCAGCAGCACTCCCCCGGCCCCGCGCCCCTTCCACCGGGACGGAAGCGGTGGGGTCGGCTGGCACCTGGTGCATGCGCTGTGCAGCCAGGTCAGCGTCGTCACCAACGACGCCGGGAAGGACATCCACGTCTTCCTGCCCTGGTGAGGGCCTTAACGCAGGGCGCGCAGGGGCACCAGCAGACTGATCGTCTTGCCTCCCCCGCCGCGCCGGTCGATGACGATCTCGCGCGCCAGGCGGATGATGAGCGGCCAGCCGTAGCCGTGTCCGTGGTGGCTCACCGGCAGGGCTCCGGAACCGTAGGCGACGTCCGGGATGTCGTCGCTGTTGTCGTGCACGGCGAGCCGGATCCCCTCGGCGGTGGCGGCGACCTCGAAGGCCGCCAGTCCGCCGCCGTGCCGGATGGCGTTGGTGACCAGCTCGGACACGACGAGGAGCAGGTCGATGACGTCCTCTTCCCGTGCCGTGCGCGATGCCGTGTCCCACTGCCGCCGCACCACCGAGCGGGCGTACTCGCGTGCCGCGGCCGCGGTCGTCACGTGCGGCACGGCAAGGGTCCCGCCCGGCATGCCGCCGTTCCCCTCGGCCGTCTGGTCGGGCCGGCTCACCGCTCCGTCACTGCCCAGGGCGTCTCCACAGCGGACCGGACGTCCGGGGCGAGGACGAAGAACCTCGCGGTGCCTGTCACTTCAAACAGCCTTTCGATGCTTTCGTTCAACGGTCCCGCCACCACCAGCGGCCTGCCGCGCGCCAGGTGAGCCTGCTGTGCCTCCAGCAGTACGTGCAGGATGGCGGAGTCGGCGAACCCGGTGGCCGAGAGGTCGACGACCGTACGCGCGGACGATGCCCGCTCCGCCGCGTGCAGCGCCTCCGCGAGCCGTGGGGCGCTGTCGACGTCGACGTCACCGTGCACACTCACGACGGTGACGTCCCGCTCTCCCTCTCGTACGCGGTGCTGGACGACGGCAGGACTCTCATCGTCGGACATACGACGTCCCCTCCCGCTCACGCTGCTCCTTCCGAACCGGCGAGGAATCTCTGCCGCTCGCTTCACAGCAGCAGTTACCCGGCTCGCCCGATCGCATTCGGCACGACTTCCCGGCGGCGCCGGACTCAGCCCGTCCCCGGCCGCCCCTGGCCGTCGGAGTCCTGCTCGTGGGCGGTGAGATGGCCGTGCGTGCCGGTCATCACAAGGACTCGCTCCAGGGCGACGGGCCGCGCCTCCAGGACCAGACGGACACCCGCCTCGTCGGCGCGGCGCCGAAGCAGCAGCAGGGCCGAGAGGCCGGAGGAGTCGACGCAGTGCAGGCCGGCGAAGTCCAGTCGCACCACGCCGGCGGGGCGGTGCCGCGCGGGATCGCCGGGGGCTAGCAACGGCGTGACCGTGTCCACGAGTTCTCGGTGCGTCTCGTAGTCGAGGTCGCCTTCGACGCGCACCACCACGCCGTCCGGTCCCTGGTCGACCTCGAGGCCGAACAGCGGTGGGTGAGGGTTCGTCATACGTGCTGTCCGTCTCCTGGCTTCCTCGGTGCCGGCAGGTGTCTGGCAAGGGTGTCCCGTGCCGCTCGGAGAATGCGGGTGGCGCGGGGAAAGTCCCTCAGCCGGAGGCCGAGCACCTCGAGTGCCGGGTCCAGCGAGTGGGCGGGCACGTCTCGGGCGGTCAGGACGTCGGCCGTCCAGGCGATGAAGTCGATGAAGAGGTCCTCGTCGGCCACGTACAGGGCCGCCGCGAGATGGTCGAGGATGTGGCCGATGTCCTCGGCCGTGCGCTGCCGCTGCCGGTCGCTGTAGGCGCGCATCGGCGGGAAGCGGTCCTCCAGCTCGACGAGGGCCTCCTTGAGCAGCTCCCGCCGGGTGCCGACCACCATGGTGTACTCCTGGTCGGTCAGGTGGGGCAGGTCGTCGACGGTCTGCCGGATGGCCAGGGGCTCGGGCCGGGCGAGTCCCCGGTCGAGGACGCGGGCCGCCTCGCGGGCGTGCGGTGCCCAGGCGTCGGCGCCCAGGGCACGGGCGTAGCGCCCGTCGGTCCCGAAGGCCGCGCCGCCCGCGAACACGGGTACCCCGACCGCCTGGCAGGCCGTGATCGCCGCGTGTGCCGTGGGCAGGTGGGGGGAGAGCGTGGCGGACAGGGCCACGACCCGGGCGCCCGTCTGGTGCAGATGGGCGATCAGGTGGGGTGTGGGCACGTGCGCGCCGAGGAAGTCGACCTGCCAGCCGCGCCGGCGCAGCACCTCGGCCAGCAGCCTGGCCGGCAGGGCGTGCCACTCCCCGTCCACGCAGGCCACGGTGATCCGGGACCGGCTGGGGGCGGGGCCGCGGTGCTCGGGGTCGTGGGCGAGGGCCGCCACGACCCGTTCGTGGATGGCCGTGGCCGCGTGTTCCTGCGCCACCGTGAGCCGGTTCGCCGCCCATTCCGTGCCCACGCGCAGCTGGACCGCGCCGATCACGTCCAGCAGTGCCGTTTCGGGGTCCAGGCCGGACTCGACGGCGCCGACGACGACGGCGCAGGCCTCGTACTCGTCGCCGGCCCGGACCGCCGTCCACAGCCGGTCGCGGACGGCGGTGAGGCCGGGGTGGGTGGCGTTCGCGGCGGTCATGCCGTGAACCTTCCCCGGGTGTGGCCATCCACGGCGCTGAGGTGGGCGTGGCGGGGAGCGGTCACGGTCACCAGGGCCATGTCGTCGTGCGTGCCGTGACCGACCCACTGCTCGGCCAGCATCCGCACGTGGTCGACCACGGCTTCGGCGGGCATGCCCGCGCAGTGGGCGAGCGCGTCCTCGACCCGCTCGGGGCCGAACATCTCGTCGCCGAGCGGCCCGCCCCGGGCCTCGGTCACCCCGTCCGTGAACAGCAGGCAGGTCTCCCCAGGGGCGAGTTCGACGTGTGCGGTGGTCGAGGCGATGTTCCAGAAGACGCCCACCAGTGAGCCGCGTGTGTCCACGCGCTCCACCCGGCCGTCGGCGCGGACGACCAGCGGCGGCGGGTGGCCGCCGCTGGTGACCCGCAGGTGCACCGTCCGCCCGAGGCGGCGCACGGAGGCCAGCAGCAGGGTGGCGAACCGGGTGTGATGGGAGTTGATCAGGGCGCCGTTGAGGAGCTCCAGCAGCCGCTGGTGGTCACCGGCGAGCGGCAGCAGGGCCTGCAGGGTGTTGCGGATCTTCCCCGTCAGTACGGCTGCTTCCAGACCCTTGCCGCACACGTCGCCCAGCACGACCATGGTCTCCCGGTCGGCGTCCGTGCCGGGGTGGACGTCGTAGAAGTCGCCGCCCACCCGGTCGCTCTCCGCGGACGGCCGGTAGGCCCCCGCGTACTCGACGCCGTGCACGGCTCTGAGCGTGGGCGGGAGCAGGTCGCGCATCAGGGTGCTGGTGATGGCCGCCTGTTCCGCGTACATGCGGGCCGCCGACATCGCCGCTCCGGCCCGGGCCGCGAACAGCCGGGCGAAGATCTCCTCGCTCTCGGAGAACGCCTGCCGGTCGCCGGCGCGCAGGAGGATCAGCGCGCCCGCCGGCACGCCGTGTCCCGGCAGGGGGGTCACCACGGCCGAGCCGACGCCGGGCAGGTCCTCGGGCACCAGCCAGGAGGCGATGCCGGCGGGGTCTATCCAGCGCGAGGGCACCGGGGGGAAGCCGCGGAGGGCTTCGCCCAGCCCGGGGACGCCGGCCGGCTCGGCCTCCACCAGCCGGTGGACGACCTGGCCGTCGGCACCGCAGTGGGTGACGGGGAACCGGCCGCCCCTGGCCGGGGCCACCACGACCGCCGCGTCCGCGAGGTGCTCGGCGGCGAGGGAGGCGGTGACCTCCATGCACCGTTCGAGGTTCAGTGAGGCGAGCAGTGCGCTGGAGGCGGCGGCCAGGAACGAGGTGCGCCTGCGCTCCTCGTCGAGGCTGACCTCGGCCTTGCGGCGGTCGGTGTCGTCGACGAGCCACCACATCACATTGCCGTCGTCCGTACGGCTGGGGCGGCCCTGGAAGACGCGGTCGCCGAGGCAGCCGTGCGCCGCCGAGCCGGCGGCGTCGTCCGCGGTGGCCGGACCGGGGGTCAGCTGCTCGTGGGCGCTGGCGATCCAGGCCGGCGCGACGTCCGCGAGGCGCGATCCGACGGCGGCCGTCGGCAGCAGAACGGCGGCGGCCGGATTCAGGCCGACTACACCGCCCTGGATGTCGGCGACGAGCACGGGATAGGGCGCGGAGCCCCAGGCCCCCTCCGTGGGGGCATCGAGTGGACCGACGAGAGAGTGCTGGGATGTGTCCACAAACAAGGCACGCGGTGCGCGCCCACCGCCTTCCGGGCCGAGGATTGTTTCCTTCCGACAACTCTCTCCCGAGTGACGCCGTGACGGCAAGGGGCCACCGGGAAACCACCCGGAAGGGGACGAGCGTGCGGTCGGCGACATCCCGACGCGGGATCAGTTCGAGCCGGCGGTGGCCCCGTAGGCCTCCCAGCGGACCTCGGGCCACAGGTCGGCGGCGAGTGCGAGCAGCCTCGACGGCTGGGGCCGCAGGCCCGCGATCCGCAGCAGTCCGCCGCGTCCGGTGACGGAGTGGTCGACGGTGCGCAGGAGGTGGAGCAGCGCCGAGTCGACGAAGTCGACGCGGGCGAGGTCGAGGGTGAGATACCGCACAGTGAGCGGCAGCCGGGCCGCGGCGCTCTCGATGGCGGGCCGCGCCCGCTCGTCGATATCGCTGTCCACGGTCAGGGTGGCGGTGCGACCGCCGGGGCTCAGTGAGATGCGAGGCATGACGTGGGCATTCAGGGGTAATCGCGGTTGCGCGGTGCACACTGGTCGCCGTAGTACGCGCTGTTGTTGGAGGTAGACGTGTCCGTTGCCCAGAATCCCCTGTCCGTCGAGGTCAGCCTGCCCCGTGAGGATGTGGCCCTGATCACGGTGCAGGGTTACTTGGACGCCGACACCGCGACCGAGTTCCAGCACCATCTCGCCAACCAGCTGCATCACGGCCGCCGGCATTTCCTGCTCGATCTCTCGGAGGTGCCGTTCATGGACTCGTCCGGGATGAACATCATCCTCCGCGTCTACCAGGAGGCCCGGGAACTGCCCGGCAGTGTGCACATCATCTCGCCCACGCCCGCCGTGCGGCGGATTCTCGACCTCACCGGAGTCAGCATCACGGTCCCCGTGTCGGAGAGCACGGAGGAGGCCCTTGCCCTGGTCGACCAGCCGCAGTCCTGACCAACTGTTGCCGTTTGACAACTATGGGTGCAGGCAAGAGAGTGAGCTCGCACGTGGGCGGGAGAGGTGGGGATGAGAAGGGGTCAGGCGGTGACGGCGGCGGACTCGCCGTCGTCGTGGATCTGCGCCGCCGCGGCGGCGCAGAAGGCCTCCAGCCCCTTCAGCAGGGCGGACCGCTGGGCGGTCGGCATCTGTTCGAGAACGGACTGCAGTGCGCTCTCGCGGCGGACCCGCAGGCCGGTCAGGAAGGCCCGGCCGCGGCGGCTGAGGTACAGCTCCAGTTCCCGCCGGCTGGCGGTGGCCGCCCTGCGCTCGACGAACCCCACGGCCTGCAGCCGGTCGCACAGCCGACTGGTCGACGGCGGGGTCGAGCCCAGCGCGTCCGCGAGCGTACGCAGGTTGATGCCTTCGTTGTGCTCCAGGATGAACAGGACACGCAGTTGGGAGGCGGAGACCGGTGCCGTCGAGGCCCGGCCCCACAGGACCTCCAGAAGTTCGGCAGCCTCGGAGGTCACACGCGCCACCTCCTGGGGCTCCGGGCGCGGGTGCGAGATCGTCACCCGCACACCTTCTCAGGCTTGCCCGTCGCTGTCAGCCCACCCAGGTGCGCGGCGCAAGGGACCGGGAGCGGTCCACAAGGCACGGGTGACCGCGTCGCGTCCGTACGGCCGCGGCGGCTCGCCCTCGCACGGAACGGCATGACCGACGACGTGAACAGACTCCAGGCCGCCGGTCGCGCCCTGCGCACCGCCGCTCCGCACTTACTGGCGGCAACCGTCCGCGAGGTGCTGTGCGGTCCGTACGGCGCCGAGAGCGCGGACTTCCTCATCGTGGACTACGGGCTGAAGGTGTTGCAGCCCGTCTCCGCGACGGCGGATCCCGCGCAGGCGGTGCCCGTGCACGGCAGCGCGGCGGGACGCGCGTTCGGGGCACAGCAGCCCTTCGTGCTGGAGGACGACGACGGCCGGGCGTGGATGCACCTGCCCGTCACCGTGCGCGGGGACCGGCTGGGCGTGCTCAGCGTCACACTGCCGCCCAGCGCACGGCCCGAGGCCGACATGGCCGAACTGGTCGAGCTGGCCCAGATCCTGGGACACGAGGTCTCGGTGGCCGAACGTGACACCGACGTCTACCGGCAGGCCCGGCGCCGGGAGCGGCTCACACTCGCCGCGGAGATGCAGTGGCAGTTGCTTCCGGCCCGGTCCTCGGCCGGTCCGGAGTACGCCCTCGGCGCCCAGCTGGAGCCCGCCTACGCGATCTTCGGCGACAACTTCGACTGGACGGTGTCGGCCGACCGGCTGCTGCTGTACGTCACCGACGGCATGGGCGAGGGCATGGACGCCTCGCTGCTGACCAGCCTCGGGATCAACGCCCTGCGCAACGCGCGCCGGGCCGGCATCCCCATCGCCGACCAGGCCGCCCTCGCCGACCAGGCCGTGTACGCCCAGTACCGCGGCGAGGCGCACCTGTCCGTCCTGCTGGTCGATCTCGAACTGTCCTCCGGCCGCGTGCGGGTGGTCGACGCGGGATCGCCGCGGATGCTGCGGCTGCGGGACGGCGCGGTGACGCCCGTGTCCCTCGACGCGCAGCTCCCGCTCGGCATGTTCGAGGGAACCGACTACACGGCGCAGGAGTTCCGGCTGCGGCCGGGCGACCGTCTGCTGTTCGTCAGCGACGGGGTGCACGCGGTCGCCGCTCCGGGCGGTGAGCAGTACGGAGAACGCGCCCTGGCCCGCGCCTTCACGGCCACCCGGCTGCTGCCGGCCGCCGATGTGCCGGCCGCGGTTCTGCGGGAGCTCAGCGGCCATCGCGGCCGCCCGGAACCGGACGACGACGCACTGGTGGTCTGTCTGGACTGGTTCGGCAAGCAGCCGACGGGCGCGTGAGCCCCGGGGCTCAAGTAACGACACGGTCTCGTTACAGTTGTCGCCCGGCAATGGTTTGCGTCGCCCCGGCCGTTCGGCGGCCACCCCGGTCCACGCAACGCGGACGACTCGGAAAGAGGAGAGAGCAGGTGCCGGAACACCAAGCGGCGGTATGTCAGGGAACGCCGGCTCGGCAGGTAGGGGAATTCCTGTACCGCCATCGCGAACGCATCGCCCAGCGCTGGGCCGACGAACCCCTGTTCCGCAGCGTGTTCACGGTCTCGCGGGACGAGGCCGTGGAGGCGGCCCGGGCGGTCGCCGAAGCGCTGGCCCGGGTGGCCGAGTCGGAGCGCGTGCACGACACGGACGCCTCCGGCTTCGTCGTCGTACGGGAACAGCTGGCCCGTATGGCGGCCGCGCGGTCGCGCGCCGGGGCCTCCATGGCGCAGGTCTCGGGCGAGGTGGAGGCGCTGCGCCCGCCTGTGGCGAGTCTGCTCGTCGAGGAGTGCGCGGACCTGCCCGCCGACGAGGTCCGGGAGTACGCCACCGAGCTGACGGTCCTGATGGGGACGCTGCGGCTGGTCGTGCTGGACACGGCACTGTCCGAGGGACAGGCGCTGATAGAGCGGCAGCAGCTCCAGCTGCTGGAGGTGGCCACCCCGGTGATCAGGCTGTGGGACGGCGTCGTGGCGGTTCCCCTGATCGGGACGCTCGACAGCGCGCGCAGCCAGGTGGTGATGGAGACGTTGCTGGAGGCCATCGTCGAGCAGCACGCGCGTTTCGCGATCCTCGACATCACCGGTGTGCCGACGGTGGACTCGCTGGTCGCCCAGCACCTGATGAAGACGGTGGCGGCCGCCCGCCTGATGGGCGCGGAGTGCGTCGTGTCGGGCATCCGCCCGGCGATCGCGCAGACCATCGTCCATCTCGGCCTGGACCTCGGCACGGTGGTCACCCGGGCCAGCCTCGCCGACGCGCTGGCCTACGCGCTGCACGAGCTGGGCGTGGGCATCGTCGCACCGGCGTCCGGCGGTGCGGGGGCGCGATGAGCGACCGACTCCAGCACGGCGTCGCGAGCCATGTGCCGGTACTCCGCCTGGGCGAGGTCCTCCTGGTCACCCTCCAGGGCGATCTGCACGACAGTGACGCGCAGCGGCTCCAGCAGGACATCTGTGAGGCCGTCGCGAGCAGTGGGGTGACCGGAGTGGTGATCGACATCTCCGGCGTCGAGATCGTCGACTCCTTCCTCGGCCGTGTGCTGGCCGAGATCGCGGCCAACGCCTCGCTGCTGGCCGCCCGGACGGTGGTGGCGGGCATGCGGCCGGCGGTCGCGATCACCCTGGTGGAGCTGGGCCTGACGCTGCCGGGGCTGCGCACGGCTCTCACCACCGAGGCTGCCATGGAACTGCTGACGCACCACGACCCGGCGGCCGGCCGCGGCAGGTTGCCCCAGGAGCACGGTTGATGCCCTCGTCCACGGCCGTCGAGGCGAGTCTGCCGATCCAGTCGGAGATGGATCTGGCCTGGGTCCGCCAGCATGTACGACAGGCCGCCGCTCAGCTCGGCTTCGGTCTCGTGGCGCAGACCAAGCTGGTCACCGCCGCCAGTGAGCTGGCCCGCAACACGCTCGTGCACGGCGGGGGCGGCCGTATGGAATCGGCGGCGGTGACGCGCGGACAGGCACGCGGCCTCCGACTGGTCTTCTCCGACGAAGGGCCCGGCATCGCCGACCTGGAACGGGCCCTTGCCGACGGTTACACCTCCGGCGGCGGCCTGGGCATGGGGCTGGGCGGCGCACGGCGCCTGGTGCACGAGTTCGCCGTCGACAGCACCCCGGGGTCGGGCACCAAGGTCACGGTCGTCTCCTGGGTCACCCCACCGCTCCGTCCCTACGGAGGCCTGTGATGGCGCGCGCATGGGACGTGCCGGTCCACGACCCCACCCGGCTGCGCGACGCCCGGCTGGCCGTCGAGGAGGCCGCGGCCGCGGCCGGACTCGACGAGGCCCGGACGGCGGACGCCGCGCTGGTGGCCACGGAGCTGGCCACCAACCTGCTCAAGCACGCCGAGGCGGGACGGCTGCTCCTCGACGTCGTCCCTACCCCGGCCCCCGTGGAGGGCGGCGACCAGACCCGCTTCGTGCAGATCGCGGCGCTGGACCACGGCCCCGGTATCGCCGACGTGCCTGCCGCCCTCGGCGACGGCTTCACGACGGCCAGGTCGCTGGGCGCGGGTCTGGGCACCTGCAGGCGCGTCGCCGACACCTTCGCCGTGCACAGCGAACCGGGCCGGGGCACGGTGGCGCTGGCCCAGGTCGGTCCCGGCACGCGCGATGCCGCGCCCGCTGACCGCCGGGTACGGGCCGGTGGTGTGAACCTTCCCTTCGGCGGGGCCGAGCACTCCGGCGACGCCTGGACCTGCGTCCGGTCCGGTGACCGGGTGACCTTGATGCTGGCCGACGGCCTGGGACACGGTCCCCAGGCCGCCCACGCCTCCACGGCCGCGGTCGAGGCGCTGCGGGGATCGGCCCACCTGCCTCCGGCGGAATGCCTGGGCCGGCTCGATACGGCCCTGCGCGGCACCAGGGGCGCGGCCGTGGCCGTGGCCCAGGTCGACACCGCCTCCGCGACGCTCCGTTTCGCCGGGCTCGGGAACGCGAGCGCCTGGCTGTGGGAGGACGGTGCCTGGCACTGCCTGCTGTCCCGCCCCGGGATCGTCGGCGTCCACCGGCCCAGGACCCTCACGGACCAGTCGCGGCGCTGGGGCGGCGACCGGGTTCTGCTCCTGCACAGCGACGGCCTCCCCGGCCGCCGCACACCGCCGTCCGCACCGGATCTGCTGGCGGCCGACCCGGCCGTCATGGCCGCGGTCACCCTCCGCGACAGCGGCAGCGCCGCCCGGCCGCCCCGCGACGACACAGCCGTGGCCGTCCTGTCGCCGGCACCGCAGGAGGGCCGATGAAGCGCACCTGGCGGATCGACACCGTCACCGACGCGGCCCAGGCTCGCATCGCCACCGCCCGCCTGGCCTCGGCGTACGGTCTGACCGCGCTCGAACGCACCCGTCTGACGACGGCGCTCAGCGCGCGGCTGCGGCAGTGCCTGGCCAAGGGCGGCTCCTGGCGGCTCACGCTCTGCGTCACCGCCGTCCCCGCCGAGCAGGCGCAGCTGCACGTCACCGTCACCTCCTCGGATCCCGCCGAGCATCCGCCGTGGCGGACGGCCGTCGCCTGCGCCGCGCAGCCGGTCGCGGACGACGATGTCGCGGCCGGCTCCCCGGCGGATCTGGCCGAGTCCCTGATGGTCGCCGACGAGGACACTGCGCTGCTGTTGGAGAAGCTCACCGAGCAGGAGCAGCTGGTCGCCTTCCACCGGGAGGAACTGCACCAGACCAACCAGGGTGTGCTGGCCCTGCACGCGGAGCTGGACGCCGCCGGCCAGGCCCAGCAGAAGGCCTTCGCCGCCGAGCGCAGGGCCCGTCAGGAGGCCGAGAGCGCCCGTCGGCGCCTGACCTTCCTGGCCGATGCCAGCGCCGCCCTGACCTCCTCCCTCAACCACGAAGAGATCGTGCGCCGCCTTCCGGAACTGCTCGTGCCGGAGTACGCCCGCAGCGTCGACGTCTGGCTCTTCGACGGCGACGACGACCGGCGCCCCCCGGGGCCGCGCCCCGCCGTCGCCGTCCTGGCGGCGCGCACCGGCCGCCCCCAGTACGCCGCCCGCGAGCCGGGCCACCTGCCCGGCGTCGACGACCAGCCACCCTCGGCACTCGACCCCGAACGGCCCCTGCTGTGCCTGCCGTTGCCCACCCGCAGGGCGCCGCTCGGTGTGCTGACCCTGGCACCGCCCGGCGACCGCTGGGAACCGGACGACGCGGTCATGCTCATCGAGTTCGCCCGGCGCGCCAGCATCGCGATCGACAACGCCCGGCGCTTCGAACGCAACCGGGACATCGCCGAGACGCTCCAGCGGGCCCTGCTCACGGACCTGCCCGCCACACCGGGCCTCCATCTGGCCGCCCGCTATCTGCCGGCCACCCACGGGCTGAACATCGGCGGCGACTGGTACGACGCCTTCCGGCAGCCCGACGGCTCGCTGATCGCCGTCATAGGGGACGTCACCGGGCACGGACTGCACGCGGCCGTGATGATGAGCCAACTGCGCACCGCCCTGCGGGCGTACGCCGTGGACGGCGGCAGCCCCGGCACCCTGCTGACCCGGCTGCACACGTTCCTGCACCATCTCCAGCCCGACCTGTACGCCACCGCCGTCATCGCCCGCTTCCAGCCCGGCCGGCCCACCCTCACCTGGGCCGCCGCCGGCCACCCGCCGCCGCTGCTGCGCACCCCCGACGGACAGGTGCACACGCTGGACGCCAAACCGGGCGCCATGCTGGGCATCCCGTTGCACCAGCGGATCGACGACCACACGGTGGACCTCCCGCCCGGGTCAACACTGGCGCTCTACACGGACGGGCTGGTCGAACGCCGGGCGGCGGGGATCGATCCGGGCATAGCGCGCCTGGCGGCGTCGCTCGGCGGCTTCCGGCCGGACGAGCTCGAGCGGGATCTGGACGGCTCGGCCGACCGCGTCCTCGACCCCCTGCTCGTCGACTCCGAGCGCGACGACGACGTGTGCCTGCTGCTGTGTCACACCACGGAGGGCTTCGTCTAGACGCGGTCCGGCCATTTCCTTCACTTTTCACCCGGTGCGTTTCCGCCCCCGCGGGGGCAGGGTTGACCCCGACGCGTTCGTCTGCCTGCCGTGCCCGGCTGGCGGTACGGCTCAAGGCACGGTGGGATCGATGTGGTGCAAGCAGAGATCCAGGGCAGGCGAAGGGCGTTGGAAGTGACCGCCTGGAGCCGCAGAGAGGGATGAAGAACCGTGACACGACCCAGGATCCTGGTGGTCGGCGCAGGTTTCGCCGGCGTGGAGTGCGTGCGCCGTCTGGAGCGGAAGCTCGCGCCCGACGAGGCCGACGTCACCCTGGTGACGCCCTTCGCCTACCAGCTTTATCTGCCCCTGCTGCCCCAGGTCGCCTCCGGGGTGCTGACGCCCCAGTCGATCGCCGTCTCCCTGCGCCGCAGCAAGCGGTACCGCACCCGGATCATCCCGGGCGGCGCGATCGGCGTCGACCTGAAGGCGAAGGTGTGTGTCATCCGCACCATCACCGACCAGATCGTCAACGAGCCGTACGACTACATCGTGCTGGCGCCCGGCAGCATCACCCGCACCTTCGACATCCCGGGGCTGACCGACAACGCCTTCGGGATGAAGACCCTCGCCGAGGCCGCCTACATCCGCGACCACGTCATCTCGCAGCTGGATCTGGCCGACGCCAGCCAGGACCCGGCCGAGCGGGCCGCCCGGCTGCAGTTCGTGGTCGTCGGCGGCGGGTACGCCGGCACCGAGACCGCGGCCTGTCTGCAGAAGCTCACGCACGCCGCCGTCAAGCGCTACCCGCGCATCGACCCGTCGCTGATCAAGTGGCACCTGATCGACATCGCGCCGAAGCTGATGCCCGAGCTGGGCGACAAGCTCGGCCGCAGCGCCCAGAAGATCCTGGCGCGCAGGGGCATCGACGTGTCCCTGGGCGTCTCCATCGAGAAGGCCGGTCCCGAGGAGGTCACCTTCACCGACGGCCGGGTGGTGCCCACGCGGACCCTGATCTGGACCGCCGGCGTCGTCGCCAGCCCGCTCATCGCCACCCTCGGCGCCGAAACGATTCGCGGGCGGCTCGCGGTCACCGCGGAGATGACGCTGCCGGGCGAGGACGGCGTCTTCGCGCTCGGCGACTCCGCCGCGGTGCCCGACCTCGCCCAGGGCGACGACGCGCTCTGCCCGCCCACCGCACAACACGCCATGCGGCAGGGCCCGCAGGTCGCCGACAACATCATCGCCACCCTGCGGGGCCGGCCGATGCAGCCGTACCACCACAAGGACCTCGGTCTCGTCGTCGACCTCGGCGGCACGGACGCCGTCGCCAAGCCGCTCGGCATCGAACTGCACGGTCTGCCCGCCCAGTTCGCGGCCCGCGGCTACCACTGGGCGGCGCTGCGCACCAACGTGGCGAAGGTCCGCGTGGCTACCAACTGGACGCTCAACGCCATCGCGGGCGACGACTTCGTCCGTACCGGCTTCCAGGCCCGCAGGCCCGCCAAGCTCAAGGACTTCGAGTACACCGACGCGTACCTGAGTCCGGAGCAGGTGCGGGCCCAGATCGAGGGGGCGCGTCGCGAGCAGCTGTGAGGGCGGGCGCCGGCCTTCCCGGCGGGCCGTGTCATGCTGGATACGGATCTTGACGTGAAGCGGGAGTGAGTACGGCGGCGTGAGGGCAGCGGTGGGGTCGGTCCGGGCGCGTCTGCGCGATCTCGTCGCTGCCAACGACCCGGGCCTGCTGCGCCTCGCCGCGGGTCTGCGGACGGTGGGGGCCATCGCCCTCACGCTCGCCGTGCTCGGCCTGGTGGGGACCGACGTACGCCATCTGGTGGCCGGGGCCATCGCCGCGATGGTCTCCACCTTCGCCATCAGGGAGAAGCAGCGGTCGCGGCAGGCCGTGACCCTGGCGCTGGGCCTTCCGGTGGCCCTGGCCTCGCTGACGCTGGCGGCGGTCCTGAACTCCCGCGTGGGCGGCGACGTCGTCTTCGTCGCGCTGATCTTCTGCGCCGTCTACGCCCGCCGGTTCGGCGACCGCGGCACCGCGCTCGGCCTGATCGGCTTCCAGGTGTACTTCATGTCCCTGTTCGTCGGCGCCACCGTCTCGGCCCTGCCGCAGCTGTACGGGGTGGTCGCGGTGGCGTTCGCGAGCAGCGCCCTGGTGCGTTTCGCACTCGTGCCCGAGACGCCCGCGGGAATCCTGGCACGGCTGCGCGAGGCCTTCCGGGCCCGGCTCGCACAGCTGGTGACCGCGCAGCTGGCGCTGCTCGACGCCGGTCCGGAGGAGATCGACGGGGCGCTCACGGACGTCCGCGTCGGGACCGCGCGGCTGCACGAGACGGCCATGATGATCCAGGGGCGGCTGGAGGACGGCACCGACGACGAGGCCGTGGCCCGGCTGGTGCAGCGCCGCGTCGCGGACGCCGAGATCGCCGCCGAGCGCCTGGGCCTGCTGTTGCTGACCGCGCGCAGCGCCGAGCGGGCCGACACCCTCACCCTGCATCTGCCGGGCGCGCCCGTCCCCGAGGGCGGGCTGCTGCCGGTGCGGGAGGAGGCGACCACCACACTTCGCCGGGACCTCGAGGCGCTGCGCATGCTGGTGCTGCGTCCGGTGTCGGCCGACACGGGGACCGGTCTGGCGCAGGTGCGCAACCGGCTGCTGGGCTACCGGGACGAGGAGAACCTGCCGAAGGCCTCGCCCGCCGTGCAGGACGTCTTCCGGGGTGTCGGCGAGGCGGCCCGGGCGGTGCTGGGGCTGCGGATCGCGCTCGGCGGGGCGCGGGACGAGTCGGACGACTCGCCGTCGACGGCCCGTTCACGCGAGGAGCTGGACGCCGAGGACGCGGCGATCGACGCCGGCGAGGAGGCCGCCGAGGCTCCGGCCTCGGGGTGGCAGCGCCCGACCACCCGGGCCGCCGTACAGGTCGCGGTGGGCTCGTCCCTGGCGATCGTCGGCGGCGAGTTCCTGTCCGCCCAGCGCTGGTACTGGGCGGTACTGACCTGCTGGATCGTGTTCATCAACACCGCGTCGACGGGCGAGATCCTGGTCAAGGGCTACCGGCGGCTGCTGGGCACGGTGCTCGGCGTCGTGGCCGGGCTGCTCCTGGCCGGCCTGGTGGGCCACCACACCTGGACGGCGTTCGCGCTGGTGCTGCTGTGCGTGTTCGCGATGTTCTACACGGCACCGCTGTCGTACACGCTGATGTCGTTCTTCGTCACGGCGGCCCTCGGCGTGCTCTACACGCTGCTGCACACCTACAGCCTGTCGGTCCTGGTGCTGCGGGTGGAGGAGACGGCGCTCGGTGCCGCCTGCGGGATCATCGCCGCCGCGTTCGTGCTGCCGGTGCACACCGACCGCCGTACCAACGACCTGCTGGGTACCGTGCTGGACCGGCTCGCCCAGGTTGCGGAGGCGGCCATCGACCAGCTCAGCGGCGGGCCGCCGGACGATCTGCTGGACCGGGCGCGGGATCTGGACCAGGCGCTGGCCGACCTGCGGGCCGCCACCCAGCCGCTCACCCACCCCGTCACGCCGCTGCGCACCCGGCGCAACACCGCCCGGTACGTCGTCGCCCTGCTGGAGACCTGCGCGTATCACGCGCGTTCCCTGGCCGCGATGGCCGAGCTGCTGCCCACCCATCCCTCCATCGCGGCGGACCCGCGACTGCGCAGGGCCGGGCAGCGCATCCTGGACAACATCGCGGCGATCGCCGCGCGCGCCGCGGACGAGCGGGCCTCGGCACAGGTCGAGACGGGCGCGAGCATCGCGTCCCTGGTGGAGTCCGAGCTGCCGGGCGTCTCCCGGTACGGGCGGATCACCGACCGCGTGCTCAGGCACCTTCAGCGGCTGGACGAGGCCGTGGTGGGCCTGGCCCGGCCGCTGAAGGTGCCCGTGGCGGCGCCGAAGCGGTGAGCGCCGCTCAGAAGTCGGTGGGCAGCCCGCTGACCTCGGCGATGCCGCGCAGTTCCTCGTTCTGCCGGTGCCGTTCCCGGATGAAGTCGGCTATCTCGCCGAGCCGTGCCGGGTCCGAGGCGGTGTCCGCGTCGGTGACCACCCGGACCGGGCCGGTCTCCTCCAGCTGTATCTCGACGACCTCGTTGTCCAGCCTGCCGGTGACCGCCGCGGCGATGACCAGGGCGGCCTCGTCGCGGACCTCCTGGGGCAGGCCGTCGGCCTGTTCGCCGTCGAGCGCGAAGTCCAGCGCGGGCAGCTGCTCGTGGTCGATGGCCCGCAGGACGGGTTCGACGAGGTCGAGCAGCAGCCGGTAGTCGTCCGTGTCCATCCGGTTGCGCAGGAGGCCGAGGTACATGTCGACGGGCCGGTGCTCGGGCGAGAACTCGGATTCGTTCATCTCGTGCGTGTGCCCCGTCTCGCGCGCGTCAGACCCGCCGCCAGCGGGCGAGTGCGAAGGAGAAGATTCCGAAGAGGACGAAACCCGCCGCGACGCAGACCAGCAGCCACGGCCCCAGGGGGGTGTGGGCGAAGGAGCGCAGGGTGTCGTCGAGTCCCTTGGCCCGGTCCGGCCGGTAGTCGACGGCCGAGCGCACCGCGAAGCCGCCGGCGACGGCGAAGACGAGGCCGCGCGCCGTGCCGCCGGCGACGCCGGTGATGTCGACGAGCCGGCTCGCCCATCGGGGCATCTGGGCATGCTTGAGCTTGCGCCGGTAGTCACGCCGGATGGCGCGCACGCCCACCCATATGCCGGCCACCACGACGCCGGCCCCGGCCAGGCCGACGATCCACTGGCCGCCGGGCCAGTGCAGGACCCGCGCGGTGACGTCACGGGACCGGGCGTCGCTGGAACCGCTGCCGCTGCCGTGCGGGCCGGCCGCGAAGGACAGCACGGAGTAGGCGACGAACGAGTAGAAGACGCAGCGGCCCAGCGCGAGCAGCCGCTTGTGCGCCTTGCGTCCGTCGGCGCCCGCCGATCCGAAGACCGCTTCGGACAGCCGCCACAGGGCCATTCCGACGAGCCCGAGGCCCAGCGTCCACAGCAGGAACTTGCCGAAGGGCTGCTGGGCCAGTTCGGCGACCGCTCCGCCGCGGTCGGCCTGGCGGTGTGTGTCGCCGAAGGCGATCTTCAGGGCGATCACCCCGACCAGTAGATAGATCACTCCTCTCGCCGTGAGCCCCGCCCGTGCGGCGCCCTCCGTCATCGATCCCCGCGCCGTCCGCTCGGCCTCGATGCGGCCGGAGCGCGCCATGGTACTCGCGTTCATGTGTACCTCCCGTCGTCCGGATGCCCCGGCGCCGGGCGAGCACGCCCAGCACCTCGGGACCTGAATGTGCGGGGCGACCACCCGCTCGCCCCGTCCGGTCGCCGATCAGGCAGCAGCCGCGCCCGCGAGCGCTTCCTTCGCTCGCGGGCGCGGCTATTGCCTGCTGCCCTCCCCGCCCCGTGGGACGGGGGTGCGGTCACTCGGCCCTGGGGGCGGCGGTCGTCCGGTGGCGCGGTGCCATGGACTCGGCCGCCAGAAGACGGTGGGCGGTTTCCAGGGCCCGTCTGACGTCACGCGTGCCGGTCGTCACGCACAGGGTGTAGGCGAGGTCCTGCGCCCGTGGACTCGACCAGCCGCTGCCGGTCTCGGCCTCCTCGGCCAGCAGGGATTCGTACTCGTCCACGAGTTTGCGCAAAAGGGCGGGATGAGGGATCAGCATGGCTCTCGCTCCTTCTCGGTTCCGATGGGCTCAGGCCGCGCTCGGCCCGCGGCCGCCGCCCTTGCGGCCGTTGTGGCCCATGGCTTCGGCGCGTACCCGGGCACAGCTGCGGCTGATGAGGCGGGAGACGTGCATCTGGGAGATGCCGAGTTGGTCGGCGATCCGGCTTTGTGTCATGTCCTCGAAGAAGCGCATGTAGAGGATGGCGCGCTCGCGCTCGGGCAGACGACGCAGGCCCTCCTTGGCGGACTCGCGGTCGATCACGACGTCGTACGACGCGTCGGGCGCGCCCAGGGTGTCCGCGAGGCTGTAGCCGTCGTCGTCGCCGGAGAGTTCGGCGTCCAGGGACAGGGTGCTGAAGCTCTCGAGGGCTTCCAGGCCGCAGTTGATCTCGTCCTCGGTGAGCCCGGTGTGGGCGGCGAGGGCCGCGACAGTGGGTTCGGGGCTGCCCGGCGTCTGGGTGAGTTCGCGGCGGGCCACGCGGACCTTGTTGCGCAGTTCCTGGACGCGGCGGGGCACGCGCAGCGCCCACATGCGGTCCCGGAAGTGCCGCTTGACCTCACCGGTGATGGTGGGCACGGCGTAGCTCTCGAAGGCGCCGCGCTCCGGGTCGAAGCGGTCGATGGCCTTGACGAGGCCGAGGGCCGCGACCTGGCGCAGGTCCTCGACCGACTCACCGCGGTCGCGGAATCGGCCGGCGATCCGGTGGGCCATGGGGAGCCATGCGGTGACGAGTTCGTCGCGTACGGCGTCCCGCTCGGGGCCGTCCTCCATGACGGCCAGGCGGGCGAAGAGCTCGGCTGTGTCGGGGGCGTCGTCGTGGCGCCGCGCGGCGGTGGTCTGAGGGGTCTGCGTGCCGGGTCGGCTGGTCGACGTGTCGATGAGCATGCGGATTGGCTCCTGAACGAGGGGTTTCAGGGACTTACCGCGGGATCGTCGCCGCCCGGACCGGTACGAGGGCCCGGGGCGGCATACCGCTCCCGCTGGGCGCCTCCGGTCCGAAGCACGAAACTCCGTCTGCCCTGCCGCCGGAGGAACAAACTCCGCCGCTCGAAAAAATGTGATCGGCGCGAATTCCCTCAGGTCAGAGCCACCACGGCAGTGATGCGCTTGCCGCCGGCGGGCAGCTCTGACACACGCACGTCACGGGCCAGCCGGCACACGATGGGCCAGCCGCGGCCGCCCACCCGGTACCGCCCGTGCGCGTCGACCGACGGCCTGGCCACCGGCACCTCGTCGCTGCGGTCGCTCACCGACACGCACAGACAGGGACCGGCGATGTCGACGTGGAAGTCGGTGACCCCGCCGCCGTGCAGGATCGCGTTGGACGTCAGTTCCGAGGCGACCAGCACGGCGTCGCCGAGGGCCTGCGGATCGCACGAGGTGTGCGTCGTACGGCAGCGCTCGGCCACCGCCCGCTCCACCGCCCGGCGCGCCTCGGCCGGCCTGCACAGCCGGGTCGGCCCGGAGCCCTGAGCACCCGACGGCTCGTAGGCTGGTTCGGTCGTGTGCCTCTCGCACATCGCCTGGCTCCCTGTGGGCTGAGTGAACGGACTCCTGGAACGGTGAACGGCGCGCCCGGGCAGGCCCGGGGCGTCTTCGGAGCGGCGGGTGCGCGTCCCGTCGCGGCGGGGTTTCTCACGCTGCGTGAGCAATGCGCGGACTCTTCTTCCGGCTCACCTGCATACGCCCGGCCAAACCTCGTGGCCACGCCCGTCGAAACCGGCCATGCCGGGGCGCGAGAGGGGTACTGGCACGGAATGACCGATGTCGTGGACTCAGACGAACTGCTGCGCCGCCTCCAGCGCGCCCGGGCCTGCGCGCAGCAGGAGGAACGGGTGTGGCGGGACCGGCGGGAGGACCTCGGGGCGGCCGACCCCGACCCGGCCCGCGACGCCGTGGTGCGGGCGCTGGCGTACGAGACGGTGGTGCGGGTGCTGGACGAGATCCTGACCCCGGGAAAGCACGACGAGCCGGGCTGACCGGCCCCTCCCCCGGCCGGGCTCCCGATTGGCACCCCCGGCCGGGGGAACCCGGTGCGCATGACAGCTGATCACCACCGAGCACCGGTACTGGAAGCCCTGGTCGACTACCACCGGCGAGGACAGCTCGCGTTCTCGCCCCCGGGACACAAGCAGGCGCGCGGGGCCGACCCCTCCGTGCGTGAGGCACTGGGTGACGCGGTGTTCCTCGGTGACCTGCTGGCCTCCGGCGGACTGGACGACCGCCTCACCCGTGGGCAGGTGCTGGAGCGCGCAGAGGAGCTGATGGCCGACGCGGTGCACGCCGACCACACGTTCTTCACCACCTGCGGCAGCTCGCTGTCCGTCAAGGCGGCCATGCTGGCCGTCGCGGGTCCGCACGAGAAGCTGCTGATCGGGCGGGACGCCCACAAGTCGGTGGTGTCGGGGCTGATCCTGTCCGGTATCGAGCCGGTCTGGGTGGAGCCCTGTTGGGACGCCGAGCGGCGCATCGCGCATCCGCCGTCCGCCGAGAGTTACGAGAAGGCCTTCGAGATCCATCCCGACGCCAAGGGCGCGCTGGTCACCAGCCCGACACCGTACGGCGCCTGCGCCGAGCTGGACGCGATCGCCGAGGTCTGCCACCGTCGCTCCCTGCCGCTGGTCGTGGACGAGGCCTGGGGAGCGCATCTGCCCTTCCATCCGGCCCTGCCGTCCTGGGCCATGGACGCGGGCGCCGACATCTGCGTGACCAGCATCCACAAGATGGGCAGCGGCCTGGAGCAGGGCTCCGTCTTCCATCTGCAGGGCGATCTCGTCCAGCCGCAGGTGCTGAAGATGCGTTCGGACCTGCTCGGCACGACCAGCCCGTCGGTCCTGCTGTACGCCGGGATGGACGGCTGGCGACGTCAGATGGCCCTGCACGGCCGGGAGCTCATGGGCGGGGCGCTGGAGCTGGCGACCGATGTCCGGGCCGCCATCGAGGAGATCGACGGCATGCACGTCAACGACCGTGACGACTTCTGCCGGCAGGGTCTCGCCGACGACTTCGACCCGCTGCCCTGCGTCATCGACCTGACGGAGCTCGGGATCACGGGCTTCCAGGCGGCCGACTGGCTGCGGGAACACCGGCACGTGGACATGCATCTGACCGACCACCGCCGGATCGGCGCCCAGATCACCCACGCCGACGACCGGGACACGACGTCCCAGCTGCTCACCGCGCTCGAGGATCTCGCGCAGGCCGCGCCCCACCTGCCGCGAGCCCCGCGCGTGGAGGTGCCGGAGCCGGCCGAACTCCGGCTCGCACAGGCCATGCTGCCCCGGGACGCCTTCTTCGGCCCGACGGAGGACGTCCCCGTCTCGGCCGCCGCGGGCCGCGTCACGGCCGAGATGATCACGCCGTACCCCCCGGGCATCCCGGCGATCCTGCCGGGGGAACGGCTCACCGAGCCCGTCGTGCGCTACCTGACCACGGGCATGAAGGCCGGTATGAACCTGCCCGACCCGAGCGACCCTGAGCTCAAAACGATCCGGGTGGTTGCGGCGGACGCGGATCCCGCCGAGTGAAACAGGTCACTCGACCCGGTTTCCGCTACGCGAAAGCCACTTGAATGGTTTACGGTTCATTCATACGTGGTGACGGAGTGGACCGTACCGTCCTCCGACATCACCGCTTACGGCCCTGGCTGGCCTCCCCCGTCCAGCCAGGGCTTTTTCATGCCCTCGGACCGATCGGCGGGAAAGCCGCCGTCCGCCGAGGTGCTCTCGCCGCCCGCAGCGGCTGAAATGGGCATAGGCAGACACCGGACCCGGCCGGCGAGGAGCCCCGCGCCATGACCAAAGCCATCAAACTGCTGACCGCCCTTCCCCCGCCGCAACGCCAGCGCCTGATGACACTCGCCAGGGAGGTGTCCTTCCCGGAGGACGCCCGGATCTTCGAGGCCGGGGGCCGGGCCGACCGGTTCTGGGTCATCCGCTCCGGCGCGGTCTCCCTCGACCAGCGGGTCAACTCCCTGCAGCGGGTGACCGTGGCGAGCCTGGGCTCGGGCGATCTGCTCGGCTGGTCATGGCTGTTCCCACCGCACGAGTGGGACTTCGGCGCCGAGGCGTTCAGCCCCGTACGAGCCTACGAGTTCGACGCGGCGGAGGTGCTGCGGCTGTGCGAGGAGGATCCGCAGCTGGGGATGGTACTGGTACGCAGCGTGGCCGAGATCCTCGCGCACCGGCTGGAGATGACGCGCGGCAAGCTCATGGAGCAGTACACCACCCAGCGGCGCCGCGCCCTGTAGTGCCTCAGACGCGGTAGCGGCGCAGGGCCGGCACCGCGGCGGCCAGGGCCAGCATCACCGCGACGACCAGCAGGCCCCCGCCCGCCACGGCCGCGCGCGGGCCGAAGGCCGAGCCCGCCGTGCCGTGCAGGACGTCGGCGAGGCGCGGGCCGCCCGCCACGACGACCGTGAAGACGCCCTGCATACGGCCCCGCATCTCGTCGGTGGCGGCGGACAGCAGGATCGCGCCGCGGAAGACCATCGAGACCATGTCGGCGACGCCGGCCACGGCGAGGCAGGCGGCCGCGACCCACAGGTTGCCGCTCAGTCCGAAGCCGGTGATCGCCAGGCCCCAGGCGACGACCGCGCCGATGACCATCACGCCGTGCCGGCGGGCCCGGGAGAAGGTGCCGGAGAACAGCCCGCCGAGCACGGCGCCGATGGGGATCGAAGCGAACAGCAGACCGAGGGCGAGGCCTTCACCGTAGGAGCCGTAGGTCTCCGCGGCCAGCTGCGGGAACAGGGCGCGGGGCATGCCGAAGACCATCGCGATGATGTCGGCGAGGAAGGACAGCAGCAGCACCTTGTGCAGGGAGATGTAGCGGAAGCCCTCCGCGATCTCGCGCACGCCGGCCCGCCGGGTCGCGGTGCCCGCGAGCGGCGGCAGCGACGGCAGCCGGTAGACCGCCCACACGGTGACGCACAGCGCGAGCGCGTCGATCAGGTACAGCTCCGGCAGGCCGATGACGGGGATCAGGGCGCCGGCGAGCAGGGGGCCGACGACCTGTCCGGTCTGCATGACGGTCGAGCCGAGCGCGTTGGCGGCGGGCAGCTGGCCCTCGGGCACGAGACGGGCGATGGAGGCGTTGCGGGCGGGGGCGTTGAGTCCCCAGAAGGCCTGCTGAATCGCCAGCAGCACCATCAGCACGGCCACCGACTCCAGCCCGGTGACGGCCTGGAGCCAGAACAGCAGTGAGGTCACCGCGATGCCGGTGTTGGTGATCAGCAGCAGCTTGCGGCGGTCCATGCTGTCGGCGACGGCGCCGCCCCACAGCGCGAACACGATCAGCGGGAGCAGGCCTGCGAGGCTGGCGGCGCCGACCCACGCCGAGGAACCGGTGATGTCGTAGATCTGCTTCGGTACGGCGACCGCGGTGAGCTGGCTGCCGACCGCGGTGACGATGGTGGAGGACCAGAGCCGGCGGTAGGCCGGGATGCGCAGCGGGCGGGTGTCCATGGCCCAGCGGCGCCAGCCGCGCCGGGGCGGGTCGACCGCGACGGGGTCCGGACTCTGCGGTTCGGTGCTGCTCTCGCTGGTGTCCACGGGCTTCCTGGTTGCTCGCTACATCTATCGGGTGCGGGGTTCACTATCGCAGCAGCGGACGGGAGTTCGGGACACACGGTCTCAACGGGCGGACGGTCAGGCCCTGACGACGAGCATGCCGCCGATGGCGATCATCGTCGCGGCGACCAGTCCGTCCAGGACCCGCCAGGCCGAGGGCCTGGCCAGCACGCGCCCGAGCAGCCGGCCGCCGAAGCCGAGCGCCGCGAACCAGCAGAGGCTGGCCAGGACGGCGCCGAGGCCGAAGGTCCAGCGCAACGCGCCACGGTCGGCGGCGATCGAGCCGAGCAGGAACACGGTGTCGAGGTAGACGTGCGGGTTGAGCCAGGTCAGCGCCAGGCAGGTGAGCACGGCGCGCCTGCGGGAGCCCGTCGCCTCCCCCTCCGCCCGCAGGGCGCCCTGCGGCCTGAACACCCGGCGGGCGGCCAGGGCGCCGTAGCAGAGCAGGAAGGCGCCGCCGATCCAGCCGACCGCGGTCAGCGCCTGCGGATACGCCACCACGACCGCGCCGACGCCCCCGACGCCCAGGGCGATCAGAACGGCGTCGGACAGCGCGCAGATGCCCACCACGGCCAGGACGGCGTCCCGGCGGATGCCCTGCCTGAGGACGAAGGCGTTCTGGGCGCCGATGGCGACGATGAGCGAGAGGCCGGTACCGAATCCTGCGGCCGCGGCGGTCAGGGCGTTGGTCATGACGTCGACGCTAGGGAAACGATCTCTGGACGTACAACTAAAGATTCTTACGTATCATTAGCAGGCATGAAGAACGAGCTGACCGAGCTTCCACTCGACCAGGTGCGCACCCTGTTGGCCGTGGTGGACGAGGGCACCTTCGACGCGGCCGCCTCCGCGCTGCACGTGACGCCCTCCGCGGTCAGCCAGCGGGTCAAGGCACTGGAACAGCGCACCGGACGGGTGCTGCTGATGCGCACGAAACCGGTGCGGCCGACGGAGTCCGGCGAGGTCGTGGTGCGGTTCGCCCGGCAGCTGGCCAGGCTGGAGCGCGACGCCCGCGCCGAGCTGGGCATGAGCGGGGCGGGCGAGCCGACCCTGGTGTCGATCGCCGTGAACGCCGACTCACTGGCGACCTGGCTGCTGCCGGCGCTCACCGGGGTACGGCACGAGCCACCGCTCTGCTTCGAGCTGCGCCGGGAGGACGAGACCCGCACCGCCTCCCTGCTGCGCGAGGGCATGGTGATGGCGGCGGTGACCTCCTCGCCCGAGGCCGTCACGGGATGTTCGGTGCACGCCCTCGGCCGGATGCGCTACCTGCCGGTGGCCAACCCCGGCTTCGCCCGCGAGCACCTCGACGGGCCGCTGCCGGACGTGCTCGCCACCGCGCCCACGGTGGCCTTCGACCGCAGCGACGACCTCCAGGACGCCTTCGTCCGCCGGCTGCGGCCCGCCGCCCAGGGCGCCAGCCGGGTACGGCACTTCGTGCCCACCTCGGAGGGGTTCGCGCAGTCGGTGGCCGCGGGCCTGGGCTGGGGCCTGGTGCCCGAGGTGCAGGCCGAGCCGCTGCTGCGCGCCGGCCGCCTCGTGAACTTCGCGCCGGGACGCCGGCTGGACGTCCCCCTGTACTGGCAGCAATGGAAACTCGACTCCCCCGCGCTGGCGACGGTGGCCGAGGCGGTCACCCGCGCGGCCGCGGAGGCCCTGCGCCCCTGATCCCGTCCCGCAGCGCCTCCAGCTGCGCGGCGGCAGAGTCCAGCAGCATCTCAAGCGCCGTCGGATAGGCGCTGTCGACCATCCGTGCGCTCAGCAGCCGGGCGGCCTCGGCAATGCGCGGGTGGGTGGCCGCGGGCAGGCGGGCGTAGGTGGAGCGCCACATGTTCTCGTCGGCGCGCAGCGCGGCGCTCGGCAGGGTCAGGGAGGCGGCGTCGAGGGCGGCGAAGGCCAGGGTCTGGTCGATGAAGGCGTGGTAGACACGCACGGTGTCGGCGAGCGGGAAGCCCGCGGTGCGCAGGATGTCCAGGACGGTCTCGTCGGCGGCCAGTTCGTTGGCCCGGCCGGTGACTCGGCTCGTGGTCAGCACGGCCGCCTGCGGGTGGGCGACGTAGGCGGCGTGGATGCGCAGGCCGACGGCGCGCAGGTCCGCCCGCCACTCCCCCGTCGGCCGCCACCCGTCCAGAGCCTGCCCGATGAGGGCGTCGCCGATGGCGAGCGTGAGGTCGTCCATGCCGCGGAAGTACCGGTAGAGCGTGCTCGGGTCGGCGTCCAGGGCCAGGCCGAGACGGCGGGCGGTCAGGCCCGCGCTGCCGTGTTCGCGCAGCATCCGCAGTGCCGTCTCCACGATCAGCCGCTCGGACAGCACGGTTCCGCTCTTGGTGGGCCGGCGCCGGCGCCGCTTGTCCTCGGGCACCACGGCCTTGGGCATCGCCGCTCCCCTTCGCTCCCGCTCTTATGCCAACGCCATTGACCTTACGCGAGAGCCGGGCGTTGTATCTGCGGCGGGGCCCCTCCTACTTCGACCCCGATCGACAGGGAGTGCTTGTCATGCGTGTACTGCTCGTGGGCGCCGGCGGCGTCGGCACCGCCATCACCCGGATCGCGGCCCGCCGCCGCTTCTTCGACGCGATGATCGTGGCCGACTACGACCCGGCGCGCGCCGAGGCGGCCGTGGCCGCGGTCGGCGACGACCGGTTCGGCGCGGCCCAGGTGGACGCGAGCGACGAGACGGCGGTGACGCAGCTGCTGCGCCGGCACGCCTGTGACGTGCTGCTCAACGCCACCGACCCGCGGTTCGTGATGCCGCTGTTCCGGGCGGCCCGCGCCGCCGACGCCACCTATGTCGACATGGCGATGTCGCTGTCGCACCCGCACCCCGAGCGCCCGTACGCCGAGTGCGGGGTCAAGCTCGGCGACGACCAGTTCGCCCGGGCCGAGGAGTGGGAGAAGGCCGGCGCGCTGGCCCTGGTCGGCATGGGCGTGGAGCCCGGTCTGTCGGACGTGTTCGCGCGCTACGCCGCCGACGAACTCTTCGACGAGATCGAGGAGATCGGCGTCCGCGACGGCGCGAACCTCACCGTCGACGGCTACGACTTCGCCCCCTCCTTCAGCATCTGGACCACGATCGAGGAGTGCCTCAACCCGCCGGTCGTGTACGAGGCCGGGCGCGGCTGGTTCACCACGGAGCCGTTCAGCGAGCCGGAGGTCTTCGACTTCCCCGAGGGCATCGGGGAAGTCGAGTGCGTGAACGTGGAGCACGAGGAGGTCCTGCTCGTCCCGCGCTGGGTCGACGCCGGTCGCGTGACCTTCAAGTACGGCCTGGGCAAGGAGTTCATCGACACCCTCAGGACACTGCACCTGCTGGGCCTGGACAGCACCACGCCGGTGACCGTGCCCGGCCCGGCCGGTCCGGTGGCGGTCTCGCCCCGGGACGTCGTCGCCGCGTGCCTGCCCGACCCGGCGACGCTCGGCGAGCGGATGCACGGCAAGACCTGCGCGGGCACCTGGGTCCGGGGCACGAAGGACGGGGCGCCCCGCGAGGTGTACATCCACCACGTGGTCGACAACCAGTGGTCCATGAAGGAGTACGGCAGCCAGGCCGTCGTCTGGCAGACCGCCGTGAACCCGGTGGTCGCCCTCGAACTCCTCGCCGACGGCGCCTGGTCGGGCTCCGGCGTCCTCGGTCCGGAGGCTTTCCCGGCCCGCCCGTTCCTGGATCTGCTCACGGCGTACGGCTCGCCGTGGGGCGTCCGCGAGCAATGAACACCGATTCCGTACAACTTCCTTCGTTTCACATGCGCATCGACAGGTGACCCGAAAGCGAGTAAGCCATTCGCGAGGGCACGTACGACTCGATCGCAGGTGACTTTTTTTCATGGACTACTGGCGAGACCAGGCCGCGTGCCGCAACGAGGACCCCGAGCTGTTCTTCCCGATCGGCACCTCCGGCCCCGCGTTGATGCAGACAGCACAGGCCAAGGCGGTGTGCGCTCGCTGCCCGGTGCAGGAGCAGTGCCTCGAATGGGCGCTGGAGCACGGGGAGATCCTGGGTGTGTGGGGCGGCACCGGCGAGAACGAACGGCGCGCGCTGCAGCGCAGGCGTCGGCGCACGGCCGCGCGCAACGGCTGACCAGGGGCGCGGTCAGCGCCCGGGCGTTTCGGTTCCCGGCAGGCGGAGAGTGAATGCTGCTCCCCTGCCGGGTTCCCTCTGTGCCGTGACCGTTCCGCCGTGCGCGGCGACCAGGTGGCGGACGATCGGCAGACCGAGGCCGCTGCCTCCGGTGCGCCTGCTGCGTGACTTCTCCGCGCGCCAGAACCGCTCGAAGACATGCGGCAGATCCTCGGCCGCGATGCCGCTGCCGGTGTCCGTAACGGTGAAGACGACGTCGTCGCCGTCGCGGCGGGCGGCCACCGCGACCGTGCCGCCGGCCGGGGTGTGCCGCAGCGCGTTGGAGACCAGGTTGCCGAGCGCCTGCCGCATGCGCACCGGGTCGGCGTCCAGCCACGGATCGCCGTCCACGCCGGTGCGCACCTCGACGTCCGCCGCGACGGCCGCGACGCGGTGGGCGGCGGCGACCTGGTCGAGCAGATCCTCGGCGCGCACCGGCTCCCGGTGCAGGCGCAGGGTGCCCGCGTCGGCGGCGGCGAGGTCCTGCAGATCGTCGATGATGCGCTGGAGCACCAGCGACTCCTCGTGCAGGGAGCCGAGCAGGGCGGGGTCGGGGTCGACGACGCCGTCGCGGGTGACCTCCAGCCAGCCGCGGATGTTGGTGAGCGGGGTGCGCAGTTCGTGCGCGATGTCGCTGACCATGGCCTTGCGCTGCTCCTCCAGGCGTTCCCGGCGCTCGGTGAGGTCGTTGAAGGCCTCCGCGAGGATGCCGGTCTCGTCCCGGGTCGTCACCGGGGCCCGCACGTGCAGCTCGGGGGGCTGCTGGGCGGCCGCGGTGAGCGCCCTGAGCGGGCGGACGAGCCGGGTGGCGACGACGGCCGTGACCGCGACGGTGACGGCGAGGACCAGCCCGACGACACCGACGATCTTGGCCTTGTTGGCCGGGGACATGTCGAAGCGGGGCGGGGTCGTCTCGTCGCCGCCCAGGTAGAGGTCGGCCACGGGGGCGACGTACGGGTCGAGTTGGGCGCGCAGGGCGTTGTCGGTGCAGGCCTGTACGGTCTTCAGGTCCTTGACGTCGCCCGTTCCGGCGAACTTGCCGATGACGTAGCGGCTCAGCGGGTCCCTGCCGGTGGGGTTGATGAACAGGTACAGCCGTGAGCCCTTTCCCCAGCCGTGTTCGCGCAGACAGGTGAGGGCGGCCTCGCTCAACGCGTCCAGGGCCTTCCGCTCGGTCCGGACGGGCGTGTTCTGGCTGTAGCCGCACTCCTCGGGCAGGGACTGGGACGCGTCCTTGCCGTCCGGGTCGAGCAGCACCGCCCGGCCGCTCGGAATGTGCACGATCTTCGTGTCGACGCCGTACCTGGTGAAGCAGACGCGGATCTTGCCGGTCAGCGCGTCCAGTTCGGCGCGTTCGCGAGCCGTGAGCCGGTAGGGCCCCACGGCGCGCGGGTCGACACCCCTGAGCTGTGCGCCGGCCTGGGTGTAGGTGTCGGTGTGCAGGGGGTCGACGGTGGCGGCGGCGCCGAGCGGCAGGGCGGTGCCCTTGCGCGCCGAGTCGGCGACGGGGACGCGGTCGGTGGTGGTCAGGGCGATGCGCCGCCCCGTCCGGGTGGCGAGGCGGTCGACGAGGGACTGCACACCCTTCCAGTCGGGATGGGTGGCGGCGTACCCGCTGAGCTCGGCCAGGATCTTCATGTCGTCGGCGAGGTCCTGGCCCTGTTCCTCGCGCAGGGCACGCGTGGTGGTCTCCACCGCCAGCCAGGTCGTGGCCGCCACGGAGCAGACCGCGATCAGGGCGGAGGCGAACAGCAGCCGCACCAGCAGGCGTTTGCGCAGCGGTATGCGGCGCTTCACGGCCGGCCACCGCTGAGCTTGTAGCCCACCCCGAACACGGTCAGCAGCCTGACCGGCCTGCGTGGGTCGGCCTCGATCTTCTTGCGCAGGTTCATGATGTGCACGTCGACGGCCCGCTCGGTGGAGGACCGGTCGAAGCCGCGGGTGGCCTGCAGCAACTGCCGCCGGGTGAAGACCCGTTCCGGCTCGCCGGCCATGGCCAGCAGGATCTGGAACTCGGCCGGGGTGCACTCCACCGGCTCGCCGTCACAGCGCACCTCGTGCCGATCCGGGTCGACGGCGAGGCCGGCCGCGCGGACCACCGGGTCCTCGCGCACGCCCACCGTCCGCCCACTGCGCCGCAGCACGGTGCGGATCCGGGCCATCAGCTCGCGCGGACTGTAGGGCTTGGTCATGTAGTCGTCCGCACCCAGCTCCAGGCCGAGCAGGACGTCGTCCTCCTCGGAGCGGGCGGTCAGCATCAGCACCGGGATGCCGTCGCCCGCGGGGTCGGAGCCGCGCAGCACACGGCACACCCCGAAGCCGTCGACCACGGGCAGCATCAGGTCCAGGACGACCAGGTCGGGTCTCAGCCGCCGGGCGGCGTCCAGCGCCGCCGCACCGTCGTGCACGACGGTGGCCGTGTGTCCCTCGGCCAGCAGGGAACGGCGTATGAGTTCGGCCTGCATCTCGTCGTCCTCGGCGACCAGCACATGTGCGCACACGCGGCGGAATCCTAGGCGCTCAGCGGGCGAGGGCGTCGGCGTCGCCCATCACGACGACGGGGTGGCGGCCGGGGTCCAAGGCGCGCAGCAGCTCCTTCATGTGCTGCTCGGCGATGCTGACGCAGCCGTGGGTGGGGCCGCCGTGGTCCACGTGGATCCATACGCCGCCGCCGCGCTTCGCCCCGAGCGGACGGGTCCAGTCGAGGGGCGAAGTACCGTTCTTGCGGTTGTAGTTGATGGCGACGACATAGTCGAAGGAGCCCGCGAGCGACTCCCCCTCGAACCCTGTGCCGGGCGAGGTGAAGCCCCAGGAGTGGTGGTACGGCAGCCGGGTGCCGGGGTCGGCGCGCAGGCCGCCCGCGTCGGTGAGGCCATAGACGCCGATGGGCGAGCGCAGGTCACCGGCCATGTGGTGGTCGCTCCAGCCGCGAAGTGCGTTGTGCGCGGGCCAGTTGGCGTCGGCTCGCCAGCCGGTGGCGGTACGTTCGTACAGGACGAGCGTGGACATCGGGGAGTTGCGGCCCTTGCCGGTGACCACGACGGCCTGGCGGGCGTCGGCGGGTATCGCGGCCAGTGTCTTCGGCCCCAGGCCGGGCAGGCCGCTCGGGGCGGACTCGGCGGTCGTCGCGGACGACGGCTCGGGGACCGGTATGGCCGGGGATGTCGTCCTCGGCGTGGCGGCGCCGGAGGGGTGGCCCTGCGAGGCCACGGCCCCGCTGCCGCATCCCGTCAGCAGGAGGGACGCGGCGAGCAGGACGACATGGTGTCTGCGCGTGATCATGAACGCATCCTGGCGCAGACATGTAAGGAACTGGTCAGGAACTACGCCCTGTTCGGCTTGCCCGGGGCGTAGAGCCAGGTCTGGAACAGGCTGTTCAGGTCCTTGCCGGACTCCTGTCGGGCCAGGTTCACGAACTGCTCCGTCGTGCCGTGGCCGCCCCGGTGCCGGCCGGCCCAGTCCCGCAGGATGCGGAAGAACACCGGGTCGCCGACGGCCTTGCGCAGTTCGTGGAGGGTCATGGCGCCGCGGGCGTAGACGGGGTTGCCGAAGATGTTCTTGCCGCTGCCGGGGTCGCCGGGCGGGAAGGCCCACAGGCCGTCGCTCGCGGGGCGGGCGTAGAGGGTGTCGAAGATCTTCTGGGCGGTGGCGGCGCCGTGCTGCTCGCTGTAGAGCCACTCGGCATAGGTGGCGAAGCCCTCGTTGAGCCAGATGTCCTTCCAGGAGGTCAGGGACACGGAGTCGCCGAACCACTGGTGGGCGTTCTCGTGCACCAGGGTGCCCAGGTCGGGTGCCCGGTCGTAGAGGGGACGCGACTGGGTCTCCAGGGCGTAGCCGACGTTCGCCTTGTCGACGATCGAGCCCGCGTCGCGGAACGGGTAGGGCCCGAAGACCTTGCTCTGCCACTCCAGGACGGACGGCAGTTGCTTGAGCACGGGCGCGGCGGCGGCCGCCTCGCGCGGATCGACGGCGTTGTAGACGTGGAGGCCGTCGCGGGTGGTGTACTGCTCGACCTTGAACCTGCCGACGGTCGCGGTGGCCAGGTAGGCGGCCATGGGCTCGCTCTGGCGCCAGTGGAACGTGGTACGCCCGTGCGCGGTGCGCCGGCCCAGCAGCCGGCCGTTGGAGACGGCGGTGCGGCCCTTGGGGACGGTGATCGTGATGTCGTAGGACGACTTGTCCTTGGGGTGGTTGTTCGCCGGGAACCAGGTCATCGCGCCCTGCGGCTCCCCGGCGACGAAGGCGCCGTCGTCGGTGGCGATCCAGCCGTCCGCCGACCCGTCGGGGTCGGTGACCTTCCTGGGGACGCCGCCGTAGGTGACTTTGACGCGGAACTCCTGGCCCGGGTGGAGGGTTCGGCGCGGGGTGACGACGAGTTCCTGGCCGTCGCGACGGAAGCCGGCCGCCGCGCGGTCGACCGTCAGGCCGGTGACCTTCAGCCCCTTGAAGTCGAGGTCGAAGCGCGAAAGGCGCTGGGTGGCACGGACGGTCAGGACCGCGGTGCCGTCCAGGTGGCGGCTTCCGGTGTCGTAACGGAGCGTCAGGTCGTAGTGCTCGACGTGGTAGCCGCCGTTGCCGGCGAGCGGGAAGTACGGGTCGCCGACGCCGGAGGTGCCGGCGGTGTCGGCGACCGCCGTTCCGGCGCCGGCGAGCAGGGCCGCGACGGCGACGGGGACCGTCAGGGTCACGACGGTACGTCTGACGGCCCGTGGACGGGACTGGCTCACATGCGCTCCTTGGGGGGTGGCGAGTGACAAATCCGCCCCAGGCTAGATGCCGGGCCGCCCGGTTTCCTCCTCCTTTCGGCCAAGTCACGCAAGGCCACCCGGCGCTCCCCGATTACGCTCGAAATCACCCGCAGCCACCGGAGAAAGAGGCCGAAGTGAGCGTTCGTGTGCGCCGTGTCTACGAACCGCCCGAGCCGGACGACGGCGTCCGTGTCCTGGTCGACCGGTTGTGGCCGCGCGGCCTGTCCAAGGACGCGGCGCACGTCGACGAGTGGCCCAAGGCCCTGACCCCGTCGACCGAACTGCGCCGCTGGTACCACGCCGGCGTGGGTTCCTACGACGAGTTCGGCAGCCGGTACGAGGCGGAGCTGGAGGCCGCCGAGGCCGCCGAACTCCTCGATCATGTCCGGGAGTTGTCGGACAAGGGCGCGGTGACGCTGCTGACCTCCGCCAAGGACCCCGAGCACAGTCACGCGGCCGTGCTGGTCCGCGTGCTCACCTCCCGTTCCAGGTAGTTCTCCGTGACGGCCAGCGCGGCCGCCATGATGCTCAGCTGGGGGTTCACCTCGGGGCAGCCCGGCAGCACGGAGGCGTCCACCACGAGGACGCCGCGCACGCCCCTCAGCCGCCCCTCGGAGTCGGCCGGGGCCCGCTGCGGGTCCCCGCCCGCCGCGACCGTGCCGGTCGGGTGGAAGGCCGACAAGTGCAGATCGCGCGGGGTGACCGTGTCGAGCAGGGAGTCCAGGCCGGCGGGGGTGTCGGCGCGTGGTGCGCGCGGGATTCCGGTGAGGACCTCCTGGGCGCCGGCCGCGAAGAGCAGCCGGCCCATGGCGCGTACGGCGGTGATCAGCCGGGCGCCGTCCCGGGGGTCGAGGCGGTAGCGCACGAGCGTACGGTCGCGACCGCGCACCCGGCCCGACGGCCGGTCCGCGATCATGGCGCCGAGGACCGCGAGCCGGTCGGCGGTCTCCAGTTCTCGGCGCAGGGAGCGTCCCAGGCCGGGCAGCACGAAGCTGCTCATGCCGGGCGGGCTGGCGGTCGCCTCGATCAGGATTCCCTGGTCGTGCAGTTCCTCGACGCCGACGCTCTGCAGGACGCCCGTCCAGGAGTCGACCGGTTCGGCGAAGCGGCCCGCGACGCTGGTGGCGGGATGCACGCTGAGGTTGCGGCCCAGGCGGGGGTGGCGGCCCAGGCCCGAGCGGCGCAGCAGCGCCGGGGTCTGCAGGGCGCCCGCGGCCGTGACGACCAGGGGGCTGAGGATCTCCAGTTCGCTGCCGTCGGCCCGGCGCGCCCGGACGCCCGCCGCCCGTGGCCCGCCCGGGCCGTCGCGGTCGAGGAGGACGCGCAGCACGCGGGCGCCGGTGACGATGCGCGCTCCCGCGGCGCACGCCTCGGGCAGCACGGACAGCTGGACGCTCTGCTTCGCGCCGGTGGGACAGCCCACCACGCACTGGCAAAGGCCCTTGCAACCGGGTGCGTTGCGGCGCAGCGGTCCGGCCCGCCAGCCGAGCCGTTCGGCTCCGGCAAGTGCCAGCAGACCGTTGACGCCGAGGACGTCGAGGGGCTGGGTGGCCACGCGCAGCGTGCGTTCGATCTCGTCGAGCCGGGATGGGAGTCCGTCGGCGAGGTGGAAGCCGTACCGGCTGCTCCAGCGGTCGATGACGTGGTCCGGGGTGCGGTAGCAGGTGCCGGAGTTGACGACGGTGGTGCCGCCGACGGCCCGTCCTACCGGCAGCAGGAGGGGCGGGTCGCCCAGGGCCGCGGTCGCGCCGCCGTCGCGGTACAGGTCGGTGAAGCGCTCCAGCGGCGCGCGGGCGCCGAAGGACGCCGTGGTGTGGTGCTCGCCCTCCTCGAGGACGACGACGTCGAGTCCGGCACGCGCGAGGGTGCGGGCTGCGACCGCGCCGCCGGCGCCCGATCCCACGACGACGGCGTCGGCCCGGGCCCGGGTGGGCCAGTCCCCGGCCGGGACGCAGTCCAGGGGCGGGTCGGTGAAGGCGGCGGCCGGCGGTGGAGCCGGGGTGCGCTCGGTGGCCGCGGCGAGCAGGACGGGGACCTTCAGCAGGTCGAGGGCCGGCAGGAGCCGGGGGCGGGCGGCGAGCGAGTCGAGCACCGCCTGCCGTTCGTCCGGCGTCAGGGCGTTCAGCCGGCGCCCGCTGTGCAGGACGGCGTAGGCGTCCACGACGCCGGTGCCCGCGCGCACCGCGGTCCGCACGGGCGCGGGCAGTGCGGACAGGAACGCCTCCAGCCTCCCGGGCACCCTGCCCGGCCACTCCTCGTCGCCGGTGTCGGCGAGCAGTGCGGCGACCAGCCCGGGCGCCGTCACCGGTCCCCCACTTCGGCGTGCGCGGTCCCCTTCAGCGTCCAGGTGGCCTCGGTGCGCCAGCGGCCCCACCAGCGTTCCAGCAGGATCGTCGCGTCGGCGCTCTCGCTGTTGCGGCACACCGCCGGGGCTCCGTCCGGGTCGCGGTAGTCGAGGGCGAGGGTGCGCTCGTCGGGCTGGGTGACGTCGACGCGGACGCGGCGCAGCAGCGTGCGGCCGGTCACCGTCCAGCGGGGCAGGCCGATGTCGGCGCGAAAGCGTCCGATGCCGAGCAGGCCGACCGCGGAGCGCTCCGCCCGGCGCGGCCAGGTGCGGCCGCGGTGCCTCAGACGCAGGAAGACCAGCGGGGGCAGCCGCCGCAGCACGGGTCTGGTCGACACGGCGGCGACAACTTCCAGGACGCCGCCGTCGCCCAGGTCGGCGTGCAGCCAGGCCCAGCGGCGGGCGTTGCCGTGGCCGTTGATGCGGGCGGAGGCTCCGGGAGCGCCCCGCAGGGTGAGCGTGCGGTCCTGGTCGGCGAACGTGCCGTCGTAGGTGGCCCGGGCCGCCGGGAGCATGTGGGTGGCGGGGAGCAGGGGGCGCCGCCAGGACCAGCGGGGAAAGGTGAACAGGGGTTCCGCCGCGGGCTGTTCGGTGAGGTTCCAGCTGAGGTCGCCGGCGCTGCCGCTCAGCCGCCCGGGGACCGCCGTGACGTCTCCGGCCGCGAAGCCGTGGGCGGGGCCGGTCCAGGGGACGGGGCCGAAGCGGGCGTGGGTGACCTTGCCCTCCGGGGGGAAGACGGCCGCCCAGCCGTGCGCCATCGGCGCGGATCCGTCGGTGGGGGCGACCAGTTCGTGGTGCAGCCAGAGTCCGGTGCCGGTGGCCGGGTCGGTCAGCGTGGTGTACCAGACCTCGGTGCGGCCGGGACTGCCGTCCCAGCGCGGGGCGTGGTGGTCGGCGGCGTTCTCCCGCCGGGGGAAGCGGAAGCTGAGGAGGAAGGGCGCGAGGCCGGTGGCGAGGGGGAAGCGGAGGGTGCCCTGTCCGACCTGTGCGCCGTCCTCGTGGAGCGAGAAGGGCAGGACCGTCATCGACCGCACCGGGTGACGCGCCGTCACCGACTTCCAGCCGTCCAGGGTGAGGCGGCGGCCCTGCGCGGTGAACGACAGCCGGTAGCGGATGCGGCGCCCGGCGAGCGGGGAGATCTCCAACTCGCCCGTGGCGCCCGGGTCGTCGGCCAGTCCGGTGACGCGGACGCGGCCGTCGATCCGGGCCCGGACCGTGCGGTGGGGGTGCAGGACCTCCTCGGCCCGGGCGCGCAGGTCCAGGCGGATACGGCGGACGGGGTCGGCGGCGTCGAGCCGGACCGTGCCGAGCATGGTCTCCGTGAACCGGGTGCCCCTCATGCCAGTCCCTCCAGCATGATCCGCTCGGTGTCCCGCAGGTAGGCGTCGGCGGCGGCGTGCGCCCGACGGCCGTCGCCGGACACCACCGCGTCCACGACCGGCCCGAGCCGCCGGTGGGCGGCTTCGGCGTCGGTGAAGGGCCCGCGCAGGGCGGCCCGGACGGGGAGGTAGGCCTTGAAGAGGGTGTTGGTCAGCAGCGCGTACACGCGGTTGCCGGTGGCCCGGGCGAGGGCCCGGTGCACCTCGATGTCGGCCAGCTGCACGGCGTCGGCGTCGCCCGCTTCCCGTACGGCCTCCAACAGGCGCCGTAGTTCGGCGTGTTGGTACCGGGTCGCTCGGGCGGCGGCCCGCTCGGCGATGAGGGCGCCGATCGAGCGCCGCACCTCGAAGATCTCGTGGAGCCACTTCGGGTCGTGCCGGACGAGCATCGGCAGCAGGTCCGCGCCGCCCTGCCGGGCGTAGTCGAGGACCCTGGTGCCGACACCGTGCCGGGTCTCCAGGAGTCCGGCCTGGACGAGCCGCCCGAAGGCGTGTTTGAGGGTGGTGCGGGTGACGCCGTAGCCGTCGGCCAACTGGCGTTCCGGCGGCAGGTAGCTGCCCGCGGGATGCCGGCCCGCGAGGATGTCCTCGCGCAGCCGCTCCTCGAGCACGTCCACGATCGTCTCGCGGGGCAGGGCCTCCACGGATGTCTCCTCACGGTGCAGTGGCTCAGTGGCTGAGCCACTCAACCAAGAGGAGCACGGGCGAGTCAATCCCTGTGCGGCGACGCGGTGTTCACAAAAAGGTGGGCGGCCGGCTGCCCGCGCCGACCGCCCACGACGTCTGTGCCGGTCAGGCCGACTGCGCGGCCGCCGCCCGGCCGGCCGCCCGGCCCGAGAAGAGACAGCCGCCGAGGAAGGTGCCCTCCAGGGCGTTGTAGCCGTGCACCCCGCCGCCGCCGAAGCCGGCGACCTCGCCGGCCGCGTACAGGCCGTCGATGGGAGTGCCGTCGGTGCCGAGGGCGCGGGAGTCGAGGTCGGTCTGGATGCCGCCGAGGGTCTTGCGGGTCAGGACGTGCAGCTTGACGCCGATCAGGGGGCCGGCGGCGGGGTCGAGAATGCGGTGCGGGGTGGCGACGCGGCCGAGGCGGTCGCCGATGTAGCGGCGGGCGTTGCGGATGCCCTGGATCTGGGCGTCCTTGCTGTAGGGGTTGGCCAGTTGCAGGTCGCGGGCCTCGATCTGGCGGCGCAGTTCGGCCGCGTCGAGGAGCGGCTTGTCCGTCAGCTCGTTCATCTTCGCCACCAGCTGCTCCAGGTTCGGGGCGGTCACGAAGTCGGCGCCCTTGCGCAGGAAGGCGTCGACCGGGCCCGGGACGCCCTTGCCGAGGCGGTTCTTGAGGACGGCCGCCCGGTCCTTGGCGGTGATGTCGGGGTTCTGCTCGGAGCCGGAGAGCGCGAACTCCTTCTCGATGATCTTCCGGGTGAGGATGAACCAGGAGTGGTCGTATCCGGCGATGTCCTCGGTGGTGCGCAGGTGTTCGAGGGTGCTGAGGGTGTCGTAGCCGGGCAGGCACGGGTCGGGCAGCCGGCGGCCGAGCGCGTCGAACCACATGGAGGACGGGCCCGGCAGGATGCGGATGCCGTGACCGGGCCAGATCGGGTCCCAGTTCCGCACGCCCTCGGTGTAGTGCCACATGCGGTCGCGGTTGACCAGGCGTACGCCCGCCTCGGCGCTGATGTCGAGCATGCGGCCGTCGACGTAGGCGGGCACGCCGGTGACCATCTCGGCGGGCGGGGTGCCCAGGCGCTCGGGCCAGTAGCGGCGCACGATGTCGTGGTTGGCGCCGATGCCGCCGGTGGTGACGACGACGGCCTGGGCGGTGAGTTCGAAGTCGCCGACCCGGTCGCGGTTGGAGGCGACGCCGCGCGCCGAGCGGTCCTCGGCGAGCACCGTGCCGCGTACGCCGCGGGCGGCGCCGTCCTCGATCACGAGCTCGTCGACCTGGTGGCGGTGGTAGAAGGTGAGCAGCCCGTCGCGAGCGGCCTGCCGGGCGGAGTCCACGAAGGGCTCGACCACACCGGTGCCGGTGCCCCAGGTGACGTGGAAGCGAGGTACGGAGTTGCCGTGCCCGTCGGCGCGCAGGTCGCCGCGCTCGGCCCAGCCGACCGTCGGCAGCAGCTTGATGCCGTGCCCGTCCAGCCAGGACCGTTTCTCCCCGGCCGCCCACTCGACATAGGCGCGCGCCCAGCGCACCGCCCAGGAGTCCTCGTCGGCCACCCGGTCGAACCGTGCGCTGCCCTGCCAGTCGCTCCAGGCCAGGTCGAAGGAGTCCTTGATGCCCAGGCGGCGCTGCTCCGGGGTGTCGACGAGGAAGAGCCCGCCGAAGGACCAGAACGCCTGGCCGCCGAGGTTGGCGGCGTTCTCCTGGTCGACCAGGGCGACGCGCCGCCCCTTGCCGGTGAGTTCGTGCGCGGCGACCAGGCCCGCCAGGCCCGCTCCGACGACGATGACGTCCGCATCCATGGCGACCGTTCCCTTTCTCAGTGGCCTTGCTGGGGGGCGCCGCTGCCGTCGGTCAGCAGGGCGGTGAGCAGTTGCTTGAGCCAGACACGGGCGTGTTCGACGTCCTTGTCCAGCAGGAGCTGGGTGGTGACCCCGTCGTAGGCGGCGACCACGGCGTGCGCCGCGCCGTCGATGTCGCCGAGCACGGCGGCCGGCGGGGTGAATCCCCGGGCGCGGGCGAGCCGCTCGGCGATCGCGCCGCGCAGCCGGGCCCGGTGCTCCAGGAGGGTCTCGGCCACTTTCGGATCGCGGGCCGCGTGCACCAGGAAGTCCGTTTTCACCAACAGCCAGTCGAGGTCGAGGAGCAGCACCTCGGTGACGCGGTCCACGGCGGCGGTTACGTCGAGGTCCGGGCCGTCCAGGGCGAGGGCGCCGGAGACCTGCTCGGCGATCAGGTCGGCGCGCTGCCGGTAGAGGGCGAAGAACAGCTCGTCCAGGCTGTCGAAGTTGGAGTAGAAGGCGCCCCTGCTGTAGCCGGCCGCCTCGCACACCTCCTCGATCGAGACGCGCCCGAAGCCCTTGGCGGCGAACACCTCGAACGCGGCGTCGAGCAGGTTCGCACGGGTGCGCACCCGGCGCTTTGTCACGCGCCGCGTGGTCTCCTCGGTCACCAATGGCCCGCCTCCGTTCGATACGGGAATGTATCCGATACACAGATGTATCGAAAGGTCCGCGTACGAATTCGAGGGGAACATATTTTCGAATCAGGGGTAAGCTGGAGTCATGAGCACGCACCTCCAGGGCTCCCTCTTCGACCAGACCGACCACCTGTGTCTCGGCCCCCTCGACGGGATCCGCCGGACGACGCTGGGGTTCGGCGCCTGGATCGACGTGCTGCCCGGGTGGCTGAGCGGTTCGGACGCGCTGTTCGAACGGCTGGCCGCCGAGGTGCCCTGGCGGGCCGAGCGCCGCCAGATGTACGACCAGGTCGTGGACGTACCCCGGCTTCTGGCGTTCTACGGCGTCGACGACCCGCTGCCGCACCCGGTGCTGGACGAGGCCCGCGCGGCCCTGTGCGCGCACTACGCCGAGGAGCTCGGCGAGCCGTTCACCACGGCCGGGCTGTGCTACTACCGCGACGGCCGGGACAGCGTGGCCTGGCACGGCGACCGGATCGGCCGGGGCGCGCGGGAGGACACGATGGTGGCCATCGTCTCCGTGGGCGCCCCGCGCGACCTGCTGCTGCGTCCGGTGCGTGGGGGCGAGAGCGTGCGCCGGCCGCTGGGGCACGGCGACCTGATCGTGATGGGCGGCTCCTGCCAGCGGACCTGGGAGCACTGCGTACCCAAGAGCACGCGGGCTTCGGGACCGCGGATCAGCATTCAGTTCCGCCCGCACGGCGTGCGCTGAGGCGGAGAGGCGGCCGCTTCGGGCGCACGCGGGGGCGGCCTCCGGCGGACGGTGCCGGAGGCCGCCCTTCCTTCGCCGGAGGCCGTGCCGAGGTTGGCGCGGACCCGATGCCTCAGCTCCCGCCCGGGTCTGCTTTGCTGATGCCGTCGGACAGGAGCCGAGACGTGGGGCGGTCATGCGGGCAGACGTACGGCAAGTCGCCGACGGCATTCATCTGGTGCACGGCAGCGACACCAACTGGGTGATCCTCACCGAGGGCGACGAACTCACCCTGGTCGACACCGGCTATCTCGGTGACCGGCAGCAGGTCCTCGACTCCCTCATCGCGGTCGGCGGCGCACCGGAGGCGGTCGCGGCGGTGCTCGTCACCCACGCCCACAACGACCACCTGGGCTCGGCCGAGTACCTGCGCTGCACCTACGGCACGCCCGTGTACCTGCACGAGGCCGAAGTGCCGCACGCCCGCCGGGAGTTCCTGCAACAGGTGACCGTCGGCCAGATCGCCCGCAACGGCTGGCGGCCCGGTGTGCTGCCCTGGGCGCTGCACGCCATGCGCTCCGGCGGCCTGACCGACGTCCCGGTCGCCGCGCCCGAGCCGTTCCCCGCACCGGGCGCCCTGGACCTGCCCGGCCGGCCGGTCCCGGTGCACACTCCCGGCCACACCGACGGACACGCGGTCTTCCACCTCCCGCACGCCGGCGTCGTGATCGCCGGTGACGCGATCGCCACCGCCCACCCCACCTCGCGCCTGAGCGGACCCCACCTGCTGCCCGACATGTTCCAGCACGAGCGCGCACGGGCCGTCGCCTCCCTCGATGTCATCGCCGCGCTGGAGGGTGATCTGTTGTTGCCCGGTCACGGTCCGGAGCACCGCGGTCCGATCCGTGAAGCGGCATTTCAGGCCAAGGAGCGCGCGCTCTAAGGTGAGGTGACGATCACGGCGAGGCGAGGACACGCGACCCATGGCACTGCAGATCAGCGCGACGAACCCGGAGCACCCCGCGCTCCTGCTGGAACTGCCGTGGCACCTGCCGCTGGAGGAGTGGCCGGAGAGGTACCTGGTCCCGCTGCCGCGCGGCATCTCCCGGCACGTGGTGCGCTACGCCCATGCCGGGGACGAGGTGATCGCGGTCAAGGAACTCGCCGAGCGGCCCGCCCTGCGGGAGTACGAGCTGCTGCGCGACCTGGACCGGCTCGGCATCCCCTCGGTCGACCCGCTGGCCGTGGTCACCGGCCGCACCGACGCCGAAGGCACCGCGCTGGAGCCGGTGCTGATCACCCGTCACCTGCGCGGCTCGCAGCCGTACCGGTCGATGTTCGAGACGACCATGCGCCCGGCCACCATGCACCGCCTCATGGACGCCCTCGCCGTCCTGCTGGTCCGCCTGCACCTGGCGGGCTTCGCCTGGGGCGACTGCTCGCTGTCCAACACCCTCTTCAGGCGCGACGCGGGTGCCTACGCCGCCTACCTCGTCGACGCCGAGACCGGCGACCTGCACCCCCAGCTCAGCACCGGGCAGCGCGAGTACGACCTCGACCTCGCCCGCGTGAACATCAGCGGCGAGCTGCTGGACCTGGAGGCGTCCGGGGCGCTGCACCCCTCGGTGGATCCGATCGAGTTCGGCATGGAGATCTGCGCCCGCTACCGTGGCCTGTGGGAGGAGCTGACCCGCACCTCCGTGTACCCGGCGGGCAAGTACCACTACATCGAGCGCCGGATCCGCCGTCTGAACGACCTCGGCTTCGACGTGGCCGAGATGCAGATCGAGCACTCCTCGAACGGCGACACGGTCACGTTCGTGCCCAAGGTCGTCGACGCCGGCCACCACCAGCGCCAACTGCTGCGCCTGACCGGCCTGGACGCCGAGGAGAACCAGGCCCGGCGGCTGCTCAACGACCTGGAGAGCTGGATGGCCACCCAGGACGACTACGCCCCGGGCGACCCCCTCGCCGCCCGCCCCGAGGTGCTGGCCCACCGCTGGGTGCGGGACGTCTTCCGGCCCACCGTGCGCGCCGTGCCGCTGGAACTGCGCGGCTCCATGGACGCGGCGGAGATCTACCACGAGCTGCTGGAGCACCGCTGGTACCTGTCCGAGCGGGCGCAGCAGGACATCGGGCTGGACACGGCGGTCGAGGACTACATCACGAACATCCTGCCCAAGGCGCGGGAGACGCTGCAGCCCACGACCGCCGAGTGACCTCAGGAGTGCGGTACGACGGCCACCGGGCACTCCGCGTGGTGCAGCACCCCGTGCGCCACCGAGCCGATCCGGGCGCCCACGGCCGTACGGTGCGCCCGGCGCCCGACGACCATCAGCTGGGCGCGCGCCGCCACCGACAGCAGCACCTGCCCGGCGCTGCCCATCTCCACGTGCTCCACCACCGGGACGTCAGGGAAGCGCTCCCGCCACGGCCGCAGGGCTGCCGCCAGTGCCTTCTTCTCGAACGGCTCCAGTCCCCCGGCCTGGTCGAGGATCTGCATCGAACCGGGGCTGTAGGCGAACACCGGCGGTAGCGTCCACGCGCGCACCGCTCGCACGCCGGCCCCGCGGGCGGACGCCGTCTCGAAGGCGAACCGCAGCGTGTCGGCGCTGTCCTGCGGATCACCCTGCTGGCCGACGACGATCTCCCGCCCCGCCGCCTCGGCCGACGGCTGGTCACCTGCGCGCACCAGCACTACCGGACGTCTGGCCTCGGCGATCACCTGCTGACCCACGGACCCGATCAGGAAGCCGACGACCGGTCCGTGCCCGCGTGAGCCGAGGACCAGCATCTCGGCCTCGGCCCCGGCGCCGACCAGGGTGTCGACGGTGTCCCCCTCCAGCACGTCGGTGATCACCTCCAGACCCTTGTGCCGCGCCTCGACGGCACGGGCCGCGTCGGCGACCGCGTTCTTCACCCATCCGGCCTGGGTCTCCCGGTCGCCGGCGTCGATCGCCTCGTACGGCTGGAACCGCCAGGCCTGCACCACGCGGAGGGCGAGGTTCCGGCGGACGGCCTCCCGGGCCGCCCACTCCAGCGCGGCGAGGCTCTCCTCGGTTCCGTCGACCCCGGCGGTGATCGGACGCGTCATGCGGTTGCCTCCCAGTGTCGTGCTCACGTCGGTCGGACCCAGTCTTCACTACACTGTGCCCGTGATCTTGGAATGGGAACAGGTGATCGTGGACGCCGCCGACCCCGTGGCTCTGGGCCGCTGGTGGGCCGAGGCGCTGGGCTGGGTCGTGGTCGACGAGTCGCCCGACGAGTACGAGATCCGGCCCGCGAAGGACCGGCTGCCGGGGCTGCTGTTCGGGCGCTCCACCGACTCGAAGACCGTCAAGAACCGCCTCCACCTCGACTTCCGTCCCGAGGACCAGGAGGCCGAGGTGGCCCGGTTGCTGGCGCTGGGCGCGCGGCACGCGGACGTCGGGCAGACGGGCGACGAGCCCTGGGTGGTGCTGGCGGACCCCGAGGGCAACGAGTTCTGTGTCCTGGGGCCGAGGCGCGGCTGAGCGTCCGCCGTCCGTCTCATGGCGGAGCGAAGCGGGACGATCGAACATACGATGGGCGGAAGCCGACGCGGTGACCGCCTCTCACGACAGCGCTCATCATGCCGTCGGTCCGATCCACTCGGGGTGGGAGAGGTATGGCACAGGCGTCCGACGCCGCACGGACCGTGATCATGACCGTGGACGACGACCCGGGAGTCTCCCGCGCCGTCGCCCGTGATCTGCGGCGCCGCTACGGCGAGTCGTACCGCATCGTGCGCGCCGAGTCCGGCGAGTCCGCGCTGGACGCGCTGCGCGAGCTGAAGCTGCGCGGTGACCTGGTGGCCGTCATCCTGGCCGACTACCGAATGCCGCAGATGAACGGCATCGAGTTCCTGGAACAGGCCCTGGACGTGTATCCGGGGGCACGCCGGGTGCTGCTGACCGCCTACGCGGACACGAACGCGGCGATCGACGCGATCAACGTCGTCGACCTGGACCACTACCTGCTCAAGCCCTGGGACCCGCCGGAGGAGAAGCTCTACCCGGTGCTGGACGACCTGCTGGAGGCCTGGCGGTGCAGTGACTTCCGGCCGGTGCCCAGCACCAAGGTGGTGGGGCACCGCTGGTCGGCGCGCTCGTCGGACGTCCGGGAGTTCCTGGCCCGCAACCAGGTGCCCTACCGCTGGTACTCCGCCGACGAGCCGGAGGGCAAGCGGCTGCTGGCGGCCGCCGGGGCGGACGGGCAGCGGCTGCCGCTGGTCATCACCCCCGACGGCACGCCGCTGGTGGAGCCGGAGGCCCCCGAACTCGCCGCCCGGGTCGGGCTCGCGACGACACCGGCCGCCGACTTCTACGACCTCGTCGTCATCGGCGGCGGGCCCGCCGGGCTCGGTGCCGCGGTGTACGGCGCCTCCGAAGGACTGCGGACCGTTCTCGTGGAGCGGTCGGCGACCGGCGGACAGGCCGGGCAGAGCTCCCGGATCGAGAACTACCTCGGCTTCCCCGACGGTGTGTCGGGAGCCCAGCTCACCGAGCGGGCGCGCCGCCAGGCCGCCAAGTTCGGCGCCGAGATCCTCACCGCGCGCGAGGTGACGGGACTGGAGGTCAACGGGGCCGCCCGCACGGTGCGGTTCTCCGACGGCTCCGCGGTCGCCGCGCACAGCGTCATCCTGGCCACCGGTGTGTCGTACCGGCAGCTGGCGGCGCCGGGCTGCGACGACCTCACCGGCTGCGGGGTGTTCTACGGCTCGGCCCTGACCGAGGCCGCCTCCTGCCAGGGGCAGGACGTGTACATCGTCGGCGGCGCCAACTCGGCCGGGCAGGCGGCGATGTACCTGTCCAGGGGCGCCAAGTCGGTGACGCTGCTGGTGCGCGGCCCGGACCTGGCGGCGTCGATGTCGTACTACCTGATCCAGCAGATCAACGAGGCGCCGAACATCTCGGTGCGCGCGCGTACCGTCGTCGAGACCGCACACGGAACCGACCACCTCGAACAGCTCACCCTGCGCGACGTCGACACCGGCGAGACCGAACTCGTCGACGCGCAGTGGATGTTCGTGTTCATCGGCGCGGCCCCGCTGACCGACTGGCTGGACGGCACGGTCCTGCGCGACGAGCACGGGTTCATCCTCGCCGGACCCGACCTCACCCCGGACGGCCGGCCGCCCGCGGAATGGGAACTGGACCGGCCGCCTTATCACCTGGAGACCAACATTCCCGGCGTGTTCGTGGCGGGCGACGCGCGCGCCGAGTCCGCGAAGCGCGTCGCGTCCGCCGTCGGAGAGGGAGCCATGGCCGTGATGCTCGTCCACCGGTACCTGGAGCAGTCGTGAGCGGGCGGGCGCTGCCCTGCAACCCGCAGGAGATCGGGTCGCTGTTCCTGTTCGAGAAACTGTCCGCCGAGCAGCTCGGACAGCTGTGCAGCGCCGGCCGGGTGGAGCAGTTCGAGCCCGGGCCCGTCTACACCGAGGGTGACCCCGCCACCTGCTTCTACGTGATGGTCGAGGGCACCGTCGTGCTGTCCCGGCGGGTCGGCGGGGACGACGTGGAGGTCACCCGGACCTCCCAGCGGGGCGCCTACGCGGGTGCGATGCAGGCCTACCTCGGGGACCGGGTGCGGCAGGTCTACCACAACTCCATGCGGGTGACGGAGCCCTCGCGGTTCTTCGTGCTGCCCGCCGAGAAGTTCGCGGCCTTCATGGAAGAGAACTTCCCGATGGCGGTCCATCTGCTGGAGGGCCTGTTCTGGGGCTCGAAGAACACCCAGCGGGCGGTCGGCCAGCGCGAACGGCTGCTGGCGCTCGGCTCGTTGTCGGCCGGTCTCACGCACGAGCTCAACAACCCCGCGGCCGCGGCGGTCCGGGCCACGGCCACGCTGCGCGAGCGGGTGGGCAAGATGCGGCACAAGCTCGCCGTGATCTCCCAGAGTTCGTACACGCCCGAGGACATGGCGAACCTGATCGACATCCAGGAGCGCACCGCCGAACGCGTCGCCAAGGCGCCGGTGCTCAGTCCGCTGGAGGCCTCGGACCGGGAGGACGCCCTCGCCGACTGGCTCGACGACCACGGCATCCAGGAGGGCTGGCGCATCGCCCCCACCTTCGTGCAGGCCGGCCTGGACGTGGACTGGCTGGATCAGATCGCCGCGGCCGTCAACGATGAGATCCTGCCGAACGCGATCGGCTGGCTCAACTACACCGTCGAGACCGAGCTGTTGATGGACGAGATCAACGACTCCACCGCCCGCATCTCGCACCTCGTCGACGCGGCCAAGCAGTACTCGCAGCTGGACCGGGCGCCCTTCCAGGTCGCGGACGTCCACGAACTCCTCGACAGCACACTGCTGATGCTCTCCGGGAAGACCGGCGAGCGGATCAAGGTCGTCAAGGACTACGACCGGACGCTGCCGAGGATCCCGGCGTACCCGGCGGAGCTCAACCAGGTGTGGACCAACCTGATCGACAACGCCGTCTCCGCCATGAACAGCACCGGCGGGGACGGCACGTTGACCGTGCGGACGGCCCTGGAGAACGACCGGCTGCTGGTGGAGTTCAAGGACACCGGGCCGGGCGTGCCGCGGGAGATCCGCGACCGTATCTTCGATCCGTTCTTCACCACCAAGCCGGTCGGCGAGGGCACCGGCCTGGGGCTGGACATCTCCTGGCGGATCGTCGTGAACAAACACCACGGCACGCTCCAGGTGGAGTCCGAACCCGGTGACACCCGGTTCCAGGTCCTGCTTCCGTTGACGGCCCCGGCCGACGAGACACCCGAGGAGAGCGCATGAGCAGCGGCGACGGTATCGATCCCGGCGTTCCGCCGAGCGGCACCGGCTGCGTGGAGTGCGAGGAGGCGGGCGGCTGGTGGTTCCATCTGCGGCGCTGCGCGCAGTGCGGGCACATCGGCTGCTGCGACGACTCCCCGGCCAAGCACGCCACCGCGCACTTCCGGACCACCGGACACCCGGTGATCCGCAGTTTCGAGCCGGGCGAGGAGTGGTTCTGGGACTTCGAGAGCTCCCAGCTGTACGAGTCGGGGCCCGAGCTGGCGCCGCCGTCGAGCCATCCGGCGGAGCAGCCCGCGCCGGGGCCGGCGGGACGGGTGCCGGAGGACTGGGCGCGGACCTTGAGGGGATGACCTCTCGCGGGGCGGCGCGTACGGGCTGTCCGTGGCCCGTCGCGCCCCTCGGGCCGGCATCCCCGCTGTCAGTGGTGGGTGCCAGGATGGGCGTGTGACTGAAACCGGCTTCGCCACTCCGCTGATCGGGCGCGACGAGGATCTCGCCCGGCTCGACGACGTGCTCGCGCGTGCCCGGCGGGGCGAGGCGGGAGCCGTGCTCGTGGCCGGGGACGCCGGAGTGGGCAAGACCCGGCTGCTGGACGAGGTCGCCCGGCGGGCCGCGGCTGCCGGCACGACCGTGCTGACCGGGCACTGCGTCGACCTCGGTGACGTGGGCCTGCCGTACCTGCCGTTCACCGAGATCCTCGGGATGCTCGCCGCCGACGAGCTGTTCGCGCCGGTGCTGTCGGCACATCCCGTGGTGGACCGGCTGCTCGGCTCGGGGTCGGAGGCGGTGCGGGACGCGGGCGGGCGGCTGCGGCTGTTCGAGGGCATGGCCCAGCTGCTGGCCGACCTCGCCGATCACGCGCCCGTGCTGCTGGTCCTGGAGGATCTGCACTGGGCCGACCAGTCCTCCCGCGACCTGCTGCGCTTCCTGCTCAGCCGGGGTGTCCTGCAGCGCCCCGCGGGCGGCGCCCCCGCCCACCGGCTCGCCGTCCTCGCCTCCTACCGCTCGGACGACCTGCACCGCCGTCATCCGCTGCGTCCCCTCCTGGCCGAGCTGGTACGGCTGCCGGCCGTGGAGCGGCTCGAACTGCGCCCCCTGGCTGACGCCGAGGTCACCCGTCTGGTGCGGGCGCTGCGGACCAGCCCGCTGCCGGAGGCCACGGTCCGCCGCATCGTCGAGCGGGCCGAGGGCAACGCCTTCTACGCGGAGGAACTGGTCGCCGCCACCGGTTCGGAGCCCGGCGGGGTGCCGAGCGGCCTGGCCGACGTGCTGCTCATCCGTGTCGAGCAGCTGTCCGACACCGCCCAGCAGGTGCTGCGCACGGCCGCCGTCGCCGGCCGCCGCGTCGAGCACGATCTGCTGCGGGACGCCGTGGGGCTTCCCGAGGACGAGCTGGAGTCGGCGCTGCGCGAGGCCGCCGGACACCAGCTCCTCGTCCCCGGGGACCGGGACACCTACGCCTTCCGGCACGCGCTGGCGCGGGAGGCCGTCTACGCGGATCTGCTGCCGGGCGAACGGGCGCGGCTGCACGGCGCGTTCGCCCGCCTGCTGGCGGGCCGTGGCCGCTCGGGAGAGACCGCGGCCGAGCGCGCCCACCACTACCGCGAGAGCCACGACCTGGCCGAGGCGCTCGCCGCCTCGCTGGAGGCCGCCGACCACGCCCAGCGGGTGGGCGCGCCCGCCGAGGAGCTGCGGCATCTGGAAACCGCGCTCGACCTGTGGGCGTCGGTGGACGCGGCGGCCCGCCCCTCCGGCGAGGGCGTCGACCGGGTGACGCTCACCCTGCGGGCCTCGGCGGCGGCCGCGCACGCCGGTGAGACGCACCGGGCCGTGTCCCTCACCCGGGCCGCCCTCGCCGGAATCGGCGCGGACGCGGACGCCGAGCTCGCCGCCCGGGTCCGGTACACGCTGGCCGGCAACCTGATGAGCGTCGACAGTCTGACGGCCGCCTTCGCCTACAGCAGCGAGGCACTGTCGCTGATCCCCGCCGAGCCGCCGAGCCGCACCTGGGTGTGGGCCGCCGCCACACATGTCATCGCCGCACGCCAGATCGGCGAGAACGAGGTCGCGCTACGGGTGGCGCGGCACGCGCTGGGCGTCGCCGAGCAGCTGCGGGTGAAGGACGCACAGGCCGACCTGCTCGTCTCCCTGGCCGTCCTGGGCCCCGGCGGCCGCGGCGGGGCAGCGGGGCGCGCGCAGCTGGCGGAGGCCCGTGAACTGGCCCGCGGCGCGGGCAACGCGCCCGTGGAGATGCGGGCCCTGTTCAACCTCGCCATCGGCAGCTACGAGTCCGGTGACCTCGAAGGGTCCTTGCGGTGGGTGACCGAGGGCCTGGAGCGCGCCCGCCGGGCCGGGCTGCTGTCCTCGCCGTATCCGCTGGAGATGCGCTACCTGCACTTGGTGGTGCTGTACACGCTGGGCCACTGGGACGAGTGCCTGCGGGCAGCGGCCGCCGACTCGGCGGTGCTCCCCTCGGCGGGCGGGTACGCGATGGCCCCGGCCTTGTACGTGGCGCTGGCGCGCGGTGATCTGGAGGCCGCCGAACGGGCGCGGGCCCTGCTGGAGGGGCCGTTCGACTGGATGGCCACGCTGGTCGCCGGCATCGTGCTGACCGAGGCGGCCGTGCTGCGCGGCGATGCGCGGGCGGCCGTGGAGCGGGTGCGGGCCACGGTCGAGGCGCTGACCGACGAGACGGGCGCGCGCCCCGACGTGAGCGTCCGGCTGGCGGCGCTCGCGCTGGCGGCGGTGGCCGACGCCGCCGTGGAGCTGCGGTCGGCCGGCGGCGAGGCCCACCAGTGGCGGGAGACCGCCGACGAGCTGGTCGCGCTGGCCCGCGAGGTGGCCCGGCGCGACGAGGACGAGCCGCCGCAGGGCCCCGAGGGCCGGGCCTGGCTGGCCCGCGCGGAGGCGGAGTGGACGCGGGCCGTCACGGGGCCGGACGCGACGGCCTGGGAGAAGGCGGTGGCCGCCTTCGACTATGGGGACGTGTACGAGCGGTTGCGCTGCCAAGTGCGTTATGCGGAAGCCCTGTTGGCGTCGGATCAGCGGCAGGAGGCGGCGGCGCAGGCCGGTGCGGCGCGGGCGGTGGCCGAGCGGCTCGGGACGGCGCCCCTGCTGGAGCGTCTGGACGGTCTGATACGCCGCGGCCGGCTCGCCGCCTCCCCGGCGGACGGGGAGCGCAGTTCGCCGCTCACCGCCCGCGAGCAGGACGTGCTGCGGCTCCTGGCCCGCGGCCGCAGCAACCGGCAGATCGGCGAGGAGCTGTTCATCACCGGCAAGACGGCGAGCGTGCACGTCTCCAACATCCTGGCCAAGCTGGGCGCGGCGAGCCGTACCGAGGCGGTGGCGATCGCCTACCGGCAGGGTCTCGTCGCGCCCGAGCACCAGGCGTCCGGCTGAGCCGGTGTCCTCACCCGCGTCCGGCGCAGTCGAGGCGGGAGAGGTCGACGGCGTCGGCCATCGCCTGCATGCCCTTGTCGTTGGGGTGGATGTGGTCGCCGCCGTCGAAGAACGGCAGCATCCGTTCGTGGTCGTAGGGGCTGCGCAGGATGTGGTCGAAGTCGGTGACGGCGTCGAAGTCCCCGCTGCCGCGGAGGTAGGTGTTGACCTCCTGGCGTACGGCCTCCCCCGCCGGGTCCCACTCGGACCAGCCCTTGAAGGGGGCGACGGTGGCGGCGACGACGCACTTGCCGGCCGCGTGGACCCGCTGGGCGATCTCGCGGTAGCCGGCGATCAGGTCCTGGGCGGTGACCCCGGTGTGGGCCTTGATGTCGTTGACGCCCTCGAAGAGGAAGACGGTGCGCACGCCGGGCTGGGAGAGGACGTCGCGCCGCAGGCGGTTCAGGGCGCTCTGGCCGGCGCCGTCGGCGAGGACCTGGTTGCCGGAGATCCCCTCGTTCGCGACGCCCTTGACCTGGGTGTGGGCGGTGCTCAGACGGCGGGCGAGGTAGTCGGGCCAGCGGCGGTCGAGGTCGGTGGTGGACTGCCAGCCGTCGGTGATGGAGTCGCCGAGGGCGACGACGGCCGCGGTGCCGGTGGGCGGGCGTACGGAGACTGCGTCGAGGTAGGTCCAGGACCCGGTCGTCTCCGCCCAGGAACCGGCGCTCTCCTCGGCGGTGTGGTCGCCCTGGGTGGCGTAGGAGGTCTGCATGGCCATCCAGTGACCGGTCGCCGGGCCCGCGGCATCCGGGGTGTGGATGCTGATCACCAGGTCGGTCGCGGCCGGCAGCCGGCCCGGCAGCGGGTCGCTGAGCGCGACGCCGCCGGCGGGGACGACGACGGAACGCGCGCCGGAGAAGGTCAGCGGGCGGTTGCTGCCATGGACGAGCGCGGCGCCGTCCCTGCGCAGGCCCGCGTGGACGCTGTCGAAGGTCACGGGCCGGTCCCCGAAGGCGTTGGAGAGCCGGATGCGCAGATGGCCGCCGCCGACGCTGGTGTGGACGACCAGCCGGTAGCTGCGGTCGGCGACGCCGTCGCCCATCCGGTCGGCGCTCGCGCCCCAGGTCACCACGTCACGCCGGTCCGGGGTGCCCAGGACGGTGAACGGGTGCGCCACCTCGGATGCGTGCACCGGCGCCGCCTGTACCGTGCCGGCCAGCACCAGCAGGGCGGCCAGCCGGGCGGCTCGCGCGAATCGGCCCCTCACCGCACGAAGTCCTTCCCTTTGAGGATCATGGATGCGCCGGGTTCCACGATCACGGTCCGGGATGCGCCGCGGTAGGCCACCGTCGTACTGCGGCCGCCCACGCTGCGGATGCGCACCTCGGTCGGCCTGCCGTCCGTCCAGCGTAGGTCGACGACGAATCCGCCGCGCGCGGGAGCCGCGGTGAGGGAGCCGGAGGCGGCCCAGGCGTCGGGCAGGGCCGGGAGGAGCTCCAGGTGGCCCGGGCGGGAGTACAGGAGCATCTCGGTCACGGCCGCGGGGGTGCCGAAGTTGGCGTCGATCTGGAAAATGCCGTCGCCCGGTCCGAGTTCGTAGATGTCGAAGAGGTTGGGTGCGGTGCCGTTGCCGCCGCCGGTCGACGGGCGGAGGTTGTTGACGATCAGCTCGTAGGCGTTGTCGGCGTTCTTCAGGCGGGCCCAGCACAGGCTGCGCCAGGCGTTGGCCCAGCCGAAGCTGTTCATGCCGCGCGCGGTGAGCAGGGCGGTGGCACCGTCCACGATGTCGGCCGGGGTGGAGCCGTCGGGGCGGATGCGGTCGCCTGGGAACAGGCCGACGAGCGGGGAGAGATGACGGTGGGTGGTCTCCCCGAGGTTGTCGGGGGACATCCACTCCTCCAGCCAGCCGGTCCTGGGGCTGACCTGGGGCAGGTAGAGGCGCTTGCGCAGGCCGGAGACGGTCTGCGCGTAGCCGCTGTCGCGCTTCAACGCGGCCGCGGCCACGCAGTAGTTGCCGAACAGGGCGTGGACGAGCTCCTGGGCGTAGGTGATCCCCTTGGCGTCCAGCGGCCCCTGTTCGGGCGACCAGTCGCTGTCGGCGATGAGCACCTCCCGGGTGGTGCCGGGCAGGGTCGTCGTCAGCAGCCGCGCCTCCCAGAACTCGCAGGCGCCCTTGAGGAGCGGGTAGATCTTCTCCAGGTGGGAGCGGGAGAGGGTGTACTCGTAGTGCTCCCAGAGCGTGTTGCACAGCCAGGCGTTGCCGGCGGGGTGCCACCACCAGCCGCCTCCGCCGTAGGGGTTGGTGGAGATGGCGACGGTCCAGCCGGCGTTCTTGCCGCTGGAGTTGCGGTAGCGGTTGCGCGGGTCGTTGAACAGGCGGCGGGTCAGGTCGGTCCAGGACGGCAGCTGGGCGACGCAGTAGTCGGTGAACGCCTCGAAGCAGCCGGTCAGGCCGACGCGGTCGGCCATCCAGTAGTTCATCTGGATGTTGATGTCGGTGTGGTAGTCGCCCATCCACGCCGGGTCGTTGCCGTCGAGCCACAGGCCCTGCAGCCCCATGGGCAGGCTGCCGCGCGATCCGGAGATCATCAGGTAGCGGCCGAAGTGCACGTAGGCGGCCTCGAGTTCTGGGTCGGGCTCGCCGTCGCGGGCGCGGGCCCGGATGCGTTCCCAGGTGTCGAGGGAGCGCTGTTCGGGGGTCGAGGTGCCCAGGGAGAGACCGAACGCGCCGGAGGCCGCGCGGTGGTCGGCGACATGGGTGCGCAGCAGGGTGTCGGCCGAGTGGGCGGCGGCGTGGCGCACCTTGGCGATGGCCAGCTTTCGGGGATCGAGGGACGGATCGCGGTATTTCTTGGCCGCGTCGGGCGCGTAGTTCGTGCCGCCGCTGACCACGACGGTGAGGTCCTTGCAGCCGGCGAAGGAGATGTGCCCGCCGTCCACGGTGACGCGGCCCGCGGTGCCGTGGGCGGTGACGGCGGCCCCGTACTTCAGGCCGTTGGGCAGGGCCGCTCCGAAGGAGACGGCGGGGTCCTCGCCGTGTGTGCCGGACAGCGTGACGGTGCCGGTGTAGCGGCCTCCCCCGCTCTGGGTGAAGTGCAGGACGATGACGTCGTCGGGCCGGCTGGCGAAGATCTGCCGCCGGTAGGTGACGCCCGAGCGGATGTACGACGTGGTCACCACGCCCCGCTCCAGGTCGAGGGTGCGGCGGTAGCCGGAGACGGCGCCCAGATCGTGGTCGGGGATGTCGACCGTGAGCCGGGCGAGCAGGGTGAGGGAGCCGAAGTCGTCGCGTCCGTAGGGGAACTGGCCGTCGGCGTCGAGGGTGTCGTTGAGGCCCCCGGTCCACATCGTGGCGTCGGTGAGGAGGAGGAGTTCGTGGCCGGGGTCGTTGCTCGCGAGGGCGCCGAGGCGGCCGTTGCCGACCGGGAGACCCTGTTCGATCATGGAGTTGTCGTCGGCTGGGGCCTGCCACCACAGCTCGTGGCGAGGGTCGGCGCCGTGGACGGTCTCGGTGGTGGCGGGCCGCTGGGGTGCGGCCGACGCGGTGAAGGCGGGCAGGGTGGCGAGGGCGGCGCCGGTCGCGGTGGTGAGGGCGAGCACGTCACGTCTGGGCAGCGGGGTGTTGTTCATGGCGGCTCCTGGTGGCTCGTTCAGGACGACTTGGGCACGTCGATCCGGTCGATGTCGGGCGCGTAGCCGTTGCCGCTGTCGAAGGTGATCGTGTTGGAGCCGGCCTTGAGGGTCAGGGGCACGCTGACCGTTCCGGTCGTTCCCCAGTCGCCGGTCGAGGGGAACCTGTGGTTCGTCGCGCCGCCGCCGTTCGCGGAGACGGCCACCGAGCGGGCGTCACCGCTGACGTAGGCGATCCGCACCTGGTAGGTGCCCGCCTTGGGCACGACGACGTCGTTGACGGTGAGCTTGCCGCCCAGGTAGAGGTTGCCGACCTTCTTGCCGCCGGAGCAGGCGGAGCAGTCGGCGACGGAGGCGTTGCCGGCCAGGGTGTTTGCCGCGGCCTCGGCTTCGTAGCCGGTGTAGGCGAGCGCGGTGCCGTGCGGGGTGACGGTGAACAGACGGGAGCCGTGGGCGGGCAGGGCCTCGGTGATCCTGTCCTTGAAGCTGCCGAGGTTCTCGTGGTTCCACAGGTCGCGCACGGCCGCCTTGCCGGTGAAACCGAGGGAGGCCCAGGGGGCGGAGACTGCGGCGGGGCTGTCGGCGAGGTTGAACAGGGCGACGGTGTAGCTGCCGTCGGGGTTCTTCGCGGCCCACACCTGCTGCGGGTCGGAGGGGGTGATCGGGCGTGCGGGCGGCGTGGCGCCCTGGTTGAGCGCGATCACTTCCTTGTTGGTGAGCAGGGACAGGCCGTAGGAGTCGAGCCGTGTGAGGTCGTCGCCGGTGTAGAGGGGCGACTTGGCGATGGTCCAGAGGGTGGCGTAGCTCTGGCGCTCGGCCTTGGTCAGGCCGTCCATCGCGCCGTTGCCGACGTCGAGGGAGTCGAGGTCGTTCCAGCCGCCGGGGCCCGCGTGGCGGGTCCAGCCGGGGGCGTCGTCCCAGCGGTCGTCGACGGAGTTCTCCCAGCTGACGAGGGTGTTGCAGTAGCACTCGACGTCGGTGTCGATCCGCCAGCCGTTGGAGTACTTCTTCCAGTCGTCGGCGTGGCCGATGTCCAGCGACCAGGAGATCTCGAGGTGGATCGGGCGGCCGGTGGCGGCGATGGCCCTGTGCCAGGCGGCCACGTCGGCAACGTTGTCGTACTGGTCGCCGCTCTTTCCGGAGCCGGGCCCGACGCCGTCGAGCTTGAGGAAGTCGTAGCCCCAGCCGGCGATCAACTGGGCCTGGGAGTCTATGTACTTCTGGGTGCAGGGGCGGGAGAAGTCGAGCTTGTAGGAGCTGTCCCAGCCGTTGGTGGTGCGCAGGTCGCCGTAGACGATGTCGGCGGTGGTGCAGCCGTCGGCGTTCCGGATCGGGGTCTTGCCGTCGCCGTACGCCTCCTTCTCCAGGCCGGCGGGGAGATAGATGCCGGCCTTGAGGCCCTTGGCGTGGATGCGGTCGGCGACGGCCTTCATCCCGCTGGGGAAGCGCTTGGGGTCGGCTTTCTGGCGGCCGTACTGGTCGTACTCGGGTTTCCAGGTGTTGTCGCGCCACCAGCCGGCGTCGATGTTGACGTACTCGTAGCCGTACTTCTTGAGCTTGGCGGCCAGGGCGTCGGTCTGCTTGGTGACGTTGGCCTCGGTGAGGTAGCTGTAGTCGCCATCCGGGTTGAGGCCGGGGTACTTGGACGACTGCATGCTCCAACTCGACCAGCCCATGTAGGGCTTGGCGGCGATCGGCGCCGGGTCGGCGGTCGCGGCGTGGGCCGCGGGGGCGACGGTGACGGCTCCCGCGGCGAGGGCCAGGACCACCGCGGCTCTCATTGCGCGTGCGGGCAGGACGGAGTACGAGGATGACCGCATGGGTCGTACCTCCAGGGGGAGTCGGTTCAGCTGCTCGGGTGCGGGTCGTCGGGGGTGATGAAGGACTGGATCGCGGTGGCGGCGGCGCCGCGGGCCCACTCCTCGAAGGGCAGCGGGCGGGTCTTCACGTCGCATTCGGCGGCGGAGCCGAATGCGGCCGCGGTCAGGGTGTCGCGGATCTGCTCGGCGAAGAGGTCGTAGGCGGCCAGGCCCTCGCCGGAGATGATCACGCGTTCGGGGCCGAGGAGGTTGGCGACGGTGGCGATGCCGCGGCCGATGGCCTCGCCGGCCCGGGCGTACACCTCCCGTACGCCGGGGACGTCCCGGTGGGCGAGGGTCACGGCCTCGGTCGCGTCGCGGACCTCGATGCCCGTGACCTCGCGGACCTGGCGGACGATCGCCGCCTCCCCCGCGATCGCCTCAACGCAGCCGCGGTTGCCGCAGTGGCAGGGCGGGCCCGCCGGGTCGACGGTGACATGGCCGATCTCGCCCGCCACGCCATGGGCTCCGGCGACGACCCGGCCGTGGACGACGAGGCCGCAGCCGATCCCGGCGCCGACGGTCACCACGGCGAAATCGGACAGGCCCACGCCGGCGCCGAACCACTGCTCGGCGACGGTGAGGGCGCGTACATCGTTGTCGACGGTGACCGGCAACCCGACCGTCATGGCGGCGAGTTCGGCGAGGGGGACGTCGCGCCAGTTCAGGAAGGGCGAGTAGCGTACGACGCCTTCGGCGCGGTCGACGTCCCCGGAGACGGCGATTCCGAGGCCGTGGACACCGACGCCCAACTCGGCTGCCTGAGTGAGGAGTTCGCCCACCAGGTCCGCGATCCCCGCGAGGACCGGTTTGGGGGCGCGGTCGGTCAGCGGCACACGGCGGGCGCTGCGGGTGCGGCAGCACAGGTCGGTGAGGACACCGATGATCTCGTCGCCGGTCACCTTGACCCCGAGGAACAGCGCCCGCCCGCCGTCGACCCGGACGGGGTTGGCGGGCCGGCCGAGCGCCGGGCGCATCTCGTCGGCGGCGCCCTCCACCAGGTACCCGGCCTCGATCAGCGGCTTGACCGCCTTGGTGACGGCGGCCGGGGACAGCGCGGTACGGCGGGCCACCTCCAGCCGGGTGAGGGGCCCTTGGGACAGGACCGTGGTGAAGATCTGCGAGGCGGCCGGCGTGTTCGCCGGGAACGTCTCGACGCGAGGGGTCGGGCGCATGGCCGGAACCTATTCCGCTTCTTTTCCGTCGTCAATAAAAGAAGCCGGATTGGTCTGTGAGAGGGCTGTCAGCGCCGGCCGGCGCGAGAGGAGACGGCGGGCCGGGATGGCCGACAGGGCCCACCGCCCCTCCCGCGGCGCCGAGTTCGGCGTGTCCGACGAGGTGGAGGGGCAGTGGGCGTGACGCGGGCGGTGCGACGTCAGTGCCGGTCGGCCGGGGTGTTGGCCGCGGTGACATTGACGGCGGCCCAGGACTGGTCCACCGTCCGGTACTCGACGCTGTTCGCCCCGTACAGGTCCTGCGCCGCCTTCAGCGTCGCGACGCGCGCGTCGTGGAAGTCGGTCGTGGAGACCATGTAGCGGGTCAGGGCGCGGTAGTAGATCGCCGTGGCCTTGGTGCGGCCGATGCCCTTGACCGTGGAGCCGTCGAAGGTGGGCGAGTCGTACTTGACGCCGCCGATCGTCTTCTGGCCGCTGCCCTCGGCGAGCAGGTAGTACGCGTGCGAGGAGACGCCGGAACCGGCGTGCACCTCGGCGTCGTACACCTCGGGCGCCCAGTAGTCGATGGTGCCCTCGAGTCTGTCCAGCGACGGGTGATCGAGGCGGCGCAGGAACTTCTGGGCCAGGCCCATCTTCTCGCCGATGAGGTAGTCCGGCTTGTCCGTCGCGTTGTTGGTGGCGAACTCGACGTTGGAGGCGAAGATGTCGGCGAGGGACTCGTTCAGCGAGCCGGGCTCGCCGAACTGGTTGCCCTGGGAGTCCACCCGCGTCGGCTCCAGCTTGGCGGTGGCGTCCACCACGCCGTGGGTCAGCTCGTGGCCGGTGACGTCCAGGGCGACCAGCGGCTTCTTGAACATGTCGCCGTCGCCGTCGCCGTACAGCATGCAGCCGCAGTCGGAGTCCCAGAAGGCGTTGGCGATCTGCTTGCCCCAGTGCACCATCGCCTTGGCGGGCTTGCTGTTGTTGGCGATGCCCTTGCGACCGAAGGTCTTCTTGTAGAAGTCCAGGGTCTTGGTGATGCCGTACTGGGCGTCGGCCGCGGCGCTGTTGCGGCTCGTGGTGGCGCCGTTGCCGAAGACGTCGTTCTTGGTGGTGATCTTCGTGCCGCGGCCGAAGCTCTCCGTGTAGCTGCCCTTGGCGTCCCGGGTCTCGCTGCCGTAGCGGGTGGGGTCCTTGAGCTGGAAGGTGGTGCGGGCCGTCTGGGTCGTCTTCAGCGGAACCTTGCCGACGAACAGGGACTTGCCCGTGCCGTTCGCCGTCACCGGGTAACGGGTGGCGGCGGACGCCGATCCCGCCAGGAGGCCGGCGCTCTGCGCGCCGGCGCCGGTGACGGGCGCCGAGGTCTCGCCGCGCTCGCGCAGGGTGTCGAGCAGCTTCGGCGAGAGGAACTCGTCGTTGTCCGGCGTGTTGCTGCGTACCTTGCCGCTCACGGCGTCGATGACGACCGTGCGGGAGCCGGTGCCCTGCGTGGTGGAGCTGTCGGCCACCGGCACCCGGTAGGCGAGGGCGGAGGCTCCGTCGCGGGCGTCGACGACGAGTTCGGCCGAACCGGCGTCGCCCTTGGCGACCGACGCCGCCTTCTGCTCCGCCTCGGCGGCGGAGAGCTTCGCGCCGGTGGTCGCGGCCTTGACGGTGTGGTCGGCGGCCCGGGTCACGCCCGCGTACGAGAGCTGCCGGGTGAGGTGGACGACGAGGTCCCCGCCCAGGACCGGCAGGCCCTGGTGCGTCCGGGTGAAGCGGACGTGCCGCGCCCCCTCGGGATCGATCATGACGTCGTGGGCCTGCAGGGCGTCCCCCCGGGAGACGCCCGTCGCCGCGGCGTGGGCGAAGGCGGCCGACCTGGCGGCCGACACGACGGCGGCGGCCGAGGCGTCGGCGGCGGTCGCGTGGGTCCCCGTGTCCGGGCCCGCGAAAGCGGTGCCCGCAAGGCCGGTGGCGGCCGTCGTCACGACGACGGCGACCGCCACGCTGCGTATGTGCGGTCTGCGCACTGGTGAGGGTTTCCTTCCTCGCAGAGCGGTCGGGATCACCAACCGCCCTGAGGGATGGCGCCGTTGGGCGCCATGGGGCTGGTCGGGCCCTGGAACGGAACCCTTTCGGATGAGTCATGCACATGTAAAGCCCAAATGATCGCTTTCCATGCGATACAGGGCAATACTTTGCAAATCCACATCACTCGGTGATCGGAGGGTCACCAACTGTGTGTCATCCGTGGAGATGTGACGAGACGGAAGCAGGTTGCCTCCAGTGAATGTGACTCATCTCGCAACGAGGGGAACGGCTCTGGGCGCGGCCGCGCTCTGCCTCCTCGCCGGGACCGCGCAGGCCGCACCGGCCGGTCCGCTCCCCAAACCCGACCTCGCGGGCGTCGACGGCGTGTTGCGCACCGCGCTGCGCCAGGGCGCGCCCGGGGCCATCGCCCGCGTCGACGACCACGGCACGGTCCGCACGGCGGCCGTCGGCGTCGCGGACCGGGGTACCGGACGAGCCATCTCGAACGCCGACCGGTTCCGCATCGGCAGTGTCACCAAGGTCTTCTCGGCGGTGGTGCTCATGCAGCTCGCCGACGAGGGGAAGCTGAGCCTGGACGCCTCGGTCGACCGCTATCTGCCCGGACTCCTGCCCGACAGCCGGATCACGGTGCGTCAGGTACTGGGCCACCGCAGCGGCCTGTACGACTACACGAACGACATGTTCGCCAAGTCGGTCTCCGGGTTCGAGTCGGTCCGCTCCAAGGTCTTCACCTACCGCCAGCTGGTGGACCGCTCACTGCGGCACACCCGCACCAACGCCCCCGGCGCCGCGTACGCGTACTCCAACACCAACTTCGTGGTCGCCGGGATGCTCATCGAGAAGCTCACCGGCCACTCTGTGGGCACCGAGTACGCCAACCGCATCATCGAACCGCTGAATCTGCGGGACACGTTCTACGTGCACCCGGGCAAGAGCATCCCCGGCCGGTACGCCCGCGGCTACCTCACCCCGGACTCGGCGGGCGCCCCGCTGGTGGACGCGACGCGGCAGACGGTGTCCTGGGCGCAGAGCGCCGGCGCGCTGATCTCCAGCACCCGGGACCTGGACAGGTTCCTGTCGGCCCTGCTGGGCGGCCGGCTGATGTCGGCCACGCGGCTCGGGCAGATGGAGCGCATGATCCCGGTGAACAGCACCCAGGCCTACGGACTCGGGCTGCGGCGCCGTGATCTGTCGTGCGGGGTCTCGGTGTACGGCCACACGGGCGCCGTCCAGGGCTACTACACCTACGCCTTCGCGACGAAGGACGGCCGGCGCAGCCTCACCGCGCTCGCCAACACGTCCAACAACGGCGCCGTCCTCAACACCATGCTGGGCACGCTGGAGTCGGCGTTCTGCGGCAAGCCGGGGAAGGTCCGGCGCGGCTCCGCGGTCGTGGAGCGTCACGAGGACATGGCCCCCGAGGTCGCGAGGGATTGACCGGAACCGGCAAGGGACCGGTGGGGGCGACCGCGTACCGTGCGGCGACCGCCGCCGGGGCAGGGTCGACGGGTGGTGGCCGCACCGCCCGTTCGCCCCGGGCCGCCGCGCGTGCTTGCGCACCCGATGCAGGCACTCCGGTCCGCGATCTTGGCGGAACGGATCCCTCCGGGCCAGGATGCCCGCATGAAGGGTTCCCTCTTTTCCAGCGAGCACATGGTGCAGCCGGCCACCGCGCCCGGCATGACCGTCGAGAACGCCAAGTGCATCAAGTACGCGGTCAACGGCGAGATGCTCGCCCGCCAGGGCGCGATGATCGCCTATCGCGGCAACCTGCAGTTCGAGCGCAAGGGCCAGGGCGTCGGCGGCATGCTCAAACGCGCGATGACCGGTGAGGGGCTGCCCCTCATGGCGGTGCGCGGGCAGGGCGAGGCCTGGTTCGCGCACGAGGCGCAGAACTGCTTCATCGTGGACGTCGACCCCGGTGACGAGTTCACGGTCAACGGCCGCAACGTGCTGTGTTTCGACGCCTCGTTGTCCTACCGGATCTCCACCGTGAAGGGCGCGGGCATCGCCGGTGGCGGACTGTTCAACAGCGTCTTCACCGGGCAGGGCAGGCTCGGCCTGATCTGCGAGGGAAACCCGCTGGTCATCCCGGTCTCACAGCAGTACCCGGTGTTCGTCGACACCGACGCGGTCGTGGGCTGGACGGCCGGCCTGCAGACTTCGCTGCACCGCTCGCAGTCGATCGGCTCGATGCTGCGCGGCGGCTCGGGCGAGGCGGTGCAGCTGATGCTGCAGGGCGAGGGGTACGTGGTCGTACGGCCCAGCGAGGCGACTCCGCAGAAGGCGCAGCAGCACTGACGCCCCGTCGGGTGATCTACGCCTCACAGGCAACCTCCCCGGCGCACGCGACGTCTTGACCGACATCAGGTGATGCCCTGGCCCCCTGGGCCAGGGCACTTCTTCGACGTTCTATACACGCCATGTATACGCAGAGTGTAGAGACTCCATGTAGATACGGCATGTACACGCCGCGTGTATAGCGACCGAAAGGGATGCATGTACGGCAAGGCATTCGCTCCGGAGTACCAGGGCGCCCTCACCACTCTGTCCGTCAACGCGTCACTGACCGACGTACTGGACGCCGGGACAAGGCAGTTGAGGGAGGCCGAGCGGGACGGGCGGCACGGGGAGGCGGCCCGTTCCGGCCTCGCGGTCGCCGAGGCGCAGCGCCGACTGGGCCGGATCGGGGACGCGGACCGCGCATGGAAGGCGAGCTACCGCGCCGCCCGGCAGGCCGGCGACACGGCGGCGATGGCCTGGGCCCTGTGGAGCGGCGGCACCCTGGCCCGGCAGCGGGGCGCGTTCCCACTGGCCCGGCGGCTGCTGGCCCTGGCGGCCGAACTCGGTGAGCGCGGCGGCGACGTGGTCGTGCGGGGCTACTCGCTCGCGGGGCTCGCCGAGACCGGCCGCATCCAGGGCGACTACGAGGAGGTCGCGCGACTGCACGAGCAGCTGCTGGCCGAGGCCCGGCGGCGCGGCGAGGCACGGCACACGGTGTGGGCGCTGGAGGGCATCGCGCAGATCCACCGCAACCGGGGAGACTACGACACCGCCTACGCCCTGTTCGAGGAGGCGGCCGGGATCGCCGCACAGGCCGACGACCGGCGTGGGCACGCCTGGGCACTGCGCGGCCTGGCCGACATCGTCTCGGTCCGCGACGGTGACGTCGAGCGGGCGCTCGGGCTGCTCTCGGAGGCGGAGCGCACCTGCCGCGCCATGAGCCTGTCCAGCGCCCTGGCCTACAACCACAAGATGCGCGGCAACGTCCTGTACCGGGCCGGGCGTTACACCGAGGCCCGGGACCTCTACGAGCAGGCGCTGGCGGAGTTCCGGGCGATGAGCGAGCCCCGCGGGCAGGCGCTGGCGCGGCTCGGGCTGACCAAGGCGCTGGCCCGGCTGGGCCGCGACCGCTCCGAGACGGCTGCCGAACTCGCCTCGCTCGCCGATGAGTTGGACCGCATAGGTCTCAGGCACGCCCGGGAGATGGTGGCGCGGGCGCAGAAGGAGCTCCTGGACTCCGACGCGCGGCGGACCGGGCCGGGGTCCATCCCGGCCGCCGTCCGGGCGGAGGCGGCACGGTGACGGCGCCGTCCTCGGCGCTGTCCGCGCCGCTCGACACGGCCAGGATCCTCGAACGCTGCCGGGAGTTGGTGGGGCCCGCGCTGGCCGATGCGGTCGGGCGGCTGCATCCGTGGGTGGGCGAGATGGCCGCGTACTCCTTCGGCTGGTGCGAGGTGGGCGGCGCGGCGGCCGTCGCCTCCGGCGGCAAGGGGGTGCGGCAGGCACTGGCCGTGCTCGGCGCCGAGGCGTCGGGCGCGCCCGGGCGGGCCGGAGTACCGGCGGCGGTGGCGGTGGAACTCGTGCACGCCTTCTCGCTGCTGCACGACGACATCATGGACGGCGATCAGGCCCGGCGCGGACGCCCCGCCGTCTGGCGGGCCTACGGCACCGGACCGGCCGTCCTCGCCGGCGACGGGTTGTTCGCCCTGGCCGTCGGGACGCTCGCGGCGGCGCCCGCGGGCGGTCGGGCGGTGCGGATGCTCTCCGTGGCCCTGGGCGACCTGGTGCACGGGCAGGCCGACGACCTGCTCTTCGCCGGGCGGCCGTGGACGGGGCGTGGGCGGGTGCGGCCGGCCGAGTACCGGTCGATGGCCGAGGGGAAGACGGGTTCCCTGCTGGGCTGCTCGCTCGCGCTGGGCGCGCTGCTCGGCGGTGCGGCGCCGCCCACGGTCGCCGCTCTGGACCGGGCGGGGCGGCAGCTCGGGGTCGCCTTCCAGATCGTCGACGACATGCTGGGCATCTGGGGCGACAGCGCCGTCACCGGCAAGCCCGTCCACGCCGACCTGCGGGAACGGCGCAAGACGTTCCCCGTGCTGGCCGCGCTCGCCTCGACTGCCCCCGAGACCCGCCGTCTCGCCGTGCTGCTCGAAACCGGTGACGCCCCCGAGGAGGCCGCCGCGCTGATCGACGCGGCCGGCGGGAGAACGGCGGCCCTGGCCGAGGCGCACCGCCACATCACCACCGCCGAGACCGTCCTCGCCGACGCCCCGCTGGACGACAGGGCCCGGGAGGAACTGCGGTCACTGGTGGGATTCCTGGTCCGACGCGAGCAGTGACCGAGGGGCGTGCCGTCCGATGCGCCGGGCCGCCGCGGAGCCGCCCCGGCCGCGGACCGGCGCGGGCCCGGGTTGACCAGGGGCGTTCTTGGGGGTCAGGGTGCAGATGGTGCGGATCGTCGTCCCGCGCCGGAAGGATGAGCGCCTTGATCGGGATCTCGGAGATCGAAGCCACCGCCGAGCGCATCGCCGGGCACGTCGTGCGCACCCCGACCGTGCCCAGCCCCGGCCTGTCCGCGCTGCTCGGCGTCCCGGTCACCGTCAAGCTCGAATTGCTGCAGCGCACCGGCTCCTTCAAGGCGCGCGGAGCGACGGCCAAGCTGCTGTCGCTGAGCGAGGAGGAACGCGCGGCCGGCGTGGTGGCGGTCAGCGGCGGCAACCACGGGATCGCCCTGGCGGTCATGGCCGCCGCCCTGGATGTGAAGGCGACGGTCGTCATGCCTCGCTCCGCGCCCGCGCGTGCCGTCGAGATCGCCCGGGAGTCCGGCGCATCGCTGCGGCTGACCGACGACATGGCCGGGGCGTTCGCGCTCATGACACGGCTGCAGGAGGAGGGGTTGACGCTGGTCCACCCCTTCGACGACCCGGTCGTGATCGCCGGACAGGGCACGGTGGGGCTGGAGTTCGCGGCCGACGCCGGCGAGCTCACCGATGTCCTGGTCAGTATCGGGGGCGGCGGGCTGATCTCCGGCGTGGCGGCCGCGCTGCGCCGGCGCCGGCCGGACGTGCGGATCTGGGGTGTGGAGACCGAGGGCGCCGAGGCGATGTCGCGGGCGCTGGGGGCGGGCGGTCCGGTGCCGGTCGCCCTGTCGTCCCTCGTCTCCACGCTCAGCGCGCCGTCGGTGTCGCAGCTGACGTACGAGCATGTGTCCGCGCTGGTCGACGACGTGCTCGTGGTGCCGGACCGGGAGGCGGTGCGGGGCACGCTGGATCTCGCCGACCACGCCAAGGTGTGGGCCGAGCCCGCGGCCGGCTGTCTGCTGCCGGCGGCCCGCCGGGTGCTCGAGCGGGTCGGCGAGGAGGCCCGGCTCGGGCTGGTGGTGTGCGGGGGCAACGCCACGACCGGTGATGTCATGGGCTGGGCGGAGCGCTTCGGCCTGCGCTGAGTTCCTACGGCCCGCGCTGAGTTCCTATGGCCGCACCTGCGGAATGCCCCCTCTTGAATTACGTTCAGTAAAAGGGGACTTCCGCGAATTCGGCCGACTCCGCGTGAACAAAACGCTTCATCCACGGGCGAGTTGCAGATTCTTTGAACACATCCCGTTGTACCTCCCGTACCTCTGCGTGAAAGGTGAGAGCCAGGGGTTCAGCGAGGGATGACCATGGTCAAGGCGCACGTCTTCACACACGAGTTGGTGGCCGGAAGGTACCGGCTCGTCGATGTCGTCCATCGGGAGACCAACCGCGTCTGCTGGTACGGCAAGGGCGTGGAGGGCGCCCAGCGTCCTTATCTGCTCACCGAGATCGCCCTCCCCGCCGAGCCGGAGGGAGAGGCGGCGCCCCGAGCGAGCGCGACCGTCATCCGGATGTCGGAGACCATGGGGATGCTGTGCCCGGGCAGGGTCGCCACGGTCGTCGACGCCGTGGAGGAGAACGGCACCCTGTGGACCGTCACCGAGTGGATCGACGGCACGCCGCTGGGCGAACTCCTCGCCCAGCAGGGCACGTTCAACTACGTGCGGGCCGCGCGCATCGGCCTGGAGCTGTTGGACGTGCTGGAGACGGCGCACGGCGAGGGCATCACCCATGGCGAGCTGAGCCCGGGCCAGGTGTTCGTGCCGGACCGCGGCCCCGTCGTGGTCACCGGCTTCGGCCTCGCGGGCGCCACCCTGGCCCCCAGGCTCACCGCACCGTCGTACGCCTCCCCCGAACAGGCCCGTGACGAGCGGATCGGGCCGGCGGCCGATCTGTGGGCGCTCGGCGCGATCCTCTACACGATGGTCGAGGGACGGCCGCCCTTCCGGGACCGGGACCGGCCGGAGGCCACCCTGAAGGGCGTGGACCGGCTGCCGCTGCGCACACCGGTGCACGCCGGCCCGCTCACCCAGACCGTGCAGGGACTGCTGCGCAAGGACTCCCGGGAACGGCTGACCCGCAATACGGTCCGCGAGGCCCTGAACCGCGTGCTGACCGAGGACCCCGACACTCTCGCGGAGGCCGCCGTACCGCGGCCGCGGCTGCGCGGCGTCTACACCGCCGCCGTCCACGCGGTACCGGGGTGGAGCCGGACCACGCTGGCCGCCGGGACCGCCCTGGCCGTCGTCACCATCGCCGTGGCCGCCCTCGCCGTCGCCCACCGGCTGCCCGGGACCGACTCGTCCTCGACCGACGCGGGCTCCCGGCAGACCGCCTCCGCTCCCCCGCCCCCGCCCTCGGCCTCCGACCGCACCGACGGCAGAAGCGGCACCCCTTCCGCGTCGCCCACACCCACCCCCTCCCCGAGCCGCACCTCGCCGGCGTCACCCTCCGCTCCCCCGTCGTCCGCCTCGGCCGCCGCCCCGCGGCAGGTCTTCCACCGGTACACCGCTCCCGAGGGCTTCTCCGTCGACCTCCCCAGCGGCTGGAAGCGGACCGACACGACGCGCGTCGGCGACCTGTCGTACCGCGTGACCTTCGGCGCGAAGGGCGATCCGCGCTCACTCGCCGTCACGTACAGCACGGTCCTGGGCCCGGACCCCGTCGCCGTCTGGCGCGACGACGTCGAGCCCGAACTGCGCAAGCAGGGCGTCTACCAGCGGATCGGCGCCATCGAGGCGACCACGTACCAGGGCCACAAGGCCGCCGACATGGAGTGGTACTCCGAGGTCGACGGCGTGCGGACGCGGACCTTCGGACGCGGTTTCCTCCTCGGCGGCGGCCGCGGCTTCTCTCTGCGCTGGACGACTCCGGCCGACGACTTCGACGGCACCGCCAGTCAGCAGGCGCTCAAGACCTTCCTGGCGACCTTCCGGGTGCCGTCAACCTGAGGCACGGGGCGCACACATCCGGCGCAGCGGTGTGCTGCGCAGCGGTGTCGTGTGCCAGCGGGCCGTGAACGTCCTCTCGGGCAGCGAGCAGGTCACGGTCAGCCGGTGGGGTGTCTCCAGGAAGACCAGATCCACGGCGAGCGTGTCCGCGTCGGACCAGCCGCCGCTGACCGCGACCGGCACCGGCTTCTCGGCGACCGTCCAGCCGCTCGCGCCGAGCCGCAGTTCCAGAGGCTCACCGCCCTCGGTGAGCGTCAGGCTCCAGCCGTCCGCGGCCGGCGTCACGGCGACCGACGTCAGCTTCGGCACGCCGGCGCAGGCGCCTCCCCGCGGGGTGAACTTGGCCTGCGTCCACCGCGCCGCGCGCTCGGGCAGGGCGGGCTTGCCCGCGGCCGGCGGCAGCGCGAGCCGGGCGAGCCGCTCCCGCAGGGCCGCGTCCGCCTCGTCGGCGCCGGTCAGCGGTTCGGGCCGGAAGGCCGGCAGCAGGTGCTCCCAGACCAGGTCGAGCAGTTGCGGCATCTGCTCGGTGGCCGCCGTGGTCGCGATCACGGCGTCCTGCTCGGGCAGCACCAGGCAGTACTGGCCATAGGCCCCGTCGCCGCGGTAGCCGTCCCGGGACATCCAGAACTGGTAGCCGTAGCCGCGCTGCCAGTCCGAAGTGACGGGCTCGCCCCCGGAGTTGTCGATGTGCGGGCGCGTGGCCTCGGCCACCCAGCCCTCGGGCAGCAGCCGCTCGCCCTCCCAGACCCCGTCGCGCAGGTAGAGCTGGCCGAGCCGGGCGACGGCGTCGGTGCAGGCGTGCAGTCCGCTGAAGCCGATCTCGCGGCCGGCCCGGTCGGACTGCCAGGCCGCCTCGCCGATGCCGAGCGGATCCAGCAGACGTGGGCGGAGGTAGTCGGTGAGCGACTGTCCCGTGACCCGCTGCACGATCGCGGCCAGCGTGTACGTGGTGGGCTGGTTGTAGGCGAAGACGGTCCCGGGGTCGCGCTCGGGCGGCACCAGGAGGAAGCCGCGCACCAGTTCCTCGCGGTCGGCGGCGAGCGCCCGCTCCAGGGTCTCGGCCTGGTGCCCGCTGGACATGGAGGCCACGTGCCGCACCAGCATCGCGCGGCTGCGCGGGTCCGTGATGTCGGCCTCGAACTCGGGGAAGTACGAGATCACCGGATCGTCGAAGCGCAGCAGCCCCTCGGCGGCGGCGAGGCCGGCGGCCGTCGCCGTGAAGCTCTTGCTCAGCGAGTACAGCAGGTGGGGGCGGTCCGCGGTGTACGGCGCCCACCAGCCGGAGGCCACGAGCCGGCCGTGCCTGAGGATCATCAGGCTGTGCGGCTCGATGTCGGGGGCGGCTTCGAGGGCGTCGAGGAAGGCGTGGACACCGGCGGCGTCGACGCCCTGGGTGGCGGGGGCAGCGGGCGGCAGCGGGCGAACGGTCATGACCGCATCCTCGCCAATGATCCTTCCAGAGGCGAGACCCGTTTTCCGTCGCCGGGGCAGGGGACCCGTGCCCTATGGTGCAAATCGGATACACGATGATGACCGAGCAGGCAGGTCCGCGTGAGCTGGTGGACCATGTGGTGCGCGCCGAGGAGGCCGGTTACGACTTCTCGGTGACCTCGGACCACTACTTCCCCTGGCTGCGCTCGCAGGGGCACTCCCCGTACGCGTGGAGCGTACTGGGCGCCGCCGCCCAGGCGACCTCGCGCATCCCGCTGATGACGTACGTGACGTGTCCGTCCTTCCGCTACCACCCGGCGGTCGTGGCGCAGAAGGCCGCCACCATGCAACTGCTGTCCGAGGGCCGGTTCCGGCTGGGGCTCGGCTCCGGGGAGAACCTCAACGAGCATGTGGTGGGCGGGGGTTGGCCGTCGGCCGACGTGCGCCACGAGATGCTGGAGGAGGCGGTGGAGGTCATCCGGGCGCTGTTCGAGGGCGGCCATGTCAACCACCGCGGCAAGCACTTCGACGTGGAGTCGGCCCGGCTGTGGGACCTGCCGGACGAGCCGCCGCCCATCGGTATCGCCGTCTCCGGGGAGCAGTCCTGCGCCCTCGCGGGCCGGCTCGCCGACCTGGTCATCGCCACGGAGCCCAAGGAGGGGCTGCTGACGGCGTTCGACCGGCACGGCGGCGAGGGCAAGCCGCGGGTGGGTCAGCTGCCCGTCTGCTACGCCCCGGACCGGGACGCGGCCGCCAAGCGGGCGCACGCGCAGTTCCGCTGGTTCGGCAACGGCTGGAAGGTCAACTCCGAGCTGCCGCACCCGGACGCGTTCGAATCGGCCACCCAGTTCGTCACCCCCGACGACGTCGCGGCGTCGATTCCGTGCGGCGACGACCCGGAGGACTTCGTCGAGGCCGTACGACCGTACGCCGAGGCGGGGTTCGGCGAGATCGCGCTCGTGCAGATCGGCGGCGAGTCCCAACCGGCGTACCTGGACTGGGCGGAGAAGACGCTGCTGCCCGCGCTGCACGACGCGTTCGGCTGACCGCCAGCGTGCCGACGCCGAGCCCTGCCGAACCATGCCCAAGCGGTGCATATAGGCTTCCGGTCTGCACTTCGCAGCCCGACAAGCTTTGCACAGGAGAGTCATCGGTGACACTGGCGATCGACCCGTCCGAGGCGTCTGAGACCTCTCAACCCGAGCCGGCCCCCGCGCCCCTGTCCGACCTGGTGGCGCGCGACGCCCGAGAGTTCGGGGTGTACGCGCGCACCGGCGGCTGGGCGTTCGGCCTGATGGTGGCGCGCAGCGTACGGCCCGGCGGTCAGGGCGCGGACGAGACGCCGAAGGTGTCCGCGAAGGAGTTCGCGGAGCTGGCCGGGTGCTCCCCGGAGCGTGTGACGCGCTACTACAAGGCCTGGGACCGGGCCGCCGACGACGGCCTCGTCCCGCACTTCGAGGAGCTCGCCCCGGGTCAGGAGGTGGAGCTGCCGGACGCCGACGTGTGGCTGGGCTACTACGTCTCCCGCAGCAGCGCCGGCTCCGAGCGCGGCACCGCCATCGCGGAGGCCGCCGAGGCCGAGGGGATCAGGCCCACCAAGGCGCTGGAGGTCGCCGAGAACCCCACCGCGCTGCGCGCCGCGATCCTCGCCGACCCCTCCACCGCCCGCGCGGCCCGCCAGGCGCTCCTGGACCGCGTACGCGAGGACCCCGACCTGCAGGCCGAACTGGCCCGGGACGTGGTGCGCACCGACGACCTGAAGAAGGCGATCGCCACCGAGAGCCGGGCCGCCGACCGCATCGGGTACGTCCGCCGGATCGCCGAGTCGGGGCAGGTGAGGACCCCTGCCGGACAGACCGTCGACGCCCCGGCCGACGTGCGCCAGGAGGCCGAGCGGCACCTGTCGCTCATCGACGAGCTGGACGAGGACGAGGACACCGGCGAGTGGGCCACCGAGGCCTACGACAGCATGAAGTCCCTGGTCGCCGAGGCCGTGGAGGCCGATCCCGAACTGCGCGTCACGGAGCGGCGCACCAGGTTCTACAGCAGCCTGCAGAAGGCGACGAAGGCGTTCGAGGAGCTGACCTTCGACGATGTTCAGGAGTTCGCCGAGGACGACATGGTGCAGCAGCTGGAGGAGCTCCAGCGGGCCATCGTCTCGTGCCTGAGCGCGCTGCGCGGGGCCGAGGACTGAGGCGCACATACCCGGGCGGCGCTGAGTAGCGGTACTCATGCCCCCGGGTGGCCGCCGCGGTCAGCATGGGGGCTCCCAGTCAGGAGGAGCCCCCATGTCGATCGCTCTGCGTCCAGCCGTTCCGCGACGGCACCTGCCTGCCGTGGCCGTCACCGTCACGGTCGTCGGACTGGCGGTGTCGGCGTGGAAGCCGCACGACCGCCCGACCTGGTTCCTGGAGACGGTGTGGGTGCTCATCGGCCTCCCCCTTGTCGTGCTCACCCGGCGCCGCTTCCCGCTCACGGACCTGCTGTGCTGTCTGCTGGCCGCGCACGCGCTCGTGCTCGCCGTGGGCGGCCACTACACCTACGCGCAGGTTCCCGCCGGGGACTTGGTGCGCGACACCTTGGGCCTGGCCCGCAACCCCTACGACCGCTTCGGCCACCTCATGCAGGGTTTCGTGCCGGCGGTGCTGGTGCGCGAGCTGCTCAGCCGGACCTCACCGCTGCGCGGCAGCCGCTGGCTGGCTCCCCTGACGGTCTGCGCCTGCCTCGCCTTCAGTGCCGTCTTCGAGATGCTGGAGTGGCTGGCCGCGGTGGTCGGCGGGCACTCCGCGGACGCCTTCCTCGCCACGCAGGGCGACGTGTGGGACACCCAGTGGGACATGTTCTGCGCGCTGATCGGCGCGACGGTATCGGTGCTGGTGCTCTCCCGGCTGCACGACCGGCAGCTCGACGCGCTGGGCGTCAGCGATTCGTATGCCGGCGCAGCGTCCACATCGGCACCACGAACCAGCACAGGCCGTACCACGCGACGACCACGCTGACGATCCAGGGGACGATCGCGTTGTGCGTCGCGACCCGCAGGACCAGCAGGAGTGAGGACGTCATGGTCGCGAGCAGCAGTACCAGGCCGGCCAGGGTCATCCGGGAGGCCCACTCCACGGCCTCCGCCTTGACCCGCTGCCCGGACACCAGGCGGTGCAGCGAGACCGGCCCGATGAGGGCGCCCGTCGTGGCGGCGCCCAGGATCACCGTGATGATGTAGATGGTCTTGTCGGTCTGTTCCAGCGAGGCGTACTTCTGCTGGAACACCACCGTGAGCAGGAATCCGAACAGGATCTGCACGCCGGTCTGGGCGACCCTGACCTCCTGGATCAGCTCACCCCACTTGCGGTCGGCCCTCTCCTCCGCGGTCTCGTGCCGACCCCACTCGTTCACGTCCGAACCGCTTTTCGAGACCGTCAATGTTCCTCCCGTTCATCGGCCCGCGCCTCTCCTGGTCCGGGTTCCCTGATCGCGCGGTTTTGACCGGCCCTTTGCGGAAAAGGGCGGCTGTTTGGACGATCACGGGACGGTTACACGGTGCTGACGGCCCACGACGACCATCCGAGGAGTCCGACCAACATGTCCGGCACCGAACTCACGCTCACTCTCAGCGGCGCCACCGCCGCCGACGCGCGCGCCGTCGTGCACGTCCTGGAACCGGCCTTCGGCAGCCCGAAGGAGGAACTGCCCGCCGACGACCGCGTGACGGTGTACACGGCGAGGTTCGCGCACGATCCGGCGGACCGGCCGTCCGGGGGCGCGCCGGCCGGCGGCACCGGTCATCTCTCGGGGGCGGTCACGGTGACCGTCCAGGGCGCCCCGGACGCGGTGGCCCGGGCTCGCGAGGTGCTGTCCCGCTCCTTCACCACGCAGGACCAGGGCGCGGTCTCCGGCGACCAGGAGCAGGAGAGCCAGCTGCTCCTGGAGCCGTGAGCGCAGGGACCGCGGCCGAAGCCGTGAACGGGCGGACGGCGGCCGCTACCAGCGGCCTTCCACCTGGTCCTTGATCCGGCGGTCGTAGAGGTCGCGGATCGCGGAGAGGGTCTCGTCGGAAAGTTCCGGCAGCTTGGCGGCGGCCGCGTTGGCGCGGGCCTGCTCGGGCGAGCGGGCGCCGGGGATCACGGTGGTGACGCCGGGCTGCTGGACGATCCAGCGCAGGGCGAGCTGCGCCGGGGTGTACCCCTCGGGGGCGAGGGCTGCGAACTCGGCTGCCGCTTCGACGCCGGTCGCGTAGTCCACGCCGGCGAAGGTCTCGCCGACGTCGAAGGCCTCGCCGTGCCGGTTGTAGGCGCGGTGGTCGTTGTCCGGGAAGACGGTGTCCTTGGTGTACTTGCCCGACAGCAGGCCGGAGGCGAGCGGGACGCGGGCGACGATGCCGACGCCGGCCTCGCGGGCGGCCGGGAGGACCTCGCGCAGGGGCTTCATACGGAACGGGTTGAGAATGATCTGCACGCTCGCCACACCAGGACGCGCGATCGCGGTGAGCGCCTCCTGGCAGGTCTCCACGCTGACGCCGTAGTGGGCGATGCGCTCCTCCTCCACGAGGGTGTCCAGGGCGTCGAACACCTCGTCCGTGGAGTACACGGCCGTGGGCGGGCAGTGCAGCTGGACCAGGTCGATGCGGTCGACCCCGAGGTTGCGCCGCGAACGGTCGTTCCAGGCGCGGAAGTTGTCGAGGACGTAGTTCTCCGGGATCTGGTCGACCCGGCGGCCCATCTTGGTGGCGACCATCACGTGCAGGTCCGGCCGGCCCGCCAGGAACGCGGCGATGGTCTGCTCGCTGCGTCCGTCGCCGTACACATCGGCGGTGTCGAAGAAGGTCACGCCGGACTCGGCGGCCGCCTCCAGGACCGCCAGGGCTTCCTTGTCGTCGACGTCTCCCCAGTCGGCGCCCAGCTGCCACGTGCCGAGACCGATGACGGAGGCGTGCTGACCCGACCTGTCGAAAGTGCGCTCGTCCATGCCGTCAGTCTGTCATCCACCGCACCCGAGTGCGGAACGAGCCGCTCCGGTGCGCTCCTTGCGAATCTTTCACTCACACGAGTGACGTGTTTCGACAGCGGGTGGACTCGTGTCACCACGCGCCTAGCGTGGCTCCGTGACTGATCGTTCAGTGAGCAACCCCCCGTCCGGGGCCGGGGACTACCCGTCCTGGAGCCGCCGTGGCTTCCTGCTGTCCGCCGCCGCTCTGGCCGCCCTTCCCGTCCTGGTGGACGTGGATCCGGCGGTGGCGGCCCAGGAGCTGCCGGACTTCCCCGAAGGCGTCGCGCTGTACCGCTCGGCGTACCGCAACTGGGTGGGCGAGATCACCGCCGACGGCCTGTGGGCGTGCGCTCCCGAGAGCCCCGGCCAGGTCGTCGACGTCGTCAACTGGGCCTGGCGGCACGGCTGGGCGGTGCGCGCCCGCGGTGCCTCGCACGGCTGGTCGCCGCTGACCGTCACCGCGCACACCTCCTCGGACACCCCCGTCCTTCTCGTCGACACCGCCCGGCACCTCACCGGCCTGAGCCTCGACTCACCGTCCGCCATCCGCGCGGGAACCGGCGTCACGATGGACGCCCTGCTCGGCCATCTGGAGCAGCACGGCCTCGGGGTCACCGCCGCTCCGGCCCCGGGCGACCTCACCCTGGGCGGTGCCCTGGCCGTCGACGCCCACGGCACCGCCGTACCGGCGCGGGGCGAACAGCGGCCGCCGGGGCACACCTACGGCTCGCTCAGCAATCTGGTGCTGTCGCTGACGGCGGTCGTGTGGGACGAGGGCTCGGGGGCGTACGTCCTGCGCACCTTCCGCCGGGACGAGGCGGACTGCGCAGCGCTGCTCACCCATCTCGGCCGCTCGCTGGTGACCGAGGTCGTGCTGCGCGTGGGCGCGAACGCCAACCTGCGGTGCGTGAGCCGTACGGACATCCCGGCGGCCGAGCTGTTCGCCGCGCCGGGCACCGACGGGCGCACCCTGGCGGGCTTCCTCGACAAGGCCGGGCGTGTGGAGGCCATCTGGTTCGCCTTCACCGAGGTCCCGTGGCTGAAGGTGTGGAGCGTGGCGCCGACCCGGCCGCTGACCTCACGGCATGTGACGTCGCCGTACAATTACCCCTTCTCCGACAACGTGCCGACCGTGGTGGCGGACCTGGTGGGGCGGATGACCTCGGAGGCCGCCTGGTACCTGGCCCCGGTGCTGGGCAACGCGCAGTACGACGTCGCCGCGACCGGACTGGTCGCGACGCTGTCGGCCGACATCTGGGGGCCGTCGAAGAACACCCTGCTCTACATCAAACCGACGACACTCCGGGTCACCGCGAACGGGTACGCGGTGCTCACCGGGCGGGACCAAGTGCAGCGGGTGGTGCACGAGTTCACGTCCTACTACCGGGAGCGGCTCGCCGCGTACGCCGCCGTGGGCCGCTACCCGGTCAACGGCTCGGTCGAGATCCGGGTGACGGGTCTGGACGATCCCGCCGACACCGAACTCGACGGCGCCCGCGCCCCGTTGCTGTCGGCGCTGCGGCGCGAGGCGAGGCGTCCCGAGTGGGACACGGCGGTGTGGCTGGACGTGCTGACACTGCCCGGCACCCCGTATGCGGAGCGGTTCCTGCGGGAGTTGGAGCAGTTCCTGCTGCGCGAGTTCGACGGCGAGGACGCCCTGACCCGGGTCGAGTGGTCCAAGGGCTGGGCGTACACCGACGACGCGGTCTGGAGCGACGAGGAGGTGCTGGGGACGGTGATTCCAGGTTCCTTCGGCGAGGCGGCCTGGGGGCAGGCCGCCGGAATCCTGGACCGGCTCGACCCGCACCGGGTCTTCGGCAACGGCTTCCTCGACCGCCTGTTCCGATAACCGGTTGCCCCCGCCGGGTGCGGCTGCGAGGCTCACGATCATGCCTGCCTTCGCCGCGCCCGACGGGACCGAACTCGCCTATCACGTCCTCGGGGACGACGGGCCGCCCGTGGTCTGTCTGCCCGGCGGGCCCATGCAGGCGTCCGCCTATCTCGGCGAGCTCGGCGGTCTGTCCGCGCGCCGTCGGCTCGTGCTGCTGGACTTCCGGGGGACCGGCGACTCCGCGCTCCCCGAGGATCCCGCCACCTTCCGGTGCGACCGGCTGGTGGACGACATCGAGGCCCTGCGCGCGCACCTGGGCCTGGATTCGATGGACTTGCTCGGACACTCCGCCGGCACCAACCCCGCCGTGCTGTACGCGGCCCGCCACCCGCGGCGCGTGGACAGACTCGCGCTGATCACGCCGAGCGCCGGGGCCGTCGGACTGACGGTCGCGCCGCAGGTGCGGCGGGAGAGCGCGCAGTCGCGGCACGACGAGCCGTGGTTCCCGACCGCGTTCGCCGCCCTGCAGGACATCACCACCGGCCGCGCCACCGTCGACAGCTGGGAGGCCATCGCGCCCTTCCTGTACGGGCGTTGGGACGACACGGCCCGTGCGCATCATGCCGCCGGGGCCTCCCAGCGGAATGACGAGGCCGCCGCGGTCTTCGGCGGGGAGGGGGCGTTCGACCCGGCCGCCACCCGGGCCGCGCTCGCCGGTCTGGCGGCGCCGGTGCTGCTGCTGGCCGGTGAGGTCGACCTCAACTCCCCGCCGTCCATGGTCGCCGAGTTCGCCGGGCTCTTCGCCAAGGCCGAGTCGGTGGTGCAGCCGGGAGCCGGTCACTTCCCCTGGCTGGACGATCCCGAGCGGTTCGCGGCTACGGTCGGGGAGTTCCTGGCGTGAGGTGCCCCTGGACGAGCGGGGCGTACCGCTCCACGATCTCGTCCAGTTCCGCCGCGCGGACGTGGGGGCCGCGGGCGAGACCGTAGATCACGCCGAGACCGAGCAGCGCGGCCACGGCGAGTTCGGCGCGCAGGCCCGCGTCGGGGCCCGTGAGCCGCTCGGTGAGGCGTTCGGTGACCTGGGTGCGGAAGTTGGCGCGCAGAATGTCGCCCTGTTCGGCGTGCAGGGGCGCGAACACGATGCGCAGCAGCGGGTCGGCGCCGTGCCGGGACTGACCGACCAGCACGTGCCGCACCATGTGCCGGCCGAGGTCGTCCAGCGGGGCGTCCAGCAGGGCGTCGGCGTCGGTCTCGAAGGACATCACGCGGGCGAAGAGCGCGTCCTTGTTTCCGAAGTACTTGAGGATCAACGGCGCGCTGACCCCGGCGCGTTCGGCGACGGCCTTGAGGGTGATGTCGGCGTGGGCGTGCCGGGCCAGCAGATAGCGGGCGGCCTTGAGGATGGCCGCCTTGGTGGCCTCGGCGTCCCGGCGGGCGGGCGCGGTCGTGGTGGGGGGAGTGCTCACGGCACTCATGCTCCCTCCAACGCCTCGTCCCGCGCATCCAGGGTGCCGCTCCCGGCCCTGCGGGAACCGCGCCGCCCGGTGTCACCGGGGATGGTCAGCGCCGTGGCGCTCGCCACCAGGGCGACGATCCCGGCCACGGTGAAGGCGAGCAGGTAGCCGTGCAGGGTGGGCACCGGGACGCCGCCGAGCGGGCTGGTGTGGTGGACGAGGATGGCGGCCACGGCGGCGCTGGAGGTGGCCTGGCCGATCGTGCGCATCAGGACGTTGACGCCGTTGGCGGACGCGGTCTGTTCGGCCGGTACGGCGCGCAGGATCAGGGTGGGCAGCGCCGAGTAGGCGAGGGTGGTGCCGGTCGCCACGACCGTGGCGCCCAGGATGATCATCCACAGGTCGCGGCTGTCGGCGATGCGCACCGCGTAGCCGCAGGCGATGACCGCGGCTCCGAGCGAGAGTGTGACGCGCGGGCCGCGCGCGGCGGAGATCCGGGCCGACAGCGGTGAGAAGAGCAGCATCGTCACGCCGCCGGGCAGCAGGCACAGTCCGGTCTCCACGATCGACAGCCCGAGGCCGTATCCGGTGGCCTTCGGCGCCTGCACCAGCTGCGCGGTGACGAGGGAGTTGGCGTAGAAGGCGAATCCGGTGAGCAGGGCCGCGACATGGGACAGCCCTACCCGGGGCCGCGAGACCAGGCGCAGGTCGACCAGCGGCCGCTCGGTGTGCAGCTGCTGCCACCACCACACGGCGAGGAGGGCCACGGCGGCGGCGAACAGACCCACGACCCGGGCGCCGGTCCAGCCCCACTGCCCGCCCTGGGACACCCCGAGCAGCAGGCAGACCAGCCCGGCGGCCAGCCCCAGCGTGCCGGCCACGTCGAACCGGCCGGGCTCGCGCACCGGCGACTCCTTCACCGCCCACCACACCGCGGACACGCCCAGGGCACCGAGGAGGCTGGTCAGCCAGAACATGGTGTGCCAGTCGTAGTACTGCACGACCAGCGCGGCGAGCGGCAGGCCGAGCGCGGCGCCGATCCCGACGGTGGAGCTCATCAGGGCGACCGCGGAGCCCCGGCGCTCGGGGGGCAGTTCGTCGCGCAGGATGCTGATCGACAGCGGCACTACGGAGGCGGCGGCGCCCTGGAGGGCACGCGCCGTGATGAGGACGGCGATGTCGGAGGACAGGGCGCACATCACCGAGCCGACGGTCATCAGCAGCAGCGCCGCGGTCAGCACCCTGCGCTTGCCGTACATGTCGCCGGCCCGGCCCAGCACGGGGGTGAGGACGGCACCGGACAGCAGGGTCGCGGTGACCGTCCAGGAGACCGCGCCGGGCGAGGAGCGGGTGAGCCGGGGCAGGTCGGGCAGCAGGGGGACGACGACGGTCTGCATGACGGCCATGAGGATGCCGCCGAAGGCCAGCACCGGGATCGTGAGTCGGCCGCGCAGCCCCGGCCGCACGGAGGGCTGGGCTATCGGTGCGGGCTGCTCCATCGGTACTCCAGCGGGTGACACGCGAGACACTTGGGTGAATGGCAATTCACCATAGCCGGTGAATTGCCATTCACCCAAGGGCTGGGCCGGCCGTCAGCCCTGCCGGCGCGAGGCGAGCTCCCGTGCGTGCACGGTGCGCGCGACCTTCGGTCCGAGCCAGCGCTTGAAGCGGCGCAGCGCTTCGAGCCGGCCGGCCGCCCGGTCGATCCGGTAGTAGATCTGTGGCGGGACGTACGGCAGCAGCGGCGAGTGCCGCTGGCCGAGCAGGGCGAACATCTGCTGGGGGGGCAGGCGAATGTAGCGGGGCAGGTTCTCGTACCACCGGGCGCTGTAGCGGGCCGCGCTCTGGATGGACAGCAGCTCGGCCTTGCGCTGTCGCTCGTAGCGGACGAGGGCCTGCGGCAAGGAAGGCTCTTCGCGCAGGGCGTCGGCCAGCGCGATGGCGTCCTCCAGGGCGAGGGTGGTGCCGGCGCCGATCGAGTAGTGGGTGGTGTGGGCGGCGTCGCCGATGAGGACGAGGTTGTCGCGGGACCACGTGCCGTTGGTGAGGGTGCGGAAGTTCAGCCACTGGGCACTGCCGTCGGCCGTGGCACGCCCGATGAGGGGGTGGCCATCCAGGACGTCGGCGAAGAGCTTCTCCAGCAGGGCCAGTCCGTCGGCCTCGTTCGCGCTGTCGAGCCCGAGGCCGGTCCAGGTCCCGGAGGCGCACTCGACGACGCAGGTGCTGCGTTCGGGGCTGAAGGGGTAGCCGTAGCACCAGATCCAGCCGTGGTCGGTCTCCACGAAGGCGAAGGTGAAGGCGTCGAAGGCCTTGGTGGTGCCGAGCCAGATGTAGGGATTGCGGCCCGCCGTGATCTCGCTGCCGAAGTGGTCGGCGTGGCGGGTGCGCAGGGCGCTGTTGACGCCGTCGCCGGCGACGACCAGATCGGCGGCGGGCAGGTTGCCGTCGGTCATCTCGTGCTCGAACTCCAGCCGCACACCCAGGGAACGGGCCCGTGCGGCGAGGATCTCCAGCAGCCGGTGGCGGCCGATACCGAAGCCCTCGTCCCCGCCGTGCCGGGTGGTGAGGTCCCCGACGTGGGCGACGCCGGCGTTCCAGCGCACCGAGGCCCGCTCCAGGGCGCGCGCCGACTCGGGGTCGTGCTCGTGGAGCTTGTCGAGCAGGCCCCGCCAGTACGTCACGCCCCAGCCGTAGGTCGACCCTTCCGGATCGCGTTCGTGGACGGTGATGTCGTGGGACGGGTCCTGCCGTTTCAGCAGGATCGACAGATACAGGCCGGCGGGCCCGCCGCCGACGCAGGCGACCTTCACGCACACCCCTAGGAATTACAGGAATTACCCAAAGCAGTCATTTGGCAACGCAGGGTAGCAGGAGGGCGCGACAGTGCCCGTCGTTCGAGATCACGTCAGTTTCCCGAGGTGAGGCGGGCCACTGGCGGCGTCATCTACCGGGAAAGATCATCCGGATCACGGGTTTCCGGAGAAGGAATTCCCTCTTCCGGGGTCGCCGGGCCCCTTTCCCGGCAAGATCAACTTTGTTCAACCTTGCACGAGATGTGGCCAATTGTCCTGATCGTAGCCAACCGGTCTCGACGGATTTCTCCCGCTCTCGTCGGGGCCGATAGGCATGCGGGGTCGTCAATCGAACGAATCCCCGGGAGATCCCGTATGCCCGAACTCAGCCGCCGCCGCGCCCTCGGCGCCGCCGCCGCCCTCACCGCGGCCGCCACGGCCCACACCCTCACCGCGCCCGCCGCCTCGGCCGCACCCTCCGGCCACCACCACGACTCCCCCGAACCCTTCGACGAGGTCTACAAGGGCCGCCGAATACAGGGCCGTGCGGCCTCCATGCCGGAGCACCATCACCACGGCGGCGGCTTCGAAGTGCTCGTCGACGGCGTCCCGTTGCACGTGATGCGCAACGCGGACGGCACCTGGATCAGCGTGGTCAGCCACTACGACCCGGTCCCCACGCCCCGCGCCGCCGCACGCGCCGCGGTCGACGAGCTGCAGGGCGCGGTCCTGCTGCCCTTCCCCGCCAACTGACCCGACTCGCACACCACTTCGGAGCAACCACCACCATGACCGTCCGCAAGAACCAGGCCGGACTCACCGCCGACGAGAAGCGCCGCTTCGTCGCCGCCGTCCTGGAGCTGAAGCGCACCGGCCGCTACGACAACTTCGTCACAACGCACAACGCCTTCATCCTCGGCGACACCGACAACGGCGAGCGCACCGGCCACCGTTCGCCGTCATTCCTGCCCTGGCACCGCAGATTCCTGCTGGAGTTCGAAAGGGCGCTGCAGTCGGTGGACGCCTCGGTCGCACTGCCCTACTGGGACTGGAGCACCGACCGATCGCCCCGCTCCTCGCTGTGGGCACCGGACTTCCTCGGCGGGACGGGGCGCAGCCGGGACGGGCAGGTGATGGACGGCCCGTTCGCCGCGTCGGCCGGCAACTGGCCGATCAACGTGCGCGTCGACGGCCGCACCTTCCTGCGCCGCCAACTGGCCACGAGTGTACGGGAGTTGCCGACGCGCGCCGAGGTCGACTCGGTGCTGTCGATGGCGACCTACGACATGCCGCCCTGGAACAGCGCGTCGGACGGCTTCCGCAACCACCTGGAGGGCTGGCGGGGCGTGAACCTGCACAATCGGGTCCATGTGTGGGTCGGGGGCCAGATGGCGACCGGTGTCTCCCCCAACGACCCGGTGTTCTGGCTGCACCACGCCTACATCGACAAGTTGTGGGCCCAGTGGCAGCGGCGCAATCCCCGCTCCGGCTACCTGCCGACCGGCGGGACACCCGACGTGGTCGACCTGGGCGAGACGATGAAGCCGTGGAACGACACCCGGCCCGCCGACCTGCTGGACCACAGCGCGCACTACACCTTCGACACCGACTGACGGCCCGGATCGGGTGGTTGGCCCCGCAGGTCACGGGTACCCGCGACGGACACAACCGACAGCAGAGCGAAGGAGGGGTTCACCCGTGTCGCAGGTCGAGGAATCCATCGAGGTCGGCGTCCCGGTGCGCACCGCTTACAACCAGTGGACGCAGTTCGAGTCGTTCCCCGAGTTCATGAACGGCGTGGACCGCATCGAACAGCGCACCGACACCCTCACCCACTGGGTGACGAGTGTGAACGGCGTTCACAAGGAGTTCGACGCCGAGATCACGGAACAGATCCCCGACGAGCGCGTCGCCTGGACAACCGTCGCCGGTGAGGCCCGGCAGGCCGGGGCGGTGACCTTCCACCGCCTGGACGCGGACCACACCAAGGTGATGCTGCAGATGGACTTCCACCCGGACAGCATCACCGAGAAGGTCGGCGACAAGCTGGGCTTCGTGAAGCGGCAGACCAAGGGCGACCTGGAGCGCTTCAAGAAGTTCATCGAGAACCGCGGTCAGGAGACCGGTCAGTGGCGCGGCGAGGTCAACTGACCGCCGGCCGTCACCCGGCCTGCGCCGTACGGCACTCCGGGTGCCCCCAGCCCTCAGCGTTCTTGGCGATGGGCTCCCCCGCGGCGTAGGAGCGGCCGCACAGGCAGCGGCCGGGGAACTTGGCCTTGATCGTGCGGGAGGACGAGGCACCACCCTTGCGCGCCGCGCCGGGCTTCCGGCGCGGCGCGCCCGTCTTCGCCTTCGGCGTGTCCGGGGAGGGCGGCGGCTCCGGCGAGCCGAGTCCGCTGCCCGCCGCCTCCTGAACGGTGGCCGCCTGGCTGGCCGCGCGGTCGGCGAAGTCGTTGAGCGGATCGCCGTCGACCTGGTGCGCGGGCACGTAGCGGAAGTCCACCGAGCGGCCGTCCAGCAGCTCGTCGATGCGCACCACCAGGTCCTGGTTGGCGACCGGCTTGCCGGCGGCCGTCTTCCAGCCGTTGCGCTTCCAACCGGGCAGCCACGTCGTGACGGCCTTCATCGCGTACTGCGAGTCCATCCGCACCTCGAGCGGCACGGCCGGGTCGGTCGACTCCAGCAGCCGTTCCAGAGCGGTGAGTTCGGCGACGTTGTTGGTGGCTCTGCCGAGCGGCCCGGCCTCCCAGCGGGCCGGGGCCTCCGACTCGTCGGCGACGACCCAGGCCCAGCCCGCCGGCCCGGGGTTTCCCTTCGAAGCCCCGTCGCACGCGGCCACAACACGTTCACGCATGTGTCCGATCATGCCATGGCCCGGCGGGCCGCTCGCCCGCGGTTCAGGAGACGTCCGTGACCTGCGGCATCTCCCCGGCCGTCGTCGTGATGTCGATCACCGAGAAGTTGGCGCCCTGCGGGTCGCTCAGGGCCGCGAACCGTCCGAACGGGCTGTCCATCGGCCCGAACCGCAGCACCCCGCCCAGCTTGGTCGCCCGCGCGACCGCCTCGTCGCAGTCGGCGACGGTGAAGTAGACGTTGATGTACGGCGGCATTTCGGGCGGGAAGTCCTCCGTCATCTTCATGCGGCCGAGGACCGTCTTCCCATCGAGGTCGAACATGCGGAAGTCGATCGCGTCGTCCTGCATCTGCTTCGCCGTGTAGGAGAAGACCGAGGTGAAGAACCCGTCGGACTGCTCGGGCTCGCGGGTGAAGACCTCGGCCCAGCAATACGCGCCGGGCTGCTGCGGCGACGCCTCGAACCCCTCGTGGACCCCGGCCTGCCACACGCCGAACACCACCCCGCTGGGGTCGCGGCCCAGGCACATCGTCCCGAAGTCGCCGACCTTCATCGGTTCCATCAGCACCTCGCCGCCATTCTCACGGATCTTCCCGGCGGTCGCGGCGGCGTCCTGCGACGCGAAGTACAGGCACCACTGGGAGTACCCCTCCTGGCCCGGCATCGGCGGTACGACGGCGGCTACCGCCTTGCCGTCCGCGTAGGCCTGGGTGTAGTTCCCGTACTCCGACGACGCATCGCCGAAGCTCCAGCCCAGGACGTCGCCGTAGAAGCTCTTGGCTCCCTCGACGTCACTGAACATCGCGTCGGCCCAACAGGGGGTTCCCTCAGGTTGCACGGCCATGACCACGGCCCTCTCCTGTGTCGGCGGTTGGTCCGTTTCCTCACGCTAGTCACCCCTTCGCCGAAGCGCGCGCCGAACGCCCGTGCGCGTCCCACACTGGTCGGGACAAGGGTTTCGGCGCTCGGGACGGGGTGCGCAATGGCTGAGGCGACGATGCGCGCGTGGTCGGTGGCGGTGCCCGGCCCGGTGGAGGAGGAGGGAAACCTCCGCCTGGTGGAGAAGCCGGTTCCGGAGCCCGGAGACGACGAACTGCTCGTGCACGTGCACGCGTGCGGGGTGTGCCGCACCGATCTGCACGTGGCCGAGGGCGATCTACCGGTACGCCGGCCCGGCGTGACACCCGGACACGAGGTCGTGGGCGTGGTGGCGGGGCGCGGTGCGGGCGCCGAGGGCTTCGAGGTCGGTGACCGGGTGGGCGTGGCCTGGCTGCGGCGCACGGACGGCACCTGCGCGTACTGCGCGCGCGGCGACGAGAACCTCTGCCCCGCCTCCCGCTACACCGGCTGGGACGCCGACGGCGGTTACGCGGAGTACACGACCGTGCCCGCGGCCTTCGCGCACCGGTTGCCGGCCGCCCTCAGCGACGCGACCGCCGCTCCCCTGCTGTGCGCCGGGATCATCGGCTACCGGGCCCTGCGCCGGGCCGCGCTGCCCCCTGGCGGACGGCTCGGGCTGTACGGGTTCGGGGGCAGCGCCCATCTGTGCGCGCAGGTGGCACTCGCCGAGGGCGCCACCGTGCACGTCCTGACGCGCGGGGCGGCAGCACGGCGGCTGGCGCTCCATCTGGGCGCCGCCTCCGCGCGCGACGCCTACGACATGCCGCCCGAGCCGCTGGACAGCGCGATCCTCTTCGCCCCGGTCGGCGACCTGGTCCCGGTCGCCCTGCGCGCCCTGGACCGCGGCGGCACGCTGGCCGTCGCCGGCATCCACCTCAGCGACATCCCGTCCCTGCGCTACGAGACCGAGCTGTTCTACGAGAAGCAGGTGCGCAGCGTCACCTCCAACACCCGTGACGACGCACGTGAGTTCCTCACCCTCGCCGCCCGGCACGGCGTACACGCCACCACGCACACCTATTCCCTGTCCCGCGCCGACGAGGCGCTGCGGGACCTGAAGGCGGGACGCTTCGACGGAGCGGCGGTCCTGGTCAACGATCTTTCCTGACCCGCAGGCCGGGCCCGGTGCCTGCGAACTCCGTTGTCTCCCTTCCCCCTTGGGCCCGGCTGTGCTTGCCTGGGGAGCCGTTTTCGGTTGCCGGGGCGGGAGTCGCTGCATGCGCGGACCGTGGATCGTGGGGATGCTGCTGGCCGGTGCGCTGCTGCTGGGCGCGTGCGGCGATCCGTCGTCCGGGCCGGAGACCGCGCCGCCCTCCCCCACCGTACCGGGGGCGTCCGCCGCGACCACGCACCAGCGGGCGCCGGCCTCGCCCCGCGTCCCGGCCGTCGGGCCCCGGGTGCTGTACCTGGGCGACTCGCTGGCCATGGAGGCCCAGAACGTGCTCGGGCAGCGGCTCCGCGAGGACCTGAACGCCACGTACACAAGCGCCCCGTACTCGGGCACCACGCTCTGCGACTACCTGGAGGGCACCGGCGCGCGCTCGCTCGTACCGGACGCGGACAAGGCCGCGGCGCTGGTGCGCGCCCGGCATCCGGACTATGTGGTGCTGCAGTTCTGGGGCAACGCGTGGGGCTACACCTGGTGCATGGACGGCATCACCTACAACGCCTCCCCGCAGCGGTACTTCAGCCGCTACCGCGCCGACCTGCGCCGGCTGACCGAGCAGATCGCGGCGGCGGGCGGGGCGCGGCGGCCGAGGATCGTGTGGGTCCTGCAGGGCCCGGACCCGATCACCCCCGACCGGGTACGGCGCGTGAACGGGATGTACGAGCGGCAGGCGGCGGCCTCCGGCGACCTCGTCGCCGACGCGGGCCGCACGGTCGCCCCGGCCGGGGCCCGCTACACCTGGACCCAGTACCTGCCGTGCACCGCGTACGAACACCAGCACCCCGACTACTGCACCCAGCCGGACCGCGACCGCACCGCGCTCCACCGCGACCCGGACTACCTGCACTTCTGCCTCGCGCCCACGACGCCCACCCCCAAGCCGTGTCCGGTCCGCTCTCCCGGCATCCTGCGGATCTCCCGGGAGATCACCGGGGTGATCCGCCAGGCCGTCAGGCGGTGATCTCCACGCTCAGCCGCGTCACTTGGCAGCGGGTCGGCGGCCGATGGTCGAGTACGTGAAGTGGCTGCGCACCAGCAGCCGGGGGTCGGCGGCCAGCCGGTCCACCTCGTCGAGCTGCTGCGGGGTCATCCCGGCCGCCAGGAAGTCCTTCCTCGCCTGCGCGATGTTGGCGGCGATCAGCAGCGCGCCAGCCGTGCCGCCCGGCCAGGAACGGGCGTGCATGACGGTGTCCACGTCGGTCAGCCCCTCCTCCAGCATCAGCGCGGGCACCCGGGCCGCCCAGCTCGGGTCGTTGCCGTGCGCGGGCAGGACATGCTCGACCAGCAGGGTGTGGTAGGTGTCGATCAGTTCGGCCGCCTCGGGGCTCGGGGCGGCCAGGACCATCTTGCGGAACGTCGCCTCGAAGTCCTCCACGACCAGCGCTCCCCCGGGCGCGAGCGCGGCGGCGAGGCGCGCCAGGATCGCCCGCCGTCCGGGCAGGTGGAGCAGCACCAGCCGGGCGTGGATGACGTCCCACGGGCCCTCGGGCACCGGTTCGGTCTCCAGGTCGTGGCGCAGCACCTCGTACGGTGGATTCGGCGGCAGATGGCGGGTGTTGAGGTCGGTCGCCAGTACCCGGCCGGTGGGTCCCGTCGCGTCGGCGAGCCAGGCCGCGACGCTGCCGCCCCCGGCGCCGACCTCCAGGCACCGCCTGCCGGTCAGATCGCCGAGCCCGGACAGCCGCTGGATCGTGAACTCGTCCAGCAGGGTGGCGAGATGGACGTGCCGGCCCACGGCTTCCGGGTCGTCGTTGTCGAAGGCGTACGTCGGCGGGGTCGCGGACACGGGCAGCTCCTGGTGGGCGAGGGGCGATCGACTCGTCTTCGTCGCCGCGAAGTCGACGACGTCGTCCGGTGTCATACCCACCCCGCCCGCGCCCGCCGTGCACCGGCTCGCGACCGTCGGCCGGCTATTCGCCCTCGTACGCCCTGCGCAGGGCCGCGATGTCGAACTTGCCCATCGCCATGAACGCCTTGGTGGTGCGGGAGGCCTTCTCCTGGTCCGGGTCGCTGATCATGTCGATGAGGGTGTCCGGGACGACCTGCCAGGACAGGCCGTACTTGTCCTTCAGCCAGCCGCAGGGGCCGGGCTCGCCGCCGCCCTCGGTGAGCCTGGCCCAATAGTAGTCGATCTCCTCCTGGTCCTTGCAGAAGATCTGGAAGGACACCGACTCGTTGAACTTGAACATCGGGCCGCCGTTGAGCGCGACGAACTTCTGGCCGTTGGCCGTGAACTCCACCGCCAGCACGGAGCCGGCCGGCCCCGCTCCCCCCTCGACGTTGCGGCCGACGCGGCCGATGCGGGAGTTCTTGAAGATCGACACGTAGTGGTGGGCGGCCTCCTCGGCCTGGCCGTCGAACCAGAGACACGTGGTGAATCCGTCGGTGGTCATGGGCACCTCCTGGGCGTGGAACGCGGTCACCTGTACCGACCGATCCTCGGCGCGGAACTCATCGGTGGGGCGGCCGGTTAATCCATATGGCCCCGTCGGCGCCCCGATCTAGGCTCGCGCCATGACGTCATCCCCCGCGGACCCCACGGACCAGGTCCGGCCCTTCCGGCTCGACATTCCGCAGAGCGACCTCGACGACCTGCACGCCCGCCTCGACCGCACCCGCTGGCCCGACGAGCTGCCCGGCACCGGCTGGGCCTACGGCGTCCCCGCCGACTACCTGCGCGAACTCCACCACCACTGGCGCCATGTGTACGACTGGCGGGCCGCCGAGGCCCGGCTGAACGAGTGGCCGCAGTTCACCACCACCATCGACGGCTCCAACGTCCACTTCGCCCAAGTCCGCTCCCCCGAACCCGACGCCACGCCGTTGATCCTGACGCACGGCTGGCCGGGGTCGATCGTGGAGTTCCTGGACGTGGTCGGACCGCTGACCGACCCCGCCGCGCACGGCGGCGACCCGGCCGACGCCTTCCACGTGGTCGTGCCGAGCATCCCCGGGTTCGGCCTGTCCGGGCCCCCGGCGGACACCGGCTGGGAGGCGGCCCGGGTCGCCGACGCGTGGGCCGAGCTGATGCGGCGGCTCGGCTACGAGCGGTTCGGCGCCCAGGGAGGCGACTGGGGCGCCGCCATCTCCCGCGAGCTGGGCCGGGCCCACCCCGACCGGGTGATCGGGGTCCACCTCAACCTCCTGCCGGGCGGCCAGCAGGCCACCGAGCCCACCCAGGAGGAGCTGGACGAGCTGGACACCGAGGAGCAGGAGCGGGCGCTGCTGTCGTGGCGCCGGTGGAGCGAGTGGTCGCGCGAGGGCACCGGGTACGCGGTCCTGCAGGCCACCCGGCCGCAGACCGTGGCGTACGCCCTGACCGATTCCCCGGTCGGTCAACTGGCCTGGATCGTCGAGAAGTTCCAGGAGTGGACGGACTCGCAGCGGCTGCCCGAGGAGGCCGTGGACCGGGACCGGCTGCTGACCAACGTGATGCTCTACTGGCTGACGGGCACCGCGGGTTCCGCCGGCCGCATCTACTACGAGCGCGCCCATGCGACGGCCGGCGGCGCCCGTCCCACCGAGCCGTCCACCGCGCCCACCGCCCTGGCGCTCTTCCCTGCGGAACCGCAGCTTCCGTTGCGGCACAAGGCGGAGCGCACCGAGAACCTGGTGCGCTGGACGGAGTTCGACCGGGGCGGCCACTTCGCCGCGATGGAGGAGCCGGACCTGCTGGTCGGGGACGTGCGGGCGTTCTTCCGGCAACTGCGCGAGAAGGGCTGACGGCCGGGCTCTGCCGGTGGCGAATCTGCCGCGGGCAGAGAAACCCCGTCGAGGCCGTCCAGCGGGCCGACAGTGGAGTCGACGGCATCACCGCACCGACGGGAGACCCCCATGACTCCACTCGCATCGCTCACGCCACGGGCCGAGGAGGGCGACACCACGCCCTCCCGGTTCGACGACCATCTCGCCGCCCAACTCCTCGGCCAGCGGATCGTGTTCCTCGGCACCCAGGTCGACGAGGTTTCCGCCAACCGGGTCTGCGCCCAGCTGCTCCTGCTGTCCGCCGAGGACCCGCGCACCGACATCAGCCTGTGCATCAACAGCCCCGGCGGCTCGGTGTACGCGGGCCTGGCCATCTACGACACGATGCGGCTGATCCCGAACGACGTCTCGACGCTCGCCATGGGCTTCGCGGCCAGCATGGGCCAGTTCCTGCTGTGCGGTGGCGCGCCCGGCAAGCGGTACGCCCTGCCGAACGCCCGGATCATGATGCACCAGGGGTCGGCGGGCATCGGCGGCACCACCGCCGACATCGAGATCCAGGCGGAGAACCTGGAGCACAGCAAGCGGACCATGGAGCGGCTCATCGCGCAGAACACGGGCCAGAGCCCGGAGACGATCGCCAGGGACGGCGACCGCGACCGCTGGTTCACGGCCGAGGAGGCCAGGGAGTACGGCATGGTGGACCAGGTCGTGGAGTCGCTCGCCGACGTCCGCCCGGCCGCCTCGAAGCGACGGATGGGGCTGTGACATGGGCAACTACACGATTCCGTACGTCGTCGAGCGCACCGCGCACGGCGAGCGGTCCTCCGACGTGTTCAGCCGGCTGCTGTCCGAGCGGATCATCTTCCTCGGCACCGAGATCGACGACGGGGTGGCGAACGTCGTCATCGCGCAACTCCTCCATCTGGAGTCGGCCGCCCCCGAGAGCGAGATCGCGATCTACCTCAACTCCCCCGGCGGCTCATTCACTTCGCTGATGGCGATCTACGACACGATGACCTTCGTGCAGGCGCCGATCTCGACGTTCTGCGTCGGGCAGGCGGCATCCACCGCGGCCGTGCTGCTGGCCGGAGGGGACCCCGGGCGGCGCTTCGTGCTGGAACACGCGCGCGTGCTGCTCGGCCAGCCCGCCAGCGGAGGCAGCCGGGGGGCGATCTCGGACCTGACGCTCCAGGCCAAGGAGATGGTCCGCATCCGCTCCCAGGTCGAGGAGGTGCTGGCCCGCCACACGCACCACGACGTGGCCACCCTGCGTGCGGACATGGATCGCGACAAGGTGTTCACCGCCGATGAGGCGGTGGCCTACGGGCTGGCCGACGAGGTGCTGAGCCGGCGTCTCGTCGCGGTCTGAGGCGCCGGCCCGTCCCGCCTCGTCAGGCGGCCAGGCACAGTCCGTCGTGGCGCGGGCCCGAGGTGCCCCGGCCGCGGGCGGCGTGCCGGCTCGTGACCCGGGTCAGCTCCCCGTGCGCCAGCGACAGCAGATCACCGAGGCCCAGCCCCAGGGCCTGGGCGGCGGCCGCGAGGACCTCCGAGGAGGCCTCCTTGCGGCCGCGCTCCACCTCGGAGAGGTAGGGCATGGAGATCCGGGCCGCGTCGGCCACGTCCTTCAGGGTGCGCTCCTGGGCGAGGCGTTCACGCCGCAGCACGTCACCGACGAGGTCACGCCAGAGGGGTTCCCTCGGCGCGGGGGCGGCAGGAGCCGCCGGAGCCTGGGGCGCCCGGCTCGGCGGCGGGGCGGCCGGAGCACCGGCCTGCGGGCGGCGCAGAGGAATGACGCGGGCTTCGTTCGGCGCTTGGCTGCTCACCCCCTCAGACTAAATTCCCTCGCCGCGAAGGGAAGGGATCGGCATTCTGCCCTGGGTGAATCCGAGAGGCGGAGGATGCAATGACAGCGTTGCGGGAGACGTTCAACCAGGACGCCGAGTTGTACGACCGGGCAAGGCCCCGCTATCCCCCGGAGCTGGTCGCCGAGTTGGCGCGGGCCGCGGCGCTCGGTCCGGACAGCAGCGTCCTGGAGATCGGCCCGGGCACGGGTCAGCTCACGCTGCCACTGGCGGAGTCGGGATGCCGCGTCACGGCGGTGGAACTGGGTGACGCGATGGCGGCCGTGGCCCGTCGGCGGCTGCGTGACCATCCGCGCGTCGACGTCCGGGTGGCGGAGTTCGAGAGCTGGCCGCTGCCCGAGGAGCCGTTCGACCTGCTGGTGAGCGCCACCGCGTTCCACTGGATCGATCCCGCCGTACGGATGGTCAAGGCGGCCCGGGCGCTGCGTCCGGGCGGGCAGCTGGCCCTGGTTCTCACGGAACACGTGGCCGGCGGCACGGAGGAGTTCTTCGCCCGCGTCCAGGACTGCTACGAGCGATGGGATCCGGCCACCCCGCCCGGCCTGCGTCCGCGGCCGGCGTCGGAGATTCCCGCCGGCACCGCCGAGCCGGCCGGCTCCCCGCACTTCGAGCGGGTGACGGTGTCCCGCTTCACGCAGGACATCACCTACAGCACCGACCAGTACATCGACGTCCTGCTCACCTACTCCAATCACCGCGCCCTCGACGAGCCCGCCCGCCGGGGTCTGCTGGCGTGCATCCGGAATCTCGTCGACAATGGGTTCGGAGGTAGTGTGACCAAGCGCTACCTGCACGAACTGGTCATCGCCACCCGCGTCGCCGGATGAATTTTGCGCCGCATGGAAAAGCGGTGGGAATGGGCTGCCCGACCCGGGGTACCCGCATGACGAGGACCCGAGCAGACAGACGTCGGATCGTGACTCGTGGGAGAGGAAATGAATACCGCCGTGGATCGGTCGAAGACTGCGATCGCCCAGACGACCGCCGGGACCGGCACGGAGAACGGTGTGCTGCCGGGCATCGAGGAGCCGCGTTCGGTGGCGCCTCGTGACGCACGGGAGCTGTCCCGCCAGTTCTTCCAGCGCCTGGCCGAGCTGGAGGAGGGCACGCACGAGTACCAGTACGCGCGCAACACCCTCATCGAGATGAACATGTCGCTCGTGCGGTTCGCCGCCGGGCGCTTCCGGGGTCGCGGGGACGAGATGGAGGACCTCGTCCAGACGGGCATGATCGGCCTCATCAAGGCGATCGACCGGTTCGAGCTGTCCCGCGAGTTGGAGTTCACGTCGTTCGCTCTGCCGTACATCGTCGGCGAGATCAAGCGGTTCTTCCGGGACACCACCTGGGCGGTGCACGTGCCGCGGCGGCTCCAGGAGCTGCGGGTGGAGCTGGCCAAGGCACGCGAGGAGCTCAGCAGCCGGCTCGACCGTGAGCCGACGGTCGCGGAGCTCGCCACGCTGATGAACATCTCCCAGAACGAGGTCGTCGAGGCGCAGATCGCGGCCAACGGGTACAACTCGTCGTCGCTGGACGCCGCGCTCACCGGTGACGGGCCGGAGGGCGGCGAGGCGGTCCTGGCGGACTTCATCGGGGTGGAGGAGGACGGGCTGCGGCTCGTCGAGGACTTCCAGTCGCTGGCCCCGCTGATGGCGGAGCTCGGTGAGCGCGACCGGCAGATCCTCCACATGCGGTTCGTGGAGGAGGCCACCCAGGCGCAGATCGGCGAACGGCTCGGCTGCTCGCAGATGCACGTCTCCCGCCTGATCAAGCGGATCATCGCGCGGCTGCGCGAGGGGATGCTGGGCGAGCTCGGCTGCGCCTGAGGAACCGGCACACACGAGGGGCGACCGCCGCGGATCAGCGCGGCGGTCACTTTCCGTCCAGCGACACCACCGCACTGACGCGCTTGCCGACGGGCACTCTCTCGACGACGACCCGGGAAGCCAGCGCGTGGACTATCTCCAGACCGTGCCGGCCGATCCGCTCGGGATCACGGGGGAACCGGCGCGGCAGGGCGCTGCTGCTGTCGTAGACGCACACGGTGACGGCGGCGTCCGTGCCCTCCAGATCCAGGATGTACGGCCCGTTGCTGTGGCGGTCGGCGTTGGTGACCAGTTCGCTCACGACCAGCAGCACCTCGTTCTCGGACCGCTCGTCGATCGTGGCGCACCATTCGGTGCGCAGGCTGCGGACGAAGTGTGCGGCGAAGGACCGCGCCTCGGCGATGCATCCCGGTTCGCCGGTGTAGTGGGCAGCCCGCCTCAGTGGTTCCACCGGCACGTCGAAACCTGCTGGTATCACTGCCCCGCCCACGTGGTCGTTCATGCGTTTCTCTCTCGGAAGCCGGACTGGCCGGACGCTGTTGCCCCAGTGCTGATACCCCGAGCCGGGCCGCACAGTCCCCTGTTGCGGGTGATGTATACCCCTCGGCTCACGCGGACGGCGTCGTGGCGGAGGACACGGGTGCGCTCACTGTGGTGCTGTCGGAGGCGAGCGGCGGCTCGAGCGGGGAGGTTGCGGGCGAGCTCTCCGGTTTCGCGGGCGGCTCGCTGGAGCTCGAGGGCGGTGTGGGGGCGGACGACGACGAGGACGGCGAGAACGGCGGGGGCGGCGGGGTCGACGTCGACGGGCAAAGGCTCGGCTTCGCGGTGCCCACGCCCGGCGCCGGCGAGGAGACGCACGGGGACGGGGAGCTCGACGACGACGGTGCCGTGGGCGTGGTCACGCTCACGGACGGGGAGGGCCGCGCCGGCGGCTTGGCCTGGTGGTCCTTGTGGCCGGTGTCGCCGCGGTGCCGGGAGATCCACTGGTCGTGATCCGGGTCGTAGATCACGAAGACGTTGATGATCCGCGGGGCGGGCGTGACCACCACGACGTTCGAGGAGCGGTACGAAGGCCAGGAGTCGCCGGTCGGCGTGGGCGTGGTCTGCTGGGCGACGGGTGGGGTCAGCGGGTTGCCGCAGGCGCAGCGTGTGCGGGGCACGCCGTGGCCGTCGACGAGGACGGCGGTGCCGGCCTGCAGGACGGCCTGGTAGCCGGTGGCGGTGCCGTCGCGGTAGCCGTGGTTGGTGACCCGGGTGTCCATGCGCAGCTGCACGGGGGTGAGGGCGCGCAGGTAGGCGGGGACCCGGGAGGGCTGGACGCCGACGACGGAGGCGAACGCCTGGTTCTTCGCCGGGACCGACTGCAGGTACCTGATCTGCTTCTCCACGTCGCAGCTGGAGACGTTGCGGCTGCCGCCGTACAGTCCGGCGGCGCCGCCGTCGACGCCGCGCACGGCGTTCGCGGGGGTCGATTCGGGGGTGGTCGGGGAGGCGGAGACCGTGGCGGTGGAGTCGTCCTTCGCCGTGGAGGGGGTGAAGGGGTCGGGGCCTGTCTTGCCCGCGGCCTGCAGAAAGACCTCGCCGCCCTTGGCCGAGCCGCCACCGCCGTTGGACTGCGTGAGGACGACGGCCAGGACGACGGCGGCGACGAGCGCCGTGGTCAGGACCGCGACCCGGGGCGCGGACTTCCACCAGGGGCGGCGGGGCTGCGGCGCGGGTGCGCCGCCGCTGCTGCCGGGCGGCGGCTGGGAGGGCGGGCCCGACGGCGGCTGGGAGGGGCCCGAGAGCGGGCCGGAGGGGGGTCCTGTGGGGCGGCCGGACGACGGCGGTTCGACGCTCACGAGCTCTTCTTCCCGACGTGGTGTATCTGCGGCTCGCCCCGAGTTCCGCCGCTTTCCTGCCTGTCTTCCTTATTGTGTGCCCCGATGGTGTGCCCGCCGCAAGCCGACGCGGACGGACCTCCCGGCGGGCGGGGCGGGCCGGAGCTGCTTAGCGTGGCAAGGGTGAGCCCCCGAGCCCCTTCCGCCCCGGCCGTGGCCCGGCACGGCTGGGTGCAGGCCCTCGTCGCGGTGCTGGCCGCGGTGCTCGCCATGGGGGTGGTCGCCGCGCTGGGGCTGTGGGCGGCCGGGGCGACGGACCTGCCGGAGGGGGCCTTCCCCCGGGTCGTCGCGGCGACCGTGGTCACCGCCGTGGGCGGCACCGTCGAACTGTCGGGCGACGCCGGTTCGCTGGCCGGCGCCGACGCCGGGCTGACCGTGATCCCGCTGTCCGTCACTCTGGTCGGCGCCCTCGTGCTCGCCGCCGGTTTCCTGCGCCCGCTGCGGCACCGGGCGGTGGCGGGTGCGCCGGAACTCGCCGGCTGGGCCGGCCGCGTCGCCGTCCTCTGGCTGCTCGCGCTGCTCGGCCTGGCCCTCGGCGCCCGCCACACCTTCACCCTGTCCCTCGGCGACAGCGCCATCAGCGACATCGGCGACCTGTTCGGCGTCTCGCCGAAGGTCGGCTTCACGACCGACGTTCCGCTGACGGTGCTGTTCGGGCTGCTGTGGCTGGCCGGGGTGCTGGTGCTGGCCCTGTTGGTCTCGCGCGGGGCCCCGCTGCCGGGACGGCTGCTGCGCTTCCAGGAGTCGGTGCGCCCGGCCGCGTACGCGATGGTCGCGCTGCTCCTGGCGTACGTCGCTCTGGGCGTCGTCATCGGTGTGGTCGTGGCGGTGACGCGAGGGCACCGCGCCGAGACCCTCGCCGTGATTCTGCTGGGCATGCCGAACCTGGCCTGGCTGGCCCTGACCCTCGGCCTCGGCGTGACCTGGAACGGCCGGGTGCAGGGCCCGTTCGGGCTGCCGATGCCGCATGTGCTCGACGAGGTGCTGCGCACCAAGGAGGTGTCGGCCCTGAACCTGAGCACGCTCGCCGACCACGACGGGCGCGTCTGGTGGCTCCTGGTGGTCGACGCGGTGCTGCTGCTGGCCGCCGCCTTCGTGCTGGCGGCCCGCTCCCCGGCCCGGATGCGGGCCTGGCAGCACGCCCTGCACATGGCGGTCGCCCTGGCCCTGACCGTGCTCATGATCTGCCTGGTCGGCCGGATCTCCGCGCACTTCGGCCTGTCGGTGCTCGGCATCGGCGACCTGGGCGGAGGGCTGGCCGGGAAGGTGTTCCTGCGGCCCGAGGTGTGGTCCGCGCTGGGTCTCGCCCTGTTGTGGGGGCTGCTGACCGGTTTCCTCGGCGCGCTGCTGGCGAGGCCGGTGCGACGCCGTGGACCGGCGGAAAAGAGGTGGGAAGGATGACGTCGTCCGTGGGAGTGTGCGCCGAGTCGCGGGAGGGACATGGCATGGCGTTGGCACTCGAGGACCGGCTGGCCGTCACGGAGCTGATCGCGTTGCACGGCCATCTGGTCGACGAGGGGCAACTGGACCGCACGGACGAGGTGTTCACCCCGGACGTGGTCTACGACCTGTCCGACTTCGGCCAGGGCGAGGTCGTCGGCCTGGCCGCCCTGACCCGGGCCGCGCTGGCGCTGGGCGCGGCGAACCCCGTGGCGCACCACGTGACCAACGTGGTGGTCGAGGAGGTGGCCGAGGGCCGGGTCCGGGTCCGTTCCAAGGGGCTGGGCATCATGGCGGACGGCTCGTGCGGCTCGGTGACGTACGAGGACGTGGTGGTGCGGACGGCGGACGGCTGGCGCATCGGCCGGCGCAGGGTGGTGGCGCGGCGGGTGCCGCTCAACGGGCTGGGCCAGGGGTCCTGAAGACCGGCTCGGCCCAGCGTGGCGGGGGTTGGGGGCGCTCCTCCCCCGCTGCCCCCGCTGCCCCCGCCACCACGGTCGGCGGATGGCCGACGCCCTCGCGGCCCGCCACGGCCGCGCGCAGCGCGGCGACGAAGGCGAGGCAGGAGTCGTGGCGGTCGTCGGGGCTCTTGGCCAGGGCCCGGTCGAAGACGGTGTCGACGGCGGCGGGCAGGTCGGGACGGAACTCCGTCAGCGGTGGCGGCTGGTCGTACTGGTGGGCCCAGAGCAGCGCCATGTCGTCGTCGCGGCGGAAGGGCGGGCGGGCTGCCAGCGTCTCGTAGACGACGCAGGCGAAGCCGTAGACGTCGCAGCGGCCGTCGACGGGGCGGCCGGAGATCTGCTCGGGGGCCACGTAGTCGAGGGTGCCGACGAACTGTCCGACGCTGGTGAATCCGGTCAGCGACAGGGACTTCTTGGTCAGGCCGAAGTCCGTCAGGTAGGTGTGCTCGGGGTGGTCGCTGTCGGTGCCGCGGGCGACCAGGATGTTGCCCGGTTTGACGTCCCGGTGGACCAGGCCGTGTTCGTGGGCCGCGTCCAGCGCGGAGGCGACCTGGGCGGCGATGCGCAGGGCGGTCGAGGGCGCGAGCGGGCCACGGCGGTCGAGGAGGTGGCGCAGGTCGCTGCCGTCGACGTAGCGCATGGCGATGTACAGGACGCCGTCCGTCTCGCCCGCCTCGTAGACCGGCACGATGTGCGGGTGGTCGATCGCGGCGGCCGCCCGGGACTCGTGGGTGAAGCGGAGGCGGAAGGTGTCGTTGCGGGCGAGTTCCGGGGCGAGCAGCTTGAGTGCGACGGTGCGCTCCAGGCGCAGGTCGAGGGCGCGGTAGACGACGGCCATGCCGCCGCGGCCGATCTCGCGCTCGATGCGGTACCCGGCCACCCGGCGGCCGACCAGCTCGGAGGGCCGGCCGGAGAAGAGGCTGGTGTCACGGGCCATCGGGCGTCACGACCTGGGTGGGGGCGTGTCCGGGGTCGGCGGCGGCGGAGCGGGGCCCGTCGTCGGTCGCGTAGGTGCTCAGGCGTGCTCCGTCGCCGTAGACCCAGCGGCCCTGTTCGGTGTCGTAGAGCCAGACGGACTCGCCGTCGACGACGACCCCGATGCGCAGTCCTCGGGTACGGCCGCGGAAGGACTCCCCGTCCAGGCCGCCGCCGGCGAGGTCTTCGACGGCGGCGCGGTAGCGGGCCAGGGACTGTTCCGCGCGGGCGAGCAGGGGGCGCGGGTCCGGGGTGCGGGCCTGGGGGCCGCCGGTGGCGGGCGGGTCCTGGGGGACGGCGACCAGGAGGCGGCCGTCGACCCAGGCCGACCAGTCGTTGGCACACAGCACGTGGGCCCAGTCGCCGCGCCGCTCCACGAGCTGGACGGGCAGCAGCGGGTCGAGCGCGACGGTGGGCCGGGCCGGGTCCGGGGCCTCCCAGGCGGGCATGCCCTGCTGGGGGACGACGTGGGTGGGCCGGAAACCGGGGGTGGTCATCGCGGCTCCTACTTCCGCATGACGGCCGGCTCGTGGCGGCGCAGCAGCCGGGAGACCAGGAACCCGAAGAGCGCCGAGAGCACGACGAGCATGGTGATGTTCAGCAGCCATGCCCCGGCCGAATGCCGGAACAGCGGGTCGGAGGTCAGGTCGCCGGGCACGATCCGGGCAAGGCCGACGGTGCCGGCCATCGCTCCGAGTGCCCACCGGGAGGGCACCAGCCAGGAGAGCTGTTCGAGGACGGCCACGCCGTGGAGCTGCAACAGGGCGCCGCAGAAGACGACCTGGACGATGGCGAGCAGCACGAGCAGCGGCATCGTCACCTCCTCCTTGCGCACCAGCGCGGAGACCACCAGGCCGAGCATCATGGCGGTGAACGCCAACAGGGCGACGGCGACGGTGATTTCCACCAGGGGTGGCATCAACACACCCTTGCCGCCGGGCGCGTTCAGGTCGACGCCGAGGAGCGCGACCAGGGTCAGCACGACGGCCTGCAGCACGGTGACCGTGCCCAGCACGACGACCTTCGACATCAGGTACGCCGATCTGGACAGGCCGACCGCCCGCTCCCGCTGGTAGATGCCGCGTTCCTTGACGAGTTCGCGCACCGCGTTGGACGCGCCGGTCAGGACGCCGCCGACGCACAGGATGAGCAGCGCGTTCATCGCCGTCTCCTGGGTGAGTGCGCTGCCGGCGAGGGCGCGGGCCATGGCTCCCATCACGAACGGCAGGGCGATCATGATGGCGAGGAAGGTGCGGTCGGCGCTCAGGGCGGTCGCGTAGCGGCGGACCAGGGTACCCAGTTGGGCGCCGCGGCTGCGCGGCCGGGCCGGCGGGGTGATCACGACCGGGCCGGTGCGGGGCACGCGGGGCTGTGCGGTGGCGTCGGTGACGTAGTGCCGGTGGAACGGCGAGAGGCGGAAGTCGCCGCTCCAGTCGCGGTCCCGGTCCTGCTCGAAGGCCTCGAAGGCCTCCGGCCACTGTTCGAAGCCGAAGTAGGCGAGGGCGTCCTCGGGCGGGCCGTAGTAGGCGACCCTGCCGCCGGGTGCGAGGACCAGGAGCCGGTCGCACACGTCGAGGCTGAGCACGCTGTGGGTGACGACGATGACCGTGCGGCCGTCGTCGGCGAGATCGCGCAGCATGTGCATCACCGAGCGGTCCATGCCGGGGTCCAGACCGGAGGTGGGCTCGTCGAGGAAGAGCAGGGACGGCTTGGTCAGCAGCTCCAGGGCCACGCTGACCCGCTTGCGCTGGCCGCCGGAGAGGCTGTGCACGGGCTGGTCGGCCCGCTGTTCCAGGCCGAGTTCCCGGATGACCTCCTCGACCCGGGCCCGGCGTTCGGCCTTGACGGTGTCCTCGGGGAAGCGCAGCTCGGCGGCGTAGGACAGGGCGCTGCGGACGGTGAGCTGGGCGTGGAGGATGTCGTCCTGAGGGACCAGGCCGATGCGCTGGCGCAGCTCGGCGTAGTCGCGGTAGAGGTCACGGCCGTCGTAGAGGACCGTGCCGTGGTCGGCGGGGCGCTGTCCGGTGAGGGCGTTGAGGAGCGTGGACTTGCCCGCGCCGCTCGGACCGACGACCGCGAGCAGGCACTTCTCCCCCACCGGGAACGACACGTGGTCCAGCAGCGTCTTGCGGCCGTGGTCTACGGCGACCGCGAGGTCCTGCACGTCGAGGGAGACCTCGCCGCTGTCGACGTACTCCTGCAGTTCGTCGCCGACGAGGCAGAACACCGAGTGGCCGATGCCGACGATGTCACCGGGTCCGACGGGCGCGGCGGTGACGGGGGCGCCGTTGAGGTAGGTGCCGTTGTGGCTGCCGAGGTCGGCGATCTCGTACGTCCCGTCCGGCAGGGCGCGCAGTTCGGCGTGGTGACGCGAGACGACGAGGTCGTCGATGACCAGGTCGTTGTCGGCGGCGCGGCCGATGCGGACGGTGCGCGCCGGCAGCGGGCGCACGCTGGTGGGCTGCCGGAAGGTCCCGGTCAGGCCCGGCATCGAGACGGCCGAGGGGCGCTCCGGGACCGGGGAGGGACACGCCAGCAGGACCAGGCGCGGGCCGTCGGAGGGGCTGCCGAACCGGATCTCGCTCCCCGCGCCCACACCCCAGGCGTGGATGCGTCGGCCGTCGGCGAAGGTGCCGTTGGTGCTGTTCTCGTCCTCGATGGTCCAGTGGTCGGCCTCGGGGCGCAGGACCGCGTGGTGCCAGGAGACCCGGGCGTCGTCGATGACGATGTCGCTGAGTGGGTCGCGTCCGACGTGGTAGTCGTGGCTCGGACTCATCACCGTGGAGCCCGACTCGGTCTCCAGGACCAGTTCGGGCGCGCCCGGCATGAACGACCGTTCCGCCATGCGGGAGATTCTACCGATTTGTTCATGTACGCGCCCGGCGTACCGGGCTCGGTCGGCGCGGTGGGCGGCTTCAGCCGACGGGCATCACCAGCGCCGGAATGATCCGCTGCATGCGCAGCGCGTCCACGGACTCGGCCAGCAGCTCGTACTCCGTGGTCTCGTCACAGATGGCCACCCGCACCAGCCGGCCGCCCGCCAACTCGTTCGCGACCAGATCCTGTTGGCCGAGATCGGCGCACCACCAGCGCAGCGCCGCCGGTACGTCGGGCACGGTGTCGGCGACCGGGACGAGCGAGCTCGGCGGGAAGTGCTCGGCCTCGGGCCGCGGGTCGAGGCGGTCGGCGATCCAGTTGGCGCGGTCGCGCAGCCACCACAGGGCGAGGGCGAGGGTGGGGGCACGGTAGGTGCCCAGGGGGACGCCGATGCGCTGCCCGGCGCAGACGCCGTAGGCGGTGACGTGGCATAAGAACTCGTCATGCATGGTCATTCCCCCGCTGCTCGTTCGCCTCTCGGCCTTGCCTCGCTTTCCGTGCGGCTCATGTGCGGTACGTGACGGCGTCTTCGCTCGCCGTTAAGTGCCTCAACTGTTGAGTATGTTCACGGCTGAATCACTGTCACCATGAATTTCCGGCCAGTCTCCTGGCATATTCACAGCGGCAGTTGGCCGAAACGCGACGGAAGCCGTCATTACCCGAGGGGTAATCGACCCTCCCGCACCGGCCGGGCATGGTGGTTCCACCGGGTCGCCGAGACCGCGAACCGGTACCTGACCAGCAACGACTACCTCTGTGGAGGCTGATCGCCATGTCCGCGAACACCGAGCGCTACGAGAACGCCGTCGCCCGTTACTTCGAGGCCTGGAATGCCGCGGGCGACGAGGAAGTGGTGAAGGCGGTCGCCGCCGCCTGGGCCGCGGACGGCTCCTACACCGACCCGCTCGCGGACGTCCGCGGGCACGAGGGGATCGCCGCGGTGATCACGGCGGCCCACGGGCAGTTCCCGGGGTTCTCCTTCCGGCCCGTCGGCGCCGTGGACGGCCATCACGACACGGCCCGCTTCGCCTGGGAGCTGGTCAGCGAGGCCGACGGCTCGGCACCGGTGGCCGGTTTCGACGTGATCACGCTCGACGCGGACGGCCGTATCCGCACCGTGCTGGGCTTTCTGGACCGGGTGCCCGCCGGAGCGTGAGACGGGGTCGCGCCGATGGTCGCCGTCGCAGGCGTGAGCCGGGACGACGGCGGCCGGGCCCGGTTCGGCCGAAGGGCGCCGCGTCGGAGGGGGACTCAGCGCCCGCCGGTTTCCCGGTAGCGGCGGGGGGCGACTCCCGTCGACCGCTTGAACGCGTTGCTGAAGGCGCTCTCGGAGCCGTAACCGACGGAACGGGCGAGGACCGCGACGGGGACCGTGTCCTGCCGCAGGGCGCGGGCGGCCAGGCTCATCCGCCAGTTGAGCAGGTAGGTCAGGGGCGGCACCCCGGCCGCCTCCCTGAACCTGACGGCGAAGGTGGTGCGGGACATCGCGGCCGCCCGGGCGAGTTCGCCGAGCTGCCAGGGGTGCGCCGGGTCGCCGTGCATCAGGCGCAGGGCGGGGGCCAGGCGCTCGTCGGCGAGGGCGCGCAGCCAGCCGGGCGGCAGCCCGCCGGAGTCGGCGAGGCAGACCCGCAGCACCTGCACGAACAACAGCTGGGCGAGGTGGTCCGAGGCGAACTCCACACCGGCCCGGTGCGTCCTGACCTCGTCGGCCAGCCGGCCGATCAGCCAGCTCAGCACCGGCGCCTCGGCGGCGTCCGCCCGCACGTGGATCAGCTCCGGCAGCGCACGGCGCAGCAGCTCGCCGCTGTCCCGGCTCAGGTCGATGTGCCCGGACACGCACACCACGTCCTCGGCGGTGCCCTCGCCGAGCCGTGCCATCCGGCTCGCGGGGTCCATGACCGCCCGGCCGGAGTCCAGCGGTTCGAGGCCCAGGTCGCTGCACAGGACGTAGGGCTGGCCGCCGTCGGAGACGACGACGTCCCCCTCGGACACCTTCAGGGGCTCCCCGCCGCCCTCCCGGACCAGCAGACACCCGCCGCGCACCACGGCGACAACCCTGAGCCGGTCCCGCCCGCGCAGCCGGACCGCCCAGCTGCACTTCGAGCGCCGCCCCTACGAGCCGTTCGTCGCCTACGGACAGTCGAAGACGGCCAACGCGCTGTTCGCCGTGGAACTGGACCGGCGCGGGCGGGACCTGGGCGTGCGGGCCTTCGCGGTCCACCCGGGCATCATCATCGACACCGGTCTCGCCAAGCACGTGTCCGCCGAGGCCGTCCGCGCCGCCGGAGCGGTGGACGCGCAAGGGCGCCCGGTCCGCGACCCCGCCCGCCAGCTGAAGACGGTCGCCCAGGGAGCGGCCACCGGCGTGTGGTGCGCGACGAACCCGCGGCTCGCCGGACTGGGCGGGGTGTACTGCGAGAACTGCGACATCAGTCCGCTGGTGGCCCCCGAGGAGGAGGCCGCCTGGCGGGCCGGGGCGGAGATCCCCGGCGTTCTGCCCTACGCCGTCGGCCCGGAGGCGGCGGCCCGCCTCTGGGAGGTCAGCGAACGGCTCACTGCTTGACGATCGCGTCGATGCGGGCGAGCTCGTCGTCGGCGAAGTCCAGGTTCCGGGTGGCCGCCACGCTGTCCTCGATCTGCTGCGGGCTGCTCGCGCCGACCAGGGCGGAGGTGACCCGTCCGCCGCGCAGCACCCAGGCCAGGGCCATCTGGGCCAGCGTCTGGCCGCGGCCCTCGGCGATCTCGTTCAGCGAGCGCAGCCTGCCGACCAGGTCCTCGGTGACGGCGTCCGAGTTGAGGAAGGGGCTGTCGCTCGCCGCCCGCGAGTCCTCGGGGATGCCGTCGAGGTACCGGGAGGAGAGCAGGCCCTGCTCCAGCGGCGAGAAGACGATCGAGCCGACCTGGAGCTCGTCCAGGGCGTCCAGCAGGCCGCCGTCCTCGGGGCGGCGGTCGAGCATCGAGTAGCGCGGCTGGTGGATCAGCAGCGGGGTGCCGAGCTCGCCGAGGATGCGGGCGGCCTCCCGGGTCTGCTCCGCCGAGTAGTTGGAGATGCCGACGTAGAGCGCCTTGCCCTGCTGGACCGCGGAGTGCAGGGCGCCCATCGTCTCCTCCAGGGGAGTCTCCGGGTCGGGGCGGTGGGAGTAGAAGATGTCCACGTAGTCCAGGCCCATCCGCTTCAGGCTCTGGTCCAGGGAGGACAGCAGGTACTTGCGGGAGCCCCATTCGCCGTACGGGCCCGGCCACATCAGGTAGCCGGCCTTGGTGGAGATCACCAACTCGTCGCGGTAGCGCGCGAAGTCGTCCTTGAGCGCCTCGCCGAAGGCCAGCTCGGCGGCGCCGGGCGGCGGGCCGTAGTTGTTGGCCAGGTCGAAGTGGGTGACGCCGAGGTCGAAGGCGCGGCGCAGGATGGCCCGCTGGGTCTCGACGGTGCGGTCGGCCGGGCCGAAGTTGTGCCACAGGCCGAGCGAGATCGCGGGGAGCTTCAGGCCGCTGCGTCCGGTGCGCCGGTAGGGCAGGTCCGCGTAACGGTCGGGGTGTGCGGTGTACAACGCGACTCCAGAGGGGTTGGCACACGGATTGACGGTTCCGGGGAACCGGTCACCCACTCTTTCGTGACCTGCGGCCATTGGTCCAACAGGCGAATGCGATGGAATTCAGCGGGGCGGCTTCTCAATCGCGGGCCACAGGGCCCGCCGGGGGGCCGTTCGGTACCTGCCGGTGGCGGCGGCTCCGGGCGCTCCATGGAGGTATGACGTATGTGCACGACATACCGCAGGCAGCCCCGGCACCGGGCGCGGGCGGCGGGAGGAACCGCTGGACGGCCCTCGTGGTGCTCTGTGTGTCGCTGCTGATCGTGACCTTGGACAACACCATTCTGAACGTGGCGCTGCCCACGCTGGTGAAGGAACTCGGCGCCACGACGACCCAGTTGCAGTGGATCGTGGACGCCTACGCACTGGCGTTCGCCGGGCTGATGCTGGTGGCCGGCAGCAGCGCCGACCGGTTCGGCCGCAGACGGGTCTTCACCACCGGGCTCGCCGTGTTCGGCGCGGCCTCGGCGTGGGCCGCGTATTCGGGCTCGGTCGGGATGCTGATCGCGGCGCGCGCCGCGATGGGGGTCGGCGCGGCGATGATGATGCCGGCGACGCTGTCGATCATCACGAACGTGTTCCGGGACCCCGGCGAACGACGGCGGGCCATCGGTGTGTGGGCCGCCACCAGCGGACTCGGGATCGCCATCGGCCCGGTGGCGGGCGGCCTGCTGCTGGAGCACTTCTGGTGGGGCTCGGTCTTCTGGGTCAACATTCCCTTCGCGCTGGCCGGGCTGGTGTGCGCGCGGCTGCTGGTGCCGGAGTCCCGCAACCCCGCCGCGCTGCGACCGGACCCGGTCGGCGCCGTGCTGTCGATCGCGGGCCTCGGACTGCTGCTCTGGTCGATCATCGAGGCGCCGGTGCGCGGCTGGTCGTCGGCCCTGGTACTGGGCGCGGGCGGCGCCGGGCTGGCCGTGCTGGTGTGCTTCGCGCTGTGGGAGCGGGCCGGCAGCCACCCCATGCTGAACCTGCGCTTCTTCGCCGAGCGGCGCTTCTCGTTCGCCACCTCCTCCGTCGCCCTGGCGATGTTCGGGCTGTTCGGCGCGCTGTTCGTACTGACCCAGTACCTGCAGTTCAGCCTCGGCTACTCGGCCCTCGCCACGGGTGTCCGCACCCTGCCGGTGGCCGGCCTGCTGGCGCTTGTGGCGCCGCTGTCCCCCGTGCTGGTCCGTGCGGCGGGCACCAAGGCGGTCGTGGGCACGGGGCTGCTGGTCGTCTCGGGCGGTCTGTGGCAGCTGTCCCGCGCGGACGCGTCGTCGACGTACGGCGACGTCATCGCCGGCATGCTGCTGCTCGGTCTGGGCGCGGGGCTGGTGGTTCCGGCCGCGCTCGACTCCCTGATGGGCACGCTGCCGCCGGGAGACACCGGAGTGGGCTCGGCGTCGAACGGCGTGTCCGTCCAGCTGGGCGGCGCGCTCGGTGTCGCCGTGATCGGCAGTCTGCTGACGACGCGCTACCAGGACCGCATGGGCCCGCCCCTCGCGCCGTACCGTCTGCCGCGCGATGTGTCCGACAGTGTCCTCGGTTCCCTGGGTGGGGCGCTCGAACTGGCCGGGCGGGTGGGCGGCACGTCCGGGCGGCTGCTCGCGGCGCTGGCCCGTTCGGCGTTCGTCAGCGGGATGGGGCTCGGTCTGACGGTCGGCGCCGCGGTCGCGGCGTTCGGTGCGGCTCTGGCGTTCGCGGCCCTGCCGTCCCGGCCGCGTGACTGATCCGCTGCACCGGCATGCTTGGCCGGCGTGTGTCAGTCGTGCGGTGCGATGCCGGCGAGGACGAGTTCCACCACGCCGTCCAGGAACGTCTCGTCCAGGGGCTCGCGGGTCAGCAGCAGCCGCATGTGCAGGGGGCCCATGAGCGCCTCGAAGACGAGGCGGTGGTCGAGGCCGGGACGCAGTTCGCCCCGTTCCTCGGCCCGGGTCAGCACGGCCGACCCGGCGGCGAAGCGGTGGTCCCAGAACCGTTCGCGGGCGCCCTCGTACTCCGCCATGTCCGCACGCAGCGCCAGCCGCAACAGCAGTTCGCCGAGGGGGGTACGGACGAACGCGGCGGTGCCCTGCAGCAGTGCGGCCAGGTCGGTGCGCAGGGCTCCCGTGTCCGGCACGGGCACTTCCGTCCCGGTGCGGTCGAGCACCGCTTCGAGCGCCAGGTTGAACCTGGTGCCCCAGCGCCGGTAGACCGAGCTCTCGTGGACGCCGGCGCGGCGGGCGATGTCGCCGATCGAGAGGGCGTCGAGGCCGCCGTCGAGCAGGACGTCGACCGTCGCCGCGAGGACCGCGGCGCGGACTCGGGCGCTGCGGCCGCCTGGTCGGCGCACTCGGGAGGTGGTGGGGCCCGGCACCCCGCCAACGTATCCCAGGAGCCGTCACCGCAGACGGTGGTCAGCCCGCCTTGCGGTGCGGCGCGGACTCCTGTTCCGGGCGCGGGAGCCTTACGACCGTCTCGCCGGGGTCCCTCGACCGGCGGGGTGTCGGCGGCCGGTGGCCGGTGCCGCCCGGTGTGAGCGCGGCGACCAGCAGCGCGGCCGCGACGGTGGCCACCAGACCGGCCAGGACGACGAGGGTGAACGAGATCCAGAAACCGTCCGGGAGAAGCATCGAAACGACCTCCCACTAAAGCGAGTTTCTTTGCGTCTACAGTCTTTCGCCGTGTTCCCCTCTAATGCAAGGAGTGTCGCTTTTGGGGGGTGGGAACCGGCCGGAGAGCGCTTGCCTACCATTGCGGGGTGAGACCGGTCGTCGCCTGCGAGAAGGGGTCCGATGGAACTGCGCCATCTCCAGCACTTCGTGGCGGTTGCCGAGGACCAGCACTTCACCAGGGCGGCCGAGCGCCTCATGGTGTCCCAATCCGGCCTGTCGGCCTCGATCCGGGCGCTGGAGCGGGAGCTGCAGACGCCGCTGTTCGTGCGGACGACCCGCCGGGTGACGCTGACGGAGGCCGGACGGGCGCTGCTGGGTGAGGCGGAGCGCATTCTGGCGCAGGTCCGGGCCGCGCACGAGGCGGTGGCCGCCGTGCAGGGGGTGCTGCGGGGCACGCTCTCGCTGGGTACCGAGCAGTGCATCGCGGGGGTGCACACGGCACGCCTGCTGGCCACGTTCCGGCACCGGCATCCGGACGTGGAGATCCGGCTGCGGCAGGCCGGCTCGGTGGAGCTCGCCGAGGAGGTCGCCGCTGGCCGGCTGGACCTGGCGTTCGCCTACCGCACCCAGGCGGACACCGACCAGCTCCGCTCGGCGGCGCTGACCGCAGAACCGATGACCGTCCTGTGCCACCCCAGCCACCGGCTGGCCGCCGACGGCATGGCCGTCACCCCGGACGACCTGGCGGACGAGGTGTTCGTCGACTTCCACCCCGACTGGGGCCCGCGCCGCACGACCGACGCCGCGTTCGCCGCGGCGGGTGTACGGCGCACCGTGGCGCTGGAGGTGAACGACGTGCACAGCCTGCTGGACCTGGTCGACGAGAACCTCGGCGTCGCGGTGGTGCCCCGGCACTTCCGGCACAAGCGGGAGACGCTGACCGCCCTGGCCGTGAAGGACACCGACGAGACCGTGTACGAGACGGTGGCGCTGCTTCCGCAGCACCGGGCCACCAGCCCGGCGGCCCGGGCCCTGATGGCGCTTCTGGAACAGGAGACGCAGGACGGGCCGTGATGCGCGATGGTGGAGGGATGCATGCCAAGGACATCCTCATCGACGCGTTCGGCCGCATCCGGGAAGAAGTCCACTCCGTCGTGGAGGGACTCGGACCGGACGTGCTCAACGCCCGCCCGACCCACGACGCCAACTCCATCGGCTGGCTGGTCTGGCACCTCACCCGCGTCCAGGACGACCACGTCGCCGACGCCTTCGGGCTCGACCAGGTGTGGCTCGCGGAGGACTGGGAGAAGCGCTTCGGCCTCGACCTGTCCCGCCGCGACACCGGGTACGGCCACAGCGCGGCGAAGGTCGCCAAGGTGCGGGTCGACTCCCCCGACCTGCTGACCGGCTACTACGACGCCGTCCACGAGCAGACCCTGCGAGCGCTGCGCTCACTGTCCGCCGCCGATCTGGAGCGCGTGGTCGACGAACGCTGGGAGCCGCCGGTCACCCTGGGCGTACGGCTGGTCAGCGTCCTGTCCGACGATCTGCAGCACGTCGGGCAGGCCGCCTACCTTCGCGGTCAGCTTCAGAGCGCGGCTTCGTAGCCGGGCAGGACGACGTCCTCGATGAGGGCCTTGCGCTCGTCGAACGGGATGAACGCGCTCTTGAGGGCGTTCACCGTGACGGTGCGCAGGTCCTCGACCGTCCAGCCGGCCTCCCGCACCAGCAGCGACATCTCGCGGGTCATCGTCGTGCCCGACACCAGACGGTTGTCGGTGTTGAGGGTGACCCGGAAGCCGAGGTCCTTCAAGGCAGTGATCGGGTGCTCGGCGATCGAAGTCGCCGCTCCCGTCTGGAGGTTGGACGTCGGGCACATCTCCAGGGCGACACGGCGGTCCCGGACCCAGCCGGCGAGCCGTCCGAGCTTGCCGTCGACGATGTCGTCGGTGATGCGCACGCCGTGCCCGATGCGCTGGGCGCCGCACACCTGCAGGGCCTGGTGGATGCTGGGCAGGCCGTGCGCCTCGCCTGCGTGGATGGTGAAGGGCACGCTCTCGCGGCGCAGGTGCTCGAAGGCGTCCAGGTGGTCGGCGGGCGGGAACCCGTCCTCCGCGCCGGCGATGTCGAAGCCGACCACACCGGCGTCCCGGAAGGCGACGGCCAGGTCCGCGGCCTCGCGGACCCGGTCGAACATCCGCATGCCGCACAGCAGGGTGCCGACGCGGACCGGAGTCCCGGCGGCGGCCGCCTTGGCCATGCCGGAGGCGAGACCCTCCTGGACGGTCTCGACGACCTCGCTCAGGGCCAGCCCGCCGGCGGTGTTCAGCTCGGGCGCGTAGCGCACCTCGCCGTAGACGACGCCGTCGGCGGCCAGGTCGAGGACGTACTCCTCGGCGGTGCGCAGCAGCCCCTCCCGGGTCTGCATCACGGCGAGGGTGTGCTCGAAGGTGGCTATGTAACGCACCAGGTCACCGGAGTTGGCGGCCTCGTAGTACCAGGCGGCCAGCTCGTCCGGGTCGGTGGTCGGCAGGGTGTGCCCGACCGTCTCCGCGAGCTCCACCACGGTCTCGGGGCGCAGACCGCCGTCGAGGTGGTCGTGCAGGACGGCCTTGGGGAGGCGGCGGATCACATCGGCATCTACGCGCGTAGCAGTCATGGCGGGCTTTCTCGGGCAGGCGGTTCTGGGGAAGCGGGAGGAGGTCAGTCGGCGGGCTGGAGCAGGTCCCAGCGGTTGCCGTACAGGTCCTGGAAGACGGCGACCGAGCCGTAGGGCTCGTGGCGCGGCGCCTCCAGGAACGTCACGCCCGCGGCGAGCATGCGGGCGTGGTCGCGGGCGAAGTCGTCGGTGTGCAGGAAGAAGCCGACGCGGCCGCCGGTCTGGTCACCGATCCGGGCGCGCTGGGCCTCCCCCTTGGCGCGGGCGAGCAGCAGGGCCGAGCCCTGCTCCGGCGCACCCGGTTCGACGACGACCCAGCGGGAGCCGTCCGGTCGCGGCGCGTCCTCGGCGAGCCGGAACCCGAGGGCCTCCGTGTAGAAGCCGATCGCCTCGTCATAGTCGTCCACGACGAGGGTGACCAGGGCGACGCGTCTCATCGGGGGCCTTCCGCAGCAGGGGATTGACGGGTGAGGTTATACGTAAAACGTCACGAACGCCAGTCCGCCGTCACGGGCGTCGCCGTGGCGCCGGTCCCGCTTCCGGCGGTGGCGGTTTCCGGGAGGGAGGAGGTCGATGGGACCAGGACCGAAGGCCGAGGTGCGAGCGCGTGCGCATCGGTAGCATGCGGGGGAATGAAGATCACCGAGCCGCCCCGTGATCCGCGGCGGCGCAAGGACGACGTACTCGCCCGGTTCGCAGGGGAGTCGGACGTCTGGGTGACGACCGCCGACGCGGACGGACTGCCGTGTCTGGTCGCGTTGGGGTTCGTCCGGGACGGCGCGTGCTTCTGGCTGTGCACCCGCCTGACCGATCCCACCGGCCGCAATCTGCGCGACGGCGGGCGCACCAGGCTCGCCTTCGGCGACACCCGGGACGTCGTGCTCGTCGACGGCGACGTGGAGACGTTCTCCCGCGCGCAGGTGCCGGGTATGGCGGCGGAGGCGTTCGCGGACAGGACCGGCTGGGATCCGCGAGCGGACGCGGAGTCCTACGCGTACTTCCGGGTCCGGCCCCGCGCCGTGCAGGCGTGGTGCGGGGTGCACGAGTTGCCGGGGCGCCACCTTGTGCGACGGCGCCTGGACGGTCTGAGCGGTTCGGGCTCGGGCAAGGCGACCGACGGTGGGCACTCAGCGGGGCACGAGAACCATGCGGAAGCGGGCGCCGCCGGAGAGCATCTTGCGGTAGGCCGCGTCGGCCTGGTCCAGCGGGACCGTCTCGGTCATCGGACGGATGCCGTGCAGAGCGCTGAAGGCCATGGTGTCCTGCACGTCCTGCGCGGTGCCGGACGGGTGGCCACGGACGATCCTGCCGCGCATCAGCAGCTGGACGGGGCTGATGCCCATCGCTTCGCTGTCGGCCCCGATGGCGACGAGTTCGCCGCGGTGCGCGAGGCCGTCGACGGTGGCCGTGATGGCCTCGGAGTTGCCCGCGGTGGCCAGGACGACCTTGCAGCCGCCGAGCGACTGGAGCGCCTCGGCGACCGGGGTGGCGGTCCTGCTGTCGACGTAGTGGTGGGCGCCGAGCCGCTTGGCGAAGTCCGCCTTGTCCGCCCCGCGCGCGATCGCCACGGTCTCGAAGCCCATGGCGACGGCGTACTGCACCCCCAGATGGCCGAGGCCGCCGAGCCCGAGCACCGCGACGAGGTCGCCGGGCCGGGCGGAGCTGCGCCGGAGCCCGTTGAACACGGTGACGCCGGCGCAGGCCATGGGTCCGGCATCGGTCGCCGAGAGCGCGTCGGGAATGCGGGCCAGCGCGTCCACCGGCGCGATCATCCGCTCCGCGAAACCGCCGTCGTAGGCCCAGCCGGGCACCTTGAGGTTGTCGCACACGATGAAGTCGCCCTGCCGGCAGGGTGTGCAGTGGCCGCAGCTGCCGCCGAACCAGCCCACGGCCACGCGGTCGCCCGTCCGCCAGCCCTTCGCGTCCGCTCCCTCGCCGAGTTCCTCGATCCGGCCGGCGCTCTCGTGCCCGGGCACCAGTGGGAACCGGACGCCCGGCACTCCGGCGTTCACGAACAGGGCGTCGCTGTGGCAGATCCCGCACGCCTCCACGGCGATCCGCACGTGCCCGGGGCCCGGCCGCGGCACCTCGCGTTCGGTGATCTGGAACTGTCCACCGGCGGCGTCCACTTGGGCGACTCGATAGGTACTCATCCGCATCTCCTGGAAGGGGCCGGGCCGTGGACCGTCACGCGAGCAGCCGGCGCTTCTGTTCCTCGAACTCGGCTTCCGTCAGGACGCCTTGGGCCTTCAGCTCGCCCAACTGCTTGAGCTGGTCGATCTTGTTGGTCATGTCCTCGGTCGTGGAGGTGGTGGGCGCCGGCTGGGGCGGAGGCGGCGGCGCCTGCTGGTAATAGCCCTGGGGCTCCTGGTAGCCCTGTGACTGTTGCGCCTGGGCGGCCCAACGCCCCTGCTGGCGACGGGAGACACGGTTGGACACGGCGGTCGCCGTGCCCGCGACCACAGCCGTGCGGGCAACCCCGCGAAGAAGTCCTGGCATGGGATATCGCCTCTCACCCGTAAGTCGTGGAACGACGCTGTCTGTTGTTCACCGGTCACCGGATCACGAGTTCTCCGTGGCCCGTGCCGCACCTCACGACGCCGCCTCGGCGGCCTCGAGGGCGGCGAGGACGGCCTGTACGTTCAGGCGCCCGGAGGCGACGAGTTGCGCACCGCCGCGTCGCAGGGCGCGGGCGAAGGGCGCCGCCCAGAGGTTCTCGTAGACCAGCAGGCCGGCCGAGTTGCCCGGCTCCACCGCCGCGGCCGCCTCTTCCAGGTCGTCCTGCCCCAGCAGGTCGGAGCTGGCCCCCTCGAAGACGGCGAGGTCGAGGTGCCCGTCCCCGGTGAGGTCGGCGATCTCCAGGGCGGTCACCGAGCCGTCCTCGTCCTTCTTGATGAACCTCAGGTCCAGGATGCGGATGATGCCGCGGTCGACCAGGTCGACCAGCAGGGGGAAGCCCTCGCCCGTCATGTGACTGCCGGGGAACTCGACCACGACGTAGTCGATCGGCCCCATGTCCTCGAACTGCTCGCTCACGGTGATCACCTCTGGCAGGCGTACGTCCCCTGATTGTCATTCCATCACCGGACATGGGCCACCGCACCTTGTGTCCCGGTCCGTCCGTGTCACCCGGCCGGTTGCGCAGGGCTCGACCATCCTGCTCAGCCGGGATTCCCTTGAAGACATGACATACAGCGACGCACTCCCCCCTGGGCGGCCGCAGGACGGCGAGCTGGAAGAACTGCGGCGTCGGGTGAGCGAACTGGAGAGCGCCCGGCACAAGCCCAAGCACCGGATGCGGGCGCTCGGTTCGGCCCTCCTGATCATCCTGGCGTCGCTGCTGGCCCTGCTCGCCGTGGTCGCGGTGTGGGCGAACAGCATCGTCCGGGACACCGATCGCTACGTCGCCACCATGGCGCCGCTCGCGTCGAACCCCGACATCCAGAAGGCGGTGACCAACCGGGTCACCGACGCCGTTCTCCAGCGGGTCGACGTGGACGGGCTCGTGAAGGAGCTGAGCGACGCGGCCGCGCAGAAGGGCGTGCCGCCACGGATCGCGACCCTGGTCGGCAATCTGGACGGCCCCATCGAGAACGGCCTGAAGCAACTGGTGAGCAACACCGTGCTGCGCGTGGTCTCCAGCCCCGCCTTCGAGACGGCCTGGACGAACGCCAACCGCCGGGCCCACAGCGCCGTGAACAAGGCGCTGACGGGCAACAGCGACAGTGTCGTACGGCTGAAGGACAACGAGGTCGCCGTCGACGTCGGGCCCATCGTGGCCCAGGTGAAGCAGCGACTGGTCGACGCGGGGCTGGGGGTGGCGTCCAACATCCCGACGGTGCACACCGATTTCGTCGTGGTCGAGGGCAAGGACGTCGGCAAGGTCAAGTCGTACATGCGGGTGCTGCAGATCGTCGGCAACTGGCTGCCCGTCATCGCGGTGCTGATCGCCGCCGCCGGCGTGTTCCTGGCGGTCCATCGCAGGCGGGCGCTGATCGGTGCGGCGATCGGGGTGTTCCTCGCGATGGTGCTGCTCGGGGTGGCGCTGACCGTCTTCCGCGCGGTGTACCTGGACCATCTGCCGCCGGGCACCAACTCGGACGCCGCGGGCGCCGTCTACGACGCGCTGGTGCGCTTCCTGCGCTCCAGTGTGCGGGCGGTCGGGGCGCTGGCCCTGGTCACGGCCATCGGCGCGTTCTTCGTCGGTCCCTCCCACGGGGCCGTGTTCACGCGTCACTTCTTCAGCCGGAGCATCGGCGCGGGGCGGGACGCGTCCGTCTCGGCGGGACTGCGGCTGGGTCCGGTGGGCCGGTTCGTGCACCGCTTCAAGAAGTGGATCGGGGTGACGATCCTGGCAGTGGCCGCGATCGTGTTGTTCACCTGGAGCTACCCGACCACGGCGGTGGTCGTCTGGACCGCGCTGATCGTGCTCCTCGCCTTCGCCGTACGTGAGTTCCTGGACCCGGGGCCCAGCGGCGCACCCGGTGCGGTCTGACCGTCCGGCCGCTCGGCGGTGTCGTGGGCTCAGGACGTCAGCTGGGCGATGCTCCTGCTCACCAGGAACAGCCCGGCCACAAGGGCGACGCTCACGAGCGCCTGCTCCTGGTGGGTCTCGATCCAGGTGCGCAGCCTGCCGAGGCGCACCCGCGCCGAGTCCGGGGCGAACGTCGTGTAGATCTCCATGGTCAGCAGACTGCTCGCGGCGAGGAGGCAGTAACCGATCAGAGCCAGGTAGGAGGAGGCGTGCGACAGGTCGGCGCTGACCACCGTCGCCGCGCCTGCGGCCACGAGCCCCCAGGGCTGGAGCAACGGACCCAAGGCCGCCGCGGTCCACATGGACAACCGGTCGAGCCGTGACATCAACCCGCCTGAGGACCTGCGCCGTTGGCCGGTTCGCCCGCGGTTCCTGCGCCGGTACCAGCCGAACCCCACGAGCCCGAGGCCGATGGCGAGCTTGGCGGCTGACGCGGCGGTCGAGGGTGCGGACTTGGGAGCCGGCGGTTCGCCGCCGGTGGTGATCAGTACGGCGGCCAGGACGGCCACGAAACAGGCCAGCCAGGCGAGGATGAACGCCAGGCCCTTGCAGATGCCGCGTTCGGCCGACAGCACGAGGACGAACGCGGTCCCCGACAGGGGGAAGACGGCGATCGCGAGACCGATGACCACCAGGTCAAGCACCATCACGGCCCCGGTACGACGCTGCGCGCCCCGCGACGAAGCGGCTCTCGCCCATGGCTTAAGTCTCACCGGCGGTGAGGCACCCCACAAATCGCGGGATCACGGGCTCCTGGCCGCGGAGGGTGCTCTTCACCCGCTCGGCTCGCGCCGCGCCCCTCGCCGGGGGCCGTTCGGCCGCAGGGGCGGCAGGCTGGAAGCATGCAGCCTCGGACAGGGACCGGAAAGGACCGTCCGGACCGCCCGTCACGCCGTGCATCGGCGCGGAAGCGGAGCTCCTCGACGCGGGCCCGGCTGACGGGGCTGCGAAGCCGCGCCGAGACCCGGTTCCCGGTGATCACCCACCTGCTGTCGCACCTGATCTCGGTGAACGTGCTCGACTCGGCGACCCGGCTGGCCGCCCAGGCGTTCCTCACCGCCGTTCCGCTGCTGTTCGTGGTGGCCTCCATCGCCCCGCCGTCGCTGCGCGATCAGTTCGTCACGTCCGTGCGCGACGCCTTCGGGTTGTCCGGAAGCTCGGAGGCCGAGTTGACCAAGGTCATGCAGGGCACCGCAGGTCCCTCCGACGAGCTTCGGCAGACCACCGGTGTGGTGGGCGGGCTGATGGTCCTCATCTCGGCCACCGCGTGCAGCCGTGCCATGCAACGCCTGTGCGAGCGCGCCTGGAGCATGCCCAAGGCGGGCGCCCGGCTGGCCGCCTGGCGCTGGATCGCCTGGCTCGCGGCGTGGCTGCTCATGTTCGGAGTGCAGGGGCCCCTGCGCGACGGCTTCGGTCTCGGCCTGTGGCTGGGCGTGCCGCTGCTGCTGGTCGCGGAGACCGGCATCTGGTGGTGGACGCAGCATCTGCTGCTGGCCGCGCGCCTGCCGTGGCTTCCGCTGCTGCCGGGTGCGCTGCTGACCGGCACGGCGCTGAGCGTCCTGACGTCGTCCGCGTCGCTCTACGTGCCCCGGGCGCTCAACCGCAGCCTGGAGAAGTACGGCTCGCTGGGCGCGGTGTTCACCGTGTTGTCCTGGCTCATCTCGCTCTGCGTGGTCGTGGCCCTGTGCATCACCGCAGGCGCGGTCATCGCCCGTGAGCCCTGGGCGACCCGCCGTCTGGGCACGCTCGCGCCGCCGGTCACCGGTGCCGGCCGCGCGTAGTCAGCCGGCGCGAGGTGCCTCGGTGGCCGCCCGCTCGGCGGGCCGCTCCCCGACCGCGGGGATCCGCGGTCCCTGCGGCAGGCGCTGGCTGAGCACGAAGGACACGACCGACGCGAGCACCACGAGTGCCACGGTGTCCACATTGCCCAGCAGGAGCACGACCAGGACGACACTGCTCACCGGCAGTCGCAGGGCCGCGGTCACCGACGCCGCCATCCCGGCCGCCATCGCCGGGACCAGCCCCAGGCCGGGCAGCGGCGAAAGCAGCACACCGAACGCGCCGCCCAGGAACAGGGCGGGGAAGACGGGGCCGCCGCGCAGGCTGCCCAGGCACAGCGCGTACGTCAGCCCCTTGAAGACCAGTACGGCGATGAGGGCGCCCACCGACCAGGCGTGCGGGTCCTGTGCCAGTCCGGCCAGCGTGGTCTCCCCGGACAGGGCCGCGTCGGCCGGCGACCGACCCGTGGTGACGGAGTAGAGGGTGACGCAGACCGCCGCGCCCAGCGCGCACACTGTCGTGTTCCGCACGGTCCGGGTCGTGACGAAGCGGGCCGCGAACCGGCCGCCGACGAAGGCCCAGTGGACGAGGAACGCGATGAGGGGCGCCAGTACCAGCACCCACAGCACGTCCCCCCAGTCCAGCGGCGGCGGCTTGGGCAGGCCGATGGACAGGCTCCCCGTCTCCAGGCCGGTCCATCGGACGAACCCGGTGAAGATCAGGTCCCCCACCCCACTGGCGAGGAGGGCCGGCAGCATCAGCGCGAACAGTTGCGGCCCGCCCAGCCCGGCGACTTCCATCAGCAGAACCGCGCCCACGATCGGGTTCCCGAAGAGAGCGGAGATGGCCGCCGCGGCCCCGGCCGCACCGAGCAGCGACGTGCTGGCGTCGGTTTCCGGCGCCCGGACCAGCCTCGCGAACAGCAGGGCCAGTCCCCCGCCCATCGCGATCAGCGGTGCCTCGGGTCCCAGTACCGCGCCCAGGGGCAGACCGACCAGGGCGGCGATCACGACTCCCGGGAGCGCCTTCCGGGTGACGCCCCCCGAGTGCAGGCCCGCCGCCGGGACATGTCCGCCCCGGCCCGGAAGCCGCGCGACCACCACGCCGACGACCAGACCGGCCGCCGTCAGCAGGGGCACCCCCCACCACCAGGGGGCCTGCTTCCAGCCCAGATCCTTGGGCCAGGTCGTCCAGATCAGCTGCTCCAGCCGGTGGACCGCCACCAGGAACCAGAACGCGATCAGCGCCACCGGAATCCCGATGAGCCCGCAGAACACCAGGGCCCTGCGGTAGTCCGGCCGGCCGAGCATGGTGCGCAGCAGATCGGCTTCCGGGGGCTGGTTGCGCGCCGCGGGCCCGGAGCCGCTCTCCGACGTCGTTCCGGCGATGGGGTCCTCCCGGGGTCGGCGCCACGCCACGCGGTGGTGTCGGGCCGACCACCGCATGACCCCTCGGCGCATAGCACGACGAACATACCCATAGCGGAACGAAGGTGCTCGCCGTCGCGGAGCGATGGTGCGGCAGGCGGACCGGTCGCCCTGGCGCCGACAGCGCGGACCGTTCCCGGCGTGGTGGCGCTCCCCGCTGCCGGGACGGCCCTCTCAGCGGGTCGGGCTCAAGGGCTTCTCCAGCACCGCCTTGCGGTGGCTGAACGTCTCGATCGAGTAGCGGCCGTGGTAGCTGCCCATGCCGCTCTCTCCCACCCCGCCGAACGGCAGGTCGGAGACGGTGAGATGGGCGAGCGGCAGACCGTGCCCGAGGCCGCCGGAGGACGTCTCGGCGGCGATCCGGTCGCGGGTGTCGCCGGACTCCGAGAAGACGTACAGGGCGAGCGGCTTGTCGCGGTCGTTGATGAAGTCGATCGCCTCGTCCAGCCCGGGCACCGTGACGATCGGCAGGATCGGCCCGAAGATCTCCTCCCGCATCACCGGCGACTCGGGGTCGACGTCCGCCAGCACGGTCGGGGCGATGTACTTGGTGGCGCGGTCTCCGACGCCGCCGACGACCGTGCGGCCCGAGTCGAGCAGGCCGGTGAGCCGGTCGAAGTGACGTTCGTTGACGATCCGGCCGTATGCGCCGGAGGCCGAGGGGTTGTCGCCGTACAGCGCCTCGACCGCGCGGGTGAGGGCCGGCTCCAGGGCGGCGGCCGTCTCCGGGTCGGTCAGCACGTAGTCGGGGGCCACACAGGTCTGCCCGGCGTTGAGGAACTTGCCGCGGGCCAGCCGGTCGGCGACGACGTCGAGGTCGGCGCCCCGGTCGACGAACGCCGGGGATTTTCCGCCGAGTTCGAGGGTGACGGGGGTGAGGTGCTCGGCGGCGGCGCGCATGACGACGCGGCCGACGGTGCCGTTGCCGGTGTAGAAGATGTGGTCGAAGCGCTCGGCGAGCAGGGCCGTGGTCTCGGGGATGCCGCCCTCGACGACGGCGACCGCGTCGGTGTCGAGGTACTCCGGCAGCAGGCGGGCCAGGGCGGCGGAGGTGGCCGGGGCCAGTTCACTGGGCTTGACGACCACCGCGTTGCCCGCGGCGAGCGCGCCGACCAGCGGGGCCAGCAGGAGTTGGGCGGGGTAGTTCCAGGGCGCGATGACCAGGACGACGCCGAGCGGGTCGTACTGCGTCCAGGCGCGCGTGTCCTCGCCGAGGTGGGCCGGGACCGGGGCCGGTTCGGGGCGCAGCCAGTCGGTGAGGTGGTCGAGGGTGTGGTCGATCTCGCGGACCGTGAAGCCGATCTCGGTGCGGTCGGCCTCGGCGGCGCTCTTGCCGAGGTCGGCGTGGAGCGCGGCGGCCAGCTCGGGACCGTTCTCGGTGAGCATCTCGCGCAGGCGGCGCAACTGGGTGGTGCGCCACTCGACGGGCTTGGTGCGGCCGCTGCGGAAGGTGGCGCGCAGCCGGGCGACGAGGTCGGCGGGCTGCTCGGGGGTGGGCTGGTTCATGGTGCCTCGCTGGTGGAACGGTCGGGTCTGCATGGTCAGGTGTATATGCCAACCTTTCATACACCAAAATAAATTCCGGCAGCGAGGCGGGTCGCTCCCAGCATTGGCGTCACATGGACGGGAGCTCCCGTCGGCGGCCTTCCAGGAAGGCGCGCTCGGCTGGGCTCTCGGCGCGTTCGACGGCCGCCTCGTAGGCCCGTGCGGCCTCGGTCTCGCGGCCCAGCCGGCGCAGCAGGTCGGCGCGGACCGCGTGGAAGACGTGGTACGAGTCGAGGTCCAGGGCGTCGACGAGGTCCAGCGCCCGGCTCGGCCCCTCGGTCTCGGCGATCGCGACCGCCCGGTTCAGGGCCACGACCGGGCTCGGGGCGACGGCCATGAGCTGGTCGTAGAGCTGTACGATCTGCCCCCAGTCCGTGACCCGCGCGTGAGGCGCGTCGCTGTGGACGGCCTGGATGGCGGCCTGGATCTGGTACGGGCCGGGCCGGTTGCGGCGCAGACACCGTCGTACGAGGGACTGCCCCTCGGCGATGAGCTCGCGGTCCCAGCGCTCGCGGTCCTGCTCGGGCAGCGGCACCAGCGCACCGTCCGCGTCCACGCGGGCGTCCCGGCGCGACTCGACGAGCAGCATCAGCGCGAGCAGCCCGGTGACCTCGGCCTCGTCCGGCATCAGCTCGGCCAGGAGGCGGCCGAGGCGTACGGCCTCCGCGCACAGCCCGGGTGAGCCTTCGTACCCCTGGTTGAAGATCAGGTAGACGACGGCCAGCACGCCCGCCAGTCGGTCGGGCAGGTCTGCGTCACGCGGTACGCGGTAGGGGATCCGGGCGGCACGGATCTTGGCCTTGGCACGGACCAGGCGCTGCGCCATGGTCGGTTCGGGCACGAGGAAGGCGCGGGCGATCTGCGGTGTGGACAGCCCGCCCAGCAGGCGCAGGGTCAGGGCGACCCGCGCCTGGGGGGCGAGCGCGGGGTGGCAGCAGGTGAAGATCAGGCGGAGCCGGTCGTCGCGCACGGGGCCCTCCTCGGCCGGTGCGTCGGCGGCGTGCAGCAGGGCGGCCTCGGCGTGTCGCTCGTCGCGTGACGCCTCCCGGCGCAGCCGGTCGATCGCCCTGTTGCGGGCCGTGGTGATGATCCAGCCGGCCGGGCTCGGTGGCACGCCGGTATCGGGCCAGCGCTGCACGGCGGTGGTGAAGGCGTCCTGGACGGCTTCCTCGGCGAGGTCGATGTCGCCGAGGAAGCGCACCAGGACGGCGACCGCCCGGCCGTACTCCGCGCGGAACACGGCCTCGACGTCGACGGTGTCGGGCACGGGCACTAGTGGCTCTCCACGAAGGGCCGGACCTCGATCGGCAGCGTGGTGGCGCGGACCGCCTTCCTGCCCCACTCCAGCGCTTCGTCCAGGTCGGCGGCCTGGATCAGGCACAGCCCGCCCAGGTACTCCTTGCCCTCGGCGAAGGGCCCGTCGGTGATCAGGACGTCGCCGCTCTCGGACCGCAGCATGGTCGCGGTCTCGGGGGCGTGCAGACCGCCGGCGAAGACCCAGGCGCCGGCGTCGCGCAGTTCCTGGTTGAAGGCCTCGACATCCCGCATGATCGCGGCCATCGCGTCGGGCTCCGGGGGCGTGCCGTCGGTGGGGGTGACCACGCTGAGCAGGTAGTACGTCATGACGTCCTCCTAGGCGTCGTAACTGATGTCTCACCTCCTACACGAACGGCACACCCGCGGATCGACACCGCGCGCGACCCGATCGGCAGAATCTTCCATGACCGCCGCACCGCACCCGCTCCTGGCCACCGCCCGGACCCTCGCCCGCGACCTCCTCGCCCCGAACGCGGAGCGCGTCGACCGGGAGTCGGTGCCCGCAGGTCATATCGAGGCGCTCAGGCGCTCGGGGCTGCTGGGGGTGGCCGCGCCGCGGGAGTACGGCGGTGCGGGCGCCCCCGAAGCGGTGGTACGGGAGGTGCAGGAGGTCCTGGCGGGAGCCTGCTGCTCGACCTGGTTCGTGCAGACCCAGCACCACTCGCCGGTGCGCATGCTCGCCGCGTCGCGGCTACCGGTACGGGAGCGGCTGCTGCGTCCGCTGGCGACCGGCGAGCTGCTGGCCGGCATCGCGTTCGCGCACGTACGGGCCTTTCCACGGGTGCCGGTGCGGGCGACGGCCGATCGGGACGGCTGGCGCTTCGACGGAAGGGTGCCCTGGTACACGGGCTGGGGCCTGAACGACGTGATGCTGCTGGCCGGGGTGACCGACTCCGACGAGGTGGTGTTCGCGTTCGCCGACGCCCGCGAGCAGCCGGGGCTGCGCCCGTCGCCGCCGATGCGGCTGGCCGCACTGACGGCGGCCCGCACGGTGTCGCTGGACCTGGACGGCCTGTGGCTGCCCGCCGAGTCGGTGGTGCTGCGGACCGCGCGGGAGGAGTTCGCCCTCGTCGATCTGCCCCGCAACACCAACGCCTCCCCCGCCGTGTTCGGCGTCGCCGACGCGGCGCTGCGGGTGGTGGAGGAGGCCGGTGAGAGCGAGACGGCCCGGGCCCTGCGGACGCGGCTCGTCGAGGTCCGCGGCCGGGCGTACGCGCTGGCCGCGCACCCCGTGCCGCACGAGCGGATCGCGGAACGGCTGGAGCTGAAGGCCCGCGCGTACGACCTGATGCGGGCCGCCACGACGGCGGCCGTGGTGGTCGGAGGCGGACGCGCCATGGACCTCGGCAGCCCGGCCCAACGGCTCGCCCGCGAGGGCCTGTTCCTTCTGGTGCAGGGCCAGACCACCGACGTGCGCCGGGCTCATCTCGCCGCGCTCGCGCGGATCTGAGGCCGGTTCGGCTGTTCATCGGACGTTCAATCCGGTGACGGTTTCGGCCCCGCCCAGTGAGCAGAATCGCCTCATGGCGACCGCACAGGCAACCGACATCACACTCCCCGGCGAACTCAAAGACGTCCCCGGCTGGTTCCCGCCGCTGGACCAGCTCCTGTTCACCTGGTTCCTCGAACGGCAGGAGGCCGCGGGCCTCAGGGGCGACCTGCTGGAACTCGGCGCGTACATGGGCAAGAGCGCGATCCTGCTCGGTCAAAACCGCCGGGACGGCGAGGAGTTCACGGTCTGCGACCTCTTCGGCGGCGAGGCGCCGGACGGGGCCAACAGGGCCGAGACGGCGAAGTCGTACTCCTCCCTGACCCGGGAGGCCTTCGAGCGCAACTACCTCTCCTTCCACGACGCCCTGCCACGGGTGCTCGAGGCCCCCACCTCCGTGATCCCCGCGGAGGTCGCCCCGCGCAGCTGCCGCTTCGTCCACATCGACGCCTCGCACCTGTACGAGCACGTCCGCGACGACATAGGCGCCGCCCACGACCTGCTGCTGCCCGGCGGCATCGTGGTCCTCGACGACTTCCGCTCCGAGCACACCCCCGGCGTCTCGGTCGCCACCTGGGAGGCAGTGCTCAACCGCGGCCTGCGCCCGGTCTGTCTGAGCACGCAGAAGCTGTACGGCACCTGGGGTGATCCGGAGCCCGTGCAGGAGGAGCTGCTGGAGATGCTGGGGGCCCGCACGGACGTCGGTCTGAGCGTGCAGGAGGCCGCGGGCCACCGGCTGGTGCGCACCCGCGCCCTCAAGGGCATGCAGGCCCCGCCGTTTCCCCGCTCCCGCCACTACCGGGAGCCCGAGCCGCAGGTGGTCGCCCCGGAGCCGGCCCCCGCGACCATGCCGGTTCCGGCCTCCCGCCGCTCCCGGTCCCGGGCGCGCCGGATAGGTGCGGACCTGCTGCCGCCGATCGTCACGAGGGCGGTCCGCCGCGCCCTGGCGAACCGCCCCTGAAAGACTCCTGCGCCGGAGTGGCCGTGGGTGGACGGGCCGCATGATGCGGCCCGTCCACCCACGGTCAGTCCTCGTCGCCCGCCGGCACCACCACGAGGAAGGCGTCCGACTTCAGGTCCATGACGACCGTCGCGGACTCGCCTTCGGCGCGTCGCTTGGCCGCATACTCCTCCGCCGGCCACGATCCGCGCGGAGCTCCCGCTGGAAACCGCTCCAACACCTTCGCGCCCATAGCGGCAGACACCTCCGGATTCGGTCTCGGACCATCACTTTCGTACAGTGCGACTGCCCGCTGTGCGCGCCGACATGTCCGATCCGGTGAAGAGATTTGTCGATAATCCGTCAAACGGCTCAGCGCAGCCGGGTCCGCAACCCCGCGAGGGTCCGGCTCAGCAGCCGGGAGACGTGCATCTGGGAGATGCCGAGCTCGGCTCCGATCTGGCTCTGCGTCATGTCGTGGAGGAAGCGCATGGTCAGGATCCGGCGCTCGCGCTCGGGCAGGGCGGCGAGCAGGGGTGCGAGGGTGACCAGGTCGTCCGTCCGGCGGAGGGCGGGGTCCTCGGCGCCGAGCCGTTCGGCGATCTCGGTGCCGTCAGCGCCGGAGCCGAGGGGCGCGTCGAGCGAGACGGCCTCGTGGCCGTCGGCCGCCTGCAGCCCCTCCACCACCTCCTCCTCCGACAGGCCCGTGCGTTCGACGAGTTCGCTGACACGGGGCGAGCGCCCCTCGGACTGCTCGAACGCGACGACGGCCTCCCGCAGCACTCCACGGCACTCCTTCAGCCGCCGGGGTACGTGGACGGCCCAGGTGGTGTCCCGGTAGAAGCGCTTGATCTCGCCGACGACCGTCGGCACGGCATAGGCCTCGAAGACGAAGCCGCGCGCCGGGTCGAACCGGTCGATCGCCTTGATCAGCCCGATGGCGCCCGCCTGCAGAACGTCGTCGCTCATCTCGCGCCGGGCCGGGAAGCGCCGCGCCGCCTGCCGCACGATCCACATGTTCAGCTCCACGAGCGTGTTGCGGACGTACGCGTACTCGGCGGTTCGCTCCTCCAGGGAGCGCAGCCGCTCGAACAGCGGCCCGGACCGGGCGCGGGCCTCTCCCGGGCCCGGTTCGGCGTTCTGCAGGCGCACGGTTCACTCCTCGGTCGAGACCCCGGCCGGTCGGGGTGTCGCTTCCTTTTCGTCGCGGCCGGCCGTGACGGATGCAGTGCTGTCCGGCGCCGAGCGCCACAGCCGCCCGGGCCACCAGGCGACGGCGCCCAGGTCGCGGACGAGGGCGGGCACCAGGAGGGAGCGCACCACGAGCGTGTCGAGGAGCACGCCGAAGGCGACGATGAAGGCGATCTGGGCGAGGAAGGCGAGCGGGATCACCCCGAGGGCGGCGAAGGTCGCGGCGAGCACCACGCCGGCCGAGGTGATCACTCCCCCGGTGCCGACCAGACCGCGCAGGACACCCTCGCGCACCCCGTGCCTGAGGGACTCCTCCCGCACCCGGGACATCAGGAAGATGTTGTAGTCGACGCCCAGCGCCACCAGGAAGACGAACCCGTACAGCGGCACCGAGGGATCGCTGCCGGTGAAGCCGAAGACGTGCCGGAAGACCAGGGACGACACGCCAAGGGTGGCGAGGAAGTTGAGTCCCACCGTGGCCACCAGCAGGGCGGGCATCAGCAGGGAGCGCAGCAGCAGCGTCAGGATCACGAAGATGATCGCGAGGACCACCGGAACGATCAGGGTGCGGTCGCGTTCGGCGGTCCGCAGGGTGTCGTACTGCTGGGCGGTGTAGCCGCCGACCAGGGCCCGCGCGTCCGGCACGGCGTGCAGGGCCTTCCGCAGCCGGGCCACGGTGTCCTTGGCGTTGTCGCTGTCGGCCGCGGAGTTCAGGGTGACGTCGACGCGTGCGCGGCCGTCCACGACCTTGGGGGCGCCGCCGGGGCGTCCGGACGCGGTGACCCCGGCCGCGGAGGCGACGCCCTCGGTGCCGCGGGCCGCGGCGAGCACGCGGTCGACGCGGTCGGCGTTCGCGATGACGACGGTGGGGTTGCCCGAGCCGCCGGGGAAGTGCTGGGCGAGGGTGTTCTGGGCGGCCACGGACGGCGCGTCGTTGACGAAGGTCTCGTCGAGCGGGACGCCCTTGGAGGCAAGCGTCGGGGCGAAGGCGGCGCACACCACGAGGGCGGCCAGGCACACCGCCCACACCTTGCGGGGCGCCCGGTCCACCACGGCGGCGACGCGCCGCCACACGCCGTGGCCGCCGCTCTGCGCGCCGGTGGGGCGGGGTGTGGCGGGCCAGTAGGCTGCCCGGCCGAGCAGGACGAGCACGGCGGGCAGGAACGTCAGCGAGCTGAGGACGGCGCAGACGATGCCGATGGCTCCGACCGGGCCGAGCGCGCGGTTGTTGGTCAGGTCGCTCAGCAGCAGGGCGAGCAGTCCCAGGGCGACGGTCGCGGCGCTGGCCACGACGGCGCCCCAGGACTGCCTGAGCGCGGCCCTCGCGGCGGCGTACCGGTCGGTCCGCTCGGCCAGTTCCTCCCGGTAGCGGGCGGTGATCAGCAGGGCGTAGTCGGTGGCCGCGCCGATGACAAGGATGGACAGGATGCCCTGGACCTGTCCGTCGACGCGGACGAGGTCGTGGTCGGCGAGCGCGTAGACGACCGCGCAGGCCAGTCCGAGGGCGAACACGGCCCCGATGATGATCACCAGGGGCAGCAGGACGCTGCGGTAGACCAGCAGCAGGATCACCAGCACGGTCACCAGGGCCACGGCCAGCAGCAGTCCGTCGATGCCGGCGAAGGCGTCGGCCAGGTCCGCCCCGCTGGCGGCCGGTCCGGCCAGCTGGACCGTGCTGCCGGGCACCCGCTCGGCGGCCGCGCGCAGCCGGTCGAGGGTGTCCGGCAGCCGGTCGCCGAGATCGGGCCTCAGCTGTACGACGCCTTCGAGGGCCTTGCCGTCCTTCGAGACAAGCGCGGGAGACACCTCACCGACCACGCCGGACACGTCGGACAGGGAGGCGAGCGCGCGTCCGGCGGCGGCCTGGCGGTCCCGTACCGGACCGCCTTCGTCGTCGGTCCAGACGACGATCGCGGGCAGCGTCTCGTCCTGCTGGAAGGCCCGCTGCTCGCCGATCACCTTCGTGGACTCGGCGCTGCGCGGCAGGAAGGCGGCCTGGTCGTTGGTGGCGACCTCGCCGAGCCGTCCGGCGAAGGGACCGAGTGCCCCGCCGATGCCGAGCCAGACGACGAGCAGGAGCAGGGGTACGACGAAGCGGCCCCGTCGCGGGGTGAGGGACATGACTCTCCAAGCTCCTCAGTATCCCAATGGAAAACAATCTCAACGATTGAGATAAGTAGCGTCGATGGTAAGTGACGCCCGATCTTCCGCCGCGGGAGCCTCGCCGGATGCACCGGCTTTCGCGGGAGTGTTCCGGTACGGGGTCGGTCAGTCGCCGGGAGACCGCAGCGGAGCGAGTTCCTCGTTCATGGCCGCCAGGAAGCGCAGCACCACGGAGAGTTCCCCGTCGTTGAACTTTCCGCAGGCCGCCTCCGCCGCCTTCGCGAGCGGCCGGAAGTAGGCGCGGGCCGCGGCCCGCCCGTCGGCCGCGTAGTAAAGGTGCACCACCCTGCGGTCGGCGCTCTCCCGGACCCGGCGGATGTGCCCCGCGCGTTCCAGCCGGTCGACGCAGGCGGTGACCGCGCCGGAGGTCAGACCGAGGTGCTCACGCAGCCGGCCCGGAGTCATCGGCTCCTCGGCGTCGAGGATCGCCGCTAGGGCCTGGACGTCCGTGGCGTGCAGCCCCTGCTCGCCCGCGAAGCCGTGCGCCAGACGGTTGATCTCACCGTTCATCCGGCGCAGCTGCACGGCGAGGGAGTGCAGGTCGATCCCCGCGGGGAGCGCCCGGTCGGGTCCCGGCGTCACCGCTCGCTGCTCCCGCTCGTCTGCTCTGGCCACGCGATCAGCCTATAGAAGCGCCCGCCCGCATCCGATCCCGGCGTCCGCGTGGAAGTGATCACAGGGACACCGACACGAAGGGCCCGCAGAAGATGAACGCTGACGACGACGGACCGGGGTTGCGCTGCCTGGTGACCGGGGCGACGGGATACATCGGCGGCAGGCTGGTGCCGGAACTCCTCGCCGAGGGGTACCGGGTGCGCTGCCTGGCCCGCTCCCCCGGCAAACTCCGCGACCACCCCTGGGCCGGGCAGGCGGAGGTCGTGCGCGGCGACGTCACCGACGCCGACTCCGTCGCCGAGGCCATGCGCGGCATCGACGTCGCCTACTACCTGGTGCACGCGCTCGGCTCCGGCGGCGACTTCGAGGACACCGACCGCAAGGCGGCCCGCGTCTTCGGCGCCGCGGCCCGGGAGGCGGGCGTACGGCGCATCGTCTACCTCGGCGGCCTGACGCCCTCGAAGGTGCCGGAGAGCGAGCTGTCGCCGCACCTTCGCTCGCGGGCCGAGGTCGGCCGCATCCTGCGGGGCTCCGGTGTCCCCACCACCGAACTGCGCGCCGCGGTCGTCATCGGCTCCGGTTCCGTCTCCTTCGAGATGCTGCGCTACCTCACCGAACGCCTCCCGGTGATGATCACCCCGAGCTGGGTACGCACCCGGATCCAGCCCGTGGCGGTACGGGATGTGCTGCGCTACCTCGTCGGCAGCGCCCGGATGGCGGCCGACGTCAGCCGCGCCTTCGACATCGGCGGTCCGGACGTGCTGACGTACAAGGACATGATGCTGCGCTACGCGGCCATCGCCGGACTGCCGCGTCGCGTCATCCTCCCCGTGCCCGTGCTCACCCCCGGCCTGTCCAGCCACTGGGTCGGGCTGGTGACCCCGGTGCCTGCGTCGATCGCCCGGCCGCTGACGGAGTCGCTGCGCCACGAGGTCGTCTGCCACGAGCACGACATCGCCCGGTACGTGCCCGACGCCCCCGGCCGGCCGATCGCCTTCGACGAGGCGGTACGGCTGGCCCTGCAGCGCGTGCGCGACGCCCAGGTCACCACCCGCTGGTCGTCGGCGTCGGTGCCGGGCGCGCCCAGCGATCCACTGCCGACCGACCCCGACTGGGCGGGCGGCAGCCTCTACACCGACCGGCGGGAGCTCCTCGTGGACGCCTCCCGCGAGGCGCTGTGGCGGGTGATCGAGGGGATCGGCGGCGACAACGGCTGGTACTCCTTCCCGCTGGCCTGGGCGGTACGGGGCCGGCTGGACCGGCTGGTGGGCGGCGTGGGACTGCGCCGGGGCCGACGCGACGCGGCACACCTGCGCACGGGCGACTCGCTGGACTTCTGGCGCGTGGAGGAGATCGAACCGGGCCGCCTGCTGCGGCTGCGGGCCGAGATGAGGCTGCCTGGACTGGCCTGGCTGGAGATGTGCGCCGACACCGACGACGAGGGCCGCACCCGCTACCGCCAGCGGGCCCTGTTCCACCCGCACGGGCTGCTCGGCCACGCCTACTGGTGGAGCGTCTCCCCCTTCCACGCCGTCGTCTTCGGCGGCATGGCCCGCAACATCGCGCTCACCGCGTCGCGCACGCCCACCACCCCCGAGAGGGAAAACGCACCGAGCCGTTGACGGCCGCATCCGCCGCGTCCACCGCGCCGGAAACACCTGATCGGCCGCCCACCACTCGCCGCCCCGGAGAGAAGCACCATGAACGTCTCGGTCGTCCTGTTCACCGCCGACCTGCGCCTGCACGACCATCCCCCACTGCGCGCCGCCTGCGAGGCCCAGACGGTGGTGCCGCTGTTCGTGCGTGACGAGAGCGTCACCGGTGCCGGGTTCGCCGCGCCCAACCGGCTGGCGTTCCTCGCCGACTGCCTGCGCGATCTCGACAGCGCACTGCGCGAACGGGGCGGCCGGCTGATCATGCGCTCCGGTGACGTCGTCGAGGAGGTGTGCAAGGTGGTCGCCGAGACCGACGCCGACGAGGTCCACATGGCCGGTGACGTCAGCGCCTACGCGCACCTGCGCGAGCGGCGGCTGCGCCGCGCCCTGGAGTCGGACGGGCGGCGCCTGCACGTCCACGAGACGGTGACCACGGCCGTCACGCCCGGCGCGGTCACCCCGGCCTCCTCGGACCACTTCGCCGTCTTCACCCCGTACTTCCGGCAGTGGGCGCAGACGCATCTTCGCGACACGTTCGCCGCACCGCGCACCGTCCGCGTCCCGGACGGGGTCGCCTCCGAGGAACTGCCCACCCGTTCCGCGCTGTCGGGGCTGTCGGAGGGCCTGGCGCCCGGCGGGGAGGTGGAGGGCCGCAGACGGCTGGCCGCCTGGCTGCGCGACGGGGTCGCCGCCTACGAGGACCGCCACGACGACATGGCCGGCGACGCCACCTCCCGGCTCTCGCCCCATCTGCACTTCGGCACCCTCTCCCCGGTCGAACTCGTCCACCGGGCCCGCAAGGTCGCCGGCCCCGGCGCCGAGGCCTTCGTACGGCAGATCGCCTGGCGCGACTTCCACCGCCAGGTCCTGGCCGCCCGGCCCGCGGCCGCCACCGCCGACTACCGCACCAAGCACGACCGTTGGCGCTCGGAACGCACCGCCCGCGAGGACGTCGAGGCATGGAAGCAGGGCCGCACCGGCTACCCGGTGATCGACGCGGCGATGCGCCAGTTGCGGCACGAGGGCTGGATGCACAACCGCAGCCGGCTGCTGACCGCGAGCTTCCTGTGCAAGACCCTGTACGTCGACTGGCGGGTGGGCGCCCGGTACTTCCTGGAGCTCCTGGTCGACGGCGACATCGCCAACAACCAGCTGAACTGGCAGTGGATGGCGGGCACCGGCACCGACACCCGCCCCAACCGGGTCCTCAACCCCGTCACCCAGGCCAAGCGTTACGACCCGGACGGCACGTACGTTCGCCGCTGGGTCCCCGAACTCGCCGGGCTGGACGGCCTGTCGGTGCACGAACCGTGGAAGCTGCGGGGCCTGGACCGTGCCGCGCTCGACGGCTACCCGGATCCCGTCGTCGAACTCTCCGAGGGCCTCGCCCGCTTCAAGCAGGCCCGCGCCCGCGACTGAGGAGCCCTCATACGGCCACCCCCCACTGGCTGTTCGGCGACCAGCTCGGCCCGCAGTTCCTCACCCCCGGCGACGGCGGACGCGACCGCGGAGCACCGGTCGTGATGATCGAGGCCCGGTCCGTCTTCCGCCGCCGCTTCCACCGCGCCAAGGCGCACCTCGTGCTGTCCGCCATGCGCCACCGCGCCGCGGAACTCGGCGACCGGGTGACGTACGTGAAGGCGGAGACGTACCGCGAAGGACTGCAGAGGGCCTTTCCCGGACGGCATGCGACGGTTCATCACCCCACGTCCCGGGCCGCGCTACGGCTGGTGTCGTCGTCGGCCGACGTCACCGTGCTGCCCGCGCGCGGCTTTCTGGTCCCGCACGCGGACTTCCGCGCCTGGGCGGACGGTCACGGCGGACAACGGCTGCTGCAGGAAGACTTCTACCGCTGGGTGCGACGCGGGCACGGCCTCCTCCTGGACGGTGACGCCCCCGCGGGCGGGCGCTGGAACCACGACCACGACAATCGCGAGCCGCCGCCGAAAGGAGTGAGGACACTGGGCGCCCCGGCGCCGTACCGGCCGCGCGAGGACGACCTGGACGCGAAGGTCCGCCACGACCTGGACCGCTGGGAGCGCGACGAGGGCATCCGGTTCGTGGGACGCGACGGCCCCCGCCGGTTCCCGGCCACCCGCCGCGAGGCACTGGCCGCGCTCGCCCGGTTCGTCGGACACCGGCTGGCCGGCTTCGGCCCACAAGAGGACGCCGTACTCGCGGGCGACCCGGTGATGAGCCACAGCCTGCTGTCGTCCTCGCTCAACCTCGGACTGCTCGGTCCGCTGGAATGCGTCGAGCGCGCCGAGGACGCCTGGCGGTCCGGGACCGCGCCGATCAACAGCGTCGAGGGATTCGTACGGCAGATCGCCGGCTGGCGCGAGTACGTGTGGCAGCTGTACTGGTACTTCGGCGAGAACTACCGGCACCGCAACGCGCTGGGCCACCGCGCGCCGCTGCCCGAGTGGTTCCTGGAACTGGACGCCGACGCGGTCACCGCGCGCTGTCTCGCCACGGTCCTGGCACAGGTGCGCGACACCGGCTGGACGCACCACATCCCCCGCCTGATGCTGCTCGGCAGTCACGCCCTGCAACGGGGCTGGGACCCGGCGGCGACCGACTGGTTCCACCGCTGCTTCGTCGACGGCTACGACTGGGTGATACTGCCGAACGTGGTCGGCATGTCCCAGTACGCGGACGGCGGACGCATGACGACCAAGCCGTACACCTCGGGCGGCGCGTACGTGCACCGCATGAGCGACCTGTGCGACCCGTGCGCCTACCGGCCCACCGACCGCGTCGGCGAGACGGCCTGCCCGTTCACGGCCGGCTACTGGGCCTTCCTGCACCGCCATCGCGCCCGCCTGGAACCCAACCCGCGCATGACCCGGGCGGTGCGCGGCCTGGACCGTCTCCAGGATCTCGACGAACTCCTGCGCGAGGACAAGCGCCGCGGCGACGGGCCGCCCTGACGCCTCCGCCCTTCAGGCGCGGTGCAGGTCCCGCAGTGCCTCGTGGGCCGCGCGTGCTCCCGAGGCGAGGGCGCCCTGGACCGAGCCGGTGGAGCGGTGGTCGCCGCACACGTAGCGGCCTGGGCCGACACGGGTGGTGCGGCTGAGCGGCTGCGGCGGCGGCATCGCGGGCAGCGCGTCCTGGACCGTGCGGGTGATCAGCAGGTCCCAGCCGCCGGTGTCGCCGTCGTACACCTCCGCGAGTGCCTCGCGCACCGCCGTCTCCCGTTTCTCGGCGTCCCTGCCGAGGACGGAGGTGGCCACCAGGGCGGAGCCGGCCGGCGCGTACGCCGGGACGACCTCGCTGAGGACGCACGTGTTGAGGAAACGGCGGCGCTCGTCGACCAGGAGGGTGGGCTCGGCCAGCGGCGGACGCGGCGCAACGTGGTAGTACGTGGTCACCGTCCGGTAGTCGGGCAGGTCCAGCCCGGGCAGCAGGTGTGCGGCCGGGCCGGGCCCGGTGGCCACCACCACCGTGCGGGCGGGCAGTTCGGTGCCGTCGGCCGTGACGGCGCCCTCGTCCGTCAGCCCGGTCACGGCCGTCTCCAGCCGGACGGTGCCGGTCGGCAGCGCGGCACCCAGCGCGCGGGGCACCGCCCCGATCCCGGCGGTGGGCAGGCACAGGGTGCCGCGCAGCATGCTGCGCCACACGAGATGGAAGAACCGGCTGGACGTCTCCAGCTCGTCCTCCAGGAAGATCCCCGACAGGAACGGGCGGAAGAAGCGCTCGACGAAGTCCTCGGAGAAGCCCGCGCCGGCCAGCGCTGTCCGGGTGGTGCTCTCCCGCGAGCGCTTCACCAGGCGTACCGGCGCGAGCATGTCCCGCGCCGTCAGCAGGCCGAGCGCCGCCAGATCACGCGGGCCGGCGAGCCGTCCCGGGAGCAGGTCGGGCAGGGTGCGGGGGCGCCGCGTGGGGTCGCTGAAGCGGAGTCTGCCGTCCGCAGTGTGCACGAGGAAGCCCGGCGTGAACGGCCGGAGCCCGAGGTCGCGCAGCGCCACACGGTGCCGCATCTGCGGATAGGAGGTGTTGAAGACCTGGAAGCCACGGTCGACGACGAAGCCCTCGACGCGGTCGGAGCGCATTCGCCCGCCGACCGCGTCGGAGGCCTCGACCACGTCGACCTCGAGCCCGGCGGCGAGCAGGTCCCGGGCACAGGCGAGTCCGGCGACCCCCGCGCCGATCACGAGGACGTCGGGAGTACGGGCGGGCGCGGGCATGTCGGGCTCCTAGAGGTCTCGGACGTCCGGTCGGCGATGGCGGCGCGCCGACGCACGCCTGCGTCGATGCCTTCCGCTGCCACACGTTCCCCGGATGCGCCCACCCCTACCGCCTCCGACTGCCGCGCGGGGTGGCGCACGGCCGTGCGAGGCTGCGGTCGCGTGGGCCTGACGGGCGACGCCGGCTGGACGCCGACACCGGCTCCTCAGGGGCGTTCGGCGGTCGCCTCGCCCCGGTGGGTGGCGTGGGTGCCGGACAGGAGGTCCAGGGCTTGCGGGAGGGTTTGCGGTCTGGGCAGTCCCCGTGTCGAGGGGCCCGACCAGCCGGGTCCGCCCAGGACGACCAGCGGCCCGCGGCGCGCGCCCTTGACGCCCCACTGGGTGTCGGCGACGTGCCGGGCCAGCGGCAGGCTGGCGGTGGAGCGCGCCTGCGCCCACAGGACCACGGCCGACGGCCCCAGTCGCTGCACCGCCGCGGTGAGCGCCTCCACCGGCACGGCGGCGCCGAACATCCGGGTCGGCACGTGGAGTGCGCCGAGGGCCGCGTTGAGCGCCTCGATCGCCAGGGTGTGCTGTTCGCCGGGCACGCAGGCGAGCACGACGGGCCCGGTCGCCGACACATCGCCCTGACGCTCGGGGGCCGGGGTGTGGCGGCGCAGGGTGGTGGACACGTGCCAGGACAGCATGTGCTCGACCTCGACGTAGCGGTCACCGGAAGAGGCCCACTTGCGCCCCACGGCGTGCAGGGTCGGCGCCATCACCTCCTGCCAGGCGACGGCGACGCCGTACTGGTCCACGGCGGCGGCCAGTTGCGCCTCGACGGCCGGGGCGTCCAGTCGTACGGCGGCCCGGGCCAGCCCCCGGCACTCCTGGCGCACATCGCCGAGGGGCAGTGTGCCGGCCGCTTTGGAGGTGCTCGGCGTCGCTGGCCGGAGGTACGTCTCTGCCGTTCCCGGCGGGGTGTGGGCCGTCTCCTTCGCGGCTCGGGCCGCCTCCGCGGGCGGTACTCCCGACGAGGTCAGCCGGCACATCGCCTCGAGCACCGCGACGTCCTGCCTGGTCCAACGGCGGTGCCGTCCGTCGGCGCGGGCTGCGGGGCCGATGCCGTAGCGGCGGTCCCAGGAGCGCAGCGTGGTGGGCGAGACGCCGAGCCGCCGGGCCAGGGCACCGGTCGTCAGCGGCACGCCCGCCTCGGTGGCGGCTTGCGCCTCGCCCCGCTCCTCGCCGTGCGTGGCATCGCCGTACGCGGCCGCTTCGCTCATGAAGGGAGCCTATACGACGCAGAAACGATGCGAGTTGATGACCTTGTTCCCGGACTTCCAGCATGGGCGAACCGGCACCCGCTCCGGCGGACATGTCCGGTCCGCCCGCTCGCCAGCCCGCTCGTCCGACGCAAGGAGCCGCCGTCATGTGCCCACAGCGCAGCACCGTCGCACCGGCCCCCGCGGCAGCCCGCCCCGAGCAGTCGGCCCGCAGGCCCCCGGCGGCGGAGTTGATCGCCGAGGACGAACTCGCCCGCGGGCTGGCCGAGGGCGACGAGCACTGCCTGGAGGCGGCCTATCGGCGCTGGTCGAGCATGGTGCACACGCTGGCCTGGCGCTCCCTGGGCGACGCGAAGGAGGCGGAGGACGTCACCCAGCAGGTGTTCCTCGGGGTGTGGCGCGGAAGCCGCGCCTTCCGGCCGGAGCGCGGCACGGTCGGGGGCTGGATCGTCGGCATCACCAGGCGCAAGATCGCCGACGCGCTCTCGGCCCGCACGCGCCGCCTGGCGGCGGTGGCTTCCGTCGGCTCGTCACCGGCCCTGTCCGACCCGTCGGCCGTACAGCCCGACACGGCCGTCGACCGCGTGCTCGTCCTGGAGGAGTTGGCCAGGCTGCCGGCTCCCCAGCAGCGGGTACTGCGGCTGGCCTTCTACGAGGACCTCACCCAGACACAGATCGCGCAGCGCACGGGCTGGCCGCTGGGCACGGTCAAGAGCCACGCCCGCCGTGGCCTGCGGCAGTTGCGGCGGCGGCTCCAGGCGGAGGACTTCTGAGGAGCTCACGAGCCGTCGCCCGCACCGCTCGCACCCCCTTTCGACGCAGAAACGGTGCGGCACTGCGAACCACCCGTAGAAACACACTCGTACGAGAAGGAGGGGGCGCATGTCCGGCCCGTACCGCATCGGCCATGTACCGCCGGAGCTCCTCATGACCCTCGCCCTCGACGGGAGCCGGCTGCCCCGCTCCGCGGACGTCGTGGCGGCCGAGTGGCACGTGGCGGAGTGCCTGCAGTGCGGCGACGCGCCGGCCGGGCTGGCGCGGGTCGTCGCGGCGGGCCGGTGCCCGGGGCCGGGTGACGGCGTGACCCCGCGACGCTCCGCCCCGGTGTGGCGGGCGGTCGCCGAGCGGATGCGCGGGGCGGCAGGCACCGCCCCCAGGTCCGGCGGGAGAGGGCCGGCCGCACTGCCGGGGCCGGCGGCTCTGCTGGTGGCCTCGGTCGGCGCCGTCGTCCTGGCGCGACGGTGGCGCGGAGGTTTTCGGCGCCGCACCGCATCCGCCGGGCGCCCCGCGCCGGAAGTTGGGGTGTACCGCCGTACCGGCTGACGGACCGGCGGGCCGGGGAGCTCCCCTTCTCCCCGATGGCCTCCGGGGAGGGTCGGCGCCCCCTGGAGGCCCCTCCGCGGAGCACCGCGCACGCCGTCGTCAGCGGCTCGTTCAGCGGCTGGGGACCAGCCACGGCTCCTGCGGCAGCGGACTGCCGGTCTCCAGCAGGGACTTGAGGTTGGACAGCACCGCGGGCCAGCCGAGCGAGACGTCGGACAGCGCGCCCTCGTCCCACAGGTCCTCGTGCGTGACGGTGAGGCGGACGATGTCCTCGTGTGGGGTGATGTCGAAGGTGACCCGGGAATACGTCTCCTCCTGACCCTCCTTCTGCGGGTCCACCCAGGTGGTGACCAGCCGGGTGGGCGGCTCGCTCTCCACGACGGTGCCGACGACGTCGGCGATACCGGAGCCGTCCGTGCGGACGTGCTCCCAGCGTGAACCCCGGCGCCAGTCGGAGACGTTGCTGTGGCCCCAGTAGGACGCGGTCAGGTCCGCGTCGGTGAGCGCGTCCCAGACCTTCTCGGGCGTGCTGCGGATGTAGGTGACGTACACGAACGTGGGCTTGTCTGTCATGGCTTCCTCGGCTTGTCGTTTCACTGCGCCGAGCGCGCTCAGGCGCGGGCGCTCGAACTTGTCGATCCACCGTTCCTGGATCTCGTGGAGCGGGACCGGGTTGAGGTAGTGCAGCTTCTCCCGTCCCCGCCGCACCGTGCTGACGAGGTTCGCGGTCTCGAGAACGGCCAGGTGCTGGGTCACCGACTGGCGTGTCATGTCGATGCGCCCGCACAGCTCGCCCAGCGTCTGGCCGTTGTGCTCGTGCAGCCGGTCCAGCAGCCGCCTGCGCGTGTCGTCGGCCAGCGCCTTGAAGACCTTGTCCATCCCGGTGTCGCTCTCTTCTCGCACACTCAACGTTATGCAGGTAATTACCTGCATGTCAACGAACTGGCCTGACCGGCGGCGACGCGGCGCCGGAAGCGGACCGCGGTTGGTTGTCGTACGGGACGGCGAACCTCCAGGAGGACGGTCCGGAAGGAGCCGGACACGCGAAAGGCCTCCCCGGCGGGAGCGTGTCCGGCCGGGGAGGCCTGTGGAAGGCGGGAAGCGGAGTGGCTCAGGCGCCTGCGGGTGCCGCGTCGGGCTCGTCGGCCTTCAGGTACTCCTCGGTGATCTCCTTCGGTCCGAACGGCCACACCTTCTCGAAGCGGGCCCACAGCAGGTAGGCGACACAGCCCAGCGCCAGCCACGCCAGGGACCACTCGATGGGGTGGCGGCCCGGCGAGTTCTTGTCCGCGTACCCGTAGATCACGCACCAGCCGACGAAGGCGACGATGCTCGGCAGCGGGTACAGCCACATGCGGTAGGGGCGGCGCAGCGCGGGCTGCCGTTTGCGCAGCACGGTCAGGGCGACGATCTGGGCGAGCGCCTGGACCAGCACCATGACGGTCGTCAGCAGTTGGATCAGGGTCGCGAGGTCGGTGTGCCGGCCGATCAGGAAGCCGATGGCGGTGATCACCCCCATGGTGGCCAGGCCCAGCATCGGGAAGCGGTGGCGGGGGTGGAGCTTGGCGTAGGGGCGGAAGAAGACGCGTTCGCGGGCCGCGTCGTACGGCACGCGCGAGCCGCCGAGCAGTCCGGTGAAGACGGAGGCGAACGCCGTGATCAGGATGAGCACGGTGACCGTGTCGGCCGCCCCCTTGCCCCAGGTCTTCTCCAGCACCGCCGAGGCCACCGAGGTGGAGGCGATGTCCTTGGGGTCGGTCATGCGATGCCAGTCGATGACGCCCAGCGTGCCGATCTGCAGCAGCAGGTAGATCGCCATGATGCCGAGGATGGAGAAGATGATCGAGCGGGGCAGGGTGCGGCCGGGGTCCTTGATCTCGGCGCCCATGTAGGCCGTGGTGTTGTAGCCGAGGTAGTCGTAGATGCCGATGGTCAGTCCGGCGGCGAAGCCGAGCCAGAAGTGGTTGCTCGCCAGGTCGAAGGCGTGGGCCGGGTAGGTGAAGGCCAGGTCCGCGCTGAAGTCGGTGGCAGCCGCGAGGATCACCAGGAAGACCGAGGCGATCATGACCGTCCACATCACGGCGGTGATCCGCGCGATGTTCTCGATGCCGCGCCACAGCAGCAGGACGACCAGCGCGACGATGCCGAGGCCGATCAGGTCGCCCTGGGTCTCCGTCAGATCCGGGGCCAGGTAGCCGAGGTACTGCACGAAGCCGACCACGCCGGTCGACATGATCAGCGGGATGAACAGCATCGCCGTCCACACGAACAGGAACGGCATCAGCCGGCCGGTGCGGTACTGGAAGGCCTGGCGCAGGTAGACGTAGCTGCCGCCGGAGCCGGGCATGGCCGCGCCCAGCTCGGCCCAGACCAGTCCGTCGGCCAGCGCGAGGATCGCGCCCGCCATGAATCCGATCACCGCCTGGGGGCCGCCGAAGGCGGCGACCATCAGCGGGATCGTGACGAACGGCCCGATGCCGCACATCTGGCTCATGTTGATCGCCGTGGCCTGGAACAGGCCGACGCGACGGACGAAGCCACCGCTGGGTGGCGGGCTACCGGACATGAGGGCTCCTGGGGGTGGGTGCGGGGCGAGAAGGTGCGGTACGGCGTGCGGACCGGTATCCGGTGGCTGACTGGCCGATAAAGTTAAGGAGCCTTACTTGATGCGTCAAGAGGGGAGCCCGTATGCGCGAGAATGGTGCGATGGCCGCCGGTGACGTCGTGGAGCAGCAGGAACAGCCCTGGAACCGGCAGCGGTTGCGCAGCACCAACGAGCGGTTGCTCCTGGACCGGCTGCGCGCGTCCGGCGCCGCGTCCCGCGCGCAGCTCGCCCGCGACACCGGACTGTCCAAGCCGACCGTCTCCAGCGCGCTCGCCTCGCTGGAGTCGGCGGGCCTGGTCCGCGAGGTGGGAACCCACGCGCCCGAACGCGGCCGTACGGCGGTCCTGTACGCACCGGACCCCGCCGCCGGTCACGCCCTCGGCATCGACATCGGGCGCAGCTGGCTGAGGGTGGCCGTGGCCGACCTGGACGGCACCGTCGTCGCCCGCTCCGACGTGCGCAACCGGGCCCGCAGCTCGGGCGCCCTGGCCGACCTGGTGGTGACGACGGCCCGCCAGGTGGTCGCCGGGTCGGGCGTGGCGCCCGAGGAGGTGGTGCACGCGGTGGTGGGGACGCCCGGCGTCTACGACGAGAAGCAGCGCCGGGTGCGGTACGCCATGCACCTCCCGGGCTGGGGGCGCGCCGGTCTCTTCGACCGGATGCGCGCGGAGCTGGGCGTACCGCTGGAGGTGCACAACGACGCCAACCTCGCCGCCTTGGGCGAGTACACCTACGGGGTGGGCGCGGGCAGCAGGCTGTTCGCCTACATCCTGATCGGCACCGGGCTCGGCATGGGGGTGGTCAGTGACGGGCGGCTGTTCACGGGGGCGCACGGGCTGGCCGGGGAGATCGGGTTCCTGCCGTGGCCGGGGCAGCAGAAGCCGGCCCGGCTGGAGGACGCGGTGTCGGGGGTGGCCGTCGTGGAGGCGGCGCGCCGGTTCGGCATGAGCGGGCAGCTCACGGCGAAGGCCGTGTTCGACGCGGCCCGGCAGGGCAACGACGCGGCGGTCAGGGCGGTGCGTCTGGAGGGCGAGCGCATCGCGTACACGGTGGCGGCGGCCGCGGCGGTGCTCGACCCGGATCTCGTCGTGCTGGGCGGCGGAGTCGGCCACAGCGTGGACCTGCTGTTGCAGCCGGTGCGCGAAAACCTCCGCGCGCTGACCCCGTTGCGGCCGCGGATCGCGCCCAGCCGGCTGGGCGAGGACGCCGTGTTGCTGGGGGCGGTGGCCACTGCCCTCGACACCGCTCGGGACGTGGTGTTCGAGCGCCGGTCGGCCGCCTCCTGAGCAACTCGGGTGTCGACAGGGATTGTTGACAGCGCCTCCCCCGGGTCCTAGCCTGCCTCGAGTTAGTAAAGTTTCCTAACTTTACGAAAGCTGGAGCCTCCGTGAACAGACAGCGTCTCGCCACGGCGACCGCGATCCTGGGACTGCTGGGTTCCCTCACCACCCGCGCCTGGACCGGCGGACCGGACCCCGGCCGGCCGGCCCCGCCCACTCGGGTCACCAGGGTCCCCGCTGCGCCGGGCAGCACGACCGCCCTGTCGGGCTACGCCATCCAGTCGACGGCCAGGGTCCGCGACTCCGCGGCCGCCGTCTCCTCCCCCGGCTACCCGGCGACCGGCTGGCACCCGGCCGGCCCGCGTTCCACCGTCCTGGCGGCCCTGCTCGCCGACGGTGTGTACGCCGACCCCTTCTACTCGACCGATCAGCGGAAGATCCCCAAGTCCGACTTCCAGGTCCCCTGGTGGTACCGCTCCGACTTCACGGTCGCCGACACCTCCGAGCGCACCTACCTCGACTTCAGCGGGGTGGTCTCGGCGGCGGACGTGTACGTCGACGGCAAGCGGGTCGCGACCACGAAGGATGTCACGGGCGCCTACACCCACCACGAGCTGGACGTCACCTCGCTGGTCCGCCCGGGGACGAACACCGTGGCCTTCCGGATCCGGCCCAACGACCCGAACAAGAACCTCACCATGGGCTGGATCGACTGGCTGCAGCCGCCGCCCGACGAGAACATGGGCATCGTCCGCGACGTCGTGGTCCGCCGCGGCGGCCCGGTCGCCCTGCGCGACGCCCACGTGGTGACGAAGCTGGACGTCCCCTCGCTCGCCTCGGCGGACCTCACCGTCAAGGCGCGGGCCCGCAACGACTCCGACGCGCCGGTGACGGCGACGGTCTCCGGCAGCATCGGTCCGACGACGTTCACGCGGGCCGTCTCCCTCGCCGCCCACCAGGCGAAGACCGTGACCTTCACCTCCTCCGACGTGCCCGGCCTCCACCTCGCCTCCCCGAAGGTGTGGTGGCCCGCCGGCATGGGCGGTCAGCCCCTGTACGACCTGAACCTCACCGCGTCCGTCTCCGGCATCCCCTCCGACACGGCGCACGAGACCTTCGGCATCCGGGACGTCCGGGCGCCTTTGAACTCCGACGGCGCCCGCCAGTACCGCGTCAACGGGCGCAAGCTGCTGATCAAGGGCGGCGGCTGGTCACCGGACGAGTTCCTCCGCTGGGACCGGAGGTACGTCGAGGACCGTTTGCGGTACGCCCTCGACCTGGGCCTCAACACCATCCGCCTCGAAGGCCACCTGGAACCGGACGAGTTCTTCGACATCGCCGACCGCTACGGCATCCTCACGCTGCCCGGCTGGGAGTGCTGCGACAAGTGGGAGGGTCAGGTCAACGGCGACGAGCCCGGCGACAAGTGGACGTCCGCCGACCACCCGGTCGCCAAGGCGTCGATGGCCGCCGAGGCCGCCCGGCTGCGCGACCACCCGAGCGTCGTCTCCTTCCTGATCGGCAGCGACTTCGCACCCGACGCGACGATCGAGAAGAACTACCTCGACGCACTGGAGGCAGCCGACTGGAACGCCCCGGTCGTGGCCGCCGCCTCCGACAACTCCTCACCTCAGCTGGGAAGTTCGGGCATGAAGATGACCGGCCCCTACGACTGGATCCCGCCGAACTACTGGTACGCCAAGCGCGAGGGCGGCGCCACCGGCTTCAACTCCGAGACCAGCGCGGGCCCCGACATCCCCACCCTCGACACCCTGCGCCGCATGATGACCCCGGCCGAACTCGACACCCTCTGGAAGGACCCGGGCGCCAAGCAGTACCACCGCTCACCGTCGTCCACCTTCGGCACCCTCAAGCTCTACGACGACGCCCTCACCGGCCGCTACGGCGCCCCGACGAGCCTTACCGACTACGTCAGGAAGGCCCAGCTCGCGCAGTACGAGAACGTCCGCGCGCAGTTCGAGGCGTACGAGCGCAACGCCACCGACGCCTCCAGGCCCTCGACGGGCGTCGTCTACTGGATGTTCAACAGCGGCTGGACGTCACTGCACTGGCAGCTGATGGACCGTTACCTCGACCAGGGGGGCGCCTACTTCGGGGCCAAGAAGGCGAACGAGCCGCTGCACGTCCAGTACTCCTACGACGACCGTTCGGTGGTGGTCGTCGACAACCGGCACGCGGCGGCCTCCGGGCTCGGCGTCCGGGCGACCCTGTTCGACCCCGACGGCACCCAGAGGTACGACAAGGCGGTCACCGGTGTGGACGTGAGCGGCGACGGCGCGCACACCACCGCACTCACCCTGCCCTCGTCGGTGAGCGGACTGGCGAAGACGTACCTGCTGCGGCTGACCCTGACCGACAGCTCCGGCAAGGAGGTCGGCCGGAACGTCTACTGGCTGTCCACCGATCCCGACAGGCTCGACTGGGCTCACACCGACTGGTACTACACGCCGACGACCGCCTACGCCGATCTGAAGGGCCTGGCCTCGATGGCGCGGGTGCCGGTGTCGGCCACCGCGTCGACGGTCTCCTCGGCCGGCACGTCCACGACGACGGTGACCCTGCGCAACACCGGCGGAGGCAGGACGCCGTCGCTGCTGACCGACGTACACCTGGTGGACGCCCGGGGCCGGCCGGTGCTGCCGGTGCGGTGGTCGGACAACGAGGTGAGTCTGTGGCCGGGCGAGTCGGTGACGCTCACCGCCCGCTACCGCACGGCCGATCTGCACGGTTCGGCGCCGCGTCTGCGGGTCTCCGGCTGGAACACGCCGGAGCACACGGTCCCGGCCGCGTGACGGAAGGGGCCCGGCCCGGCGGCCGGGCCCCGTGGGTCTCAACTGACGTTGAGGGCCGTGTCGTCGATGACGAAGGAGGTCTGCAGGGTGGAGCCCTCGGTGCCGGTGAACTTCAGCGTGACGGTCTGGCCCGCGTAGCTCGCGAGGCTGAAGCTGCGCTGGGTGTAGCCGCTCGTGGCGTTCAGGTTCGAGTACGTCGCCAGGGTGCCCAGCACGGTCCCGGAACTGTTGAGGACCTGGACCTTGAGCGTGTCGTAGGCCGTGCTGGTACTGGTCTCCGCCGTGTCGACATGGAGATAGAAGCTCAGGGCGGCGGTGGTGCAGCCGGACGGAATGGTCACCGACTGCGACAGCGTGTCGGTGGTGGCGCTGCCGTAGCCGTCCAGCCAGGCGTAGTACGAGCCCGTACGCGCCGACTCGCCGGTGGAGTTGGTGATCACGCCGCTGGAGGCGCTCCAGGTGGTGCCGCCCGACTCGAAGCCGTTGTTGCCGAGCAGCTGGGCCGCCGTGCAGGTGCCCGAACCCCCGCCGCCTCCGCTGCTGCCGCCCGCGCCGGCCAGCCACGCGGTGGCGTTCAGCGCGAGGGCGGCGTTGGTGGCGCCGGAGTCGTTCCAGCCGTCGTAGAGGGTGTTGCCGGACTGGCCGGTGCCGTCGTCGATGGGTGAGCTGTCGCCCCAGAAGGCCACGCGGCCGCTGCCGAAGGTGGACGTCAGGAAGAACGCGCCGGTGTTGCCGGAGTAACCGGTGCGGTAGAGCAGGCCCTTGACCGCGGAGTTGTCCGCGGGCTTGAGGGTGGCGGTGGTGCCGCTGGCGATGAGGCTCTTGGAGACGGTGCCGAAGGAGCCGTGCAGCACCGGGTCGGTGCTGTCGCTGATGGCGGACGGATAGTCGGAGCTGATGCTCAGCGAGTCGATGGAGAAACCGAACGGGTCGGTCGAGTCGACGCTGTTGTCGGTCATCAGGTCGTTGAGGATCTCGACCGCGTCGTAGCCGTCGTTGTTGCGGTCGGCTCCGGTGTGGTCGGAGATCATGAACAGTCCGCCGCCGTTCTTGACGAACGTCATGATCGCCGTCTTCTCGGCGGTGGTGAACAGGGTGTTGGGCTCCGGCAGGACCAGGGTGTCGAAGTTGGACAGGTCGGTGGAGGACGAGCCGCCGTAAGTCAGCGCGCCGGTGGCCGTCTTGAGGCTGTAGCTGCCCGTCTTCTGCAGCGCCACGCCCCAGGACGACAGCGCCCCGGTCCAGTCCGTCTCGGCGGACGGGGTGGAGTCCTGGCCGAGCGGATCGGGCTTACTGGTGGAGATGATCCAGTCCGCGTTGCCCGCCTCCTCGGCGTGGCCGTCGTCGAAGAGGACGCGGTGGGTGGTGGCCGCGTGGGCGGGGGTGGCGCCCGCCGTGGCCTGGAGAGCGGCGCCCGTGCCGAGCAGACCGAAGACCGCGAGGGCCGTGGTGAGTCTGTGGCGGGTTCTGGAACGAGTGAGCATCCGGCGTACCTCCGAGTGGGGTTGGGGACGAGTGGGGCGGGATGCGGGGCCGGACCTACGCGCGTAGACGTGGGGCATCTGCGCGCGTAGACGTTCGGTCGGACGGGACCCGTGCGACCGATTGAACGGTACATGGCAGAACAGGGGCTGAACAGGCGCCACCGGCCGCACCCCGCGGAGATGACCCGACGTTGACCCGGGCTTGAAACGGAACGGACTGTCCCCCTCCCGAGGGGGCATCTGATTGGTGCGGGGGCCTTGGAAAGAGGGGCGGAGATGGAGATCTCAGGCATCATCAGTGCCATCGTGATCGGCGTCGTCATCGGCGTACTGGGCCGGCTCGTCGTGCCGGGCCGCCAGCGCATCGGGATCCTGCTGACGATCCTCGTCGGCATCGTGGCCGCGCTGATCGGCTCGGCACTGGCCAGTGCCTTCGGCGTGGCCGACACCAAGGGCGTCGACTGGATCGAGTGGCTCATCCAGATCGGCCTCGCCGCGCTCGGCGTCGCCGCACTGGACCGGACGAGGGCGCGCCGCTGAGGGATGCGGTAGGTCCGGCAGGGGGCGTCGGCCCTGTAAAGGCGCGGTGGTCAGGCCCGCCGACGCGGCTCCCCTCAGCAGTCGGCGGGCCGGTCGCCTCGACCGTGCGCCCTGAGCGGGAGAGTCGGACGCGGCGGGAGGCTGTCCCCCGGGTGGTGCACCCAAGGACGAGATTGCCAGCCGCGCCGGTCCGTGAGGCGGGGCCGACCGGCCCTCGACTGCGGTCCGAACAGCCCCAGTTGGCCCCTCAACCTCGCGCCGCCGACTCCGCCGCCGCCGCGAGGCCGTCGCGGCAGGAGAGGTACCGGGGTGTCCAGTCCAGCTCCCGTTCCGCCTTCGCCGAGGACACGCGCATGTTGGTCGACATCATCGTGTGCGCGTACGGCATGGGCCGGGTCAGCCACAGCGGCACGGTCAGCGGCTTGGGCAGCCCGAACTCGTGGGCCACGCACAGGAGATGGGCGCGGAAGCCGAGCGGGGTGCGGTCCGTGACGTTGTACGCCTGGCCGTCCCGGCCGCGTTCGACGGCGGCCACCACCGCGCGCGCGGCGTCGGCGAGGTGGATCCAGGGCAGGACCCGGCCGTGGTCGTCGGGGGCGGGCAGTTGCCGCTTGCGCAGCATGGCCAGGATGGCGTCGGTGCCGCCGGGACCGTAGAACAGGCCGAACCGCAGTGAGATGCCCGTCAGTCCGGCCGCCTCGAAGGTGAGTTGTTCCTTGATCCGCATGCCCTCGACGTGCCGCTCCAGCTCCGGGGTGGTGCCGCGCGGGCCGAACGGGTCGTCCTCGGTGAGGATGCGGTCGCCGAAGTCCCCGTAGCCGTAGCCGAAGACCATCGACTCGCTGACGAAGCGGCGGGCACCGGTGGACTGCGCGGCCTCGACGAGGTGGGCGGTGCCGGCGACGCGCAGAGCGTCGGTGGCGTACATGTCGCGGTGGCGCATCGGCGCCTTGCGCAGGGCGGTGGCGGCGTGGATGACGGCGTCGAAGTGCTGCCCCTCGACGGCGCGCAGCAGCCCGTCCCGGTCCATGAGGTCGGCGCGCACCTGATGGGCCGGTCCCCGGCCGAGCCCGGTGACCTGGTGCCCGGCCTCGGTCAGGGCACGAGTGATGTGGCCGCCGAGCACGCCGCCGGCGCCCGCGAGAAGGATGCTCTGGTTCCTGTGGTTCGTCGTCATACCGTTGCGACGAACCGGGTCGCCACGGATGTGACATCCCCGCGGAAGTGACCCGCGCTTGCGGAGCGGACTGGGCCCGGCCTAGGGAACGTACGTGTACGGAGTCGTCGTGGTCAGTGGGGCGAAGCCCAGGCGTTCCAGGATGGGCCTGCTCTGGCTGGAGGCGTCGACCTGGAGGTAGCGGTAGCCGCGTTCGACGGCCGCGCGGGCGCGGTGGGCCACCAGGGCGCGGTACACGCCCCGCCCGCGCCAGCCCTCGACGGTGCCGCCGCCCCACAGCCCGGCGAAGCGGGTGCCGGGCAGGAGCTCCATGCGGGCCGCGCTGACCGGTTCGTCGCCGGCGAGCGCGACCACGGCGACGATCGTGTCCGGTTCCGCGGCCAGCCGGGCCAGCAGTTGCTCCCGCAGGCGGGAGCCGTCGGTGCCGAACGCCTTCTCGTGAACGTCGGCCACGAGGTGCACGCCCGCCGCGTCGGTGACCGGCAGCAGCCGGACGCCCTGGGGCGGCTGGGCGTCGAGGTCGAGACCGGCGGTCTCGGCGATCATCAGCGTCTCCTCGGGCTCGGCCGTGAACCCGGCTTCCCTGAGCCGCTCCCCCAGGCCCACCGGGCGGTCGTGGCCGTACAGCTTCCACTCGAAATCCCGGCCCAGCCCCGAGAAGAAGGCGATCTGCTCGGAGATCGCCGCCTGTGCGTTCGTCTCGTCGAGGTCGGACCAGACGACGCCGTTCCAGCCGCGCGCGGACGACACCTGGCGCACCACGCCGCCCACCCGTTCGACGCGCGTGTCGGGGCCGTCCGGCTGGGCGTCCTCGCGCATGTCCCGGTCGAAGAGCGCGAGCACCGCTGCATGATCCATGGGGTCACTCCAGCACCCGGCGGCCGGGCGCGGCAACGGCTTTACCGCCGGGCAGGCATGCCCATGCGGTGCGACGCCGTCGCCTGGCGGGGCAGCCCTCGGCCTGCGGCGCGCCTTCCCGGCCTGCGTGGGCGACCGTAGGCTGCAACGTCGAAGATCACGTCGTGAGGAGGGCCGTACGCCATGGTCGTGAAGGACATCGAGCTGCCCCATCTGCGGCGGTGCGTCGAGCTGGCGGCCGAGGCGCTGCGGGCCGGTGACGAGCCGTTCGGGTCGGTCCTGGTGGGCGGGGACGGCACGGTGCTCGGCGAGGACCACAACCGGGTGGCCTCGGGAGACCGCACCCGGCACCCCGAGTTCGAGCCGGCGCGCTGGGCGGCCGCGAACCTGACGCCCGAGGAGCGGGCGGCGGCGCCGGTGTACACCTCCGGCGAGCACTGCCCGATGTGCGCGGCCGCGCACGCATGGGTGGGCCTCGGGCGGATCGTGTACGTGGCGTCGTCGCGGCAACTGTCCTCCTGGCTGCAGGAGTTGCAGGTGCCCGCGCCGCCGGTACGGACACTGTCGGTGAACGAGGTGGCACGGGGCGTGGTCGTGGAGGGCCCGGTGCCCGAGCTGGTGGCGGAGGTGCGCGCACTGCACCTCCGGTTTCACGGCGGGGACGCCTGAGTCGGGCCGTTCCGTACAAGATGCAACGGCGCGCGCCGCGTGCCTAGGCTCTGTGGGTAAGCAGACCAGGTGGACGACCCGGTCTCCTCCGTTGGAAAGAGGCGCTTGCCTTTGTTGCCGGCGCATCGACTGATGGTCGCTCATGCCGCGTCGGTCGCGGCGGCCACAACCCTCTACCTGGTCGTGCCCGCCGCACGCGCCGCGGCGTGGGCTGTCATCGGTGTCGCCGGCGTCGTCGCGGTGCTGACCGGCGTGCAGCTCCACCGCCCCGCCCATCGCTGGCCCTGGTGGCTGCTGGCGGCCGGTCTGCTGACGTTCATCGCGGGCGACACGTACTACAACCTCGTCGAGGAGTACTTCCGCGCCTCCAATCCCTTCCCCTCCCCCGCGGACGCCTGCTACCTGGTCGCCTACCCGCTCTTCGCCGCCGGGCTGTCCGGGCTGGTCCGCTACCGCTGGGCGGGCCACGACCTGCCGAGCCTGCTCGACGCGCTGATCCTCACCGCCGGGCTCACGCTGCCGGTGTGGCTGTACCTGGTGCAGCCGCTGACCGAGGTGAACGGACTGACCTGGCAGCAGCGGGCCATCAGCATCGCCTACCCCCTCGGTGACGTCCTGGTGCTGGCACTGCTGGCCCGGCTGCTCACCCCGAGCCCGGTGGGCGGCCACAACCGCTCCCTCCAGCTGCTGGTCATCGGCACGCTGGCGCTGCTCGGCTTCGACATCGCGTACGGGATACTGCGGCTCAACGACGTCTGGCAGGCGGGCACGGCCCTCGACGCCGGGTGGATCGTCTTCTACACCGCCTGGGGGCAGGCCGCCCTGCACCCGGCCATGGTGGAGCTGACCGCGGCGGCGCCCCGGCACAGGTCCTTGCCGGCCCCCGGCCGCCGGCTGGTCATGCTGACCCTGGCAACGATGATCGCCCCGGGGATCCTGCTGTACGAGGGGCTGACCCGCTCGGCCGAGGACGCCGCGGTGATCGCCGCGTTCTCCGGTGTGCTGTTCGTGCTCGTGATCCTCCGGCTCGGCGGGATGATCCTGGCCCACCGCGGCACCGTGGCGCGGGAGCTGACGCTGCGCACCGCGGCCGTCTCGCTCGTCTCTGCGGTCCGCCAGGAAGAGGTCGCCCGGGCCTGCGCCACGGCCGTCGACAGTCTGCTGGGCACCGCGGTCGACCACCGGACCCTGCTGCTCCCGGCCGAGCGCGCCGCCGACCTGGCACCGCACCACGGGCGCCTGGTCGGCGCCCGCGACCTCGACGTCGGCGACGAGCTGGAGCCCTCCGCCACCGTCCTGGTCTGCCTGATGATCCCGCCGGACCGCCCCTACGGTGACGTCCCCGGTGTACTGCTGGTCGCCGGGCCCCCCGGTCCACTCACCGAGACCCGCGGCTCCCTGGAGATCCTCGCCTCGCACGCGGGCCTGGCCCTGGAGCGCATCGCGCTGCGCCAGGAGATCCTCCGCCGGGAGAGCGAGGCGTACTTCCGCACGCTGGTACGCAACACCTCGGACGTCATCCTCATCGTCGAGGACGACGACACCGTCCGGTACGCCAGCCCGTCCGCCGCGTCCGTCTTCGGCACCGCCGACCTGGTCGGCGTCCCGCTGCCGGACCTGGTCGACCCGCCGGACCGGCAGCGCGCGGCACGGGAGCTCGCGGCCGTACGGGCGTCGGGGCCGCGGGCCACGCACGACCACTGGTGGGTCAGGCACCGCGCGGGCCGGGTCGAGGTGGAGGTGCGGTGCAACGACTTCCGGCACGAGCGGACCGTGGGCGGACTGGTGGTCACGCTGCGCGACGTGACGGAGCAACGCCGGCTGGAGCACGAGCTGACCCAGCGGGCCTTCCACGACTCGCTCACCGGCCTGCCCAACCGGACGCTACTGCTGGAGCGGATCGAGCGCGCCCTGCTGCGCGGGCGCCGCGAGTCGTCCCTGACCTGTCTGCTCTTCATCGACCTCGACGACTTCAAGCAGGTCAACGACACGCTCGGGCACTCGGCCGGCGACCATCTGCTGGTCTCCGTCGGCGACCGGCTGTCCAAGGCGCTGCGCCGCAGCGACACCGCCGCCCGGCTCGGCGGCGACGAGTTCGCCGTCCTGATGGAGGACGCCCGCGAAACCCTGGACGCCGAGTTGCTGGCCGCCCAGGTCATCCAGACGCTCACCCGGCCCTTCGCCCTCGGGGAGGAGTCGGTCACCGTCTCCGCCAGCGTGGGGGTGGCCACGGCCCGCGACAGCACCGACGCGGAGGAACTGCTCGGTCACGCCGACCTCGCGCTCTATGCGGCCAAGGCGGCCGGGAAGCGGCAATGGCGGCGCTTCCGCCCGCTGCTGCACACCCGCATGGTCGAACGGCACGACCTGCAGAACCGGCTCGCCCGGGCGGTCGCCGACAAGGAGTTCACCCTGCGCTACCAGCCGGTCGTGGACATCAAGGCGGGCGAGATCGTCGGCTTCGAGGCGCTGGTGCGCTGGCCGCAGGCCCCGCCCAGGCCCATGCCGCCGGAGCAGTTCATCGCGCTGGCCGAGGAGACCGGGCACATCGCGATGCTGGGCGCGTGGGTGCTGGAGAACGCCGTCAACGACATCGCAGGCCTGCAGCGGCTGCCCGGCCCCTCCGCTCCGCCGTACATCAGCGTGAACGTCTCCGCCCGCCAGTTCCGCGACGCCGGGTTCGTCGACCAGGTCGGTGAGGCCCTGCGCACCCCCGGCCTGGCCCCCGGGTCGCTGCAGCTGGAGCTCACCGAGACCGTGCTGCTGCGGCGCGACCCCCAGATCCAGGCCGTGCTGCGGGCCCTGAAGGAGCTGGGCGTGCACATCGCGATCGACGACTTCGGGACCGGTTTCTCCTCGCTGCGGTATCTGCGCGACTTCCCCGTCGACGTACTGAAGATCGACAAGACGTTCATCGACGACATCACCAGCGACGCCCAGCAGGTCGCGCTCGTCGAGGGCCTCGTGCGGATCGCCGACACCCTGGGGCTGCAGGTGATCGCCGAGGGGATCGAGGAGCCGGCGCAACGCGATCTGCTGGCGGGTATGGGGTGCCGGTTCGGGCAGGGCTACCTGTTCGCCCGGCCGATGACGGTGCAGCAGTGCGAACGGGTGCTGCGCCGGAGCGGCAGCGGCCGGTTCGTCGAGGCCGACCCAGGCTCAGAACCGGGGCCCGACGGCGGCCGCCCCGCGCACCGGCGGCGTGCGGCCCGCACCGCGGGCCTGGAACACCTGCGACGGACCAGCCCGATGAGCGAGGCGGTCCTGGACGAGGTGCGGGGCCGGCACATCCGCAGCCGCGGCCACTGGCTGATCGATTTCGCCTCCTGCCACTACCTGGGCTTCGACTGGGACCCGGAGATCATCGAGGCGGTGGACCCCGCGCTGCGGCACTGGGGCACCCACCCCAGCTGGTCCCGGCTGCTGGGCAGTCCGCGCCTGTACGCCGACATCGAGGAGCGGCTGGCCGAGCTGCTCGGCGCGCCGGACACGCTGCTGCTGCCGACGCTGCCCCTGATCCACACCTCGGTGATCCCCGTGCTGGCCGACGGCGGCCATGTCTTCGTCGAGGCGAGGGCACACCGGACGATCTACGACGGCTGCGTCGTCGCCCGCGCCCAGGGCGCCACCCTGCACCGCTTCCACGCCGAGCGCCCCGCGGAACTGGGGACCCTGCTGGCCTCGGTGCCCACGGGCCTGCCCCGGCTGGTGTGCCTGGACGGCGTCGACAGCATGAGCGGGAACCTCCCCGACCTGCCCGCGCTGGCCTCGGTGTGCCGGGCGGCGGGCGCGACGCTGTACGTCGACGACGCGCACGGGTTCGGGGTGGTCGGGGAGCGCGGGCCCCAGGAGCTCTGCCCGTACGGGACGCGCGGCAACGGAGTGGTGCGGCACACCGGGGAGTCGTACGACGGGATCGTGCTCGCCGGCGGCTTCTCCAAGGCGTACTCGTCGCTGCTCGCCTTCCTCGCGCTGCCGACCGGGACGAAGAACCGGCTCAAGACGGCCGCGGGCCCCTACCTGTACTCGGGTTCCTCCTCCACGGCGTCCCTGGCGACGGTGCTGGCCGGGCTGGACGTCAACGACAGGCGGGGCGACGCGCTCCGCGCGGATCTGTACCGCAGGACGGTCCGGGTACTGGACCACCTGGACGCACTTGACGTCGGGACCCTCAACCGGGACCGGCTGCCGATCATCGAGATCCCGCTGGCGGACGCGGACGACCTGGACGCGGTCGCGGCGTTCCTGTGGGAGGAGGGCATCTATGTGACGCTGGCCGCCCATCCCCTCGTACCGCGCGACCGGGTCGGATTCCGCGTCCAGGTCACGGCGCTCAACTCCGACGACGACATCGAGCGGCTCAATGCGACGCTGACCCGGCTGGCCGCCCGTTTCCCGCTGAGGCCGAAGGGCTGAGGCCGATGACGACGCACAACGACGATGTGGACTGGGACCGGTGGCCGGTGACGGACTACCTCGCGGAGAACTACCGCGATCTGCACCCGTCCGACGCGGCGGTCATCGCCCACCACTCCGCCTTCTACCGGCGCATCCCGCCGAGGTCCCTGGGCCGGTCGGTCGAGTTCGGGGCGGGCCCCAACCTGTACCCGTTGATCCTCGCCGCCGCCGCGAGCCGCCGTGTCGACGCCGTGGAGGCGGGCGCCGGCAACATCGCCTACCTGGAGCGGCAGATCCTCTACGGGCCGGACGCCAGCTGGCTGCCCTTCCACGCGCTGTGCCGGCGGCTGAACCCCGACCTGCCCGCCACCCTGGCCGGGGCGCTGGCGGACGTCCACGTCGTCCATGCCGACGTGCGCGAGCTCGCTCCCGGCGGGTACGACCTGGCGTCGATGCACTTCGTCGCCGAGGGCCCCACCGAGGACCGCTGGGAGTTCGCCGACTTCTGCCGGGCGTTCGTGCGCTGCGTCATCCCGGGCGGACGGCTGGTGGCCGCGTTCATGGAGAACCTGCCCACCTACCGCATCGGCCCGGCCTCGCGCTGGCCCGGCTGCCCGGTGAACCCCGAGACGGTCACGGAGGTCTTCGCCCCGCTGACCCGCGACCTGACCGTGACGCACATCGACGCAGACCCGACGCTGCCCGACTACGGCGACTCCGGAATGGTCCTCATGACGGCCCGGGCGGGACAGCCGTTACCGGGGTGGTGACCGCCGGGACCGCCTGCCGCAGAAGCGGCCGGCGGGGCCGGGGAACGCCGAGGGTAAGGCACGTCAGGGGGTTGCGCTCGCCCGGAGGCGGGGGCCGTGGGGGCCGCCTATCGTGAGCGAGGGCGCCGTTTCCCGCCGGTCCGCTGCGGGCGCCCTGGGAGGCATCGATGCTGGCCAAGCTGACGACGCGGTCCGTGGTGCGGCGCTGCGCGGTCATCGGAGCAGCAGCTGCGGTCCTGGTGGCCGCGGGGCTGCAGTCGGGGACCGCGGACAGCACCGGACCCGACCTGTCGCGCTTCTACCGGCAGAAGATCGTCTGGTCCAGGTGCAAGGGCGCGGACGCGCCGAAGGACCTGCAGTGCGGCAAGGTCACGGTCCCGCTCGACTACTCCAGGCCCCGGGCCGGCACGCTGGATCTGGCGCTGGCCCGCTACCGGGCGACGGCGAAGAAGAAGCGCGGTTCGGTGCTGCTGAACTTCGGCGGCCCCGGCGGCTCCGGGGTGAGCGAACTCGCCGCCGGCGGCGACGACTTCATGGGCCTGACGAACGCGTACGACGTGGTGTCCTTCGACCCGCGCGGCGTCGGCCGGTCCTCGCCGGTCAGTTGCGGCAACGACGTCGGCGCGCTCGCGGCGGTGACGGACGACAACGCCGACCTCGGCCATCCGCAGGACGTGCTGCGCCAGTTGAAGGCGGCGGCCGAGCAGTGCGCGCGGCACTCCGGTCCGGTGCTGCGCCACATAGGCACGGTGAACGCCTCGCGCGACCTGGACGTGATGCGCCACGCGCTCGGCGACAAGAAACTCAACTACCTCGGCTTCTCCTACGGAACACGGCTCGGCGCGGTGTACGCCGCCCAGTTCCCCAAGAAGGTCGGCCGGTTGGTGCTCGACGGGGTGGACACGCTGACCGAGCCCATGACGGAGCAGGGGATCGCGGGCGCCGAGGGCCAGCAGACCGCCCTGGAGGACTTCATCACCTGGTGCGTGAAGGACGTCGCCTGCCCCTTCGGCCAGGACGCGCGCGACGCGCGGGAGCAGGTCGTGCAGTTGGTCCACTCGCTCGACCAGGACCCGGTGCCGGGCGACCTCGGCGGCCAGTTCACCGGCCAGGACCTCGTGGGCGCCATCGGGCAGGGGCTGTACAGCAGGGAGTTGTGGCCCTCCCTGGAGCGCGCCCTCGCCCAGCTCGTCGAGGACGGCGACACCCGCGGCGTCATGAACTTCGCGACCGGCGGGGCCCGGCCGGGCCGGACGGAGGGCGACGGCGGGCTGGTCGACGAGGACGACGTCCCGCTGGACAACCTGCCCGCGGCGCTGATGGCCATCAACTGCGCGGACGACCCCGACCGCCCCGGCGCCGACCGGATCGCCCGCGACCTCGGCCGGTTGCGCGCCGAGTACGAGCAGGCCTCCCCCGTCTTCGGCCGCTACCGGCTCACCGAGCTGCTGATGTGCTACGGGCGCCCCAAGGGCACCGACTTCATCCGGGACAAGGTGCGCGACGTGCACAGCGCCAAGATGCTTCTGGTGGGCACCCGGGGCGATCCCGCCACGCCGTACCGCTGGACCGTGGAGACGGCCGCGCGGCTCGGCTCCTCGGCCGTGGTCCTCGACAACAAGGGCGAGGGGCACACCGGTTACGCCGGCTCCAAGTGCGTGCACGAGAAGGTCGACGACTTCCTGCTGTACGGCTCCCTGCCGCCGAACGGCAGTTCCTGCGCGCCGGAGGAGGACGACTGAGTCAGGCCTCCCAGTCGTGGGCGAGGCGGTGCAGGGCCTCGGCCGTGGCCACGAAGCCGTCCTCGCCCAGCAGTTCGCGCAGCTGGGCGTTGAAGCGGTCGATCTCCGGCCGCGCGGCTCGCAGGGCGTCCGCTCCGGCGTCGGTCAGCTCCAGGACGACGGCCCGGTGCTGGCTCGGGTGCGCCCGCTTGGACAGCAACCCCGCCATGGTGAGGCGCCCGACGAGCGCCGTGACGGCCGACTCGCGCAGACCGAGCTCACCGGCCAGCTCCTGCTGGGTGGCGCCGGGCCGGTCCTGTACGGCGAACAGCGCGCCGACCTGGGCGGTGGTGACGCCGGCGGCGGCGATGCAGCGCCGGTCCACCGCGGTGCGCAGACGGTGTGCCGCCCGCTGCAGCAGGAAGTACAGGCGCTGATCCGGCTCGGACATGGGCCGATCTTGACAGACGCCGACGGTGCGCGCCACCCTCACTTCACTGGTGAAGTGAGATGGAGGGCGGACGGCGCGATGGACTTGGAACTGGCTCGCAAGGCCCTGGCGGAGCAGCCCTTCAGCAGGCTGCTGGGCACCCGGCTGACCGGCTGTGCGGACGGCACAGCCTCGCTGGAGCTGGACATCCGCGAGGATCTGCTCCAGCAGTACGGCTTCGTGCACGGCGGGGTGCTCTCCTACCTGGCCGACAACACGCTGACGCTCGCCGCGGCCACGGTGGTGGGCCCCGGGGTGATCACGTCCGGCTTCACCATCGACTATCTGCGGCCCGCCACGGGCGACGTCCTGCGCGCGGACGCCCAGGTGGTGCGGGCCGGCCGCACCCGTGTCGTGTGCCGCTGCGACGTGACGGCCGTGAACGGCGCCGGGGTGCGGACCCTGTGCGCCGTGGCGCAGGGGAACGTCGCGGTGACGGAGCCGCCGGACGGGGGCCGCCAGGCCAGAAGCTGACCGGGTCGCGCACGATCGGGCACGTCATGCAGTGTCCGCCGCCGCGGCCGCGGTCCAGCTCCGCGCCCACGATGGTGATCACCTCGATGCCGGCCTTGCGCAGCAGCGTGTTGGTGTGGGTGTTGCGGTCGTAGGTGAAGACCACGCCGGGCTCCAGGGCCACCGCGTTGTTGCCGCTGTCCCACTGCTGCCGCTCGGAGGCGTCGACGTCGCCGCCGGTCTCCACGACCCGCAGCCCGGGCAGGCCGAGTGCCTTGAACACGCCCGCCCCGACCATCGAGCCGACCACCATGGTGGTGAGCGTCGGAAGGGAGAGCTTGGCGGTGGTGGGAGCCCTGGTGTCCTTCTCGACCTGCGTCATGGGACGTCCTGCGAGGTTCGGGCATCGGCGCGGGTCCGCGATGCGGGAGACGCCATCCGGCGACTCGGGCGACATTAGCAACCAAATGCCCGTAATGCCCCGTCGAACTGCTCCTCATGCCCGCCCGACGAATCGGTCCTATGGTGCTCTTATGGAGCACGATCTGAGTCCTTCAACCCTCTCCGAGCTCCGGCGCCCGCGGCCGTATCCGGCCGTCTCCGTGCTGACGCCGACGCATCGCCGGGAGCCCGACAACGCCCAGGATCCGGTCCGGCTGCGCAACGTCGTGGCCGAGGCCAAGAAACAGCTGGAGGCCGATCCCTCGGTGACGCGGGAACGGCGCTCCGACGTGGTCCGCCAACTCGACAAGGCCCTCATGGAGGTGGATCTGGCCCACGCCGAGGACGGCCTGGCGATCTTCGCCGCTCCGGGTGAACACCAGGTGTGGTCGCTGGCCCGCACCGTGCCCGAGCGGGTGGTCCTCTCGGACACCTTCCTGACCCGCAACCTGGTCTCCGCGCACGCCGCCGAGCGGCCGTTCTGGGTACTGTCGGTCTCCGCCGACCGGGTCACCCTGTGGAGCGGCGGCATCGATCGCGTCACGGAGGACCGCAGCGGCGGCTTCCCGATGAACCGGCCGACGCCGAACTTCGACGCCGAGCGGCTGGAGCGGATCGGCGACGTGCCGAGCACCTTCCGCGACGAGGGCATCCGCCACTTCCTGCGGGAGGCCGACGCGACCATGGGCATGGTGCTGCGCGGGCAGCCACGGCGGCTCTACGTCACCGGCGAGCAGGCCGCCCTGTCCGTACTGGACGAGGTGGGCGGCGTCACCAAGGAGGCGGTGCACGTCCCGCACGGCGGACTGGCGCACGGCACACCGGAGGCGGTGTGGCAGGCGGTGCGTCCGGTGCTCGACGCCGAGGCCCGGCGCGACACCGAGGCCGTGGCCCGTGAACTGGAGACGGCCCGTGGCCGCAAGTCGTTCGCGGCCGGCGTGGACGAGGTCTGGCACAGCGCCCGCGAGGGCCGGGTCCGCCTGCTCGCCGTGGAGGAGAACTTCCGCATGACGGTGCGCGACGCGCTGGGCGAGCACCTGGCCCCGGCCGAGAGCGGCGATCTGGACGCACGCGAGGACATCGTCGACGAGATCGTCGAGCAGTGCCTGGAGACGGGCGCCGAGGTCCGCTTCGTCCCGGACGGAGCGCTCGTCGACGCGCAGGGGATCGCCGGGGTGCTGCGCTACTGAGACCGGGCCGTCACACGTTGCCGAGCAGGGCGCTCAGGCCGCGGTCCAGCGCCTCGTCCAGATCTTCCTGCCCGGCGGCCACGACGGCGTACGTCCGCACCAGGAACCGCTGCAGGGCGGCCGTGTCGAACTGCAGCAGGGCCATGCCATAAGGCGAGTGCAGTTCGATCACCGTGCGGGCGCGGCCGCAGGGCCACAGGTGCACGTCGCCGCCGCCGACCGGACCGCGCAGCCCCTCCTCCAGCAGGGTGCGGGCGAAGGTCCAGGTCACCGCCGTGCCGTCGAGGGACACGTCGGGCGGGAAGTCGAGGTGCACGGCCAGCGGGTCCGCCGAGGTGTAGCGCAGGGTGGCCGGCGCCTGCAGTTCCCCCTCTCGGGCGGTGACCAGGCGGCCCCGGACGGGCTGCTCGAGGGTGATGTTCATGGCCGCTCCCCTGGTACGGGTCCGAGGTCAGCCGGATCGCCGACATAGTTACGACCCCGAAGACCCCGATCGCATTACACGCAAGCGCTTTCCAGTTTGTGTGACCTCCGTCACTGGGTATCGATGCGAACAAACACCGAACACGCGCCCGTCGAACACGCTGCTGAACACGCACCGGCACTCGTTACGATGCCCCAAGTCACGTACGCCGCCTACGACTTGACGACCCTGGGAGGTAAGCGACAGACGCAGCGCAACCACTCCGAGTAGACGCTGGCATATGCCAGAAGCACCACCGGATCGTGTGTTGCCAAATCACTTACAGGGCGTCGCGGGCTGTGCAACAGTCGTAACGGTCCCTCCGTCCGCCTAGGTCGAAACGTCCCCGCATCGGAGTGCGTCATGCCGTCCCATCTCTCTGCGGATCACCCAGCCGCCCAGCCGCCGGGGCGCGGCTCGGTCGACGCGCTGATCTCGCAGACGCGGCGGCTCAAGGGCGACGTGGACGCCGTACGACGGGACACGCACGCGGACGTTTCGGACCCGCAGGAGCGCTGGCAGCGCGCGCTGTACGACCTGGCGCTGCGTCAACTCAACGACATCCACGCCCACTTGGCGCAGTTACGGGACGGACCGCCCGCCGTTCCCACCGCCCCGGAGCCGGCCGGCGGCCGGTCCGTGCCGCCCCCTCCCCGGCACGGCTCGCTGCTCAGCCGGGTCGGCTCCGCGGAGTGGAACCTGCTGACCGACGAGGCCAGTTGGTCCGGCGAGCTGTACCAGATCCTCGGCCGCGACCCCACGACCGCCCCGCTCACCCTCGACGAACTGCCCTCCCTGGTCCTGGACGAGGACCGCGCGGGGCTGACGGCGATGGTCACGCACTGCCTCGTCGACGCCCAGCCCATCGACGGGGAGTTCCGCGTGGTGCGCCCGGACGGCGAGGTGCGCACCGTGCACATGATGGGCGAGCCCGTGCTCGACGCCGACGGCGGCACCGCCTCGATGTGGGCCGTGCTGCGTGACGTCAGCGAACTGCGCCGCAGCCAGAAGGCGGTGAGCGAGACCCGTGACTCGCTCCAGCGCCACCAGCACCGCACGCAGACCGAGCACCGGCTCGCGGTCGAGTTGCAGGAAGCCGTGCTGCCGCCGTGGCGTGGCTCCCTGCGGCTCCCGCGCCGAGGCCCCCAGACGCTGGACCTCGCCGCGCACTGCCTTCCTCGGTCGGACGGCACACTGATCGGCGGGGACTGGTACGACGCACTGGAACTGCCCGACGGACAGACGCTCCTCGGTGTCGGCGACCTGACCGGGCACGGCGTGACCGTCACCTCGGGCATGGCGATGCTGCTCGGCGCCCTGCGCGGCATGGCGATGGCCGGCACCGCACCGGGACAACTGCTGTCCCTGCTGAACCGGTTACTCGACGCCACCGTGCAGCCCGCCCTGGGCAGCGCCGTCTGCTGCCGCTACCGCCCCGAGACCCGCACCCTGACCTGGGCGCAGGCCGGACACCCCGCCCCGCTGCTGTTCCGCGACGGGACGGGACGCAGGCTGCGCGCCCCGCAGGGCGTTCTGCTCGGCGCGACCGCGAGCGCCGCCTTCGAGGAGGTCCACGAGACCCTCGAAGTGGGCGACCTGCTCCTGCTGCACACCGACGGGCTGGAGCCCGGGCATGCCGCGGGAGTGACGGACCCCGCCGGCCGGCTCCTGGACCTGGCCCCCCGCTTCCGTGAGGCGCGCACCGCACTGGACTGCGTACGGCTGGTCGTGGAGGAGTTCGGCGCGAGCGAGCGTCAGGACGACGCGTGCGTGCTCGTCGCCAGGGTGACGGCGTAAGACACACCGGACCACCGGTGTCCCGGGTGGTCGGCCCGGAGGCGTCAACCCCCTATGCCCGTGCGCTGTTGCCGCCCTGGGACGCCTTCTTCGGCAGGGCCAGTTCGATCTCCTCCCGCAGTTCGTGGATCTTCGGGTAGCTCGAGTACTCGGCCGTCAGCCGGTACATCTGGCGCAGCCGGTCCCAGGTGCGGTGGGACGAGTTCGATCCCATCGACATCAGGGCCAGGCGTGCGTAGCGGTCGGCCTGTTCGGGGTCGTCGGCGATGAAGCAGGCCGACGCCATGGACAGGAAGTCGAAGATCTTCGACCGCTGGCGTCCGTCGACACGCAGGGCCAGGGCCTTCTCCGCGTAGTGCTGGGCGTGCACGGCCGCGGACGGGTCGTGTTCGGCCAGCGTGCGGTAGGCCAGGGCCTGCATGCCGTACAGGTCCTCCTCCTTGAACATCTGCATCCAGCTCGGCGGGGGCACGTCCCCCTTGTCGGAGACGAAGAGGTCCTCCGCCTGCCCGAGGGTTCGGCGCATGGCCTGGCCCTTGCCCATGGACGCCTGTGCCCAGGCCTCGATGGTGTAGAGCATCGCCTTGGTGCGCGGCAGCACCTCGTCGCCCGAGCCGGACCGGGCGAGTTTCATCAGGTCGAGTGCGTCGTCGGGCCGGCCCAGGTGCACCATCTGGCGAGCCGCCCGGGAGAGCGCCTCCCCCGCGCGCGGCCGGTCACCGCCTTCTCTGGCCGCGTGCGCGGCGATGACGAAGTACTTCTGGGCCGTGGGCTCCAGGCCGACGTCGTGCGACATCCAGCCCGCGAGGACGGCGAGGTTGGCAGCGACGCCCCACAGGCGGCGCTGGAGATGGTCGGGGTGACGGTAGGCGAGCATGCCGCCCACCTCGTTGAGCTGGCCCACGACTGCCTTGCGCTGCAGCCCGCCGCCGCGGGCCGCGTCCCAGGCCCGGAACACCTCGACCGAGCGCTCCAGTTCCTCGATCTCCTGCGACCCGATGGGGGCGGCCTCGTAGCGGTCGAACCCAGCGGGGTCGGCGTGCAGGGGATCGTCGAATCGTGGGGCGTCGGCCTTGAGTGTCGGGTCGGTGTGCAGCCAGTCGTGCATGGCGCTGCTGAGTGCGGAGCCTGCGGCGAGCGCGGCGCCCGCGCCCACCAAGCCGCGTCGGTTGAGCATGAGGTCCATTCCCGTGAATTCGGTGAGGACCGCAGCCGTCCGCTCGGGCGCCCACGGCACACCGTCGGGATGTTCCAGACTCCCGCCGTCCTGCCGCTTCCCCGTACGCCCGTGCCGGACCAGACCGAGGTCCTCGATGGTCACGACACGGCCGAGACGCTCGGTGAACAGAGCCGCCAGCACCCGCGGCACCGGATCGCGCGGGATCTCTCCCGTGTCGATCCAACGCCGCACCCGGGAGGTGTCGGTCGACAGCTGGGGGTGGCCCATGGCCGCCGCCTGCCGGTTGACCAGCCTCGCGAGTTCACCCTTGGACCAGCCGGCCAGGCCGAACAGGTCCGCCAGGCGGGTGTTGGGTTGTCCGCTCACGTCAAGCCCCCAGGTTCTCGGCTGAGTTGACAGTAGCCCGGGGAGAGTTGCCGGGCGACTATTCGCCAGGGTTCGCCAGGGTGCGCCAGATGGTGTGCCAGTGGGCATCGGGTGTCAGGTAGGAAAGCGCCACCCCGACCCGGTTGCCTTCGTGAACAAGGGACGCATTCCCCAGGGTGCTCCCGAGGGGCCGGGCCGGGTAGCGCGTCTCAGCACAGGCAATGCAGGCACACGAAGGGATCTGTTTCGCCCATGTACGCAGCATCGTCCTCCGTGTCCGCCCCGCCCCGGTCGCTGCGCTCCCGCCCGGCGGGCAGCGGCCCCTACCTCGACCCCGCCGGGCGTCCGGTGGCCCCCGCGCTCGGCGTGGGACGGCCGCGGCGCGCCCCGGGGCCCGGCACCCAACCGCTCAGCGGGAGACTCGACTTGTCCGGCCCTCAGGGCGCCCAGTTGCGTACGGCGATCGCGTCGGTGCACCGGATCTGTCCGGAGTTCGCTCCGGTGCAGGTGCTGCGCCGCAGCGGACGGTCCGTGCTCCTGGTCGGCACGACCGGGCGCAGTACGGCCGTCGCCAAGTGTTTAGTGGACCACTCGCCCGTGTGGTCCGAGCGGATCCGGCACGAGATAGCGGCTTACCGCTCGTTCGTCCGGCACCGCCCTCCGGTGCGGGTGCCGAGACTGATCGCGGCGGACCCGGAAAACTGCACACTGGTCATCGAGCGGATGCCGGGACGGGTGGCCGCGCTGCAGCGGCATCCGGCCGAGGCTCCTCCCCGGGCGGACATCAGGGCGGCGCTCGGCGCGATCTGCCGGCTCAACGCCTGGCGGCCGCCGGCGGGCACCTTCGACGCCCCCGTGGACTATGCGGCCCGGATCTCCCGCTACCACGAGCTGGGCCTGCTGACCGACCGGGACATGGGCGACCTGCAGAAGCTGCTGCACGGCATCGCGCACTCGGCGGGCCGGCAGGGCATGGGCCAGTTCTGCCACGGTGACGCACTGCTTTCGAACATCCTTCTGTCACCGGCCGGTCCAGTGCTGGTGGACTGGGAGCACGCGGGCTGGTATCTGCCGGGCTACGACCTGGCCACCCTGTGGTCGGTGCTCGGGGACGCGCCGGTGGCCCGCCGTCAGATCAGCCAGATCGCGCAGTCGGCGGGCCCGGCCTCGCGGGACGCGTTCCTGGTGAACCTGATGCTCGTCCTCACGCGTGAGATCCGCACCTACGAGACGGCCGTGCAGCGTTCGATGCACGACATGACCCCGACGGCACCGGGGGTGGCCCACCCGAGTGCCGCGCCGTCCGGCGAGGAACAGCGGCTGCTGCTCAGGCGGCTGCACGACGACTGCCAGCTGGCCCGGCGGGCCGTACGCGCGGCGGTCGGCACTCGCTGACGGGGACGAAGGTCCGCGGTGCGCCCGGGGGGAGGAGCGCGCCGCGGACCTTCGTGTTGGACGGGCTCCCCCGTACGGGCCATTGGTGTACTCCACTGACGCCCCGCAGGCCCGGGAGCCGCCGCCCGGAAACTCCTCCATCCTCGTGTTGACATGGGAAATCTCCTGCTCGTGGGCATGATTGACGGATCGTCGGCAAGCCGGTACCACAGACCCACCACCGGTCCTGCACGCCCCGCCACGCCCGCTCGTCCCAGGAGGCTGCATTGCGAGGATCCGTCACCGACCCCACATCCGCCCCCGGCCACAGACACACCCGTCGAGCCGCCAGTGCCCTCGCGACCGGGGCGCTGCTGCTGCCGCTGCTGGGCGCGGCCCCGGCGGCGAGCACGGCCGAGTCGTCGTCGGGCTCGCTGCAGCGGGCGTTCGCGGCCGCGGCCGCCGAGTACCACGTCCCGCAGAGCGTCCTGCTCGGCGTCTCCTATCTGCAGTCACGGTGGGACGCGCACGACGGCGCGCCGAGCGTGTCCGGGGGTTACGGCCCGATGCACCTCACCGACGCCCGCGGCGCGCTCGCCGCCGCCTCGCACCACAGCCAGGGCACCGAGGACGCCCGCGGTGACAGCGCCCGCGCCGCCCTGCACCCCCACGTCCGGCTGCCGGCGGACTCCGAACTCCCCGCCCGGCTGCGGACGTTGCCGAAGGCGGCCGAGCTGACCGGCATCCCGGCCGAGCGGCTGAGGACGGACGAGGCCGCCAACGTGACCGGCGGAGCCGCGCTGCTCGCCGCCGCGCAGCGGGACCTTGGCAAGCCGCTAAGCGCCGATCCGGCGGACTGGTACGGGGCGGTGGCCCGCTTCTCGGGTGCCGACGACACGGCGACGGCTGCCGCGTACGCCAACGATGTCTACGACGTGATCCGCACCGGCGAGGAACGCCTGACGGACGCCGGGCAGCAGGTCGTCCTGGCCGCCCGGCCGTCTCTCGCCCCGGACACCGGGCAGCTGCGCGCCGCGGGCCTGCGGACGGTGTCCGCCGACGGCACGGAGTGCCCGAAGTCCGTGTCCTGCGAGTGGATCCCGGCCCCCTACCAGCAGTTCGGGGAGGACGACTACGGCAACCACGACCTGGGAGACCGCCCGGCGTCGCAGAGCATCAAGTACATCGTGGTGCACGACACCGAGGGTGCCTGGGACGGTGTGCTGAAGCTGGTCCAGGACCCGACCTATGTGTCGTGGAACTACACGATCCGCTCCACGGACGGTCTGATCGCCCAGCATGTGAAGGCCAAGGACGTGGCCTGGCACGCGGGGAACTGGTACGTGAACGCCAAGTCGATCGGCATCGAGCACGAGGGTTTCCTCGCCTCGCCGGACGCCTGGTACACGGAGGCGATGTACCGCTCCTCGGCCCGGCTGGTGCGCTATCTCGCCGCGAAGTACCGCATCCCGCTGGACCGGCAGCACATCCTGGGCCACGAGAACGTCCCGGGCCCGACGACGTCGACCATCCCCGGCATGCACACCGACCCCGGCCCCTACTGGGACTGGCGGCACTACTTCGAGCTGATCGGCCACCCCTTCGGGTGGACCGCGGGCAAGAGCACCGGAGTGGTGACGATCCTGCCGGACTACGACACGAACCAGCCGCAGTACACGGGCTGTGTCACCAAGGACGAACCCTGCGCGCCGCACGGCTCCGGTGAGGTGCGGTTGTACGCGGACCACGACGAGAGCTCGCCGCTGATCAAGGACGTCGGCCTGCACAAGGGCGCCGACTCCACGATCGACGTCAACGATGTGGGCTCGCGGGTGTCGACCGGCCAGCAGTACGCGGTCGCCGGGCGGTACAAGGACTGGACGGCGATCTGGTACCTGGGCCAGAAGGCGTGGTTCCGCAACCCGCACAAGGACCCGACGGCGGTGCCGGCCTCCGGTCTGGTGGTGACGCCCAAGGCGGGCCTGGACAGCGTCCCGGTGTACGGCCGGGCCTACCCGGAGGCGGCGGCCTATCCGGCGGGCGTGCCCGTCCAGGCGGTGTCCCCGCTGCCGTACACCCTTCCGAAGGGGCAGAAGTACGTGGTCGGTGACGTGGTGCCCGGCGAGTACTACTACGCGGTCACCTTCACCACCGACGCGCACCGGGTGGTGGTCGGCAAGGACCTGTACTACGAGATCCAGTACGGCCATCGCGTCGAGTTCGTGCGCGCGGCGGATGTGGATGTGCTGCCCTCGGGCCGGTAGCCGGGTCAGCCCTGCTGGAAAAGCTCCGCCGGGAGTGGCTTCAGCAGGGCGTACAGGTCGTCGGTGATGGGTCGGTCCCAGGCGGCGATGGTCACCAGGACGTTGTCGCTGCGGTCGAACTGGACGCAGGAGATCCGGCTCTCGGAGAGCTTGAGGCGGCGCACGATCAGGAGGTTGTCGCCCTGCATGACCGGCATGTCCTCGACGCCGACGACCGTCACTTCCTCCTCGTTCTCCAGCGCGAGGAGGAGCTGGGCGACCTCGAAGGGGATCTCGCCCTCGGCGACCTCGCGGGCCGGGGAGCCCTCGGGCAGGTTGCCGATGATCATCGCGGGGCCGCGGCCGCCGAAGAGGTCGTAGCGCAGGAAGACGCCCTGGCAGCTGCCGTCGGGGGCGGGCAGCAGGCCGGCGCCGAGGTTGCCGGGCCAGTCGCCCGGGTCCATGGCCAGCACGTCGAAGTCGGGGCCGGCGGGGGTCGCGCTGCGGCGGCGGAGGAACGACATGCGCCAATGGTACGGGGCAGGCGGACATGGTGCGGGGGCTGGTCGTACTCCCCTAGGTGGCCCGGTCCTCCGTCGCCTTGAGGGTGGCCGCCAGGCCCGTGCTGTCCGTGCCGAGCTTGCGGTAGACCGCGGAGAGCAGGCGGACGACCGCCGGCTCGTCGATGTGCAGTTCGCTCGCGATGTCCGCCTCGGTGCGGCCCTGCGCCGCCAGGTTCGCCGCCGAGCGCTCGCGGGAGGTCAGGGTGTCCGTCTCGGTGCTGTGCAGGCGCCGTGGGCGCAGCCCCGCCGCGGTGAGTTCGTCGCGGGCTTCTTCGACCAGTCCGTCGGCGCCGCACTGGACGGCCGTGTCGAGGCCCCGGTAGAGATGCTCGGCCGCCTCCCGGGAACGGCCGCTGCGGCGCAGTTCCGTGCCGAGGGCGACGAGGGCGCAGGCGAGCTCGTAGGCGGCAGGTGAGCGTTCGAGGTGGCTGACGGCCTCCTCCAGGTACTTGACGCGGGCGGAGCCGGAGGAGACTTCGGCGGCCGTGCGCAAGGCCTGGCCGACGGCCGAGGGGGTGCCGAACTGGCGGGCCCGGGCGACCGCTTCGAGGGCGGTGGTGACGGCCCGTTCCGGGCTGGTGTGGGCCTCGGCGCGGGCGAGGTGGAGCTGCCAGGGGCACCATGCGGGGTTGCGGATTCCGCGCGGGTCGAGGCGGCGGCCGGCCGCGGAGAGCTCCTCGGCCGCCTTCCGGTGCAGGCCGCGGGCGAGGAGCAGTTCGCCGCAGACGGTCTGGGCGTCGGGGAAGACGACGGCCGCCGGGTAGGGCGCGCAGAAGGAGTAGTCCTCGCCCGTCCGGGCGGCTTCGATGACCCGGCCGCGGGCCAGCAGCACCTGGATGAGGATGCCCACGGCGTACCACTCGGCGGGGGTGCCGGGGCCGACGCGTTCGGCAAGCCGCAGTCCCGCCCGGACGAAGTCCTCGGCCTCGGCGAGCCGGCCGCGCCGGTAGCGGACGTAGGCGAGGAGCGTGTAGGCGAAGGAGAGGTGGGCGCCGCGCCAGCCCTGGCGTTCGAAGTCGGCGATGCCGGCCGCGAAGAGTTCTTCCGTACGCCCGGGCCGGTCGGCGTACATGAAGGCGAGCGCGACCAGAACGGGCACCTCGAAGCCGCGGTCGGGTTCGGCCCAGCCCAGGCCGCCGGCCAGGGCGCGTTCGGCGTGGTGGAGGGCGATGTGGGCGGGCTCGCCGCGCAGGACGGCGTCCCAGGTGCGCAGGCCGATGACGTAGCGCTCGGTGAGGTCGCGGCCACTCAGGCGGTCGGCGAGCCTGGCCAGGCGGCGGGAGCGGGAGGGGTGGTCGGGTTCGTCGGCGCGGAAGGCGTCCCACATGAACTGTTCGGCGACCATGCGCAGCCTGACCCGGGCGTCGTCGGTGACGCGGATCTCGCGGGCGAGGGTGTCGGAGGCCTCGGCGAGATGGTCGCTGTGCGCGAGGACCTGGGAGAGCCGGTAGACGATGTGGTGGCGCAGGCCCGGGTCGGTGACCGGTTCCTCCAGGGCGGCGCGCAGATGGTTGACGGTGGTGGCGGGCTCGGTGAGCAGGGAGGCCGAGCCCAGTTCGTACAGGACGGCGGCGCGGTCCCCGGGGGGCGGGGGTTCGCGCAGGGCGCGGGCGAGGTAGCCGCGGGCGGCGTCGGGGGCGCCGGCGCGCAGGGTCTGTGCGGCGGCGGCGCGCAGTTGCTGGACGACCCAGTTGTCGCCGTCCGGGTGGGTCTCCAACAGGTGGCGGGCGGCCGCGGAGGGGCCCTGTCCGTCGTTGATCACGCACCAGGCGGCCTGGCCGTGGAGGGCGACCCGGACGCCGGGCGGGATGGCCCGGTAGACGGCGGTGGCGATCAGCGGGTGGACGAACTCCAGGGTCTCGGCGCCGGTGAGGATGCGGGCCGTGCGCAGCGCGTCGGCGGCGTCGGCGGCCTCCTCGTGGCCCAGTCCGGCGACGGCGGCGGCGAGCAGGGGATGGATCTCGGTGCCGAGGACGGCGCAGGCCCAGGCGAAGCGCACGGTGGAGGCGCCGAGTCGTTCCAGGCGGGCGACCAGGCCGCTGCCCTTGACGGCGGCGGCGAGGTCGCGCAGCAGCGGGGCGGCGGACTCGGTCGGGGTGAGACCGCGCTCGCGTACCTTGGCGAGCAACTCGACGGTCTCGAAGGGGTTTCCGGTGGTGACGGCCCAGCACTCGTGGCAGAAGGCGTTGTCGGCGCGGGCGCCGAGCGTCTCGCGTACCAGCCGGGCGACGGCGGCGGCGCTGAGCGGTTCCAGACCGAGGGGACGCGTGCCCGCGCGGCCGGGCAGTCCCCTGAACGACTCGGCGTGCTCGGGGAGTTCGTCCGGGCGGTAGGCGACGACGATCAGCAGCGGGAGTTGTTCGGCGCGGGGCGCGAACGCGGCGAGCCAGCGCAGGGATTCGGGGTCGGCCCAGTGGGCGTCGTCCAGCACCAGCACCATCGGGGCGCGCAGTGCGGCGAGATGGGTGAGGATCCAGTCCAGGCCGTCGCGCAGGCCCTGTTGGTCCGGTGGGGCGGACGGGGTGGGCGCGCACAGGCCGAGGGCGGGGCCGACGATGTCGTACCAACTGCCCAGTGAGTCACGCAGGTCGGCCTGTGCGGCTCCGGCGAACTGGGGCTGGAGCAGTTGGCGGGCGACGTGGAAGGCGACGCGCTGTTCCTGGTCGCCGCCCCGTGCGGAGAGCACGGTGCAGCCCTTCGCGGTCGCGAGCCGCCGGACCTCGGCGAGGAGGGTGGTCTTGCCGATGCCGGCGCGCCCGGCGAAGGCGAGGAGGGCGCCGCGGGGAGGGTCGGGCGGTTCCGCCCCGTCCCCGCGCAGGCCGGTGAGTGCGGCCAACGCCTCGTCGACGGCCGCGAGTTCACTCTCGCGCTCGAAGAGGGTCCGGCTGCTCCGTACGACACGCTGCACCATGGCATACCCCCTGCCGCGGTGGTGTGTTCGCGCGGGGAGCGGACACGCACCGTGGCCTCCAGGCACCTCAGAGTACGCCGCAGGCGGGTTGCACGCCGTGGTACGAGCATTACTGACCGAAACCGGTTCAAACAGTGCTTCGGTGTCGTTCGTGATGCCGTGCGACCCGGGCGCGGTTGCCGCAGGAGGGCTTGCACCACTCCTGACGGGGGTGCTCCTTGAGGAAGTAGCGGACGCAGCGCGGTGCGTGGCAGGCACGCAGTCGCTGCCGGTCGGGGCCCGCGAGGAAAGCGATGGCGGCCTGGGCGAGGGCCGCCGTGAGGTCCTCGGCGCCGTCGGGCGCATGGCGGCTCACGGCGGGTTCGGCGTCGTCGTCCCAGTGCAGGACCGGCACGGTGGGGGTGCGCGCGGCCGCGGCGTTGAGGCGGGCGAGGGCGTCGGGCACGGGCAGGAGGCGGGTGGCGTCGGCGGGGCTGGGCTCGGCGGGTCGCACCGCGCGGGCGAAGAGGGCGCGGACGGCCGCCCGCAGTTCCCGTACGGCGGTGAGGTCGCCCTCGTCGGCGACCCACCGGTGGGCGTCCGGCACGGCCTGGGGGTGGTCGCGGACCCAGGCGGTGAGCCCGGCGGCGTCGCTCAGGTCGTCGGCGACGCCGCCGTGGCCGTCGTGGCGGACGGTGAGGGCGAGGTCGAGGCAGAGTCGGGCTTCTGGAGCGAGCGGGTCCGGCATGCCCCTAATGATAGGGCCGAGCCCATCCATTAAGTCGTCCTCCGCCGAGGAGCGGCGGATCCAGCCCTGTCGTCAAGTTCCCGTCGTCCGCCCGCAGGGCGGGCCCGGAGGCGTCTGGTGCGTGCGATCGCAAGGCGCCGGAGCGCCCTGACAGCGGGGCTGTTCGGGCGTTTGGGCAACGCCGCGAGCGCGCGTGCCAGGCGCCTCCGGGCAGGCGGGAATCTGACGACAGGGTCTAGCCCTCCCCGGGCTCCGGCGGTACGACGGCGACCGGGCTCGCCGCGTGCAGGAGGACCGCCTGGGTGACCGAGCCGAGCATGCGGGCCGGTGCGAGCAGGCGGCGCCGGTGGCGGCCGACCACGACCAGGTCCGCGTCCTTGGAGGCGCCGACCAGCAGCCCGGCCGCGTCGCCCGGCAGGGCGAAGGCGTCGGCGCGCACATCGGGGTGGTTCTTGCGGTGCGGGGCGAGGAAGCCCTCGGCGAGCGTCCAGGTCTCGTTCTCGACGGCCTCCTGGTCGATCATCTCCGGGGCGAGTTCGGCGGGGACCGCCCAGGACCGCACCGGCCACGCGTAGGCGGCGACGACCTGGAGGCGGGCGCCGCGCAGCGCGGCCTCGGTGAAGGCGAAGGACAGGGTGGCGTCGTCGGGAGCGTCCACCTGGAGACCGACGACCACGCGCGGCCCCGGTTCGACGGGCGCGTCCCCGTGCACCTCGCGTCCGGGCCGGGGAACCACGACGACCGGGCATTCGGCGTCGCGGGCGGCGGCCATGCCGTTGGAACCGAGCAGCAGGCTGGCGAAGCCGCCCCGGCCGCGGGAGCCGAGGACCAGCAACCGCGCGGTGGCACCCAGCCCCGGCAGCACGGCACCCGGCGCGCCGTCGAGGCCGACGTACTCGATCCCGGGCGGGTGGGACCGGTCCTTCAGAAGGTCGCGCGCCTGGGCGAGCACGGAGTCGTCGCCCGGGTCCGGCGGTCCGGCGACCAGGACGTCGGGCTGGGCCCAGGCGGCGTACTGCCGCACATGGACCACCCGCAGCGGGGCCCCGCGCTCGCGGGCGGCGTCGAGCGCCCAGTCCAGGGCGCGCAGGCTGTCGTCCGAACCGTCGACCGCCGCGACGACGGGCAGGCTGTCCATGGGGTCCTCACCTCCGGATCTCGACCTCGCCTCCCGGGGGCCGGCCCCGGGAGGGTGTCGGCGCCGGGAAGGTGCTCAAGGTCGAGTGTCCGGGAAACGGGCGGCGGACACCGCCCGGCCGGCACGAACCGCGCGGCTCAGGTCAGGTCGAATTCGCCCTCCCTCGCGCCCGACACGAACGCGCCCCACTCCGCCGGTGTGAAGATCAGGGAAGGGCTCTCCGGGCGGCCGCTGTTGCGCATCGCGATGAATCCCTCGACAAAGGCGATCTGGACATCCCCCAGGCCACGGCTGCTCGAGTGCCATTCGGCGCTGCTGAGGTCCAGCTCCGGCTTGTCCCAGCCCGCGAGCGGGTGCTGCTGGATGGTGGTGCTCTCGGCCACGTCCTGCTCCTCCCGATTCGTCGTCCGCGGCCAGCCTAGCGATCGACCCCTGATGCCAACAGGCCACGTGAAGGGGACCTTTGGCGAGCCCTTCAGGAGGTGGGGGGTTCGCTGCCCACGAGCCACATGGAAAAGAACTGCGATCCACCTCCGTAGGCGTGCCCGAGGACCCGCCGCGCGCCCTCCACCTGGTGTTCTCCGGCCTGCCCGCGCACCTGCAGGGCAGCCTCCGCGAAACGGATCATGCCGGAGGCACCGATGGGGTTGGTCGACAGCACCCCGCCCGACATGTTCACGGGAAGATCGCCGTCCAGTTCCGTCACCCCCGACTCGGTGAGCTTCCAGCCCTCGCCCTCGTCGGCGAAGCCGAGGTTCTCCAGCCACATGGGCTCGTACCAGGAGAACGGCACGTAGATCTCGGCGGCGTCGATCTCGCGGCGCGGGTCGGCAATGCCGGCCTGCCGGTACACGTCGGCGGCACAGTCCTTGCCGGCCTGCGGGGAGACGAAGTCCTTCCCGGCGAAGAGGGTGGGCTCGCTGCGCATCGCCCCGCCCAGCATCCAGGCAGGCGGCCGCGGCGACCGGGCCGCGCCGGCCCGGTCGGTCAGCACCATCGCGCAGGCGCCGTCGGAGGACGGGCAGGTCTCGGAGTACCGGATCGGGTCCCAGAGCATGGGCGAGGCCTGGACCTTCTCCAGGGTGACGTCGTGCTCGTGCAGATGCGCGTACGGGTTCTTCAGCGCGTTGCGCCGGTCCTTGTACGCCACCAGCGAGCCCACCGTGTCGGGGGCGCCGGTACGCCGCATGTACGCGCGCACATGCGGGGCGAAGAAGCCGCCCGCCCCGGCGAGCAGGGGCTGCTGGAAGGGGATCGGCAGAGACAGCCCCCACATGGCGTTGGACTCGGACTGCTTCTCGAAGGCCAGCGTCAGGACGGTGCCGTGGACGCGGGCCGCGACCAGGTTGGCGGCGACCAGCGCGGTGGACCCGCCGACGGAGCCGGCGGTGTGCACGCGCAGCATGGGCTTGCCGACCGCGCCGAGCGCGTCGGCGAGGTACAGCTCGGGCATCATGACGCCCTCGAAGAAGTCGGGCGCCTTGCCGATGACGACGGCGTCGATGTCGGCCCAGGACAGCTCGGCGTCGTCGAGGGCCCGCCGGGCCGCCTCGCGGACGAGTCCCGCGATCGACACATCGCGCCGGGCGGCCACGTGCTTGGTCTGGCCGATCCCTGTGACGGCCACGGGCTCCTTGCTCATCGCGGATCCCCTTCGAGTACGGCGACCAGGTTCTGTTGCAGGCACGGGCCGGACGTGGCGTGGGCGAGCGCCCGGTCGGACTCGCCCCGGTGGACGGCGGCGGCGGCCTCCCCGAGGCGGATGAGCCCGGCGGCCATCATCGGGTTGGCGGCGAGGGCGCCGCCGGAGGGGTTGACGCGCACGGTGTCGTCCAGCCGGAGCGCCTTGCGCAGCACGACCTCCTGGGAGGTGAACGGCGCGTGCAACTCGGCGGTGTCGACGGGCCGTTCGAAGGCGCCGGCCTTCTCGGCGGCCAGCCGGGCGGAGGGCGAGTCGGTCAGGTCCCGCACACCCAGGCTGTGGGCCTCCGTGCGGTGGTCGATGCCGCGGATCCAGGCGGGCCGTTCGCACAGCTCACGGGCTCGCTCGCCGGCGGCGAGGATCACCGCGGCGGCGCCGTCGCCGATGGGCGGGCAGTCCCCGGTGCGCAGGGGCCGTACGAGATAGTCGCCCTGCGGGATGGAACCCCTCAGCTGGGCGTGGGAGTTGGCGGTGGCGTCCGCGCGGCTGCGGGCGGCGACGGCGGCGAGCGCGGGCTCGTCGGTCTCCCCCGCGTCGATCAGTGCCTGTGCCTGGAGGGCGGCCAGGGCCACGGAGTCGGGCCACAGCGGCGCCACGTAGTACGGGTCGAGCTGCCGGGTGAGCACGTCCCGCACCGAGCCGGGCGAGGACTTGCCGTAGGAGTAGACGAGCGCGGTGTCCGCGTCCCCCGTCAGCAGCTTGGTCCACGCCTCGTACAGCGCCCAGGCGCCGTCCATCTCGACGTGCGACTCGGAGATCGGGGGCCAGGCGCCGACGCCGTCGAGGGCGAGGGTGAAGGAGAAGGCGCGGCCGGCCAGGTAGTCGCTGGAGCCGGAGCAGGTGAAGCCGATGTCGGCGGTCCTGAGGCCGGTCTGGTCGAGCACACCGTGCAGGACCGGCATGAGCATCTCGACCTCGGAGAGCTCGTCGGTGGTGCGCCGGTGGTCGGTCTGGGCGAAGGCGACCAGTGCTATGTCACGTGTCACAGCAGCTCCTTGTAGGCGTCGTACTCCGCGTCGGGCTCACCGGTCGGCCGGTAGTGGTCCGGGTAGCGGGCCCCCTCGGTCCACACCGCCTCGACGCGCAGGCCCATGCGCACCTGGTCGTAGGGGATGCCGCCGATGCGTCCGTGCAGCGCGAGGTCGGCGCCGTCGAGGGCGATGTGCGCGTAGACGTACGGCACTTCGATGTCGAGGTTCTTGGCCTTGATGTTGACGATGCAGAAGGTGGTGACCGTACCGCGGGGCCCCACTTCGACCTGTTCCGAGGTGGCGACACCACAGGTGGGGCAGGCGCCCCTCGGCGGCACGTACACCTTGCGGCAGGTGGGGCAGCGTTCGCCGACGGTGCGGCGGTCGGCGAGGGCGTGGATGTACGCCGACTGGGCGCGGCCGGGCGAGTAGGTGTAGTCGAGGCGGGCGGGGGCGACGATGCCGGTGACCGGTTCCTCGAACTCCCCCGCGTGCACGCTGACTTCCGTGTCGTCACCGTCGTACGGCTCGAAGCAGGCGATGTCGGTGATGGCGCCGGAGCGCTCCTCGGCCCAGCGGATGCGGACCCTCATGCCCGTGTGCACGGCGTCGGGGCCGGGGGCGTCCAGGGCGTGCAGCAGGGCGGTGTCGGCGCCGTCGAGGCGGACCAGTACCCAGGCGAAGGGGGTGTCGAGGGGCTGGCCGCGGCGGGGTTCGTGGTTCCAGGCCCAGGTGGTGACCGTGCCGGTGGAGGCCACGGGGACGAGGTCGCGGATCTCCTCGGCGGTGACGGGGTCGTATTCGACGGGCGGGACCAGGGTGCGGCCGTCGACGGTCTTCACGCCGAGCACGACGCGCTCGCGCAGACCGGTCAGGAAGGCGCTCTGGACGGGGCCGAGGGAGCGGGTGAAGGGGAACTCGACGGCGAGGGGTGCTTTGAGGACTTCGGGCATGCCCGGTCTCCTTCTGGTCAGGCGCGCTTGTAGACGGGCGGCCGCTTCTCCGCGAAGGCGCGGGCGCCTTCCTTGGCGTCGGCGGTGTCGAAGATCGGCCAGCCGCGCTTGAGTTCGGAGGCGAGGCCGTCCGTCTCGGTCATCTCGGCGGTCTCGTAGACCGAGGCCTTGATCGCCTCGACAGCCAACGGGCCGCAGGAGTTGACCTGTTCGGCGATCTCCAGTGCCTTGGCGAGCGCGGTGCCGTCGGCGACGACATGGCCGATCAGGCCGATGCCGGCGGCCTCCCGAGCGGTGTAGGGGCGCCCGGTGAGCAGCATCTCCAGGGCGTGGGTGCGCGGGATCTGGCGCTGCAGCCGGACGGTCGAGCCGCCGATGGGGAACAGTCCGCGCCTGACCTCGTAGAGTCCGAAGGTCGCCGACTCGCCCGCGACGCGGATGTCGGTGCCCTGCAGGATCTCGGTGCCGCCCGCCACGCAGTGGCCCTCGACGGCGGCGATCACCGGTTTGCGGGGGCGGTGGTGGCGCAGCAGCGCCTTCCAGTGCAGGTCGGGGTCGGCCTTGAGGCGGTCCCGGTACTGCTCGCCCCGCGTGCCCTGCCCGGCCAGGGCCTTGAGGTCCATGCCGGCGCAGAACGATCCGCCCGCGCCGGTCAGCACGATCGACCGGACCCCGTCGTCCTCGTCGGCCTCCAGCCAGCCGTCGTACAGGCCGACCAGCATCGGCAGCGAGAGCGCGTTCTTGGCGTCGGGCCTGTTGAGCGTGAGCACCAGTGTGGCGCCTTCGCGCCGGACGGTGAGGTGTTCCGTCCCACCCATGACCATCTCCCCTCTCCGGGAACGAGAACAGGTTGCAGTAGCACGGGAGGCACTTCAAGAGTTTTCTGACAGGTAGTCAGATTTCTTCGCGCGAACCCTTCACAGTTGCCGTGCCCTTTGCTCTGATGACCGGCGAACCGACGGATGCGCCTTTCTTCGTCACGGCTGCACGGGGTCAGGAGGAACGGTGGAGTACAACCTTGCGGACCTGTTCGAGTCGGTCGTCGACGTGGTGCCCGACCGCGAGGCCCTGGTGTACATCGACCATCCGGGGACGGGTGCGGAACGCCGGCTGACTTACGCGGAGCTGGACGCTGCGGCGAACCGGATCGGCCACCACCTGATCGACGCGGGGATCAGGCCCGGCGAGCATCTCGGACTGCATCTCTACAACGGCATCGAGTACCTGCAGACGGTGTTCGCCTGCCTGAAGGCGCGGATCGTGCCGGTCAACGTGAACTACCGCTATGTCGAGGACGAGTTGGTCTACCTGTACCGGGACGCCGACCTGACCGCGCTGGTCTTCGACGCGGAGTTCGACGCACGGGTGGCCGCGGCGCTGCCGCAGTGTCCGAGGCTGCGTCACCTGGTGCGGGTGGGCGGCGGGGACGAGGGGGTCTCGGCGGCGGTGCCGTTCACCGAGGCCGAGGCGGCGGGCTCGCCGGAGCGCGGCTTCCCGGCGCGCTCGGGCGACGACCAGTTCATCATCTACACCGGCGGCACCACCGGCATGCCCAAGGGCGTGATGTGGCGTCAGGAGGATCTGTTCTTCTCGGGGCTGGGTGGCGGGGCGCCGACCGGTGAGCCGGTGAAGAAGCCCGAGGAGCTCGCCGAGCGGGTCGCGGCCGGGGGCAGCGGGATCACGTTCTTCCCCACTCCCCCGCTGATGCACGGCACCTCGACCCTCACCTCGCTCATCGGTTTCAACTTCGGCCAACGGGTCGTGATCCACCGCAAGTTCGTGCCCGAGGAGGTGCTGCGGACGATCGAGAAGGAGAAGGTCACCAGCATCTCGCTGGTCGGTGACGCGATGCTGCGGCCGCTGGTCGACGCGCTGGCCGGCCCCATGAAGGCCACGGACTGCTCGTCGGTGTTCAGCGTCTCCTCCTCCGGGGCGGTGCTGTCGGAGACGGTCCGCAGGCAGTTCCAGGAGCTGCTCCCCCACGCCGTGCTGCTGAACAACTACGGCTCCTCCGAGTCCGGCTTCAACGGCACGGCGACGGCCGACTCCGGGGCCGGCCAGAGCTTCCGCATCCGTGTCAACTCCCGTACGCAGGTGGTCGATCCAGCCACCCATGAGCCGGTCGTGGCGGGCGAGGTGGGCCGGGTCGCGCAGTGCGGCCACGTCCCGCTCGGCTACTACAACGACCCGGCGAAGACCGCCGAGACGTTCTTCGACAAGGACGGTGAGCGCTGGGTGCTGCTCGGGGACATGGCCACGGTGGACGAACACGGCGTGGTCACCGTCCTCGGCCGGGGTTCGCAGTGCATCAACACCGGCGGCGAGAAGGTGTACCCCGAGGAGGTCGAGCAGGCCCTGAAGTCCCACCCCGACGTGTACGACGCGCTGGTGGCGGGGGTGCCGGACGCGAAGTGGGGCAACCACGTGGCGGCGGTGGTGCAGTTGCGCGAGGGCGCGGCGCGGCCGTCCCTGGAGGACGTCCAGAGGTACTGCCGCACCCATCTCGCCGGTTACAAGATCCCCAGGCAGCTGGTGATCACAGAGGCGATACGGCGGTCGCCGAGCGGCAAGGCGGACTACCGGTGGGCCCGGGACGTCGCGGAGGCCGCCGACCGGTAGGCGCGGGGGCGGGCGTAGTCTTTGCCCGCGGTTGACCTGCGGACCTGAACGGAGGGTGACGGCGGTCCGTACGCGAGGTAGGCGGCCCCGACCTGCGGGCCCGGTCCGCCGCACCAGCACCGGGAAACCGTACGGAAGGACCTACGGGTGTCGCACCTCACGCCCCCTCGCCAGCTGCCGGACACGGACGCGGACGCCGACGGGAGCCCGGACCCCGACGTGACGGCGACCGACGACCCCCGGAAGGCCTCCGAGCCGGCCGCCGAGCCGACGCCGACGACGCCCACCGCGGCGGAAGCCGCCCCCGAGACCGCCGCCCGCGACGAAGCCGAGCCCGAACCGCAGGAGACCGCCGCCCGCGACGGCGTCGAGCCGGGCGCGCAGGCCCCCTCCCCCGCCCGCCCCGGCTGGTTCGGCTGGCGGCGGCGCTTCCCCCGTACCGCGCGGGGTGTGTGGCTGGGCACGACCGTGCTGGCCGCCGTGCTGGTGTTCGTCGTCCTGCTCGTGCCGAACCGGCTGGACTACATCACCGTCCAGTCCTTCCTCCGCCTTCCCGTCGAGGGGATCTTCCTCGCGGCCGTCCTGCTCGCACTGCCCTCGCGGGCCCGGCGGGTCACGGCCGCCGCCCTCGGTGTGCTCCTAGGACTGTCCGCCGTCCTGAAGTGCCTCGACATGGGCTTCCGCCAGACCCTGGCCAGGCCGTTCGACCTGGTCTTCGACTGGGTCCTGCTCAGCGACGCCGCGGACTTCCTCAAGGACTCCCTCGGCCGCACGGGCGAGGTGTTCGCGGTGATCGCGGTGATCGCCCTGGTCCTCGCCGTGCTCGTGCTGAGCGCGCTCGCGACGGTGCGGCTGGCGAACGTAGTGGCCCGCCACCGCCCCGTGGCCGTGCGTTCCACACTGGTCCTCGGCGTCGTGTGGATCATCTGCTTCACCCTGGGAGTGCAGTTCGGCGGCGTCACGGTGGCCACCAAGGGCTACGCCCAGTACCTGTCCAACCGTGTGCAGTACGTCAGCGACGGCCTCGGGGACGCCGAGGTCTTCAAGAAGCAGCTCACCGTCGACGCCTACGCCAAAACCCCCTCCGACCAGCTGCTGACCGGACTGCGCGGCAAGGACGTCATGCTCACCTTCATCGAGAGCTACGGCCGCGTGGCCATCGACGATCCCACGATGGGACCGGAGGTCGACGCGACGCTCAAGGCGGGTGACGCCCGGCTGAAGGCCGCGGGCTTCTCCGCGCGCAGCGGCTGGCTCAGGTCGCCCGTGACCGGTGCGGGCAGCTGGCTCGCCCACTCCACCTTCCTGTCCGGCCTGTGGGTCAAGAACCAGCAGCGGTACCGGACCCTGACCACCAGCGACCGAGCCACCCTCACCAGCTACTTCCAGAAGACCGGGGCCTGGCGGACGGTAGGCATCGTGCCCGGCGTCCGCAAGGCCTGGCCCGAGGGCAAGTACTTCGGCCTCGACCACATCTACGACTCCACGCACCTCGGCTACCAGGGCCCCTACTTCAGCTGGACGCCGGTCCCGGACCAGTTCAGCCTGGAGGCCTTCCAGAAGCTGGAGCACGGCAAGAAGAACCGCGACCCGATCATGGCCGAGATCATCCTGGCCTCCAGCCACAACCCCTGGTCGCCCATCGCCCACACGATCGACTGGAAGGACCTCGGCGACGGCAAGGTCTTCTACAAGATCAAGAAGGAGGGAACCAACCCCACGGAGGTCTGGAAGAGCGCCAAGCGCGTGCGGACCGAGTACCGCAAGGCCATCCAGTACTCCCTGGACAGCCTGACCCAGTGGGTCCAGCGGTACGGCGACGACAAGACCGTCCTCGTCTTCCTGGGCGACCATCAGCCCGTCCCGACGGTCACCGGGGGCACCAGCAACAGGGACGTGCCGGTCACCGTCGTCGCCCGTGACCCCAAGGTGCTGGAGCGCATCTCCGACTGGGGCTGGACGGAGGGCATCAAGCCGGCCGACAACGCGCCGGAGTGGAGCATGAACACGTTCCGGGACCGGTTCATGACGGCGTACGGGCCGCAGGACGGGTGATCCCACGTCCGCCGGGGGTCGTGGGCCGGGGGCCTTCGGACGGCGTAGCAAGACGCGCCGGGGGCCCGGACCCGTCCCTAGGGTCGAAGTGACGGTGAATCGGATTCACCGTCACTGAAAGGGACCCGCCATGAACATATGCACACGCACCCTGAGCACGGCCGCGCTGGCGCTCGTCGCGACCGTCGGGCCCGCGGCCGCCGTGGCCCACGCGCAGAACAACTTCAATTGCCCTGACTTCGCCTTCCAGGAGGACGCACAGGCCGTGTTCAACAGCGATCCGAGCGACCCCAACCGCCTGGACGCGGACAACGACGGCATCGCCTGCGAGGACCTGCCGCACCGGTCCACGGCCACGGCAACGGCCACCGCTGCCGCCACCGTCGTACCGCAACGGGGTGTCAACGCGGGCCTCGGCGGCAGCACGGGGCCCGCCGACTTCGAGGTGGTCGGCGGAGTCGGCCTCACCGTCCTCGGTGTCGGCCTGGCGGCCGGTCACCTGGTGCTGCGGCGGCGCCGCAGGGCCGCGCTGGGCCGGAGGCACTGAGGCCGTCCGGTGGGTCACCGGTCAAGGAACGCGGCGACCCGCCGCGCGAACCACTCCCCGTCGTCCATCCACGGGTAGTGCCCGGCACCGGGCTGGACGTCGAACTCGGCGTTCGGGAACACGTCGGCGGCGGCGCGCGCGAGGTCCGGGCAAGGCCCTCCGTCGAGGCCGCCGGCGAGGACCAGCACCGGCGCGGTGACCTCGGCGAGGGCGGCGCGGGTGGCGGGCGGGTCGTAGGCGCCGTCGGAGCCGTAGATGTCGTGGGCCTCGTCGTTGAACTCCGCGTCGGAGCGCGCCATGTGCTCGGCGGCGGCCCGGTCCCAGCGGCCGTAGTAGAACGGCGCGAACACGGGGTCGAAGTCGGACCTTCCGGCCAGCCAGTCCTCGAAGGCGGGGAACGCCTCCGCGAACCAGGGCTCACCACTGCGCGCACGGGCCGCCGCCAGCCGCTGCTCCCGGGTCGCCCGCAGGCCCAGTGCCCACGGGATCGCGGTCACCAGGACTAGCCGGGCCACCCGCTGCGGATACCGGGCGGCGTGGAGCATGGCGAGGCTGCCGCCGGCCGAGTGCGCCAGCACGTCCATGCGCTCCAGCCCCAGGTGGACCCGCAACGCCTCCACGTCGTCCACGAGCCGGTCGCAGCGGTACGTCGCCGGGTCCGCCGGCACCGCGGAGTCGCCGGTGCCGCGCAGGTCCAGCAGGATCAGCCGCCGATGCGCGGCGAGTCCGCCCAGGTCACCGAGGTAGGAGGAGGCCTGCATGGGCCCGCCGGGCAGGACGACCAGCGGGGCGCCCTCCCCCCGTGAGTGGTAGGCCAGCTCGGTTCCGTCCGGGGCGGTGAAGGTAGGCATGCCGCCGATCTTCACGGACGGTCCCCGCGGGTCGCAACGGGGTTCCGCGCCCCGCGGTCCCGGTGAGAAATTCCGGGTGGACCCCTTGCCTGCCCGTGGGTGGCCTGAATTACTTGATCCCGAAGAGCTCGACCGAATGATCGGTCGCCCGAATTGATGTGGTCGGTGAGGGAGAAGCCCCCATGGCGGATGGTGCGGAGCTGCTGGACAGCGGGGAACGACTTGACGCGCAGGCGCTGCGGGCGCTGCAGCTGGAGCGGTTGCGGTCCTCGCTGCGGCACGCGTACGAACACGTGCCGTTCTACCGTGAGGCCTTCGCCAAGGCAGGGGTGCGGCCGGAGGACTGCGAGTCCCTGTCCGACCTCGCGCGTTTCCCCTTCACCACCAAGGCCGACCTGCGCGAGAACTACCCGTACGGGATGTTCGCCGTGCCCCAGGACCGCATCCGCCGCATCCACGCCTCCAGCGGGACCACCGGGCGCCCCACGGTCGTGGGCTACACGGACGGCGACCTCTCCGTGTGGGCCGACGTGGTGGCCCGCTCGCTCCGGGCGGCCGGCGGCAGGCCCGGCGACAAGGTCCATGTGGCCTACGGGTACGGGCTGTTCACCGGAGGTCTCGGCGCGCACTACGGCGCCGAGCGGCTCGGCTGTACGGTCATCCCGGCCTCCGGCGGCATGACGGCCCGTCAGGTCCAGCTGATCCGGGACCTGGAGCCGCAGATCATCATGGTGACGCCGTCGTACATGCTCACCCTGCTCGACGAGTTCGAGCGGCAGGGCGTCGATCCGCGCGGTACGTCACTGCGGGTCGGCGTGTTCGGCGCCGAGCCGTGGACGGAGGAGATGCGGCGGGAGATCGAGGAGAGGTTCGCGATCGACGCCGTCGACATATACGGGCTGTCGGAGGTGATGGGTCCCGGGGTGGCGCAGGAGTGCGTGGAGACCAAGGACGGGCTGCACATCTGGGAGGACCACTTCTATCCGGAGGTCGTCGATCCCATCACCGGTGACGTGCTGCCGGACGGCGAGGAGGGCGAGCTGGTGTTCACCTCGCTGACCAAGGAGGCGATGCCCGTCGTGCGGTACCGCACGCGCGATCTGACGCGACTGCTGCCGGGTACGGCCCGGGTGTTCCGGCGGATGGAGAAGGTCACCGGGCGCAGCGACGACATGGTGATCCTGCGCGGGGTGAACCTCTTCCCGACGCAGATCGAGGAGATCGTGCTGCGGACGCCGGGGGTGGCGCCCCACTTCCAGCTGAAGCTGACCCGTGAGGGCCGTATGGACGCCCTCACCGTGCGGGCCGAGGCCCGCGCCGACGCGGGGGCGGAGGTGCGGGAGGCCGCCGCTGCGGCGATCGCCGCGGCCGTCAAGGACGGCATCGGTGTCTCGGTCGCCGTCGAGATCGTCGAACCGGAGTCCCTGGAGCGGTCGGTGGGCAAGATCCGCCGCATCGTGGACCTGCGCCCGCGCGCCTGAGGCCTGCGGCCTGGCGTGAGCGTGGTCGGGGCGCCGGCAAGGCCGGGGACGGACGCGGGCCTGCGGCGGCGCACCCGAAATCCCTGACCGGAGGCGGGCCTGCGTCCGCGCGTCTGAGGCCTGCGGCCAGGCGTGAGTGTGGCTCGGGGCGCCGGCAAGGCCGGGGACGGACGCGGGCCTGCGGCGGCGCACCCGAAAACCCTGATCGGACGCGGGCCCGCGTCCGCACGCCTGACGCCTGCGGCCAGGCGTGAGCGCGGGTCGGGGCGCAGTCAATGCCAGGGGCGGACGTGGGCCTGCGTCCGCACGCCTGAGATCCGGGATCAGGGGCGGGCCTGCGTCCGCGCGCCTGTGACCGCGTCATCGGGCGCGGGCCTGCAGCCGCCCGCCGGCGGCCCCCGGGCAGGCGTGGACCCGCGTCCGCGCGAAACCGAAACCCGTGGTCAGGCGTTCTCCGCCGCCGTGATGGCGAGGGGCGGTGACATGGGGCGGGTGATGCCGGACAGGTCGCGGAAGACCACGCTGTTGCGGTCGGTGACCGAGCGGCCGAGCGCGTGGTGCGGCCACAGCCCGCCGGCCATTCGGCGGCTGCGCTCGCCCCACTCCAGGGCCTCCGCGCCACGCGCCTTGAAGAAGTTCAGGGCGTAGCCGCCGGAGTGGATCCTGAGCAGGCTGAAACCGCCGGGGTACTCCTTGGCGGCGCCGACCTCCTGCAGGGCGACGTGCGGGGCCTGCGGTACGAGGGTGCGCTTGTTGCGGTGGGTGTGGCCGGCGTGATGGAGGAAGACGCCGGGGGTGGTGGCGTAGGCGTCGATGATGGAGCGGGCCTGGCGGCGGCCGAGGCGCTGTCCCGCGCTGACGGGGAAGAGCGAGTCCCGTACGGTCAGCGGATGATGCCCGAAGACCACGGTGGGCTGTTCCCGGTTCTCCCGCAACCGGCTGCGGAACCAGGCCAGTTGCTCGGGGCCGAGCCCGCCCGAGTCGGCGCCGTTGCCCCGCTTCTCGTAGGTGTCCAGGCCGATGATCCGCAGACCGCCCAGCTCGCGGGCGAAGTAGCCGGACTCGTCCGCGCGGCCGAACCCGCGGCGGAAGCCGTCGCCGTCGACGTCCTCCGAGCCGGGCCGGTCGTGGTTGCCGCGGACGACGAAGTAGTCGCGGTCATGGGTGCCGAAGCCGTCGAGGATGCCCCTGGCGCGGGCCAGGTCGGCAGGGCCGCCGCCGGCGGATATGTCGCCCGCGGCCAGCAGCAGGTCCGCTCCGCGCCGCAGGGCCTCCTCCACCAGGGCCCGCGTCATGATCTCCGGGTACGGCGGCAGTCCGGGCTCCTGCGACACCCCGCGCAGCAGGGGGAAGCCGGTCACGAGGCCGGCGACGGTCTCACCGAGGTGCAGGTCGTTGCAGAGGGCGATGGACATCAGGTGGCGGCCGGGCGGCGGCTGCGGCGTGGTGAAGGCGTACGGGCCGCCGAGCGAGCCCAGGCCGTGCAGGGAGGTGCCCGCGGCGTTGCCGCGCACCAGGTGCAGGGTGGTGGGCCGGGCGGCCACGCCCCGGGAGCGGGCCTGGTAGTAGTACGTCTGCCCCGGCTCCAGGCCGGTGAGTTCCACGTGGTGGTGGGCGGTGGGCCCGTCCTCGCCCGCGGTGCGGTTCAGGTGGGACGGGTGGGTGCCGTAGACGACCTCGCCCTCCGTGAGGGCGGGCAGCATGCGGCCGAAGCCGTCGTCGGTGCCGGGGACGCCGGTGTACCACGTGATGACGGCGCGGTCCTCGGTCAGGGTGACCAGTTCCAGATGGACGGCCGCGATCTGGTGCGGGTGCGGGAGGCGTGAGCGGGCGGCGGAGGCGGCCCTGAGCAGGGCCGGAGCGAGCAAGGCTCCCGAGCGCAGCACCTCACAGGGGCCGGGGACTCCGGCGAGGGCGGCGAGAGGAGCGGAGAAGCAGCATCGCATGCTTGTTGGGTGCCCTCCTGCCGTATACATGACTCATGGTAGCGGTGGCAACACCGGATACGGCAGGAGACCGCTTGTGCATCGCGTCACGTGCCGAAGCGGTCCCGCAGGCGCCGTTTGAGGATCTTCCCGCTGGCGTTGCGCGGCAGTTCCGTCACGAACACCACCCGCTTCGGCGCCTTGAACGGGGAGAGTTTCTGGCGGGCGTGCTCGATGAGTTCGGCCTCCGTGACGTCCCGGCGGGGGACGACGATCGCCGTGACGGCCTCGACCCACCGCTCGTCGGGCAGGCCCACCACGGCCACCTCGGCGACGGCGTCGTGCGTGTACAGGGCGTCCTCGACCTGGCGTGAAGCGACCAGTACGCCACCGGAGTTGATGACGTCCTTCACCCGGTCGACGATCGTGTAGTAGCCGTGCGCGTCGCGCACCGCGAGGTCGCCGGAGTGGAACCAGCCGTCGCGGAAGGCCTCGGCGGTCTCCTCGGGCTTGTCCCAGTACCCCTCGCACAACTGCGGGGAGCGGTAGACGATTTCGCCGGGGGTGCCGTCGGGCACTTCCTTGCCGTTCTCGTCGACCACGCGGGCGTCGACGAAGAGGACGGGCCGGCCGCAGGAGTCCATGCGGCCCTTGTGCTCGTCGGGCGCCAGCACGGTGGCGAGGGGGCCGATCTCGCTCTGCCCGAAGCAGTTGTAGAAGCCGAGCTTCGGCAGCCGCTCGCGCAGACGCTCCAGGACGGGCACCGGCATGATCGAGGCGCCGTAGTACGCCTTGCGCAGCCCGTCGAGGTCGCGGGTGGCGAAGTCGGGGCGGTTGGCGAGGCCGATCCACACCGTGGGCGGCGCGAACAGGCTGTCCACGCGGCCGGCCTCGATCAGGTCGAAGAGGCGGTCGCCGTCGGGGGCGTCGAGGATGATGTTCGTGGCGCCGACCGCGAGGTAGGGCAGCAGGAACACGTGCATCTGCGCCGAGTGGTACAGCGGCAGCGAGTGCGCGGGGCGGTCGCCGGCGCTGAGGTCGAGTGCGGTGATCGCGCTCAGGTACTCGTGGACCAGGGCGCGGTGGGTCATCATCGCGCCCTTGGGCAGGGCCGTGGTGCCCGAGGTGTACAGCAGCTGCACGAGGTCCTCGGTGCGCGGCTCCGGGCCGTCGTACGCGGGGGCCGTCGCGAGCCGGGCCAGCAGGGAGTCCTCGGCGTCGCGCAGCGGCAGCGTCCGCACACCGTCGGCGAGCCGCGGCGCCAGGTCGGGGTCGGCGAGGACCAGGGAGCTGCCGGACTGGCCGACGATGTAGGCGAGGTCGTCGCCGGTCAGGTTCTGGTTGACCGGGACGTGCACGAGTCCGGCGCGGGCACAGGCCAGGAAGCCGATCAGGTACGCGTCGCTGTTGTGGCCGTAGGCGCCGACCCGGTCGCCGGGGGCCAGGCCCCGGCCGAGGAGGACGCTCGCCGCGCGCGAGACGGCCTCGTCGAGTTCCTGGTACGTCCACCTGCGGTCGGCGTACTCGATCGCGACCCGCGCCGGGGTGCGCCGGGCGCTGCGCCGCAGCACCCCGTCAACCGTGCTGCCCTGTCCCTGCGTCATGACTCATGATCCTCGGTCCGTGGCCGGGGCGGGTCAAGCACCCGGGCGGGTCACCACCGCGGGCATGCTCAACCACCGCTCCTCTCAAGGATGTTGGGAGACACCATTGCGCACCCGTAGAAGACGACTGGTCGTCGCGGCCGTCGCGTTACTCACCGCCGCGACCGCGTTGCCGGCCACCGCGGCCGAGCGTCCGAGCCGCCAGGAACATCCCTCGCACGGCGGTCTGTCCGCCGTCATCCGCTACACCGAGTACGGAATCCCGCACATCGTGGCCAAGGACTACCCGGACCTGGGCTTCGGCACCGGCTGGGCACAGGCCGCCGACCAGGTGTGCCTGCTCGCCGACGGCTTCACCACCGTGCGCGGCGAGCGCTCACGCTACTTCGGCGCCGACGCGACGACCGACCGTTCGCTGTCGTCGGCGTCCACCAACCTCGCCAGTGACCTGTACTTCCGGGGCGTACGCCGGTCCGGCACCGTGGAGCGGCTGCTCACCCATAGGGCCCCGCTGGGTCCGAGCAAGGACGTGAAGGACCTGATGCGGGGCTTCGCAGCCGGGTACAACGCGTGGCTGGCCCGGAACCGGGTCACCGACCCCGCCTGCGCGGGCGCCGCCTGGCTGCGGCCCGTCACCGCGACGGACGTGGCCGTCCGCTTCTACGCCCTCTCGGTGCTGGCCGGCCAGGGCAGCGCCGTGGACGAGATCACCGGCGCCGAGCCGCCCTCCGGGAGCGCGGCGACGGAACGGGCCGCCGGGGCCGATGCCCTGGTCGGGCTGGTGCGGGACCGGTCGGCGGACATGGGGTCGAACGCGGTCGCCTTCAGCGGCGCGACCACGGCGAACGGCCGGGGCCTGCTGCTGGGCAACCCGCACTACCCATGGCAGGGCGGACGCCGGTTCTGGCAGTCGCAGCAGACCATCCCGGGCCGGCTCGACGTGGCCGGCGGCTCGCTGCTGGGTTCCCCCACCGTCTCCATCGGCTACAACTCCCGCGTGGCGTGGTCCCACACCGTCGCGACCGGTGTCCCGTTCAACCTGACCCGGCTGACCCTGGACCCGGCCGACCCCACCGTCTACCTGGTCGACGGCAGGCCGGAGCGGATGACGAAGCGGACGGTGACCGTGCCCGTCAAGGGCGGTACCTCCGTGACCCGCAGCCAGTGGTGGACGCGGTACGGCCCGGTCGTCGCCGATCCCCAGGGCGATCCGCCGCTGCCCTGGACCGCGACGACGGCGTACGCGCTCAACGACCCGAACGCCGCCAACTTCCGCTTCCCCGACACCTCGCTCGGCTTCGCCCGGGCGCGCTCGACCGCGGGTGTCCTCGCCTCCCTGAAGCGGTACCAAGGGCTTCCCTGGGTGAACACCGTCGCCGCGGACTCCGCCGGGCACTCCCTGTACACCCAGTCACAGGTGCTGCCCCGGATCACCGACGACCTCGCGGCCCGGTGCTCCACGGACCTCGGCAGGATCACCTACCCGCAGGCGGGTCTCGCGGTGCTCGACGGCTCCCGCGGCGACTGCGCGATCGGCAGTGACGCCGACGCCGTACAGCCCGGCATCCTCGGCCCCGCCCGCATGCCCACGCTCAAGGACGCGCCCTACGCCGAGAACTCCAACGACAGCGCGTGGCTGGCCAACGAGGACCGACCGCTCACGGGCTACGAGCGGGTCTTCGGCGACATCGGCACCCCGCGCTCGCTGCGCACCAGGGGCGGCGTCGAGGACGTCGCGGCGATGGCGCGGCGGGGCGGGCTGACCGTCCGGGACCTGCAACGGCAGCAGTTCGCCAACCGGGTGCCGGCGGGTGATCTGGCCGCCGCCGACGCCGCGAAGGCGTGTGCCGCGCTGGCCGGTGGCACGGCGACGGCCGGTGACGGCACGGTGGTCGACGTCTCCGCGGCCTGTCCCGTGCTCGCGGCCTGGGGGCGGACCATGGACACCCACAGCCGGGGAGCGCTGCTCTTCGACCGTTTCTGGCGGAAGCTGACGGCCGCGGTGCCGCCCGGCCGGCTCTGGAAGGTGCCGTTCTCGGCAGCGGACCCGGTCCGCACCCCGAACACGCTGAACACCACTGCGCCGGGCTTCGCCACGGCCCTCGCCGACGCGGTGGCGGAACTACGTGGCAAGGGCACCGCGTTGGACGCCCGGCTCGGCGACCACCAGTACGTCGTCCGGGGTGGCGAGCGCATCCCCGTACCGGGCGGCTCGAACCGGCTCGGTGTGTGGAACGTGATCGAGCCGACGTGGGACGCGGCGAGCGGGGCCTACACGGAGGTGCCGTTCGGGTCCAGCCACATCCAGGCCGTCGGCTGGGACGGCAGCGGCTGCCCGGTGGCCCGCACGCTGCTGACGTACTCCCAGTCGTCGAATGCCGACTCGCCCCACTACAGCGACCAGACGCGGCTGCTGGCCGGTGAGAGGTGGGTGACGGCCCGGTTCTGCGAGAAGGACGTCCTGGCCTCGCCCGCGCTGCGGGTGGTCCGGGTCGGCGAACACCGCTGAGCACCGTACGGCCCCCGTCCCGTGCGGCGTGCGCGGGGTGGGGGCCGATCCGGCTCAGCCACCGCTCGGGGACGTCAGCGGGCGACCGGTGAAGGCGTCCAGGAGGATGCGGTCGCCCAGCGGCCGCTTCAAGGTGACCGTCCTCGGCTCACCGATCATCTCGCTGGTGCAGATGCCGCCCTTGCGCCCGGTGATCGACGCGGACAGCACCACGCTGTCGTCGGACTCCAGGACGCCGACCGCGGGGCCCTCGTCGCAGCCGCCGTGCTGAGTGATCACGGTGAGGGAGCGGCCGTCGCGGGCGACGTTCATCAGCCGCCCCAGGGGCCACAGTTCGTCGCTCGGGACCTTCGCCGCCGGCCGGATCGGCGGGGCGGCCGGGCGCGAGGGGTCGAGGGCCACTCGTTTCAGCGGGGTGTCGTAGCCCTCGATGGTGAACAGCCAGGCCGGGACGGTCGCCGGGCCGCGGCTGGTGAGCAGGGTCGTCTCGCCGAGCCGGGCGTCCGTCACGGTGAGATGCGGTCCGTCGTTGCCGCCGCGGGCCAGGGAGTCGTACGCCTCGCGCGCGCCCGTCAGCGGCAGGGTGAGCGAGCCGCCGTGGGACCACCTCACCCGGCCGGTGCGCGGCGCGACGGTGGGCAGGGTGGTGCGCAGGACGAAGTTCTCGGTGGCGTAGGCGCGTTTGTCGGCGTCGGTGCGGAAGGCGCCGTCGGGCAGTTGCACCACGTCGCCCAGGGGGTAGTAGCCCTTCGTCCAGGCCTCGGCCGCCTCGGAACCGCGCCAGGCTTCGGCGACCGCGCGCGCCCGGGCCTGGGAGGTCCGCTGCGAGCCCGGACCGCCGCCCGCGGCCAACTCGCCGCCGCAGCCTCCGGCCGTGAGCAGGGCGAGTACGGACAGCAGCATGGCTGCGCGAGTGGTGCGCATGGGGTCCCCCGGGGCCGACGGTGACGGTGACGAACGCGGTGCCCCACTACGACGCACGGACGGCGCGCGGCGTTCGATCCCTCCTCCGTCGGCCGGTGCCCGTCACACGGGCCGGGTCCGCCCTTCCCAGTACGGCTCCCTCAGCCGCCGCTTGTACAGCTTGCCGTTGGGGTCGCGGGGCATGTCCGTGATGAAGTCGACGCTCTTGGGCCGCTTGTAGCCGGCGAGCCGCTCGGCGCAGTGCTCCATGATCGAGTCGGCCATTGCGGGGCCCGGCTCGTGTCCCGGCGCAGGTTCGACCACCGCCTTGACCTCCTCGCCCCAGTCGTCGTGCGGGATGCCGAAGACGGCGGCGTCGGCGACGGCGGGGTGGGCCAGGAGCGCGGACTCGATCTCGGCCGGGTAGATGTTGACACCACCCGAGATGATCATGTCGATCTTGCGGTCGCGGAGGAAGAGGTATCCGTCCTCGTCGAGGTAGCCGAGGTCGCCGACGGTGAAGTAGTCGCCGATGCGGTTCTTCCGCGTCTTGGCCTCGTCCTTGTGGTAGGCGAAGCCGCCGGTGGTCATCTTCATGTAGACGGTGCCGAGTTCGCCGGGCGGCAGCCGGTTGCCGTCCTCGTCGAAGACGGCGAGTTCGCTGATGGGCCATGCCTTGCCGACGGTGCCGGGCTTCTTCAGCCAGTCCTCCGCGGTGGCGAAGGCGCCGCCGCCCTCGCTGGCCGCGTAGTACTCCTCGACCGAGTCGCCCCACCAGTCGATCATCGCCCGTTTCACGTGGTCGGGGCAGGGGGCGGCGCCGTGGATGGCGTGCCGCATGGACGAGACGTCGTAGGAGCGGCGGACGTCCTCCGGCAGGGCCAGCAGCCGGTGGAACTGGGTGGGGACCATGTGGGTGTGGGTGCACTTGTGGGTGTCGATGAGGCGCAGCATCTCCTCGGGCGTCCACTTGTCCATCAGGACCAGTCGGTGGCCGATGTGCAGGGACGCGCCCGCGAACTGCAGGACGGCCGTGTGGTAGAGCGGCGAGCACACGAGGTGGACGTTGTCGTCGAACGGCCTGATGCCGAAGATGCCGAGGAATCCGCCGAGGTAGGCCTCCTCGGGTGCCCTGCCGGGCAGTGGGCGGCGGATGCCGCGCGGGCGGCCGGTGGTGCCCGAGGTGTAGTTCATGACCCAGCCGAGCTCGCGGTCGGCGGGCGCCGACTCCGGTTGTCCGTCGAGGAGTTCGGTGTAGGGGCGGAAGCCCTCGACCGCGCCGACGGCGTAGCGGTGGGTGGCCGGCAGGCCGGCCTCGTCGGCGGCGTGCCGGGCGGGGCCGGCGAACCGTTCGTGGGCGATGAGCACCTTGGCGCCCGAGTCGGCGACGATCCAGCCGATCTCCGGGCCGACGAAGTGGTGGTTGACCGGCACGAGATAGAGACCGGCCTGGCTCGCGGCGAGGTAGGCGGTGAGGAACTCGACGCCGTTGGGCAGGACGACCGCGAAGGCGTCCCCGCGCGCGAGTCCCGCGGCGCGCAGGCCGTGCACGAGGCGGTTGGCGGCGGCGTGCAGGCGTCCGGCGGTCCACTCCTCGCCGTCGGGGGCGACAAGGACCTTTCGGTCGGGGTCGGCTGTGGCCTGGGCCCAGAATCCGGCCGGGGGCGTGCTCGTCGTGCTGGTCATTCACCGCTCCTTCCGGCGATGCGGTTGACGCGGTCGACGGCTTTCTCGAAACCGCGGGTGAGGTCGTCGAAGACGGCCCGGACGCTGCGTTCACTGGTCATCCGGCCGACGATCTGGCCGACCGGCGTGCCGAGCAGTGGTTCGACCTCGTACTTCTGGATGCGGGTGAGGGCGTCGGCGACGAGCAGGCCCTGCAGGGGCATGGGGAGGGTGCCGGGTCCGCTCGGGTCGTCCCAGGCGTCGGTCCACTCGGTACGGAGCTGGCGTGCGGGTTTCCCGGTCAGGGCGCGGGAGCGGACGGTGTCGCCGGAGCCGGCGGCCAGCAGTTTGCGGGTCACGGCGGGCGAGGAGAGGTCGGCCTCGGTACAGGTCAGCCAGAGGGAGCCGAGCCACACCCCCTGGGCGCCGAGGGCGAGGGCGGCGGCCACCTGCTGTCCGCTGCCGATGCCTCCGGCGGCGAGGACCGGCAGTGGGTCCACGGCCTCGACGACCTCCGGGGTGAGCACCATGGAGGCGATCTCGCCGGTGTGACCGCCGGCCTCGTAGCCCTGGGCGACGACGATGTCGATGCCGCCCTCCTTGTGCTTGAGGGCGTGCCGGGCGCTGCCCGCGAGGGCGGCGACGAGGACGTCCTGGTCGTGCGCCCGGGAGACCACGTCGGCGGGCGGGGAGCCGAGGGCGTTGGCGAGCAGCCGTATCGGGTAGTCGAAGGCGACGTCGAGCTGACCGCGGGCGACCTGTTCCATCCAGCCGGTGATGCGCCAGCCGGAGGCGTCGCCCTCGGCGAGTTCGGGCACGCCGTACTTGGCGAGGGTGTCCTTGACGTACTGGCGGTGTCCCTCGGGGATCATCGCCTCGACGTCGGCCTCCGTGACGCCTTCGACCTTCTTGGCGGGCATGACGACGTCGAGGCCGTAGGGCTTGCCGTCGACGTGCGCCTCGACCCAGTCGAGGTCGCGCTTGAGGTCGTCCGGGGCGGTGTAGCGGACCGCGCCGAGCACTCCGAAGCCGCCGGCCCGGCTGATGGCCGCGGCGACGGCGGGGAACGGCGTGAAGCCGAAGATGGCGTGCTCGACTCCCAGTTTCTTGCTCAGCTCCGTCTGCATGGGCGCAGGATGCCGCAGTCCTCCGGACGACGGAAGGCCTTTTCTGATGCTCCGTCAGATTTCTTGCCGATGCCCCGCCCTGTTGACACACGGCACCCCTGACATGAAAGTTTCAGTCCGCAAGGTGATCCCGGAAAGATACTTTCAGGCACGGGAGGCTCACCCATGACGGACGACGTGGCGGCCCGGCCGGGACTCTCCCGGCGCCAACTGGCCCGAAGAACCCTCGCCCTGGGCGGCGCCCTGGCCCTCGCCCCGTTCCCCGCCGGTCCCGCGGCCGCGGCCGCCCCCGCCTCGGCCCGCCCCACCTTGCGCCACGGCTCGCCGGAACGCGCCGGTCTGCTCGCCGAGCACCTCGGCCAACTGGTCACGGACGCCGAGGCGTTCCTCGGCCCCTCCCCCAAGCACCCGTGGTACGCGGGCGCCGTCCTGCTGGCCGGGCGCGGCGGGACCGTGGCGCTGCACCGGCCCATCGGCATGGCGGTGCGCTACCGGTCGTACGACGAGAAGACCGACACCGGCGTCGAGTTCCCGGCCGACCAGCAGATCCCCATGGCCGAGGACACCGTCTTCGATCTCGCCTCCGTCTCCAAGCTGTTCACCTCGTTGCTGGCGGTGCGGCGCATGGAGCGGGGCGAACTGGAACTGGAGGCGACCGTCGCCTCCTACGTCCCGGAGTTCGGGGCCGCGGGCAAGCAGGACGTCACCGTCCGCCAACTCCTCACCCACACCTCGGGCTTCCGTGACTGGATTCCCCTGTACAAGGCGCCGACGTACGACGACAGGATCCAACGCGTCTACGACGAGGCACCGATCAACCCGCCCGGCACCAAGTACCTCTACTCCGACCTGAATCTGATCTCCCTCCAGCTGGTCCTGGAGAGGATCACGGGCCGCACCCTGGACGTCCTCCTGCGCGAGGACATCACCGAACCGCTCGGCCTCGAGCGCACCCGCTACAACCCGCCCGCCTCCTGGCGGCCCGCGATCGCGGCCACGGAGGACGAGCGGGCGCCGTGGTCCGGACTGGACCGCGGGCTGGTGTGGGGCGAGGTGCACGACGAGAACGCCTACAGCCTGGGCGGGGTCGCCGGTCACGCCGGGGTGTTCTCGTGCGCCTGGGACCTGGCCGTGCTCGGCCGGACACTGCTCAACGGCGGCGCCTACGGCCGCGCCCGCATCCTGCGCCCGGAGTCCGTGGAGTTGCTGTTCACCGACTTCAACACCGCCTTCCCCGGCCACGAGCACGGCCTCGGCTTCGAGCTCTACCAGCACTGGTACATGGGCGCGATGGCGACCCCGCGCACCGCGGGCCACACCGGCTTCACCGGCACCTCGCTGGTCCTGGACCCGTCGACCGACTCCTTTCTCGTCGTGCTCGGCAACTCGGTCCATCCGGTGCGCACGTGGCGCTCCGGTTCCGCTCCCCGGGTCGCCGCCGGCAACCACCTGGCGCGGGCCGTACCCGTCCGCCCCGTGCGCGGACGTACCGCCTGGTTCTCCGGCATGGCGAACGCCACGACGGCCACGCTCACCCTGCCCGCCCTCGACACCCGGCCGGGCGGCGCGCGGCTCGGCGCCGCACTGTGGTGGGACACCGAACCCGACGCGGACGCAATGACGTTGGAGACCACGGAGGACGGCGGCGCCACCTGGCAGCCCCTGCCCTTCACCACCACCCGCCACGGCGAGCAGGCGCGGCAGCACCCGTCGGGTTCGGTCACGGGCTGGTCGGGCCGCGTCTGGCACCGCCTGACGGCCGAACTTCCGACGGCAGCTCAACTCGCCGTGCGCTGGCGGTACTCGACGGACAAGCTGTACGTGGGGCGGGGTGCGTACGTCGACGCGATCCGGGTCCGGGCGGGCGACGACGTGCTCTTCGACGAGGCCCGTCCGGCCGACTCGGCACGAATCACGGCCGTGGGCTGGACCGCCTCGGCGGACTGGGCAGACGGAAAAGCCATGATCGGTCGGGGCGGTGTTGGCTAGGGTGCGGCCCATGAACCGACGGCGGCAGAAGAAGCTCACCAACCGGCTCTTCGAGGCGGTCCTGGGGGACGATGCCGTCGGGGTGGCTGTGCTTCTGCGGGCCGGAGCCGATCCGGGACGAGCCGACCGGGAGGGCACCACCCCGCTGTACGAGGCGGCCGTCAACGGCCGGACCGCGATCGTCCGGCTGCTCCTGGCGGCCGGCGCCCCGCCCGACGCCGAGAGCAGCGGGACCGGCGCGGAGGGCACACCGCTGTGCGCCGCCGCCTGCTGGGGACACACCGACGTGGTACGGGAGTTGCTGGCGCACGGCGCCGATCCGTCCCTGCGCGAGGACCACGGCACGGGCTGGTCCCCGCTGCGGTGGGCGGAGAACGGTCCCCACCCCGGCACCGCCGAACTCCTCACCGCGGCCGGTGCGGGCTGACACGTCAGCCGCGGCGGCGCAGGGCCGCGTCCAGCAGCGCGGGCGGCGCGTCGAACTTCTCGTGGGCGGCGAGGTCGGTGCCGGGCGCGACGATCGCGTCGATCGCGTCGAGCACGTCGGCGGAGAGCACCGTGTCGGCCGCGGCGAGCTGGCTGCGCAGGTGGTCGAGGGTGCGCGGGCCGATGAGCGCGGCGGTGACGGCGGGGTGTGCGGTCACGAACCCGAGGGCGAGCTGGATCAGGGTCAGGCCGGCCTCGTCGGCGACCTTGGCGAGCCGCTCCACGGCGTCGAGCCGGGCCCGGTTGTACGGCAGGCTCAGGTCGAAGCGTTCCGGCATGAACGCCGAGCGGTTGGTGGTGACTTCAGCGCCCTCGCGGACGGCGCCCGTCAGCCAGCCGGAGGCGAGCGGGCTCCACACCAGCACGCCGAGCCCGTACTCCTCGACGACGGGCAGGACATGGGCCTCGACTCCGCGCTGCAGGATCGAGTAGCTGGGCTGTTCGGTGACGTAGCGGCCCAGGCGGTGCTCGCGGGCGGCCCACTGGGCCTGCACGATGCGGTGGGCGGGGAAGGTCGAGGAGCCGAAGTAGCGGATCTTCCCGGCCCGTTGGAGGTCGGTGAGGGCCGACAGCGTCTCCTCGTCACTGGTGGTCGGGTCCCAGCGGTGGATCTGGTAGAGGTCCACGTGGTCGACGCCGAGCCGACGCAGGCTGTCGTCCAGCGCCGTGACCAGCCAGCGGCGTGAACTGCCGCGGTGGTTGCGCTCGTCGCCCATCGGCATGGTCGCCTTGGTGGCCAGGATGATGTCGTCGCGGCGGCCGGCGATGGCCTTGCCGACCATCTCCTCCGATCCGCCGGCGCTGTACATGTCGGCGGTGTCGATGAGGTTGACGCCCGCCTCCAGGGCGGCGTCGACGATGGCGGTGGCCTCGTCCTGGGTGGTCTTCCCGATGGCGCCGAAGTTCATCGCGCCGAGCGCGAGCGTACTGACCTGCACGCCGGTGCGGCCCAAGGTGCGGTACTGCATGTCCGTGTCTCCTCATGGCATGGCTGGTTACCGGGTCCCCGCTCTGCCAGAATGGGCAAACCGGAACCTCGTTCCGGAATGACGATACGGAACCGCGTTCCGTTTTTGCAAGCGATGGTGGAGGGAAGAGCGCTGTGAAGGACGGCGACAGCGACGAGACGGGCGGGCGCGGTGCTCCGTCCCGGCGTAAGGACGCCCGGCGCAACAAGGAGACGCTGCTGGAGGCGGCCGCCGCGGTCTTCGTCACCAAGGGCGTGGACGCGCCGGTGCGGGACATCGCGGCCGAGGCGGGTGTCGGGCTCGGCACGCTGTACCGCCACTTCCCCACCCGGGCCGACCTGATCATCGGCGTGTACCGGCACCAGGTCGAGGCCTGTGCCGAGGCCGGCCCGGCCCTCCTGGCGAGCAGCGGGAGCCCCTACACCGCGCTGGCACTCTGGGTCGACCGGTTCGTCGACTTCCTGGTCACCAAGCACGGGCTGGCCGGTGTCCTGCAGTCCGACAGCGCCGGGTTCGAGACGCTGCACGCCTACTTCCTGGACCGCCTGCTGCCGGTGTGCGAACAGCTGCTGACCGCGGCGGAGGCCGCCGACGAGATCCGCCCCGGTCTGACGGCCTACGAACTCATGCGCGGCGTCGGCAACCTGTGCGCCGGCACGGAGAGCGACCCCGACTACGACGCGCGCCGCCTGGTCGAACTCCTGGTCGCGGGACTGCGCGCGACGCCGTCCTAGCCTGTCGCCCGGCCCGTGAGGACCGGCTGGTAGAAGCCGGTGGCGTCCGGCGTGCGCCAGTCGAGGCCGGTGAACCCCGCCGCGCTCGCGGCCTCCATCAGCTGCTCCCGGGACAGCGCCCGCGAGGCGGCCTGCCGGACGCGGACCTCCCAGCCCTCCCCCTGCGTCAGGAGCTGGAAGTACTCCTGGTCGTAGTGCTCGCCGTCGGCGTGCCAGTGCCAGAGCTGGAAGGTGATCGTCCGGCCGTCGGAGCCGTACGACACCTGGGGCGGAGTCGACGCGGGGCGGGTGCGCCGGAGGTCGTCGTAGTCCCGGAGGGTGAGCACGAGCAGCCCGTCGTCGCGCAGCATCCGCCGCATCTCACCGAGCGCCAGGGCCGTGTCCTGAAGGGTCAGCAGGTGGGCGATCGAGTTGTCGGCGCAGACGACCGCGTCGAAGGCGCCGGGCCGGAAGGGGAGTCGGCGCATGTCGGCCGCCACGACCGGTAGCCCTATGCCGCGGGCCGCGGCTTCGGCGGCGGCCCGTGCGACGGCGACGGGACTCAGGTCGCTGCCGACGACGCGGTGCCCGGCCCGGGCCAGCCCGATCGCCTGGGTGCCGATTCCGCAGGCGCAGTCCAGCAACCGGTGCGGCCCCGGACCGAGTTCGCTCCGGAGCAGGCCGTCCAGGGCTCCGGCCTGACGGGCGATGCTCGCCTCCCAGTCAGGGAAGATCCGGTGGTAGTCCGGGGCCAGCGAGTCGTAGAAGTCCCCGGCCGAGGAGGTCACTCGCCGGTCGCCTCCAGTGCTGCCATCGCCGCGTTGTGGCCCGGGACGCCGCTCACGCCGCCGCCGCGGATCGCGCCCGCGCCGCAGAGCAGGACGTTGTCGTGGCCGGTCTCCACGCCCCAGCGCCCGGTGCCTTCCTCGGTGGTGTGGGGCCAGGACAGGGCGCGGTGGAAGATGTTGCCGCCGGGCAGGCGCAGGTCGCGCTCCAGGTCCAGGGGCGTCTTCGCCTCGATGCAGGGGCGGCCGTCCGCGTCGACGGCCAGGCAGTCGGCGAGCGGTTCGGCGAGGTGGGCGTCGAGCTGGGCGAGGGTCGACTTGAGGAGTTCCTCGCGTACGGAGTCGTTGTCCCGCTCGAAGAGCCGGGCCGGTGTGTGCAGGCCGAACAGGGTGAGCGTCTGGTAGCCCTGCTCGGCCAGGTCCGCACCGAGGATCGTGGGGTCGGTCAGGGAGTGGCAGTAGATCTCCGAGGGCGGCGCGGTGGGCAGCCGGCCCTCGGCGGCCTGGGCGTGGGCGGTGGCCAGCTGCTCGTAGCCCTCGGCGATGTGGAAGGTGCCGGAGAACGCCTCGCGCGGGTCGACGGAGTCGTCGCGCAGCCTGGGCAGCCTCTTGAGCAGCATGTTCACCTTGAGCTGGGCGCCCTCGGCGGGGGCGGGCGGCGCGTCGCCGGTCAGCTCGGCCAGGGCCTGTGGGGAGGCGTTGACCAGCACGTGCCGGGCGGCGGCGACGGCCTCGCCGTCCGCCGAGCGGTACGTCACCTCGGCGGCTCGTCCGTCCGTGTCGATCCGTACCGCCTCGTGCCCGGTGGCGATGACCGCGCCCGCCTCCCGGGCCGCCCTGGCGAGGGCGTCGGTCAGCGCGCCCATGCCGCCGACGGGGACGTCCCACGCGCCCGTGCCGCCGCCGATGACGTGGTAGAGGAAGCAGCGGTTCTGGGCCAGCGATGGGTCGTGGGCGTCGGCGAAGGTGCCGATGAGGGCGTCGGTGAGGACCACGCCCCGCACGAGGTCGTCGGCGAAGCGGTCCTCGACGGCGACGCCGATCGGCTCCTCGAACACGGTGCGCCAGGCCTCCTCGTCGTCGATGCGGCGGCGCAGCTCCTCCCGGGTGGGCAACGGCTCGGTGAGGGTCGGGAAGACCCGCTCGGCGACGCGGCCGGTCATGCCGTAGAAGCGCTGCCAGGCCTCGTACTCGCGGTCGGAACCCGTGAGCCGGGCGAAGGCCTCCCGGGTGCGCTTCTCGCCGCCGCCGACCAGCAGTCCGGTGGCCCGGCCGGCGCGTTCCACGGGGGTGTAGGACGAGATGGTGCGGGCGCGGACGCGGAAGTCGAGGCCGAGGTCGCGCACGATCTTCTTCGGCAGCAGGCTGACCAGGTACGAGTAGCGCGACAGCCGTGCGTCCACGCCGGCGAACGGCCGGGTGGAGACGGCGGCGCCGCCGGTGTGGCCGAGGCGCTCCAGCACCAGCACGGATCGTCCGGCCCGGGCCAGGTAGGCGGCGGCGACCAGGCCGTTGTGGCCGGCGCCCACGACGACGGCGTCGTAGCTGCGGTGTGCCTCGTGTGCGGTCATGGTTCTTGGTAACACGCGTTGATCCGGATCGGCCAGAGAGCGATGCCGACCGGTGAGCAGCCACGCGGTCTCCTCGACCGGCGATGCGAACCACCGCCGTCGATCCGGAACCGGCGTGGTCACTGCCCGCCGGGTGCCCGCTGCTGCCGGCGCAGCACCGCGACCCTGCGGTACAGCTCGACCGCCTCCGCGCCGCGGCCGAGCTGCTCCAGGCAGTGGGCCTCGTCGTTGCGGCCGGCGAGGGTGTCCGGGTGCTCGGGTCCCAGCACGCGCTCGCGGGCGGCGGCCACCCGCCGGTACTCGGTCAGGGCGTCGGCCCAGCGGCCCAGCCAGCCCAGGCCCACGGCGACCTCGCGGCGGCTGACGAGGGTGTCGGGGTGCTCGGGGCCGAGCACGCGCTCGCGGATGGCGCAGACGTCGCGGGACTCGGCCAGTGCCTCCTCCCAGCGGCCCAGCCGGCCGAGGTTGACGCCGAGGCCGTGCCGGGCGCGCAGGGTCTCGGGATGGTTGGCTCCCTGGACCCGGGTGCGGTCGTCGATCAGGGCACGGTAAAGGGCGAGCGCGTCCTCGCTGCGGCCGAGGCGGCCGAGGCTGATGCCGACCTCGTAGCGGGCGGCGAGCGTGTCGGGATGGTCGGGGCCGAGGGCGCGGGAGCGGGCCTCGGCGACCTCGAGGTAGGTCTGCAGCGCCTCCTGCCAGCGGCCCAGCTGACCCAGCGCGTAGGCGACCTCGTACCGGGTGACCAGGGTGTCGGGGTGCTCGGGCCCCAGGACGCGGGCGCGGGCGGCGGCCACGTCGCGGGCCATGTGGTAGGAGTCCTCGGGGCGGCCGAGCCTGCTGAGGTTGAAGGCGAGGTTGTGGCGGCAGCGCAGGGTGTCGGGGTGGTCGGCGCCCATGCCGCGCTCGCGGGCGGCGAGTACGGCGGTGTACACCTGGTGCGCGTCGAAGTGGCGGCCCAACTGGCCCAGCACGTAGGCCATTTCCTGGCGGGCGGCCAGGGTGTCGGGGTGGTCGGCGCCCAGGGCCCGCGTTCTCGCGGCGGCCACGAACTTGTACTCCCGCAGGGCGTCGGCGGCGTGGCCGGTGCGGCTGAGGGTGAAGGCGACCTCGTAGCGGCTGGCGAGGGTGTCGGGGTGGTCGGGGCCGAGCAGCCGTGCGCGTTCGGCGGCCACGGCGCGGTGCACCTCCCCGGCCTCCGTCCAGCGTCCCGACCGGGCCAGGGCGAGCCCGGCGTTGTGCCGTCCGGCCAGGGCGGAGAGTGTCTGCGGGGAGGGCTCCGGCGCACTCTCGCCAGGCCGCGCCGTGACGGGGCGCGGGATCCACTCGCCGGTCAGCCCGGCGGCGGCGTCCGGCGGGGTGGCGTCCGCTCCGGCGCCGGTGGCCTTGGGACCCCTGGTCATGCCGCGGGTCCAGGACGGCAGGCGGGGCGTGCCCGCGGGCCGCTGCCCGGGCGGGTGGAGGACCGGCCGCGGGGTCACGACGGTCGGCACGTACGCCGGTGTCGTACGCCCCAGACCGAGACGGCGGCCCAGCTCCTGGGCGTCCGGCGGGCGTTGCTCCGGACGCTTGGCCAGCAGGTCCAGGATGATCCTCTCGAGGTATTCGGGCAGGTCGGCGCGGTGGCTGCGGGGCGGCCGGGGCGGGGTGTCGCGGTGGCCGACGAGGATGGCCCAGGGGTCGTCGAGGTCGAAGGGCGGGACTCCGGTGGCGATCTCGTACAGGACGCAGCCCAGCGAGTACAGGTCGCTGCGCTGGTCCACCTCGGAGCCGCCGATCTGCTCGGGGGACATGTAGTGCGGGGTGCCCATCGCGACGCCGGTGCCGGTGAGCCGGGAGGTGAAGCCGATGTCGTGGCCGAGCCGGGCGATGCCGAAGTCGCATATCTTCACCGCGCCGTCGGTGAGCCGCACGATGTTGGCGGGCTTCAGGTCGCGGTGCACGATGCCCTGCTTGTGGGTGTAGGCGAGGGCGGAGGCGACCTGGTCGGCGATGTCGACGACGTCGGCGACGGGCAGCGGGTGGTGCTTGTTGTCCTCCAGCAGCTGGCTGAGGTTGCGGCCCTCGAGAAGTTCCATCACCAGGAAGAGGATGCCGTCGGTCTCGCCGAAGTCGTGCACGACGGTCACCCCGCGGTGCTGGAGGGCGGCGGCCACCCTGGCCTCGCGACGGAACCGCTCCCGCAGCACTCTGGTGAAGGCCTGGTCGTGGTGGGGTCCGAGGGGCTTGAGGCACTTCACGGCGACGTGCCGGCCGAGCGACTCGTCCCGGGCCCGCCACACCTCGCCCATACCGCCCCGCCCGATCAGGTCGAGCAGCCGGTACCGGCCCTGGATCAGCCTGCTGTCCCCCATCGTCCGCGACCGCCCCCGTACCTCTTCGCCCCGCCCACCCCTGGCTCGTCCAGTATGGCGACCTATCGTCCGAGTTTGTACGGTGCCGGGCGGGACCCGGGGCCGAGCCGGTCCATGGCCCGCAGGATGTGTTTGGGCGGCAGTTGCCAGCGCACGCGTGCGGGGACGCAGCGCAGCAGGTTGCCCGTGGCGCGCAGGCGCAGGGTGACGGTCGCCGGTTTCGGCGCCGGTCTGCCGTACAGCTCGTGGGCGTACGGCGGCAGGGCGGCGTAGGCCAGTTGTGCCACGCGCCGCCACAGCACCTCGCGCGCCGGGACCAGGAGGGGATGCGTCGGCGGGCGGAGCAGGAAGTCGTCCACCTCGCGTGCCTCGGGTCCGACGGCGAGTTCGGGGCGGACCTTGTCGAAGTAGGCGTTCATCTCCGCCTGGTTCGCGGGTACGGCGTCCGGGTCGAGGCCCACCAGGCGGGCGCTGACGCGGTGTTCGCCGATGTAGCGGTCGGCCTCGGCGTCGGTGAGGCGGAAGCCGGAGCGGCGCACGACCTGCAGATAGGAGTCGATCTCGGCGCAGTGCACCCACAGCAGCAGCTCTGGTTCGTCGACGCCGTACCGCTCCCCGGTGCCGGGGTCGACGGCCGACAGCATCCGGTGGATCTTGCGGACCCGGGCGCCCGCCCGCTCGGCGGCCTCCGTGGTGCCGTAGGTCGTGGTGCCCACGAAGTCGGCGGTCCGCATCAGCCGCCCCCAGGCGTCATTGCGGAAGTCGGAGTTCTGCATGACTCCGCGCACCGCGCGTGGATGCAGGGCCTGGAGGTAGAGCGCGCGGATGCCGGCGACCCACATCATCGGGTCGCCGTGCATCTGCCAGGTCACGGAGTTCGGCGTGAACAGCCCGGGATCACCCATGCCCGCAGGCTAACGCCGTACCCGCGGCATCCCCAGGCCGATCCAGGAGATGATCTCCCGCTGGATCTCGTTGTTGCCGCCGCCGAAGGTGAAGATGACCGCCGAGCGGTAGCCGCGCTCCAGTTCGCCGTGGAGCACCGCGCCCGCGGAGCCCTCCTTGAGGGCGCCCGCGGCGGCGACGATCTCCATCAGCCAGGCGTAGGCGTCCCGGCGGGCCTCGGAGCCGTAGACCTTGACCGCGGAGGCGTCCTGCGGGGTGAGGGTGCCGTTCTGGACGGCGTTCACCATCTGCCAGTTGAGGAGCTTCATGGCGTCGAGCCTGGCGTGGGTCCGGGCCAGGAGGCGGCGCACCCAGGGCAGGTCGACGACGCGGCGGCCGTCGGCGAGTTTGGTCTCCATGGCCCAGCGCTGCACGTCGTGCAGGGCGCGGATGGCCATGGTGCCGTGGGCGGCCAGGGTGACGCGCTCGTGGTTGAGCTGGTTGGTGATCAGCCGCCAGCCCTCGTTCTCGGCGCCGACGCGGCGGGAGACTGGGACGCGGACGTTCTCGTAGTAGCTGGCGGTGGTGTCGTGGGAGGCGAGGGTGGTGATGACGGTGCAGGAGTAGCCGGGATCGGTGGTGGGGACCAGCAGCATGGTGATGCCCTTGTGGGGCGGGGCGTCCGGGTCCGTGCGGGTGGCGAGCCACACCCAGTCGGCGGTGTCGCCGTTGGTCGTCCAGATCTTCTGCCCGTTGACGACGTACTCGTCGCCGTCGCGCACCGCGCGGGTCTTGAGCGAGGCGAGGTCGGTGCCGGCGTCGGGTTCGCTGTAGCCGATGGCGAAGTCGATCTCGCCGGAGAGGACCTTGGGCAGGAAGTACGCCTTCTGCTCGTCCGTGCCGTACCGCATGATCGTGGGGCCGACGGTGTTGAGCGCCATGAGCGGCAGCGGGACGCCGGCCTGGGCGGCCTCGTCGAAGAAGATGAACTGCTCCATCGCCGTCAGGCCGCGGCCGCCGTACTCCTCGGGCCAGCCCACGCCGAGCCAGTGATCGGTGCCGAGACGACGGATCGTCTCGCGGTAGAAGCGTTTCTGCGCGGCGGGGTCGGCGTGCCGGGCGTAGGCGTTGTCCGGTACCAGCTCGGCGAAGTAGTCGCGCAGTTCGGCACGCAGCCGCTGCTGCTCGGGCGTGTATTCGAGGTGCACGGCGCCTCCAGGCATCCCAGGCCGGTCCTGACGGCGCACACCGTAGAACGTGTTCCAGTAATTGGGAATGGCGAGGGTGCCCGAGGGTGCGGAATGAGCCGGGCCGGGGTCAGTTCAGGGTGGCGAGGAAGTCCGTGCACGCCTGCGCGCACTCCCGGCAGGCCTTGGCGCCGTCCTCGGTGCCGGCCAGCCGGTCGAAGGCGTGCGCGGCCTCCAGGCACACCGTGCGGCACCATTCCACCTGGATGCGGATTCCCGCCTCGTCCAGGCGGTTCTGCTCGGAGAGCACACGACAGGTCGCGTCGCACACCTCCGCGCACATGATGCCCTTGCGTCGTACGAGTTCCTGCTCCTCCGTGCCGTCCGGGTCCACGAGGCTCGCGCGCAGAGCACACGCGCGTGCGCACTCCGTGCACGCCTGAGCGCACGCGAAGCGGTCCTCCAGGAACTGGAAGAGCTCCTGCTGGGTCGTTGTCGAAGTCACCCGGTTCGGGTAGCCGCGGCCCGCGCCGTCAAACACGGTGTCGCCGGTGGCCGTGCCGTTCGCGTCACCCGCGGCGAGCCGGGCCGCCTCACGCGTCACCTGCACAGAGCCGCGGCCGTCTCACGCGCCCCCGCGGAGAGCGGGCCGGTTCACGTGTCGGGCTCGGGGTACTCGCGGGTCATGAACAGCGCATCGATGCACATCGCCGCAAGCAGCGCCTCCGCGATGGGTCTCATCGCGGCCGGTGTCGTGGTCGTGGCCCTGCTGATGGGCGCCTTCTGGATGGGCTCGCGCATCCGCCGCCGGGAGCCCGGTCCGCCGCGCCCGGAGGAGCAGCCCCATCTGCCGGACGGGGGTCCCGTCCGCGAGGTCCGGGAGGTCCGGGAGGCCGACGAGGTACCCCGCTCCGACACCCGGCTGACCCCGCACGAGCTGCCGGGCCACGGCAACTCGCCGACCCGTTCCTCCGCCTCGCAGGAACGCCCGCGCTGGACCGGGGGCAACAGCGGGTCGTTCGGCAGCGGGAGCCCGGGCGGACACTGATCCCGCGGCCTTCCACCGCCCTCCCGAGAGGAAGTGAGAGCCATGACCGACCCCGCCCGCAGCACCCTGCCGCTGCCCGACTACGACCACCTTCCGCTGGGCGGCCTGGAGAGCCGGGTGCGGTCGCTGACCGCCGACGAGGTCGACGCGCTGCTCACCTACGAACGCTCGCACGCCGACCGGCGGCCGGTGACCGAAGTGCTGTCGGCCCGGCTGGAGCAGCTGCGTGCCGGCGCCGAGCCCACCGGGGGCGACCCCACGGCCCTGCGTCCCGAGCAGCACGGCCGGACCACGGGCTCCCCGGTCTCTCCGGCGACCTCCCCCCAGCCGTCCAGCGCGCCCCCGCACGGCACCCCCGACCAGCGGGGCAAGCCGAAGGGCGACCGCACCTAGAAGTTTCCGCGCACGGCGCACGGGCACCCGTGCGCCGTGCTGCCGAGGAAGAACAGTGACCACGCCCTGCCCGCGGCGGAGCGGGCCGCGGACGCGCTCGACGCGCGGCTCCCGGTGTACGACGGGGGAAAGCTGCTGCGCAAGGCCTTCCCCGACCACTGGTCGTTCCTGCTGGGCGAGATCGCCCTCTACAGCTTCGTCGTCCTGCTGCTGACCGGCGTCTGGCTGACGCTGTTCTTCCACCCCTCCATGACGGACGTCGTCTACGGCGGCTCGTACCGGCCGCTGGACGGGGTGCGCATGTCTGAGGCGTACCGCTCCACCCTCGACATCAGTTTCGACGTGCGGGGCGGTCTGCTGATCCGCCAACTGCACCACTGGGCGGCCCTGGTGTTCGTCGCGGCGATCGGCGTACACCTGCTGCGGATCTTCTTCACGGGCGCGTTCCGCCGGCCGCGCGAGGTCAACTGGCTGATCGGCGTGACCCTGTTCGTGCTGGCGCTGGCCGAGGGCTTCGCCGGCTACTCGCTGCCGGACGACCTGCTGTCGGGCACGGGCCTGCGCATCGCCCAGGGTGTCATGCTGTCGATCCCGGTGGTGGGGACGTATGTCAGCATGTTCGTCTTCGGCGGCGAGTACCCGGGACATGAGCTGATCCCGCGGCTGTACTCGCTCCACATCCTGCTGATCCCCGGCCTGCTGCTGGCCCTGGTCACCGTCCACCTGATGCTGGTCTTCTACCTCAAGCACACCCAGTGGGCGGGCCCGGGGCGCACCAACCGCAACGCCGTCGGCAAGCCCATGGTCCCGCAGTTCGCGGCGAGTTCGGGGGGCCTGTTCTTCATGGTCTTCAGCCTGCTGACGGTGCTGGCCGGGGTCGCGCAGATCAACCCGGTGTGGGTGTACGGCCCCTACCGGCCCGACATGGTGTCGACCGGCTCCCAACCGGACTGGTACGTCGGCTTCCTGGAGGGCTCGCTGCGACTGATCCCGCCGTGGGAGACGGCGGTGGCCGGGCACACGGTGATGTGGAACGTGCTGCTGCCCGCCGTGGTGCTGCCGCTCGCCCTGTTCGCCGTGCTGTACGCCTACCCCTTCCTGGAACGGTGGGTCACCGGGGACGACCGGGAGCACCACCTGTGCGACCGGCCCCGCGACAACCCCGCCCGGACGGGACTCGGCGTCGCCGGCATCTGCTTCTACGGCATCCTGCTCCTGGCCGGCGGCAACGACATCCTCGCGCACACGTTCCGGATCTCCCTGAACACGCTGACCTGGATCTTCCGGGTCGCTCTGGTGGTGTTGCCGCCGCTGGCCATGATGGTGGCCAAGCGGGTGTGCCTGGCCCTGCAGGAGGCCGAGCTGGAGCGCCTGGCCGAGGGCGAGGAGACGGGCGCGGTGCGGCAGACGATCGCGGGCGGCTTCACCGAGGGCCACGAACCGCTCGACGAGGACAAGCAGTACGTGCTCCGGGCGCGCCGCCAGGCCGAACCGCTGCCGGCACCGCGGCCCCGGGCCGACGCCGGGCAGGTGCAGCGGCTGCGGGCGGCGCTGAGTTCCTGGTACTACGGTCACCGGATCCAGGAACCGGGCCATGGTGAAGTCCCGGGCGACGGTGAACTCCCGGCCGGGGGCGAGGTCCCGGCGAACGGCGAGGCCGCTCAGCGCGACCGCGAGTTGAAGGGCTGACCGGGCGGGGCGGCGGGCCCGGACGGTTCGGAGCCCGGGTCGGGCCGGTCTACGTACTGGAAGACCATGCCGAAGACGCCCAGCCCCAGGACACCCAGCCCGAGCAGGGCCAGCCACAGCCCGAAGACGATGCCGAGGGCGAGAAGGACCGCGCCGAACGCGACGACGATCGGCCAGGGACTGTGCGGGGAGAAGAACTCCAGCGGGCCCGCCGTGTCGAGGATCTCGGCGTCCGGCCGGTCCTGGGCGCGCAGGCCGCGCCGGCGGTACTGGACGTGCAGGAAGAACGCCACGAGCGCGGCCATCAGGAAGGCGACGCCCAGCGCGGCCGTGCCCGCGGGCTCTCGGGAACGCCACCAGTAGCCGGCCGCGGTGACGGCGAAGAAGACGGCGACCCCGGCGAACAGCCGGGACTCGGTACGCATCAGCCGCTCCGTTCCGTCTGCTGTGCCGCCGTGACCTCCGGGTGGTGCGCGTCGAACGCCGGGGACTCGGAGCGGATGCGGGGCAGGGCGGTGAAGTTGTGCCGCGGCGGCGGGCAGGAGGTGGCCCACTCCAGGGAACGGCCGTAACCCCAGGGATCGTCGGTGTCGACCTTCTCGCCGTACCGGGCCGTCTTCCAGACGTTGTAGAGGAACGGCAGGGTGGACAGGCCCAGCAGCAACGCGCCGATGGAGCTGACCGTGTTGAGCAGGGTGAAGCCGTCGGCGGCCAGGTAGTCGGCGTAGCGGCGGGGCATGCCCTGCTCGCCGAGCCAGTGCTGGACGAGGAAGGTGGTCTGGAAGCCGACGAACAGCGTCCAGAAGTGGATCTTCCCGAGGCGTTCGTCGAGCATCTTCCCGGTGAGCTTGGGCCACCAGAAGTAGAACCCGGCGAACATCGCGAACACCACGGTACCGAACAGGACGTAGTGCAGGTGGGCGACGATGAAGTACGAGTCGGTGAGGTGGAAGTCGAGCGGCGGGGACGCGATCAGGACCCCGCTCATGCCGCCGAGCAGGAAGGTGGCCATGAAGCCGCACGACCACAGCATGGGCGTCTCGAAGGACAGCGAGCCTCTCGTCATCGTGCCGATCCAGTTGAAGAACTTCACGCCCGTCGGCACCGCGATCAGGAACGACATCAGCGAGAAGAACGGCAGCAGGACCGCGCCGGTGGCGAACATGTGGTGGGCCCACACCACCGCGGAGAGCATGGTGATGGCGATGGTCGCGCCGACGAGGGTGACGTAGCCGAAGATCGGTTTGCGGCTGAACACCGGGATGATCTCGGAGACGATCCCGAAGAACGGCAGCGCGACGATGTACACCTCGGGGTGCCCGAAGAACCAGAACAGGTGCTGCCACAACAGGGCTCCGCCGTCGGCCGCCTCGAAGATCCGCGCCCCGAACTTCCGGTCCGCCTCCAGCGCGAGCAGGGCGGCGGTCAGCACGGGGAACGCGGGCAGCACCAGGATCGACGTGAACAGCACGTTCCAGGTGAAGATCGGCATCCGGAACATGGTCATGCCGGGGGCGCGCAGGCACAGGATCGTGGTGATGAAGTTGACGGCGCCGAGCGTGGTGCTGACACCGGTGACCACCAGCCCCATGGCCCACAGGTCACCGCCGGCGCCGGGGCTGTGGACGGCGCTGTTGAGGGGCGCGTAGGCGAACCAGCCGAAGGCCGCCGCTCCCCCGGGCACCAGGAACCCGGAGACGACCATCAGCCCCCCGAACAGGTACAGCCAGTACGACAGGGCGTTCAGCCGCGGGAACGCCACGTCCGGGGCACCGATCTGCAGCGGCATCACCGCGTTGGCGAACCCCGCGAACATCGGCGTCGCGAACAGCAGCATCATGACCGTGCCGTGGATGGTGAACAGCTGGTTGTACTGCTCCTGGCTGACCAACTGCAGTCCGGGGCGGGCGAGTTCGGCCCTCATCAGCAGCGCAAGGACGCCGCCGAAGAGGAAGAAGGAGAAGGCGGTCGTGAGGTACAGATTGCCGATGACCTTGTGATCGGTCGTGGTCGCCCAACGCAGCAGCGCCCGTCCCAGCGACGAGCGCGTGCGCGGCCGCTGCGGCGCCCGGCGCGGCCGCGCCGTTCTCCTGTCCACCGCCATGCGGCGGCGGGTACCCGGGGACGGCGAGCCCACTCACCGTCCCCGGCGTCCCTCACCTGCTGTCGCTCGTGCCGGTGGTCTCCGTCAGAGCCGCGCGTCCCGCCTCCAGCCGGGCCGCCGGGATCCGGAACGGCGAGCAGGAGACGTAGTCCAGGCCCGCGCGGTGGAAGAAGTGGATGGAGTCGGGGTCACCGCCGTGCTCGCCGCAGACACCCGTCTCCAGACGGGGGTTGACGGCGCGGCCGGCCTCGACGGCGATCTCCACCAGCCGTCCGACGCCCTCCTGGTCGATCGTCTCGAAGGGAGACACCGAGAAGACGCCCTTGTCGATGTACAGCGGGAAGAAGGACGCCTCCGCGTCGTCCCGGGACAGGCCCCAGGTCGTCTGGGTGAGGTCGTTGGTGCCGAAGGAGAAGAAGTCGGCGACCTCGGCGATGCGTCCCGCGGTGAGCGCGGCCCGCGGCAGCTCGATCATCGTGCCGATCGGGCAGTCGAGGGTCAGTCCGGTCTCGGTCTCCACCTCGCCGAGCACGGTCTCCGACTCGTCGCGGGCCAGCCGCAGCTCCTCCACGGTGCCGACCAGCGGGATCATGACCTCGGCGCGCGGGGTGCCGCCGTCGCGCAGCCGCTGGGCCACGGCCTCGGCGATCGCCCGCACCTGCATGGCCATCAGGCCCGGCACGGCCAGGCCCAGGCGGACGCCGCGCAGACCCAGCATCGGGTTCTGCTCGTGCATCCGCTCGACGGCCGCGAGCAGTTCGCGGTCGTGCTCGTCCGGGTGCTCGGTGCGGGCGAGGCGGACGGCGAGTTCCGTGCGGTCGGGCAGGAACTCGTGCAGCGGCGGGTCGATCAGCCGGATTGTCACCGGCAGCCCGTCCATCGCCTCCAGAATGGCGGTGAAGTCGGCCCGCTGCAGCGGCAGCAGGGCGTCGAGCGCCCGCTCGCGCGCGGTGTCGTCGCGGGCCAGGATCATCGCCTCGACCAGCGCCCTGCGCTCACCGAGGAACATGTGCTCGGTACGGCACAGGCCGATGCCCTGCGCGCCGAGCGCACGGGCGCGGACGGCGTCCTCGGGTGTGTCGGCGTTGGCGCGGACCTCCAGGCGGCGCACCGAGTCGGCGTGGGCGAGGGCGCCCAGGACCGCGTCGGTGAGCGTGTCGGAGGCGGTGGCGGTCTCCAGGGCGCGTCCGACCTCGGACGCGGTCAGCGGCAGGGCGCCGAGGTGGACGGTGCCCGCGGTGCCGTCGACGGAGACGACGTCGCCCTCGCGGACCACGGCGCCGGACGGAGCGGTGAACTGCCGGGCCACCGTGTCGACGGCCAGCTCCTCGGCGCCGCACACGCACACCTTGCCCATGCCGCGGGCGACCACGGCGGCGTGGCTGGTCTTGCCGCCCCGGCTGGTCAGCACGGCCTCGGCGGCGATCATGCCGGGCAGGTCGTCGGGGGTGGTCTCCCGGCGGACCAGGACCACGTGCTCGCCGGCCGCGGCACGGCGTACGGCCTCGGCGGAGTCGAAGACGGCGGCTCCCACCGCGGCGCCCGGCGAGGCGGGCACGCCGTGGGCGAGTGGCCGGTCGGTGGACTTGGCGTCGAAGCGGGGGAACATCAGCCGGGTCAGCTCGGCGCCGTCGACGCGGACCAGAGCCTCGTCGGCGGTGATGGTCCTCTCCTCGCGCAGGTCGTGGGCGATGCGGAAGGCGGCCTCGGCGGTGCGCTTGCCGACGCGGGTCTGCAGCACCCACAGCTTGCCGCGCTCCACCGTGAACTCCACGTCGCACAGGTCGCGGTAGTGGTCCTCCAGGGTGTGCAGGTGCTTGCCGAGCTCGGCGTAGGCCTCCGGGTCGAGCTTGCCGAGCTCGCTCAGCGGCAGCGCGTCGCGCACGCCGGCGACGACGTCCTCGCCCTGCGCGTCGGGCAGGTAGTCGCCGTACCGGCCGCGTTCGCCGGTGGCGGGGTCGCGGGTGAAGGCGACGCCCGTGCCGGAGTCGGAGCCGAGGTTGCCGAACACCATCGCCTGGACGTTCACGGCGGTGCCGAGGTCCTCGGGGATGTGTTCGCGGTGGCGGTAGACGCGGGCGCGCTCGGTGTTCCAGGACTCGAAGACCGCGCGGATGGCGCGGGAGAGCTGGTCGGCCGGGTCCTGCGGGAACTCCTCGCCGGTCTCCTCGCGGATGATGGCCTTGAACTCCTCGGTGAGCCGCTTGAGGTCGGCGGTGTCGAGGTCGTGGTCGTCCTTCTTCTTGTGCCCGGCCATGGCCTCCTCGAAGAGGTCGCCGTCGACACCCATCACGGTGTGGCCGAACATCTGGATGAGCCGCCGGTAGGAGTCCCAGGCGAACCTCTCCTGCCCGGAGGCCTCGGCGAGGCCAGTGACGGAGCGGTCGTTGAGCCCGATGTCGAGGATGGTGTCCATCATGCCGGGCATGGAGAAGCGGGCACCGGAGCGTACGGACACCAGCAGGGGGTCGTCGGCCGCACCGAGGCTGCGGCCCATGGCCTGCTCCAGGTCCGCGAGCGCCTGCGCGGCCTCGACGCCGAGCTCGGGCGGCTCCTCGCCGGTCTTGAGGTAGACCTTGCAGGCCTCGGTGGTCACGGTGAATCCGGGCGGGACGGGCAGACCGATCCGGGTCATCTCGGCGAGTCCGGCTCCCTTGCCGCCGAGCAGGTCGGCCATGTCGCGGCCGCCCTCTGCGAATCGGTACACGTACTTCACGGGCGTGCTCATTGAAGAGGCCTCTCAGGCGTGAGGGACGACGGCCACGGGGCAGCCGACGTGGTGGATGGCGGCATGGGCGACGGGGCCGGTGCGCGGGACCGTCGGGTGTTCGGTGGTGCGGCGGCCGACGACGAGCAGGCTCGCTCCGGAGGCGGCGCGGACCAGCACGGACTGCGCGCGACCCTCGGTCACGGTCTCGACGACCTCGACCTCGGGGTACTTGTCGCGCCACACGTGGAGCACTGCGCCGAGGAAGCCGAGCCACTCCCCGGGCCGCTCGGACTCGGCGACCAGTGCGAGGTCGCCGGGGCCGAGGCCGATCGCGGAGGGCTGTTGCCAGGCGTGGACGGCCTTCAGACGCGCTCCGCGCATCCGGGCCTCCTCGAAGGCGAACTCGATCACCTCGTCGCAGGGGTCGTTTAGGTCGATGCCGACGACGACGTCGCGGTATCCGGTCTCCTCGGACGCGATGCCGTCGGCCCCCGGAAGGTGCTCGTCGGCGGCTTCCTCGTCCGCCCGGACCAGGACGACGGGCCCGCCGGCCCGCGCCACCACGCCGAGGGCGACCGAGCCGACCAGGAATCCGGTGAAGCCGCTGAGGCCGCGCGAGCCCAGCACGAGCAGGTCGGCATCTTCGGCGGCCTTCAGCAGGGCGGCCGTCGCGGGTCCCTCGACCTGTTCGTCCTCGACCTTGACGCTCGGGCAGACTCGGTGGATGCGGTCCTCGGCCTCGCGCAGGGCGCGACGGGCCAGGAACCGCTCGACGGCCGTGGGCGGCTCACCCTCGCCCTGGCGGGGGTGCCAGTTCCAGGCGTGCACGAGCCGCAGCGGCCGGTCTCGGCGGGCGGCCTCCCGGGCGGCCCACTCGGCGGCGGCGAGACTCTCGGCGGAGCCGTCGACTCCGGCGATGACGGGCGGAAGCATGTGCGTACCTCCAGCGCTCGGTCTGCTCTTCGGTCCCAGCGTCGTCCCCTGCCCGGGGCGGCGATATGGGCCGCCGGGTCTTCGGGCGGGGACCGTTCGGCCCTCTGTCGCGGGCCGCGGTCGGCGGGCACGGTGGGGGTCGAACGGACGGAAGGGGATACGGCATGGGGCGAGTGGTCGTCGCGGGCGACGACGATTCCGCGGCGGGCCGGGCCGCGGTGGCGTGGGCCGAACGGGAGGCCCGGCTGCGCGGGCTGACGCTGTCTTCGGACGACGTCGCCGGCCGGGACGTGGAGCTGCTGGTACGGCCCTCACCCGCGGCGGACGCGGGCGGGGCGGTGTCCGCCGTGTCCGGCTCACCCGTCGTCTTCGTGCCCGGTGCCCCGGTTCGGCTGCCCGACCGGGTGGCGGTCGGCGTCGACGCACGGGATCCGGCACAGGCGGCGATCGGCTTCGCCTTCGAGGCGGCGCGGCTGCGCGGGGCCGGGCTGCACGCGGTGCACGCCTGGACGCTCCCCGCCGAGGCCGCCGACACGCCCTTCGCCCTGCCCGAGGAGGACCGTGCGAGGTGGGAGGACCAGGAGGTGCAAGTGCTGTCGGACGCCCTGCGCCCGTGGCGGGCGCGATACCCGGACGTGGAGGTGCGGCCGGACGTCCTGTCCTTCCCTCCACCCCACGCCCTCACCCACGCCTCCACCACCGCCGGCCTCCTGGTCCTGGGCCTCCGCACGGGCCGGACGGCGTCGGCGGTACTGGGGGCGGCGCGTTGCGCGGTGGCCGTGGTGGCCGGGTGACGGCTGGGGCCGACGCACTCGCCTGGCAACCGGTCACCGTCGGGCCCGGCGAGCGCGGCGACATGTCACCCGGGCCGTACGGCGCCCGCGGTCGTCGTGGCGGGTGGCTCCGAGGGCTGCGCGCCGCCGTGGCACCCGGTCACCGTCGGGCCCGGTGAGCACAGCGGAAGGTCGTTGGCCCGCGCCCGGGTCATCTTGCGCCCTCAGTCGTGTTGCCCCGGTGGCTTCGGAGAAGGTGGAGGCTGCGCACGCGGTGGCCGTGCTCGGTGGGGAGGGTCGGCCCGGTGTACGGGTCCGTTCGGCCCATGCCGGGGTGGGGCGCGGCGAACCACCGTGAGGGCATGAGGACTCGCACGGGTATCGCCGTGATCGGCGTCGGCAACGAGTTCCGGCGCGACGACGGCGTGGGCTGGGCCGTGGTCGCGCGTCTGAAGGAGCGCGCCGAGGACCACCCGCTGCCCGCCGGCACGGTGTTCGCCACCTGCGACGGCGACCCCGGCAGGCTGATCGGCCTGTGGGAGGGCGCCGGGCTCGCCGTGGTCGTGGACGCGGCGCACGCCCACCCCGGCACCCCCGGCCGCGTGCACCGCCTCGAACTCGACGCCGGGCACATCGCACCGCCCTCCGCCACCAGCTCGCACGGGCTGGGGCTGGGCGAGGCAGTCGAACTGGCCCGCGTCCTCGGCCTGTTGCCGGAACGGCTCGTCGTCTACGCCGTCGAGGGCGCCGACAGCGACTTCGGCACCGGCCTGTCCGCCGCCGTCGCGGCCGCCGTGGAGCCCCTCGTGGTCGCGGTCGAGATCACGGCCGGGAGCGGGTCATGACCGTTCGGCGCTTCCATGTGGAGGGCATCGTCCAGGGCGTCGGGTTCCGGCCGTTCGTGTACCGCACCGCGTCCGCGCTGGGCCTGGACGGCTGGGTGGCCAACGTCAACGGGCACGTCGAGGGCGAGGTCGCCGGCCCGTCCCGGGACATCGAGGAGTTCGCGGCGCGCCTGCGCGCGGACGCCCCGGCCCTGGCCCGGGTCCGCCGGATCCGGCTGAGCGACGACGTCCGGGCGTATCTCCCCCCGGGGTTCCTGGTCCGGCACAGCCCGCCCGGCGCGCCGGACACCGCACCCCGCGAGATCCCCCCGGACGCGGCGATCTGCGACGCCTGCCTGCGCGAGCTGCGCGACCCGTCCGACCGCCGGCACCGCTACCCCTTCATCAACTGCACGGACTGCGGCCCGCGGGCGTCGATCATCGAGGACCTGCCCTACGACCGGGTCCGCACCACCATGCGGCACTTCCCGCTGTGCGCGGACTGCGCCGCCGAGTACGCCGACCCGGGCGACCGCCGCTTCCACGCCGAGCCCGTCGCCTGCCCGGTCTGCGGGCCGCGCCTGGCCTGGGACGAGCTGCGCGGCGAGGAGGCGCTGCGGGCGGCCGTGAAGACGGTCGCCGACGGCGGGATCGTCGCGTTGAAGGGCCTGGGCGGCTACCAACTGGTGTGCGACGCGGGCGAGTCGGCGGCCGTCGCCGAGCTGCGGCGGCGCAAGCGCCGTCCCACGAAGCCCTTCGCCGTGATGGTCCCCGACCTGCCCGCGGCGGACCGGCTGGCCCGCGTCGGCGCCACCGAGCAGGCCGCGCTGACCTCGCCGGAACGCCCCGTGGTCCTGCTGGCCCGGCGCAGGTGGCACGGCGCTTCCCCGCTGGCGGCCGAGGTGCACCCGGGTCTGACCCGCGTCGGCCTGTTCCTGCCCACGACCGGTCTGCACCACCTCCTGCTGGACGAACTGGCCCGCCCGCTCGTGGTCACCAGCGGCAACCTCAGTGACGAGCCCCTCTCCATCGACGACGCCGAGGCGCGGCACGCGCTCGCCGGTGTCGCCGACGGCTTCCTCACCCACGACCGGTCCATCCGCTCCCGCTACGACGACTCCGTCGTGCAGTTCGCCGGACGGACCCGGATCACCGTCCGCCGGGCCCGCGGACTCGCCCCCGCTCCGCTGCCGCTGCGCGTACAGCGGCCGGTCGCCGGGGTGGGCGCCCAGCTCAAGCACACGTTCACGCTGGCCGCCGACGGCCGCGCGCATGTCGGTCCGCACACCGGCGACCTCGCGGACGTCATGACCCACGACGCGTTCGTGGCGTCGTACGAACATCTCAAGCGGCTGACCGGCATCGAACCCGCCGTCCTCGCGCACGACCTGCACCCCGGATATCTGTCGACCCGCTGGGCCAAGGCGCAGCCGGTGCCCCGGATGGCGGTGCAGCACCATCACGCGCACGTCGTCGCGTGTGCGGCCGAGCACGGGGTGCGGGGCCCGTTCATCGGGGTCGCCTACGACGGGCTGGGGCTCGGCGACGACGGGACGCTGTGGGGCGGCGAGATCCTCGTCGCCGGTCTCGGCGGCTACCGGCGCGTGGGCAGGTTCGCGACGGCGCCCCTGCCCGGCGGCGACTCGGCGGTGCGCCACCCCTCCCGGACGGCCCTCGGGCTGTTGCTCGGCGCGGAGACGCTGGGCTCCCCGCGGCCGTATCCCTGGCTCACCCGGCCCTTCATCGAACGCCTCGACCCGGCCGAGGCGACGGCGGTACGGGCCATGGTCGCCCGGAACGTCAACTGCCCGCGCGCGTCCAGCGCCGGACGGCTCTTCGACGCGGTCGCCGCCCTCCTCGGGCTGTGCGACCGGACCTCGTACGAGGGCGAGGCGGCCGTCCTGCTGGAGACGGCGGCGGGCGATCTGCACGCGGTGCCGCTGGCCCACCGGATCGTGCGGGCGCAGGGCCTGTGGGTGTACGACCCCACGCCGACCGTCGCGGACCTGCTGCGGCGGCGGCTCGGCGGGGAACCGGTGGAGGCCCTGGCCGCGGCCTTCCATCTGACGCTCGGGATCGTCACCGCGGAGCTGGTCGCCCAGGCGGTGGCCGACGGCGCGCCGCACACGGTGTGCCTGGGCGGCGGTTGCTTCGTCAACCGCCGGCTGCTGACCGAGGTGAAGCGGCGTCTGCACGCGCAGGGGCTGCGGGTGCTGGTCGGCGGTGAGGTGCCGGTCGGGGACGGCGGGATCAGTTACGGACAGGCGGCGGTCGCGGCGGCGCGGCTCGGTGCGAAGGGATGAGGGCGGATGTGCCTGGGAATTCCGGGGCGGGTCGTGGAGGTGCACGACGACGCCGGACTGCGGATGGCGACGGTGGACTTCGGGGGTGTGCGGCGCGAGGTCTGTCTGAGTTGCACGCCGGACGCGGACGTGGGCGCGTACGTCATCGTGCACGTCGGTTTCGCCATCACGCAGGTCGACGAGGAGGAGGCCCGGCGGACGCTGGACGTGCTGCGGGCGATGGCGGGAGCGGTCGAGAGCGAGCTGGGCGAGCCGCTGCCCTAGGCCGGCCCGGACCGGTTCGGGCCGTCACGGGCGAGTGCCCGGTCGGCTCGTGCGGGAGGGCCGGTCGGCCCCTGCCACGGGCCTGCCCCGACGACCAACCTGAAAGTGGATCCGCGTGACCCGCCTTTCTACGAGGAGGACCGCCATGACCGCCACCGCAGCGCCGGCCGTGCTCGACCGGGAGGGCCTGGACGCCCTGGTCGCGGCACTGGTGGCACAAGGGCGGACCGTCGTCGGACCGACCGTCCGCGACGGGGCGGTGGTGCTGGCGGAGCTGACCTCCGCGGACGCGCTGCCCTTCGGCTGGGGAGTGGAGCTGGAGGCCGGGCGCTACCGGCTGGTGCGGCGGGAGGACGGCGCCGCCTTCGCGCACAGCGCGGGGCCCCAGTCCTGGAAGAACTTCCTGCACCCGGCGCGGGAGCGGTTGTGGAGCGCCGACCGGAAGCCGGACGGCGAGGTCACCTTCAGCGCCGAGGAGCCGGCCGACCCGTCGTACGCCTTCCTCGGGGTGCGGCCCTGTGATCTGCGGGCCATTGCGATCCAGGACCGGGTGCTGACCGGGGGACGGTACGAGGACTCCGGCTACGGCAGGCGGCGGTCCGGGGCGCTGCTGATCGCCGCCGAGTGCACCGACCCCGGCGCCACCTGCTTCTGCGTCTCCATGGGGGGCGGCCCCGCCGCCGACCCCGGGTACGACCTGGCGCTGACCGAGGTCGTGGACGAACACGGGCACCGGTTCCTGGTGCGGGTCGGCAGCGAGGAGGGCGCCCGGCTGCTGGCGCGGGTGCCGCATCGCGCGGCCGATCCGGTCACCGAGGACACCGCCCGGGCCTCGGTGGACGACGCCCGGGACCGTATGGGGCGCTCGATGCCGCCGGTCGACCTGCGGACGCTGATGGGTTCGAGCATGGACGCCGAGCGCTGGAACGACGTCGCCGAGCGCTGTCTGACCTGCGGCAACTGCACCATGGTGTGCCCGACCTGCTTCTGCACCACCACGGAGGAGGTCACCGACCTGACCGGTGACCACACCGAGCGCTGGCAGCGCTGGGACTCCTGCTTCGACCTGGACTTCTCGTATCTGCACGGCGGGCCGGTGCGCCGTTCGGCCCACAGCCGCTACCGGCAGTGGCTCACCCACAAACTCTCCACCTGGCACGAGCAGTTCGACACCTCGGGCTGCGTGGGCTGCGGGCGCTGCATCGTCTGGTGCCCCGTCGGCATCGACATCACCGAGGAAGTGGCCGCACTCAAGGCCGAGCTCGAAACGGAGACCGACTGATGCCCCCCTCGATCGCCCTGCGCATGAACCACGCTCTGCCGGCCGAGCACCGCGAGCGGCTGCTGCGCATCGGCCGTGAGACCGACTTCCCGCAGGGCGCCCGCCTCTTCGAGGAGGGCGGGCACGCCGACCGGTTCTGGATCGTCCGCAGCGGGACGGTCGCCCTCGACATGCATGTGCCGGGCCGCCGGCCGCCGGTCATCGAGACCATCGGGGTCGGTGACCTCGTCGGCTGGTCCTGGCTGTACGAGCCGTTCGTGTGGCAGCTCGGAGCCGGAGCGGTGACCTCGGTGCGGGCCTACGAGTTCGACGCGGTCGCCGTCCGTCTGATGTGCCTGAACGACGCCGAGTTCGGGCGCGCGGTCGAGCACTGGGTGGGCCGGGTGCTGGCCCACCGGCTCAACGCGGCGCGCGCCCGGCTCGTGGACCTCTACGGCATCTACGAGACCAAGGAGGAACGATGACCGCCGTGCCGGTCCCCCATCGCGTGGTCGCCCGCCGCCCGGAGACCGCGGACACGGTCACGCTGCGCTTCGAGCCGGTCGGCCGCCCGCTCCCGGACTTCCTGCCGGGACAGTTCGCGATGGTCCACGCCTTCGGCCGCGGCGAGATCCCGGTGTCGGTGAGCTCGGTGCAGGCCACGGGCGGGCTCGCGCACACCGTGCGGTCGGTCGGCGCGGTCTCCGACGGGCTGTGCGCGGTCCGGGTCGGCGACGTCGTGGGCATCCGCGGGCCGTACGGCACGAGCTGGGAGCTGGAGCGGGCCCGCGGGCGGGACGTGGTGATCGTGGCGGGCGGCATCGGCTTCGCCCCGCTGCGCCCGCTGATCCTGGGCGCGCTGGCCGAGCCGGAGGCGTACCGGCGCATCAACGTCCTGATCGGGGCGCGCACCCCGAGCGATCTCATCGCCCGCGCCGAGGTGGCGAGCTGGGCCACGGCGTACACCGGGGTGACGGTGGACCAGCCCGAGCCGGACTGGCGCGGGGACGTCGGCGTGGTCACCCAGCTGCTGGGGCGGGCCCACTTCGAGCCGGAGGAGACGACGGCGTTCGTGTGCGGGCCCGAGCCGATGATCCGGGCCACCGCACGCGAACTGATCCAGCACGGCGTGCCCCACGACCGTGTGCAGGTCTCGCTGGAACGCAACATGCGCTGCGCGACCGGGCACTGCGGGCACTGCCAGCTGGGCCCCGTGCTGGTGTGCCAGGCCGGCCCCGTCGTGGACTGGGCGCAGGCCGAACCCCTGCTCGCGGTAAGGGAGTTGTGAGATGGCACCGAAACTCGCGGTGTTCAAGCTGGCCTCCTGCGACGGCTGTCAGCTCACCCTGCTGGACTGCGAGGACGAACTCCTCGCGCTGGCCGGCGAGGTCGAGATCGCGCACTTCCTGGAGGCCACCAGCACGGTGCAGCCGGGCCCGTACGACCTGTCCCTGGTCGAGGGCTCGGTCACCACGCCGTCCGACGCCGAGCGCATCCGGCAGATCCGGGCCGCCTCCCGGCACCTGGTGACCATCGGCGCGTGCGCGACCGCGGGCGGCATCCAGGCCCTGCGCAACTTCGCGGACGTCGACGAGTACCGGCGCACCGTCTACGCGCACCCCGAGTACATCGAGACGCTCGCCACCTCCACCCCCGTCTCGGCCCATGTGGACGTCGACTTCGAGCTGCGCGGCTGTCCGATCGACCGGCGCCAGCTCATCGAGGTGCTCACCGCGTTCCTGGCCGGCCGCAAGCCGGACATCCCCGACCACAGCGTGTGCTTCGAGTGCAAGCGGCGCGGCACGGTCTGCGTGACCGTCGCGCACGGCACGCCCTGTCTGGGCCCGGTCACGCACGCCGGCTGCGGGGCACTGTGCCCGGCGTACCACCGCGGCTGCTTCGGCTGCTTCGGCCCGTCCGGCTCGGTGAACCTGCCCGCGCTGATCCCCGTGCTGCGCCGCGACGGTATGGACGACGACGCCGTGGAGCGCTTCCTGCACACCTTCAACGCCCCCGCGTTCGAAAAGGAGATGGGCAAGTGACGCACCGCGGATCCCGTGTCCTGCACGTCGGCTCGCTGTCCCGGGTCGAGGGCGAGGGCGCGCTGCGCCTGCACGTGCACGACCGCACGGTCACCGAGGCACGGCTGGAGATCTACGAGCCGCCGCGCTTCTTCGAGGCGTTCCTGCGCGGCCGGTCCTACACCGAGCCGCCCGACATCACCGCCCGGGTGTGCGGGATCTGCCCGGTGGCCTACCAGATGAGCGCCTGCGCGGCGATCGAGGACGCCTGCGGGGTCGAGGTGGACCCGGCGATCCGGGATCTGCGCCGGCTGCTGTACTGCGGCGAGTGGATCGAGAGCCAGGCCCTGCACATCTATCTGCTGCACGCCCCGGACTTCCTGGGCCACCCCAGCGCGATCGACCTGGCCCGCACGCACCGGGCCGAGGTGGAGCGGGGGCTGCGGCTGAAGAAGGCCGGCAACGACATCATGGAGCTGGTCGGCGGCCGCGCCGTGCACCCGATCAACGTACGGCTGGGCGGCTTCCACCGCGCCCCGGCCCGCACCGAACTGCGGCCGCTGCGCGAGGAGTTGCAGCGGGCGCTGGACGACGCGTGGGAGACCGTGCGCTGGGTGGCGGGCTTCGACTTCCCCGAGGCGCGCACCGACGCGGACCTGCTGGCGCTGGCCGAGGCGGACACGTACGCGATCGAGGGCGGCACACCGACCGTGCTGCGCGCCGACGGCAGCCGCGGCTCCTTCCCCGTAGGGCAGTTCACCGACCATGTCAGCGAGACCCATGTGGCCCACTCCACCGCGCTGCACTCGCGGCTCGACGGGCGGCTGCATCTGACGGGCTCGCTGGCCCGGTTCGCGGTCAGCGGCTCCCTGCTGTCGCCGGTGGCGCTGGAGGCGGCCGTGGCGGCGGGGCTCGGTGACCCGCGCGAGGGCGCGGTGTGCCGCAACCCGTTCCGGTCCATCCTGGTGCGGGCGGTGGAGGTGGTGTACGCCGTCGGCGAGGCGCTGCGCATCATCGACGGCTACGAGCCGCCCGCGTCCCCGTACACCGAGGTGCCGCCGGTGGCGGGCGTCGGGCACGGCGCCACGGAGGCTCCGCGCGGGGTGCTCTACCACCGCTACGAGATCGACGCCGACGGCCTGGTCGCCGACGCGACGATGGTGCCGCCCACCGCCCAGAACCAGGGTGCGATCGAGGACGACCTGCGCCGGATGGCCCAGGCCGCCATCGGCGAACGCGACCCGGACGACGACGAGCTGACGGCCCTGTGCGAACGCGCGATCCGCAACCACGACCCGTGCATCTCGTGCTCCACCCACTTCCTCGACCTGACCGTCGTCCGTACCTCGGGCCCGACCACGGGAGGCCACCGTGCCTGAATCTCCGTACACCGTGAGCGATGTGATGACGCAGACCGTCATAGCCGTCGGGCGCGACGCCTCCTTCAAGGAGATCGTCGGCCTGATCGACCAGTGGAAGGTGAGCGCCCTGCCCGTCCTGGTCGGCGAGGGCCGGGTCATCGGCGTGGTCTCCGAGGCGGATCTGCTGCCCAAGGAGGAGTTCCGCGACGGGGGCGAGGAGGACGCGGAGCGCGCCGAGCGGCAGAAGGCGGCCGCGCTGACCGCGGGCGAGCTGATGAGCACCCCCGCGGTGACCGTGCACGCCGATGCCTCCGTCGCCGAGGCCGCCCGCATCATGGCCCGCCGGCACGTCAAGCGGCTGCCGGTGGTGGACTCGGTGGGCATCCTGCAGGGCGTGGTCAGCCGCAGCGACCTGCTGAAGGTCTTCCTGCGGGACGACGAGGAGATCGCCGAGGAGGTCCGGCACAGCGTCCTGGGCCAGCTGCCGATCACCACTCCCCTGACGGTGAGCGTGGCCGACGGTGTGGTCACCCTCGGCGGCGTGCTGCCCGACCGTACCCTCGTGCCGATCGTGGCGCGGGCGGTGCGGGCCGTGGAGGGTGTCGTGGACATCCGGCTGGACCTGACGCACCGATGAAATACCTCGACGAGTACCGCGACCCGGCGCTCGCCCGGCGGCTGCTGGAGGAGCTGCGGCGCACGGCCGGCCGGCCCTGGCGGATCATGGAGGTGTGCGGCGGTCAGACGCACACCCTCGTCCGCCAGGGCATCGACGAGCTGCTGCCCGCCGGGATGCGGATGATCCACGGCCCCGGCTGCCCGGTGTGCGTCACCCCGCTGGAGACCCTCGACCGAGCCATGGCGATCGCCGCCCGCCCCGGCGTTATCTTCACCAGCTTCGGGGACATGCTGCGCGTGCCCGGCAGCGAGACCGACCTGCTGTCCCTGCGGGCGCGCGGCGCCGACGTCCGGGTGGTGTACGCCCCGATGGACGCCGTGCGCCTGGCCGCAGCGAACCCCGACCGGGAGGTCGTCTTCCTCGCGGTCGGCTTCGAGACGACGGCGCCCGCGAACGCCACGGCCGTCCTGCACGCGGCCCGGCTGGGGCTGACGAACTTCTCCATGCTGGTCAGCCATGTCCTGGTGCCGCCGGCGATGACCGCGCTGCTGGAGGACCCCGACTGCGAGGTGCAGGCGTTCCTGGCGGCCGGGCATGTGTGCGCGGTGATGGGCTGGACCGAGTACGAGCCGATCGCGGCCCGCTACCGGGTGCCGATCGTGGTGACCGGCTTTGAGCCGCTGGACCTCCTGGAGGGCGTCCTGATGGCCGTCCGGCAGCTGGAGGGGGGCCGCTTCGAGGTCGAGAACCAGTACGTACGGGCCGTGCGCCGCTCGGGCAACACCGACGCCCAGGAGGCCGTACGGAAGGTCTTCCAGGTCACCGACCGGTCCTGGCGCGGCATCGGGGCGCTGCCGGACAGCGGGCTCGAACTCGCCGACGCCTACGCCGGGTTCGACGCCGCCCGCCGGTTCGACGTGGGCGGGCTGCGGCCCGTGGAGGACCCCGAGTGCATCGCGGGCGCCATCCTGACCGGCGCCCGGCTGCCCACCGACTGTCCCGCGTACGGCACCCGCTGCACGCCCCGTCATCCCCTCGGCGCGCCCATGGTGTCGTCCGAGGGCACGTGTGCCGCCTTCCACGCGGCCGGACGCACCGCTTCGGCGAGGAGCACACCATGACCATCGAATGCCCGACTCCCCGGCACGAGGAGGAGGTCGTGCTGCTGGGCCACGGCGCCGGCGGCCGGCTCACCGAGGAACTCCTCGACACGCTGGTGCTGCCCGCGGTCGGCGAGACCGAGGGGCCGCTGGAGGACGCGGCGCTGCTGCCGGGCCGGCCGGACCTGGTGATGAGCACCGACAGCTTCGTCGTCAGCCCGCTGTTCTTCCCCGGCGGGGACATCGGGTCCCTCGCCGTGCACGGCACCATCAACGACCTGGCGATGCGGGGCGCCCGGCCGCTCGCGCTGTCCGTCTCCCTGATCATCGAGGAGGGGCTGCCGCTGTCCGAACTGCGGGCGGTGATGGCCTCGTTGGGCAAGGCGGCCCAGGACGCGGGGGTGCCCGTGATCACCGGCGACACCAAGGTCGTGGGCCGGGGCGCCGCCGACCGGCTGTTCATCAACACCACCGGGGTCGGGCAGCGGCATGCGCCGATGTGCCCGTCGGCGGCGAACGCCCGCCCCGGTGACGTGGTCCTGCTGTCCGGGCCGATCGGGCTGCACGGCACGACGGTGCTCAGCACCCGGGAGGGGCTGGGCTTCGAGGGGGACATCGCCTCCGACAGCCGTCCGCTGCACCGCCTGGTGCACGCCCTGGCGCCGCTCGGTGCCGCCGTGCACGTGCTGCGCGACCCCACGCGGGGCGGGCTGGCCGCCTCGCTCAACGAGATCGCCCGGGACTCGTCGGTGGCCGTGGAGATCGAGGAGAGCGCGGTTCCCGTGCCGCAGGCCGTCGCCTCCGCGTGCGACCTGCTCGGCCTGGATCCGCTGGTCGTCGCGAACGAGGGCTGCATGGTGGCGTTCGTCGAGCCGGAAGCCGCCGAGGAGGCGCTGACGGCGATGCGGTCGGTGCCGGAGGGCGCGCAGTCGGTCCGGATCGGCGAGGTACTGCACGAGGGCCCGCTGGGCCGGGCGACCCTGCGGACGCTGGTGGGCGCCCGCCGCATCGTGGAAATGCCACTCGGCGAGCAGTTGCCGCGCATCTGCTGAGCACCGGGCGCGCAGGTCGGCCACTGGCGCCGCGGCCGCGACTCACTCGCCGAGGTGGCGCCCCGGTTCAAGACCGGCGCCGCCCGGCTGACCCGAGCACGCCGACCCCGCCCCACCAAGGGCGGCCCCGCGGCCCTGGCCGGACAGAGCACCGGCGACCCCGTCGGCACCCGCGGCACCCGAAAGCGCCGCCGTGAAGACGAAGATGCGGCGATCCGGCCTCCGCTCGGACGTCGACGCCCGTCGTCGACGAGGTCAGGAGCGCGGCTCTGCCCGGCCCGCGTCGGACCGCCGGCCGGAAAGGCGTCAGCGTGTCTTTCCGCCCCACTGCCGGTCCACGCGGGCCCACTCGGTGTCCCACTGCACCAGGCGGCGTCGGTCGAGCAGGGTGCACATCCCCGAGCCGGTGAGGAGCACCACTCCGGCGACGGTCACGCCGGCCAGTGTGCCCAGCACCACGGCCTGGAACCGCGCCTGGCCGACGCCCGCGGGCTCGGGCACGAGCCGGTCCTGGGCGTCCAGCCAGATCCGGGTGGTGCTGCCGGCCCTGCTCGCGGCCGCGACCCGGGTGACGCCCGTGCGCGGCGTCCCGTCTGCCGCGGTCCAGCGCACGGTGGCCCAGGCGCGGGCGTCGCCGACGCCGTCGACGGAGGAGGTGCCGCTCTCCGCGTCCTTGGTCAACACGGCCCGTACGGAGTGCCGTTCGGCCCGCAGTCCGGCGCTGTCGCGCTCGATGGCGCCAGCCGCGCCCAGGCCCGCGGCGACGGCCGCCAGCAGAGCCAGCGTCCACACGGCCAGCAGCAGCCAGGCCTCCACCAGGTAGCTGGGGCGCCTGAGCGGGTTGCGCCGCAGCCGCCACCAGCGCTTCCTGGCCGGTCGTACGTGCCGTACCGCGGCCATCGTCACCACCGGACCAACGCGTCGTCCCGGACGAGGACTTCGGAGGCCGGACGGCGGGCAGTGGTCCACACTTGCGCCGGGACACCCAGCCGCAGCACCATCTGCGGGAAGTTCCCGGCGGCCAGGCGCCGACGCAACTCGGCGCGGATCTCGGGGAGTTCGAGCGGCTGGGTGTGGAAGGCGGCCATGACGTGGCGAGCGGCGGCGGACAGCAGCACACGCTGCAGCGCCTGTCCGGCCCGCAGCCAGTCCATCCGGCCGTCGCGCGGCGTGGACAGCACGGCGACGGTGCCGGTGCCGAGTCCGCGCCGGCGGGCGGGGACGATGAACCGCCGTGCCAGGTCGAGGTAGTCCCGGCCTGCGAGGAGCGTGGCGTCCGGGTGGAAGCGGGCCGCGTCGGCGGGCACCTTGTCGGGACCGACGCTGCGCGTGACCTCCCAGCTGTGGCCGGCGTCCGCCCGGTGCGCGTCCTCGGCGGTGCGCACCAGGCGCGCGATCAGGTCCAGTTCCTCGGGTTCCTCCAGGACGTGGAGGACGGCGCCCTCCATCCGGGCTTGTTCGCGCAGGTCGTCGAGGAGCCCGCTGGGCAGCGCCAGGGAGGCGAAGGGTCCGCGGTGGGTGTGGCGGTGGGGCATGGCGTCGATCAGCTGCGCCTCGTCGGCGGTGGCCGGGGCGTGCACGGCGAAGCCCACGCGGGCCAGGAAGGTGGAGTCGCCGGGCCGCGGCAGCAGATCCACGGACGGCTGGAAGCCGAGGTGGCGCACGGCCATCCGCGTGTTGAACAGGGCCGCTCCGCAGGCGATGACCATCTCCCGGCCGCCGGGGTCGGTGAGGATCATGCGCCGTCCGCCGTCCGCGTGCACCTCGAAGCCGTGGTCGTGGCCCTCCTCGACGAAGAACCAGGGCTGGCTGTTGTGTGGGGAGGGCGCGAGGGAGGCGGCACGGGCCAGGTGAACCGCCGCGTGGCCGGACTTCTCGTACGACACGGTCATGGTGGATCCCGCCTTTCGCGAACCGTCCACCTTTCGTGAACCATCCCTCCCCAGGGTCCCCGGGTGCGGCCGGCGGAGGCAGGGGCCGAGGGTCCCGGTGCGCGGCCTGTGCGGCCCTCTTCCGGCTCTCCGGTCCCCGGCCGGCCGACAACGCGGGCCGCCGTTCGGCCCTCGAGGGGAGCCGGACGGCCCTGGGAGCCCTGGGCGGGGAGCGGTTCGCTGGAAGTGTGGGAGGAGGATGCCATGTCCAGTGGAACGCGGTCCGCGTCGGCGGCCCGCACGGCGACGGTCCCGAAGCCGTCGGCCGACGGCACGGGCACATCATCGGCGAAGAGGGTGCGTACGGCGGTGTACTTCCTGCACGACGGGAAGGTCTCGGCCGTCCCCCGCACCGTGACGGCCCCGGCGACCGCCACCGCGGCCCTGCGCGCCCTGCTGTCCGGCCCCAGCCGCTTCGAGGGCCACCGGGGCCGTACCACCGCCGTCCCGGCCGGTACCGAGCTGCGCTCGGTCGACGTCCAGGGCCGTCTCGCGACGGTCGACCTGTCCGACCGCTTCCTCGACGACTCCGGCGGCCCGTCGATGCGGGCCCGGCTGGCCCAGGTCGTGTTCACGCTGACCAGGTTCCCGACAGTGCGCAAGGTGGCCTTCGAGATCGAGGGCAAGCCGGTGCGGTACTCCGGCCCCGAGGGCATCGTCCTCGACGGTCCGGTCGGCCGTGCCGACTTCGAGGACCTGTCGCCCGCCGTGCTGGTCGAGTCGCCCCTGATCGGTGACGCGGTACGCACCCCGCTGCGGGTGTGGGGCAGCGCGGACACCTTCGAGGCGGAGTTCCGGCTGATGGTGACCGACGTCTCCGGGCACCGGGCGGCCGACGTGCCGGTCCGGGCCACGTCCGGCACGAGCACTCGCGGCACCTTCGACGTCACCTTCCCCTACCGGGCGGTGCGCACCGGGCCGGGTCTGCTGACGGCGTACTTCGTCTCGCCCGAGGACGGACGCCCGGTGACCGTGGACACCGTGCCGCTGGCCGTGAACCGCTGACTCCGGCCCGCGGCACGAGGACCCCGGCGCGAGGACCGCGCCGGGGTCGTCCAGTGCGTTGCCCCTCAGACCTTTGTCAGGGGGTGGTGGTGAGCCAGGTGCCGGGCCAGCAGGACCAGTCCGACGATGGCCGGTATCACCAGCGGCACCAGGGGCAGGCCGGCGACCGAGGCGGCCAGTCCGAGGCACAGGAACGCCAGGATCGCGGCGAGTAGATAGAGCACCGCCTCGGTGGTGACGACGGGGATCTGACGGATGTTCATGATGCGCCTCCTTGGGGAGGGTCTTCTCTCAGGTCGTCTGCTCCTTCTTGACCAGTTCGTCGGCGACCCCGGCCGCCCACGCCTCGATCTCGGGGAAGTCGCGGAAGTCACCGCCCTTCCCGTTGCGGATGATCATCCGGGCGATGCGCCCCTTGGCGCCCTCCTGCAGGCAGCCGCCGAAGGTGACGTGGCCGCGGGCGTCGAGCTTGTCCACGGCGCGCCGCACCCAGGGCACGGGCGGGATGTCCTTCTCGGAGGCCGAGGCGTCGAGCGGGCCGCTGCTGAACAGCCACACCGGCCGCTCGGCCAGGACCCGCCGGTGCCGGCGCACGAAGCGGCGGGCGTCGCGGTGCCAGCGCCCGGCGTACAGGGCGCCGCCGACCACGAAGGCGTCGTACGACGTCACGTCGGTGACCGTGGCCGCGGACGCCGTGTCCACGACGAGGCCCTCCCTGCGCAGGACGTCGGCCACCGCCTCGGCGATCCCCGCGGTCGATCCGTTCGTCGTTCCATAGGCGACCAGCACGTTCTCGGGCATGGGGTCCGCCTCCTCTCACGTCACAGCTTGCGCATCCAGTCGTCGGCGACGCCGTGCATGGCGGACTCCTCGGCCGGCCGGACGTGCGAGTCGTCCAGACGGAAGGTGAGCTTGTCGACGACGGCGACCACTCCGTCGATCTGACGGGTCATGGAGACGGCTATCTCCGTCTCGCTCTTGCGTTCCATGTGTCCGGCGAGCGTGACCACGCCCTCGACCACGGAGACGTCGATGCTGCGCTCGGGGAGCCACAGGGCGCGGACGATGACCTCGCCGACGACCTCGTTGCGGATCTCGGAGTCGGGCCGCAGGAAGACCTGGAGCAGGTCGCGGCGGGTGACGATGCCGACGAGCCGCTGCTCCTCGTCCAGGACGGGCAGCCGTTCCACATGGTGCAGGGCCATGGTGCGGGCGGCCTCGACGATGGTGTCGTCCGCGTGCACGGTGACGGCCGGTTCGGTCATCAGCTGGCCGGCGGTGCGGGCGCGGGCCTTGGCCTTGCGGGTGCGGCTCTCCCGGGTCAGGGCGGCGAGCGGGTGGTGCCGGGGCTGCTCGTAGGGGTCCGGCGTGTCGGCCTGCCGGATCATGAGGTCGGTCTCGGAGATGACGCCGATGACCTTCTCGTCCTCGTCCACCACCGGCAGTCCGCTGATGCGGTTCTCACCGAGCAGCCGGACCACTTCCTTGAAGGGGGTTCCGTACTCGGCGCGGACGACGTCCGTGGTCATGACGGAGCCGACCTTGTTGTGCTTCATGGCTTCTCCTCCTCAGCGCAGCCGGCGCAGATAGGGGTCCTGCTGCCTGCTGGGCAGCAGGCGCACCCGCGCATCGAGCACGCTGACGCCGCCCGGTGACGCGAGTACGGGGTTGAAGTCGGCCTCGGCCAGCTGCGGCAGGTCGCTCGCCATCCGGGACAGCCGCAGCAGCAGCTGTTCGAGGGCTTCGAGGTCGGCGGGCCGCTCGCCGCTCGCCCCGAACAGCAGCGGGGCGCAGCGGGGGGCGGTGATCAGGTCGTGCACGTCGTGGTCGGTGAGCGGGGCCAGACGTGCCGCGTGGTCGGCGAGGATCTCGGTGGCGGTGCCGCCGAGTCCGAACAGGACGAGCGGTCCGAAGACCTGGTCCTGGACGACGCCGGCGAACAGTTCGGTGCCGCGCGCGGCCAGGGGCTGTACGACCACGCCCGTCAGCCGGCCGGCGAACCGGGTCTCCAGGTCGCGGAACGCGGCCCGTACCTGCGAGTCGCCGCGCAGGTCGAGGTGGACGGCGTGTTCGACGCTCTTGTGCAGCAGCCCCGGCCAGTGTCCCTTCATGACCACCCGGCCGTCGGCGCCGCGCAGCCGGTCGGCGGCGAGGACGGCGTCGTCCTCGGTCTCCGCCCAGGCCCAGGGCGACAGCGGGATGCCGTAGCAGCCGAGGAGTTCGGCGCAGACGCGGGGATCGAGCCAGCCGCCGTCGGGGTGGGCGTCGAGGTAGGCCTCGACGACCGCGTGGGCGCGGGCGGTGTCGACGTCCGCCGGGGCGGGGACGGTGCCTGCGGGGCGGGCCAGCCAGGCCGCGCGGCGTGCCGCGTGGGCCAGCGCCCGCGCGGCGGCCTGGGGTTCGGCGTAGGCGGGGACGGCACCGCCGTCCGCGGTGGCCAGCAGCTCGACGGGCAGCGCCTGTTCGAGCCGTACCGCGGCGATCGGCTTGGCCCGTCGGCCGGGGGCTCGGGTGAGGGCCCGGACGAGGTCGTCGCCGGTCGCCGCGGCGACCGCCGTGGGGACGAGGGCGACGAGGACGGCGTCGACTCCGCCGTTGCGCATGATCCGCTCCACGCACTCCATGAGCTGTTCCTCGCCGACGGCGGCGGTGGCGTCGACGGGGTTGCCCACGGCCGCGCCCTCGGGCAGGACGGCGAGCAGGTCGTCGACGAGCTGCGGGGTCGGCGCGGGCAGGATCAGCCCGGCCTCCGCGCAGGCGTCGGCGGCGAGCACACCGGCGCCGCCCGCGTTGGTGACGATGGCGACGCGGGGTCCGGCGGGCAGCGGCTGGGCGTGCATGAGGGCGGCGGCCTCCAGGAGTTCGCCGACCGAGCGGGTGGCGGTGATGCCGGCCTGGGTGAACAGCGCGCCTCGGGTCATGGTGCGGGTGGCGGCGGCCGCGGTGTGCGAGGCGGCCGCGCGGCGGCCCGCGTCGGTGCGTCCGGCGTCGACGGTCAGCACCGGCATCCGGCGGGTCACCCGCCGGGCGGTGCGGGAGAAGGCGCGGGGGTTGCCGAAGGACTCCAGGTGGAGCAGGGCGAGGTCGGTGCGGCCGTCGCTCTCCCACCACTGGAGCAGGTCGTTGCCGCTGACGTCGAACTTGTCGCCGAGCGAGACGAAGGAGGAGACACCGATGCCGAGCCGGGACATGCCGTCGAGGAGGGCGATGCCCACTCCCCCGGCCTGCACGGCGACGCCCGCGGTGCCGGGGCGCGGGTGGCCGGCGGCGAAGGTGGCGTCCAGGCGCAGTTCCGGGTCGGTGTTGGTCACGCCGAGGCAGTTGGGGCCGACGAGGCGCATGCCGTAGGTGCGGCAGGCGGTCAGCAGCGCGGCCGCCTGGTCGGCGTCGAGGCCCGCGGTGACGACGAGGAGGGTGCGTACGCCCGCCTTGCCGCACTCCTCGGCGGTCTCGGCCACCGCGGTCGCCGGTACGGCGAGGACCGCGAGGTCGGGTGTCCTGGGCAGGGCGGCGACGGAGGGGTAGGAGGGGACGCCGAGGATGGAGGTGGCGGCGGGGTTGACGGCGAACAGGCGCCGGGTGAAGCCGCCGGAGTGCAGGTGGTGCAGGATGGCGCGGCCCACGGAGCCCGGTTTGCGGCCGGCGCCGACGACGGCCACCGCGTCCGGGCGCAGCAGGGGCTGGAGGCTGGCGACGTCGGCGGCCCTGCCCCGCTCCTCCACGGCCGTGAGGTAGCTCTCGCTCTCGTCGAGCTCGATGGTGCAGCGCACCTCGGGGCCGTCGAAGTGGCGGGCGGTGTGCAGACCGAGGTCGGCGAAGAGCCGCAGGATCTCGTGGTTCTCGCACAGGGCGTCGGCCTTGAAGGCCGTGATGCCCTCGGCGCGGGCGGCCGAGACCAGGTGCTCGGTCAGCAGGGTACCGACGCCCCGGTGGTGCAGGGTGTCGGCGACCGCGATGGAGATCTCCGCCTCCTGGCCGGCGCCGGAGGTGTCGTACTCGGCGAGGCCGATGACGCGGCCCTGGGTCTCGGCCACCAGGGCCCGGTATCCGGGGTGGGACGTGGCGCAGGCCCGGTCGGCGGCCATCTCGCCGGAGCGCCGGCTGATGGCGAAGAACCGCAGCCTGAGGTTCTCCGGGGACATCTCCTCGTAGAAACCCCGCAGCTGCTCGTGGTCGCCGGGCCGTACCTCGCGGATGCACACGGTGGTGCCGTCCGCGAGCAGGGCGTGGACCTGGGGCCTGCTGAGAGCGTCGTGCGACATCGCGGATCCCTTCCACGTCTGTTGACACTTCGAGGGTCCAGCGGAACGGGCCGCGCTCCCATGGGCTGTCCGGGGGCGGATCGAGGGCCGGTCGGCCCCCGATCCGGGCCCTGTCAGGCGTTCCAGCCCCAGTCGGCGACCTCGGGCAGATCGGTGCCGTGCTCACGGATCCACGCCTGGTGGCGAGTGCGGGCGTCTGCCATCTGCTGGCGTACGGCGGCGGCGCGCACGGCGAGTCCGGGGACGCGGTCGATGACGTCCATGACCAGCCGGTAGCGGTCGAGGTCGTTGCGGACGACCATGTCGAACGGCGTGGTCGTGGTGCCGGACTCCTTGTAGCCGCGCACGTGCAGGTTCTTGTGCCCGGTGCGGCGGTAGGCGAGCCGGTGGATCAGCCACGGGTAGCCGTGGTAGGCGAAGATCACCGGCTTGTCCTTGGTGAACAGGCCGTCGTACTCGAAGTCGCTCATGCCGTGCGGATGCTCCTCGCGGGGCATCAGGCGGGCCATGTCGACGACGTTGACCACGCGGACGGCGAGGTCGGGCAGGTTGCGGCGCAGCAGCTGGGCGGCCGCCAGGACCTCCTGAGTGGGCACGTCGCCGGCGCAGGCCAGGACGACGTCCGGCTCGCCGCCGTTCTCGGTGCCGGCCCAGTCCCAGATGCCGGCGCCGCGGGCGCAGTGGGCGCGGGCGGCGTCCATGGAGAGCCAGTCGAAGCAGGGCTGCTTGCCGGCCACGATCACGTTGACGTAGTCCTTGCTGCGCAGCGCGTGGTCGGCCACCGAGAGCAGGGTGTTGGCGTCCGGCGGCAGATAGACGCGGACGACCTCGGGGCTCTTGTTCAGGACGTGGTCGACGAAGCCGGGGTCCTGGTGGGAGAAGCCGTTGTGGTCCTGGCGCCACACGTGCGAGGTGAGCAGGTAGTTGAGGGAGGCGATGGGTGCCCGCCAGGGCAGCTCCCTGGATGTCTTCAGCCACTTGATGTGCTGGTTGACCATGGAGTCGACGATGTGCACGAACGCCTCGTAGGAGGAGAACAGTCCGTGCCGGCCGGTCAGCAGATAGCCCTCCAGCCAGCCCTGGCAGGTGTGTTCGGAGAGGATCTCCAGCACCCGGCCGTGCCGGTCGAGGTGTTCGTCGACCGGGAGCACGATCGCCTGCCAGGCCTTGCCGCTGGCGTCGAAGACGGCCTGCAGCCGGTTGGAGGCCGTCTCGTCGGGGCCGACGAGACGGAAGTCGCGGCGGTGCGAGGTGTCCTTCATGATCTCCTGCAGGAGGTCGCCGAGGATCCGGGTCGGCTCGTGCAGGGTGGTGCCGGGCTTGTCGACCGGTACGGCGAAGCGGTCCAGGGAGGGGACGGGCAGCTCGCGCAGGAGGACGCCGCCGTTGGCGTGCGGGGTGGCGCCCAGCCGGCGGTCGCCGTCGGGGACGCAGGCGAGGACGTCGGCGACGGGCCGGCCGTCGGCGTCGAAGAGGCTCTCGGGGTGGTAGGAGCGCAGCCAGGTCTCCAACTGCCGCAGGTGATCGGGGTTTTCCCGGACGCCGGCCAGCGGGACCTGGTGGGCGCGCCAGGTGCCCTCCACCGGCAGGCCGTCGACCTCGGCGGGGCCGGTCCAGCCCTTGGGGGTGCGCAGCACGATGACGGGCCAGCGCGGGCGTTCGGTGACCCCGCCCTCGCGGGCCGAGTTCTGCAGCAGGGCGATGCGGTCCAGTGCCTCGTCGAGGGCCTTCGCCATGGCGCGGTGGACGGTGATGGGGTCGTCGCCGGTGACGTGGAGGGGAGCGTGGCCGTAGCCGCGCAGCAGTTCGTCCAGTTCGTGCTCCGGCAGGCGCGCCAGCACGGTCGGATTGGCGATCTTGTAGCCGTTGAGGTGCAGGATCGGCAGGACGGCGCCGTCGCGCACCGGGTCGAGGAACTTGTTGGAGTGCCAGGAGGCTGCCAGCGGGCCGGTCTCCGCCTCGCCGTCGCCGATCACGCAGGTGACCACCAGGTCCGGGTTGTCGAAGGCTGCGCCGTAGGCGTGCGAGAGGGAGTACCCGAGCTCACCGCCCTCGTGGATGGAGCCCGGCGTCTCCGGCGCGACATGGCTGGGCACCCCGCCGGGGAAGGAGAACTGCCGGAACAGCCGCTCCATGCCGTCCCCGTCGCGGGTGACGTCCGGGTACGTCTCGCTGTAGGTGCCCTCCAGCCAGGAGTTGGCCAGGACGGAGGGGCCGCCGTGGCCGGGGCCCCAGATGCACAGGGCGTCCAGATCGCGGGCCCTGATGACGCGGTTGAGGTGGGTGTAGACGAGGTTCAGGCCGGGCGAGGTGCCCCAGTGGCCGAGCAGCCGCGGCTTGATGTGCTCGGGCCGCAGGGGCTCGCGCAGCAGGGGGTTGGCCATCAGGTAGATCTGTCCGGCGGCCAGGTAGTTGGCGGCCCGCCAGTGGGCGTCCAGGGTGCGCACCTCGTCGTCGGTCAGTACGGTGGCGTCCTGGTGTTCGACCTTGGGCATGAGTGACTCCACAAGTCATCGAGGGGAAGAGGCGGCATGGCCGGCAAGAAGGCGGAAAAGCTGCCGCGCAAGGCGTACGAGAAGGAACTGCTGCGCCAGCAGACGGAATTGGTGAAGCTGCAGGAGTGGGTCCGGGCGCAGGGCGCGCGTCTGGTCGTCGTCTTCGAGGGCCGGGACGCGGCGGGCAAGGGCGGGACGATCAAGCGCGTGGCCGAGCACCTCAATCCCCGTGTGGCGCGGATCGCGGCACTGCCCAAGCCGACGGAGCGCGAGCGCACCCAGTGGTACTTCCAGCGGTACGTCGAGCATCTGCCGGCCGCCGGGGAGATCGTGCTGTTCGACCGGTCCTGGTACAACCGGGCCGGCGTCGAGCACGTGATGAGTTTCTGCACCAAGGAGGAGTACCAGCTCTTCCTGCGCCAATGCCCCATCTTCGAGCGGATGCTGGTCGAGGACGGGATCCTGCTGCGCAAGTACTGGTTCTCGGTCAGCGACCGGGAGCAGCAGGAACGCTTCCGGCGCCGGCTGGAGGACCCGCTGCGGCGCTGGAAGCTGTCGCCCATGGACCTGGAATCGATCACCCGTTGGGAGGCCTACTCCCGGGCCAAGGACGAGATGCTGGTGCACACCGACATCACCGAGGCGCCGTGGTACGTGGTCGAGAGCGACGACAAGCGGCGCGCCCGGCTGAACATGATCGCCCATCTGCTGGGCTCGCTGCCGTACCACGAGGTGCCGCCGGCGGTGCTGAAGCTGCCCGCCCGCCCGGCGTCGACCGGATATGTGCGCCCGCCGCGCGACCTGCAGAACTACGTCCCGGATCACGCGGCGGGCCTGTAAGGCACTCACGCCGGCTGTGGTACGACGGCGACCGGGCAGGCGGAGTGGTGCAGTGCCGCGTGCGCGACGCGGCCGAGCTGGAGCCCGAGGTGTCCTTCCCGGCGCCGGGCGCCGACGACGAGCAGGTCGGCGTGGTGGGAGAGGTCCACCAGCACCCGGCGGGCGTTGCCCTCGACGGTGCGGCGGCGCACGTCGACGTCCTCCGGGGCGTCCCGCAGTGCCTCCTCCAGGGCCTCGACGGCCCGCTCCTCGTGCAGCCGGGCGGGTTCGCCGGCCATCAACGGGTGGTCGGTGGTCTCGTGCGCCGGGCACCGCCAGGCCCGTACGGCCTCCACGGGCACCCCGCGGCGCCGGGCCTCGTCGTAGGCGAAGCGCACGGCGGCCGAGTCCTTGCCGTCCTCACCGACGCCCACCAGGACGCGCCCGTGGGTCGCGGGCTGGGCGCGGTTGTCGTGGCTGCCGCGCAGCACGATCACCGGGCAGTCGGCGTGGGCTGCGACGGCGAGGCTGACGGAGCCGAGGAGCATCTCGGCGATGCCGCTGCGGCCGCGGGTGCCGACCACCAGCGCGGTGGCGTTGCGCCCCTCGCGGACCAGGGCGTACTCCGGCTCCTCGGGCAGCACCTCGCCGGTGACCGGGAGCCCGGGGTGCCGGCGCAGCGCGCGTTCGACGGCGTTGCCGACGACGTCCTCGGCCATGACCTCGTCGGACGGCTTGCCGAGGTCCTCGGCGAGCGCGTGGCCCTCGTAGCGTTCCCACAGCGAGGCGTACACCACCCGGAGCGGCACTCCGCGCAGCGCTGCCTCGTCGGCCGCCCAGTCCACGGCGCGCAGACTGGGTTCGGAGCCGTCGGCCCCCACGACCAGGGGCAGTTCCATGGTGCTCACCTTCCCGTGCCGAGATCGAACACGATGCGCGCCTTGACCTGGCCGCGCAGGACCTCGTCGATCGATTCGTTCACGCTCTGCAGGGGCCGGGTCTCGTAGATGACCTTGGTGCGGCCGTCCGCGTGCAGCCGGAAGACCTCGGCGAGGTCCTGCCGGGTGCCGACGATGGAGCCGATCACCGAGGTGCCGTTGAGGACGGTGTCGAAGATCGGCACCTGGATGGTGCCGTGGGCCGGCAAGGCCACCATGACGAGCTTTCCGCCGCGCCGCAACCCCGCGTTGACGGCCTCGAAGGCGGCCGGGTTCACCGCGAGTGCGATCGCGGCATGGGCGCCGCCGTGCCGCTTGAGGACCGCGCCGACGTCCTCCTTGCGGGCGTCGATGACGATGTCCGCGCCGAGTTCGGCGGCCAGTTCGAGCTTGTCGTCGGTGACGTCGATCGCGGCGACGGTGGCGCCGGCGATCTTCGCGTACTGCACGGCCAGATGGCCGAGCCCGCCGACGCCGGAGACGGCGACGAGCTGGGCGGGCCGCACGTCGGCGACCTTGAGCGCCTTGTAGGTGGTGACGCCGGCGCAGGTCAGCGGGGCGGCCTCCAGGGCGCTGACCCCCTCGGGCACGGGCTGCGCGTAGTCGGCCCAGGCCAGCATCTTCTCGGCGTACCCGCCGTCGCAGCCATAGCCGGTGTTGATCTGCTGCTCGCACAGCGTCTCCCAGCCGGACAGGCAGTGCTCGCACCGCCCGCACGCCCGCCCGAGCCACGGCACGGCGACCCGCTGGCCGACGCTCAGGTGGGTGACGCCGTCGCCGATTTCCTCGACGAGGCCGACGCCCTCGTGGCCGGGCACGAACGGCGGGTTCGGCTTGACCGGCCAGTCGCCGTGGGCGGCGTGGATGTCGGTGTGGCACAGGCCGGAGGCCTCCAGCCGGATGCGGACCTGGCCGGGGCCGGGCTCGGGGTCGGGGCGTTCCTCGATGACCAGGGGTTCACCGAACGCTCGGACGACCGCTGCCTTCATGGTTGTTGCTCCTCGGGGTGTCGGGGGGGACGTCAGTCGTGGGCGACGACGGCGACGGGGGCCTTGGCGTGGTGCAGGACGGCGTGGGCGACGGGGCCGATGTGCGGGCCCAGCGGGCTGCGGCGGGTGCGTCGGCCGACGACGACCAGGGAGGCGTCGGCGGAGCCGTCGATCAGGAAGGTGGCGGCGCTGCCCGCCCGGGACTCCTCGACGACCTCGACGTCCGGGTACTTCAGCCGCCACGGGCGCAGGGCCGCGGCCAGGGCGGTGGCCTGCTGGCGGCCGACCTCCCGGTCGAAGTCCGGGTCCACGGACAGGCCGTAGGTGTAGTAGGGCGGCAGGTTCCAGCCCGCCACGACCCGCAGGCCGGTGGAGCGGCGGGCGGCAGCGTCGAAGGCGAACTCGATGACGGAGTCGTCGGCGTGGGCGGGGTCGAGGCCGAGCAGGACGGGCAGGTAGGGGGTCGCGGCGGACGGAATGCCCACCGGGTCCGCCCGGTGCTCGTCGGCGGCCTGCTCCCCGGCACGGACCAGCACGACCGGCCGGGCGGCGTGCGCGACGACGGCGAGGCCGACGGAGCCGACCAGGAAGCCGCCGATGCCGCTCAGTCCGCGGGAGCCGAGCACGAGCAGTTCGGCCTCCTCGGCGGCCTTCGCCAGGATCTCGGCGGGCTGGCCGGTGGAGTGCTCGATGGTGACCTCGAGGCCGGGGTGGCGCAGCCGGAGGCCTTCGGCGGCCTCCCGCGGGATGCGCTCGGTCCAGTGCTGCTGGGTCTCGGCACCGAGCAGGGGGGCCTGGGCCATCGGAGCGGGCACGGGCTCCCAGATGTGCGCGATCTTCAGGGGAAGACCACGCAGCTTCGCCTCGCGCGCCGCCCACTCGGCCGCGGCGCGGCTTTCGGGTGAGCCGTCGAGACCTGCGACAACGGTGCGGACCATGATGCTGCCTCCTGATCGGGTATCTGTGTCCAGCGTCGGGCCGGGAGGCGGCCCGGCTGCAGGGGCCGCTTTTCCTCAACCGGGACCGACCGGCCCAACGGCCATGCGGAACGGCGGGTCCCGTGAGTCCGGGATCCGCCGCCCCTCCCGCGCTCGGCGGGCCGGCTGTACGGGGGACGACCACGCGCCGGCAGCCCGCCGGTGGACGACCGCTCCGCCGGGGCGCACCGGCCGGCGCTCCCGTACGGCCGGGCACGGCGGCTGCCGTGCGCCGGCCGACCGAACCGGGGCCCGGATCGAGCCGATCGGCGGTGCCGGACGCCCGCGCCGTGTCGCCACGGCCCGGTGCCCGAGGGCGTCCACGTTCCCGACGCTGCTCCGGGCCGGTCCGCAGCGCACGGTGCCGATGGTCGGGGCGCGCGGGGCCGAACGGCTTTTCGCGCAGGTCCTGTCGGGCCTCGCGGGGCCGGGGCCCTTCCCCGCGGCGGGGCGAATGGCCGATTCTCGGTGGATGCTGAGGGAGTGTGACGACACAACGCCCATGTCGCGGGGCTGGAGCGGGCACGTACGCGCGTGGCGCCGCCTGACGCCCGGACTCGTGGCGCTGTCCCGGTACCGCCGTTCCTGGCTGCGCGGCGACCTGCTGGCGGGCCTGACGGTGGCCGCGTATCTCGTGCCGCAGGTGATGGCCTACGCGGGCGTGGCCGGTCTGCCGCCGGTCGCCGGGCTGTGGGCCATCCTGCCCGCGCTCGCCCTGTACGCGCTGCTGGGCTCCTCGAGGCTGCTGTCGGTGGGCCCGGAGTCGACGACGGCGCTGATGACGGCCACCGTGGTGGGTCCGCTCGCGGGCGGCGCCCCGGGCCGCTACGCCGAGCTGGCGGCCTGTCTCGCCCTCACCGTGGGCCTGCTGTGCGTGGCGGCCCGCGTCCTGCGTCTGGGTTTCGTCGCCGATCTGCTCTCCCGCCCGGTGCTGATCGGCTACCTCGCGGGCGTGGCCCTGATCATGATCATGGACCAGCTGCCCCGGCTGACCGGCGTGCCCACGACCGGTTCGGTGTTCTTCGCCCAACTGTGGTCGTTCGTACGGCACCTGGGGCAGGCGCACACGGCCACCGTGCTGTTCTCGGCGCTGACGATCGCGTTCCTGTTCACGGTGCCCCGGCTGTCCCGCGCGGTGCCCGGGCCGCTGCTGGCCGTCGCGCTGGGCACCTCGGCGGTGGCCGTGTTCGACCTCGACGACCGGTTCGGCATCAAGGTCATCGGCGCGGTGCCGTCGGGACTGCCCTCGTTCGCGCTGCCCGATCCGGCCGAGCTGCCGTCTCTGGTGCTGCCGGCGCTGGGCGTGCTGATCGTCGCCTACACGGACTTCGTGCTCACCGCCCGCGCCTTCCCCGGGCCCGACGACGACGCGCCCCCGCTCGACGCCGACCAGGAGTTCCTGGCGCTCGGCTCGACCAACATCGGCGCGAGCCTGCTGCACGGCTTCCCGGTCAGCAGCAGCGCCAGCCGGACCGCGCTCGCCGCCTCGGCGGGCGCCCGCAGCCAGGCGTACTCGCTGGTGGCGGGCGCGCTGGTGCTGTGCGTGCTGATGTTCCTGAGCCCCCTGCTGAGCCGTACCCCCGCGGCGGTGCTGGGCGCCCTCGTCGTCTACGCGGCCGTCCGCATGATCGATCTGGCGGGCTTCACCAGACTCGCCTCCTTCCGCCGCCGCGAACTGCTCCTGGCGCTCGGCTGCCTGGCCGGCGTGCTGACCCTGGACATCCTCTACGGCGTACTGGTCGCCGTCGGCCTGTCCGTGGCCGAGCTGCTCAGCCGGGTCGCGCGCCCGCACGACGCCGTCGAGGGGCTGGTGCCCGGGGTGGCCGGCATGCACGACGTGGACGACTACCCGCAGGCCCGCACGATCCCGGGCCTGCTCGTCTACCGCTACGACTCCCCGCTGTTCTTCGCGAACGCGCAGGACTTCCACCGCCGCGCCCTGGCCGCCGTGGACGAACAGATCCGGCCGGTGCGCTGGTTCGTGCTCAACACCGAGGCGAACGTGGAGGTGGACATCACCGCGCTGGACGCCGTCGACGCGCTGCGGCGCGAGCTGACGCGCCGCGGCGTCGTCTTCGCGCTGGCCCGGGTCAAGCAGGACCTCCTGGACGACCTGGAGGCGTACGGGCTGGCGGAGACGGTGGGCCGGGACCTGATCTTCCCCACCCTGCCGACCGCCGTGACCGCTTACCGCGAGTGGAGCCGCGAGCACTGATCGGCCGGGTGGCCCGCAGCTGGGGCCGGGTGGCCCATGGCCGCGGCAGGGGGCCGCCGAGACCCTGGAGGTGGCAGTTCCGTACGCCTGAGTGGAGGCACGCCATGAACGCTCCCGCAACGTCGAGCATGCCGCGGGCCCTGTCTCCCGAGTACCGGGAGCGGCTGATGCGGATGGCTCGCGAGGTGTCGTTTGCCGAGGGCGCCAGGCTCTTCGAGGAGGGTGGCCACGCCGACCGGTTCTGGATCATCCGTACCGGCACCGTCGATCTCGATCTGCGCGTGCCGGGCCGTCAGGCGGCCGTGATCGACTCCCTCGGCCACAACGAACTGCTCGGCTGGTCCTGGCTCTACCCGCCGCACACCTGGCATCTGGGCGCCGAGGCGGTCACCCCGCTGCGCGCCTACGAGTTCGACGCCGCGGACGTGCGGGCCGAGTGCAAGCGGGACGCGGAGTTCGGCCGGACCGTCGCCGAGTGGGTGGGCCAAATCGTGGCGCACCGGCTGCAGGCGGCCCGCACCCGGCTGCTGGACCTGTACGGCCCGTACGGCAGCGGAGGCATGCGATGACCACGCGCCAGGACCATGAGGACCGTACCGGCCGCGGAACCGACGGGCACGGCTCGCCGCGCCTCGTCGGGGACGTGATGACCAGTGCCGTCGCGGTGGTGGACGTCGGAGCGGCGTTCAAGGACATCGTGCGCACCATGCAGGAGCGCCGGGTGAGCGCTCTTCCGGTCGTGGACGGCACGGGAGCGGTCGTCGGGATCGTCTCCGAGGCCGACATGCTGCCCAAGGAGGAGTTCCGCGACAGCGACCCCGACCGCTACACCCAGTTGCGGCGGCTGTCCGACCTCCTCAAGGCCGGTTCGGTCACGGCCGGCGAACTGATGACCTCCCCCGCCCTCACCGTGGCCCCGGACGCGACACTCGCGCAGGCCGCGCGGGAGATGGCGCGGGCCCGGGTCAAGCGGCTGCCCGTCGTCGACGCGTCCGGGCGGCTGGTCGGCATCGTCAGCCGGGCCGATCTGCTGAAGGTCTTCCTGCGCGACGACGAGGAGATCGCCGAGGAGGTGCGCCGGGACGTGGTGACTTACCTCTTCCCCGCCTCCGCCTCGACCGTGCGCGTGGAGGTCCGCGACGGTGTGGTGACGCTCGGCGGCCACGTCGCCGACACCTCGCTGGTGCCGGTGGCCGCACGCATGGTGCGGTCGGTCGAGGGGGTCGTGGACGTGCGGTTCGCCCTCGACGGGCCGGACCCCGCCGGCTGATCAGCCGGTGGTGTGCCCCCAGCGGCCGTCGATCCGCTCCCATTCGGTGCCCCACGCCTCCGTGGCGCGCCGCTGCACGCGCAGCCGCACCAGCCGCCCGCCGACGAGGGCCAGCAGGCCCGCGGTCATTGCGGCCCCGGTGCCCGCCAGTACCGCGCGGGTCGTCGCCTCCGCGGGTCCCACGGGCTTGGACAGCAGATGGCCGTGGCCGTCCGTCCAGGCCCGCACCCTGCTGCCGGCCCTGATCGTGGGGGCGACCTCCATCGTGCCGGTCCGCTCGGTCCCGGCCCCGTCCCGCCAGCGTACGGTCGCCAGGGCCCGGTCATAGCGCACGCCGGTGACCGCGTCGGGGGCGCCGCCCGGCAGGATGCGGACCAGCACCGCGGAGACGGGCTCACGGCCCGCCCGGTCCCGCTCGGCCGCGCGCTCCGACAGCTGCGCGCCGAGGATCCCGGCGAGCGCCGCCAGGACCGCGGCGAGCGTCCAGGCGGCCAGGACGATCCAGGCCTCCAGCACGTCACTGCGCCGCCGCAGCGGATTGTCACGCCAGCGCCACCCCAGGACCTTGCCGGCTCTCACGTTCCGCATCGGTCACACCCCCTCAGGGCGCAATGGGACGGACACACCTAAAAGGTCTCACCTATCGATCTCGGACGGGAGAGGATTGCGGCTGCGCCCTCGGGGGAGCTTTGATGGGGAGTCATGGTTCGGTGGGGCCGGTCGGCCCTAGTGCCTCCGGCCCCGGCGAGTCATGATCTTCAGCACAGACGGCCCGCAGTCCGTCTCACATCAGGGGAACGAGAGGTCGACATGACCGAGGCACGCACCTTCACGGCGCAGGATCCCATCCGCGTCTTCCTGCTCGACGACCACGAGGTCGTCCGCCGCGGCCTCGCGGACCTGCTGGACGCCGAGCCGGACATCAGCGTGGTCGGTGACGCCGAGAACGTCGAGCACGCCCTGGTGCGCGCGCCCGCGGTCCGGCCGAACGTGGCCGTCCTGGACGTGCGGCTCCCCGACGGCGACGGCATCTCCGTCTGCCGTGAGCTGCGCAGCCGTATGCCGGAGTTGGCGGTGCTGATGCTGACCTCGTTTGACGACGAGGACGCCCTGCTGGACGCGATCATGGCAGGGGCGTCGGGGTACGTGCTCAAGCAGATCAAGGGCTCCGACCTGGTCTCGGCGGTCCGCACGGTCGCCTCGGGCCAGTCGATGCTCGACCCGGCGACCACGGCCCGGCTGATGCGGTCACTGCGCACCGAGCCGGCCGAGGCCCCCGAGGTCTCCCCCGAGCTGGCGAGCCTGTCCCCGCGCGAGCGGGAGATCCTCACTCTCATCGGGGACGGCCTGACCAACCGGGAGATCGGCAAGCAGCTGTACCTGTCGGAGAAGACCGTCAAGAACCACATCTCGCGGCTGCTGGCCAAGCTGGGCGTGCAGCGCCGGGTGCAGGCGGCGGTGCTCGCCTCGCATCTGGAGCAGCCCGAGCAGGGCGCGTCGCACACCCGCTGAACCGGGCGGGGCCGTACGGCGGGATTCGAGGCCTTACGGCCCCTGCCCCGAGGTCCCCGTCGGGACCACCCTGGACAGGGTCAACGACCCGTTCCACCGCCCTCGGTCATCGGGCGGGGAGGAGGCCCCCATGTCCACCGCGCTGCTCGACGTGGCGACCCTGGAGAAGCTGATCTCGGCTGCCGTGGCCGCCCCCTCCATCCACAACACCCAGCCCTGGCGGTTCCGGCTCGACCCGGACACGCTCACCCTGGAGATCCGCGCCGCGCAGGACCGCGGACTGCGCCACCTCGACCCCTCCGGGCGGGCCCTGCACGTGTCGGTCGGCTGCGCGCTGTTCAACCTGCGGCTGGCGGTGGCGCACTTCGGCTGGGCCCCGGTGACCCGGCTGCTGCCCCGGCCCGGCGAACCCGAACTCCTCGCCTCCGTCCGGCTGGGCGGCCCGGCCCGCTTCACGCCGCCGACCGAGCTCTACGAAGCGCTCTGGCACCGGCGCAGCAGCCGCTTCCCGTTCTCCGACCGGCCGCTGCCCACCGCCCTGCACCACGAGCTGGCGGAGGCCGCGCACGCGGAGGGCGCCCTGCTCAGCAGCCCGGAGACCGCCGAGACCGAGCGGCTGCTGCGGGTGACGCTGGAGGCGGAGCGCCGCAACAGGGCCGACGCCGACCGGGCCGCGGAGAGCCGCCGGTGGATCCGTGAGCCGGACGAGTCGGCGCTCGGCATTCCGCCGGCCGCCGTCGGCCCGCAGGACTACCGCGACCATGTCCCGATGCGGGACTTCGGGGCCCATCTCCACCCGTCGACACTGGCCGCCCGTGCCTTCGAGAAGCGGCCGACGCTCGCCGTGCTGTCGACCCCGCACGACCGGCGGGCTGACTGGCTGCGGGCCGGCCAGGCCCTGCAGCACGTACTGCTGGTGGCCACCCGGCACGGTGTGCGCGCCTCGCTGCTCCACCAGGCCCTGGAGTGGCCCGACCTGCGCGACCAGCTGATCCGGGACCCGGAGGACGGGCGCGTCCACGCCCAGATGGTGCTCCGCCTCGGCTACGGCCCACAGGGGCCCGCCTCGCCCCGGCGGACCGTGACGCAGACGCTGGACCAGGACACGTTCGCGACGCCCGGCCCGGCGGCCGGCGTATCCGGGTGAGCGGGCCCGCGCGCATCGGGTCGGGAAGTGGGTCCGGGTGACGCGGGAGGCGCCGGACGGCGTGGAGTGGGCGCACTTTGCGCAGCAGATGGCCGCCATGGCGCGGGATCTGCTGGCCCAGGACTCCGTCGGTGCCACGCTGGAGCGGATCACGGCCTCCGCCGTCGAGCTGGTGCAAGGGTGTGACGCCGCCGGCATCCTCGTCCTGCAGGGCAGGAAAGTGCAGACGTTGGCCCCCACCGATGATCTCGTGGTCGAGAGCGACCGGCTGCAGGAGCGGCTGGGCGAGGGGCCGTGCTTCGACACCGCCCGCAGCACGGTGCGCGAGCGGGTCCTGCGCATCGCCGATCTCACCGGGCAGCACCCGCGCTGGCCCGCCTTCGCCCCGCAGGCCTCCCGGCTCGGCGTGGGCAGCATGATGGGTTTCCTGCTGTTCACCGAGGACGAGGACTTCGGCGCGCTGAACCTGTACTCCCGCAAGCCCGGCATGTTCACCGGGGCCAGTGAGCTGGCGGGATGGCTGCTGGCCTCGCACGCGGCGGTCGCGTTCTCCAGCGCCCGCACACATGCCCAGCTGGAGCAGGCCATGGCCACCCGCCATGTGATCGGCGAGGCCATGGGCATCCTCATGGGCAGCCACCACCTCGGCGAGGACGAGGCCTTCGACGTGCTGCGCCGCTACTCGCAGGAGCGCAACGTCAAGCTGCGGGAGGTCGCCCGGATGATCTGCGAACAGGGCGGCATCGCCTGAATCCCGGCGGCGGCTTCCCTGGCTCGGTGTCAGAACCAGAGAAGCCTGGCCGGGCCGGCCCCCCGGGGGAGCGCGCCGCACCCGACGTGACCACCAAGTCCCCTGTGTCGCCGCCTCCACACACCTCACGTGCGGATCGCCGATCAGGCGGCCGCGAACATGTCGACCAGGCCCCGCGGGGTGTCGTCCCCGAAGAGGAGTCCGTGCAGGTGGGCGCCATCGGTCGCGGCTTCGGCACTGCGCGGGAAGAGTGCCTGCTCGTACGCGGTGAGGGCGGCCTCGACGTCGTCGGGGCGGGCGGCGAGCGCCTGGCCGAGTTCGGCGCCGTCGTACATGGCCAGGTTGGCTCCCTCACCGTTCGGGGGCGAGAGGTGGGCGGCGTCGCCGAGCAGGGTCACGCCCGGTACCCGGTCCCACCTGTGCCCGGCCGGCAGCGCGTGCAGGGGGCGCAGGACCGGCGCGGTGTCGGTGTCGGTGATCAGCGCGGTGAGCTCCGGTGCCCAGCCCTCGAACTCCGCCGCGACGCGGGCGGTGGCCGCCGCGCGGTCGGTGAGGTCGACGGCGGCGAACCACTCCTGCGGCCGGGCGAGCGCCACATAGGCGTGGAGGGTTCCGCCGCTCTCGCGGTGGGCCTGGATGCCCTTCCCGGGGGCGAGCGCGAAGAGCGATCCGCCGCCGACGGCCTTCGCGGCGGCGGGGTGCCGGGTGTCGGCGTCGAGGAGGTAGGTCTCGACGAACGACATGCCGGTGTACCGGGGCGTGGCGGTGGAGAGCAGGGGCCGGACGCGTGACCACGCGCCGTCCGCGCCGACCAGCAGGCTCGTGGCGACGCTGGTGCCGTCGGCGAAGGCCACCTCGTGCTGTCCCCCGCCGAGGGCGCGGACGCCGACGGCCTTGTGGCCCCAGCGGACGGTGCCGGCCGGGAGCGAGTCGAGCAGCATCCGCCGCAGTTCGCCGCGCTGCACCTCGGGGCGGCCGCCCGTGCCGTCGTCGGGCTGCTCGAACAGGACGGTGCCGTCCTGTTCGAGGACCCGCAGAGCCTGGCGGCCTTCCAGGACCAGGCCGCGGAACTCCTCGAACAGGCCCGCCGCGCCCAGCGCCGGCTGCCCGTTGTGGTCGTGGATGTCGAGCATGCCGCCCTGGGAGCGTGTCGTCGGTGAGCGCTCCGCCTCGTGGACCGTGGCCGGGATGCCGTGGACGTGCAGGACGCGGGCCAGGACGAGGCCGCCGAGCCCGGCGCCGATGATCGTGACGGGAGTGGTCATGGGGTTCCTTCCGGGAGGCCGCGCGTCACGCCGGGCGGACACCCGGCTCGCACACTGGAACGACGTTCCAGTCACCCCAGATTGGAACGCCGTTCCAGTCATTGTCAAGGTGGAACAGCGTTCCATGCGGCTAGACTGCCGCCATGGCAACCAGGACGCGCCGTGCGGACCGACGGCAGGAACCGCTCTCCCGGGAGCGCATCGTCGGCGCCGCCGTGGAACTGCTCGACGCGGTGGGCGAGAGCGGCCTGACCTTCCGCGCGCTGGCCGAACGCCTGGCCACCGGCCCCGGGGCGATCTACTGGCACGTCACGGGCAAGGCGGAACTCCTGGCCGCCGCCACCGATGCCGTGGTCGCCGACGCCCTCGCCGACGACGGCACCCCCGACGCCTCGCCGCAGGAAGTGATCCGGGCCCTCGCACTCGGACTGTTCGACGCGATCGACGCCCATCCGTGGGTCGGCACGCAGTTGACCCGCGCGCCCGGGCAGCCGCCGATGGTGTCGGTCTTCGAACGCCTCGGACGGCAGGTCGAGGCGCTCCAAGTGCCCGAGGCGGCCCGGTTCACCGCGGTGTCGGCGCTGCTCAACTACATCCTCGGCGTCGCCGGCCAGAACGCCGCCAACGCCCGCTCCCAACGGCCCGGCACGGACCGCGCCGACTTCCTGGATACGGTCGCGAGGGCATGGTCGGAACTGGACCCCGAGCGCTACGCCTTCACCCGCAGCATCTCCGACCGGCTCCGCGAGCACGACGACCGCGAGGAGTTCTCGGCCGGCATCGACCTGATCCTCACGGGAATCACGACGAACCTGCCGCCGAGCACGGACTGAGGTTCACCTCTTCGGGGCTCCCGGTGGGACCACCGCGACGGTGCACGGGGCGTGGTGCAGGAGGGCTCGGCCCAGTGAGCCGGTCAGGGTGTCCGTGAGGCCGGTGTGGGTGGGAACGCCCACGACGGCGAGCTGCGCGCCCGCGCTGGCTCCGACGACGACCGGGCGGTTGCGGCCCCGGATCCGCCGGTGGCGCACGACGACGTCGGGGTAGGTGCGCCGCAGCTCGGCCACCACCGCGGAACCGTCACGGCCGTGTCCGCGCGTGTGCAGGACGACCAGTTCCGCGGCCCGCTGGGCGGCCTCGGCGAAGGCGAACTCGGCCGCGGCGCGGGCCGCGGGCGAGGCGTCGTCGGACGCCAGGACGACGGGGCCGCTGCGGCCCGTCCTGCCGCGCACGACCAGCACCGGGCAGCGTCCCTGCGCGGTGAGCCGGCCGGCGACCGAGCCGAACGGCAGCCCGCCGAAGCGGCCTTGGCGGCGGCCGCCGACCACCGCCAGCGAGGCGGCCCGCGACTGGGACTCCAGCACCGTCCCGGGCTCGCCGACGGCCACCTCACTGGTGATCGGCAGCCGGGGTGAGACCCGCCGCGCGTGCCGTTCGGCCTCGGCGAGCGCTCCCCCGGCCGACGCGCGCAGGCCGGCGCCGTCCGGGTCCCAGGGCGGCACACCGGGCGCCACGGGATCGGAGGGCCACGCGACGGCGTGCGCCAACCGCAGGCCCACACCCCGCCGTTCGGCCTCCCAGGCGGCGGTCTCCACCGCGGCCAGGCTCGACGGCGACGCGCCCACCCCCACCACAACCGGTCCGTTCATGACGCCTCGTCTCCTCTCCGGCCGACCTCGACCGGTCGTCCCGGCCCCGCGGCCACGTCCCTTCGTGCCGCATCCAGCGTCCGCTCGTGGCCCGCTCCCGGCACTGGGCCGTACGGCTCCCGACGCAGCACCGACCGACCCGTTCGGCGCCCGTGACGGAGCCACTCGGCCCAAGTCCCGTACGGGCCGCCCCGGGAGACTGGGACACCGGGGAACATCCGGCGAGGAGGGCTGTCATGGCGGAACGCGCGGTCGGCAACAGTGTCGTGGTCGGGGTCGACGGGTCGGAGGCGTCGGTGGCGGCACTGCGCTGGGCGGCCCGGCAGGCGCGGGCCCTGCACGCCACCGTCGTCGCCGTGCACGCCTGGCAACGGCCCGGATTCGCCCCCTACGCTCCGGCCACGGCACGGCCGACGGCCGCCGAACAGCGCGACGGGGCGGCACGATTGCTCACCGCGACGCTCCGCGAGGTCTTCGGACCGCAGGACGACGACGCCGTACGAGCCGTCGTGGCCGAGGGGGCACCGGCCCGCGTCCTGGTCCAGCAGGCGCAGGACGCCGTACTGCTGGCGCTCGGGCGCACCCCGCACAGGGGGCACGACGAGCACACGGCGGGAGCGGTCGTGCGCGCCTGCCTGGAGCAGGCCACGGTCCCCGTCGTCACGGTGCCGGGCAACCGGCGGTCCGTCCCCGCGCCCGCCGCTGCCGGGACGACCGGCCACACCGTCGCCCCGGCCCCGCGCCACGGCGCCCGTTGGACGTGCACCGTCGCCGGCTGAGCGTGCCACCGTGACGCCCCCCTCAGGCTCTCGGCCGCCAAGTGGCCTCCCGCCGGGCGGAAGTTCTTCGACATGAAGAGGTCCATCGGCCGGGGAGGGGGACGGTCGGATCATGTGCGGGCGCCGACGACCGTTCCAGACTCGCAGTAGGAGATTCACGGGAGGGGTTGGTCATGGCATCGGTCACCTTCGAGAAGGCCACCCGCCGCTTCGCGGGCATGGAGCGCCCGGCGGTCAGCGACCTCGATCTGGACATCGCCGACGGGGAGTTCATGGTCCTGGTCGGGCCGTCCGGCTGCGGCAAGTCGACCAGCCTGCGCATGCTCGCCGGGCTCGAGGACGTCGACTCCGGAACGATCCGCATCGGCGAGCGGGATGTGACCCATCTGCCGCCCAAGGACCGCGACATCGCGATGGTGTTCCAGAACTACGCCCTGTACCCGCACATGACGACGGCCGACAACATGGGCTTCGCCCTGAAGATCGCACGCATGCCCAAGCCCCGGGTACGGGAACGGGTGCGGGAGGCCGCCGCCATCCTCGACCTGCAGGAGTACCTCGACCGCAAGCCGAAGTCGCTCTCCGGCGGCCAGCGGCAGCGCGTCGCCATGGGGCGGGCCATCGTGCGCGAGCCGCGGGTGTTCCTGATGGACGAGCCGCTGTCCAACCTGGACGCCAAGCTGCGGGTGCAGACCCGCACCCAGATCGCCGTGCTGCAGCGCCGTCTGGGCACCACAACGGTGTACGTCACCCACGACCAGGTCGAGGCCATGACCATGGGCGACCGGCTGGCCGTCCTCAAGGACGGGGTGCTGCAACAGGTGGGCACGCCCAAGGAGGTCTTCGAGCGGCCTGCCAACACGTTCGTCGGCGGCTTCATCGGCTCGCCCGCGATGAACCTGTTCCGGCTGCCGCTGACGTCGGACGGTGTACGGCTGGACGGGCTGACCGTGCCGCTGTCCCGTGACGTCCTGCGGTCCGCGTCCGCGGAGGAGGCCACCGAGATCACGCTCGGCGTCCGGCCCGAGCGGTTCCGGATCCTCTCGCCGGAGGACGACAAGACCCCCGCGCTGGACCTCGTCGTCGACGCGGTCGAGGACACCGGCTCCGTCGCCTACCTGCACGCCACCGCACGCGTGGGCGGGGACAGCGCGCCGGTCGTCGTCCGGCTGCCCGGGCGCGCCACGCAGGGCAAGGGGGCCCGGGTCCGGGTCGTGGTGCGGGCGGACGCCGCGCACTGCTTCTCGGCCGCCACGGGACTGCGGCTCGACGAGGGCGCGGGGACGGCCCGGACCGAGCCGGTCACCGGTCCGCAGGACGCCGTGGCACAGGACGCGCGGGGGGCCACGGCGGCCTCGGCATGACGTCCCGGCCGGCGGGCCGTTCGGCCCTGTCCTGGCCCCCGTCAGGGGCGCAGGCTGGGAGGTGAGCGGAGGAACCCGTACGTCCGGGTGCCTGCTCCTCACCCCTCCGCCCGGGAGTGATCACGATGCAAGCCAAGCAGTGGACGGTACAGATCTTCATCAGTGAGGACGGCGACGAGACCCACGCGCGGGCCGTGCTCACCACCCGGGACACCGCGACGGTCACCGGCCGGGGCGTGGCCCGCAAGAACCCGGTCGACCGCCCGATCCCCGAGGTCGGCGACGAACTGGCCGCCAGCCGTGCGCTGGAGGACCTCGCCATCCGGCTGCACGACGTCGCCTCCGACGACATCCTCCAGCTGGCGGGGCCCGTGCTGCGGTGACGGTCGCGCACGATCGGCGGCCGCCGGCGGGGGTGTCCCCGGCCGACGGCCGCCGTTCCTGCGCGGTCACTGGAACGCCGCGTGCACCTCGTCCTCCGTGGCCTCGTGCGAGACGACGAGGATCTCGTCCCCGGCCCGAAGGGCCAGCGTGGGCGCCGGTACGACGGGGCCGCCGTCGCGGACGACCGCGGCGAGGACGGTGCTCGCCGGCAGCGTGATGTCCGCCAGCATGCGGCCGACCGCACGCGAGCGGGCCGTGATGGTGGTCTCGATGACGTTCACACCGGCCTTGCTCAGCCGCAGCAGGGCGACGGTGTCGGTGGCTCCGGCGGCCTCCTCGATGAGCGAGATGAGGGGCATGGCGGCGGGCACGGCGGCGTCGACGCCCCAGTTCCGGTCGAACAGCCAGGCGTTCTCGGTGTCGTTGACCCGGGCCACCACCCGCTCGACGCCGAACTGGCGCTTGGCGAGGAGGCTAATGACGAGGTTGTCCTCGTCCTCCCCGGTCGTCGCGACGACGAGGTCGGCCGAGTGCGCGCCGGCGCGTTCGAGGATCGAGGGTTCGCAGGCGTCCCCGGTCTCCAGCCGCACCGGCAGCCGGTCGTGGAGGGCGGCGATGCGGTCGTCGTCGCGGTCGACGACGGTGACCTGGTTGCCCGCGGCCGCCATCACCTGGGCGACCTGCCTGCCGAGCCGGCCGGCGCCGGCGACGATGACCTTCATGTGCCGAGCTCCTTGTCGAGGAAGCCGCGCAGCCGGGTCAGGGCCTCGGCGGCCACGGCGAAGGTGATCAGATCCTCCGGTTCGGCGGGGGTGCTGTGCGTCGGCAGGAACGAGCGCCCGCCGCGGGTCACCTCCACGAGCCGGATCTCGCCGTCGACCTCCAGCTCGCCCAGCCGCCGGCCGGTGAGGTGCGCGGGCAGTTGGGAGCGCAACAGCAGCGTTTCGCCGTTGCCGAAGCTGAGTTCGGGGGTGAGGTGGCGGTGCAGCAGCATCTGGTGGAGCCGGTCCGCCGTCCAGCGGACGCTCGCGATGGTGGGGATGCCCAGGTCGCGGTAGATGTCGGCGCGCCGTGGGTCGTAGATGCGGGCCAGGACGATCGGCACGCGGTAGGTCTCCTTGGCGGTACGGGCACTGACGATGTTGGTGTTGTCCCCGGAGGTGACCGCGACGAACGCGTCGGCGTGCTCGATGCCGGCCGCCTCCAGCAGGGTGCGGCTGAACCCGTTGCCGTGCAGGACCTGACCGGGGAAGCCGGCCGGCAGCAGGGCGCGGGTCTTCGGCTCGCGGTCGATGATCCGCACGTCGTGGCCCTCGTTGACCAGCCGGGTGGCGAGGGCGGAGCCGACCCGGCCGCAGCCCACGATGACGACCCTCATGGCTGTTTCCTCTCTGGCTGGTGCGGTGGTGTGCGGCGCACCCACGCCTTGCGGGCTTCCTCGGCGGCCAGCAGCAGCACCCCGAAGCCGGTGAGCACCGCCCAGTCGGTGGCCGAGATCGGCGCGGTGTTGAAGACGGCCTGCAGGGGCGGCGCGTAGCTGATGGCGGCCATCAGCGCGATTCCGAAGCAACCGGCGGCCAGCAGCCGCGGGTTGGAGAACAGGCCGACCCGGAAGACGCTCTCGCGGTCGGTGCGCACGGCCAGGGCGTTGAAGAACTGGCTGACGACGATGGCGGCCTGGGTCAGGGTGATGGCCTTGCGGTAGGCGGGTGTGTCCGTGGTGAAGTCGGCGAAGGGGATGCCGGCGGAGTGGATCTGCCAGAAGAAGACCGTGCACACGCCGATGGACTGCACGATGCCGAGGAAGAGGAAGCGGCGTACGAGCGCGGCGGAGAACAGCCGTTCGCGCCGGCCGCGGGGCGGGCGCTCCATGGTGTCGGGCTCGGGCGGCTCGGCGCCAAGGGCCAGGGCGGGCAGTACATCGGAGCCCAGGTCGATCGCCAGGATCTGCACGGCGCTCAGCGGGACCAGCGGGAAGCCGACGAAGGTGGCGGCCAGGATCGGGGTCAGCTCGGCGATGTTGTGGCTGAAGAGGTAGGTCAGGAACTTGCCGATGTTGCGGTAGACGGAGCGGCCGAGCTCGACGGCCGCGGTGATGGAGGCGAAGGAGTCGTCGAGGAGCACCATCACGGAGGCCTCGCGGGCTACGTCGGTGCCGCCGGCGCCCATGGAGACACCGATGTCGGCGTGTTTGAGCGCGGGGGCGTCGTTGGCGCCGTCGCCCGTCACCGCGACGACGTCGCCCCGCTTCTGGAAGGCGGCCACGACGCGCATCTTGTGCTCGGGGCTGACCCGGCACAGCAGCAGTTCTCCCGGAGCCGCGATCACCGCGTCGAGTTCCCCCGCGTCCATCTCGCCGAGCCGGGCTCCGGTCACCACGGTGGGGGCGGCCCCGGTGACGATGCCGACCCTGCGGGCGACGGCCTCCGCGGTGAGCGGGTGGTCGCCGGTGACCATGACGATGCGGATGCCGGCCCTGCGACAGGCCTCGACGGCGGCGGAGACCTCGGGCCGGGGCGGGTCGAACATGCCGACGAGGCCCAGCAGGGTCAGCCCGGACTCGGCCTCCGCGCTGTCGCCGGGCGCCGAGGTCACCGGGCGCAGGGCCGCGGCCAGGACGCGCAGTCCCTGGGCGGCCATGGTGTCGTTCGCCTCGGTGACGCGGGCGCGCAGCTCGTCGGTGAGGGGCCGGGAGACGCCGTCCAGCAGGAGGTGCGTGCAGTGGGCGAGGAGTTCCTGGGGCGCGCCCTTCGCGCACACCACGTCACCCTCGGGCGTGCGGTGGACGGTGCTCATCAGCTTGCGGACGGGATCGAAGGGGAACTCGGCGATCCGCGGCGCGGCGGCCCGCTCGGTGGCCGGGTCGAGTCCGGCCTTGGCCGCGGCGACGAGGATCGCGCCCTCCGTGGTGTCGCCGAGGACCCGCCAGTCGGCCTGCTCGTCCGGTGCCAGCAGCCGGGCGTCGGAGCACAGCACGCCGACGCGCAGCAGGTCCCGTACGGACTCCGGATCGATGACGGCGCCGACGGGGGCGTAGCCCACACCGGAGACCTCGTGCCATTCCCCGCCGCTCCACAACCGGGTGACGGTCATCTCGGCCTGGGTCAGGGTGCCGGTCTTGTCGGTGCAGATCACCGTGGTGGAGCCCAGCGCCTCCACCGCCAGCAGCTTCTTGACCAGGGCCTGGCGGCGAGCCATGCGGCGGACGCCGATGGCGAGGGACACCGACAGGGTGGCGGGCAGTCCCTCGGGGACCAGGGCGACCATCACGCCGAGGGCGAAGACGAACGTGGACACCAGCGGCTGCCCGCTCTGCAGGCGGACAGCGAGGACGAGCAGGCCGATGGCCACGGCCAATACGGCCACCCGGCGGGCCATGGAGGCCACCTGCTGCTGGAGCGGGGTCTGCTGCTGCGGTGCCTCCTGGGTGAGCCGGTAGATGCGGCCGAACTCGGTGTCGGCGCCGATGGCGAACACGACCGCCTTGCCCGATCCGGAGACCGCCGTGGTGCCCATGAACACGCAGTTGCGGGAGTCGAGGACGGTGGCGGCCGCCGTGGGCTCCTCCACCCGGCCGACGGCCACGCTCTCCCCGGTCAGCGAGGCGTTGTTGACCATGAGGCCGTGCCCCTCGACGACACGGCAGTCCGCCGGTACGGCGTCCCCCGCCTCCAGGACCACGAGGTCGCCGGGGACGAGCGCCGACGTGGGCAGTTCCAGGCGCTCGCCGTCGCGCAGCACCCGGCAGGTGTGCGGCACCATCGCCTGCAGCGACTGGGCGGTGCGCTCCGCCGAGTACTCCTGGACGAAGCCGATGACCGCGTTGAGCACCACCACGCCGAGGATCGCGAAGGCCAGCTGCAGGTTGCCCACATCGCGGGGGTCCTGCAGGGCGTAGGCGAGGAAGGTCAGCGCGGAGGCCACGATCAGCAGGATCGCGAACAGATCGGTGAACTGGGCGAGGAAGCGGCGCCACAGGCCGGTACGGCGCGGTTGCGGCAGTTCGTTGGGGCCGTACCGGATGCGCCGCCGCTCGGCCTCCGCCGCGGCCAGGCCCCGCCGTGAGGTGCCGAGCTGCGCGAGCACCTCGTCGGCCCGCTGCCGGGGCAGCGGGGGCCCGGATGCGCGGGGTGCGGGCACCGTGCCGCCCTCCGGGCCGGTGGCGAGCCGCTGAGCGACGCTGTCCTTGTCCACAGGAAGCCCTCCGGACTCCGAGACGACCTCTCCAGCTTCGACGCCCCGGCCAGCCCACTGCCATGGGTCATGTGACCCCCGGGTGGGGCCGGGTGGATCCGGGGCGCCTGGTCACGCCCGCTCGCAGCTGCGATCGGGGCCGGCTCACAACCTTGCGATTCCGCGCACTCGCCGAGCACGAGCGAGTCCGACCCGGGCCCAGGGCCTGGCCCGTCATGTCCGGTCGCCCAAGGCGCGGGCCGCCCAGCGGCGGCGGACCGCGTCCTCGTGCTCGCTCTGTTCCAGGGCGGCGTCCACGCGGGACAGGGCGTGTTCCAGGCGGGGGATCCAGTGGCGTTGCAGGGCTCGGACGCGCTGGCGGGTACGGAGGACCTCCGCGCCGATCTCGCGTGCCGCGGCGTGGGCGACGGCGTGGTCGGCGGCGGCCCTTACCGCCTCGGCGTAGGCGGCCTCGGCGTGGACCAGCGCGGTGTTCACGGGTGCGGGAGTGTCCGGTTCGCGTGGCGGCAGCGCGCAGGTGGCCGTCTCGGGGTGGCGCACGCCCATCGTGGAGGTCCGGACGACGTCGATCTCGGCGGGGTGCGGTGGCGCCGGGGTTTCCAGTGCCTGCTCGCCGGCCAGCAGCAGCCCGCGCCGCTGCCAGGTCTCGGCCTCCCGCAGCCGCTCGTGCCAGGCGTCGCGCGCGCTCTCCTCGGCGGCCAGCAGCGCCTCGTGGCGGGCGCGCAGGATGCGCAGCTTCTGGTCGAGCAGGTCGGCGCCGCGGCGGGCGACGTCCAGGCTGTGGCGCAATCTCATCCGGCCGGCCCGGCCGGGCGGGGTCCGCAGGTCCTTCACGGGGCTCACCCGCCTTCCGGCGCCGCGTGGGCGTCGAGGAACTCGGCGGGCAGCATGGACAGTTGGCTGCGCGGCAGGGTGAGCAGCACCTGCCAGGCGCGCTCCAGTGTCTGCTCCAGCGTGCGCCGTTCGTCGCGGCGCTGGTGGACGAAGCCGTGCGCGAACGCCTCGTCGAAGGCCAGGTAGCGGCGGTCGGTGGGGCTCAGCGCCGCCTGCCCGACCAGATCGGCCAGCTCCCGGACCTGGCGGGCCCGGGCCAGTGCGGCGAGCAGCTGGGCGGCGACATCGAGGTGGTCGTCGCGGGTGCGGCCGGGGCCGGCGCCCTTGCGCATGAGCCGGGACAGCGAGGACAGGGCGTCGACCGGCGGGTAGACGCCCTTGGCGTGCATCTCGCGGGAGAGCACGACCTGTCCTTCGGTGATGTACCCGGTGAGGTCGGGGACGGGGTGGGTGATGTCACCGGCCGGCATGGTGAGCAGCGGCAGCACGGTCACCGACCCCGGCAGCCCGCGGATGCGTCCGCAGCGCTCGTAGAGGGACGCGAGGTCGCTGTAGAGGTAGCCGGGGTAGGCGCGGCGGGCCGGGATCTCGCCGCGGGCCGCGGAGACCTCGCGCAGCGCCTCGGCGTAACTGGTCATGTCGGTCATCACCACCAGCACATGCCGGCCGCCGGTGAACGCCAGCTCCTCGGCGATCGTCAGCGCGATGCGCGGGGTGAGGATGCGTTCGATCACCGGGTCGGCGGCGGTGTTGAGCAGCAGCACCAGTTCGCCCGCCGCGGAGCGCTCCTCCAGCGCGTCGCGCACGAAACCGGCGTCCGCGTGGGTGACTCCCATGGCGGCGAACACCACGCTGAACGGCTCTCCCCCGGCCGTCGACTGGGCCGCGATCTGCGCGGCCAGCTCCAGGTGCGGCAGGCCCGCCGCGGAGAACACCGGCAGCTTCTGACCGCGTACGAGGGTCGTCAGGGCGTCCACCGCGCTGACCCCGGTGAGCACCGGTTCGGCCGGCGGCTCGCGGCGCACGGGGTTGACGGGGTTGCCGCCGACCGCCGAGGTGGTGGAGCCGAAGACGGGCGGGCCTCCGTCGAGCGGTTCGCCGCGGCCGTTGCAGACCCGGCCGAGCCAGCCGGGGCCCACCGGGATCCGCAGCGGCGTGCCGGTGAAGGCGGCCCGGATGCGCGCCGGATCGATCTCGGCGGTGTCCTGAAGCACCTGTACGACGGCGGTGCCGCGGTCGACGTCGAGGACGAGTCCGTGCCGTTGCTCGCCGGAGTCGAGGGTGAACAGCACGAACTCGTCCCAGCCGACGCCCTCGACCTTGTCGACGACGACGAGGGGGCCGTGCAGTTCACGGATGGAGGTGTACTCGACGAGGCCCCAGCCCCGCGTGTCCTGCGTGTCCCGCGTGTCCGTCATGTCAGCTCCCCCAGTCGGTCGAGCATGCTCCGGCCGAGTGCCCGTACGGTGTCCGCGTCGTGCGGTCCCGCTTCCTCGCGGGCGCGCAGTACGGGGGTGAAGTCGGCGTCCTCGATGTGGGCCGCGGGCACTCCGGCGTCGGCCAGTTCGCGGCAGCGGTCGACCACGCCGAGGACCGCCTCGGCCAGTGCGGCCGTCTTCTCCGCTCCGCTGTAGGCGTCCCGCCGCGACAGGGCGCTCTGCTGGAGGACCCCTTCGCGGACGAGCCGGCCGCCCAGGACGCTGACGCGCTCCTGCGCGGGCAGCGCGGTGATGCCGACGAGGTCGACGAGGTCGGCGAGCCGGTCGGCCTCGGCGAGCAGACCGGCGACCCGGGCACGCCGGGCCGGCCAGTCCGGGTCGTCGGTGGCGGCGCGGCGGGCGCCGAGGGCCTCGGCGTCGCGGGAGAAGGACTCCGCCCAGGAGACGGCCGGGTAGTGGCGGGCGTAGGCGAGTTCGCGGTCCAGGGTCCACAGGCAGCGCACGAAGCGCTGGGTGTGCGCGGTGACCGGTTCGGCCATGTCGCCGCCGGGCGGGGACACCGCGCCGATGACGGTCACCGAGCCGCTGCGGCCGCCGAGGGTGGTGACCGCGCCGGCCCGCTCGTAGAACGCGGCGATCGCCGAGGCGAGACCGGCCGGGTAGCCCTCCTCGGCGGGCAGGGCGCCGGTGCGGGAGGCGAACTCGCGCAGCGCCTCCGCCCAGCGGGAGGTGGAGTCGGCGATGACGACCACGTCCAGGCCCATGTCCCGGAAGTACTCGGCGACCGTCACGCCCGTGTGGATGCTGGCCTCGCGGGCCATCATCGGCATGTTGGACGTGTTGGCGACGATCACGGTCCGGTCGGCGAGCCGGCCGCCGGTGCGCGGGTCGGTGAGGGCGCCGAACTCGTCGATGACGTCGGCCATCTCGTTGCCGCGTTCGCCGCAGCCGACGTAGACGATGACGTCGGCGTCGCACCACTTGGCGATCTGCTGCAGCAGTACGGTCTTGCCGGTGCCGAAGCCGCCGGGGACGGCGACGGTGCCGCCGAGGGCCACCGGGAAGAGCAGGTCGATGGCGCGCTGCCCGGTGCCCAGGGCGCGGGGGGAGTCGAGGCGTTCGCGGACAGGTCGGGGGGTGCGGACGGGCCAGGGAGTGGTCATGCGTACGGCCGTGCCCGCGACGGATGCGACGACGGCGTCAGCGGGGTGGCGGCCGGCGTCGGCGACGTGGTCCACGGCGCCGGACCGGCCGGGCGGCACCAGCACCTCGAGCGGCACGGGTCCGGGGCCGTGGATCTCTCCGAGTACGTCGCCCTGCGCGACGAGGTCGCCCGCCGAGGCCCGTGGCACGAACTCCCACTGGCGTGCCGGGCCGCTCCCGCGGCCGGCGGCGCCGGGTTCCAGCCAGGCGCCGGCCGTCGCGAGGGGGCGCAGCAGGCCGTCGAAGACCCCGCCCAGCAGGCCCGGGCCGAGCGGCGCGGACAGGGGGCGGCCGAGCGGGCGGGCCCGCGCGCCGGGGGCCAGGCCGCCCGTGTACTCGTACGCCTGGACGGTGACGACCCCGTCCCGGATGGCGACGACCTCACCGGGCAGTTCCGCCTCGCCCAGCGCGACCAGGTCGTTCATCGCGGTGCCGGTGACGTACTCGGCCTCCACGAGGGGGCCGGCGACGCGCAGGATGCGGCCGTCCGCCGACGACACGTCCGTCATGGTGCCCACAGCTCCTCCGCCTCCCCGTCGATGCGGTCCAGCGCCCGCAGGGCGAGCGCGGTCAGGTCGCACTCGAGCCTGCGGTCCGCCGTACGTCCCCTGACTCCCCCGCGCGGGGCCTCGGTGACCTCGGCCTCCGGGCCGAGCGCGGCGCGTACGTGCGCGGCCATCCGGGCGCGCAGAGCCGGGTAGGAGTCCGCGTGGCGCAGTTCCTCCACGCCGGCCACCACCCGTCGGCGCAGTTCCTCCCAGCACTCCCGGCGGGCGGCGAGTTCGCGGGCGCGGGCGGTGCGGCGGGCCCGGGACCGGACGGCGTCGCGGGCCGCGGCCGCGTCGGCCTCGCCCATGCCGCGGGCCTCGTCCAGAATCGCGGCGGCCTGCCCGTCGGCCTCGGCGAGCACGGCCCGGACGTCGGCATCGGCCGCGGCCGACAGAGCGTCGGCCTCGGCTCGCGCGGCGCGCAGCAACTGCGCCCGCACCGGTTCCAGCGCGACGTCGGCCGAGCCCAAAGGCGGGTTCCTCATACCGGCACCACCACCCCGAACGGCATCTGACCACCGAGGGCATCGGCATCGCCCCGGGCGGCACGCGGCGACCGCGCGGCCCTCATGGCGGCATCACCGCCACCAGCGGCTCCTGGCCCTCGATGGCCTCGGGGTCGAGGGCGTCGGCGGCGGCAGGGGTGAGGAGGACCAGGTCGACGTCCGGCGGCAGGTCCCGCCAGGCGGCGCGCGCGGCGGCCGGACCCTCGGCGGGGCTCAGCAGGACGCCCGCGGACGCCAGTCCGAGGATGCGCAGGGGTTCGCCCATCGCCGCGATGTGTCCCATGGTCAGGTCTTCCCGAGCAGGATGACGGCCACGACCAGGCCGTAGATGGCGATGCCCTCGGCGAGGCCGACGATGACCATGGCCCGGCCGAAGAGTTCGGGGCGTTCGCTCATCGCCGCCAGAGCGGCGGCGCCGGTGTAGGCGACGGCGATCGCCGCGCCGATCGAGGCGCCGGCGACCGCGATGGCGGCGCCGATGAACGCCGCGGAGCCGGAGCCGGAGCTCTGCGCGGCGGCAGTGGCCGTCTGGGCCTGCGCCGCACCGCCGCTCAGCGCGACGACCAGCAGTGCCAGCGCCCCGGCGAACAGGGCGGCGTCCACCACGAGGATGGCCCGCAGGGCCCCTCGGCCGCGGTGGCGCAGGAGTCGGCGGGTGACGGCGAAGGCCCCGACGAGAACGGGAAGCGCGATCAGCCAGGCGATCATGTTGTCACCTCCGTTTCGTGTCGTACGGGTGCGTGGGTGGGCTCTGTGGGCACGTGCCAGGGCATGAACGGCCGGCCCTCGGCGTCGAAGACCCGGGAGAACAGTTCGTAGAACTCAAGGCGCAGCGCCTGGATCCCGGCGACCAGCGCCTCCAGCGCGAAGGCGAGGGCGTTGCCCAGGAGGAAGACGAGGAGCGCAGCGGCCACCGCGAGGGGGCCGCGGCCGGCCAGGGCCGTGGTGGCCTGCCAGACGATGCCGCCGAGCGCGGCGTGGGTCAGTCCGAAGGCCGCGAGCCGTGCGAAGGAGACGGTGTTCGAACCGATGCGGACCACGACGTCGAAGAGCTGGACGCCCGTCTGCAGGACGCCGGAGGCACCGCCCCCGGACTCCGCGATCAGGCCGACGCCGACCAGCACCAGTCCGGTGACGGCGAGCGCCGCTCCGCTCCAGGTGAGGGCCGGGGTGTGCAGCAGCACTCCCCCGGCGGCGAGCGCGAGGCCGAGGAACACCGCCGCACCGGCGATGCCGGAGGCCGCGTACAGGGCGCGGCCGGGCCCGTTCTCCCGCCAGCGGTTGACGATGCCCGCCGCGTAGGCCAGGGCGAGCAGGATCGCGCCGAACCCGACGGCGCTCGCCAGGAGCCGCAGGGGCTCGTCCAGCGGGTCGAGCCACAGCACGGGCAGCACGCCGGTGGGGCCGAAGAACTCGCCGTAGGCGAGGCCGGCCAGGGTGCTGGTGAGCCCCGCTCCGGCGACGAAGGGCCACAGCGGTCGCAGCGGGGCGAGCCGGCGCGGGCGGCCGAGCCGCAGCAGCAGGGCGCCGAGGAGGAGCAGGGCGCCGTGGCCGGCGTCGCCGAACATCATCCCGAACATGACGACGTAGGCGACTCCGGCGGGGACCGTGGGGTCGATGTCGGTGTAGGGGACGGTGCCGTATGTGCGCACCAGGGGGCCGAAGGAACGCCGGACGGGGCTCGTGGTGAGCAGGGTGGGCGGGTCGATGCCGCGGGGTTTCCGCAGGGGTACGAGGGCGCCGCCGGCGTCGGCCAGGTCGGCGCCGAGCCGGGGCACGTCCGTCACGGGGCACCAGCCGGCCAGCGCGGCCGCGGGCCCGCGCGATACCGCGGCCGCCCGGTGCGCCTCGAGCTGGGCCTCGCCGGCCAGCAGGTCGGTACGGCCCGCCGCCTGCAGTTCCGGCATGTCGGGAGGGGTGAGGGACAGCAGTGGCGGGGCGGCTTCGGTGCGCAGCGCCCGCAGGGCCCGCGCGGCCGGCGCGGTGCCGCGGGGCGCGTCGTCGGGGTGGTCCAGTTCCAGGCAGCCGGCGTCGGCGACGCGCACCAGGACGTCCCGCAGGGCGCCGCGGGGGGCGACGACGGCCACCCGCTGCATGCGGACCGGTGCCGCGCGGGCCGGGGAGTCACTCCAGGAGGTCATCGAACGCCTCCCCGGCCCGGCCCTCGTGCGCGGCGGCCAGCAGGGCGGCGCGCAGCCGCCAGGCGTCGGCGGACAGCACGGCGACGGCGCCCACGACGGGGGTCACGCCGAAGTCCGCCTTGTGCAGCATCTCCAGGCCGTCCCGTTCGACGGCGGCCCACCAGCGGGCCTCGGCGCGCCACAGGTCGGCGGGCCGCCCGGTGTCCTTCAGCGCCCAGCGCGCCGCCGAGGGCAGGCGGGCGCGGAAGTCGTCGTAGGAGACGGCCCGTACGGCGGACCGGCCGAGGATGCGCTCGGCGTGTCCGGCGGCCCGTCCGGTCGGCGGACGGTCCAGGACGTAGGACTCGCGGGCCAGCATCAGCGCGGTGTCCCCCGCCGCCCAGCGGGCCGCCTGCGGCAGGTCGGCCACGATGCCGACGGCGGCGGACAGCCGCATCCCGGTCAGTACGGCCGTCGCGGACTCGCCGCCGGGGTCCCCCCAGGGCGAGGCGGTCAGCACGGCCCGCACCCCGCGCGCGTCGGCCGTCCGCGCCAGTCGGGGCCAGGCGGTGGCGAGCGCGCCCAGGCGGTACGGGGCCGGGCACGGCTCCCCGGCCAGGGCGCGCAGATGGTCGCGGGTGTTGGCGATCTCGAAGCCGGCGGCGAGCCGGCGCAGGGCGGCGACACCCGCCAGGGGCTGCCATCCGGCGAGCACGCGCAGCTGCCACAGGAGGGCGGCGGAGACCGCGCGGCACGCCGCGGCGGGCTCGGCCTCGGCCTCCGTCTCGCGGACCTTGCGGTAGCGGGTGTTCGCCAGGGCGCGCAGGGCCTCGGTCAGGCCGGCGGAGGCGGCCAGCTCCCGAGCTGCGTCGGGGCCGAGACGTCCGACGGCCATGGACCTGGCCCGTGTCACCCCCGCGACCCAGCCGGCGCCCATCACGGCCTCCTACTCCGGTCCGCCCCGCTCGGCGGACAGGCCCAGGTCGGCGGCCACCCGCGCCACGATCCGCGCGGCGAGGGCGGGGGTCCGGGCGCGTGCCCGTGCCCGCAGCGCCTCCGTCTCGCGCCGCGACACGGCGTCCGCCCGCTCGGCCTCGGCGGTGGCCTCCCGCCGTATGCGGGCCGCGGTCTCGTTCCTGACGTCCAGGGCCCGTGCCCGCGCGGCCCGCACGATTTCCTCGGCCTGTCGCCGCGCGGCCCGGCGCCGCTGGTCGGCCTCGTGGGCCGCCTCGGCGCGGATGCGGTCGGCGTCGGCCGCCGTGTCGTCCAGCCAGGTCAGCGGGGGCTGCAGTTCGGTCGTGAGTTCGTCCGACCGGTCGGCGGGGACACCGCCCGGCGCGGCCGGACCGGGCGAGCCGGCCGGCCTGAGTCGTATGCGGAACTCGCGGAACCCGGGCATGAGAACCTCCGGACCCGGCGCGGGTGCCCGCCGTGGCCCACTCTCACGCTACGAAGGCGGCCGGAGGTCTTCCAGGGCTGTTCGCCCCGTAGAAGGGACCGGTCGGCCCTGGAAGCGGCCACCGTGTCGGCGAGACGGTAGGACCAGGAGGGGTGTGGTCTCCACGCACGCTGGGAGGTAGCCATGAGCGACCGAGAGGCACGAGAACACGCCGCCGCGTCGGTGGAAGCCCAGCATGCGGTACCGGCCTTCGCGCCGTCGCCGGCGGAGGACGTCCATCAGGACATGATGGTGCGCTACCTGCAGGCCATGGCGTCCCATTCGGCGTCCGCGCCGGAGGCACCGGTCGCCGCAGGCCCGCACCCCGCCGAGGCCCACCACGTCCACCACAAGACACGGACGAGCGCGGAACTGCGGGTGCGTGACGTCATGCGGCGGTCGGTGGCGGGCGTCTCCCGCGACGCGCCGTTCCTCGACGTCGCCCGGATGCTGGCACGCCGGCAGACGGGGGCGGTGCCCGTCGTGGACGAGGCCCAGCGGGTGATCGGCGTGATCGCGGAGTCCGACCTGCTCGCCCGCGCGGCGTCCATCACCGCGGGCGACCACCCCGGCGCGTTCGCCCGAATGCTGCGCCGGCATCCGCGGGACGCGGGCGCGGGGGTGACGGCGGGCATGCTGATGTCGGCGCCCGCGCTCACCGTCCACTCGTGGACCCCCGTGATCGAGGCGGCGCGCATCGCCTCGCGTTCCCGGATCAGGCAGCTGTTCGTCACCGATCACAAGGGACACCTGGTGGGCGTCGTCAGCCGCAGCGAGCTGCTGCACGCCCTGGTACGGGACGACGCGGCCATCCGCTACGAGGTCCTGCACCGCGTCGTCCGGGGCGAGTTGGGCATCGACCCGGCGCAGGTGGACGTCGAGGTCCACGACGGGACGGTGACGCTCAGTGGTTCGCTGGACGCCGGACGGATCCCGAAGCTGGTCGCCGAGGTGGAACGCATCGCCGACGTCGTCGCCGTGGTGGACCACCTGATCCCCGACTGAGCACGCGCCGGCCGCCGGCCTTGCCCCGGCGCCTGGTCACTCCCCCGTGGAGCGGATCACGGCGACGGGGCAGTGCGCGTGGTGCAGCAGGGCCTGGCCGACCGAGCCCAGCAGCAGCCCGGTGAAGCCGCCGTGGGCGTGCGCGCCGGTCACCACGAGCTGTGCCCCTGCGCTCGCATCGACGAGCGTGCCGCCCACCCGGCCCCGGACCAGGCGCCGCTCGACGGCGACGTCCGGGTACCTCTGGCGAAGCCCCGACAGTGCCTCGGCCAGTACCCGCTGCTCCTCGTCGCGCAGCCGGTCCTCGTCGTACGTCATGAAGGGCGGGTCGGCCGGGCCGTCGTACACCCGTTCGGTGGCGGTGTTCCACACGTGCTGCGCCACCAGGTCGGCGCCGCGCGACTGGGCTTCGGCGAAGGCGAACTCGACGGCCGGGCGGGCGGCCGGGGAGCCGTCGACGGCGAGGAGCACGGGCCCGGACGCGTCCGGGCGGCCGCGCACCACCAGCAGGGGGCGGCGGGCATGGGCGGCGAGGTGGGCGGCGGTGGAGCCGAGCAGCAGGCTGCCGAGCCTGCTCAGCCCACGGTTGCCGACCACGAGGAGCGAGGCGTGACGGGAGACGATCTCCAGGACCATGACCGGCTCGCCGAGCACGCTGTCGGTGACGGTCCGCACATGCGGTGCGATCCTGCGGGCCCGCTGTTCGGCCTCGGTGAGCATGCCGTCCACCCGCTCGCGTACGCCCGCGGCGTCCGGGTTCCAGGCGGAGCGGCCCCGCCGCAGCGGAAGCGGCGGCCATCCGACGGCGTGCACCAGGCGCAGCCCGACACCCCGCCAGGCGGCCTCGCGTGCCGCCGTCTCCACGGCGGCCAGGCTCGACGCCGAACCGTCCACTCCCACGACGACGGGGCCGCTCATCACGCACCTCCCCTCGCGGCCGCCGCTCCCGGTCTCGACGCGGGTGATGACGGCGGCAGCTCGGGGCGGCGAAGGTGTCACGGCCGGCAAGCGCGGGCGGACACACCCACCGCTCCGGTCACCAGCCTGCCCCGACAGGCCGTGCTCCCCCAGGGCCGGACGGGTCCCAACAGCGCACCGTCCGGCCCTCCCACCGCCGTCGGGCCCGGGGCGACGCTGGAAGAAACGGACCGAGGGGGACCTGGACGCGGTGCCGCGGCACGGCCGTCGTACCGCCGGGAGGTGCGCCATGACCGGACCCGTCGTCGTCGGAGTCGACGGCTCCCCCGCCGGCACGACCGCCGCGTGGTGGGCCGCCCGGGAAGGCATGACCAGGCGGCTGCCGGTGCTCCTGGTCCACTCGTGGACCACCCAGCCGTTGAACGTGCCGGTCGCGCAGGAGGCCTTGAGCAAACAGCACTACGGGCAGGGCCTGCTGCTGCGGATCGAGGCCGAACTGCTGCACCGCTACGGCGAGCTGAGCCTCACGACCGAGCTGGTGGAGGTCTCCGCGTCGCAGGCCCTGCTGGAACACAGTGAGCGGGCCGCCCTGCTCGTGCTCGGCTCCCGCGGACACGGTTCGGCCGCGAGCTTCCTCCTCGGCTCCCACAGCCTGCACATCTTGGGCCTGTCGCGGTGTCCCGCCGTCATCGTCAGGGCCGGCGATCCGGCCGTCGGGACCGGCTGGGGGCATCCGGGCACGGAGCGGGGCGACGTCGTGGTCGGCGTCGAGCCGGGGCCGGGCGCCGACGCCCTGCTGGAGTTCGCCTTCACCACCGCCGAGGCGCACGGCTGCGGCGTCCACGCGGTACGGGCCCTCCCTCACCAGTACACGGTCGCGACCGGTCGGCAGGCGGAGCAGGGCGCGGTGGACCGCGCGCGGCTCACGGCCTCTCTGGCACCGTGGCGCGAGAAGTTCCCCGGCGTTCCCCTCGTCGACGAGGTGACGGCGGGGCCTGCGGCCCAGGTGCTGCTGTCCGCCGCCACGCGGGGCCGGCTCACCGTGGTGGGGCGCCGCCGGCACTCGTCCCACCTCACCTGGAAGCTCGGACCCGTCGCGCACGCCGTGCTGCACCACGCGCCGTGCCCGGTCGCCGTGGTCCCGCACGACTGACACTCTCCGCGGGTCAACCGCCCGGGACGATCTCCAGGACCTGCTCAACGGGCCGCCGCGGGCTCGCGACCCCCGCGGGGCCGTAACCGAGGCGCAGCACCATCTGGACGAAGCCCATGCCCGAGACGGGGTCGCGGGCCAGCTCGCGCAGGTCCTGACGTTCCAGGCTGTGCGAGGTGAGCGAGGTGGCCAGCCCGTGGAGGGTGGCCAGCAGCAGGACCCGTTCCATCGCCTCTCCGGCGCGCAGCCAGTCGGCGGGGTGGTCGTGGGTGGTGCCGAGCAGGGCCAGGTTCGGGACGGTCTCGAAGACGGCCGCGGGACGGCCGGGCAGGGGCCGGCGGCCGGCGAAGTCCCGCACCGGGGCGCGGCCTCCCCGTTTGCTCGGCCCGAAGGCGTAGTCCGGGACCCCGTCCACGGCGGCGTCGGTCTCCTGCGGACCGACACGGGTCCAGGCGCGCATCTCCGCCATGTACGCGGCGTCGAAGTCGTCGCGTCCCTCGGCGTCGCGGACGTCGTCCAGCAGCGACTCGATGTGCCATCTGTCGGGGAACACCAGCCGCGTCCCCTCCTGTTCGGCCGCGTGCCGCAGGGTTTCCTGCACGGCGGCCGGGACCGGCCGGTCCTCGAACGGGTGGCGGCTGGTGTGGCGCCGGCTGATCACCGCGAAGAGCCGGGCCAGTTCGCGGTCGGGGTGGTCGGTGTCGGTGACGCGCACGGTGGCGAGCAGCTGCCGGTCCGTGGGATCGGGCAGCAGCCGGACGTGCGCGTCCCGGCCGCCGTCGGCCGCGGCGACGCGCAGGTTGAACAGGGCGGCGCCGCACCCCAGGTGCAGACCCCGCAGGTCGGGGTCGAACCGCGGCATCGTCCGCTCGAGGTCGGCCCGCAGTTCGAGCGTGTCGCCGCCGGCGACGTGCCGGAACCGCCAGGGCTGGGCGTTGTGCAGGGACGGGGCGGCCGTGGCCGCGGCCACCAGGGCCGTGACCGTCGTGGTGTCCAGTGGTCGCGCGAGCCCGGGGTGCGTCCTTCCGGGCTCGGAGCCGTGGTTCCCCTTCATGGCGGCCCCTTCCTCTCGCTCGGACCGCTCTATTGGAAAAGCCTCGCCCCGGCCGGCCGGCCGGGGGTAGGGGCCATCGGGTCTCGGCGGTGGCCCATCAGGCCCACCGCCGTTCCCGCCCGTCAGTCGACCAGCAGCAGGTGGCCGGACTCGCCGGGCCGCAGGCTCACCGACCGGTCGGGCAGCCGTACCTCGATCGGCAACGCCTCGGACTCGGGTACGGCGATCTCCAGCCGGCCGCGGCTCAGGCGCAGCCGTACGTCCCAGTGGCCCTGGTAGCGCAGGACGAAGCCGTACGACGACAGCTCCGGCAGCGGCACCGGATCGAGCCACAGGGCGCCGGCGCGGGTCTCCAGGCCGGTCAGCCCGCGCTGCACGAAGTCGAGGGTGCCGGCCATCGCGCCGAGGTGGATGCCCTCCCCGGTGGTGCCGCCCTGCAGGTCGGCGACGTCGCCCTGCAGGGCCTCCTGGCAGAACTTCCAGGCCTCGGCACGCCGGGCGCGGGCCAGCAACCAGCCGTGGACCAGGCCGCTGAGCGTGGAGCCGTGACTGGTGCGGGTCAGGTAGTGGTCGACGGTGCGCGACCAGGTCCCGTCGTCGACGGCCACCCCCAGCCTGCGGAACAGGCCGGCGAGTTCGGCCGGGGAGAACAGGTAGCCGAGCATGAGGACGTCGGCCTGCTTGGACGCCTGGTAGCGGTTGACGGTGTCGCCCTCGGCCTCCAGGATCCGGTCCAGCCGGCGGATGTCTCCGTACTTCCTGCGGTAGCCGTCCCAGTCGAGTTCTTCGAGGTCGCCGTAGCCCTCGAACTGGCTGATGACGCCCGCGTGCACGGGCACGTGCAGAGTGCGGGAGACGTCTTCCCACTGTTCGAGTTCGCCGCCGTCCAGGCCGGTGCGCTCGACGAGTTCGCGGCGGCGTGACTCGGGCAGGTCGTCCAGGACCTCCAGGGTGCGGGCCAGCACCCAGGCGGCGGTGACGTTGGTGTAGGTGTTGTCGTCGAGGCCGGGCAGTTCGGCGCCGGGGTAGGCGTCGTGGTACTCGTCGGGGCCGACGACGCCCTTGATGCGGTGCCGGCCCAGGTCCTCGTCGTAGACGGCGGCGTCCCCCCAGAACCGGGCGATCTGCAGGAGCATCTCGGCGCCCTTGGTCTGCAGGAACTCGGCGTCGCCGCTGGCCTGGCAGTACTGCCACACGTTGTACGCGATCGCGGAGCCGACGTGGTGCTGGAGGCGGGAGTGGTCGGGCAGCCAGCGGCCGGAGTTGGGGTTGAGGTGCAGCCGCTGGGTCTCCTCGCGGCCGTCGCTGCCGCTCTGCCAGGGATACATGGCGCCTCTGCGGCCGGCCTCCCGGGCGGCCGTGCAGGCCTGTTCGAGGCGGCGGTGGCGGTAGCGCAGCAGGGCGCGGGAGACCTCGGGGAAGTGCAGGTTGAGGTAGGGCAGGACGAACAGTTCGTCCCAGAAGACGTGGCCGCGGTAGGCCTCGCCGTGCAGGCCCCGGGCGGGCACGCCGACGTCGAGGTCGGCGGTGTGCGGGGAGAGGGTCTGCAGGACGTGGAAGAGGTGCAGGCGCAGGATTCGGCCCGGTTCGCCGGGGACTTCGAGGTCGGCCCGCCGCCACAGTTGGTCCCAGGCCGTGATGTGGTCGTCCAGCAGGGTGTCGAAGCCGGGCACCCGGCCGACCCGGTCGACGGCGGCGTACAGCGGGTCGCTGATCGCGGGGTCGCGGGAGGTGTGCAGGGCGATCGTCTTGTCGACGGTGACGGGGCGGCCGTCGGTCAGGCGCAGGACGGTGTGCTGGGCGGCGCGGGGCCCGTCGTGCCGGACGGTGACGGGCGTGTCGGCGCTGAGCCGGGCGGCCATGCCGACGCGGATGTCGGAGGTGCGGGTGCGGCAGCGCAGCCACACGGTGCCGTCGGCGGCGCCGGTGTGCACATGGGTGAGGTGGCGGCCGTCGAGGTCGCGGTAGCGCGGCACGCCGGCGTTGGTGACGGTGCCGTCGAGGGCGGCCTCCACTTCGAGCGTGCCGTCGAAGCCCTCGGCGGTGAACTCGGTGCGCAGCGCGGCCACATGGGGGTCGCCCATGTGCACCAGCCGCTCCTGGCGCACCACGAGCGCCCGGCCCTCGCCGAGCCCGTACCGGGTGCGGCGTTCCAGCAGTCCCGACGTCAGGTGCAGCGTCTGGCGGTGGTCGAGCACGGTCGCCGTGTCCGGGGTGAGCCACGGGCCGCCGGGCAGGCGGAAACGCAGCGGCAGCCAGTTCGGCAGGTTGACCATGTCCTCGTTCTCGACGCTGCGGCCGGCCACCTCGGAGGTGAGCCGGTTGTAGCAGCCGGCGACGTAGGTGCCCGGGTAGTGCACCTCGTCCGCGGCGCACTCGGGCAGGGCGCCGCGGGTCGCGAAGTAGCCGTTGCCCAGCGCGCACAGCGACTCGCGCAGCCGCTCGTCCTCGGGGGCGTACCCCTCGTACTCCCAGACCTGGTCCGTCACGTCGCCGGCCCTCCCGTCGTCCCCGTCGGCACCGTGGCCGGTCACATCTGCTGCGGTACGACGGCCACCGGGCACTCCGCGTGGTGCAGCAGCGCGTGTCCCACCCGGCCGAGCTGGAGCCCGAAGTGTCCGTGGCGGCGCCGCGCCCCGATGACGACGAGATCGGCGGCGGCCGACCGGTTCAGCAGCACCTGCCGGGCCGGGCCCTCCACCGTGAACCGGCGTACCCGGACGGCCGGGTGGTCGGCGGCGGCGTCGTGCAGCACGGCGTCCAGCAGGGCCGCCGCCCGCTGTTCGTGATAGCGGGCCTGGTCCGTGCCCGCGCCGAAGTCCGTCGCGCTCTCGCGTTCCGGGCAGCGCCAGGCGCGTACGGCGTCCAGGCCGCACCGGCGTGCCTCGGCCTCCCGGACGGCGAACCGCGCGGCCTCACCGCTGGTGGCCGGGTCGCCCGCGCCGAGCAGGATCCGCTCATGGGTGCCCTCCAGGCCCGCCTTGTCGCCGCGGACGACGATGACGGGGCAGTGGGCGCGGGCGGCCACGGTCAGGCCGACCGACCCGAGCAGCAGTCCCGCCAGTTCGCTACGGCCACGGCAGCCCGTGATGAGGGCGAAGGCGTTGTGACCCTCGCGCAGGAGCGCGTCCGCGGCGTCCTCGGGCACCACCTCGCCGGACACCGGCACCCCCGGTGCGGCACGGCGGGCCCGCTCCACGGCGGATCCGACGATGTCGTCCGCCATCGCCTGCCCCGACGGGCGGTTCCGGCCGCCGGACGGCACGGCGCCCTCGTAGCGCTCCCACAGGGAGGCGTACACCAGGCGCAGCGGCCGGTGGTGCCGGGCCGCCTCGTCGGCCGCCCAGTCGACCGCCGCCAGGCTGGACTCCGAACCGTCGACACCCACGACCAGGGGCAGCTCCATCGTTCCCACCGCCTTTCGTCGGCCGCGGAGCCCGCGGCAGCGCAGGTCTCCGAGTTCACCGTGGCACCCCTACGCGCCCGGCGCGATGGGTGGTTCGGCCCCGGACCGGGACGTTCGGCCCCCGGTGGTGGCACGGCAGAGGGCCTGCGGGACTGGTGAGCGCCTCTGCGTCCAGGGATTCCCGCAGGTGAGGGGCCATTCGGGCCTGCCGCCTGCCCGTTCAGCCCTTGGAATGCGGCCGCGCCGGTGGAGACGCTGGAGATGAGCCGCAGGGGGGAGGCCGCCGGCCGTCCCGGTCAGGCTCGTCGGTACCGGTCTCCGCCCGTGTGCGGAGAACCGAAGGAGGGCAGCCATGTATCTTCCGCTCCTGCTGGTGGCCGCGGCCGTCGTGGGCACCTGCATGGTGTTCGGTTACAGCCAGGCCGTGGTCGGGCTCGCCCTGATGGCGGTCGGCATTCTCGGTCTCATCATGTTCCTGTCCACGCGGGGCATGGTGAAGCGTCCCGGCGAGAGCGGGACGGTCATCGAGGAGCGCCACTACATGGGCACCGGTGAGCGCGACGACCGGCGCCACCACCACCTGTGATTCCGGTGCGGCCCGCCCGGTCCGTAAGGGACCGTTCGGCACCTGTGCACGGCCGCCCGGCCCACGCCCCGGCCTTCCGGGCCGGGGCACGGTGACCCCAGAGTCCTATCGGGAGGCAGCTCGGGAGGCAGCCATGGCCGAGAACACCGCCGGCCGTCCCGTCGTGGTCGGCGTGGACGGCTCCGAGGCGTCGGTGGCCGCGCTGCGCTGGGCCGGGGAGCAGGCGCGGGCGCTGGGCACCGGGGTCCTCGCCGTGCACGCGTGGGAGCCGGCCGCCGGCCTGGCCCCCTACGCCCCGGCGTCCGGCCGGCCGACGCGGGCCGAGCAGCGCGAGGCGGCCGCCGGGCTGCTCGCCTCGGCCGTGCGCAGGGTGTTCGGGGGCCGGGTCGGCACCGGCGTACGCGCGGTGCTGGTCGAGGGGCCGCCCGCGCGGGTGCTGCTGCGGCAGGCGCGTGGCGCCGCGCTGCTGGCGCTGGGGCGCGGCGATCACGGTCGGTGGGACGGGCCGGCGCTGGGCGCGGTGGGCCGTGAGTGTCTGCGGTACGCCCCGGTACCGGTGGTGACGGTGCCCGCGCCCGACCGGGGCGCGGCTCGCCTGCGGAGTGTGGGAGAGGCGTTCACGCCCAGCGGCGCCGCCTGAGGGCGCACGTCTGTCGCGACCGTCCTTCGCGTGCCGTCGTTCACGGCCGGGCGGGCCGCCGCGGTGTGGAAACGGCGCGGATCCACGGCGGCGCATCGCGGTGGCGTACGGCGGCTGACGCCGCCTCGCCGGTCAGCCGCGGACGGGCATACGGGGGTGCCGGGGCGTCGGCCGGTACGCGGCCTGGGCCGGCGGTGTCGGCGGCCGGTGCCCGCCGCGGTTCGTCAGCCGCACCACGAGCGTGTCGAACAGCGCGGCGAGGACGAAGGTCACGGCCATCGCGGCGACCAGCAGCACGGCGAACCGCTCCCAGAATTCCGGTGTCAGGGTCGTACCCACTGTCCTCCCTCCTCTCGGGTAGGCGTTGTGTTCCTTCCCTTACAGCCAACTCCCTTGCGCTGCCCGGCACATGAGTCCTAGGTCCCGACGGGGGGCCTGGAGCGGCCCTTGCGCCGGGCCCGCGCGGCCGCTGCCGTATGAGCCGGTCGGCCCCCGGCCCGGGGGTGCGCGGTGGCCCACGGCGTGGGGAAGGTCGCCTCATGGGCGTGCGGCGCGCGGCGGACGAGGCTGGGGGGATACGCGGCGCCGGAATTCCGGCGGACCGCGGACCACGACCCGGGAGGCGACGGTCATGAGGCGGATACAGCAGACCAGGCGCCCCGGGACACCGCGCCGGCCGGAGCCCGAGGATCCGCGCACCCCCTCCGGGCGGCCCATGCCCTACTGAGCGGCGGTCGGTCCTCAGCGGACCAGCACCCGCTCGCCGGAGCGCGGTACCACGGCGGTCCAGCCCAGGGTGTGGTCGATGCGCTCGCGCAGGGCCTCGGCGGCCTCCTGCTCGCCGTGGACCAGGTAGGTGACGTGCGGGGCGGGGGCGTCGCGCAGCCAGTCGACGATCTGCGCCGCGTCGGCGTGGGCCGAGAAGTGCGGCACGTCGGCGATCTGGGCCCGTACGGGGACGTACTCGCCGAACATCTTGATCGCCGTGGCGCCGTCGACGAGGTCGCGGGCCCGGGTGCCCTGGGCCGCGAAGCCGACCACCACGACGGCGTTGCGCGGATCGGGCAGCAGCCGCCGCAGATGGTGCAGGACGCGTCCGCCGGTGGCCATGCCGGACGCCGAGACGATGACGGCCGGCCCGCCGGCGCGGCCGAGTTCGAGGGACTCCTGGAGGGAGCGCACGGTCCGGAACGGTTCTGGGCTCAGCACGGCGGTGCCGGCGGCGGTGACGTCGGGCCGCAGGTCGGGGGCGCGGGTGAGCAGGGCGTCCCGGTAGACGTCCAGGGCGGCCAGCGCCATGGGGCTGTCGACGTACACCGGTACGGCGGCCGGGAGGCGGCCCTCCCGGCGCAGTTGGGCCAGCTCGTGCAGGACGACCTCGGTGCGGTCGAGGGCGAAGGCCGGGATGACGACGGTGCCGCCGCGGGCCAGGGTGCGGGTGAGCACGTCGGCGAAGTTGGTCCGGGCCTCCCGCTCGTCGTGGCGCCGGTTGCCGTAGGTCGACTCCATGAGCAGGACGTCCGCTCCGGAGAAGGGTTCGGCGGGGCTCAGCAGCGGATGGCCGGGACGGCCCATGTCGCCGCTGACGGCGAGGGTGCGGCCGTCCTCCAGGGTGAGGCGGGCCCAGGCCGAGCCCAGGATGTGGCCGGCGGGGTGCAGGGTGAGCCGGGTGCCCGCGGCGATGTCGACGGGCGCGTGGTAGGGGACGGCCTCCACGAGCTTCATGGTGCGGTCCACGTCGGAGTCGTCGTACAGGGGCTGTGCCACCCGGTGCTTGGACCAGCCGTGTTCGTTGGCGTGCTGGGCCGTCTCCAGTTGCAGCTTGGCGCTGTCGCGCAGCACGATCTCCATCAGCCGGGCGGTGAACTCCGTGGTCACGATGCGGCCGCGGAAGCCGTGGCGCACCAGGCGGGGCAGGTATCCGCAGTGGTCGAGGTGGGCGTGGGTGACCACGACGGCCTCGATGTCGGCGCCGTCGCAGGGCAGTTCGCGCCAGTTGCGCCTGCGCAGGTCGGCGATGCCCTGGAAGAGGCCGCAGTCGACGAGGACGCGGGCGTGGTCGCTCTCCACCAGGAACTTGCTTCCGGTGACCGTCCCCACGCCGCCGAGGAAGGTCAGCAGTGCGGGCCGGCTCCGTCGCTCGGGCCGGTCGTCGGGGTGTGCTGGCACGGTGGTCATGGCCACGGTCTCCTTCGCGGATGAGGCCCATCGGCCCTGGCGCACGCATGGCGGGCGTGGTGTGCTGGATGTGACGGGAAGGACCCGGCGAAGACGCGGAGCAGCGGACCCGAGCCGCGCACCGCGCAATCAGGATCCGCGAGAAGCGGATGGGTCCTTCCCGCCCCCGTCGTGCCGGGGCGTTGAGGGTGTCGTTCTGCACGCGGGCCGCCTCGGACGACGGTCCGCTCCCCTGCGCAAGGTCGCCGGCCTCCCCGGTGGACGCCGCCGTCCGGCCGGACGGACCCGATGACGACAGCGGGTTCGGCGAGCACGACGACCCCGGCACGGGTGCAGGCGGCCATGCGTCCTCTCCCTCCGCTGGTTCCCCTACCAGCGTGCGGGGCCGCGCAGGCGGCGGCTTGGGCCGAAGGGGTCCGGGGTCGGGACCGATGTGCCCCTGCCGGACCCCCGGGACGGGGGGTCGAATGGAGGGAAGGCGGAATCCCGCGTCGGAAGGAGCGGCGGTGTCGCCGCCGCAGTGCGCGCATGAGGAGGTGGCCCATGCGTTACCGGGATCGCAGGGAGGCGGGTCGACGGCTGGCCCTGCGTCTGGATTATCTGCGCGGACAGGACGTGGTGGTCCTGGGGCTGCCGCGCGGCGGTGTGCCGGTGGCCCACGAGGTGGCCCGCGAGCTCGGCGCGCCCCTCGACGTGCTGGTGGTGCGCAAGCTGGGCGTGCCCTGGCAGCCGGAGCTGGGCTTCGGCGCGATCGGCGAGGGCGGAGTACGGGTCCTCAACGACGACGTGATACGCGAGGCCGGTCTGGAGCGCGACGACCTGGCCGCCGTCGAGCAGGCCGAACGGGCCGAACTGGACCGGCGGGTACGCCTTTACCGCGGCGGGCGCGCACCCGTGCCGGTGGCGGGGCGCACCGTCGTGATCGTGGACGACGGGCTGGCCACCGGCGCCACCGCCGAGGCCGCCTGCCGGCTGGTCAGTGGCCGGCACGCCGCCCGGATCGTCCTCGCGGTGCCGGTCGCGCCTCCGGCCACGCTCGCGCGGCTGCGGGGAGCTGTCGATCGGTCGGTCGTCCTGCACCAGCCGCGGCCCTTCGGCTCGGTCGGTGTCTGGTACCACGACTTCACGCAGGTCACGGACGCCGAGGTGACGGACCTGCTCGCCCTGTCCGGGTCCGGCGGTTTCGCGGACCGGCCCGGGGACGGCGAGATCCAGGTTCCCGCCGGCCGGGTCAGGCTCCCGGCGCGTCTGTCGGTGCCCGGGGCGGCCCCGGCGGTCGTGGCGTTCGCGCACGGCAGCGGAAGCAGCCGGCACAGCCCCCGCAACCGCTACGTCGCCGACACCCTCAACCGGGCCGGCCTGGGCACGCTCCTGCTCGATCTGCTCAGCGCGGAAGAGGAGGAGAACCGGCACAACGTCTTCGACATCCGCATGCTCGCCCAGCGTCTGCACGCCGCCGCCCTGTGGCTGCGGCGCGAAACCGGCCTGTACGTGGCCTACTTCGGGGCCAGCACGGGCGCCGCGGCCGCTCTGGAGGCCGCCGCCGCTCCCGACGCCGACGTGGTCTCGATCGTCTCGCGCGGCGGCCGCCCCGATCTGGCGACGCCCGCCGCCCTGGCGCACGTGCACGCGCCGACGCTGCTCGTGGTGGGCTCCGCGGACACCCGGGTACTCGGCCTGAACCGGCTCGCCGCGGACTGGATGCGCTGCGAGCACCGGATCGCCGTCGTGCCCGGCGCCACGCATCTCTTCCCCGAACCGGGCGCCCTGACCATGGTCGCCGAACTGGCCTGCGACTGGTTCACGGGCCACCTCGCGCGTCCGTCCGCCGGAGCCTCGTCGGGCCGGCCGGTGTGAGGCCGGAGGTCAGCCGACCGGTGTCGGCCCGACCGGGCGGGCTCGCGGCGGAGCCCGCCCGGGATCTCCTCGCGGAGCGGCGGACGTTCGTCACTGCGCGTACCGCAGCTGCTCGTCGACCGGCTCCTGGGACGGCCGTTCGCGGGTGAAGACGTCCTGCCCGACGGCCGTGGCCTCCCAGGTGTTGCCCGGGTTCGCGGACGCGGTGAGCAGCCACGTGGCGCGGATCCGTTCCCTGCCGTCCTTGTGGTACTGACCGTTCCAGCTGGTCACCGAGCCGGCGTCGGACTGCCCGTTGTGCCAGGCGACCGTCCAGCCCAGGGTGGTTCCGTGGTCCGGCAGGGCGGCGCTGTCGTAACGGCCGACCAGCGGGTAGGTGCCCGGGGCGTGGCCGTTGGCCGAGACGTAGGTGCCCCTGAGGCCGCCCGTCGGGTCGGCCGTGATCCTCATGTGCGAGCCGTTCTCGCTGTACCAGTCTCCGCCGATGCCCATGACTCGCTCCTCCCTTCGTGTACCCGTGCCCGAAGTGCGGGGGCACCCCGGACGCCGAAGTGCGCGGCCGGCGGATCACCGGTCGCGCACGGGGTGCGGCTCGGCGCCGTGACAAGCGCTCAGACGTGCCGCACGGGGATGGTCCGGGTGTCCGTCTTCTTCTCGGGCACCGGGACCGTGATGGTCAGCACCCCGTCCTTGTACTCGGCGGTCGCCTCGTCGCCCTGTGCCCCCGCGGGCAGCCGCAGGGAGCGGGTGAAGGTGCCGTAGCGGAACTCGGTGTGGTGCTTGTCGGTCGTCTCCTCGGTGCGCGTGGCGCGCAGCGTCAGAATGTCTTCCGCGACGGTGATCTCGACGTCCTTCGACGGGTCGACGCCCGGAAGCTCGGCCCGCAGCACGTACGTCCCGTCCTTCAGCTGCTCCTCGATGCGAATGCCGTGCGTCCCGGGAGCGGTGTGCGTCGCCGGGAATCCGCCCTCGACCCAGCCGAACAGGTCGGGGAGCGCGGGCCAACCCGGGAACCGCTCGATCATGCCGCTCATCTCGCCCTCCTCCTCGTCTCCTGCTTCCAGCGTGGCGCCTTGGACGGGCGCCCGCGTGGGCCGTCCGGCCTCGCGCGGGACCCGGTGGGCCCTGTCAGCCGAGCATCCGCTTGCGCCACTGGGGACCGACCTGCCGCCACTCGGCCGCCCACTCCTCGTAGCAGCGGCGGTCCAGGCGGCCGCACACCAGCCGGCCGCCGAGCAGGACGAGGGCGCCTGCGGCGAGTCCGGTGGGCACGGCCAGCAGGAGGGCCTGGGCGCGCGCCACGGTGGGGCCGGCGGGTTCGACGACCGGGGTGCCCTCGCGGTCGAGCCACACGGTGACGCGGCTGCCCGCGGTCCCGCCGGGTTCGGCCTTGGCCAGGTCGGTGTGCACGGTGCCGTCGCTCACGGTCCAGCGCACCTTGGCCCACACGGTGCCGTCGGAGCCGTAGGGGCTGACGACCGCGGTCTTGGGCGCGTCCTGGAGGAGGACGGCGGACACGGAGTGCACCGAGGCCCGTCGTGCGGCGAGGTCGTGCGCCGCCCAGGTGCCGGCGGCGAGTCCCGCGAACAGGCCGCCCAGCAGGGCGAGAAGCCAGGCGGCCAGGAGGACCCAGCCCTCCACGCGGTCGCTGCGGCGCAGGAGCGTGTTGTGCCGCCACCGCCAGAACCGCAGTCTGGCCGGCCGGGTACGGCGTTGCTGCCTCATCGTCGACGCCCCTTTTCGCGTCTGCCGAGAACGGTTCCTCGTTCCCCTGAGGGAAACGCCTCATGTACGGGCGTCGCAGGTCAGGGGCCGACCGGGGTCGTCACGAGGACATCCGGACCTCTTCCGGGCCCGTCGGGTCCCCGTCGGCCTTGTCTTCGGGCAGGTCGGGCAGGTCCGCGTCGAGGTCGACCCGGCGCGGCGGGCCGGCCAGTCGGCAGTCGACGTCGACCACGCCCTCCACCGCCCGCGCCAGACGGACGGCGACGGGCACGAAGGCGGTGTCCGCGACCCGGCCGGTGATCCGTACGACACCGTCTCGCACCCGGACCGTGATCGGTTCGAGGGGGGCGGGGAAGAGCGGGGCCATCACCTCGCGGCGCACCTCCTGCTCGATGTCGGCGTCCTCGCGCAGGAACACCTCCAGCAGGTCGGAGCGGCTGACGATGCCCCGTAGCACGCCGGCCTCGTCGACGACCGGCAGTCGCTTGACCCCGTACTGGGCCATGACGCGGGCCGCCTGTGCGAGTGTGGCGTCGGCCCGGACGGTGAGCGCGGGGGCGGTCATCAGCTCGCCCGCCGTGCGCGCGCCCGCCTTGGCCAGGTCGCCGCCGCGGTGCATCCGGGTGTACCGGTCGGGGGTCCGGTCGCGGAACTCCTCCTTCGGCAGCAGGTCCGCCTCGGAGACGACACCGACGACGCGCCGGTCCTCGTCGAGCACGGGCAGGGCGCTGACCTGCCACTGACGGATCGCCCTGACGATGTCCTTGAACGGCGCGGCGCTCGCAAGGGCCACGACGGTGCGGGTCATCACATCGCTCACGGTGTGCGGAGTGCCGTACATGATGTCCTCCGGCCGGCCCGGGCGCACGCTCGCGCCCCTCGGGAACGAACCCCTTGCCTTCAGATTCGGCCTCCGGACGGCCGATGGCATGGGCCGAACGGCACAAGCACCCGGCCCCGACGGGCACTTCTGCCGCCCGACGGCCACACGCCGGGCCGACAACGGACAGGAGTGAACAGTGTACGCACAGTAAGCGACATCGCGGTGTGGCGCGGGCGTCGAGGAGGTGTGATGGCCGGATCGTCCCCGGCGGTGGAGGTGAGGCGGAGGTGACCGACTTCGTCGAGACGGAGCTGCAGCCCAGTGTCGGGGTGCGCGAGGGTTGCCGGTGTGCGGCGGCGGTCCGGGAGGGGGCTCCCGGAGGCGCGGAAGAAAGGTTCCGGGGGCTGCTGGAGGCGGCGCCGGACGCCATGGTCATCGTCGACGACACGGGCGTCATCAAGCTCGTCAACGCCCAGACCGAGGCCCTGTTCGGCTACGGACGCGAGGAACTCCTCGGGCATCCGGTGGAATTGCTCATGCCGTATCGGTTCCGGAGCCAGCACACCCTGCACCGCGGCGGTTACGCCGACAACCGCCAGGTGCGTCCCATGGGAGCGGGGCTCGATCTGCACGGGCTGCGCAAGGACGGCACCGAGTTCCCCGTGGAGATCAGCCTCAGCCCGCTGGAGACCTCGGACGGGCTGCTGGTTTCCGCGGCGGTCCGGGACGTCAGCGACCGCAAGGCCGCCGAGGCCCGCATCAACGAACTCGCCGCGCTCGTGGAGTCCTCGCAGGACGCGATCCTCGCCAAGACCCTCGACGGCTACATCACCTACTGGAACGCGGCCGCGCAGGACCTCTACGGCTACACGGCCGAGGAGGTCATCGGCCGGCACGTCTCCCTCCTGGCCCCCGAGGCCCTGCGCGACGAGGTCAGCATCCTGCTGGGGCGGCTGCGGGACGGCGAGAAGGTCGAGCACTTCGAGGCACTGCGGGTCACCAGGTCCGGGGGCCTGCTGGACGTCGACGTCACACTGTGGCCGACCCGGGACACCGCCGGCACCGTGGTCGGGGCGTGCGCCATCGTGCGGGACATCAGCGACCGCAAGAAGGCGGAGGCCGAGCTCACCGCGCTGTACGAGCAGCAGCGTCACATCGCCCTCACCCTGCAGCGCAGTCTGATGGGCGCCCCGCCCTCGCTGCCCGGACTGGCCACCGCCAGCCGCTACCGCCCGGCCACCCAGGGCGCCGGGGTGGGCGGGGACTGGTTCGACCTGATCCCGCTGGGCGCCGACCGGGTCGGGGTGCTCATAGGTGATGTGATGGGCCGCGGTCTGGAGGCCGCCGCCGTCATGGGCCAGCTGCGCTCGGCGGCGCACGCCCTCGCCAAGACCGGCATGCAGCCCAGACAGCTGATGCAGGCCCTGGACACCTGCGTGGGCGACCTGGACGTCCCGGACCAGCTCGTCACCTGCTGCTACCTGGTCATCGCGCCGGACACCGGGACGGTGACGGTGTGCTCCGCCGGCCATCTGCCGATCCTCATCGCGGGCGTCGACAAGGGTGTGGGGAGCCTGTCCTCCCCCGTGAACGCGCCGCTCGGCGTGGGCGGCGTCCTGTACGAACAGTCCTGTACGGCGATCCCGCCGGGCGCGACCCTCGTGCTCTACACCGACGGGCTGATCGAGACGCCGGGCAGCGACATCGAGGAGCGGGTGGGCGAACTCTCCCTCGTGCTGGAGGAGTTCTTCGTCGGTACGCCGTGTCTGGAGGCCGCGGCCGACCATGTGCTGGCGAGTCTCCTCCCCGACCCGGAGAGCCACAACGACGATGTGACGCTGCTGCTGGCGCAGTTGCCGGCCGCGCCGCTGGCGGCCCTCGGCATCGAGCTGCCGGCCGTGCCGTCCTCCGTGCCGGAGGGGCGGGCGTTCCTGCAGAAGGCGCTCACCTCGTGGAACTGCACGCCGAGCGCCCTGGACGCCCTTCTGCTGCTGTCGGAGACCCTGACGAACGCCGTGCAGCACGCGGAGGGCCCCATCGGCCTGCATCTGCACCGCACCGCCACGGACCTGACCGTCGAGGTCAGCGACCACAGCCCGCATCTCCCCCAGCCGCGTCTGGCGGCGGAGGACGAGGAATCCGGACGAGGCCTGCTGCTGGTGCGGGCCCTCGCCGACACCTGGGGGGTACGGCCCACCGACGAGGGCAAGACGACATGGTTCACGCTCAAGCTGTGAGCGGCTCGGACGGGCCAAGGTCGGCTCAGGCCGTGCGCGGCTCCGTGGGGGCCGCGCCCTCGGGCCGTACGACGTCCACGGGGATGACCCGGGCGCGCGCGTAGGCCACCAGGTGGGCGGTGGCGTCACCGCCGTCCGAGAGGGAGCCGTCCCACACCGCGAGGACGGTGCCGCCGCGGCGGACGAGCCGTTCGTCGGCACCGACGCGGGCGCCGCGGTCGGTGGGGTCGAACTCCGCCAGACGTACCTCCTCGGCCAGGAGGAGCAGTTCGCGCGCTTCCCACCCGGTCCTTGCCGGGCAGCGTCGCGGGTACCGAATGCTGGGCGGGCAGGAGCATTCACGAGCCGCCTGCCGGACGCGCGCACCGCCCCCGAAGACAACCGGTAGCCCGACCCCGGCACACACCAGACCGGCGCCGCCGCCCACGGCCGCCGCTCCTGGAGCGGCGGGGGACGGGGCTGTGGCCGACGGCGACGGACCCGGCTGCGCTGATGCCGCGCCGAGTCCCGGGTTTCGGCGGGCTCGCCCGGCTTCCCCCCACCGGAAGCCGGGCGGGCCGCCCGGGGTCGCCGTTCGTGCTCCGGCGACCCGGTCCGGGAGAACGGTTCCGGGACCGGCGGCGGCGCGCCGGCCGGGGCGCGCGGTCCTGTCGTTCTCCATGGACCGGGACGCTATGCGGGTCGCCGACCGACCCACCGTGGGCCGAACGGCCCCGTGCGGGTCCCGACCGGCCATATGTCGAGGTCCTTCGGCCCACGGCACCGGCGGGATCGATCCCCAACCCTTGCTTCAGTCGTTCACCCGCAGAAGGGACCAGTGTCATGCTCCAGCCGTCGAGGAACCCGCAACAGGCGCCGTCGGCACCGGTCCCAGGGCGGGCCTGGCTGATGCTGGCCCTGGCCACCGTCGGATTCGCCGTCAACTTCTGGGCCTGGGCGCTGCTCAGCCCGCTCGGCCCGCGGTTCAAGGACTCCCTCGAACTGTCCTCCTTCCAGCAGTCGCTGCTGGTGGCGGTGCCGGTCGTCGTCGGCTCGCTGGGCCGCATACCGGTGGGCGCGCTCACCGACCGCTACGGCGGCCGGCTGATGTTCCCGCTGGTGTCCCTCATCACCGTGGTGCCCGTGCTGTACCTGGGGCTCGCCGGGCACTCCTCGCTCACGGCGCTCCTGGTCGGCGGCTTCTTCCTCGGCGTCGGCGGTACCGCCTTCGCCGTGGGCGTGCCGTTCGTCAACGCCTGGTTCCCGCCCGAGCGGCGCGGGCTCGCCATCGGCCTGTTCGGCATGGGCATGGGCGGCACGGCGATCAGCGCGCTGAGCACGGTCAAGCTGGTCAAGGCGCACAGTGTCGAGACGCCGTTCCTGATCACCGCCGCGGTCCTCGTGGTGTACGCGGTCGTGGCCGCGCTGGTCCTGCGGGACGCGCCGGACCGTGTCGTGCCGATGGAGCCGCTGAGCACCCGGCTGGCCGCGACCCTGCGGCTCGGCATCACCTGGCAGGCCTCGGCGCTCTACGCGGTGGCGTTCGGCGGTTACGTCGCCTTCTCCGTGTACCTGCCCACCTACCTGAAGAACGGCTACGGCCTCACCCAGGCCGACGCGGCGAACCGCATGGCCGGGTTCGTGCTGCTGGCGGTGGCGATGCGGCCGGTCGGCGGCTGGCTGTCGGACCGCATCGGCCCGGTGCGGGTGCTGGCCGGCTCGCTGGCCCTGGTCGTCACCGGCGCGCTCGTGCAGTCGGCGACGCCGACGCTGGCGCCGATGGGCACGATCGCCTTCCTGGCCATGGCGGCCGCGCTCGGCGCGGGCAGCGGCGCGACCTTCGCCTTCGTGGCCCTGCTCGCCCCGCCGCAGCGCACCGGTTCGGTCACCGGCGTCGTCGGCGCCGCCGGCGGCCTCGGCGGCTTCGTCCCGCCGCTGGTGATGGGCTCGCTCTACGGCTCCTACGGCACCTACGCGGTCGGCCTGTTGCTGCTGGCGGGGGTGGCGGCGGTGGCGCTGGTGTTCACCGGCACCGAGGTGCGGCGGGCACTGACCCGGCGGACGCCGGTCGGCGCCGCCCACTGATCCCGGGGTGGCCCGGGCGGGGAGCAGGGCCGTTCGGCCTGGTGCCGAGGACGGCCAGCCCCTGCCCGGGCCTTCGTGCGCGCGCCGACTCTGGTGGCATGACCCGTGCCGGAGCGGACCGCGCGGGCACCGATCCGGGGAGGTGTTGGCCGTGCTTCGCCCCGTTGTCGTGGGACTGGACGGTTCACGTGAGAGCCTCGCCGCCGCCGACTGGGCTGCCAGGGAGGCGCTGCGGCGCGGGCTGCCGTTGCGGCTTGTGCACGCGTACGAGGGGCTTCCGCCCGACGCGTCGGGCCTGCCGGAGCTGGAGGCACCCCGCTACTGGGCGGGACGGATCCTGCGCGCCGCCCTGGACCGGCTGAACGAGCAGTATCCGCAGGTCGGCCTGAGTTCCGAGCAGATCGCCCGGCCTGCCGCGGAGGCGCTGGTAGGGGTGGGCTCGCAGGCTGAGCTGCTGGTGCTGGGCAGCCGTGCGTTCAGCGGCTTCGGCGGCTTCATGGCCGGGTCCGTGGCGCTGGCGACGGTCGCGCACGTGTCGCGGCCCGTGGTGCTGGTGCGGGCCGATCAGGCCTCCGAGGACGAGCACGTCCCGGACCCGGTGGGGCGGCCGTCGAGGCGGGAGCCGTACCGCGAGGTCGTCGTGGGGGTGGACACCGGGCATCCGTGCGAGGAGGTTCTTCGGTTCGCCTTCGAGAGCGCGGCCCTGCGGGTGGCCCCGCTGCTGGTGGTGCACCTGTGGCAGCAGCCGCGGCTGTCCCGTCCGGCGGACGAGGAGGCGAACGCCGCGGCGCAGGCGGCGGCCGAGCAGCAGCTGGCCGCCATGGTGCGGCCGTGGCGGGAGAAGTTCCCGGCGGTCGAGGTGCGGGAGCTGGTGGAGAACGGGCGTCCGGCGCAGGAGTTGCTGCACGCGACGACCGAGGCCGGTCTGCTGGTCGTCGGCCGCAGGGCCCGCGCGGGCAGGCTCGGCACGCACACCGGTCCGGTGGCCCACGCGATGATGCACCACGTGCACTGCCCGGTCGTCATAGTCCCGCACGGCTGACCCGGCTGAGCGGCAAAGGACCGGCGGCGCGAGCTTGTCAAGGAACCTGAGCTCCCCGGGTCAGCGGCCAGGAGGCGTGGTCCTGGTCGTCCGGGTCGGAGGAAGGTCGGCCGAGGGCGGGTCGGCCGGCCGTGCTTCGAGGCGGCATCGGGATCACACGCGGTATCCCCCTCACTCACCAGACAAGCCGGAGGCCGGCCATGAGTGTCGGACAGACCTTGAAGGGCCGGATCACCGAACGCATGGGCCGTACCACCCACAACAGGCGGCTGCAGCGCAAGGACAGGACCGACCGTGTCGCGGGAGACCTCAAGCAGTCCGGCGACAGAGCCAAGGACGCCTTCAGGCCGTGACCACGAACGCCCCGGGTGGTCCCCACGTCGCGTCGAGAATGCCGGAGACCATGGTCGAAGCGCCGTACGGGACGTCGTCCCGGTGCGCAGATCCGGACTACGTGACGGACTGACGGTGGCGGGCGCCGCGGCGGCCGCGCATCACGAAGCCGACGATCCAGACGACCAGCAGGACGACGGCGGCCCACCACAGGAGATGCATGATGAAGCCGAACCCGAAGACCACCAGGATCAACAGCAGGAGAAGGATCCAAAGAATCATTGCCGGGCCTCCGGATCGCGAGGGATTTGCCTGATCCGCGGGGTCCGGGCGAAGCGGGGAGGTGGAATGCCGCGACCGGTGATCCGGAGTGGCATGGCCCTACGCCGTGCTGCCAGTCAACGCCCGGCGGCCTCCCCTGTCAACGCGGTGCGGACATGGGCGGGTTCCGGGAGGTGCGCCGGGGCTGCCGGGGCGAGGGGAGCCTGGGCGCGGGACGCGGCCGGCTCGGTCGGCGGCGACGGCAGGATGCCGGAGGTCGTCGCCGCCTGGGAGGGCAACCCGCTCCCGGTGCGGATGCAGCAGGCGCTGCGGCGCCCGTTGCGGCGCCTTCACGCGGAGGACCGGGAGTGCTCGTCATTGGCCGATGAGCCGATCAGATAGGCCCGGATTGCCGAGTGCCGGCCGTCGGCAGCATCCGGAGGCCGGCCCGGGCAACGGCGCCCGCGTGTGCTCGGGCAAGGCCCTAACGCACCCGCTCCTCTCGGGGCTCCTGTGTGTCGTCGTCCGGCAGGTGCACGTCGTTGACGGCGATGTTGACCTCGACGACTTCCAGACCCGTCATCCGTTCCACCGCCGCGATCACGTTCTCTCGGACCTCTGCGGCGAGGTCGGTGATGCTCACCCCGTATTCGACGACGACCTGGAGGTCGATGGCGGTCTGCTTCTCACCGACCTCGACCTTGACGCCGCGTCCCACGCTCGCCTGCCCGCCCGGGACCCGGTCGCGCATCGCGCCCATGGTGCGGGTGAACCCACCGCCCAGGGCGTGGATTCCCGGGACCTCCCGTGCGGCGATGCCGGCGATCTTCTCCACCACCCCATCGGCGATGGTCGTCCGGCCGCGGGTCTCCGGCGGTTCCTGGAGCCGGGGACGTGCGGCGTGCGGTGTCGTGGCCTGGTCGGTGCTGAACTCCCTGAGACCGGGTTCGGGCAGAGTCGAACCGTTCGGTTCCGTCATGCGAAGCCACCTCCTCGGGTGGTGCACGGTATGACGTGCCCGGCGGCCGTCGGCCGCCGCGTTTCGCGCCGCTTGCCCAGTACCGCGCTACGCGTAGGACATGCAGGCGTACGGCAACGCATCGGGGTCACGGTAAAGGGGCCGGGATCGGGCGGGGCACCGGAACCCCGCCGGACCACTGCGGAGACTATGCTGCTGTAGGGACGTCCCAGACCCCGGCGGCTTGTCATTGCTCGACACAGATGGCGTGGGGAGCGGGCTCGTGGTCCGTCACCCGGCGCCTCCTTGGAGCGGACCAGGTGATCCTCGGGCCTGTTGTCAGGCTTTCGGACCCGCCTCACTCTGCCTCCGCCGAACGTACGCCCCTGCCGGGAGCGCCCAGGCAGCCGGAAGTCCGGCGCCACCGGGACCGCTGCCGGATGGTCTTTCGAACCGAGGCGTCATGCCCCTGCCGCAGCTCACTGTTCACCGCCATGACCGAAGGACAAGGACGCTGATCACCCTGATCGGTGAGATCGACCTGGAATCGGCGCCCCTGGTGCGCGCGTCCCTGGATTCGTGTCTGCGCGACGGCCCTCGCGCCATCGACGTCCACCTCAGCCTCGTCACGTTCTGCGACTGCAGCGGACTCAACACGTTCCTCCACGCTGCGCAGCAGACCACCGTCGCGGGCGGAACCCTGCGACTGCACCACCCGCCGCCGATGCTCACGCACATCGTCCGCATCGCCGGCTGCGAGTTCCTGTTCGTCGGGTCCCCATCCGTCCCCCTGCCGCCTTCCGCCGGCGACACCGCGACCGCGCCCCGTCCAGCCACGCCGCACCGCTCCGCCCCATCTGGGCCCGTTCTCTCGGGTGATGTGCGATGACGGCCGGACCCGGGTGGGGAGAGGTACGGAAGCCCGGCGACGGCGAACCGCCCGCAGCGGCGCCGGTGCGGTTGCGTCGACTGAACCGATGGCTGGTGGAGGACGTCCTCGGGGATCTGGCGGATCTGTATGTCGACTGTCGCGCAGCGGTGCCGGGTGACACGTACCGCCGTCCCGGCCGACGGGACTTCCTGAACCGTGTCGCCGCTGACATGAGGCGGCCGGGATTCGCGATGGTGATCGCCGAGTCGGACGGCCTCATGGGATGCGCCTTCGGATTCCCAGTGCGCGGTGACGGCTCGTGGTGGCTCGGTTTCGACGGAGCACTGCCGCGCAGCGTCGGTTATGTCACGGTGTCCGGCAGGGCTTTCGCGTTCGGTGACATCCTGATCCGCCCGCACCCGCAGGACGGGCGCCTCGCCCGTCGTGTGCAGGAGCGGCTCCTGGCCGATCACCAGGCGTTGCTCGGCGCCACCTTGGTGGACGGGGCCGATCATCCTGCTCTCGCCGCGCTCCACTCCTGGGGGTGGCGGGATGTGGGAGAGCTTCGCAGGCCACTGGGCACCACCACCTTCCGCGCGCTGGTGTTTCCCGCCGAGGAACGTACCGCGTCGAGGCTGGAGGGTCTTGTCACCATGTCGGGGGGCGGTGGCCCGGGTGGGCCCTGAGAGCAGGTCGGCGCGCATCCATCTGCTCGTGGCCGAGCAGGCGGCCCGACGCGGTGCACGGATCGCTGTGGTGGACGTGTGCACTGCGGCCGTGGCCGCGCTGCCGGTCGGCGGGGCCGGGCTGTCGGCCATGTCCAGAGCCGCGCCGAGCCACCCGCTGTGCAGCACCGACGACATCAGCGAGCGACTGGAAGAGCTCCAGCTCACGATGGGCGAGGGGCCCTGTGTGGACGCCTTCCTGCACGGCTCGGCCGTCCTGACACCCGATCTGCTCACCCGTGACCTGCAGGACCGATGGATGGTGTTCGCCGAGGCGGCACTGGAAGCCGGGGCACGCGCGGTGTTCGCGCTTCCCCTGCAGATAGGGGCGATCAGCCCGGGAGTTCTGGACCTGTACGCCCGCGTTCCGGTCCGGTTGGACGCGGAGGAACTGGCTGACGCGCTGGCGTTCGCCGACCTCGCGACGCTGGTGCTGCTCGACACGCGCGTCGGCGAGACGGGCGGGCCGCGTGGGGACGGCGTCGACGACCTGGGCGCGCACCGGGCGGAGATCGACCAGGCCAGCGGAATGCTCACCGTCCAGCTCGGCGTCGGCATCGAAGAGGCTTTCATCCGGCTCCGCGCCTACGCCTACGCGCAGGGTCGCGGGCTCGCCGACGTGGCCGCGGACGTGGTGGCCCGTCGCCTTCGCCTCCCACCGGACCCGGAGCCGGACCAGGCCGGGGAGGACACCTGACGCAATGGTGCCGATCGAGAAACGCGCCGCACTTCCCGCTCCTTGGGGCCGGGACTCATCTCAATCGAGGGTGTCCACGATGAATCAACAACTTCTGGCCAAGACCTTCGTCGAACTGGCCGACAATCTGGTCGCCGACTTCGACCTCATCGACTTCCTGCGCCTGCTCACCGACCGCTGCGTCGGCATGCTCGACGCGAGCGCAGCCGGGGTGCTGCTCGCCGACCGGGACGGCAAACTCCGCGTCATGGCCGCCTCCGACGAACAAGTACGCCTGCTGGAGCTCTTCCAGCTCCAGAACGACGAGGGTCCCTGTCTCACGTGCTTCCGCACCGGCGCACCGGTGATCGTCCCCGACCTGACCCGGGAGATAGACCGCTGGCCGCGCTTCGTCACGGCTGCCCACCGCAGCGGATTCGGGGCCGTCCAGGCCCTGCCCATGCGCCTGCGCGAGGAAACGGTGGGCGCCCTGAACCTCTTCCGCGCCGCGCCCGGTCCCTTCGACCCGGCCGCCACCCTCGTCGCCCAGGCGCTGGCCGACGTCGCCACCATCAGCTTGCTGCAACAACGTACCGCCCACCGCAGCACGGTGCTCAACGAGCAGCTGCAGACGGCGCTGAACAGCCGGGTGCTGATCGAACAGGCCAAGGGGAAGCTCGCCGAACGCCAGGGCATCGACATGGAGCAGGCGTTCAGCACACTGCGCGGCTACGCCCGTTCCCACAATCGGCGCCTGGCCGACGTGGCGCGCGCCTTCATCGACGGCTCCGAACCCCTTGCCGGGCTGGCGTCCTGACCCACGCCCCGCCACAACTCGCGCGCTCGGCGCGCCGCTCCTGCGCCGGGGGTCCGTGATCCGGACGGCCGCCCCCGTCTCGCGGTGGCGGCCGTCCGGAGCGCGAGGATGGGAGGCCCCCCTCCGCCGTTTCCTCGCGCGCTGTCCTCCACGGCGGCGGGACTGATGGGAACACCCCGTCTGGAAAAATGCCAGGAGGACTGGGGCAGGAACCGCGTTGTCCGGCGATGCGGCTCCGGCCTGGCCTGGGTTTCCGACTCGGGGGCAGGGAGCCTGAATGGGGAGACCTGCTGGTACCTGACACGGTCGCAGTCCCGTCTTCCCTGCGTGCAGCCTAGAACAGATTCAGGAGCGGCGGAACAGGGCCTACATGTGCTGCTCTCGTGTCAACTCCGGGCAGCTGCGGCGGCGGTGCCGCATCGCACCCCGGGCCGATCCCGGACACGACAGGCGAGCGACGGCGACTCGGAGCGCCCTTACGACCCCCCAACTGGCCCTGGCGCGGCACCGATCCGGGGCTAAGCTGATACACAGACGCCCCGGCCCCCGGCGCCGTACGGCACACCGTCCACGATGGCACTCCCGCCCATCTGCCGGTCTCCAGAACCGAGGCGCCCCATGCGCACTCCGCGGCAACCCAACGAACCGGAAAGTCCGAAGCCGTCCGCCATGGACACGGTGCGGCTGCGCCGCCTGAACCGGTGGCAGGCCGAGAGCCTGCGAGAGGACCTGGCGGATCTGTACGTGGAGTCCACCACCACCCTGCCGGGCGAGGAGTTCCGCGGTCGGCAGGAGTTCCTGCTCCGTCTGGCGGACGGCGTGAAACGGCCGGGATTCGACATGCTGGTCGCTGAGGCCCGGTCCCTGACCGGCTGTGTCTTCGGAATCCCCGTCCCACGTGACGGCTCCTGGTGGCAGGGGTTCGGCGGGCCGCTGCCGCGGAACCTGGAGCAACTGACCGCATCCGGACACGTCTTCGCGATCCTCGAGACCGTCGTCCATCCGCACCAGTACGGTCGTGGGCTCGCCCGTCGGCTCCAGGAGCGCCTGCTCGACGACCATCAGGCCTCCCTCGGCGTCACCTTGCCGGACCGGTCCGACCGCTCGGCCCGCGCCGCCTTGGAGGCGTGGGGCTGGCAGGAGGTGGGCCGGATCCACCGTCCCCCGGCCGTCCTGTGCGTACTGCTTCTGTCCCTCGGTCAGCGCACGACGGAGCATCCGGACGGCCTCGCGCACAATGACCGGACCCAACGGCCCGGATAGCCACCTGCCCCGGGCGCGCCGCGTGCGAAGACGTGGATTGCGAAGAGCCGGAGGCTGGGTGGAGCCGTCTCAAGAGCAGAAGGCGCGGCGGATCGCCGCGGTCCGCCGACGACACCCCGGACACTCCGCCCGACAGGGCCTTCCATGCCACCGGCCGGCCGCCGACGGCACCGGGGCCCGCGCCACACCACCGACGCCGCGTTCGCCGCGGCGGGTGTACGGCGCACCGTCCACACCACGGCCCGCCTTGATGTGATCCGCCGTCGCGCGGCGGTGGCAGGCGCTGGAGTCCGCCAGGAGAGGACGAGCTGCCGCCGCGGATTCCATGGATCGGCCGGCCGGAGGAGTACAGTGGTGTTACCGAGAGTATTTCGAGCACCGGTCTCAACGCCTCTGCCATTTTCGGCGATTCACGACACCGGGCCGGTGCGACCGGCCCGGGGCAAGGGTTCGCATCATGACTGCGACCGTTTCGTACGCGCCGACGATCGAAGACCGGCCCTCTGCTTCGTCTCTCCCCACGTCGTTGGCTCTCACCGGTTCGATTCCGGATAGGCCGGACGGCGCCTGGTGGCACCGTTCCTGTTATCCGGGGGCGGCCCCTCCCCCATCGACAACAGGCGGCACGGTCGTGGGACGCCGAAGGATGCCGTAAGGCCCCCCGTCCGACCTCACGTCCACGGATTCCGGTGATCAACCCGATCTCGAGATCCAGCTGTCGGGTCTCCTCACCGCGCCGACGGCACGCCTGGCTTCCCGGTGATCCCACCCGGGGCCGGTATCGGGCCCGCACACGCCGATGGTCGTGGCCGTACAGGGCGACAAACGCCGTATCGGCTGAGCGGATTCTGGCCGCCACCGGCATCACCAGGGCCGGCCGGAACGACTTACCACGGAGTTCTCCCGGCTGAGCCGGGCCTACGTAGCAGAGCATCGACAGCAGCCCCGGACCCCGGCCGCTCCACGGACACCGGCTGGGGTCCTCCCGTGGCCGGGTGCTTCCCGGTCCGCTCGGGTCCGGGGACGACATCGACGTAAGGAATGTGAGAACCATGGGTGTTCTGATCACCGTGCTGGTGCTGTTCGCCGTGGCCGGGCTGGTCCTGCTCGGCCTGAGCGTGCGCAACGTCCAGCAGTATGAGAAGGGCGTGGTGTTCCGCTTCGGGCGGCTGCTGCCGGACATCCGGGGGCCCGGCCTGCGCGTCATCCGGCCGATCGGGGACAGGATGCGGAAGGTTTCCGTCCAGACCGAGGTGCTCGGCATCCCGCCGCAGGGGTCCATCACCGCCGACAACGTGACACTCACCGTGGACGCGGTCGTCTACTTCAAGGTCATCGATCCGGTCAAAGCCCTGGTGAACGTCCGCAACTACCCCAGCGCCGTCTCCCAGATCGCCCAGACCTCGCTGCGCGCGGTCATCGGCAGGGCGGATCTCGACACGCTCCTGTCCGACCGGGACCACATCAACGCGGAACTCAAGAAGGTGATGGACGCCCCCACCGAGGAACCCTGGGGGCTGCGCATCGAGCGGGTGGAGATCAAGGACATCGCCCTGCCGCAGTCGATGATGCGCTCCATGTCCAAGCAGGCCGAGGCCGAGCGTGAACGCCGTGCCCGGGTCATCGCCGCCGACGGTGAGTTCCAGGCGTCCCAGCGGCTGAGTGACGCCGCGGCGACCATGGCCGACACCCCGGGTGCTCTCCAACTGCGTCTGCTGCAGACCGTGGTGGACGTGTCGGCGGAGAAGAACAGCACGCTGGTCATGCCGTTCCCGGTGGAGATGCTCCGCTTCTTCGAGCACCAGAGCCGGGAGACCGACGGCGAATCCCTCCACCGAAGCATCCCGCGCCCCGCGCTCCCCGAACGCCAGGAGCTACCGGAACTGATCACCTCCGCCCCACCCACCGCGCCCGCCTTCCCGCTGAGCGGAGAACGCGTCGGCTCCCACGGAGACCGGGTCGGCACCCGCGCTGCGGTGGCACGGGAACGGCGGGACAACTGGCCGACCCAGGCGGACTCCGACTCCGGCTCCGACGCCTCACGTGCCGACGGCTGATCCCTCCCCGGTTCCGTCCCCGGGGGCTCCGTAATGGGGCTTCCGGCCTTCGGGCCAGGCATGGCCTCCCCCACCTGTCGCCGATGATCCGGCCGCCCAGGGACCGCGCACGTGCTACCCCCTCGGGCCCCCGCTCGGGGACCTTCGGCCCCTGCGAGGTCGGGGTGGGGCGGAGGTACGACTGGAGACAAGGCTCCGGGAGGAGGGTGCCGTGTTTCAGGTACGCATCCACGGTCGCGGCGGGCAGGGTGCCGTGACGGCCGCGGAGTTGTTGTCGGTGGCGGCGTTTCTGGAGGGCCGTCACGCGCAGGCGTTCCCGAGCTTCGGCTCGGAGCGCACGGGCGCGCCGGTCATGGCGTTCTGCCGTATCGACGACCGCCCCATCCGGGTGCGCGAACCCGTGATGCGACCCGACGCCCTCGTCGTCCAGGACGCCACGCTCCTGCACCAGGTGAACGTCTTCGAGGGCCTCCGGCCGGAGGGCGCCGTGCTGATCAACTCGCCGCGCCCGATCGAGGAGCTGGGCCTCGCCGATCTCGCCGAGACAGTGCCGCACGCCGTCGCGCTGACCGTGCCGGCCACCGCGCTCGCGCTGCGCCACTTCGGGCGTCCGGTGCCCAACGCCGTGCTGCTGGGCGGGCTGGCCGCGCTCACCGGGTGCGTACGCATCGACTCGCTGACCGCGGCGATCCAGGAACGCTTCCCCGGCGAGCTGGGCGCGGCCAACGCCGCGGCGGCCCGGGAGGCGTTCGACCATGTCCGCGCCGAGCGTGAGGAGCTCGTCCATGCTCAAGCAGACTGAGGGCTCGCGCGCGGTCGCGGAGACGGTGGCGTACTGCCGGCCCGAGGTGATCGCCGCCTACCCCATCTCACCGCAGACCCACATCGTCGAGGAGCTCAGCCGCCTGGTGAAGTCCGGCGCGCTCAAGCCCTGCGAGTACGTCAACGTCGAGTCGGAGTTCGCCGCCATGTCTATGTGCATCGGCGCCTCCGCGGCCGGTGCCCGCACCTACACGGCGACCGCCAGCCAGGGGCTGCTGTACATGGTGGAGGCGCTGTACAACGCCTCCGGTCTCGGCCTGCCCATCGTGATGACGGTCGCCAACCGGGCCATCGGCGCCCCCATCAACATCTGGAACGACCACAGCGACACCATGTCCCAGCGCGACTCCGGCTGGATCCAGCTGTACGCCCGCGACAACCAGGAGGCCGCCGACCTGCACCCGCAGGCCTTCCGGCTGGCCGAGGAGCTGTCGCTGCCGGTGATGGTGTGCATGGACGGCTTCGTGCTCACCCACGCCTGGGAGCGGATCGAGGTGCCGGAGCAGACGCAGGTCGACGCGTTCCTGCCGCCGTACGAGCCGAGGCAGGTGCTGGACCCCGACGAGCCGGTGTCGATCGGCGCGATGGTCGGCCCGGACGCCTTCACCGAGGTGCGCTATCTGGCGCACGCCAAGCAGATGCAGGCCCTGGAGGCGATCCCGCGCATCGCCGAGGAGTTCCGGGAGGCCTTCGGGCGTTCCTCGGGCGGCCTGGTGCATCCCTACGCCTGCGAGGACGCCGAGACGATCGTGGTGGTGCTGGGGTCGGTGTTCGGCACCGTGTGCGACGTCGTCGACGAGATGCGCGAGCGCGGGGTGCGGATCGGGGCACTGGCGATCACCTCCTTCCGGCCCTTCCCGCTGGAGGCGGTGCGCACGGTGCTCGGCGGTGCGCGTCAAGTGGTGGTGCTGGAGCGGGCGTTGGCGGTCGGCATCGGCGGGATCGTGTCGGCGAACGTGCGCACCGCGCTCTCCGGGATCCAGCTCGCCGGCCACACCGTGGTCGCCGGGCTCGGGGGACGGCCGATCACCAAGGAGTCCCTGCACCGCCTGTTCGACGACGCGGTCGCCGGACGGCTGGAGCAGCTGACCTTCCTCGACCTCAACACCGAACTGGTGGAGCGGGAGCTCGCGCGGATGGCGAAGACCAGGCGGTCGGGTCCGTCGGCGGAGAACATCCTGCGCGATGTGGGGAGCAACCGATGAGTGCCGCACCGCAGGTCAAGTTCTACCAGGTGGGCAGCTTCGCCGCCGGAAACCGGCTGCTGGGGCCCGAGGCACAGTCCGACCAGGCCGACCCGGGCCGCTCCAACGCGCTGACCTGCGGTCACCGGGCCTGCCAGGGCTGCGGCGAGGCGCTCGGCGCCCGTTACGCCCTGGACGCCGCCCAGCGGGCGGCCGGCGGCAAGGTCATCGCCGTCAACGCGACCGGCTGTCTGGAGGTCTTCTCCACACCCTATCCGGAGACGTCGTGGCAACTGCCGTGGCTGCACTCGCTGTTCGGCAACGCGCCGGCCGTCGCGGCCGGAGTGGCCGCCGCCCTGCGCGCCAAGGGCCGCACGGACGTCCGGGTGGTCGGGCAGGGCGGCGACGGCGGCACGGTCGACATCGGCCTGGGCTGCCTGTCGGGCATGTTCGAGCGCAACGACGACGTGCTGTACATCTGCTACGACAACGAGGCGTACATGAACACCGGCGTGCAGCGGTCCGGGGCCACCCCCGCGACCGCGCGCACCGCCACCACCCAGGCGGTCGGCGAGCAGCCCGGCGCCCCCTTCGGGCAGGGCAAGAGCCTGCCGCTGATCGCGATGGCGCACGAGATCCCCTACGTCGCCACGGCCACCGTCGCGGGCCTGCGTGACCTGGAGGCGAAGGTGCACCGGGCGATGGGGATGCGCGGCGCCCGCTATCTGCACGTGCTGGTGCCCTGTCCGCTGGGCTGGGGCACGGCCTCCCACGACACAGTGCGCATCGCGCGGCTGGCCGAACAGACCGGGCTGTTCCCGGTGTTCGAGGCGACCGGCGGGGTGGTCACCGACGTCACACCGATCCGGCGGCGCGTGCCGGTGGAGGAGTACCTGCGGCCGCAGAAGCGGTACGCGCACCTGTTCACGCCAGAGCCGCGCACGGATGTCATCGCCCGTCTGCAACGGGTGGCCGACCGCAACATCGCCCGGTTCGGGCTGCTGGCGCAGGAGGAGGAGGTGTCGTCGTGAAGGAGAAGCCGTTCGCGATCACCCTGGACGTGGGCTCCAGCCTCGCCAACCGCACCGGGGCCTGGCGCACCGAGCGTCCCCGGTACGTCGACCGGATGCCGCCGTGCAACCAGGCCTGTCCGGCCGGCGAGAACATCCAGCAGTGGCTGTTCCACGCGGAGAGCGGCGACTACGAGTCCGCGTGGCGGCAGTTGATGCGGGACAACCCGCTGCCCGCCGTGATGGGCCGGGTCTGCTACCACCCCTGTGAGACCGCCTGCAACCGTGTCCAGGTCGACAACGCCGTCGGCATCAACTCCATCGAGCGGTTCCTGGGCGACGAGGCGATCAGGCGCGGCTGGAGCGTCGAGGCCCCGCCGGCGACCAGCGGCAAGCGGGTGCTGGTGATCGGCTCCGGACCCGCCGGGCTGTCGGCCGCCTACCATCTGCGGCTGCTCGGCCACGAGGTGACCGTCCGCGAGGCGCAGGACCGGCCCGGCGGCATGATGCGTTACGGCATCCCGCGCTACCGGCTGCCGCGTGAGGTGCTGGACGCGGAGATCGACCGGATCACGGCCCTGGGCGTCACGCTGGAGCTGGGCGCCAAGGTCGACGATGTGCTCGCGGCGCAGTCGGACGGCGGCTTCGACGCCGTGTTCCTGGCCGTGGGCGCGGGGATCGGCAAGCGCGCCTACATTCCCGCCGGGGACAGCGCCCGCATTCTCGACGCGGTGTCGCTGCTGGGCAGCATGGAGGGCGCCGGCCCGCCGCTGCTGGGCCGCAGGGTCGCCGTCTACGGCGGCGGCAACACCGCCATGGACGCCGCCCGCACCGCCCGCCGGCTGGGCGCCACCGACGCCGTGGTGGTCTACCGGCGCACCCGGGACCGGATGCCCGCGCACGACGTCGAGGTCCAGGAGGCGCTGGAGGAGGGCGTGCGCATCAAGTGGCTCTCCACCATCAAGCACGCGGGCGAGGACCGGCTGACCATCGAGCGGATGGAGCTCGACGAGACCGGATTCCCGCAGCCCACCGGGGAGTTCGAGGAGCTTGAGGCGGACAGCGTGGTGCTGGCGCTGGGCCAGGACTCGGACCTGTCCCTGCTGCGGGACGTGCCGGAGCTGGCCGTGGACCACGGCATGGTGCGGGTCGCCGACGGTCTCATGACGGGCCATCAGGGGATTTTCGCGGGCGGCGACATGGTGCCCGCGGAACGCACCGTGACGGTGGCCGTTGGGCACGGGAAGAAGGCGGCGCGGCACATCGACGCGTATCTGCGGGGCACCACCTACGACCCGGGCGCCAAGCACGCTCCGGCCGAGTTCGACCTGCTCAACACCTGGTACTACTCCGACGCCCCCGCGTCGGTGCGGCCACGCCTCGAACTGGCCCGCCGGGTGTCGACGTTCGACGAGGTGGTGCAGGGACTCGACGAGTCCACCGCGCTGTTCGAGGCCCGGCGCTGCATGTCCTGCGGGAACTGCTTCGAGTGCGACAACTGCTACGGCGTCTGCCCGGACAACGCCATCAGGAAGCTGGGCCCGGGCAAGGGCTTCGAAATCGACCTGGACTACTGCAAGGGCTGCGGGCTGTGTGCGGCCGAATGTCCGTGCGGGGCCATCGAGATGGTGCCGGAGGAGGGCTCCGGCGCATGACACCCCTGTCGAAGCGCCCCCGCGGGTCACCGCGGGGGCGCCGTGCTGTGCGGTTCAGCCGACGAACTCGCCGACCGCCGACTTCAGTTCGCTCAGGCCCTTCTTCGCGTCGGTGAAGAACATCCCGGTCTTGGGGTCGGTGTAGAGCTCGTTGTCGATGCCCGCGTATCCGTGGCCCATCGAGCGCTTGATGACCACGACGCTCTTGGCCTTGTCGACGTCCAGGATCGGCATGCCCGAGATCGCGTTGCCGGGCTTGCGGGCGATCGGGTTGGTGACGTCGTTGGCGCCGATGACGAGCGCGACGTCGGCCTGCGGGAACTCGGGGTTGACGTCGTCCATCTCCTTCAGCTGGGTGTAGGGGACGTTGGCCTCGGCCAGCAGCACGTTCATGTGCCCGGGCATGCGGCCCGCGACCGGGTGGACGGCGTAGCTGACGTCCACGCCGTTGTCGCTGAGCAGCTTGGCGAGGTCGCCGAGTTCGTGCTGGGCCTGGGCGGCGGCCAGGCCGTAGCCCGGGACGAAGATGACCTTGCTCGCGTAGGCGAGCTGGATCGCGACGTCGTCGGCGGAGACCGGCCGCACCTGGGCGGGGGCGCCTCCGGCGACGGCCGCCGGGGCGCTGTCACCGGTGCCGAAGCCGCCGACCACGATGTTGGCGATGGACCGGTTCATGGCGTCGGCCATCAGCTTGGTGAGGATGCCACCGGAGGAGCTGACCAGCATGCCCGCGATGATCAGCGCGGTCTCGTTCAGGACGAAGCCGGCCATCGCGACCGCGGATCCGGTGAAGGCGTTCAGCAGGGCGATGACGACCGGCATGTCCGCGCCGCCGATGGGCAGCACCATCGTCACGCCGAACAGCAGGGCGACGGCCACGAGCCCGTAGAGGGCGCCGAGGGAGTCGGGCGACAGCACCAGCCAGACGGTGCCGGCGACGAAGGAGGCCGGCAGCAGCACGTTGAGCAGCCGTGCTCCCGGGAAGACGACCGGCGCGCCGGAGACGACGCCCTGGAGCTTGCCGGCCGCGATGAGCGATCCGGAGAAGGTGACCGCGCCGATCACGATGTCCAGGGCGCCCGGCAGGGAGACGCGGGCGCCGAGGGCGGCCGGGTGGTCGGCCTGGAGCAGGTCGTTGACGGCGATGAGGGCGGCGGCCCCGCCGCCGACTGCGTTGAACAGGCTGACCAGTTGGGGCATGGCGGTCATCTTGACCTCGCGCGCGGCGTACAGGCCGAGCGCGGCGCCGATCAGGCCGCCGGAGACGAGCACCAGCCAGCCGGTCGTGGTGATCGTGTCCTCGTGGATCACCAGCCACACGGTGGCGGCGATCGCGACGGCCATGGCACCGGCGGAGATCGCGTTGCCGCGGCGGGCGGTGCGCGGATGGTTCATCAGGTGCAGGCCGAGCACGAAGCAGGCCGCGGTGCCGAGGAAGACGTAGTGGACGGCGTTGGAGACGGTGTCCATGGCGCTCACACGTCCTTCTTCTCACTCGGCCTGGCCCGGAACATCTCCAGCATCCGATCGGTGACGACGTATCCGCCGACGACGTTCATCGCGCCGAACACCATGGCCACGAAGGCCAGGACGTAGCCGAGCCAGGTGTGCGACTCGGCGGCGATCAGCATGGCGCCGATGACGACGATGCCGTGCACGGAGTTCGAGCCGGACATCAGCGGGGTGTGCAGGGTCGCGGGGACCTTGCTGATGACCTCGACGCCGACCAGGACGCTCAGCACGAAGACGGTGATCGCGGTGAGGAGATCGAGTTCGTTCACGATGTCGCGCCTCCCTTCGGTGACGCTTCGCCCAGGAGCGCGGCCGTGATCTCGTCGGCCGGGTCGAGGACGAGTTCGCCGTCGCGCACGAGGTGGCGCAGGAGCGCGACGAGGTTGCGGGCGTAGGCCGTGGAGGCCGCGGTCGCCATGGCGGACGGCAGCCGGCCGGCGCCGATGACGGTGACGCCGTTGTCGAGGACGTCAGTCTTGTCGGGCTCGGATCCCTCGACGTTGCCGCCGAGGTCGCTCGCGGCGAGGTCGACGACGACCGAGCCGGGTTTCATGCCCCGCACGGCGGCGGCGGTGACCAGCAGCGGCGGCTTGCGGCCGGGCACCTGGGCGGTGGTGATGACGATGTCGGTGCGGGCGATGTGCGCGTCCAGTGCCGCGCGCTGGGCCCGCTGCTCCTCCTCGGTCAGCTCCCGTGCGTAGCCGCCCTGTCCGGCGCCCGGTTCCCCTGGTGCCTGGCTCTGGATGTCCAGGAACCGGGCGCCCAGCGACTCCACCTCCCCTCTCGACTCGGGGCGTACGTCGTACGCCGTGACGACGGCGCCGAGGCGGCGGGCGGTGGCGATCGCCTGCAGCCCGGCCACCCCGGCGCCGAGGACCAGGACCTGCGCCGGGCGCATGGTGCCCGCCGCGGTGGTCAGCATCGGGAAGAACCGGTCGTAGGAGTCGGCCGCGAGGACGGCCGCCTTGTAGCCGGCGACATTGGCCTGGGAGGTCAGCGCGTCCATGGACTGGGCGCGGCTGAGGGTGCGCGGCAGCAGATCGAGGCTCACCGTGCGCGCTCCGCGCTCGGCCAGTTCCCGCACGAGCGCCGGGTGGCGCAGTGGTTCGAGCAGGCCGATCAGGGTCTGTCCGGCGCGCAGCGAGCGTGCGGTCTCGGCGTCCGGCGGGCCCACGCACAGCACGGCGTCCGCACGCGTGTACAGCTCGTCCGCCGGTACGACGCCGGCGCCCGCCTCGGTGTAGTCGGCGTCGGTGAACCAGGCGCCTGAGCCGGCCCCGGTCTCGACCAGGACGTCGATGCCGGCCCGGGTGAGCAGGGTGACCGCCTCGGGGACCAGGGCGACACGGCGTTCGCCGGGCGCCCGCTCCCGTACGGCACCTACGGTGACGTTTGGCATGATCTGCTGCCTCTCTCCTGGGCCGCGGGGGTCTCCCGGGCCTCAGAACTCGAAGACGAGCCGGGCTTCGGCCCGTCCGCCGAGGACCTCGTCGAAGGAGTCGTTGACCTGGTCCAGGCGCCGGGTCTCGGCGATGACCTGGGTGCGGCCGGCGGCGTGCAGGGCGAAGACCTCGGCCAGGTCCTGGCGCGTGCCCACTATCGAGCCTATGACGGAGATGCCGCCGAGGACGGTCTCGAAGATGGGCACATTGATCGCGGCGTTGTCGGCGGGCAGCGCGACCATGACCAGGCGTCCCCCGCGGTTGAGCGACCTGAACGCCTGCTCGAAGGCCTTGGGGGCAGCGGCGAGCACGACGGCGACGTCCGCGCCGCCGGCCTTCTTGATCTCCTCGACCGGGTCGTGGGTGCGGGCGTTGACGATCTCGTCGGCGCCGAGCCGGTGGGCCAGGCCGAGCTTGTCGGGTTCCAGGTCGACGGCGGTGACCAGGCCGCCGACGAGACGCGCGTACTGCAGGGCGAGGTGGCCGAGGCCGCCGACGCCGAAGACGGCGACCCGCTCGGCGGGGACGACGCGGGCGACCTTGATCGCCTTGTACGTAGTGACGCCGGCGCAGGTCAGGGGTGCCGCGTCGAGGGAGCTGACCCCGTCGGGCACGTGCACGATCCCGCTCGCGTCGGCGACGGCGTACTCGGCGTAGCAACCGTCCACGCTGTAGCCGGAGTTGACCTGGGACTCGCACAGAGTCTCCCAGCCGGAGACGCAGTAGCGGCAGGTGCCGCACGACGAGCCGAGCCACGGCACGGCGACCCGCTTGCCGACGAGGTCGGCCGGGACGCCGGCGCCGACGGCCGTGACGGGTCCGATGCCCTCGTGGCCGGGGATGAACGGCGGCCGGGGCTTGACCGGCCAGTCGCCGTGCGCCGCGTGAATGTCGGTGTGGCAGAGGCCGGAGGCCTCCATCTTCACGAGTACCTGGCCGGGGCCGGGCTCGGGGACGGGCAGGTCCTGGATCTCCAGGGGCTTGCCGAAGTCGGTGACGACTGCTGCCTTCATCGATCTGCTCCTCAACTGGTCGGTTCGCCGGGCGCCTCGGCCCGGGTCACGAAGTGCAGCCCGTCCCCGGCTGCGAGGGAGAATCCGCCCGGTGTGCCCTCTTCGACGTCCAGGACGAAGGAGGGGCGGCCGAGCGCTCGTACTGGTCGGCGTCCACGTGGAAGGTGCAGCCGTCGATCTCGCCGACGAGCAGGTCGCCCGCTCCCAGGGCGAATTCGCCGCCCTCGAAGCACATGGGGTCGCTGCCGTCGCAGCAGCCGCCCGACTGGACGAACATCACCGGCCCGCCCTGGGCGGCGCACAGGGCCGCGATCGCCCCGCGCGCCGCCGGTGTGGCGGTGACGCGCCCGGCGGTGCCGTTCTCCGCCTTCTCGGACATGTCGCCGTACTCCTCCTAGAACAGCCCGAGCGGTTTGTCGTCGTAGCTGACCAGGAGGTTCTTGGTCTGGCTGTAGTGCTCGAGCATCATCTTGTGGGTCTCGCGGCCGATGCCGGAGATCTTGTAGCCACCGAACGCGGCACCCGCGGGGTACTGGTGGTAGCAGTTGGTCCAGACGCGGCCGGCCTTGATCGCGCGGCCCATCCGGTAGGTGCGGGAGGTGTCGCGGCTCCACACGCCGGCGCCCAGGCCGTACAGCGTGTCGTTGGCGATCTCCAGGGCCTCGGCCTCGTCCTTGAACGTGGTGACCGCGAGGACGGGTCCGAAGATCTCCTCCTGGAAGACCCGCATCCTGTTGTGGCCCTTGAGGACGGTCGGTTCGAAGAAGTAGCCGTTCTCGAACTCGCCGCCCATGGAGGGCCGGTGGCCGCCGACCAGGAGCTCGGCGCCCTCCTTCAGGCCGATCTCGACGTACGACGCGATCTTCTCGATCTGCTGCTTGGAGACCTGGGGTCCCATCATGGTGTCGGTGTCGAGCGGGTCGCCCTGCTTGATGGCGCGGATGCGCTCCAGGCAACGTGCCATGAACTCCTCGTAGATGTCCTCCTGGATGAGCGCGCGGGAGGGGCAGGTGCAGACCTCGCCCTTGTTGAACGCGTACAGGACGAGTCCCTCGACGGCCTTGTTGAGGAAGTCGTCGTCGTGGGCGGCCACGTCGTTGAAGAAGATGTTCGGCGACTTGCCGCCGAGCTCCAGGGTGACGGGGATGATGTTCTCCGCCGCGTACTGCATGATCAGGCGGCCGGTGACGGTCTCGCCGGTGAAGGCGACCTTGGCGATGCGCTTGCTGGTCGCGAGGGCCTTGCCGATCTCGGCGCCGGGGCCGTTGACGACGTTGAGGACGCCCGCCGGGAGCAGGTCACCGACGACCTCCATCAGCTTCAGGATCGACCACGGGGTGGGCGAGGCCGGCTTGATGACGGTGGCGTTGCCTGCGGCGAGCGCCGGGGCGAGCTTCCACGCGGCCATCAGCAGCGGGAAGTTGAACGGGATGATCTGGCCGACCACGCCCAGCGGCTCGTGGAAGTGGTAGGCGATCAGGTTCTTGTCGATCTCGGTGATCTCGCTCTCCTCGGCGCGGATCGCGGCCGCGAAGTAGCGGAAGTGGTCGGCGGCGAGGGGGATGTCGGCGGCCAGGGTCTCGCGGACCGGCTTGCCGTTGTCCCAGCTCTCGGCGACCGCGAGTTCCTCGCGGTGGGCGTCGATGGCGTCGGCGACCTTGTTCAGCACCGCGGCCCGCTCGGCGGTGGAGGCCTCGCCCCACTTGCCCTGGGCGGCGTGGGCGGCGTCGAGGGCGAGTTCGATGTCGGCGGCCCCCGAGCGCGGGATCTCACAGATGGGCTTGGCGGTGGCCGGGCACAGGTTGGCCGAGTACTGATCGGTGGTGGGCGCCTGCCACTTGCCTCCGATGAAGTTCTCGTAGCGTGGCGCCACGTCGACCGGGCTGCCGGGCCTGCCCGGAGACTCGTACTTCATGACCGTCCCCTTTCGATGACGACGATCCGCTGATGCTCGACACGCTAGAAACGGGGACGCTGCAATACCGCTGCATGCCGTCCGGGCCGCGGGATCACACCGTTCTCCAGGCCGAGGGCGCGAGCCCTGGCGGCAGCCGCCGCGCGCTGCGGGGAGCCGCCCGGCAGGGTGTGGGCGAGCGCCGACCAGGCGGGGGCGTCGTCTCCGCCCCAGCCGGCGTCGACCCAGCGGCGCAGCAGCCCGGCGTCCCGGCTGGCCAGGACGGCGCCACGCAACTGCTGTTCCAGGCAGCGGCGTTGCTCCACGATCACCGGTGCGTCGGAGCGGGGCAGCAACGGACCCGCGTAGTGGGCGAGGGCCTCGGCCACCCGGCCCTCGGCGAGGAGTTCCGCCACGTCGCCGAAGTCGGTGCGCACGGGGCGCAGCAGGGCGTACGGCCGTGAGCCGAGCAGTTCGGGGCCCAGCACGGCGCGCAGCCGCGTCAGTTCGGCCCGCAGGGTGGAGGCGGGCACCTCACGCTCCGACAGGTCCACCGCGAGCCGCTCTCCGGTCGCACCGTGGCCGGCGAGGGCGAGCGCGAGGACGATCTCGCTGTGCCGGGGGCTGAGCCGGTGCGTCCGTCCGGCGCCCTCCAGCAGGACACTGTCCCGGCCCAGCGCGTACAGGCGCATCGGGTCCCCCTGGGGCGTTCGCAGGCGGGCCAGCTCGGCCTCGGCGGCCAGCGCTGCTGCCCGCACCGCCGCGAGGGCCGGCGGGGTGGCGATGGTCGGCCCGCCGGACAGGTCGACGACGCCCACGACGCGGCCGGTGCGCGGATCACGGACGGGCGCGGCGGCGCAGGACCAGCCGTGCACGGCGGCGCTGTAGTGCTCGCCGGTCACGATCTGCACGGCGCGCCCCAACTCCAGCGCGGTTCCGGGGGCGTTGGTGCCGGCCTGCCGCTCGGACCAGCCGGCGCCCTCCGCGAAGTGCATGCGTTCGGCGCGTCCGACGGCGTTGGTGTCGCCCTCGACCCACAGCAGGGTTCCGTCGGCGTCGCCGACGGCGAACACGTGCCCGTCGTCGGCGGCTCCGGTGCCCAGTACCTCGCGGAGCATGGGCAGCGCGGCGGCGAGCGGGTGGGCGGTGCGGTAGGTGCGCAGTTCCTGCGTGGTCCTCAGCAGCGGCGGCAGCCGGCTGCCGTCGGGGCGTACCGCGCACTGCGCGCACCGCCGCCAGGACTCGGCCACCAGGCCACGGGCTCCCGGTGCCGTGCCGGGGGAGGCGATGAACCGCTCGTGCGCGGTGCGCGACGCGGAGAGCGAGGCGGCGGTGGAAGCGTCCATGGCACCTCCCGCATGGCTTCCTCCCGGTCGGGTCACCCCAGCCTCGGGCGTGCGCCGCGCGGCCTGCAGAGGCCGAAGGGCCCCGGGGCAGGGCCGCTCGGACCCCGTCCGGACACATGGCCGCGACGGGCTGTCCCTTCGCGTTCCGCCTCTCAGCCTGGGCCGGCGCAGGAGTCATGGGGAGGGGCCACCCGGTCATGCCGGGCGGCCGCTGGGCCCCACTTGGGCGGACACTCTCGGAGGCGCCGCCTCAGGCCCGGCTCAGCGCTCCCCCACCGGCACCAGCCACACCAGCGTCGTGCCGCCGCCCTCGGGGCAGTCCACCCGCAGGGAGCCGCCGAGCTGTTCGGCACGTTCGGCCATGTTGCGCAGTCCGCTGCGGCGGCCGCCGGAGGGGATGCCCCTGCCGTTGTCGGCCACGGTCAGCCGCACCTCGCGGCCGTCGGTCTCCAGGGCCACGTCCGCGCGGTGCGCGCCGGAGTGCCGGGCGATGTTGGTCAGCGCCTCGGAGAGCACGGCTATCACATGGTCGGCGGTCTCCTGCGGTACGTCCGTGTCGACCAGGCCCTCCATCCGCACGCTGGGTGCGAAGCCGAGGACCGGGGTGGCCTCGCCCACCGCCCGGACGACGCGGGCGCGCAGTCCGGTGCCCGCCCCGCCGTCGCGGGCCCGGAGCCCGAAGATGGTCGACCTGATGATCTTGATGGTCTCGTCCAGGTCGTCGACCGCGCGGACCACGCGCTCGGCGGCCTCCTCGTGCTCGATGAAGCGGCCGGCGCTCTGCAGCGTCATACCGGTGGCGAACAGCCGCTGGATGGCCAGGTCGTGCAGGTCACGGGCGATCCGGTCGCGGTCCTTGAGCACCGCGATCTCCTCCGCGTCCCGGCGGCGTTCGGCGAGCTCCATCGCGATGGCGGCCTGTGCGGCAAAGGACTGCAGGGGTTCGATCTCCGTGGTCGAGTACACCGGCCGCCCGTCCTTGCGGGCCAGCAGGACGACGCCGCGCGGCCCCTCCTCGCCCGTGCCGATGGGGACGGCCACGGCGGGGCCGAGTCCTTCGAAGCGCGGCGGCTCCAGGGAGATCCGCTGGTCGTGCGCGGCGTCGGAGCTGGTGACGGGGGCGGCGCCGGAGAAGGCCAGCCCCATCAGGCTGCGGTCCATGGGCAGCACGAGCCCGCGGTGGGCGTCGGCGTCCAGGCCGAAGGCGATCTCCACGGCGAGGGAGTCGGTGTCCTCCATGGGCAGGGCGACCGCCGCCAGGGCGGAGTCGGTGATCTCGCCGGCCCGCTGGGCGATCAGTCCGAGGACCTCGCTGCTCGGACCGCCCGACATCAGGCTGTGCGTGATCTCGGCGTTGGCCTGCAGCCACCGCTCGCGCAGCCGGGACTCCTCGTACAGACGGGCGTTGTCGATCGCGACGCCGGCCGCCACGGCCAGCGTCGACAGGACCGACTCGTCCTCCTCGTCGAACTGTGCCCCGCCGCGCTTCTCGGTCAGGTACAGGTTGCCGAAGACCTGCTCGCGCACCCGGATGGGCACGCCCAGGAAGGAGTTCATCGGGGGGTGGTGGGCGGGGAAGCCGTAGGAGGCGGGGTGCTCGGAGAGCTTCGCCAGCCGCAGCGGCTCGGGATGCCGGATCAGCTCCCCGAGGATGCCGTGCCCCTCGGGGTAGGGACCGATTCTGGCGATCTCCTCCGGGCCGACGCCCACGGTGTGGAAGGCCGACAGCCGCTTGCCGTCCGGGCCGATGACGCCCAGTGCGGCGTACTCGGCGTCGACCAGCAGCGCCGCGGCCTCCACGATGCTGCGCAGCACCTGCTCCAGCTCCAGCTCCCGGCCGACCGAGAGCACCGCCTCCAGCAGGCTGTGCACCCGGTCGCGGGTACCGCGAGCCGCGTCCAGCCGCGCCTGCAGCTCCTCCAGCAGCTCGTCGAGCCTGAGCTGGGGCAGCCGCATGCGAGCCTCCGCGGGCTCCTCGGAGCGTCCCACCCGTGTTCCTCCACATCCCCTGTGCCGTGTCGCCGACCGGCCTCGGCCTCATGTGCCACGGTAACGGTCTTGACGAGGGGACGATACGGGATCTGACGTGGGAGGGGCCGCTCCGGGCCGGTCAGCTCCTGGGCAGCCGGGCGATCACGTGCTCGGTGAGGTCCAGCAGCCGGTTGGTGTAGCCCCATTCGTTGTCGTACCAGCCGAAGACCTTGACGAGTTCGCCGTGTGCCTGGGTGAGCGGGGCGTCCAGGACGCAGGAGGCCGGGTCGCCCACGATGTCGCGGGAGACGATCGGTGCGTCGGAGACCCTGAGGACACCCTTGAGCGGTCCGTCGGCGGCCTCCCGGTAGGCGGCGTTGATCTCCTCGGCGCTCACCGCCCGGTCCAGGACGATGCTCAGGTCGGTCAGCGAGCCGTCCTCGACGGGCACGCGGACGGCGATGCCGTCCAGGGTCCCGGCCAGCTCCGGCAGGACCAGGCCGACGGCGCGGGCGGCGCCGGTCGAGGTGGGGATGATGTTGACGGCGGCGCTGCGGCCGCGGCGCAGGTCCTTGTGCGGGCCGTCGAGGACCACCTGGTCGTTGGTGTAGCCGTGGATGGTCGTCATCAGGCCCTTGACGACGCCGAAGTGCTCGTCGAGGACCTTGACCATGGGGGCCACGCAGTTGGTGGTGCAGGAGGCGTTCGAGATCACGTGGTGGTTCTCGGGGTCGTACGTCCCCTCGTTGACACCCATCACCACGGTCGCGTCGACGTCCTTGCCCGGTACGGACAGCAGCACCTTGCGCGCTCCCGCCCTCAGGTGTGCCCCGGCCGTCTCGCGGGTGCGGAAGCGGCCGGTGGACTCGATGACGACGTCCACGCCCATCTCGCCCCAGGCCAGCGCGGCCGGGTCACGCTCGGCGGTGACCGCGATGCGGTGTCCGTCGACGGTGATCGAGGTGTCGTCGTGCTCGACGGTGCGGCCGATGCGGCCGTACGTGGAGTCGAAGGCCAGCAGGTGGGCCAGCGTGGCCGGCGAGGTGATGTCGTTGATGCCGACGACCTCGATGCCCGTGCCGTTGCCGGCTGCGGCGCGCTCCAGCACCAAGCGCAGGTAGTTGCGGCCGATGCGGCCGAAGCCGTTGATGCCCACACGCACGTTCATGTCCGTCCCTCCTCGGGTGCCCGGTGGTGTCCGGGCTGCACTGCAAGCCTGCGGGAGGCGGGCCGGGTCCGGCATGGGCCGTACGGGGGCGGCCGAGGGCCGATCGGACCCCGCTGGGCCGGATCAGTGGCCCTGCTGGCGCAGCCGGTCCTGGGCCTGGGTGGCGATGACGGCGGCCTGGATGCGCCGCTCCACGCCCAGCTTGGCCAGCAGGCGGGAGATGTGGTTCTTCACCGTCTTCTCGGCCAGGAAGAGCCGCTGGCCGATCTGCCGGTTGGTCAGTCCCTCCCCGATCAGCGCGAGGATCTCCCGCTCGCGGTCGGTCAGCCCGGGCAGCGCGTCCGGTTCCTCCTCCTGGCGCTGGTCGTGGCGCAGCCGCGCCATGAGCCGGGTGGTGGCGCTGGGGTCGAGCAGGGACTGCCCCGAGGCGACGGTGCGCACGGCCGACACCAGGTCGGAGCCCTGGATCTGCTTGAGCACGTATCCGGAGGCGCCCGCCATGATCGAGTCGAGGAGGGCCTCCTCGTCGTCGAACGAGGTCAGCATCAGGCAGCTCAACTCGGGCATGCGCGAGCGCAGTTCGCGGCAGACGCTGACGCCGTCGCCGTCGGGCAGGCGCACGTCGAGGACCGCCACGTGGGGTCGGAGCGCGGGGACGCGGACCAGGGCCTGTTCGGCGGTGGCCGCCTCGCCGACCACGGAGATGTCCGGCTCGTCGTTGAGCAGGTCGTGCACCCCGCGTCGTACCACCTCGTGGTCGTCCAGCAGGAAGACCCGAATCGGTTCGTCGGGTCCCGGCCGCCGGCTGTCCGCCATCAGATGCTCCTCGCCGTGTCTGTCGTGTTCCGCCGTACCGCCTCCCGCGCAGATGGGCGCGGAACCGGTTCCATCACGAGATCCTTCTCGCCCAAGGGTCCGATGGCCAGGGCCGGTCGGCCCTGATTCCCGCCCCTTCCCCGTACCGCGCGAGTACCCGGGACCACCGTCCGTGCACCTCGGCCACGGCGAGGACCCCCGGCCCGGGTCCGGGGGCCGGGCGGCCCCTGGGGTGGAGCGGACCCCGGAGGGAGTCTGTAACTGCTCACAGACGATCAAAGGGGTGGAGCACATGACTCCCAGGGACACCGGCACCGAGGCCGCCACTGCCTTCGCCGTGCGGGTACGGGCCGAGGGCGATGTGGACGAGGCGGCTCTGGCCTACGTCCGGACCAAGGTGGCCGCGGCGCTCGAGCGGCCGGGCCTGCCCGCAGTCGACGGAGAGGTGCGGGTCGCCAAGGCGGCCGCCCACCATGTCGAACAGCCCTGGTCCGCCGGCGCCGAGATCCGGGTGGGCGGCGAGCTGCTCGTCGTCCACGCGAGCGAGGCGAGCGCCCATGAACTCGCCGACCGGCTGCAGGACCGCCTGCGCACCCGGCTGGACCGGCTCGCCGACCGCTGGGAGACCACCCGGCGCACGGCCACCCCACCGCCGTGGCGGGGCGGCCCGGGCCAGGAGCGACAGGGCTAGGACGACACACGCCCCAGGACGTCCGTGGCGGGCAGGGCACCCTGCCCGCCACCCGCCGGAACCAGGAAGAAGGCGCCGTGGAACCGCACATCATCGGCGAGGTGATGACCAGTGAGGTCGTGCTCGCCCACCGCACAACGCCCTTCCAGGAGCTGGTGGGGCTGCTGGACCGGCACCGCATCAGCGGGCTGCCGGTCGTCGACCACGACGACAAGGTCCTCGGCGTGGTCTCGGGCACCGATCTGGCGCGCGCCGCGACCGGCACCCTCACCGCCGGGGACCTGATGTCGACACCCGCGGTCACCGTCCACCCCGAGCAGGCCGTCTCGGACGCCGCCCGGGTGATGGAGCGGCACGGCATCGAGCGGCTGCCCGTGGTCGACGAGGAGGACCGGCTGATCGGCATCGCCACGCGGCGCGACCTGCTGCGGGTCTTCGCGCGCACCGACGACACGATCCGCCGCGAGGTCGTCGACGGCATCGTGGTCGGCGTGCTGGGCCTGCCGCCCGAGTCCGTCGACGTCACCGTCCGGGACGGCATGGTCACGCTGACCGGCCGGGTGCCCCGGAGCAGCGAGATAGCGCCGGCCGTGCGCTCGGCGTGGAAGATCGAGGGGGTCGTCGGCGTCGTCAACGGCCTCGCCTACGGGGACGGCGACGCCGGAACGCGCGAGGGCTGAGGCCCGCGCGGCAGGCCCGACCGCCCGAACCGGTGTGAAGGGTCCACCGGGTGCGGGACAGGGCCCGAACGGCCCTAGCGGGCGCTGTCCCGCACCGGTTTCCATGGCCCGATCGGACGCCGCCCGCGGCACGCGGCGACGGACGACCCACCGAGCGAACCACGAGAACCTACGGAAACCGCCCATGGCCCTGGACCAAGCCCAGCCGGTTCCCACAGGACCCCGCCAGAGCATCGCGCTCGACAGTGCGGAGGCCCTGCGGCTCCTGGGCAGCGTCTCGTACGGCCGGATCGTCTTCACGCAGCACGCGCTGCCGACGGTCCGCCCCGTCAACCACGTCCTCGACGACGGCGACATCGTCATCCGCACCCACGAGCGCGCGGCCATGACCTCCCGCACCCGGCAGGCCGACGGGCAGGGCGTGGTCGTCGCCTACGAGGCCGACGTCATCGACCCGGACACGCATCTGGGCTGGAGCGTGGTGGTGACGGGCTATGCCCATCTGGTCACCGACCCCCAGCAGCTGGCCCGCTACCAGGAGCTGCTGCGTCCCTGGGTCGGCCGTGCCATGGACTACGCGGTGCGCATCCGCCCCGATCTGGTGACCGGGATCCGGCTGGCCCCCACCGACGCCTGAGCCGGCGCGGCGGGGGCGCGGCCCGCGGTCAGTCGTGCGGTACGACCGCCACCGGGGCCACCGCGTGCCGGACCACTTCCTGCGTCACGGGCCCGATCGGTGAACCGACGGCCGCCGTACGGCGGTTGCGGCGCCCGACGACGACCAGGGCCGCGTTCCGCGAGGCGTCCACGAGATGCGGCCCCGCCCCTCCGACGACGGCCTCGCGGGTCACCTCGACCGTGGGGAACTTCTCCCGCCACGGCCGCAGCAGCGTGTCCAGGACCTCCCGCTCGTCCGTGCCGGCGGACAGCACGTCGGGGTAGGCCGGGAGCCGCCAGCCGTGGACGATCCTGAGGGCCGCCCCGCGGCGCGAGGCGGCGTCGAAGGCGAAGGCGAGGAGGGTGTCGTCGGCGTGGTCGTGCAGTTCCAGGCCGAGCACCACGTCCCCGTCCACGGCGCCCGCGTGGTCCCGCGCCGGCTGCTCGTCCGAGGTGTCGTCGGCGGCGCGCACGAGCACCACGGGCTGTTCCGCCCGGTCCAGTACGGCCGCGGCGACGGAGCCGAGCAGATGGCCGGCGGCGCGGCCCAGTCCGCGGGAGCCGAGCACCAGCAGGTCGGCCTCGCGGGCCGTCTCCAGCAGGGCCGCGGCGGGGCGGCCGTCGAGCCGTGCCGCGGTGACGTCCAGGCCCGGGTGACGGTGGGTCAGCGAGGCGCGGACCTCCCGCAGCATGCGCTCGGCCCGGTCCTCGCCGGGCGCCGCCACGGCCTCGCCGGCGAACGGCCGGTAGGCGGAGGGCTGTTGGTCCCCGGCGTACACGGCGCGCAGCGCGGCCGGCCACAACAGGGCTTCCCGGGCGGCCCATTCGGCGGCCGCGAGGCTTTCGGGCGAGCCGTCCAGGCCGACGGTGAGGGTTCGGGACATGTGTGCAGCCTCCTTGTTGTCAGGACCACTCTCGTCGGCGGCGGCCCGCGGCGGGTAGGTCCACAAGTCCCTGTCCGGTACCGATGGGTCCCGCCCTGCCGCACGCGAAAGGGCGCCGCCGCTGCGGGAATCGGATCCCCTCAGCGGCGGCGCCCCTGCCCCGGTGTGCACCGGGCGGTCAGAGCAGCCAGCGGTTACGGCTGACGAAGGGCAGCCGCGCCCACAGCCTGCCCAGGCCCCAGGTGGCGCCGGCGCCCACGACCGCCAGGGCGATCATCACGACGGCGTAGATGACGTGGTAGTCGACGAACGGGTTGGTCGACATGCTCGGCGAGCCGTCCGAGAGGTGCTTGGCCGGCGGCCATTCGGCCATCCACATCAGAGCCATCATCAGCGTGCCCGCGACGGCCGCGAGGCGCAGCGCCACGCCCGAGATCAGCGCGAGGCCGATGCCCAGCAGACCGAGCATGAACAGCCAGTCGGCCCAGCCGGCCCCGGCCCAGTCGTGGAACGTCGACTCCATCGGCCCGGCCGCCACCGAACTCAGGAAGCCCTTGGTGGGCGAACCGCCGTCGATCCAGCCCTTGCCGGACGGGGTCGCGTAGCCGAAGCCGAACGTCTTGTCGAGGAACGCCCACAGGAAGACGAACCCGGTCAGCAGGCGCAGCCCGGCGAGGACGTGCGCGCCGGTCACGGCCGCCGCCGCCGTGGTGTCCGTGGTGCGGGGGGCCGTTCCGGTCCGGCGCAGGGACGGGAAGTGGAATCCCTGGTGACGCTGCGGGTGGTCGTGCACTGCCATGATCTTCATCCCCTCGAAGGAGTCTCACGGGGGCTTTTCAAGCCCTCGTCACGTTTTCAAATATCCCGCCCTCGCGACGGCCGTCGCATGGGCTGCAGGGCCCGGCCGCCGGTCCGAACGTCCCCGCCGCCGGGACCACTCGGATCCCGGCGGCGGGGGCCGTCACGCCTCGGTCGGCACCAGCACGACGGGGCAGTGGGAGTGGTGCAGCAGGGTGTGCGCGACCGTGCCCAGGTGCGGGCCGACACGGCCCGTGCGGCGGTGCGTGCCGATCACCACGACGGACGCGTCCGCGGTGGCCTCCAGCAGTGCGTGGGCCGGCCCGCCGCGGACCGTGCGGGCGTCGACGCCCACCCGGGGGTGCCGTTCCTGCAGCCGGGCGAGGCTGAAGCGCGGTACGGCCTCCTCCGCCCGGTCGTGCTGGGCCAGGCGCTGCTGGCCGGGGCTGGTCGCGGGGATCAGCGAGGGCAGTTCGGGGGCGACGTGCCGGTGGTTGAAGGAGTGCAGCACGTGCAGCCACACCCCGCGCCGCTCGGCCTCCTCGAAGGCGTAGGCGGCCACGTCGGCGTCGCCGTCGCCCTGCAGGCCGAGCAGAACGTGTCGGCCGGCGTCGAACGGCGCGGGGGTGTGGTCGACGGGGTGGTCCCCGCGCACCACCATCAGCGGGCCGTGCACCTGGGCGGCCAGCCGCAGGCTCACCGAGCCGAACAGGGTGCCGGTGACCCCGCCGAACCCGCGGGTGCCGACGACCGTGAGGGCGGCGCCCTCGCTCGCGTCGGTCAACGCCCGTACGGCGTTGCCCTGGACGACCTCGGTCGTCACCCGCAGGCCGGGGCGCCGGGCGTGGACACGGGCCACGGCGGACGCCAGTATCGGCGCGGCCTCGTCCCGGTCGGGCACGGCGTAGACGACGCGCAGTTCGGCGTCGCGTCGTGCGGCCTCGTCCGCGGCCCGGTCCAGGGCGCGTACGGCGGCCAGTGTGCCGTCGACTCCGACGACGACGTGCTGGAGAGTCATGTCCCGTTTCCCTTCTGTGCCGTGCTCTTCCCGTGCGGCGGGAAGGAGCCGCCGGGACCGGGGCGCGTACGCCGCCGTGCGGCTCGCGGGGATCCCGCTACGGCCATCACCTAGATGGTCGTGCCGTGCGGGCGCCGGGGGCAGGGACCGCGCGAACCCGGCGGGGATGCCGGACGGCCCCTTGCCGTAGGGCCGTGCGGTCCTTGAGGCGAGGGGCCGTGCCGTTCGCTCAGCGGGGGGCCTGCAGATCGACCCCGTACAGGCTGCGCCCGGCGATCAGTTCGCGTCCGGTCACCAGCTCGGGCTCGATGCGCACGAAGACCTCCCTCGGGGAGGGCGCCCAGGAGCGGGGTCCGGTGCGGACCAGGCGCTCCTGCTCGGCCGGGTCGGTGACCATCGCCGCGTGGCCGGTGACCACGACGCTCCAGCCGGCGTGTGCCTCGGCGTCGACCTCGTCGGCCTCGAAGGCCACCACCGCGCCGTCGATCGCGCGGACCAGTTCCGAGGTGGCCGAGGTGCGCAGCAGCACCGCACCGTCGGTGTCCAGGGAGAAGTTGACCGGGAGCACCGCGGGCAGGGCCTGACGCGTGTGCACGATACGGCCGACGGGCGCCTTCGCCAGCAGACGCAGGCACTCCTGCCGTTCGAGTTCGCGGAATCCGTCATTGGGATACATCAGCCAGTCGCTTTCGGCCCGTCGTCTGCCGCCCGGACAGGGCGGTCGGGGTGTGTCTCTCCATGGTTGGCGCGGCGGGACCGCGGGCTAAGGGCCATCGGTCCCGAACAGGTCGGGCCAAGGGACCTTTCAGGCGGTGATCCGGCGTCCGGTGAACGCGAGCGGTTCTATGCGGACCCAGGTGTCCCGCCGCCCGCCGGCCCAGGGTTCGCCGCGTGCCTGCTCGGTCAGCCGGCGTACCGCCGCGGGGTCGGTCACGATCCGCGCCAGCCCGCGTACCAGCACGCTCCAGCCCTGGCTGAACACCTCGTCGATGCGGTCCACCTCGAACGCCACGCGGCAGCCGGCGGCCTGGGCCGGCAGGGTGCCGGGGGCCGTGCGGAAGACGATGGCGCCGTCCACCACGCTGTAGTTGACGGGGACGACGAGAGGTCCTTCGACGGTGGGCACCGCGATGCGTCCGACGCCGTGGGTCGCCATCAGGGCGCGGCACTGCTGCGGGGTGAGTTCGGTCAGCTCGGCGTGGCGGGCCGCCCGCGTGGGACCGGGCGGCACCTCCACCTCTCCGCCGGTCAGTTCGGTCAGGGTGGTGCGCAGCGCCCCGGCGAGCCTGAGCAGCGTGCTGGTGCCGGGAGCGGCGGTCGGCTGCTCCTCCAGGTACTGGAGGTAGCCGACGGCCATGCCCGCGCGGGCGGCCGTCTCCTCACGGGTGAGGCCGAGGTCTTCACGTCGCCGGGCGAGTCGGCGCCCGAGATCGCCCGGGGCCGTGGTCTCGTGCGCGTTCGACGGGATCGGTGCGGTCATGGCCCGTCACTCCCTCCGGTCTGGTCCGGTCACGTCGTCCGGACGGCGACGGCCTCGTGCGTCTCCTCGCCGAGCACCACCTTCAGGGCGCCGGTGTCGGCGGCGCGGGCGAAGACGTCGTACGCCTCCTCCATGGCGTTCAGCGGGAAGGTGTGGGTGACCAGGGCCCCGGCGGGCAGCCGGCCGGCGGCCGCCATGCGCAGCAGGGTCGGCGTGGAGCTGGTGTCGACCAGGCCGGTGGTGATGGTCACGTTCTTGATCCACAGGTCCTCGAGGTGCAGGGTCGCGGGGGCGCCGTGCACGCCGACGTTGGCGACGTGGCCGCCAGGGCGCACCATCCGGGTGCACATCTCGAACGTCCCCGGGGTGCCGACCGCCTCGATGACGACGTCGGCGCCGAGGCCGTCGGTGAGGTCGGCGACGAGCTGCTCGGGCTCCTCGCGGGCGTCGGCCACGGCGTCGGCGCCCAGCCCCTTGGCGGCGTCCAGGCGGGCGGCGGCCAGGTCGACGGCGACGACGCGCTCCGGGCTGAACAGCCGGGCGGTGGCGATCGCGGCCAGGCCGACGGGTCCGGCGCCGACGACGGCGACGGTGTCGCCGGGGCGGATGCGGCCGTTGAGGACGCCGACCTCGTACGCGGTCGGGAAGATGTCCGCGAGGAGGACCGCCTCCTTGGCGTCCAGCGTGCTGGGCAGGGCGTGCACGGACAGGTCGGCGTGCGGCACGCGCACGTACTCGGCCTGGGTGCCGTCGATCAGGTGGCCGAGGGCCCAGCCTCCGCCGCCCCGGCACTGGCCGTACATGCCCTGCCGGCAGTAGGCGCAGCGGCCGCAGGCGGTGATGCAGGACACCAGTACCCGGTCACCGGGGCGTACGGTGCGCACGTCGGTGCCGGTCTCCACGATCTCGCCGACCGCCTCGTGGCCGAGGACGGTGCCGGGGCGGACCTCGGGGACGTCGCCCTTGAGGATGTGCAGGTCGGTGCCGCAGATGGTGACGGCGTCGACGCGGACGACGGCGTCCGTGGGGTCCTGGATGCCCGGGTCCGGAACGTCCTGCCAGGAGGACTTGCCGGGTCCGTGGTAGACGAAGCCCTTCATGTCGTTTCTTCCCTCCTCGGCCTGTCGCTCCCGGGGTCCGGGAGGGCCGCGAGCCGGTGCGGCGCCGGGATTGCCCCGCAGGTCCAGCTTGTCCGGCCGTGCCGGGCGGACGCTTGGGCCGGTCGGCCCCCACGGTTCCGCCGGACGGGTCCTCGGCCCCGGCCTTGCCCGTACGGCCCACCCCGGGAGGATCCTGCTGGACCGAACGGCCCTACCCGCCGCCCGGGCGCGCCCGCTTGCCTTTCCCCATGGCCGAAATGCACTCCGATCCCCCACCGCCGACGGTGCGCGTCGTCGCCGGCCGCACCGTCGTGGCGCTGCGCGGGGAGATCGACCTGTCCACGGTGCCGTCGCTTTCGGCCCGGCTCGACGAGCTGACCGCGGGTCCACGTCCCGACCTGGTCGTCGACCTGCGCGACGTGTCCTTCATCGACTGCTCCGGACTGGGCATGCTGTGCCGGACACGCAACCGTGTCGTGGCCCACGAGGGCCGCCTGCGACTGGTCACGGACAGCCCCGACTTCCGGCGCCTGCTGCCCCCGGTGGGCCTGGCGGACGTCTTCGACCTCGAAAGCCGCCTCTGCGAGGCCGTCGCGCACACGGCGGACGCGGGGGACTTGGCCCGCGCGACGGGTTGACGTCCCGGCCCTCGATCGGCGGGACACACGCCGCGCCGACGAGGCGGGGAGGGCGAGATCGCCGGACACCCGACAGCGAGGAAAACCAGACCGCCCGCCAACGGACGGACGCATGGCTGCCGCGGAGATTCGCACCGACAGGACGTCGGTCGACAGCAGCAGCGGCCGCCGCCCGGCCGCGGGCCGGCCGGTGGACCCGCGGCCCGACCCCTCCACCGAGGAAGACGAGACCACCGGCCGACGGACAGACGCGCGGCTGCCGCGGAGATTCGCACCGACAGGACGTCGGTCGACAGCAGCGGCGGACGCCGCCCGGCCGCGGGCCGGCCGGTGAACCCGCGGCCCGACCCCTCCACCGAGGAAGACGAGACCACCGGCCGACGGAGGGACCCGCGGCTGCCGCGGAGGTTCGCACCGACAGGCCTCGGTCGGCAGCAGCAGCGGCCGCCGGCCGGCCGCGGGCCGGCCGGTGAACCGGCGGCCCGACCGCTCCACCGAGGAAGGCAGACCACCGGCCGACGGACGGACGCGCGGCTGCCGCGGAGGCGAGCAGCGGCGGCCGTGGCCGCCCGGCCGCGGGGCTGGGTGTGGTAGGGGGCTGAACGGCCCAAGTGGGTCGGGCAGCAGGTCCCGGATGGTCCCGCGAAAGCGCCTGGTCGGCCCATCCCGGCGCGTCCTTCCCGGTGTCACCGTCTTGTCCGTGACCACAAGGAGGAGGTGCGGACCGATGAGCGGCAAGCCCGTGAAGAAGCGGCTGTGGCGGTGGCGGAACAACCCACTGCGCCGGCACGACGACATCGTCGAGGCCTGGGTCGTCCTGACCATGTGGATGGTCATCGCCGTCGGCGGCGCGATCGCCGGGCTGGTCACCGCGCACGCGGCCGACGACGTGCTCGCCCGGCAGCGCGCCGAACGGCATTCCACCCGGGCCGTACTCCTCACCGACCTGCCCAGTGCCTCCTCGAGCGGGGACACGGCCGAGCGGATATCGGCGAACGTCCGCTGGACCACCTCCGACGGCACGGCCCACACCGGCCGGGCCCTGGTGAGCGCCGGGCAGAAGGCCGGTGCCCGGGTCCTGGTCTGGCTGGACGCCGAGGGCCGGCTCACCTCCGAGCCGCCCAGCCGCGTGGAGGCCGGCTTCGAGGCCGGTCTGCTGGGCACGGCGGCCTCACTGGCCACCGCCGGCGTCGTGTTCGCCGCCGGGGCCGTGGTCCGCTGGCGGCTGGACCGGCGGCGCCTGGCCGGATGGGACACCGAATGGGCCATGGTCGGCCCGCGCTGGGGGCACAAGACCGGGTGAACACCCCGCCCCGGAGCGGCTGAGGACCATCTCCGCGCGGCACCGCCGAGCTCGACAGGGCGGGACTCGGCCGGCGGCCGCGGAGCCCGTGCACCACACCGGTGCACGGGCTTCCTCACGTTCGGGGCGCGGCCGCCGACCAACCGTTCCCGGCCGTTCCCGGCGACCGACCTCGCGCCGGACTCCCACGAGCACTCCCGCGCGCCGACCCCGGGAAGACCGCCTGGCCGGCATCGGGCCGGCATCGGGCCGGTGGGGCCGCCGACGGTGAAGTCCGAGCCCGCAGGCCTCCCTGATGGTCTCACCGCCCGTCAGCCCACCGTGAGGTCCGGGCGGACCAGGGTGCCGGAGCGGCCGTGGACGATCTCGTAGGCCGCGTCCAGGGCCCCGATGGCGGCCAGTGCGCCGGTGCGGGCGACGAAGCGGGCTGCGGCCTCGGTCTTGGGGCCCATGGACCCGGCGGGGAAGCCGCCGCGGCGCAGCTCGATGGGGGTGGCGTCGAGTACGGGCCGCTGGTCCGGGGTGCCGAAGCCGGCGTACACGCACGGGACGTCGGTGAGGATCAGCAGGAAGTCGGCCTTGAGGTCCTGGGCGAGCAGGGCGGCCGCGAGGTCCTTGTCGACGACGGCCTCCACCCCGGTCAGGCCTCCGCAGTCCGGGTCGGCGACGACGGGGACTCCCCCGCCGCCGGCGCAGACGACGAGTGTGTCGGCGGCGAGCAGGTCGTGGATGGTCTCCGTCTCCACGAAGGACTCGGGCGACGGCGAGGGGACGACCCGGCGCCAGCCGTTGGTGTCCCGGGCCACGCTCCAGCCCCGTTCGCGGGCCAGCGTCTGGGCCCGCGCCCGCGAGTACACCTGGCCGACGAACTTGGTCGGCCGGTCGAAGGCCGGGTCGTCGGCGCGTACGCAGGTGTGGGTGACCAGTGCGGCGATCTTGCGGCCGGGCAGCGCGTCGTGCAGGGCCCGCACCAGCAGGGACCCGATCATGCCCTGGGTCTGGGCGCCCAGCACGTCGAGCGGGTAGGGGGCGGTCAGCGCGGGGTCCGTGGCGCTCTCCAGCGCCAGCATGCCGATCTGCGGGCCGTTGCCGTGGGTGATCACCAGCTCGTTCTCCTGGGCGAGCGCGGCCAGCGCGGTGGCCACCCGGACGATGTTGGCGGACTGGACCTGCGCGTCGGGGCGTTCGCCCCGGTGCAGCAGGGCGTTCCCGCCGAGGGCGACGACGATGCGCATGGTTCAGTCCTCCAGGGTGGCGACGAGCACGGCCTTGATGGTGTGCAGCCGGTTCTCGGCCTGGTCGAAGACGATCGAGGCGGGCGAGGAGAAGACCTCGTCGGTGACCTCCAGGCCGTCGAGGCCGTAGGTGTCCAGGAGTTGGTGGCCCAGCCGGGTGCGGTGGTCGTGCAGCGCGGGAAGGCAGTGCATGAACCGCACGTCCGGGTTGCCGGTGGCCGCGAGCGTCCCGGCGCTGACCTGGTAGGGCAGCAGCAGATCGATGCGCTCGCGCCAGGTGTCGGCGGGTTCGCCCATGGAGACCCAGACGTCGGTGTGCAGGAAGTCGGCTCCGCGTACGGCGGTGTCGACGTCCTCGGTGACCGTGATCCGCGCCCCGGTGCGCTCGCCGAACCAGCGGCAGTCGGCGACGAGGCCGCGGTCGGGCCACAGCGCGGCGGGAGCGGCGATCCGCACGTCCATGCCGAGCAGGGAGCCCATCGACAGCAGGGAGTTGGCCATGTTGTTGCGGCCGTCGCCGAGGTAGCAGTAGCTGATGTCGGTGAGCGGCTTCGGGCTGTGCTCGCGCATGGTGAACACGTCGCACAGGCTCTGCGTGGGGTGCGCGGTGTCGGTCAGCCCGTTGTAGACGGGTACTCCGGCGTGGCCGGCGAGCTGGGTGACGGTCGACTGCGCGGAGCCGCGGTACTCGATGCCGTCGAACATCCGGCCCAGCACGCGGGCGGTGTCGGCGACGGACTCCTTGCCGCCGAGGTGGGTGTCGCCGGGGCCGAGGCAGGTGGTGGCGGCGCCCTGGTCGGCGGCGGCCACCTCGAAGGCGCACCGGGTGCGGGTGGAGGTCTTCTCGAAGATCAGCGCGAGGTGACGGCCGGTGAGCCGGGGCCGCTCGGTGCCGGCGCCCCTGGCCTTCTTCAGCTCGGCGGCGCGGTCGAGGAGGTGGTGCACCTCGGCCGAGGTGAAGTCGAGTTCGCTCAGGTAGGAGCGGCCTCGCAGGTCGATGTTCATGGAGGTCTCCTTGCCGGTCAGTCGGCCGGGTCGCGTTCGATCGGGCAACTCATGCAGCGCGGTCCGCCGCGGCCGCGCCCGAGTTCGGCACCGGCGATGGTGACGATCTCGATGCCCTGCCTGCGCAGGTAGGTGTTGGTGGTGACGTTGCGCTCGTAGCCGACGACGGCCCCGGGGGCGAGGGCGAGGAAGTTGCTGCCGTCGTCCCACTGTTCGCGCTCGGCGCCCCGGATGTCCTGGGGCGCGGACAGCATCCGCACCTTGTCCAGGTCGAGGGCCTCGGCGAGGGCGGTGGCCAGGTCGGAGTTGGGCGCGACGTCGAAGCCGATCCCGCGGGCGGGCTCGGGACGCAGGGTCCAGGAGCGCAGCGAGTCGGCGAGTCCCGGGTACACGGTGAAGGCGTCGCGGTCGACCATGGTGAGCACGGTGTCCAGGTGCATGTAGGCGCGGGTGGCGGGCAGTTGGACGGCGATGACCCGGTCGGCGGCGCGGGCGGCGAAGAGGCGGGCGGTCAGGTTCTCCACGGCCTGCGCGGTGGTCCGCTCCCCCATGCCGACCATCACGGCGCCGTTGCCCAGGACGTGCACGTCGCCGCCCTCCAGGGTGCCCACGGCGCCGTCGAGGACCGGTGCGGGCGCGGTGCCGCGGAACATCGGGTGGAAGCGGTAGACGGCCTCGGCGTGCAGGGTCTCGCGTCTGCGGGCGGGCTTGGCCATCGGGTTGACCGACAGCCGGTCGTAGATCCAGCAGGAGTTGTCGCGCGGGAAGAGGTGGTTGGGCAGCGGGGCGAGGGCGAAGTCCTCGGCGTCCAGGGCGTCCCAGACCAGGCTGTGCGGCGCGGCCAGTGGCAGGTCGCCGCGCAGCAGCCCGCCGATCAGGTGTCCGGCGAGGGTCTCCCCGTCGAGCGCGGCGAGGAATTCGCGTACGGGCTCGACGAGGGCCGGGCCCACGGTGGCGGGGGTGACGACCCGGTCCAGCAGCCAGTCGCGGGCCTCGGGCACGTCGAGGGTCTGGGCCAGCAGGTCGGCGAAGTAGTGGACGCGGGCGCCGTGGTCGCGCAGTACCTGGGCGAAGGCGTCGTGCTCCTCGCGGGCCCGCTTGGCCCACATGATGTCGTCGAAGAGCAGGGCGTCGACGTTGCGCGGGGTGAGCCGGGAGAGTTCGAGTCCGGGGCGGTGCAGGATCACCTGGCGCAGGCGGCCGACCTCGGAGTCGACGTGGAACGTGGTCATGGCGGGACTCCCGGGATTCAGTCGTGGTGGCGCAGCACGTTCCCGCGCGGTCCGCGCTGCCGCGGAACGCGCGGGGCCGGCTTCAGGGGCGGGGTCTCCGGTGCGCGGGACTCGGCGGCGGGCAGGGCAGGGCTCTCGCCGTACTCGCCGCGGCCGCGCTTGAGCCAGAGGTAGACCGGCAGGCCGAGGAGCAGCACGAACAGGCCGTAGTAGACGGTCTGGTAGCCGCTGCCCTGGATCGACCAGTACGAGAAGGTCATGGCCAGCGCGGCGACCGTGGCGTCACGGATCAGCCGGCCGCGGCCGAGTCCCTCGCGGCCGCGGACGAGCAGCCAGTACAGCTGGGCGGCCGCGGAGAACAGGTAAGGGACGACGGCGGTCAGCACGCTCAACAGGACGATCTTGGTGAAGACGTCCTCGAAGCGGGTGTAACTGAAGACGGTGATCAGCGAGGCGAGCACGGTGGAGGCGACGATGCCGAAGACCGGGACGCCGTTCTGGCCGCGCAGCCGGGCGAACGCGGCCGGGAAGAGCCCGTCGCGGGCCGCCGCGTACGGCATCTCGGCGCACAGCATGGTCCAGCCGTTGAGGGCGCCGATGCCGGAGATGATCGCGGCCGCGGCGACGACGTCACCGGCCCAGGTGCCGCCGAAGATGTTGTTCGCGGCGTCCGTGAAGGGCGCGGTGGAGGCGCCGAGCCGGCTGTGCGGGACGGTGCCGAAGACGGCGAGGGTGCCGAGGATGTAGATGACGGCGCAGACGAGGGTGCCGTAGACAGTGGCGCGCGGCACGTTGCGCCGGGGTTCGCGTACGCGTCCGGCGACGACGGAGGCGGCCTCCAGACCGAGGTAGCTGAACAGGGCGATGGCGCCGGCGGCGGAGATCGCGCCGGTCGCGGACCGGCCGGAGGCGTTGAAGGGGCCGAAGTCGGCGGACTCGATGAACAGCAGGCCGACGGTGGCCATGAAGACCAGCGGGACGAACTTCAGCACGGTGGTGATCACCTGGAAGGCGCCCGTGTTCCGTGCGCCGGTGAGGTTCACGGCGGCCGGGATCCACAGCCCGACCAGTGCGATCAGGATCGAGACGCCGGTGCGGTGCCCGGTGTTGACGAACACCTCGACGTAGCCGACCCAGGCGACCACGATCGCGGCGTTCCCCGCCCACGCGGTGATCCAGTACGACCATGCGTTGAGGAATCCGGTGAACTCGCCGAAGGCCTCGCGGGCGTAGACGTACGGCCCGCCGCTGGCCGGGACGCGTCCGGCGAGCGAGCCGAAGGTCAGGGCCAGGGCGAGGGCGCCGAGTGTCACGGCGGCGAACGCGACGAGTGCGATCGGCCCGTAGGGCGCCAGGGCGGAGGGGAGCGCGAAGACGCCCGTGCCGATGATGCTGCCGATCACGAGCGCGGAGGCGGCGGGCAGGCCGAGTGCCTTCCCGGGGCCCCGGTCCGGTGCCTCTCGTCCTGTGGGTGTGGCGGACATGACAGTGCTCCTTGCGCCGGTCGCTGCGGTGGGGCGGTCCCGGAAACGATCCTTCTGCGCCGCGCCCGGCGTGGTGAGCGGCCGCAGGTCCCCGGACGTGCCCATTGGTCCCTGGGCGGACGGCCGTCGGCCCGGTGGCCCGTCACCGGCGCGGGTGAACCGGCCCGCTCTCCGGGGCGGGAACGGGGCCGGCGGGGCGCTACTGCACATGCCGCTCCCGGTGTCCCCCGTAGTACGCAAAAGCCCCCGGCCCGCGGAATCCCGTCGGCGCCGGGGGCTAGGGCTGTGGTCTTACGACCTGCTCCACCGCATCCCTCAGGAGGTACGCCGAATGACAGACAGACACCGTGCGACCGTCCGCGGTGCCGCCGTGGTCGCGCTCGGCATGCTCGCGTTCACCGCGGTCCAGCCGGCGGCGTCGGCCGTACCGGGCCGCGGCCCGGCTCCCACCGCCGCCAAGACGCTCGGCGCCGACAAGCCGTCGCCGCAGGTCCTGCACGCCCTGGAACGCGATCTGCGCCTGACGCCGGACCAGGCGGCCACCCGCTTGGTCAACGAGGCCGAGGCCGGCACCCGGGCGGGTGTCCTGCGCAACACCCTGGGCACGCGCTTCGCCGGTGCCTGGGTCAAGGGTGCGACGGCGGCCGAGCTGACCGTCGCGACCACCGACCGGGCGGACTTCTCCGCGATCCGGGCGCAGGGCGCCACCCCGGTGGCCGCCCGGTGGGCGCTGGCCGACCTGCGGTCGGTCAAGCGGAAGCTGGACCGGGCGGCGGCCGGCGTCAAGACCGCCGACACCCCGGTGTGGTACGTGGACGTACGGACGAACCGGGTCGTGGTGGAGGCCAGAAGCCGGAAGGCGGCGGCCGCGTTCGTCAAGGCCGCCGGCGCCGAGGCGGGCCGCACGGCCGTGCGTCTGTCGGCGAAGCGGCCACGCCTCATGGCGGACATCGTCGGCGGGGACGCCTACTACATCGACGCCAAGGCACGCTGCTCCGTCGGCTTCTCGGTCACCAAGGGCGAGCAGCCGGGTTTCGCCTCGGCCGGCCACTGCGGCCAGCCGGGTTCCAAGACCGTCGGGGCCGACCAGACCACCGCCCAGGGGACCTTCCAGGCCTCCACGTTCCCCGGCAAGGACATGTCCTGGGTGGCCACGGACTCCGGCTGGACGGCCACCCCCTACGTCAAGGGGGAGAACGGCCAGAAGGTGGAGGTGGCCGGCTCGGTGCAGGCCATGGTGGGCGCGTCGGTGTGCCGGTCGGGCTCGACCACGGGCTGGCACTGCGGCACCGTCAAGGAGCAGGATGCCGGCGTCAGTTACGCCGAGGGCACGGTCAACGGACTGACGCAGACCGATGTGTGCGCGGAGCCAGGGGACTCGGGAGGCCCCTACATCTCCGGCGCGCAGGCGCAGGGGGTCACCTCGGGCGGCTCCGGTGACTGCACGAGCGGCGGCACCACGTTCTTCCAGCCGGTCAACCCGATCCTCGGCGACTTCGGGCTGACGCTGAAGACGACGGGAGCGACCGCCAAGGCGCCGGAGCCGGCCGACGCGCGCGCCTGGCGTGCGGGGCGGGTGTACGAGGTGGGGACGGAGGTGACGGTCGGGACGGTCACCTACCGGTGTCTGCAGTCCCACCAGGCCCAGAGCTCGTGGGCTCCGGACGTCACGCCCGCCCTGTGGCAGCGTCTGTGAGGCCGCTCCGGCGAGGATGAGGACCCGTCGGGCCCGGGAGCGAGGAAACGCGCCCGGGCCCGGCCGGAGGTGGGCTTCGAGGCTCGGTCAGCAGCGTCGCATGTCCGAATGCGTCCGGCATAATGCTAAAAATAGCGCATTTTAATTACTTACCTGTTCAATTTTCCCGAGCCGCAGTCGCTGTTGCGTGGAGAAGTTGAAGGCGAACATCCGGCGGGCGAAACGCCGCGCACGTGACCATCGCCGTCGGAACGTCGATACTTCCCAGTGTGAGCTGCCGGGACTGCGGCTCAGCGGACACGTTTCCCGGAGGTAGTCATGAAGATGCTCATCAATGTCGCTGAGACCGTGGTGGCGGACGCGCTGCGGGGCATGGCGGCCGCCCACCCCGAGCTGGCGGTCGACGTCGAGAACCGGGTGATCGTACGGCGGGACGCCCCCGTCGCCGGGAAGGTCGCCCTGGTCTCCGGCGGCGGCTCCGGGCACGAGCCGCTGCACGGCGGGTTCGTGGGTCCCGGGATGCTCTCGGCGGCCTGCCCGGGCGAGGTGTTCACCTCGCCGGTGCCCGACCAGATGGTGCGCGCCGCCGCGGCCGTGGACAGCGGGGCCGGCGTGCTGTTCATCGTGAAGAACTACACCGGCGACGTGCTCAACTTCGACATGGCCGCCGAACTCGCCGAGGACGAGGGCATCCAGGTCGCCAAGGTGCTGGTCAACGACGACGTGGCGGTCACCGACAGCCTCTACACGGCCGGGCGGCGCGGAGTCGGCGGCACCCTGTTCGTGGAGAAGATCGCGGGCGCGGCCGCGGACGAGGGCCAGCCGCTGGAGCGGGTGGAGGCGATCGCCCGGCAGGTCAACGAGAACTCCCGCAGCTTCGGCGTGGCCCTGAGCGCGTGCACGACGCCGGCCAAGGGCAGCCCCACCTTCGATCTGCCCGCCGGTGAACTGGAGTTGGGCATCGGCATCCACGGCGAGCCGGGCCGGGAGCGGCGGCCGATGATGACCTCCGGCGAGATCGCGGACTTCGCGGTGAACGCGGTCCTGGAGGACATGCCGCCGCGCAACCCGGTGCTCGTCCTCGTCAACGGCATGGGAGCCACGCCCCTGTTGGAGCTGTACGGCTTCAACGCCGAGGTGCAGCGGGTCCTTTCGGAACGCGGCGTCGTCGTCGCCCGCACGCTGGTCGGCAACTACGTCACCTCGCTGGACATGGCAGGGGCGTCGGTCTCCATCTGCCAGGTCGACGAGGAACTGCTGCGGCTGTGGGACGCGCCGGTGAAGACGCCGGGACTGCGCTGGGGCATGTGAGACGCCGGACATTCGGGCCGCACCTACCACGCAAGGAGATCCAGTGCTCGACGCCGATTTCTTCCGCCGTTGGATGACGGCCACCGCCGCGTCCGTGGAACGCGAGGCGGAACGGCTCACCGCCCTCGACTCCCCCATCGGGGACGCCGATCACGGCAGCAATCTGCAGCGCGGGTTCCGGGCGGTGACCGCGACCCTGGAGAAGGAGGCGCCGGACACGCCCGGCGCGGTCCTCACGCTCGCCGGACGCCAGTTGATCTCCACCGTCGGCGGCGCGTCGGGGCCCCTGTACGGCACGCTGCTGCGCCGTACCGGCAAGGCCCTCGGGGACGCCGCCGAGGTGGGCGAGGATCAGCTGGCCGAGGCGCTGCGGACCGGGGTGGACGCCGTCATGACGCTGGGCGGCGCCGCGCCGGGCGACAAGACCATGATCGACGCTCTGGTGCCGGCGGTGGACGCGCTCGCCGACGGTTTCGGCGCGGCCCGGGCCGCCGCCGAGCAGGGCGCGCTGGCGACGACTCCGCTGCAGGCACGCAAGGGCCGGGCCAGCTACCTGGGCGAGCGCAGCATCGGCCACCAGGATCCCGGTGCGACCTCGTCGGCGCTGCTGATCGCGGGACTGGCGGAGGCGAACGGTGAGTGACGACAAGACCGTCGGGATCGTGCTGGTCTCGCACAGCGCCGAAGTAGCGTCATCGGTGGCCGAGTTGGCCAAGGGCCTGGCGGGCGGCGGCACTTCGGTGCACGTCGCCCCGGCGGGCGGCACCGAGGGCGGGGGGCTCGGCACGAGCGCGGAGCTGATCGCCGCGGCGGCCGCGTCCGTGGACCGGGGCGCGGGGGTCGCCGTCCTCACCGACCTCGGCAGCGCGGTGCTGACCGTGAAGGCGCTGCTCGCCGAGGGCGACGAACTCCCCGACAACACGCGCCTGGTGGACGCCCCCTTCGTGGAGGGAGCGGTGGCCGCGGTGGTCACGGCGGCCACCGGAGCGGACCTCGCGGCGGTGGAGGCGGCGGCCGCGGAGGCGTACACGTACCGGAAGGTCTGACGGCCCGGGCCGGGAAGCGCCTACCCGAGCCCCTCCGCGACGACGGCGAGGGCCGAGCGGACGATCCGCGTCAACTCGTCCTGCGCCGTCGCGCGGTCGGGCTCCGCCTCGGCGGTGTGCCAGGCGTAGTGCTCGACCGCGGCGCGCAGGGCCGCGTTGAACATCGCCGCCCGGATGACGGGCCGCAGGTCGTCCGGCGGCAGCCCCGCGCCCTCGGCGAGAGCGCGCGCGAACGCGGGTTCCGCCTCGTCGTAGGTCTGCAGCCAGACGGCGCGCAGGCCGGGCTCCGTGCGGGTCAGCCGTACCAGGGCGCCCACGGTCTCGTGGTCGGGACCGACGAGTTCACCGAATCGCGCGGTGGCTTCCGGCGCGAAGATGTCCTCGAGCGGCCGCCCCGGCGCCCATGCCCGCAGCCGGTCGGCGACCATCTCGATCCCCGCGGTGAACAGCGGCCGCACACAGGCCTCCTTGCTCGGGAAGTAGCGCCAGACGGTGCGCGCGGAGACCCCGACCGCCTGCCCGATCTGTTCCCCGGTGGTCGCGGCGACGCCCTGGGTGACGAACAGCTCCACGGCGGCCCGGGCGATGCCCAGCCGGATCTCGGCCTTGCGCTCGTCGGTCAGCGGCGGTCGTCCAGCGCGTCCGCGGGCGGCGGTCATCCGGTCCTCCGGTTCGGGGGTGATCACTCCTGCGGAATTCTCCCCCACTATTTTATGTCACTGAGAGACATTAAGTCGTAGGGTGTCCTCCACCAGGACCGTCCCAGGAACAGGAGCACCACATGGCCGGCCAATTCGACGGACGCGGCGTCATCGTCACCGGAGCGGGCTCGGGCATCGGCCGCGCCGCCGCGGTTGCCTTCGCGGCCCAGGGTGCCCGGGTCCTCGCCGCGGACATCGACGCCAAGGGCGCGGACGACGTCGTCCGGGAGATCGAGGGGGCGGGCGGCGTCGCTCTCACGGTCGTGGGTGACCTCGGTGAGCAGAGCGTGGTCGACGAGGTGGTGCGAACCGCCGTGGACGGCTTCGGCCGAGTGGACGTCCTGGTGAACAACGCCGGGATCATGGACCGGATGTCGGCGCTGGCGGACGTGACCGACGCGGAGTGGGAGCGGGTGCTGCGGGTCAACCTCACCGCGCCCTTCCTGCTCACCCGGGCGGTGCTGCCGCACATGCTGGCGGCGGGCGGCGGCGCGATAGTGAACACCGCGTCGGAGGCCGGCCTGCGTGGCAGTGCGGCGGGCGCCGCCTACACGGCCTCCAAGCACGGCATGGTGGGGCTGACGAAGTCCCTGGCGGTGATGTACCGCAGGCAGGGCGTCCGGGCGAACGCCATCGCCCCGGGCGGCACGGCCACCGGCATCGTTGTGGACGCCGACCAGGCCGCGCACGGCCCGGCCGCGCTCGGCCCGCACTTCGTCAACCTCGGACGCATCGCCCGGCCCGAGGAGCAGGCCGCCGCCATCCTGTTTCTCGCCTCGGACGCGGCGAGCGACATCAACGGCGTGGTGCTCCCCGTCGACGACGGCTGGTCGGCCGTCTGACGCATCCTCGCCGCCCTTCCGGTGGACCGACGCACCCCCTGTCTCATCCGCCCCGCACGAACAGCCGCGCCAGGCGCCGTCCCGCGGCGACGGCGGCGGCGTGGTCCTCGATCGGCTTGACCTGCGAGTTCTTGAAGACGATGTAGGTGACCCCGGAGGGCGTGCCGCCGCGCCGCGGGTCGGGGGTGATGCCGAGGCCCCGCGCGGTGGCGTAGGACGCCTCGCCGATCACGTCGCGCGGGCCGATGTCGCCGACTACCGCGTACTGCACCCGGTCCCGGTAGACGACCGCCGCGACCGAGCCGCCGCGCACGCCGTGGTCGCGGTGGTTCCAGAGGCGGCTGACGGCGGGCACGACGATGTACGGCAGGCGTTCGGCGCTCAGATGGCGGCCGTCGGACTGCTGGTAGGCGGTGAGGGAGGAGAACTGCGGGTCGGTGCGGCGGTTGCAGCGTCGGCCGGCCCGCCCGTCGCAGTCGACGTCAAGGTCGGCCTTCCAGAAGACGGCGTCCCGGGTGCCGCAGACCGGGATGGTCGCCGGGGTGCCCTCGTCGCTGCGGTAGCGGCCGCGGGAGACCCGGGTGCAGCCGCGCACCTTGGCGAGGAGGTCGGCGGCGCTGACGTCGCCCTCCCGCCGGGCCACCGGCTGCGCCGCGAAGCGGGCCTCGGGTGCGGGCGACGTAGCGGGGGCGAACACGTCGGCGGCGCTGACGTCGCCCTCCCCCCAGGCCACCGGCTGCGCCGCGAAGCGGGCCTGGGGTGTGGGCGATGTCGTGGGGGCGAGCACGTCGGCGGCGCTGACGTCGGCCTCCCCCCAAGCCACCGGCTGCGCCGCGAAGCGGGCCTCGGGTGCGGGCGACATCGTGGGGGCGAGCAGGGCGGCGCAGGCCGCGGCCAGCGTCAGCGACTGAACATGCACGATAGGGGGAGCCTCTCCTGGGGGACACTGACGAACACTCAGTCAATCTGACCCCGGTGCGCCGGCGCGGCCACCGCAGGGGGGCCGGACGGTGCACAACCCGAACGGCGGGCAGGGGCCGGGGGACCTGAGCCGGCGTCGGCTCAGGTCCCCCGGCCGCCCGTTCCCGGCGCGGGATCAGCGACGACAGCGGCCCGCGCCACGGCATGAACTCCCGAGCCCTCGAGGAGAGTTCGGCCGTCAGGAGCTTCAGCATACGTAACCTCCGCGGGCGGTCACCAACGCACCGTGTCGGCAGCACGGCCCCTTGCCGCGCGTACGCACCCGCCGCCATATTGGTCCGTACCATTGCCGCCGTGTCCGTCCGGAGGGCCGAGCCGTGCCTCTCGCCGCCGTTCTGCTGCGTCGATCCCTCGCCCTGTGCGGCGCTGTTGCCTGTGCCGCGGCGTGCGGCTCAGGGGGCACCGACGACGGCCGGCTGCCGGCGGCACCCGCCGGCGTCACCGCGGCGGCGGGCAGCGCCGCGAGCGTGCACGTGATGTGGGACGCGGTGTCGTCGACTCCCCGCGCCCGGTACTACGAGGTGTACCGCGGCACCACAAAAGTCGCCCGCGTGCCGGCCTCCGAGCACATGGTGGACGTCACCCGCCTCCGACCCGCCACCCACTACGTCTTCACCGTGCGGGCACGCGACAGCGAGGGCCGGCTCGGCCCGCCCAGCCGCCGGGTGCGCGCGACCACCCCGGCGGCCGTGGCCGCGGACGACACGGCCCCCACCCGCCCGGCACGGGCCCGCGGCCGGATAGTCGGCAGCCGCGAGGTCCAGCTGTCCTGGTCCGCGTCCCGCGACGACACGGCCGTGCTGTCGTACGACGTCTACCAGAGCGGCACGAAGATCCACAGCGTGGGCGGGAACCAGACGGCGACCGTGCTCACCGGCCTGCGGCCGGGCACCCGCTACGCCTTCTCCGTCCGCGCCCGCGACGCCGCCGACAACGTCTCCCCGCCCGGCGGCACCGTCCGCCTGACCACCCCCGGCACCGACGACGGACGCGGCACCGCGCCCACCGCCTTCCGCGCGAAGTGCCACCGCGCCGGCGGGGCGTACTACCTCGACCTCTCCTGGACCGTGCCCCGCACGGACGGCGTGGTCACGGAGTACCAGATCCGGCTGGACGGACAGCCGGCCACCTCCCTGGTGTACGGCGGCGCCGCGCCGCGCGACCGGGCGCGCTACAGCTTCTACGTCGGCCGGGACACCGGTGTCACCCACCGCGTACGGGTCCGCGCCAGACTGCCCGACGGCACCTGGGGCGGCTTCTCGGCGGAGCGGTCGGTGACGACGCGGTAGGCGGCGGTCGCGCCACGGACGGGGGAACGCGTCACCTGCCCGGCTGCGCTCCGCATGCGCTCCCGGACGCTGCCACGTTGGCTGACCCCGAGGCAGCACGGGCCGATCCCGACCCCCGGCGGCGCAAGGGATGTACCGCCGACCGTGCCGCCGGAGGGCAGTCGACATGCGCAACTCTCAGCCTCTGATCCGGACCGGCCTGGCCGTGGCAGCCGCCGCCGCGCTGCCCGTCGCCCTGGCCGCCGCCACGCCCGCCGCCGCGCTGGGCTCGGGCATCTCGGTGAGCACCAGCGGGTCCACCGTGTCGGTGACGACCACGGTGTGCAACCAGACCGCGAGCAACGGCATGTGGGGCACCGCCTCACTGCTCAACAGCAGCCAGGCGAACTTCTCCCAGGGCCGGCAGGTGGCGCTGTCGGGGACGACCAGCATCCAGACGGCCGCCTGGCAGGGCGTCAGCCCCGGCACCTACACCGTGATCGTGATGTGCGCCTTCAACAACAGCACCGCGGGCACGCAGTCCGTCATTGTCTCGTCGGCCTCCGCGTCCCCCACCATCTCGGCCACCTCCTCGGCGTCGCCGTCGAGGGGCGTGATGGGCGGTTTCGGCGGCGCGGTGCGGGACTACGGACCCGTGACGCTGGGTGTGGGCAGCGCGCTGGTGGGGACGGGTGTCATCGCGACGGCCTGGTACCTGCGCCGCCGCACCAAGCCCCACCGGCTCTGAGGCTCACGCGCCCTCGCCGCCGGGCAGTTCGGCGAACTCCTCCAACGCGTGGGCGAGCCACTGCGTCCAGAAGGTCTCCAGGTCGATGCCCGCCCGCAGCACGAGGTGCCGCAGCCGGTCCTCGGCACTGGCCCTGCCGGGCGGGAAGTCGCGCTTCTCGATCTCCTCGTACTCCGCCAACTGCCGCTGGTGCAGGGCGAGATGCCGACGCAGGTCGGCCTCGATGCCCTCGGTGCCCACGACGGCCGCGGCGCGCATCCGCAGCAGCAGGGTGTCGCGGTGCGGCCGCGGGTCCTGGGCGGCGGCGGTCCACCGCTGGAGTTCGGCGCGGCCCGCGGGCAGGACCTCGTAGCTCTTCTTCTGCCCGCGGGCCGGCTGCTCGGTGGGCAGCGCCCGGATGTGTCCCTCGGCCTCCAGCCGTCCCAGTTCCCGGTAGATCTGCTGGTGCGTCGCCGACCAGAAGTAGCCGATCGACCTGTCGAACCGGCGGGTCAGCTCCAGCCCCGAGGACGGCTTCTCGAGCAGGGCGGTGAGGATCGCGTGCGGGAGGGACATGGAGTCATCCTAGGGACGGCCCCTACAGGGCGGCCGCGACCTCGGTGCCCTGCTTGATGGCGCGCTTGGCGTCCAGTTCCGCGGCCACGTCCGCCCCGCCGATCAGGTGCGCGCTGCGGCCGGCGGCCACCAACTCCTCGTACAGGTCGCGGCGCGGCTCCTGGCCGGTGCACAGCACGATGGTGTCGACGGGCAGGACGGTGGACTCCTCGCCGACGGTGACGTGCAGTCCGGCGTCGTCGATGCGGTCGTAGCGCACGCCGGGGACCATGGTGACACCGCGGTGCTTGAGCTCTGTGCGGTGGATCCAGCCGGTGGTCTTGCCGAGGCCGGCGCCGACCTTCGACGTCTTGCGCTGGAGCAGGTGCACGGTGCGCGGCGGGGCGGGGCGCTCGGGGGCGGCGAGTCCGCCGGGCGCCCGGTAGTCCATGTCGACGCCCCACTGGCGGAAGTACGTCGCCGGGTCCTCGCTCGCCTTGTCCCCGCCGTCGGTCAGGAACTCGGCCACGTCGAAGCCGATACCGCCCGCACCGAGGATGGCGACGCGGTCGCCGACGGGGACGCCCTCGCGCAGGACGTCGAGGTAGCCCACGACGCTCGGGTGGTCGACGCCCGGGATGTCGGGGGTGCGCGGGCTGACGCCGGTGGCGACGACGACCTCGTCGTAGTCGGCCAAGTCGGTTGCGACGACGGTGGTGTTGAGGCGCACGTCCACGCCGTGCGCGTCGAGCTGGTGGCGGAAGTAGCGCAGGGTCTCGTCGAACTCCTGCTTGCCGGGGACCTTTCGGGCGACGTTCAGCTGGCCGCCGACCTCGCTCGCGGCGTCGAACAGCACGACGTCGTGGCCGCGTTCGGCGGCGGTCACGGCGCAGGCCAGTCCGGCCGGGCCGGCACCGACGACGGCGACGCGCTTGCGCAACCGGGTGGGCGACAGCACCACTTCGGTCTCGTGGCAGGCGCGCGGGTTGACCAGGCAGGAGGTGATCTTCCCGCTGAAGGTGTGGTCGAGGCAGGCCTGGTTGCAGCCGATGCAGGTGTTGATGGCCTCCGGCGTTCCGGCGGCGGCCTTGTTGACGAAGTCGGGGTCGGCGAGCATCGGCCGGGCCACGGAGACCATGTCCGCGTACCCCTCGGCGAGCAACTCCTCGGCCAGATCCGGGGTGTTGATGCGGTTGGTGGTGACGAGCGGGATCGACACCTCGCCCATCAGCCGCTTGGTGACCCAGGTGTAGGCCCCGCGCGGCACGGAGGTCGCGATGGTGGGGATGCGGGCCTCGTGCCAGCCGATGCCGGTGTTGATGATCGTCGCACCGGCGGCCTCGACGGCCTTGGCCAGCGTGATGACCTCGTCGAGGGTGGAGCCGCCGGGGACCAGGTCCAGCATGGACAGCCGGTAGACGATGATGAAGTCCTCGCCGACGGCCTCGCGCACCCGGCGCACGATCTCGACCGGGAAGCGCATGCGGTTGTCGTACGAGCCGCCCCAGCGGTCGGTGCGGTGGTTGGTCTGGGCGGCGATGAACTCGTTGATGAGGTAGCCCTCGGAGCCCATGATCTCGACACCGTCGTAGCCGGCCCGCTTCGCGAGGCGGGCCGCGCGGGCGTAGTCCTCGATCGTCTGCTCGGCCTCGGCGTCGGTCAGCTCGCGGGGCGGGAAGGGGCTGATCGGCGCCTGGAGGGGGCTCGGGGCGACCAGGTCCTGGTGGTAGGCGTACCGGCCGAAGTGGAGGATCTGCATGGCGATCCGGCCGCCGGCGCGGTGGACGGCCTCGGTGATCACCGTGTGCTGTTCGGCCTCGGCGTCGGTGGTGAGCTTCGCGCCGCCCTCATAGGGCCGTCCGGCGTCGTTGGGCGCGATGCCGCCGGTGACGATGAGGCCCACTCCCCCGCGGGCCCGGGCGGCGTAGAACTCCGCCATACGCTCGAAGCCGCGCTCGGCCTCCTCCAGGCCGACGTGCATGGAGCCCATGAGGACGCGGTTGGGCAGCGTGGTGAAGCCCAGGTCGAGCGGGTTCAGCAGGTGCGGGTAACGGCTCATCGGGCCCCTCCGTGCGCGGTGTCGTGTCTGTAGTTGTAGAGGACCGCCGAGGCTTTGTGCAACTAATTGCACAACCCTGGGTGCGTGACTCCGGCCACCGTCGGGCACAGTCACCGCATGACCGCGGAGACCGTCGAGCTGGCCCAGGAACTGATCCGCCGCCCGAGCCGGGGCGGGATCGACGACCACGGCCCCGTCCTCGCCGTCCTCGACGACTGGCTGGGCGCGCGGGAGCTGCCGCGGCGGCGGCTGCGGGACGACTCCGGGCGGACCGTCGCCCTGCTCGTGGAGATCGCCGGCGGCCGTCCCGGGCCCTGGTGGACGCTGGACGCCTGCGTCGACACCGCCCCGTACGGCGACGAGAGCGCATGGTCGTTCCCGCCGGACGCCGGGGACGTGGTGGACGGCTGGCTGCGGGGGCGGGGCGCGGCCGACTCCAAGCTGGCGGCGGCGCTGTTCTGCCGGATCGCCGCCGAGGTGCGGGAGCGGGCCGGCGCACTGCGCGGCGGGCTCGCCGTACTGCTGGACGCCGACGAGCACACCGGTCGCTTCGGCGGCGCCCGCGCCTATCTGGCGGATCCTGCGGCGGTGCGCCCGGCCGGGGTGATGATCGGCTATCCGGGGCCGGACGAGGTCGTGGTCGGCGGGCGGGGGCTGTGGCGGGCCACGCTCGCGGTGCACGCGGAGACCGGCCACTCGGGATCGAGGCGTACGGCGCCGGGTGCCGTCTCCCGCGCGGCCCTGCTCGTGCGACTGCTGGAGGAGGCCGAACTACCGGACGCGGAAGGGGAGTTCCCGTTGCCGCCCAGGCTGACGGTCACCTTCTGCCACGGCGGGGAGGGCTTCTCGGTGGTCCCCGGGCGGTGCGAGGTGGGCGTCGACATCCGCACCACGCCGGGCTTCGGCGCCCAGGACGCGGAGGCCGTCGTCCGCGCCGCGGTCGCCGAGCTGGACGCGCGGATGCCCGGCCCCCGGCCGACCGGCGTCACGCCGGTGGCGTCCTGGCCTGCGTACCGGCTGGCCGAGGACCGCCAGCCCGCCGCCGCGCTGCTGGCGGCCGCCGCCCGCGAGGGTCTCGCCGTACGCGCGAAGACCGCGGGCCCGTCGAACATCGGCAACCTGCTGGCGGCCGAGGGCATCCCGGCCACCGCGGGCTTCGGCGTCCAGCACGAGGGCCTGCACGGCGTGGACGAACGGGCCCGCCTGTCGGACCTGCCCAAGGTCCATGCCACCTACCGCCGAGCGATCCTCACCCTGCTGTCCTGAACCCGCGCCCGAAGGGGCGCGGGGAACTGCGCGACCAGCCACGACCAAGCCGCACCCCACCAACCACCGGACCCGGAGCCTGCCGACCCGAACCCATCAGCACCGGCCCGCCACCCCACCCCAGGGGCGCGGGGAACTGCGCGACCAGCCACGACCAAGCCGCACCCCACCAACCACCGGACCCGGCACACGCAACCCGGCACCCGGCACCCCGCCCCGCACCTCTCAGCGGCTCTCCAAGATCACATGCAGCTCCCGCTCCTGATCCCCCGACGCGGAGGACAGGTCGCGCACGCTGAACAGGGGATCCAGCGTGCTGCGCAGCCGCTCGATCGCCCAGTAGCCGCCCTGGGCGTCGACCTCGACCGAGGACGTGAGGCGGGCGGGTGGCGGGCAGGAGTGGGCTTCGGTGACCTCGAAGGTGCCGAGCCACACCATCGGCCGGGTCTCGTGCAACTGCTGGGGCACCTCGTCGGCGCCGCGGTCGGACTCGAAGCACGCGCACAGCGCGTCGAACACGATCCGGGCGTCCTCCTTGCTGCAGCCACTGATCTCGAGGGAGACGGGCTCCTCGTGCGATCGTTCGCGGTCCATGTCCTGATCGCTCCTCTCGTGGAGGTGACGCGGCACGGCGGGTTCCCCGCGAACCGCGTCACATCCCCAGAAAAGCACCACTGCGGTCAGGGGACCAGCGAGGGCTCAGCTCTTGGTGAACCGGTAGGTCTTGCTGTCCGTCAGCACGCAGAAGCCCGGCGAGACGACGATGACGCGCAGGGTGCCGTCGCGGCGGTCGTAGTCGATGCCCTCCGCCTCGAACGTGCCCGAGCAGGAACTCCGCAGCGGCAGCTGCCGCACCGCCGTGACATGGCCGGTGACGTCGGACGCGCCGTTCGGCGGGGCGGACAGGTCGACCTGGAGCAGCGGCTTGGTGATCCCGAACAGCGTGCCGGCGGGGTCGTCGGAGGAGCACAGCAGCCGCGTAGCCGTGACGAAGTCGCAGCCCTGCACATCGCGGACGGCGTGGTCGAGACGGACGGTGGAGACCTGCGGGAGGTTCGCCGAGGGCGAGGTGGCCGCGTTGACGCCGGGGGTCGGGAAGACGAGGAAGCGGCTCATGGTGCCGTACTCGCCGGACAGCATCCACTGCCCGTCGGGCGAGATCGCCACCCAGGAGTTGTTCAGGGCCTCGCCGGAGCCCAGCGTGTGCGTGTACTCGGACCAGGTGCCGCCGGGCGCCTGCACCCGGAACATCTTCGCGGTGCCCGAGTCGGCCTGGTAGGGCTCGATGTAGTAGCCGGTGGAGGAGGCGTCGGGGTCGCCGACGTGGTTCCAGCCGCGGCTGGAGACGGAGACGGGGATGGTGCCGATGCCGGTGTAGCGGTTGGGACTGCGGGCCGGGACCTCCACCGAGGTCAGGCCCTGGCTCTCGGTCAGCGGGTCGGCGCGGTCGGAGCCCACCTCGGTCCAGGTGTCGGCGGCCGAGGCGGACGGCGCGGCCGACAGGACGGCGGCGGTGGCGAGGGCGAGGGCGGTCAGGACCGTGTGACAACGTTGCCGGGCACGCAGAGGCATGCGGGGCTCCTCCATGGGGGGCGGGGTGTGCGCTCGGCGGCCAGTCTGGCCCGGACGGAGGGTCATGTACAGACCAAGTCGACCTCGAAGGCTCGCGGTCCGGTGACAGCGCGTCCCCGGTAGTGTCGTCACCGCTACGACGACGTCCCGGTCGTGTCGAGGGATGGTGGAGGTGGGCGACGGGGACGTCACGAAGACGGTTGAGCGCGGTAGAACATGGGGAGTCGGCACGGGGGACGGCGTGCCGCGCGAACGGCGAAGGCGGTGCGTGCCATGGGTGCACCCGGGTTTCCGGTGGCCGACGGCCACGAGCCGGTGCGGCCGAGCGGTCTGCTCGACGTACTCGGCATGGCCTCGGTGGTGCTGGACGCCGAGGGGCGAATCGTGCTGTGGAGCCCGCAGGCCGAGGAGCTGTTCGGCTACCCGGCGCAGGAGGCGCTCGGGCACTACGCGGCCCGCATCATGGTGCACGAGCAGAATCTCGACCTGGTGATCAAACTCTTCGCCGACGTCATGGTCACCGGCCAGAGCTGGGCCGGCGCCTTCCCCATCCGCCGCAAGGACGGCAGCACGCGTCTGGTCGAGTTCCGCAACATGCGGCTGCTGGACGACCGTGGTGACGTCTACGCGCTGGGCCTGTGCGCCGACCGCTCGACGGTACGGCGGCTGGAGCGCGACGTGGCCCTGTCCACGCGCATGATCGCCCAGTCACCCATCGGACTGGCCGTCCTCGACATCGACCTGCGCTACGTCTCCGTGAACCCGGCACTCGAACGGCTCAACGGCGTTCCGGCGGAGAAGCTCATCGGCAGGTCGACGCGCGAGGTGCTGCCGCACCTGGACGTCGACGCCATCGAGGCGGCCGCGCTCGACGTGCTGCGGACCGGCCGCCCGCTCGTGGACCGGCTCACCGTCGGCCGGACCCCGGCGGATCCGGTGCGGGAGCACGCCTGGACGATCTCCCTGTACCGCCTCGAGGACGCCGTCGGCACCGTGCTGGGCGTCGCCGCCATGGTCGTGGACGTCACCGAGCAGCACCGGGCGGGCATCGAGGCCGAGGCCGCGCGGCGGCGGCTGGCCGTCATCGCGGACGCCACGACCCGTATCGGCACCACCCTGGAGCTGGAGCGCACGGCACGCGAGCTGGCCGAGGTGGCCGTGCCGGAGCTCGCCGACGTGGCGGCCGTGGACCTGCTGGACGCGGTGGTGGCGGGCAGACGCAGCATTCTCGGACCGACGGAGCCGGCGGTGATAAGGGCTCTGGCCGTACGCGCGGACGACGCTCCGGAGGCGCTGCGGGCGGCCGACCCGCCCGGGCAGGTGGCCCGCTACGGCTCCGATCGCCTGGTCACCGAGTGCGTGCGCACCGGCCGGCCGGTCATGCTGGCGCGGGTCGAGGAGGCCGACCTGCCGCGCATCGCCCGCTCCGCGGAGGCGGCCGAGCGACTGGCCCGTGCGGGCGTCCACTCCTATCTGGCGGTGCCGTTGATCGCGCGCGGCGAGGTGCTGGGCGCCCTCGACCTCAAGCGCACGCGCAACGCGCTGCCGTTCACCGAGGACGACCTGCTGCTCGCCCGGGAGCTGGCGTCCCGCGCGGCCGTGCAGATCGACAACGCCCGCTGGTACCAGAACGCCCGCGACACCGCCCTGACCCTGCAGCGCAGCCTGCTGCCCAGCCATCCGCCGGTCATCGGCGGTCTGGAGGTGGCCTCCCGCTACCAGCCCGCCGGCGCCACCAGCGAGGTGGGGGGCGACTGGTTCGACGTGATCCCCCTGGACGGAGGGAAGACCGCGCTGGTGGTGGGCGATGTGATGGGCAGCGGCATCACGGCCGCCGCCACCATGGGCCGGCTGCGCACCGCCACCAACACGCTCGCCTCCTTGGACCTCGACCCGGCCAGGCTCCTGGAGCACCTGGACCGCATCACCGAGGACCTGGACCACTCCATCGCCACCTGCGTCTACGCCATCCACGACCCGGCGCTGCGGCAGTGCCGGATCGCCAACGCCGGCCATCTGCCGCCGGTCCGGCTGCGCGAGGGCCGTCCCCCGGAACTGCTCGAACTGCCCACCGGTGCGCCGCTGGGCGTGGGCGGGGTGGCCTTCTCCACCACCACGGTCGACCTCGGCCCCGGCGACCGGCTCGTGTTCTACACCGACGGTCTCGTCGAGACCCGGCAGCACCCTCTCGACGAACGCCTGGACGCGCTGCTGTCCCTGCTCGACGGCCCCGACCGTCCCCTGGAGGAGGTCTGCGACCTGCTGCTGCGCACGCTGCACCAGCCGGACAACTCCGACGACGTGGCCCTGCTCATCGCCCGCGTGCAGCACCCGTAGCGGCGGCCCGGGGGCGTCCGTCGGCCGCGGCCCGGCATTCACAGCTACTGATTATCCGGCCCTTATCGGGCTGCTCGCACAATCACAGCAAGGGATGGCATGGGGATGCCGGGTGCCGTGACCGATGGGAGCACACCGTGACACACGATCCGCACGAGGAATCCGCCGCCGGCGGCGGGCCGTCCGAACACCGTGGCGATATAGCACCGCAGTGGGAGGTGATGACGGGGCCGGGTGGCGCGGAACCCGCGTCGGAACCGGCCTGGGACCGGGTCTGGAGGCATCGCTCCGGCCGCGCCCGGGCGGTGATCGCGGCGACGACGGTCGCCGTGCTGGCCCTCGGCGGCACCGTCGCCTACGCCGCCACGTCGGGCGGTCCGGCTTTGGGCGCCACACCCGCCGCCTCGGGTTCCGCCTCCGCGTCCCCGGACCGACCCGGGCACGGGCACGGCGGCCGCTGGTTCGACTTCGGCGGCATGGGCGTGCACGGCGAGTCGACGGTGAAGGACCAGGACACCGGCAAGTGGGTGGTACGGGTCTGGCAGCGCGGGACCGTCGAGAAGGTCGCCGGCGACCAGGTCACCGTCAAGAGCGAGGACGACGCCCAGTGGTCGTGGATCGTCGACTCGGGCACCACGGTCCTGCACGACGGCACCAAGGGCACGGGGGCCGGCGCCCTGAAGAAGGGCGACACCGTCTTCCTGGTGGGCAGCCGCTCGGACAGCGGCACCAGGACGGCGCTGCGGGTGCTGTCCGGGACCTTCGACGGCAGGGGGCCGGGCGACGAGGACTCGGGCCGCGGCCCGCACGGCGGTTTCCCGGGCCACGGCCCCCGCGGCTGGGGCATGCCCTCGCCGTCGGCGAGCCCTTCGGACAGCGGGACGACGGCCTGACGGATGCCGTGACCCGGCCCGCCGGACCTACGGCCTGACGGATGCCGTAGCCCGGCCCGCCGGAGCTACGGCCTGACGCCGATCACCACGTGCGCGTACAGCTCCTCGGAGACCGCGGTCGTGGTCCTGAGTCCGGCGCCGGAGAAGGCGTCGACGGCCGTCTCCGCCTGGCGTTCGCTCGTCTCCACCAGCACACAGCCACCCGGTGCGAGCCAGTCCGGCGCCTGTGCGGCGACCCTGCGCAGGACGTCCAGCCCGTCGGAGCCGCCGTCGAGGGCGACGAGCGGTTCGTGGTCGCGGGCCTCCGCGGGCAGCAGGCCGACCTCGCCGGTGGGGACGTAGGGCACGTTGGCCGCGAGGATGTCGATCCGGCCGCGCAGGTCGCCGGGGAGCGCGTCGAAGAGGTCTCCCTCGTGGACGCGGCCGCCGGCGCCGGCGATGTTGCGGCGGGCGCAGCGCACGGCGGCCGGGTCGATGTCGGCGGCGTGCAGTTGCACGGCGCCGAGGGCGGTGGCCAGGGCGGTGCCGACGGCGCCAGAGCCGCAGCACAGGTCCACCACGACCGATGCCTCGGGGGCGTGCGCGAGGGCCTGTTCGACGAGGAACTCGGTACGGCGGCGGGGCACGAAGACGCCGGGTTCCACGGCGATGCGCAGTCCGCGGAACTCGGCCCAGCCCAGGACGAGTTCGAGGGGCAGTCCGGCGGCCCGGCGCTCGACGAGCGCGGACAGCTCATCCGGTGTGCGGGCGGTGGCGAGGATCAACCGGGCCTCGTCCTCGGCGAAGACGCAGCCCGCGGCGCGCAGCGCGGTCACGATCGAATCATGGGAGGTCAGGGGGAAGGGTGGCATGGAGCCGAGAGCCTTTCGGTGGAGCGAAGGGCGCTCTCGCGGTCGCCTAGCGGCGGCGATCCGCGTCGACGCGAGGAGAGAGCACCCGAGCTGACACAGCGGTAATGGGTCTCACCTCCTCGGTCCCCGGCGGCCGGGACACTCCGCGGCCGGACGGCAACACTACCCCAACGCCCAGACACCGACGGTCTCCTCGCGACCACCGTGAGCTTCAGTTGTACTATACAACCAGTAGCGCGAGGGAGGCCCCGGTGGACGCGGACGAGGCGGTGGAGACGATCCAGCGCGAGATGACGGCTTTCGCCCGGCGCGCCCGGGCCTCGGCGGGGCGCATGCATCCCGAGCTGTCGCTCGTGTCGTACACGCTGCTCGGGCACCTGGAGGAGAGCGGCGGCTGCCGGGCGACCGACCTGGCGGCCCACTACGCCCTGGACAAGTCCACGGTGAGCCGTCAGGTGGCGGCGCTGGAGCGGGCCCGGCTCGTCGAGCGGCGCCTGGATCCGGACGATCACCGTGTGCAGGTCCTGCACCTGACCGAGAAGGGCCGCCGCATCCTCGCCCAGGTGACCGACAGCCGCCGGGCCGCGTTCCGCGAGCGGCTGGCGGACTGGCCGGAGGAGGACCTGCGGCGGTTCGCCGGGTACCTGGCGCGGTACAACGCGTGGGCGACGCGAGGCGCGGAGGGGTAGGCCCGGGGTGCCGCCGAGGCCCCCTCGTCCGTTCGGGGCCGGTCCGGCAGCGACGGGTCCCCGACCGAGGTCGTCCGAGCGCACGATCGCACCGCGCCGGCGCGGCAGCCTCCGGGCGGACGAGCCATGTGGATGGTCGGCGCCGCAGGCATCGCCGCCGATGCCGGGCAGCTCCCGGCCGGGGCAGGAGGCCGCGTCGGTACAGCCGCTCGAAGGCGAAGGCGCGCGAGGCGCCGCCGGGCGGCCGGCACCGACGGCGGAGCCTAGGACACCGCCAACTCCCTGCCCTCCGTGAGGTGTTCGGGGGCGCGGGCCGCCAGGAAGGCGGTCGTGCGGCGGAGCCGGAAGCCGAGGGTCTCGTACAGGCGGATGGCGTCGGTGTTGCGGGCGGAGGTGTGCAGGAACGGGGTCTCGCCGCGCTCGCGGATGCCGTGGGCGACGGCGAGGATCAGCCGGGTCGCCAGTCCCTCGCCGCGGAAGGCGGGATCGGTGCAGACGGCGCTGATCTCGGTCCAGCCCGGCGGACGCAGTCGCTCCCCCGCCATGGCCACCAGGGCGCCGTTCCGGCGTATGCCGAGGTAGGTGCCGAGCTCGACGGTGCGCGGCAGGAACGGGCCGGGCCGGGTGCGCGCGACGAGGTCGAGCATCTCGGGCACGTCGGCGGGGCCGAGACGGACGGCCTCCGCGTCCGGCGCGGCGGGGAGGCCGTCGTCGACGAGTTGCGCGCCCTCGACGTGGAAGACGACCTCCCAGTCGGCGGGGACCTCGGGGCAGTAGCCGTTCAGCGGCACCTCCGCCCCGGGGCCCGCGAGGGCGGCCAGGTCGGCCCAGTCGTCGGCGTCGGGCTCGTCGGGCAGCGCGAGCCACGGTGAGACGTCCACCGGGTAGCGCAGCACCCGGCCGCGCCGCTCGGCGAAGTGGGCATGCGGGCCGGTGAGGGCGGCGAGGGCCGGATTGTCCAGGACGTGGCTCATCCGGCGACTCCTATGACGATCGCGCCCCGGACGTCGACGCTTCCGGCCTCCGCCACTCCCGCGGTCCGCACCGCGATGAGGCGCCGACCCGAACCCCGCTCCCGTCCGGGCGCCTCGACGAGTCCCTCGGCCTCCAGGCCCCCGTACCGCCTGACGACGTGCGCCTTCGGCATGTGCTTCCACTCTCCTTCGTGCTCACCCGCTGCCACAGGCGGCAAGGAAGATCGGGGAGCGGCTGTTCCCGGGGCCCGGGAGAGTTCACACGGCGTTGACGATCGCGGGGTCCCCGGGGTCGGGGCATACCTGACGTGCACGTACGGTTGAACACGTAAGAAACCGATCTCCCTCCCGCTGGATCCCCATGAACGTCACCCGAGGCTTCACCGGGCGCCCCCGCGTCCCCGATCCGGGCCTGCCGCCCGGCCAGTACGACGCGGGCGACGACTGGCCCGTCCTGTCCGCCGAGGTCACGCCCGAACTGGCGGCGGCCGACTGGACCTTCCGCGTCGACGGACTGGTGGAGCGGCCACTGACCTGGGACTGGGCGCAGGCGCACGCGCTGCCCGGGTCGGCGTACAAGGGCGACATCCACTGTGTGACGGGCTGGTCCAGGTTCGGCGTGCGGTTCGCGGGCGTATCTCTGGACGCCTTTCTCGACGAGGCGCGGCCCCTGGCGTCGGCCACCCACGCCGTCGCCTACGCGCACACCGGGTACACCACCAGCCTCCCCCTGACGGACCTGACCGGCGGGAGGGCCTGGATCGCCTGGGAGTACGACGGCGAGCCGCTCCCCGCCGAACACGGCGGTCCCGCACGGCTGTTGGTGCCGCATCTGTACTTCTGGAAGAGCGCCAAGTGGATAGCGGGCATCCGGCTCCTGGACCACGACGAGCCGGGCTTCTGGGAGCGGAACGGCTACCACGAACGCGGCAACCCGTGGGAGGAGCAGCGGTACTCCGGTGACTGAGCGAGCGACCGAGACGTCCCCCGTGTTCGTTCCCCCGACGCGCTTCGCCGTGCCCGGCCGGATCGAGGTGAGCGACCAGGGTGCCGCGCACTGGCAGACCGCCACCCTCACCGAGATCCGGCCCGAGACGCCGCACGCCTCCACGTTCCGCTTCGCGGTGCCGGCCTGGACGGGTCATCTGCCCGGCCAGCACCTGATGCTGCGGCTGACGGCCGAGGACGGCTACGTGGCCCAGCGGCACTACTCGATCGCCTCCGCTCCGGACGACGGCGGGCACATCGAGCTGACCCTCGACCACGTCGACGGCGGCGAGGTCTCGGGCTGGTTCCACACGGTGGCACGACCCGGTGACCGGGTCGAGGTGCGCGGCCCGGTGAGCGGCTTCTTCGCCTGGCCCGGCGACCGGTCCGCGCTGCTCATCGGCGCCGGCTCCGGTGTCGTACCGCTGATGTCGATGGTGCGCCACCGCCGGGCGCGTGGCCTGGACGTGCCGCTGCGGCTGGTGGTGTCGGCACGCAGTCCCCAGGAACTGATCTACGCGAGGGAGTTCGGCGCGGAGACGACGGCGGTCTTCACGCGGAGCGCTCCCGAGGGTGTGCCGGTGGGCCGTCTGGCCGCCGCCCATCTGGCACCGCTCCTGGCCGATCGGCCGCCCGGCGGGTGGGAGGCCTATGTGTGCGGCTCGAACTCCTTCGCCGAGCACGCCTCCCGGCTGCTCGTCGCGGCCGGGCAGCCCGTGGACCGGATCCGCATCGAACGCTTCGGCTGACGCACGGGTCCGGCCGGCCCGACGGTGAGCGATCTCGCCGCCGCTGGGTACCCGCTTCCCTGGGAACTCGCGCGCGCATGCGGCGCGGAGGGACAATACGGACCGGACCCCATCAGTCCCTCCGGCTCCGGTGACGGCGGGGAGGTCGAGATGCGAACCCGGGTGCGCGGCTGGCGCTGGCGGCGCAATCCGCTGCGGCGCCGGTCGGACGTCGTGGAGGCGTGGACGGTGCTGGCCGTCGCCGTGCTGCTGCTCGTGGCCGCCCCCCTGGCGGGGGCGGTGGCCGGCTGGTGGGCACACGACCACGCGCGGGCCGTGGCGGCCGCGGACCGGGCCGAACGCCATCGGGTGCGGGCGGAGGTCGTCGGCACGCCGCCCGACAGGCCCACGACGACACCGGGCGGGCGCGACCACTCGTACCCCGTGGAGGTGCGCTGGACGGATCGGGCGGCCAGGACGCACACCACGCAGGCGCGCGTCCCGGCGGGCACCCGGCGCGGCGACACCGTCGACGTGTGGTTCGACTCCCGGGAGCGCAGCGTTCCCCCGCCGCCCGGGGACAGCCAGATCTGGCAGCACACCGTCACCATCGGCACGTGCGCCGCGGGCGGCGCGGCCGCCGTGGTGCTTCTGGCCAACGCCGTGGTCCGCCGGGTCGCCACCCGCCACCGGCTGGCCGAGTGGGAGCGCGCATGGGCGCGCACCGAGCCGCAGTGGACGCGACGGCAGGCCGGGGGACCCTGACCCCGCTGGAAGGCGGATCTCTCCGCCGGGCCTGGCTACGTTCGAAGGACCGGCCTCCCGGTCGGACCTGGCTACGTTCGAAGGACCGGCCTCCCGGTCGGACCTGGCCCCGTTCGAAGGCCGGACTTCCCGATCGGACCTGGCCCCGTTCGAAGGCCCGACCTCTCCGTGCGGCCGAGCGGCCGACGCCGCTCGTCCGATCCGTCGGACAATTCCATGCACGCGTTCTTGACCTGCTGATTCCTCACCTGCGGCGGCTTCTCGCCGTCGAGCGGGCGAGAGACAGAGGTCTGGCGAGTCGTCCGATCACCCACGTACGGTGTGACAACCGTACGGCCCCGACTCGAAGGCGGTCCTGCATGGCCCTGTTCGACCTTCCCCTCGACGAGCTCCACGACTACCGCAGCGCGTCCGTCGAGCCCTCGGACTTCGACGCGTTCTGGTCCAAGACCCTCCAGGAGGCCCGCGAGCACGACCTGGACGCCCGCTTCGAGCCGGTCGACACGGGGCTGACGACGGTCCAGGTGTACGACGTGACGTTCGCCGGGTTCGGCGGGCACCCCGTGAAGGGCTGGCTGACGCTTCCCGCCGGAACGACGGAACCGGTCCCGCTGGTCGTGGAGTTCATCGGCTACGGCGGCGGACGCGGACTCCCGCACGAGCACCTGCTGTGGGCGTCCACCGGCCGGGCGCACTTCGTGATGGACACCCGCGGCCAGGGCAGCGCCTGGGGCGGCGGTGGCGGCACGGCGGACCCGATGGGCGGCGCCCCCGCGTACCCGGGGTTCGTGACCCGTGGCATCGACGCGCCCGAGAACTACTACTACCGCCGCGTGTTCACCGACGCGGTCCGCGCCGTCGAGGCCGCTCGGTCGCATCCGCTGACCGACGCCTCCCGCACGGTGGCGACCGGCGGCAGCCAGGGCGGCGGCATCACGATCGCCGTGGGCGGGCTGGTCCCGGACCTGGTCGCGATCGCCCCGGACGTCCCGTTCCTGTGCGACTTCCCGCGCGCCACCACCGTGACGGATCGTCACCCCTACCGTGAGATCGGCCTGTTCCTCAAAACACACCGCGGCCGCACCGAGGACGCCCTGCGCACCCTCTCCTACTTCGACGGCGTCCACTTCGCCACGCGCGGCCGCGCGCCCGCCCTCTTCTCGGCGGCCCTGGAGGACCAGACCTGCCCGCCCTCGACGGTCTACGCGGCGTTCAACAACTGGGCGCACGCCGACAAGAAGATCGAGGTGTACGAGTTCAACGACCATGAGGGCGGGGGGCCTTACCAGGAGGCGGCCAAGGTGAAGTGGCTGCGGGCGTATGCCTGAGGGGCCCGGCATGGAGACACAAGAGGCGGCGGAACGCTTCGTCCGGGTCTGGGAGCGGGCCTCGGCCGCGCACGACGTGGACGCCCTGCTCAGGCTGTACGCCGAGGAGTGCGTCCACCGCTCCATGCCGTTCCGCCGGCCGCACCGGGGCCGGGCCGAGCTGGCCGACTACCTGCGCCGGTCCTTCGCACGGGAGCGGGTGACCGACGTGCGCTTCTCGCCGCCCGTCGTCGGCCCGGACGGGGTGGCCGTGGCCGAGTTCCGAGTGCTCGCGGAGGAGGACGGAGCGCCCTCCACCCTGGCGGGCTGCGTGTTCGTGCGGTTCGACGAGGAGGGGCTGGCGGTCGCGACACGGGACTACTGGCACACGGTGGACGGTCACGAGGAGCCGGCAGGCGACCTGTTCTTCCTCTGACCTTCCCTCCAGTCCGACCAGTCGGTACGTTCAGGAGGCCCGGATTGCGGCGGAGCGGCCCGGGCTTCCGACGGACGACGGAGGGGCCCATGGCGGAACGCGAGCCCATCGCGCGGGGACACTGTGACGCGCGGTTCGAGGCGGTGCGCACGGCGTTCGAGGAGAACTTCCGCGAACGCGGGGAGCTGGGCGCCGCGGTCACGGTGACCGTCGGCGGTGAGGTCGTGGTGGATCTGTGGGGCGGCTGGGCCGACGCGGACCGCACCCGGCCCTGGGAGCGGGAGACCCTGGTCAACGTGTGGTCGACGTCGAAGGGGCCGACCGCGCTGTGCGCGCACATCCTGGCGGACCGGGGGCTGCTCGACTTCGACGCGCCGGTGGCCGACTACTGGCCCGAGTTCGCCGCGGCCGGCAAGGGGAAGGTCCTCGTACGGCACCTGCTGTCGCACCGCTCCGGCCTGTCGGGCCTGCGTGAGCCGCACTCCGTCGAGGAGCTCTACGACTGGGAGCTGACGACGCGGCGGCTGGCGGCGACGGAGCCGTGGTGGGAGCCGGGGACGGTGTCCGGCTATCACGCGCTCACCTTCGGCCACCTCGTCGGGGAGGTCGTGCGGCGGATCTCGGGGCTGTCGCCGGGGGCCTTCCTGGAGCGGGAGGTGACCGGACCGCTGGGGATCGACTTCACCATCGGCCTGCCCGAGAAGGAGGCGGGGCGGGCCGCCGAACTGGTGCATCCGCCGGCCGCCTCCGACAGCGAACAGGCCGCCGCCTTCGGCCGGTTGACGCCCGCGGTGCTCGCCGCGCTGACCAATCCCCCGGTGGGCGCGGCCGAGGCGAACACGCCGGAGTGGCGGGCCGCGGAGATCCCGGCCGCGAACGGCCACGGCACGGCGCGGGCGGTCGCCGCCCTGTACGGGATCTTCGCGGGACGAGGATCGTACGGCGGCCGGCTCGTGCTCTCCCCCGAGTCGGCGGAGCGGGTGCGCGAGGGGCAGGGCAGGTGCCGGGACCTGGTGCTCGGCCCCGGACTCGGCGCCGACACGGAGATCGGGCTCGGCCTGTGGCTGAGCGGGCCGAACGGCTCCTACGGGCCCAACCCGAGGGCTTTCGGACACGACGGTTTCGGCGGCTCCTGCGGACTGGCCGACCCCGAGGCGGGGGTGTCTCTGGGCTACGTCATGAACCGGATGGGGCCTCATATCGCCGACGACCCGCGGAAGACGGCACTGATCGAGGCCCTCTACGGCGCCCTGTGAGCCCGGTGCGCGGCGGGCCGGTTTCGGCCGAACCGCCCGCCCACCCTTCCCTGGTGGTTTAGACCAATGCTAGATCTGGTGGCGCACCGACCCCGTACGGCTACCGCACGTCACCAACAGGAGGCGCGGCATGGCCCGCACCACCCCGCACGACCACTCCACCGTCCCCGGCCCGCCGCTGTACTGGCGCGTCGCCACGCGCCTGCTGGACGAGCTGCACGACGGAGGCATCCCGCCGGGTGAACGGCTGCCGAGCGAGAGGAAGCTGGCCGAACGCATGGGGGTCAGCCGGGAGACCGTACGGCAGGCCCTGGAGGTACTGCGCCGGGACGGTCTGGTCGCCACCGACCGGCGGGGCAGCCATGCCACACTGCCCGGACCGGCGGTACGGAGCCCGTCCTCGCTCACCTTCCCGATCGGCGCCCGGGTCACGGACCCCGGCGGCGCGGTCGACCGGGCCACGGTCACCTGGGAGCCTCCCCCGCCCGAGCACGCCGAGGCCCTCGGGCTCGCCCCGCACCGGCCGACACTGATGCACCGCTACGAGTCGGCGGGCGCCGACGGCCGGGGCCGCCGTACCGCCGTGACCTCCTTCTCCGCCGTCGCCCTGTCGGAGGTCGAGGAGCTGGCCCGCTACCGCGACCGCGCCGACGGTGCCGCGACGGCACAGCTGCGCCGTGCCTACGACTGGATGCGCAAGGCCGGCCTGACGCTCCACCACCGCGACTGCATCACCCCGCTCGCCGACGCGCCCTCGGTACGGGTGAGACGGCGCGTGCACGACCAGTACGCGCGGCCGCTGGAGATCACCGATCTGCTGGTGGACGCCCAACAGGAGGCTCTGGTCTACGAGTTCACGCTGCCGGCGGCCGGCTGAGCGGCGCCCGGGCGAGGCACCGGCCCGCCGAGAGAGGCCGAACGGCCCGCCCGGCGCACCTTCCGGCCCTGCCCCCGGTGCCGGGACGACGGCGATCCTTGAAGCGGGGACTGCGTACGGCGCGGCCGCCCCGGGTGCCGCGCCGGGACCGGAGGTGGGCCATGACCGGACCTGTCGTCGTCGGAATCGACGGCTCCCCGGCCGGGACGACGGCCGCGTGGTGGGCCGCCCGCGAGGCCGCGACCACGGGGCGGCCTCTGCTGCTGCTCCACTCCTGGTCCACGCAGCCGCTCGACGTCCCCCTCGCCCGGGAGGCGCTCGGCAAGCAGCGCAACGGAGGACGGCTCCTGCAACGGACCGAGACCGAACTGCTGCGCCGGTACCCCGGTCTGAAGCCGACCACGGAACTGACGTCGACGCCCGCCGCCGAGGCGCTGCTGGACCTCGGCGGGCTCGCCGAGCTGCTGGTCCTCGGCAGCCGGGGGCACGGTTCCACGGCGAGCTTCCTGCTCGGTTCCACCAGCCTGTACGTCCTGGGGCGGGCACGGTGTCCGGCCGTCGTGGTCCGGGCCGGCGATCCGGCGGTCGAGGACGGCTCGGGCCGTCCTGGGGCGGACCGCGGCGAGGTCGTCGTCGGCGTGAAGGAGACGGGCCCGGCCGCCGAACCACTGCTCGAGTTCGCGTTCACGGCAGCCGACGCGCGCGGCACCCGGGTGCGCGCGGTGCGGGCCCTGCAGCCGTTCGGGACGGTGGACCCGGTGCACGCGATGGCCGCCTCTCACGCCGACAGCCGTCACGAGGCGGAGAAACACGCCCGGCTCACGGCCGCACTGGCCCCCTGGCGGGAGAAGTTCCCCCATGTCCCGGTCGTGGAGCAGGTGGCGGCCGGTCCGGCCGGCGCGGTGCTGCTGTACGCCGCGGAGCACGGCGAACTCACCGTGCTGGGGCGCAAGCGCCACCCCTCGCACCTGACCTGGAAACTCGGTCCGGTGACCCACGCGGCCCTGCACCACATGCCGTGCCCGGTCGCCGTCGTCCCGCACGGCTGACCCAGGTCGGCCGGCCAGTGGGGACGGGACCGCTCAGCCGGCGCACCGCACATGGTCGAAGGCCTCGGCCTCATGGCACGAGGGACATGTCACGCGCCGCGCGAGCCTGCGGCCGACGCTCGGCCCCGAGCCGGGGGCGCGCTCCATCAGCAGTCCGACGACATGGGCGTGCCGCAGGCACACACCGCAGCCACAGCGGTCGCACACCGCGACAGCCGGGGCCGTCGTGTCCTTGAGCGCGCAGTCGTAGCAGTTCACGACGCACCTCCCTGAGGCCCGTTCCGCACTGTCATCGTGGCGCGCGGCGGGGTCCGAGGCGCCGGGCCGGTCGGACCTTTCCGGGGACCGATGGCCCAGCCCCGCCCTCAGCCCCTGACGGCCCGCACCAGCCGCACCCGCGGGCTCCCGTCGCCCCGCCGCCCGAACTCCGGCAGCGCTTCGAGGCCGACACGGAATCCGGCACCCTCCAGGTCCCGCCGGACGTCCCCGAGCCGGAAGGCCCGGTAGTACATGACGAAGGGCGGGCGCCACACGGCGTTGCGCACGCGCATGACGGCGTCGAAGCCGAGCAGCATCCAGAAGGCCGGCGACGAGGGCCGGGGCGGTGCGAGGACGGGGAAGGCGAAGCAGCCGCCGGGCCGGAGCACCGCGTGCACCTGCCGGAACAGGCCCGGGAGTTCGCCGGGCAGGAAGTGGCCGAACGCCCCGAAGCTGACGACTAGGTCGAAGGCCGGGCCGAACGGCAGCGCCCGGGCGTCCGCGCGCACCCAGGAGACGGCCGGGCCCGCGGGCCGGACGTTCTCCCGGGCCACGGCGAGCATTCCCGCGCTGAAGTCGACCCCTGTCACGCTCTCCCGGCAGACCCGGCCGAGCACCTCGGTCCCCGCTCCGGTGCCGCAGCACAGGTCGAGCCCCGCCCTGTAGGGCCCGGTGCGGGCAAGGGCCGCCGCGACGGCGTCGAGCACCGTTTCGGCCGTCCGGAAGGGGGTGTGGTCGAACTTCGGCGCGAGCAGGTCGTATCCGCGCTCGACGGACGAGAGCGCCTGGACGGCGAGTTCGCGCAGGCTGGGGCCTTCGGGGCTGAACATCTCCGTCAGCTTAGGGGAAACCGGTCGTGGGCGGCCGCCCATGGACAGGCGCCCGGCTACTGGATAGTGTCATCGGCACCTATTCCACTAGTTCACTATGGAGTGATCGATGCGCGCGTTCCGCGAAGCGGTCGAGGCGGGTGATCTCGACGCGGTCGAGGCGCTGCTGGCGGAGGACGTCGTGTTCTCCAGCCCGGTGGTGTTCAAGCCGTACCCGGGCAAGGCGATCACGGCGGCGATCCTGCGGGCGGTGGCGCAGGTCTTCGAGGACTTCCGTTACGAGCGTGAGCTCGCCGGGCCCGACGGCCGCGACCACGCCCTGGTGTTCGCCGCGCGGGTGGGCGACCGCGAGCTCACGGGCTGCGACTTCATCCACCTCGACGAGGACGGCCTGATCGACGAATTCACCGTCATGGTCCGACCGTTGTCCGGCGCCCAGGCGCTGGCGGCGGCCATGGGCGCGAGGTTCGAGGAGATCGCCAAGGAGGCGGAGGCGCGGTCCGCCTCCGCCTCCTGACGTCACGCGACGGTGAGGACCAGGGCGCCCCTGTAGCCGCGGACTGGTGAACAACGCGGCATTCCCCTGCGGGCCCGTCTCGGCGAGGTCGAACTCGCGGACGGGAACCGGGCGTTCGCGGTCAACATGACCGGCGCCCTGCTCGGCATCCAGGCCCTGACACCCCTGATGCCGCCCGGCTCCTCCGTCGTGAACGTCGGTTGGTCGCCGCCCTCACGGCCCGCCACGCGGTGGCGTACACGGCCAGCAAGTGGGCGCTGCGGGGCCTGTCGAAGTTGCGGCCCCGGAACCGGCCCCGCGCGGCATCCGCACCGACCTCGTCAGCCCGGTTACATCGACACGGCGCTGATGGAGTCCGCCAACCCGGTGTTCGTCCGGGCCCACGTCTCGATGACGCCCCAGGGCCGCGGCGATACCGTCGACGAGGTCGCCCCCCTGGCCGTCTACCTGCTCTCCGACGAGGCCTCCTACGTCAACGGCGCGGAGATCACGGTCGACGGCGGCTACACGGCGCACGGCGGCGTGAAGGCCATCACAACGCCCTGGACCCGGGCAAGGGCCGGTCGGCGTCAGCCTCCGAGGCGCTGCCCGGCCAGCCAGATGTCCGGGGCGCCGGGGGTGTGGATCGCGCGCAGGAGCGCGGCGAGGGCTCGGCGGAGTCGGTCGGGTCGGGGCGTGGTCATCGCGGTCTCGGTCATCGCGGTCTCCTCGGTGGCGAGTGGTCTCACCCCACCGACGAAGGGCCCTCCGCCGATCGACACTCCGCGAGCCGCTTCTCCAGGAACCTCCGTTCGGAGTCGTTCTCCACGAGTTCCAGGGCCCGTTCGTAGGCCTCGGCCGCCTCGGCGGTACGCCCGTCGCGGCGCAGCAGGTCCGCGCGGGTGGCGGGGAGCAGGTGGTAGTCGGCGAGGTCGCCGTCCCGCTCCAGTTCGGCGACCAGGGCGAGCCCGGCGTCCGGGCCCTCGGCCATGCCGACGGCGACGGCGCGGTTGAGCCGGACGACGGCCGAGGGCACGAAGCGGAGCAGGGCGCCGTAGAGCGCGGCGATGTCCGCCCAGTCCGTCTCGTCCGCCGAGGCGGCGCCTGCGTGACAGGCCGCGATGGCCGCCTGGATCTGGTACGGCCCGGGCCGGCCGCGGCGCAGGGCCGTCTCCACCAGCGCCGTGCCTTCGTCGATCTCCGCTCGGTCCCAGGCCGTACGGTCCTGGTCCTCCAGGGTCACCAGGTCGCCGGCGGCGTCCACGCGCGTGTGCCGGCGGGCGTCGTGCAGCAGCAGGAGGGCGAGCAGGCCGAGCGTCTCCGGCTCGTCGGGCATGAGACGGGCCAGCAGCCGGGCGAGGCGGACGGCCTCCGCGCACAGGTCGGTGCGTACCAGTTCGGCTCCGGAGGTGGCGGCGTAGCCCTCGTTGAAGAGGAGGTAGACCACGCCCAGGACGCCGGTGGTGCGTTCGGGCAGGAGGTGGGCGGGCGGCACCCGGTAGGGGATCCCGGCGTTGCGGATCTTCCTCTTGGCCCGCACCAGGCGCTGGGCCATGGTCGCCTCGGGGACGAGGAAGGCGCGGGCGATCTCCGGCGTGGTCAGGCCCGCGAGGGTGCGCAGGGTCAGGGCGACCCGGGCCTCGACGGGCAGGGCGGGGTGGCAGCAGGTGAAGATCAGGCGCAGCCGGTCGTCCTGGACGCCGCCGTCGTCACGGTCGTACTCGGGGTCGTACGGATGCTCGTCACGGGCCAGCACGGCGGCCTCCCGGAGTCTGGCCGCCCCGACTGCCCTGCGGCGCAGGACGTCGAGGGCGCGGTTGCGGGCGGTGGTGGTCAGCCAGGCGCCGGGGCGGCGCGGGACGCCGTCGCGCCGCCACCGGTCGAGGGCCTGGGCGAAGGCGTCCTGCGCGCACTCCTCGGCCAGGTCCCAGTCGCCGGTCACCCGGATGAGGGTGGCCACGACCTGGCCCCATTCCTCGCGGAAGGCGGCGGCGACGGCCGCCTCGACGTCGTCCGTGGCGCTCACTCCCAGACCGGCCGTACCTCGACCGAACCGCCGTCGAGGGCGTACGGATGCCCGGCCGCCAGGGCGATGGCCTCGTCGAGGTCGTCGACGTCGATGAAGGCGATCGCGGCCAGGTCCTCCCCTCTGTTCGCGAACGGCCCGTCGCCGAGCAGGACTTCACCGGACTGGACGCGGACGGTGGTGGCGTCGGCGGCCGGCCGCAGCCGCACCCGGCCGGTGATCTCCGGGGGGACCAGGCACTCCGCAGGACGTTCCTCACCCCCGGCCGGGCAGCGGACCAGCAGGGCGTACCTCATCACGCCCCCTTCAGGGCCACGGCGTGTTCGTGGGTGATCAGCCGGCGCAGGCCGGTGTCGCGGTAGCCGGTGGTCACCCGCAGTGTCTCGTCGAGCGCCGTGCCGTCGGCCCGGTCCGCCGTCAGCCGGACCAGGGCATGGGCGAAGCCGACGCTCTCGTCCACGTGGACCCGCAGGTCCAGGACCTGGCGGGTCACGGGGCCGGTGACGGACGCGAACAACTCCCGCAGCGCCTCCCGGTGGGCTTTCAGGCCCTGGCGCTCCCGGCCGTCGGCGAGGTGGAAGACGGCCGCGTCCGGTGTGTAGCAGGCCAGCGCGCGGTCGAGGTCGCGGGCGCGGAAGGCGGCGGTGAGTTCCGTGTCGCGGGCGCGGATCGCGCTCTCGGCGTCGTCCTCGTCGTCCATCGGCCAGAACGGCCGTACCTCCATGGCCCCGATGGTGGCCACGGGGTGTGCGGCGGCCGCCGCGACCGCCTCCTCCAGGCTGTCGCACTCCAGGATGTCGAATCCGGCGACGTACTCCTTGGTCTCGGCGAAGGGCCCGTCGGTGCGCAGGACCTCGCCTCCGCGCACCCGCACGGTGACCGCCTCGGCGGGCAGGGCCAGCCGGTGGCCGTGCAGGCGTGCGCCGCGCTCCCCGAGTTCCTCCACCCAGGGCTCGACGGGTGCCATGCCGGAGGCGTCGGCGGTGTCGTCGCCGCAGACGAGCAGCATGTACTTCATGGGGCCCTCCCGGTCGTCATGAGCTTCCTACACCCCACCGACGAACGGGACCGCACCGAATCGACACCCGGCGTGCCGAGAGGCCGGAGCGAGTGCCCCGGCCTCTGTTCGCTCGTCCTTTACGCCGACCACGCCGACGCCGTCTGCACCGTCGGCTCTCCCGCGCCCACCGTCGACCGGGCGATGTTGCCCCGGACCAGCAGCATGGTGACCAGGGCGCCCAGCAGGGAGGCGCAGCCGCAGATCACCACGCCCACCGCCATGCCGTGCCGAGGGCGCTCTGGGCGGCGGCGCGGGCGCTGTCGCTGCCGGCGTTACGACGGCGAGCGGTCCGGCGGCCGCCTCCATGCCGGCGTCGGCGCCGCTGAGCTTGCCGACGAGCACCGAGGATGCGGCACTCATCGCGACCGTGCTGACGACGGCCGGCCCGAGGGCCTGGCCGGACTCGCGGACCAATCAGCAGCCAGCGGGGCTCGACCCGGGTGAGCATCCTGCTCAGCACGGGCGCCAGCAGCAGCGGGATCAGCTACGGGCCCCGAAGGGGCAGGCCGGCCCTGAGGGCGCTGCGGTGCATGACGGCGCCCAGCCGGATGGACACGCAGTAGGCGATGCAGATGAAGCCGCACATGCCGGCCAGGGCGACGGCGGCCGCGAAGAGTAGGCCGGGACGGCGATCCTCGGCTCGCTCGCCCTCGCCGCCATGGCCCTGATCGGGTTCCTCGTCGCGGAGATGCGTGCGGCGTCCCTTGGTGGCAGGTATGCGCCCCGAGCGGAATAGGCGCGGCGCCCAGCGTGTTGAGGATGCTGAGCAGTCGAACCGGTTTGGGCCCGCGGCGCCTGTGGTACCGTCCTGCTAGCACTTGTGTACGCCCCGTTGAGGGCGCCGGTGCCAGTTCCACTTCAGTTGGCCGCCCGCCCGCCGTCTTCCGGCCGGCGCACCGGCTTCCCACCTCCACCTCGTGACCGGCGCGTTCCCGCCCCGCATCGAGGTGCCGTTCCCGCCGCCGAAAGCGCATGCCTGCCTTTCCCTCGCGGCCTTCCCCCTCCCTCCCGCATGTCCCATGCCATTCGTCCTCGAAAGGACCGACCATCATGACCACCACTCTCGAACACCCCCCTGTACAGCAGGAATCCCGGACACAGCTCGCCGGCGGTGTCCTCGACATCGACGCGGGCGGAAAGGGCCATCTGCGCGCCGACAGCCTCCACGCCACACCTTCCGACCTGCCGGTTCCGCCCGCGCTGATCCGCCGTCACGGCCTGCGCAAGGGCGACCTGGTGGAAGGCGTGCGCGACGACAGGCGCGCGCTCACCGAGGTCGTACGGGTCAACGGGCGTACGCTCGAGGAACTTCGCGGCCGCCCGCACTTCCGCGACCTCACCCCGCTGCATCCCCGGGGGCGCATCCGCCTGGAGCACCCGGCGGCCGGGCTCGCGGGGCGTGTCACCGACCTCGTCTCACCCGTCGGGAAGGGCCAGCGCGGTCTGATCGTGGCCCCGCCCAAGACCGGCAAGACCGTGCTGCTGCAGCAGATCGCGGCCGCCGTCGCCGGCAACCATCCCGAGTGCCACCTGATGGTGGTGCTGCTGGACGAACGGCCCGAGGAGGTCACCGAGATGCGGCGCTCCGTGCGCGGCGAGGTGTACGCCTCCACCTTCGACCGGGGTCCCAAGCAGCACATCGCGCTCGCCGAACTCGTCATCGAGCGCGCGAAGCGGCTCGTCGAGGCCGGCGAGGACGTCGTGATCCTGCTCGACTCCCTGACCCGGCTGTGCCGGGCGCACAACAACGCGGCCGCCTCGAGCGGCCGTACGCTCAGCGGCGGTGTGGACGCCTCCGCGCTGCTCGGCCCTAAGCGGTTCTTCGGCGCCGCCCGGCTCGCCGAGGAGGGCGGCTCGCTGACGATCCTCGCCACCGCCCTGGTGGAGACCGGCTCGCGCGCCGACGACTACTTCTTCGAGGAGCTGAAGAGCACCGGCAACATGGAGTTGCGCCTGAGCCGCGAACTCGCCTCGCGCCGCGTCTTCCCGGCCGTCGACATCAACACCTCCGGCACCCGCCGTGAGGAACTCCTCCTCTCCCCCGCCGAGTTGACCGCCGTACGCGGCCTGCGCCGTGCCCTGCAGACCCGGGACGGGCAGGCGAGCCTGGAGACCCTTCTGGAGCGCATGCGCGACACCCCGGACAACGCCGCCTTCCTGCGGCGCATCCAGCCCACACTGCCGGCCGGCTGACGAAGCCCCTCGGTTCTGAGCACCGGATTGTCCCCTATCCTTCGGGCTGACCTGCACATGCAAAGCACAGGTTCGACACGGGGGTACAGCACATGACATATCGGCGCGCGGTCATACCGGTACTGGCCGGAGGCGCCCTGCTCACACTGCTGATGCTGTGGGCGGGAGCGAGCGCCTCGGCACTGCAACTCCAGGGCTCGGGCAACGTGTTCGACATCGAGTCCGCGAACGCCCTCAGAGTCCTGCTCTCACCCTGGTCGTACTCGGACGTGGGCGGCGGCGGCCCGTACACCGACCTCTACCGCACCGCGATGCAGATCAGGTTCGTGACGCTCTTCCTGTTCTTCGTGGCCGGTGCGCTCCTCCTGCTGCGCCGGCTGCCGCCGGTGCAGGGCCGCACACCTGCCACGCTGCTCGCGCTGTGGGCCTGGGCCCCGGTGGCGGCGACGCTGGCCGTGACCGTGTCGGCGCCCTGGCTGATCGCCTCGCGGGGGCACGGCAGTTTCCGGGTGCTGCCCCAGCTCGCGGGCGTGATCGCGTCGGGCGGTCCGGTCGCGGTGTTCGCGGGGCTGCTGGCCGCCCCGGTCACGGTGGTGGTGGCGCGTGTCATGGACAAGGACGAGGAACCGCTGCCCCGGAGAAACGTGCCGCCGCTCGCGGCCCGTCTGTCGGCGAGCACCGGGACCGCCGTGGTGGCGCTGTCGCTGGTGGTCCTCTCGTACCAGTCGGTGGCGGCCTGGATCCAGACGTCCTTCCCCGGCGAGGGACTGCTGTCCGAGCCCGGCGACCTGCTGCGCGAGTGGCTGCTGCTGGGAGCATGGAGCGACCCGACGACGTCACCCCTGGGCGACTGGCTGACGTACCGGGCGGCCGACGTGCTCGTGCTCGCCGTGGTGTGGTGGGCGCTGCGGCTGCTGCCGGCCCTCCTCACCGAGGCCACGGCGCCGACCATGGCGGCGGGCGCTGTCTGCGCGACCGTGCTGGGCCTGCTGGCGAGCCAGCTCCTGCACTGGGCGATGGACGACACCACCGCCGTACGCGGGCCGGTGTCCCTGTTGGCCGGGCTCGGCGGCGGCGTCCCGGCCGCCCTCACCTTCGGCATTCTCGCGGGGATCGCGGCCGTCGTGACGCTACGGCTGGCCGGGCACCGCAAGACCGCCGACTCCTCCGGGTGACTGCGGCATCCGGGTGCTCCCGACCGTGGCCCGGCCCGGCCATCGGCCCGCACGCCGGACCGATTCCTACGTTGACGATATGACCATCGGATTCTCCTTCCGTATGCCTCGCACCGCGGTCGCATTCCGTGTGCCCGGGACCGCGGCCGCGTTCCGTATGCCCAGGGCGGCCGCCGCGACCTGCGCGGTGTGCGTGGCGGGCGTTCTGGCGCTCGCGCCCGTCGCGGCCGCCGCCGCGACGAAGCCGGCTCCGGCCGGCGGGCCGAGGGCGGCGGCGATGCCGCGCCCGTCGCTGCTGTACCGGCACGGCACGCTCGTGCGCCCCCACCGCGGCGCTCCCGCGCTTCCCGACGTCTCCGCGCTGTCGTGGCTGGTGGCCGACGCCGATAGCGGCGAGGTGCTCGCCGCGCACGACGCGCATCGCAGGCTGCCGCCCGCCAGCACCCTCAAGACCCTGTTCGCGCTCACCGTGCTGCCGACCCTGCCGGGCGGCATCCGGCACCGGGTGCGGGAGGAGGAGTTGGCGGGCATCGGAGCAGGCAGCAGCATGGTCGGCGTCGCCGAGGGACACACGTACACCGTCGCCGACCTGTGGCGCGGGGTGTTCCTGAACTCCGGCAACGACGCGGTGCACGTCCTCGCCGCCCTCAACGGCGGCTGGGCCACGACGGCCACCCGGATGCAGGCCGAGGCGCGGGCCCTCGGCGCCCTCGACACACAGGTGCGCTCGCCCGACGGCTACGACACGCCGGGCCAGGTGTCGTCGGCGTACGACCTCGCGGTCTTCGGCCGGTCCGGGCTGCGCAACGCGGACTTCGCGCGGTACTGCGGCACCGCAGAGGCGCAGTTCCCGGACGGCACCGGAGGGTCGTACGGCATCCGGAACACCAACCGGCTGCTGACCGGAGCGGACGGTGTGGAGCCGTACCGCGGGCTGATCGGCGTCAAGAACGGCTACACCACCAACGCGGGCAACACCCTCGTGGCCGCCGCCCGACGAGACGGGCGCACCCTTGTCGTCACGGTGATGAACCCTCAGGCCGGTGGCGGAGTCACCGTCTACGAGGAGGCCCGTCAGCTGCTCGACTGGGGGTTCGGGGCGGCCGGGCGGGTGGCACCGGTGGGGTCGCTGGACGGGCTGCGGGCGCGGCCCCACCCGGGACCCCACGCCGCGCCCTTGGCCGCGGTGGTGATGCCGGAGGGCGGCGGCCCCGGATGGCCGGAGACCGGCGTCATCGCGGGGGCCGCCGCGCTGGGTGCCGGTGCCGTGGCGCTCGTGCTGCGGGGCAGAAGCCCGCGCCCGTCGGAGAGTTGACCGACGGGCAGCCGCAGCAGCAGACCGAGGGTGATCCACGCGTAGGCGTTGCCGCCCAGGAATCCGTCGATGCCGGAGGCGTCGTCGAACCACAGCCACACCACGCTGGTGCACAACACCGCGTACAGCACACCGGCGGTCCGCGGGTGCCCGGCGCGGACCAGCACCGCGAGCGCCGGCAGCACCCACACCAGGTGGTGCACCCAGGTGATCGGACTGAGCAGACACGCGGTCAGGCCGGTGAGGGCGAAGGCGCCCGGCCAGTCCCCCGCGGCGACGGCCCGCCTGGTCCGCCGGGCCCACACGGCGAGCACCACGAGCACGACGCACGCCCAGACCGCGTGGTCCGGCACTCCGAGGCGGGCCAGGACACCCTGCAGGGACTGGTTGGAGACGTAATCCAGGCGGCCCACCCGGCCGGTGTCCCACAGCGCCCGTGTCCAATAGAACCGAGAGGCGCCCGGGGCCGCCCACGCGGCGAACGCGGTCGCCGCGCACGCGACGACCGCGGTTGTGCCAGACCGCTGCCGGCCTTCGTGAGCAGCGTGGCGGTGGCGCGGCCGAGCAGGCTGGTCAGCGCCCAGTTGTGCGGGGAGACGGGCGTCCCGAGCGCCGCGATCCAGCCGTAGCCGGCGCCGGTCAGGACGGTGGTCGCGACGGCGGCCGCGGCGGTCGTGAGCACCGCGGGTGCCGGTCCGTGGCCGGCGCGGACACGAAGCGCGACGACCGCCACGAGACCGAGCACCGCGGGTGCCTTGACCAGGGCGGCCAGGGTGACGAGCACGGCCGCCGCCACCGGCCACCGGCCGAGCGCGGCAACCAGTCCCGTGCCGAGCAGTCCGAGCATGATCGCGTCGTTGTGGGCGCCGGCCACCAGGTGCAGCAGGACCAGCGGATTCAGCGCGCCGAGCCAGAGCGCCTGAGCGGGATCGGCGTCGCTGTGGCGGGCCAGGCGGGGCAGCGCCGCCGCCATCAGGGCCACGCCGAGCAGCGCCAGCAGGCGCATCCCGATCAGCCCGGCCGGCAGTTCACCGCGGGTCAGGCCCGTCAGGGCGGAGGCGACGCCGAGGAACACCGGGCCGTAGGGGGTGGCCGTCTGCCGCCACAGCGCGGGGACCTCGTCGGCGAGCGGCCCGCCGAGGTGGGCGGGACCGTATGTGTACACGTCCATGTGCGCGTCGACCATGGCGCCCCTGGGCGAGGTAGCTGTAGACGTCCCGGCTGAACAGCGGCGGGGCGAGCAGCAGCGGCGCCGCCCAGACCGCGAGGACCAGCAGCAGGGCCCGTGTCGTGGGAGGCTCGGCGGCGCGCACGAGCCTGCCCAGCAGCAGCCATGCGGCGATCAGCAGGACGACACCGAGGTACACGCAGACCAGCCCCAGCGCCACGCGCACGTCGGCGGGGGCCGACAACTCCTCGACGGGCAGGGCGCCGGCCGTCTCCCCGCCCAGCGCGAGGAAGGCGGTACCGGCCAGCCCCAGCACCTGGCAGCGGCGGAGATCGACGGGAAAGGCCATGGCCAACACTCGGGAAGCGTGTCAACGCCGGATGGCCGGAGATTGACGCGCCGCCCTCGCGTCGGAGACCTGGACGTGACCGGCGTGTGATCCCGTGGACGCGGCGATGAGTTCCACCGGGCCGGGGGGTCCTACCCGCATACGACACACCAGCGAACGGACGTGATGACGATGCCGGACAGCTCCGCCCATGCCGAGGTCAACGGGCTCCACATGTACTACGAGCTGCACGGCTCGGGCGACGGCGACCGGCGCCCGCTGGTGCTGCTGCACGGCGGGGTGCACACGATCGAACTGTCCTTCGCGGCCGTGCTGCCCGCGCTGGCCTACGGCCGGCGGATCGTCGCGCCCGAACTGCAGGGGCACGGCCGCACCGCCGACACGGCGCGCGAGATGACGGTGGCGAACCTCGCCTCGGACGTCCTGGCCCTCCTCGACGAACTCGGCATCGAGCAGGCCGACTTCCTCGGTTTCAGCCTCGGCGGGCTCACCGCGCTGGAGATCGCGGTGCGCCATCCCGAACGCGTCGGCCGCCTGGTGCTCGCCGCCACCCACTACCGCCAGGACGGCTACCACGACGAGGTGCGCACACCGGACTACGCCTCCCCGCGGCTGCCCAGCCAGGCCGACTTCCAGGAGATGGCCGAGGCGTACGCCGCCGTCGCCCCGCACCCCGAGCACTTCCAGGACTTCCTCGTCAAGGTCACGGGCGCGGCCCACGCGACGCTGCCCTGGACCGCCGACGACCTGCGCGCGCTGACCGCGCCCACCCTCCTGGTCATTGGCGACAACGACTTCGTACGAGTGGAACACGCGGCGGAGATGCAGGCTCTGATCCCCGCGGCACGGCTCGCCGTCCTGCCCGGCACCACACATGTGACCCTGATGCGGCGGGCCTCGGTGCTGGTGCCGCTGCTGACCGAGTTCCTGGACTGAGCGCGGCCCGGCGGCTCAGAACACCGACAGGCCCGTCAGGGTGGTGAAGCGGTCCAGTGCCGCCACCCCCGCCACCGAGTTGCCGCGCTCGTCGAGCCCGGGGCTCCACACGCACAGCGTGCAGCGCCCCGGCACGACCGCGATGATGCCGCCGCCCACCCCGCTCTTGCCGGGCAGGCCGACCCGGTAGGCGAACTCGCCGGCCGCGTCGTACGTCCCGCAGGTCAGCATCACCGCGTTGACCTGCTTGGCCTGGCTGCGGGTGAGCAGCCGGGTGCCGTCGGAGCGGATGCCGTGGCGGGCCAGGAAGGTGGTGGCCAGGGCGAGGTCGGCGCAGGATGCCGTGAGGGAGCACTGGCGGAAGTACTGGTCGAGCAGGACCGGGACGGGGTTGTCGATGTTGCCGTAGGACGCCATGAAGTGGCCCAGGGCGGCATTCCGGTCGCCGCGCCCCGCCTCCGAGGCGGCGACGTCCTTGTCGAAGTCGAGCGCCGGGTTGCCGCTCTCGGCGCGCAGGAAGGACAGCAGCTCGCCGGCCGCGTCGCCGGTACGAGTGTGCAGGCGGTCGGTGACGACCAGCGCGCCGGCGTTGATGAAGGGATTGCGCGGGATGCCGTTCTCGTACTCCAGCTGGACCAGGGAGTTGAACGGGTTGCCGGAGGGCTCGCGGCCCACGTGCTCCCACAGCTCGTCGCCCTCGCGGGCCAGGTCGAGGGCGAGGGTGAAGACCTTGGTGATGGACTGCGTGGAGAACGGCTCCCGCCAGTCCCCCACCCCGTACACCGTCCCGTCCAGCTCGGCCACCGCCATGCCGAAGCGGCGCGGGTCGCGGGCGGCGAGCGCCGGGATGTAGTCGGCGGGCCGGCCGCGGCCGGGGGTGCGTTCGACCTCCGCGAGGATGCGGTCGAGTACCGGTTGGAACTGCGCGGACATGATCTTCATCATGCCGTATGCCCGTTCCTGATCGCACGGCGGACGGTCGGCCACCCGACGCGGGCCCCTTCCTTCCTTGGCAGGAGGCCAATCAGGCATGTCTTGAACGAACCCCGCGCGCTGCCCCTGCGTCGGGCGCGCGGCAGGTCAGGGTGAGGGGTCGCGGGCTTCGCCGATCCGGGTCCGCGGCTGTCCATAGAGCAGAGGAGGAGCGACGCTGCGCCGGCAGAACGAATGCACCGCAGTCGCCGGCTCACCTGGGCGAGCCGACGGGCGCAGCCCCGGGGGCATGGGACTCCTGCGCACACGCGCCGCGGCGGGACTGTGCGCGACAGCGCTGGTGCTGGCCGGATGCAGCCTGCCCCGTCCGCATGTTTCCCCCCGCAGGCCAATGCTCAGACGCGGGCGGACGTTCCACCTCAGCCCGCAGGGCGACGACGGCGCCGACGGCCGCACTCCGCAGACCGCCTGGCGGCCACTGCGGCACGCCGACGCCCTGCGCTTCAAGCCGGGCGACCGGCTGCGGCTGAAGGGCGGGGCGCGCTTCACCGGCACCCCGAGCATCGGGCCGGGAGACGCCGGCGACGTCCGCAAGCCCGTCGTGGTCGAATCCTATGGATCGGGCCGTGCGACCGTCGCCGCCGTCGGCACACGCGGCATCGAGGTGCACGACACGAGCGGGGTCAGCGTCCGCGACCTGGTCCTCGTCGGCGACAAGGAGTCCTACCGGCTCCGGGACTGCATCCCCTTCGTCAGCGATCTTCCGGGCCGCCCGCGCTCGCCGCACGCGGACGGGACGTCAGATCGCCTGCGGCGCGCCGCTGCCGGCGAGCACCTCCGGCCGCAGGAGCTCGGCCAGCCGTTCCGACGGCAACAGGCCCTTCTCCAGGACGAGTTCGGCCACACCGCGGCCGGTGACGAGGGCCTCCTTGGCGATGTCGGTGGCGGCCGTGTACCCGATGTGCGGGTTGAGGGCGGTCACCAGGCCGATGGAGTTCTCGACGCTCGCGCGCAGCCTCTCGGTGTTGGCGGTGATGCCGTCCACGCACCGCTCGGCCAGCGTGACGCAGGCGCTCTGCAGATGCGTGATGCTCTCCGAGAGGGAGTGCAGGATGATCGGCTCGAAGGCGTTCAGCTGGAGCTGCCCGGCCTCGGCGGCCATGGTGATCGCGACGTCGTTGCCGATCACCTCGAAGGCGACCTGGTTGACGACCTCGGGGATCACCGGGTTGACCTTTCCGGGCATGATGCTCGAACCGGCCTGCACCGGCGGCAGGTTGATCTCGCCCAGGCCCGCACGCGGCCCGGACGACAGCAGCCGCAGGTCGTTGCAGCTCTTGGAGAGCTTGATGGCGATCCGCTTGAGCACCCCGGACATCTGGACGAACGCTCCGCAGTCCTGGGTGGCCTCGACCAGGTTGGCGGCCGTGACCAGCGGCAGCCCGGTGATGGCTGCGAGGTGGCGGCGGGCCGCCTCCGCGTATCCGGCCGGAGCGTTGAGTCCGGTGCCGATGGCCGTGGCACCGAGGTTGATCTCATGGATCAACTGGACCGCCTCGTCAAGACGGTTGCGGTCCTCGTCGATCATGACCGCGTACGCCGAGAACTCTTGACCGAGCGTCATCGGCACCGCGTCCTGCAACTGTGTACGGCCCATCTTGAGCACGTCACGGAACTCGACGGCCTTGCGGGCGAAGGAGTCCTGCAGTACGGACATCGCCTTGAGCAGTCCACGTACCGCGAAGACCGTCGCGATCTTGACGGCGGTCGGGTAGACGTCATTGGTCGACTGGCCGAGGTTGACGTCCTCGTTGGGGTGCAGGAATCCGTACTGCCCCTTCTCGTGCCCCAGCAGCTCCAGGGCCCGGTTGGCGACGACCTCGTTGGCGTTCATGTTGGTCGAGGTCCCGGCGCCGCCCTGGATCACGTCGACGACGAACTGGTCGTGCAGCTTGCCGCCCCGGATCTCCCGGCAGGCCCCGACGATCGCGGCGGCCTTCTCCGGCGCCAGCAGCCCCAGCTCCTCGTTGGCGAGGGCGGCGGCCTCCTTGACCGCGGCCAGGGCGTCGATCAGATGCGGGTAGGCGGAGATCGGCGTGCCGGTGATCGGGAAGTTCTCCGTGGCCCGCAGGGTGTGCACACCCCAGTAGGCATCGGCGGGAACATCCCGGTCACCGAGCAGATCGTGCTCGCTACGGGTGAGGGCGGCGGTCATGAGGGTACGGTTCCTCTTTCTGAGAGGGGGACATGGGCGCCCCTGCAAGGGGCGCGGGGAACTGCGCGACCGGCCACACCCGGCCCGCAGTCGCGAAACTGCACATCTGGCAGGGCCCTAGGCGCAGGCCTTGACGACAACGGGGTCCAGCGACCGAGCGGGCCGCACACACCCCACCGGCCGCCCACCACCGAGAAGCGCCTCACCCCGGAACTCGGCGAGCACCGCCGGATCGACCCCGGCCCGCGCCAGGGCGGCCGCCGCCACCGGCACCCGCGCCCGGTTCGCCCCGTCGGCGATCTTCACGGCCACGGCCCGCCCGTCCGGCAGCGCGGCGACCTGCACGCCCTCGAAGCCGTCCTTGGCGAGCAGCCCCGGCACGGCCCGCATGAGGGCGGCCACGTCCCGGCCCGAGCCGGAGGCCATCTCGGCGTGGGCGCGCATCGCGTCGGCGACGCGCGCCTCCGGTGTGCCGACGGCCGCGGTGGTGACGCGCGCGGCGGCCCGGGCGAGCCCGTGCAGGGACACCGAGAACAGCGGCGCCCCGCACCCGTCGACCGTGACCCGGGCGATCCGCTGTCCGGTGAGGTCCTCGACGATCTCGGCGATCGCCTGCTGCAGCGGATGCGCGGGGTCGAGGTACCCCTCCAGCGGCCAGTCGTTGAGCACGCACGTGTACAGCATCGCCGCGTGCTTGCCCGAGCAGTTCTGGGCGAGCCGCGAGGGCGGCCGGCCCTCCCGCACCCAGGTGTCCCGGACGACCGGGTCGAAGGGCAGGTCCGGGACGTTGCGCAGCTGGTCCTCCGTCAGAGCGGCGAGTTCGAGGATGCGCCGGGTCCCGGCGAGGTGCCGCTCCTCGCCGGAGTGGCTGGCCGCGGTGAGCGACAGGAGCTCGCCGTCGAGCGGCAGCCCCGCCCGGACCATGGCGACGGCCTGGACGGGCTTGAGGGCCGAGCGGGGGTAGAAGGCGGCCTCGATGTCGCCGAGCTGGAAGTCGACCTTCCCGTCGGTGCCGAGGACGACGACGGAACCGTAGTGGATGCCCTCCACGACCCCGCCGCGTATCAGGTGGGCGACGGGGGCGTGGAGGGGCTCGCGGATCAGGGGTGCGTCCGCGACGGAACTGCTGAACATCACTGCCTCTTGTCAGGGAGCGCCGCGTGGGTCACGCGTCGGCTCCGGTAGATGCGTTCTCGGTGGAGGTGCGTCCGACACGGCCGCGGATGGCGAACCATCCGCCGACCAGGGCTCCGACGATCAGCGGCAGGCACAGCACGGTGGTGCGGCCGGCGCCTCCGTCGGCGTACATGAGGACCAGGACGGAGGCGAGGAAGGCCAGCGTCACGAGTTCGGTCCAGGGAGAGCCCGGCAGCCGGTAGCCGGGGCGAGTCAGCTCGCCGTTCTGGGTCTTCCGCCAGAACAGGAGGTGACAGACCATGATCATGCCCCAGGTGGAGAGGATGCCGATCGCCGCGAAGTTCAGGACGATCTCGAAGGCGTCCGCGGGGACCACGAAGTTCAGGCCGACGCCCAGGACACAGATACCGCTGGTGAGCAGGATGCCGCCGTAGGGGACCTGGCTCCGGCTCATCACACGGGTGAACTTCGGCGCGGAGCCTGACATGGCCATGGAGCGCAGGATGCGGCCGGTGGAGTACAGGCCGGAGTTGAGCGAGGACATGGCCGCAGTGAGCACGACGAGGTTCATCACGCCGCCCGCCGCGGGGATGCCGATGTTGGAGAGCACGGTCACGAAGGGGCTCTCGGCGGCGCTGTACCTGTTCCAGGGCAGCAGCATCGACAGCAGGACGACCGAGCCGACGTAGAACAGGCCGACGCGCCACATGATCGAGTTGATCGCCTTGGGCATGATCTTCTCGGGGTTCTGGGTCTCGCCGGCCGCGACGCCGACCAGTTCGACGGAGGCGTAGGCGAAGACGACGCCCTGGATGATCAGCAGCATGGGCAGCAGGCCGTTGGGGAAGACGCCGCCGTTGTCGGTGATCAGGGACGGTCCGGGGTGCGCGCCGTCGACGGGGTGCTGGGTGACCAGCAGGAAGATGCCGATGCACATGAACACCACCAGCGCGCTGACCTTGACGATCGCGAACCAGAACTCGAGCTCACCGAAGATCTTGACCGAGATCAGGTTGACGGTCAGCACGACGGCGAGGGCGATCAATGCGATCAGCCATTGGGGGACGTCGGAGAACATGCCCCAGTAGTGCGTGTAGGTGGCCACGGCGGTGATGTCGGCGATGCCGGTGGTCGCCCAGTTCAGGAAGTACATCCAGCCCGCGGTGTAGGCGCCCTTCTCGCCCATGAACTCGCGGGCGTACGACACGAAGGCGCCGGAGGAGGGCCGGTACAGCACGAGTTCGCCGAGGGCGCGCACGACCAGGAAGGCGAAGATGCCGCAGACCGCGTAGGCGATGAACAGGGAGGGGCCGGCGTCGGCGAGACGGCCGCCGGCGCCGAGGAAGAGACCGGTGCCGATGGCGCCGCCGATGGCGATCATGTTGACGTGCCGGGACTTCAGCGACTTGCTGTAGCCCGCGTCGCCCGCGTCGACGTGTACGGCCGGTGTGCGCGTCTCTTCTTTGAGGTGCTCGCTCACGCCTCGGGTCCGCCTTCCGTGGGTGTTTCCGCGCGCGGAGGGCGCACGATGTCGGTGAGGGTGGTCTCGACGCGGTCGAGATGGTGCGCCATGGCGTCCGTCGCGTCGAGTTCGGAACCGTCCATCAGCGCCTCGACGATCGCCCGGTGCTCGCGGTTGGACTGCTCGCGGCGTCCGCCCAGTTCGTTCAGGAAGGCCGACTGACGCGCCAGTGCGTCGCGGATCTCCTCGATGACCCGGCGGAAGACCGGGTTCTGGGCGGCCTGGGCGACGGCGAGGTGGAACAGCGAGTCCAGGGCGACCCAGGAGGTGGTGTCGGTCTCCCGCTCCATGCGCTCCAGCAGGTGCGTCAGGTGGTCGAGGTCCTCCGGGGTGCGGCGCCGGGCCGCGTAGCCCGCCACCGGGATCTCCACGTGGCGGCGCACCTCCAGCAGGTCGCTGGCCGCGTAGTCGCCGAAGGTGGGGTCCTCCACGGCGCTCGCGACGACGAAGGTGCCCTTGCCCGTCTTGGAGACCGTCAGGCCCATCGTCTGCAGGGCCCTGAGGGCCTCGCGCAGGACGGGCCGGCTGACCTCGAGGGTGCGGCACAGCTCGGCCTCGGAGGGAAGCTTGTCCCCCACCGCGTACTCGCCGTTCTCGATGGCGGCGCGCAGATGGGCCAGGACCGCTTCCATGGCGCTGATGCGCCGCGGACCCTGACTGGCTGTCTTGCTGTCTGACAGGTTCACGGGAGTGATCCTCCGGGTGACGTACGGGGGCTGTCAAGGGAGCTGAATGAAAAGATTCGCGGGGTGTGCGATCTGAAAACAGACCTCACACCCCGCGTCGGGCGACCGTACGGGTCAGCTGCTGATCGCGCCCCCGCCGAGCAGGCCCAGCAGCAGCACGCCGACGATGATCCGGTAGATCACGAAGGCGTTGAAGGAGTGCTTGGCGACGAACTTCAGCAGCCAGGCGATGGAGGCGTAGGCGACCACGAAGGAGGTGGCGGTGCCGACGGCCAGGGGGGCGAGCCCCACCCCGGCGCCCAGGGCGTCCTTGAGTTCGTACAGGCCCGCACCGGTCAGCGCGGGGATGCCGAGGAAGAAGGACAGGCGCGTGGCGGCCACGCGGTCCAGGTCCAGGATCAGGGCCGTGGACATGGTGGCACCCGACCGGGAGAAGCCCGGGAACAGCAGGGCGAGGATCTGCGAGCCGCCGACCAGCATCGCGTCCTTGAACGTGGTGTCGTCCTCACCGCGCTTGTGCCGGCCCATCTGGTCCGCCGCCCACATCACACCACTGCCGACGATCAGCGAACCGGCGACCACCCACAGCGAGGCGAGCGGGCCCTCGATCAGCGGCTTGGCGGCCAGACCCACGACCACGATGGGGATGGTGGCGTAGATGACCCACCAGGCGAACTTGTAGTCGTGGTGGTAGCGCTCCTCCTTGTTGGCCAGACCCCGGCCCCACGCGGAGACGATCCGCACGATGTCCTTGAAGAAGTACAGGAGCACCGCGGCGATCGCGCCGACCTGGATGACCGCCGAGAAGCCGACGACGGCGTCGTCGTCGACCGGGATGTTCATGAGCCCTTCGGTGATCTTCAGATGCCCGGTGGAGGAGACGGGAAGGAACTCGGTCAGTCCTTCCACGACTCCGAGGACGGCGGCCTGACCGACGTTGATGACGCTCATGGGATCCAGTTCTGAGGAGTTGGTCGACAGTGCTGTAGACAGTCTTACTACGAGCGGGTGTGGGCCTTTGCGGCTACCCCCACAGCGCCCGGGCGAGCGAAACCCCGGCAAAGGCCGCACCCAGGCCCGCCGTCACACTTCCGACGACGTTGGCCGCAGCGTAGAGCCCCGCCCCTGTCTCGGTCAGCCGCAGGGTCTCGTAGGAGAAGGTCGAGTAGGTCGTCAGCGCTCCGCACAGGCCGGTTCCGAGGAGCAGCTGCGCCTGGGAACCGGCGGCACCCTGGGCCGCGGCACCGGTCAGCAGGCCCAGGATCAGGCAGCCGGTGACGTTGACCGCGAACGTGCCCCAGGGGAAGACCGAGTCGTGCCGGGACTGCACCGCGCGGTCGGTGAGGTAACGCAGCGGTGCGCCGACCATGGCCCCCGCGACGACCAACAGCCAGTTCACAACGACTTCTTACCCTTCCTGTCCGACGCACCGGCGGCCCTGTCGCGGCCGACGTACCGGATGACCTCGCAGTCGTCGAGGATCACGAGTCCTTCCTCCACGAGTTCGTCGAGCTGCGGCAGGAAGGCGCGGACGCGCTCCTCGGTGTCGACGACGACGATCGCCACCGGCAGGTCCTCGCTCAGCGACAGCAGCCGCGAGGTGTGGATCAACGAGGAGGCGCCGAAGCCCTCGATACCGCGGAAGACGCTGGCGCCGGCGAGGCCGGCCGCGTGCGCGCGGTGGACGATCTCGGAGTACAGCGGTTTGTGGTGCCAGGTGTCGTTCTCACCGATGAAGACGGTCACGCGCAGGGCACTGCCGGTCAGCCTCGTCATGGCTGCCTCCACTTCAGGACGCGGCGGGCGGCGGTGACCGCGAGCCACACCGCCGTGAGGGCCGCGAGCAGCGTCGCGGCGAGGTAGGCCAGCCCGGTGCCCGGGTGGCCGGCGTCGACGAGCTTCTGGATGTCGACGGCGTAGGTGGAGAAGGTGGTGAAGCCGCCCAGGACCCCGGTGCCGAAGAAGGGGCGCACGAGCCGGTGGGCGGCCCACACATCGGTGATGACGACCATGAAAACGCCGATCACGGCGCAGCCGACGACATTGGTCCAGAACGTCGCCCACGGGAAGTGACCCGCCGGGGTGGGCCACGCCAGGGTGAGCGCGTAACGGGCGCTCGCGCCGAGGGCTCCGCCCAGCGCCACCACCGCGAGGACCGGCGCCTGGGTGCGCCAGGCCGGCGCTCGCCGGGTGCGGGCCGGGGCGCGCAGGCTCTCGGCTTCCGGTGCGGTCATGGTCGTACGTCTCCTACTCGCCGGGATCCGGATGCGCGGGCGCCGCTCCTTCGCAAGTAGGGACCGTTGGCGGCACCGGTGCCGCGGTTCGGGTACGGCGGGCCCCACCGCCGCGCCGCGAAAGGGGTCGCGGCCGGGCTACAGCGTAGCGTCCGGGCCGCGCGGAGGTCATTTCGGGTCCGGCCGCTCGCACACGGCCACTCCGCGCTCCCAGATGCTGCCCAGGACGAGGCGGTCGCCGGCCTGGCAGACGCTGGTGACGAAGCGGAAGCCGGAGCGGTGGTGGGTGAGGTGGTGGACGACCGTGCCCCGGTCGTCGACCGCGAGGACACCGATGGTGCCGGTGGGGCGGTAGGGGGCGCGGACGGCGACACGGGCGGCCGCGGCGCGGACCGCGGGGGCGGTGCGGTGCAGCAGGTCCAGCGGGGGGATGCGGGGGCCGGCCAGGGAGACCCAGACGGGTCCGTCGGGTGCGCAGCGCCAGATGTTGTCGGGCATGCCGGGGAGGTTCTCGACGAAGGGCTCGCCGTGTCCGGCCTTCGGTCCGCTCAGCCAGTAGCGGGTGAGCCGGCGGGCGCCGGTCTCGGCGACGACCAGGAACGACTCATCGGAGCTCAGCGCCAGCCCGTTCGCGAACTGCAGGCCGTCCAGCAGCACTTCGGGGTGTTCGCTGCCGGGCGCCAGGCGCAGCAGCCGGCCGCTGGCGGTGTGTTCGACGATGTCGCCGATCCACTGGTGCAGGGGGTAGCGGCGGCTGGAGACGGTGAAGCAGACGCTGCCGTCGGACAGCGCCACGACGTTGCTGCAGAACCGCAGCCGCTCCCCCGCCACCGAGTCGGCGAGGATGCGGACGATGCCCTCGCGCAGGTCGACGCGGAGCAGGCCGAGCTCGGCGTCGCAGACCAGCAGGGCGTCGTCCGGCAGCAGTTCGAGGCCGAGGGGCCGGCCGCCGGTCTCGGCGAGGACCTCGACGCGGGCGGGCGAGTCGTCGGTGAGGCCGTCGATGCGCAGGATGCGGCCGTCCTCCACGCCGGTCAGCACGCGGCCGCGGGCGTCGGCCACGACGTCCTCGGGGCCGCGGCCGCCGACGGCGACGTATTTCAGCGGGACAAGTGCGGCGGGACGGTCCATGAGAACCTCCTCGTCGAGGTCGGGACAGTTCATGCTGGCATGCGTACGGACGTCCGACGGGTACCCGCGTCACTCGATCAGGTTTACCTCGGGGCTTTTCTGCCCACTCAGTCCATCGCCACCAGTGTCTCCACCGGACCATGCGCACAGCGGTGTTCCGGTCACGAAGAAGGGGTGGTCCCATGTCACGGTCGTCCGCGTGGTGGCACCGACTGGGGCTGGCCGAGCTCCATCGGCGCGGCGCGGAACTGGAGTTGCTGCACCGGGCCATGGGCTTCGCCACTCTCGCCCTGGTCACCCTGGCGCCGCTGCTGATCGTCGTCGCGGCGGCGGATCCGCTCGGGCACGGTGGGTTCGCGTTGTGGCTGGTGGACGGCATGGACCTGTCGGGCCGGTCCGCGCAGGCGCTCTCGCACGTCTTCACCCCGCCGCGCAAGGTCATCAGCACCACCAGCGCGTGGAGCGTGGCACTGCTCGCGCTGTTCGGTCTGTCCTTCGCGTCCAGCGTGCAGAACGGCTACGAGAGGATCTGGAAGCCGTCGGCCGGCCCGTGGCACCGCCTGTACCGCCAAGTGGTGTGGCTGGTGGTGCTGATGATGTACGTGTACACGCAGGTGCAGACCCGCAGTGTGCTCGGCGGCACGCCCCGCATCCCGCTCAGCCTGGTGGTCGGGCTGCTGTTCTTCTGGTGGAGCGCCCACTTCCTGCTCGCCGGCGAGGTGCGCTGGCGCCATCTGCTGCCCGGGGCCGTCGCCACGATGGCGGGTCTGGTGGGCCTGCGCTGGTTCTCGTATCTGGTGTTCACGCCGCTGCTGGTCACCAACGCGGTCAGCTACGGGCCCATGGGCACCATCCTGGTGGTGGAGTCCTGGCTGGTCGGCGTGGGATTCGTGGTGTTCGGCGGCGCGCTGGTCGGGCGGCTGCTGTGCGAGCGGTTCGGTTACACGGAGGAGCCGCCCGAGGACGAGAGCGGCACGGATCAGGGACCGCCGACGGTGCCGTCGTCGCGGGGGACGGTCTAGGGGCCTGTCCCACGTCCCCTCCCCCGCCGCGGCTACCAGCCCTTCTCGAACATGCGGGCCACCTCGGCGATGCGCACCTCGTCGCGCCGGTAGTAGGTGCGCTGCCGGCTCCCGCTGGTGCTCAGCAGGCCCAGGTCCGCGAGCAGGTCGAGGTGGGTCACGGCGACGGCGCGGGGCACGCCCAGCCTGCTCGCCACGGCGTCCGCGGTGACACCGTCCTCGACCGGGTCTCCGTGCGGCTGCGGGGCGAAGTGCGCGACCGGGTCCTTGAGCCACTCCAGGATGTCCTGACGCAGCGTGCCGCCGGGAGTCCTCAGCATCTCGTCCCCCTTACCGGACGGGGCCACCGCGTACCGCGTCCTCCCACTGTCCCGCAGGGCGCGCCGCCGTGTCCGGGACTCGGTGGCCTTTGTCCGGGACCCGTCGGCCCGGTGCGGGGTGGGCCGTCGGTCCCGGCGGCGGGAACATGGGCGAGGGCCCGGCCGCTCCCCTGCGACCGGGCCCCCTCCACACAGGTTCAGCGATGGCTGAACCAGCTCATGGCCGAGGTCGCCCTGTCGTTGTAGTCGAACAGGGCCTGGTTCTCCCAGCCGTTGCCGGAGGCGGAGTCGGTGGGGTCCCAGCCGTTGCCGGTGACCGCGGTCCAGGTGGCCTCCCAGTAGAAGACGCCGAGGCCCTTGTTGCCGGGGACGGCCTCCACGATGTTCGCGACGGCGTTCATCCAAGCCAGCTGGCCCGCCTGGGTGGCCGGGTAGCCGGTGACGAGCTCGCCGGTGGTGTCGATCTGGTTCTCCAGCGAGTCGTCCTGGGCGAGGGTGAACGGGTAGGCCGTCTCCGCGACGAACACCGGCTTGCCGTAGCGGGAGACGACGTCGTCCAGGGTGGTCTGGGCGGCGGCGAGCGAGCCGTGCCAGTACCCGTAGTAGGACAGGCCGATGACGTCGTAGTCGACGCCGTACGTCCTGGCGTTGTCGAACCACCAGCGGACGGTGGAGTCGTCACCGGCGTTGGCCAGGTGCAGCGCGACCCGGGTGCCGGCGGAGACCGCCTTGACGGCGCTGTAGCCGGAGTTGAGCAGGCCGGCGAGCTGCGACCAGTTGTCCGTGGAGCCCTCGCTCCACAGCATGCCGCCGTTGATCTCGTTGCCGACCTGCACCATGTCGGCGGTGGTGCCCTGCGCCTTCAACGCGTTCAGCACGTCGTACGTGTGGTTGTACACGTCCGTCTTGAGCTGACCGTAGGTGTGGCCGGACCAGGCGGCCGGCTTGGTCTGCTTGCCGGGGTCGGCCCAGGAGTCCGAGTAGTGGAAGTCGACCAGCAGCTTCATGCCGGCCAACTTGACGCGCTTGGCCATGGCCAGCACACGCGCCTTGTTGTTGTAGCCGTCGGCCGGGTCGACCCAGACCTTCAGCCGCGCGTAGTTCATGCCGGCGCTCTTGAGGATGGTGACCGCGTCACCGGTGGTGCCGGAGCCGGTCCTGTACACCCCGCCGAGGGCCTCGCTCTTGGCGAGGGAGGATATGTCGGCACCCTTGACGGACAGTCCCGTCGATCCGGATGCGAACGTCAGGTCGTCGACATTGATCCAGTTGCCCGCGTTCGCGTCACTGTTGATGCTGATGGTGCACTGATTGTTGGTCACCTTGACCGACGTGACGACACGGACCCAGCTGCTGGTGGAAACCGGCAGGTCGGTGCGCTGTTCGGAACTGCCGCAGTTCTTCAGGGACATGTACGCGGAGTTCTGCCCGCCGCTGGAGCGCACCCAGGCGGTGAGCGTGTAGCTGCCATTGGTCAGCCCCGACAGGTACTGGTAGGTCTCCACCTTGTAGGCGGACGCCGAGTAGTGGGACAGCCGGTAGCTCCCGCTGTGACCGCCGGACTCGGTGTACGAGGCGCCGGTGTCGCCGTACTCGGACCAGCCCGCGGGGGCGGCGACGCCCGTGCCGTCGGACTCGAAGCCGCCGTTGGCCAAAGCGGTGGCCGCGTGTGCGCTGGTGGCGGGCAGGGCGATGAGGGCGAGCCCGGCCACGAGCGGCAGCAGCAGGGCTCTGAGGGTGCGTCTGGGATGGAACATCGTCGTCCGTCGTCCCTTCGACGAATGGGGATGGGGGTTCCCTCCGATGGGCCCTCCGATGGAGGTGCACCTCCGATGGAGACCCTTCGGTGGAGGTGCACGTCCGATGGAGACCCCCCGGTGGAGGTGCCTTTCGGTGGTGCCCGGAGGGAGAGCCCCTCCGCCCGCGGCTCTCGTGGCACACGCGGGCGGAGGGGAGTCGGCTCAGCCGTCGAGTCGTACGACCCGCACGGCTCCCGCGGGCACTTCCAGGCGGCCCGCGGCGCGTTCGCCCGTGAGCAGTTCGGTGCCGTGCGCCTCCAGCGGCACCTTGGCGTCCGTGGCGGTGTGGTTGATCGCGAAGAGGTAGCTGCCCGAGTCGCCGGTGCGGCGTACGACCTCGACGTCGCGGGGCAGGTCGGCGCGCGGCGCGATACGGGCGTCCTCGACGGCCCAGCCGAGCAGCGCGTCCAGCCCCTCGGGGGCAAGGCGGGTGGAGACGTACCAGGCGGTGCCCTCGCCGAGGCGGTGGCGGGTGACGGCCGGGTGGTCCGCGGTCAGGCCGTCGGCGTACGTCCACACGGTCTCCGCGCCGCGCGGGGCGACGAACTCCGTCCACACGTCGCCGGCGAGTTCGGAGCCGTCCGGGCCGGTCAGGCGCACCGACTCGCCCGGCAGCAGCGGCGAGAACTCCTCGACGGTCAGCCCGAGCACGTCCCTGAGCGCGCCGGGGCAGGCGCCCTCGTGGACCCCGTCGTGCTCGTCGACGATGCCGGAGAAGTACGACACCACGAGGGTGCCGCCGTTCTCGACGTACTCCCTGAGGTTGTTCCCGGCCGCCTCCGTCATCAGGTACAGGGCGGGCACGACGACAAGGGGATATTTCGACAAGTCGGCTTCCGGGTGCGCGAAGTCGACGGTGAGGTGGCGGTCGTAGAGGGCTTCGTAGAAGGCGTCGGCGCGTTCGCGCGCGTCGTGGTCCTGGCTGGGGCGCCAATCGAGGGTCTGCGCCCACCAGGAGTGCCAGTCCCACAGGACGGCGACGTCGGCCTCGGTGCGGGTGCCGCGGACGGTGCCGATCGAGCCGAGTGCCGCGCCCAGTTCGACGACCTCGCGCCACACGCGCGTGTCGGTGCCGCCGTGCGGGACCATCGCCGAGTGGAACTTCTCGGCGCCGCGCCGGGACTGGCGCCACTGGAAGAACATCGCACCGTCGGAGCCGCGGGCCACGTGTGCCAGGGAGTTGCGGGCCATCTGGCCCGGCGCCTTGGCGGGGTTGCGGGGCTGCCAGTTGACGCCCGAGGTGGAGTGTTCGAGCAGCAGCCAGGGGGCGCCGCCCGCCACGGAGCGGGTGAGGTCGGCGGCCATGGCGAGGTTGACGTGGGTGCGGCGGCCGTCGGTGATCAGGTAGTGGTCGTTGGTGACGATGTCGACCTCGCGGCCCCAGGCCCAGTAGTCGACGGAGTCGCATTGGCTGAGGGCGGTCATGAAGTTCGTGGTGACCGGCACGCCCGGCGAGAGGCGGTGCAGGATGTCCCGCTCCATGCGGAAGTTCTCGCGCATGGTGGCGTCGGCGAAGCGCTTGTAGTCCAGCGCCTGGGCCGGATTGACGGCCGTCGGGGTGGCGCTGGGCGGCGCGATCTGCTCGAAACCGGTGTAGCGCTGGCCCCAGAAGGCCGTGCCCCACGCCTCGTTGACGGCTTCGAGGCTCCCGTACGACGACTCGAGCCAGCGTCGGAAGTGGGCGGCGCAGGAGTCGCAGTAGCAGGCCGAGACCGGGACGCCGTACTCGTTGTGCACGTGCCACATCGCCACGGCCGGGTGGGCGCCGTAGCGCTCGGCGAGCCGAGTGGTGATCCCGGCGGCGGCCGCGCGGTAGTCGGCGTTGCTGTGACAGATGGCGGCGCGCGAGCCGAACGCGAAGCGCACGCCCTCGCGGCTGACCGGCAGCGCCTCCGGATGGGCCCGGTAGAACCACGCGGGCGGGCAGACGGTGGGGGTGCCCAGGTCGACGCGGATGCCGCCCGCGTGCAAAAGGTCGAGGACGCGGTCCAGCCAGCCGAAGTCGTACGCGCCGGGTGAGGGTTCCAGCAGCGCCCAGGAGAAGATCCCGACGCTCACCATGGTGACGCCGGCCTCGCGCATCAGCCGGACGTCCTCCTGCCACACGCTCTCCGGCCACTGCTCGGGGTTGTAGTCCCCGCCGAAGGCGAGCCTGGTGAGGCCCCTGGGGCTGTTCTCCGGCATGGATCTCTCCCGAGTTGGTCGATCATTTGGGAACGTGCACACACATCCGGGGCGGTGCTAGCCCAACATAACCGCACAGCAACAACCATTGACAAGTGTCCGGGATGTTTCTCTACTGTGAACGCTCACAGAGCAGAACGACAGGTCCTCGCGACGGGCGGGGGCCCGGCTCATGTGATTCGCACGGCAGATTCCCGCAGAAGGCGGGACCCAGGTCAGGGGAGAAATCCATGCCCAACGCGCAGCGCCGCCGTCTCGCTGTCAGAAGTGCAGCGTCCGCCCTCGCCGTCGCCCTCGGCGCCACCGCACTCACCGCCTGCGGTTCGTCCGACGGCGACAGCAAGGCCGAGTCCGGTCCGGTCTCGCTGACGTACTGGACCTGGACGCCCGGCATGGACAAGGTCGTGGACCTGTGGAACGAGGGCCCGGGCAAGAAGGACCGGATCAAGGTCACCGTGAAGAAGCAGGCGTCCGGCGACTCGCTGGTCACCAAGATCCTCACCGCGCACAAGGCGAAGAAGGCCCCGGACCTGGTGCAGGCCGAGTACCAGGCGCTTCCGACGCTGGTCAGCAATGACGCGCTGGCCGACATGGCGAAGGACGTCGGCGACGCCGAGGGCAAGTTCGCCGCCGGCGTCTGGCAGCAGACCACGCTGGGCACGGACGCGGTCTACGCGATCCCGCAGGACATCGGGCCGATGATGTTCTACTACCGCGCCGACCTGTTCAAGAAGTACGGCCTGAAGGTCCCGACGACCTGGGACGAGTTCGCGCAGGTCGCCCGGCAGCTGAAGAAGAAGGCCCCGGACAAGGACCTGACCACCTTCTCCGCCAACGACTCGGGCCTGTTCGCGGGCCTCGCCCAGCAGGCCGGCGCCAAGTGGTGGACGACCTCCGGCGACAAGTGGAAGGTCGGCATCGACGACGCGGCGACGCAGAAGGTCGCAAGGTTCTGGGGCGGCCTGGTCAAGGAGGGCGCCGTCGACAACCAGCCGATGTACACCCCGGCCTGGAACAAGGCGCTCAACACCGGCAAGCAGATCGCCTGGGTCTCCGCCGTGTGGGCGCCGGGCACGCTGACCACGGCCGCGCCCGCCACGAAGGGCAAGTGGGCCATGGCCCCGCTCCCCCAGTGGTCCGCCGGCCAGAACGTCACCGGCAGCTGGGGCGGCTCCTCCACGGCCGTCACCACGGACTCCGCCCACCGGGAGGCCGCCGCCAAGTTCGCCGCGTGGCTGAACACCGACGGCTCCGCGCTGCAGGCGCTGGCCAAGGAGAGCGGCATCTACCCGGCCGCCACGAACGCCCAGACCAGCGGCGCCTTCGCCACTCCCCCGGCGTACTTCGCCAACCAGTCGGACTTCTACACCAAGGCCGCCGAGATCGCGAAGACCACCGCGCCCTCCGCCTGGGGCCCGAACGTGAACGTCGCGTACACCACCTTCAACGACGCCTTCGGCGCCGCCGCCAAGAACAAGTCGGACTTCGTCGCCGCCCTGAACACAATGCAGGACGCCACGGTCGCCGACCTGAAGAAGCAGGGCTTCGGGGTCTCTCAGTGACCAGCGCCGCCCGCCGGAGGTCGTACGGGGTCAAGGGGGCCCCGTACGGCTTCCTGATCCCCGCGACGACCCTCTTCCTGCTCTTCTTCGCGCTGCCCATCGGCTACGCCGTCTACCTCAGCTTCCGCAAGGTGCACGTCTCCGGACTCGGCCTGGGATCGGGTGCGCGGAGCGAGGTCTGGGCCGGCGCCGAGAACTACACCGACGCGCTGACCGACAGCGAACTGATGCACGGGGCGCTGCGCGTGCTGGGCTACGGCTGCATCGTCGTACCGGTGATGCTGGGCCTCGCCCTCCTCTTCGCGCTGATGCTCGACTCCGACAAGGTGCGGTTCGCACCCGTCACGCGGCTCGCCATCTTCCTGCCGTACGCCATCCCCGGCGTCGTCGCGGCGCTGATGTGGGGCTTCCTGTACCTGCCGGACGTCAGCCCCTTCTACTACGTGCTCGAAAAGCTCCACCTGCCGCAGCCGGACCTCCTCGACGGCGGTCCGCTGTACCTCGCCATGTCGAACATCGCGGTCTGGGGCGGCACCGGCTTCAACATGATCGTCATCTACACCTCGCTGCGGTCGATCCCGGCCGAGGTGTACGAGGCGGCGAGGCTGGACGGCGCCACCCCGCTGCAGACCGCGCTGCGGATCAAGATCCCTATGGTGGCGCCGTCGCTGGTGCTCACCTTCTTCTTCTCGATCATCGCCACGCTCCAGGTGTTCAACGAGCCGACGACCCTCAAGCCGCTCACCAACTCCCTGCCCCTGACCTGGAGTCCGCTGATGACCGTCCACCAGGACGCGTTCCGCAAGGGCGACATCTACCAGGCCGCCGCCGAGGCCGTGATCATCGCTGTCGTGACGCTCGTGATGTCCTTCGGCTTTCTGCGGGCGGCCAACCGCCGCCAGAAGCAGGAGGTGAAACGATGAGCTCCCTCGCCGTCCGCAAGGCCCCGTCCGCCGCGGGCACCACCGGCGCCACCCGAAGCCGGCCGCCGTCGCGCCGCCGTATCGCCCTGGTCCCCACGCTCACCCTGGTGCTGGGCGCGCTCTACACGCTGCTGCCGGTGGCGTGGGTGATCATCGCGTCCACGAAGTCGGGCAGTGAGCTGTTCTCCACGTTCACCTTCCTGCCCGGCACCGGCTTCGGCGACAACATCGAGCAGCTCGACGCCTATCGCGACGGCGTGTACTGGACCTGGATGGGCAACTCCGCCCTGTACGCCGGTCTGGGCGCGCTGCTGTCGACGTGCGTGTCGGCGTTCAGCGGCTTCGCGCTGGCGACGTACCGGTTCCGCGGCCGCGAGACGATCTTCAACATCCTGCTCGCGGGCGTGCTCATGCCGCCGATCATCCTCGCCATCCCGCAGTACCTGCTGCTGGCGAAGGTGGACCTCACCGACTCCTACCTGTCGGTGCTGCTGCCGCAGATCCTCTCCCCCTACGGCGTGTACCTGGCGCGGATCTACGCCTCCGCCGCCGTGCCCGCCGACGTGGTGGAGGCCGGGCGGATGGACGGCGCCGGCGAATGGCGGATCTTCACCCGGGTCGCGCTGCCGATGATGGTGCCGGGCCTGGTGACGGTGTTCCTGTTCCAGTTCGTGGCCGTGTGGAACAACTTCCTGCTGCCGTACATCATGCTCAGCGACGACGAGAAGTTCCCGATCACGCTGGGCCTGTACACGCTGCTCGAGCAGGGCTCGAACCAGCCCGCGCTGTACACCCTGGTGATCACGGGAGCCTTCCTGGCGGTGCTCCCGCTGATCGCGCTCTTCCTGGTCATCCAGCGCTTCTGGAGCCTCGATCTGCTCTCCGGGGCCGTAAAGTCATGACCATGAGCAACACGGGGGGCCGACGCAGGCCGCCGACGATCCACGACGTGGCGCGCGAGGCCGGTGTCTCACGGGGCACCGTCTCGCGGGTGCTCAACGGCGGGCACTACGTCAGCCCGGCCGCGGCGGAGGCGGTCAACGCGGCGATCCGCAAGACCGGCTACGTGGTCAACCGGCACGCCCGCTCGCTGATCACCGGCCGTTCGGACTCCGTCGGCTTCCTGTTGACGGAGCCTCAGGAGCGGTTCTTCGAGGACCCGAACTTCAACGTGCTGCTCAGCGGCTGCACGCAGGCGCTGGCGGCGCACGACATGCCGCTGCTGCTGATGCTGGCGGGCACCAAGGACGAACGGCGTCGCATCACGCGCTACATCACCGCGGGCCATGTCGACGGGGTGCTGCTGGTCTCCAGCCACTCCGGCGATCCGGTCGCGGAGGAGCTGCGCAAGGCGGGGGTGCCCCTCGTGCAGTGCGGCAAGCCCATGGGGCCCGGCTCCAAGGTCAGTTACGTCGCGGCGGACGACCGGGACGGTGCCCGGGACATGGTGCGCCATCTGCTGTCCCTGGGCCGCCGCCGCGTCGGCATGGTGACCGGCCCGCTGGACCTGCCGGGCGGTGTGGACCGCCTCGCCGGTTACAAGGAGGTGCTCGGGGAAGCGGGCATCGACGTCGACGACCGGCTCATCGTCTCCGGCGACTACAGCCGCGCCAGTGGGGAGGCGGGCGCCGAACGGCTGCTGGCGCAGGCCCCGGACATGGACGCCGTGTTCGTCGCCTCCGACCTGATGGCGCAGGGCGCGCTGACCGCGCTGGCCCGCGCGGGCCGCCGGGTCCCCGAGGACGTGGCCGTGGGCGGCTTCGACGACTCCGTCGCGGCCGTGGAGGCCACCCCTGCCCTCACCACCATCCGGCAGCCCTACGACCGCATCAGCGCCGAGATGGTGCGGGTGCTGCTCGCGCAGATCGGCGGCGAGGACCCGGCGGCGGTGATCCTCCCGACGGAGCTGGTCAAGCGGGACTCGACGTAGCGTCCGGCCCGGGCCGCGCGGGCCGTGCCCCTGCCCATACTGAGGGGCATGGCCATCTACGACACGCTCGGCACGACGTACGGCCGGACCGTCGGCCCGATCCACGGATCGCCGCTCGGATACACGCGGCTCTCGGGGATGCCACGGACGTGGTCAACGTCGGGGCGGGCACCGGTTCCTACGAGCCCGCGCGCACCGTGCTCGCCGTCGAGCCCAGCCGGGTCATGGTGGCCCAGCGCCAGCTGGGGAGCGCGCCCGCGGTGTGCGCGGTGGCCGAGCGTCTTCCGCTGCGGGACGGCGCCGCCGACGCCGTCATGGCGCTGCTGACCGTCCATCACTGGACCGACCCGGCGGCCGGGATCGCCGAACTGCGCAGGGTCGCCCGCCGCCGGATCGTCGTTCTGACCTGGGATCAGCGGATCTTCCGCGAGCGGTTCTGGCTGGTGCGCGAGTACCTGCCCGCGGCGGCCGCCTTCGACGACTCCCGGGCCGTCGCCGTCGACCGCCTCGCGGCCCTGCTCGGCGGGGCGCGCGCGGAGCCGGTGCCCGTCCCGCACGACTGCACGGACGGCTTCGGCGCCGCGTTCTGGCGCCGCCCCCACGCCTATCTCGATCCTCGGGTCAGGGCCGGCATCTCCCTGTTCGCGCAGACCGGCGAGGACGCCGTCGCACCCGGGCTGGCAGCGCTCGCCGACGACCTCGCGGCGGGGCGCTGGCAGGCACGGCACGCCGGTCTGGTCACCTTGGACACCCTCGACGTCGGCTACCGGCTCCTGGTGGCGGATGTCTGAATCGCAACCGGTCAGGATCCGAGAAGCCCCACCCCGCTCCCCCGCTCTAGCGTGACATCACCGACGAAATCCGTCGGTGACACCGCCGAGTCGAGGAGAACGCCATGACCGCCGGCCTGAACACGATCATCTACCCCGTCAAGGACATCGCCCGAGCGAAGGCGGTGTTCAGCGCCCTGCTGGAGACGGAGCCCTACGCGGACGAGCCGTACTACGTCGGCTTCAAGGACGCCGGACAGGACATCGGTCTCAACCCCAACGGCCACGCGCAGGGGTGGACCGGGCCGGTGCCGTACTGGCACGTCTCCGACATCCGGGGACGTCTGGCCGCGCTGGTGGAGGCGGGTGCCGAGGTGCTGGAGGACGTCCGCGACGTGGGCAACGGCAGGCTGATCGCCTCCCTGAAGGACGCGGACGGCAACCTTATCGGGCTGCTCCAGGACCCCGCCGCCTGACGTTCCGCGGGCCGCATGCATCCGCACTAGTTGCACACTCAACAACTGGCCGATTCGGTGTTACCGTGCGGGTATGGCGGTGAAGACGGCAGACGCCCGGCTCGAGGCGAAGTGGCGGGACATCCTGTCCGTGCACGCGCGCGCGATGTGCGAGATCGACCGGGCGCTGCACCCGCACGGCCTGGGCGCGAGCGATTTCGAGGTGCTCGACATCCTCGCGTCCGAGGCGCCCGAGGAGGGCGCCCAGTGCCGGGTGCAGAACCTCGTGGGGCGGGTGCATCTCAGCCAGAGCGCGCTGTCCCGCCTCATCGGCCGGCTGGAGAAGGACGGCCTGGTCGAGCGTTCCGTCTGCGCCGAGGACCGGCGGGGCGTGTACGTCGCTCTCACCCGCAAGGGGCGCGACCTGCACACCGAGGTCCTGCCGCTGCAGCGCGCCGCGCTGGGGCGCATCCTGGGCTGATCAGTCCGGCGCGCAGCCCCGCAGCACGAAGGCGATGACGTCGTCGAGCCCCGTCTCGCCGACCTCCGGGGGCAGGTGTCCGGTCGCCGCGAGGTCGGCGTAGCCGTGCAGCACCGCGAAGATCGGGCTCCCGACCCGCTCCAGCGACCCCTTGCGCACCTCGCCCCTGCGCTGCCCCTCCTCGATCAGCCGCTCGAGCAGCTCCGACCAGCGCTCGGTGGCCACGACCAGGGCCTCGGACGCCTCCGGGGCGTGCTTGAGCGAGTACATCAGCTCCAGCAGCGCGGCGTTCTCCAGGGCGAAGCCCACGTAGGCGCGGACCATCGCGTCGAAACGCTCCGCGAAGGATTCGCCGGCCCCCTGCTGTGACGCCTCAAGGACCTCCCGCAGCCGTTCGAATCCGGCCTGCGCCAGCGCGTCCAGCAGCGCCTGCTTGTCCTTGAAGTGACGGCTCGGCGCGGCGTGGCTGACGCCGAGATCGCGGGCGAGTTCCCGCAGCGACAGGTCGGCCGGCCCCCTCTCGCGGAGCGTCTGCTCGGCTCGCGCCATCAGGGCGGCGCGCAAATCTCCGTGGTGGTAGCGGCGAGTCCGGGAGTGCATGGGCTTCAGTGTAACGGTCATGTTTGTGACGCCTACATTGTTGCCGCCGTCACCATTGTTGTCATTGACAGCATTGTTGGCGCCGCCTACATTTGCGGTCATGGCTACTCGATCCAGCAAGTGGAATCTCAGCGACATCCCCGACCAGACCGGCCGTACCGCCGTCGTCACGGGCGCCAACAGCGGGCTGGGCATCGCCACCGTGGAGGCGCTGGCCGGCGCCGGCGCACATGTGGTGCTCGCCGTGCGGGACCCGGCTCGGGGCACGGCCGCCGCGGCGCGGGTGAACGGAAGCGTGGAGGTACGCCGTCTCGACCTCGCCGACCTTGCCTCCGTGCGGGAGTTCGCGGCGCAGTGGCAGGGCGATCTGGAGCTGCTCGTCAACAACGCCCGCGTCATGAACATCCCGGAGTCCACCACGAAGGACGGCTTCGAGACGCAGTTCGGCACCAATCACCTGGGCCACTTCGCCCTGACCAACCTGCTGCTGCCGCACATCACCGACCGGGTGGTGACCGTGTCCTCCGGCGCGCACCGGATGCCGGGCAGCCCGCGCATCCACTTCGACAACCTCAACCTGACCGGCGAATACGCCCCGATCAAGGCCTACAGCCAGTCGAAGCTCGCCAACCTCCTGTTCACCCTGGAACTGCAGCGCCGGCTCGAGGCCTCGGGCTCGTCCATGCGGGCGCTCGCCGCGCACCCCGGGTGGGCCGCGACCAACCTCCAGAGCCACGACGGCAGCGCGGTGCGCCGCCTCCTGATGCGGTTCGGCAACCGCTTCGTCGCCCAGGACAACAAGGCGGGCGCCCTGCCCACCCTGTACGCCGCCGTCCAGGACCTGCCCGGCGCGAGCTACGTCGGGCCGGACGGCCTCGGCGAGATGCGCGGTGCCCCGGCCCTGGTCGGCCGTTCCGCGGCGGCCAGCGACCCGGTCACCGCCCGCCGCCTGTGGGACGTCTCCGAGGAACTGACCGGCGTCGCCTTCCCGCTGTCCGCGGCCGTCGCGCGGGTGTGAGCGGTGACGGCGCTGCTCCTGGCGGCCGTACTCCTTCTCGGCATCGCCTGCCTGGTCACCGCGGTCGGCTTCTGACGGGCCCCGGTCGGGCACACACGCGACGCGGCACCACCCGCCCGGCCACGCGCCGCGCCCTGACTCACTTCGTCGGTCCCGCTGCCGGTGGTCGGCCCGAGGAGTCCTCGCCCGGTCTGCGGTCCGCCGGGCGGCGCGGGGGGATGGGGGTCGAGGTGAAGTCGCGCGGGCCGGTCCACAGGGCCGGTACGGCGTCGCAGCGGCGGCACAACCGGTAGGCGATCGACTCGTAGTTGACCCGCCACCCGTGGAAGTGCGGCCAGGCCTCGGCGGTGGCGCGTTCGACGCGGAAGCCCGCCGCCTCCAGCATGGCGACGGCGGCCTCGAACTCGACGGGGTCGAGCTGGATCGGGGCGTCCGGGTCGGGATCGGGGTCGAAGGGTATGCGCAGGGCACGGGCGACATCACGCAGGGCGGTGAACCCGGCGCGCAGCACCAGGCGCGCCTCGGGCGGGGCGCTGCGCGGAGTGAGCGCCAGCTGCATGGCCGCCGCGTCCATCACGGCGACGAGGCCGACCAGCCAGTGCCGGTAGGGCCGGGGTGAGCGGAACGCCAGCAGCACAGGGTAGGTGGAGTGGCTCTCGCCGATGTCGGAGGCCAGCCGCTCCCAGGCCCGGTACAGCTCCGGCAGCGCGGTCTCGGTGTCGACGAGGTACTGCCGGGCCAGGATCTCCGGACCCCACGCCGGTTCGCCGGCCCGTGACTGCAGCAGCGTCACCTCCAGTTCACGGCGGTTGTAGGCCGCGTAGAGCGTGGGCAGGTAGGCGATCTGCAGGGCGATGAGGACGGGGCCGGTGGCCGCCGCGACGAAGTCCAGTGCGGACAGCCGCAGCCGGGCGCCGCTGGCGAAGCCGAGGGTGAGCAGGCTGGAGCCCGCCTCCCGGAAGGAGCTGCCCCAGGACAGCCCGGACAGGGCGTGCAGCAACAGCCCGAAGCCGACCAGGGCGCCGCCCAGCCAGCTGGCGAGCATGCCGATCAGGATCAGCGGAGCGAGCCAGGTCTGCGCGCGGTCGATGGCGCCGTAGTCACCGCGCGGCGCAGCGAGCCGCAGCAGCCGGCGCAGCGTCCACCACAGCCGGTACACCAGCGTCGAGTACAGGCCTCGGGGTACGACCAGAGTGCGCAGCACACTGAGGCCCATGACCGCCAGCAGCAGCCCACCGGCCACGCCGGAGATCCATGTCATGCGGCCATTGTGACCCGAGCCGAGGCCCGGCGATCAGTGGCGGGGAGACGCAGGTCGGGGCCGGCACGATGCCCCACGATCGGCCTCGCACTCGGGGGACGGGTGGTTCGCCACCGGCGACCTCGGCTCCCTCGACGAGGACGGCTAGGCGGTCGGGACCAACGCAACATCTCGCGGGCAGCGGCGGGCCGGCCCCGTGGGGCCGATGCGCGTTACGGCCGGGCCAGCAGGGTGCGGACGCCTTCCGAGGTGAGCGTCAGGGGGCGGTCGGAGCCGGCGTCTATGGTCAGCGACAGGTCGTCGGCGGGCCACTGCGAGGCGAGCGCGCCCAGCGGCACCAGCCGGTAGCGCGAGACGAAGGGCAGCAGGTCGGCGAGTTCTCCCTCCGACGTGAACACGGGCACCACCGGGTCACCGCCCGGCTGCTCGAGGACGGGCAGCGCCACGGCCGAGGGGTCGGCGCCGTCCTCCTGGTTCGCGTCGTCGGGTACGGGCACGAGCACCTCGCTGCCGGCGAGGGTGTCCAGCGCCGCGGTGTCGTCGGTGTTCACGGCCAGCGCGTCCAGCGCCTGCCGGGCCGGTGTGGCGGGGTGGTCGTTGGCAGGTGTGTCCATGGAAAGTCCCCAGGTAGCGGCGGTCGTACGGCCTGCCCGGGGCATGATCGCGTCCGGGCACGGTTCTGCTCGCGTACCCGAACCCCGGCAGGCCATTCCCGTGACGCCCGGGGAAATCGCGGCGGTTCGTCCAGCGCATTGAGGCGGACCGTGCCGACTCCGGCGGTTCAGGGCAGCGGCCGGCACTCCAGCGCCTGTTCGTCGGCGCCGCCGCGCCCGTCCGGCTCCACCCGGTGCACACGGGCGTGCGGCAGCCGGGTCACAGTCTCCGTGAGCCGGCCGTCCGTGAACAGGGCGCCCGTCCCGTCGTCCAGCGCCCAGCCGGCCGGCAGCGATCCGGCGGCGACGGCGGACCGGTAGGAGGGGCGCCGGCCCGGTTCGCTGTCGTAGTGGGGGCAGACGGAGCCGGGCAGCAGGCCCAGTCCGTCCCGCAGGAAGGTCAGCGGGCCGAAGGAGTCCGTGTGCGAGCCCTCCGCCCAGCAGTTGGCGCCGGCACTGATGCCGCACAGCAGGGTGCCGCGGTCGTAGGCCTCGCGCAGCAGCCGGTCGACGCCGTGCACGCGCCACACCGCGAGCATGTTGGCGGTGTTGCCGCCGCCCACGTACACGACGTCCTGCGCGAGCAGATGCGCGCGCAGGGCGTCATTGTCCAACTCCCTTTCGAACAGCGGAAGTACGGAAGGCATGCAGTGCCGACGGGGCCGGAAGGCGTCGAGGAACCGCTCGACGTACTCGGGCGCGTCACCGCTGGCGGTCGGCAGGAAACAGATGCGCGGCCAGTCGGTGCGCACATGGCTGAGCATCCAGTCGTCCAGGAGCCCGTCGTCGTCGCTGCTGAAGCCTCCGCCGAGGAGGGCCACGCGGCGTCGCGGGCTCGGGGTCGGGTTCGTTCCGGCTCTCACTGCGCCTCCGCGAGCAACTGGGCGACCGTGGTGACTCGGACCAACGGCCGGTAGAGGTCCATGATGTGCAGCGCCTTGGCGTGCGAGTCGTCATCGGCGCCCGCGCAGGCGTCCGCGGCGACCAGTACTTCGATGCCGGAGTCGGCGGCGGCGAGGGCGGTGGACAGCACGCAGCAGTCGGTGCTCACCCCGGCCAGGACCAGATGGCCCTCGGGCTCCGCGAGGGCGGCGAGGGAGGGGCCCCACTTGCCGAAGGTCGGCGCGTCCAGGACGCGCGGGGCCAGGTCGCCGAAGTCGTCGGTCAGCTCCCACAGGCGGGCATCCGGCGCCTGCCGGGCGAAGGGCCACCGGTCGTAGTAGGCCCGCCAGGCGCCCTCGGGGCGGGTGGGGGCCACGAAGCGGGTGAAGACGGTCCGGTCGCCGTGGGCCGGCAGCAGGCGTCGTACTCCCGCCGCGGCCTCGGCGTAGCGCGGTGCCGCCCAGGGGCTGTCGGGTTCGGCGAAGACGCGTTGCATGTCGATGACGGCGAGCAGTCCGCTGGTCATACGACCGCTCCCGCGTCCGCCTGGCTCGGGGCCTGCGCTTCCTGGTCGCGCACCCGCCCGCGGCCCAGCGCGAGGGTGCCGAGGAAGCCCAGGGCGAGGGCGGCGAGGACCCCGAGGTTGGCGTAGGCCCAGGCGCCGCTCTTGCCGCCGAGGCCGAAGGGCTGCAGCAGGTAGCCCTGCCAGGTGAGCCAGTGGGCGGCCGAGTTGGTGACCAGGCCCCAGCCGAGGGCGGTGGCGGCGACGGTGAGCAGGAGCGGGGTGAGGGGTACGTCGCCGTAGCGGCCGGCGGGGCGGTACAGGTCGCTCTCGTCGTAGTCGCGGCGGCGCAGGGCGAGGTCGGCGAGCATGATGCCGCACCAGGCGGCGATGGGGACGCCCAGGGTGGTGAGGAAGCCCATGAACTGGCCGAGGAAGTCGTCGGCGACGAACACGATGTAGACCGAGCCGGCGATCATGAGGACGCCGTCTATGAGCGCGGCCAGGTAGCGGGGGATGCGCAGGCCCGCGGAGAGCAGGGCGAGGCCGGAGGAGTAGATGTCGAGGACGGCGCCGCCGACCAGGCCGAGGACGGCGACGACGGCGAACGGCACCAGGAACCAGGTGGGCAGCAGGGTCGTGAGGGCGCCGATGGGGTCGGCGGCGACGGCGGTGCCGAGCCTGTCGGAGGAGCCCGCCAGCAGCAGGCCGAAGACCAGCAGGAGCAGGGGGGCCACCGACGCGCCGAAGGTGGTCCAGCCGATCACACCGCGGCTGGAAGAGCCGCGCGGCAGATAGCGGGAGTAGTCGGCGGCGGCGTTGACCCAGCCGAGGCCGAAGCCGGTCATCATGAACACGAGCGCGCCGATGAACTCCTGCGCGGAGCCCGCCGGGATCGCGCTGACGGTGCTCCAGTGGATGTGGTCGGCGACGAGGACGACGTAGACGACGGTGAGGACGCCCGTGACCACGGTGATCACCGTCTGCAGCCGCATGATCAGGTCGAAGCCCATGACTCCGCCGACGACGGTGAGCGCGCCGACGATGATCAGGGCGACGACCTTGGTCTCGGTCCCGCCTCCCCAGCCGAGGCGGGAGAAGACGGTGGCGGTGGCCATGGTGGCCAGCGCGCACAGCACGGTCTCCCAGCCGACGGTGAGGACCCAGGAGATCACCGAGGGCAGGCGGTTGCCGCGTACCCCGTAGGCGGCCCGGCCCAGCACCATCGTCGGCGCGGAGCCGCGTTTGCCGGCGACCGCGATGAAACCGCACAGCAGGAACGAGAAGACGATGCCGACGATCCCGGCGATCAGCGCCTGCCCGAAGGAGATCCCGAAGCCGAGCGCGAAGGCGCCGTAGCTGAGTCCGAGGATGGAGACGTTGGCTCCGAACCAGGGCCAGAACAGGGTGCGGGGCGTGCCCTTGCGCTCGGCGTCGCCGATCACGTCGAGCCCGTGCGTCTCCACCTGGAGCTGCCGGGCCGCCGCTCTGCCCTCGGGGTTGTCCGGGGACCCTGCCATCGACGACCTCCCGTGTCGCGCGCGTGATGGCTGGAGGCTAAGTCGGGGCCGGTCGGCCGTCAATGATCAATGGGGACCGCCGCGCCGCGCTCGCCCCGGACCGCGCGGGGCGATGCCGCCTCGGGAGCCTCAGCGCGCCCAGAACGGCAGCGGTGCGCAGACGTTCGCGCAGGTGTAGCCGCCAGGCATGAGCAGGCCCGCGTCGTCCTCGTTGTTGTCGCCGCCGGCGAAGTGGACCTCGGGGACCCAGCCCCAGCGGCCGTTGTCCGCCATGGTGCTGCCCCACCAGTTGTTCTCGGCGGTGCCGTCCCGGACGGTCTGGCCCTTCATCTCGGTGACTGACCGGTTCGCCGCGTGCCCTGTTCGAGGTGGCCGACGACGAGGGCGCCCGGTGAGCGGGAGGCCAACACCGGGACATGCCCGCGGGTGAGGTTGCAGTGCAGGACGGTGGTGCCCGGCCACACCCGGCCGGAGAGCGGATCGGTGAGGTCCCGCTCGACGGGGCCGTGGCAGGGGACGTCGTCGGTCGCGTGGGCGGCGGGAGCGGTCAGGGCCGCCAGGGCGGCGAGCGCCGCTGGCGGCCCGTGAGGAGTCCGCGCTTGATGTGGATCACGCAGAAGGGAACGACCCCTCGCCCGGGGGTCACGGCGGTGTGGGTCAGGCGGGGGTCTCGGTCCGGTCGGGCGCGGCCCAGTGGGTGTGGAAGGCGCCGGGGCGGTCGGTGCGGAGGTAGGTGTGGGCGCCGAAGTAGTCGCGCTGACCCTGCAGGAGGGCGGCGGGCAGGCGGTCGGCGCGCAGGGTGTCGTAGTGGGCGAGCGCGGCGGAGAAGGCGGGGACGGGGATGCCGCGGCGGGCCGCGGAGGCGACGGTCTCCCGCCAGGGCACCTGCGCGTCGGTGATCTCCATGGCGAACTCCATCTCGCCGAGCAGGCTGACCAGTTCGCGGTCGGCGGCGTACGCGGCGCGGATGCGGTCGAGGAAGGAGGCGCGGATGATGCAGCCGCCGCGCCAGATCTTCGCGACCGTGCCGAGGTCGATCTTCCAGCCGTACTCGGCGGCCGCGTCCTGGATCATCTTCAGCCCCTGGTCGTAGGCGATGACCTTGGAGGCGTACAGGGCGTGCTCCACCTGGGAGGTGAAGCGTTCGGCCTCGGTACGGCTGAGCGCGGGCCGGGTGCCGCCGGGCAGCCCGGCGTAGGCGGCGCGCAGTTCGCTCTGGCCGGAGGCGGCGCGGGCGAAGGTGGCCTGGGCAATGGCGGTGACGGGCGAGGCCAGGTCGAGCGCGGTCTGCACGGTCCAGCGGCCGGTGCCCTTCTGGCCGGCGGCGTCGGCGACGATGTCGACGAAGGGGGCCCCGGTCTCGGCGTCGGTGTGGGCGAGGACCTCGGCGGTGATCTCCACCAGGTAGGAGCCGAGGCGGCCCCGGTTCCAGCTGCGGAAGACGTCCGCGATCTCGGCGGGCGTGTACCCGGCGACCTGGCGGAGCAGGTCATAGGCCTCGGCGATGAGCTGCATGTCGGCGTACTCGATGCCGTTGTGGACCATCTTGACGAAATGCCCGGCGCCGTCGCTGCCGATGTGGGCGGCACAGGGCTCGCCGTCGACCTTGGCGCTGATCCTTTCGAACATCGGCCCGAGGACGTCGTACGCCTCCGCCGAGCCGCCGACCATGATCGACGGTCCCTCCAGCGCGCCCTCCTCGCCGCCGGAGACGCCGGTGCCGACGAAGTGCAGGCCCCTTTCGCGCAGGGCGGCCTCGCGGCGGCGGGTGTCGGAGTAGTGCGCGTTACCGCCGTCGATGATCATGTCGCCGGGCTCCAGCAGCGGGGCGAACTCGTCGATGACGGCGTCGGTGGCCGCTCCCGCCTGGACCATGATCATGAGGCGGCGGGGGCGTTCGAGGGCGGCGACGAACTCCTCGGCCGTCTCGGCGGGCACGAACGCGCCCTCGTCGCCGTACACCTCGATCAGCGCGCGCGTGCGACTGGCCGAGCGGTTGTGGACGGCGACGGTGTAGCCGTTGCGGGCGAAGTTGCGCGCCAGGTTGCGGCCCATCACGCCCAGGCCGGTCACGCCGATGGCTGCGGTTGCGTTCATGGAGTTCGTCCCTTGAATCGGAGCGGTGGCGGGGCGGGCGTGCCCCATGCCCGTCAGGTACGGACGGGCGGCCGGATCGTCTCGATTTCCGCGGAGGCGGATGTGACGAACCCCGCTCAAACGATCGATCAACCAGGGTTTAACATATGAGCGCCGCCTAGCTCGAAAGATGGATCAGTGACTGCTGTCAACGACGACTCGTTCACCAACTGGAAGACCCGCGAGGAGATCGCGGAGTCGATGATCCCCCTCATCGGGAAGCTGCACCGCGAGCGGGACGTCACCGTCCTGCTGCACAGCCGCTCCCTGGTGAACAAGTCGGTGGTGAGCATCCTCAAGACCCACCGCTTCGCCCGGCAGATCGCCGGCGAGGAGCTGTCGGTCACCGAGACCATGCCGTTCCTGCGGGCGCTGACCGCGCTCGACCTCGGTCCCTCCCAGATCGACCTCGGCATGCTCGCCGCGACCTACCGCGGCGACGACCGCGGTCTGACGGTGGAGGAGTTCACCGCCGAGGCCGTCGCGGGTGCCACGGGCGCCAACAAGATCGAACGCGGCGAGGGCCGGGACGTCGTCCTGTACGGCTTCGGCCGCATCGGCCGGCTCGTGGCCCGCCTGCTCATCGAGAAGTCGGGCTCGGGCAACGGACTGCGGCTGCGCGCGATCGTGGTGCGCGGCGGCGGCGAGCAGGACATCGTCAAGCGGGCCTCGCTGCTGCGCCGGGACTCCATCCACGGGCAGTTCCAGGGCACCATCACCGTGGACGAGGCGTCGAGCACGATCTTCGCCAACGGCAACGCGATCAAGGTGATCTACGCCAACGACCCCTCCGAGGTCGACTACACCGCGTACGGCATCCGCAACGCGATCCTCATCGACAACACCGGCAAGTGGCGCGACCGCGAGGGCCTGTCGCAGCACCTGCGTCCCGGCATCGACAAGGTCGTGCTGACCGCGCCGGGCAAGGGCGACGTCCCGAACATCGTGCACGGCGTCAACCACGACACGATCAAGCCGGACGAGCAGATCCTGTCCTGCGCGTCCTGCACCACCAACGCGATCGTGCCGCCACTGAAAGCCATGGACGACGAGTACGGCGTGCTGCGCGGCCACGTGGAGACGGTCCACTCGTTCACCAACGACCAGAACCTGCTGGACAACTACCACAAGGCCGACCGCCGCGGCCGCTCGGCGCCGCTGAACATGGTCATCACCGAGACCGGCGCCGCCTCCGCCGTCGCCAAGGCTCTGCCCGACCTCAAGGCCCGGATCACCGGCAGCTCGATCCGCGTCCCGGTCCCGGACGTCTCGATCGCGATCCTCAACCTGCAGCTCGCCCGGGAGACCGACCGCGAGGAGGTCCTCGACCACCTCCGCGAGGTGTCGCTGACCTCGCCGCTCAAGCGCCAGATCGACTTCACCACCGCCCCCGACGCGGTCTCCAGCGACTTCATCGGCTCGCGGCACGCCTCCATCGTCGACGCCGGCGCGACCAAGGTGGAGGGCGACAACGCGATCCTCTACCTCTGGTACGACAACGAGTTCGGCTACTCCTGCCAGGTGATCCGGGTCGTCCAGCACGTCTCCGGCGTCGAGTACCCGACCTTCCCGAGTCCGGCTGCCTGACCTGGGAGCGCGTCTGGTCAAGGGTCGGCAATGCCACCTTTGACCAGACCGTTCCAGGGAATGAATCCGGCCACAGGGTGGATCTGTTCTCTGGAGGCGCCGTGACCACAACGTCCGAACCGCGGGTGCAGGGCCTGGAGATCCGGTCCATCGACTACGTCCCGCTGGACGAGCGCCACGGCAAGCTGTGGCACCTCGGCCCGCTGTGGTTCATGTCGAACGCGCAGATCGCCACGCTGGCCGTGGGCCTGATCAGCATCACCGAGGGCGGCAACCTGATCTGGTCGCTCATCGCGATCGTGTCGGGCACCGTCCTCGGCACCTTCTTCATGGCCTTCCACTCGGCCCAGGGCCCCCAGCTGGGCCTGCCGCAGATGATCCAGTCGCGGCCCCAGTTCGGCTACGTCGGCGCCCTGCTGGTCTGGCTGTTCGCCTACGTCCAGTACGCGGGCTTCAACGTCTTCAACACGATCCTCGCGGGCGAGGCCATGCACACCACCGTGCACGGCGGAGTGAAGCTGTGGGTGGTCGTGGTCACCGTGCTCGCCCTCGTGATCGCGCTGGTGGGCTACGACATCATCCACAAGGCCGAACGGTTCCTGACCTACACCTTCCTGGTCGTCTTCGGCGTCTTCACCGTCGGCGTCCTTCTCACCCTGCACTACCCGGCCGGCTCCTTCGACCTCGGCGCCTTCAAGTGGACGCCGTTCCTGGCCCAGTTCGGCGTGGTCGCCGGCTACCAGATCAGCTGGGCGATCTACGTCTCCGACTACTCCCGCTACCTGCCGCCGAACGTCACGGTCCGCAAGACCTTCTACTGGACCTACTTCGGCTCCGCCCTCGGCGGCATCTGGCTGATGGTCCTCGGCGCCCTGCTCGCCGCCTGGGCGGGCAAGGACTTCGACACGATCAGGTCGATCAACACGGCGGGTGACAAGGTGTTCAGCGGCTTCGGCGCGATCGTGCTGCTGTTCGCCGCGCTGGGCCTGGTCTCGGTCACCGCGCTGAACATGTACGGCGGCTCGCTCACCCTGATCAGCGCCATCGACTCGTTCAAGCGGGTGCGGCCCACCCTCGCCGTCCGCCTGGTCACCATCGGCCTCACCGCGGTCCTCTCCCTGGTCGGCGCACTGGCCGCGACGTCCAACTTCCTGGAGAACTTCAACAACTTCCTGCTGCTGGTCCTCTATCTCTTCATCCCGTGGACCGCGGTGAACCTGATGGACTACTACGTGGTGCGCCGCGGCCACTACGCCATCGCCGAGATCTTCAACCCGCGCGGGCTGTACGGCCGTTGGGGCTGGCACGGCATCATCGCCTACCTGGTCGGCTTCGCCGTCATGATCCCGTTCTTCTCCGTCGGCACCCTCTACACCGGGCCGGTCGCCGACGCCCTCGACGGCGCCGACATCTCGCTGTTCATCGGACTGCCGGTCTCCGCGTTGCTGTACTGGTGGCTGACCCGCTCGATCGACGTGGCGGCCGAGCAGCGGGTGGCCGAGGCGGAGGCCGAGGCACTGGAGCTCGCGGCGCACGAGCACCGCGAGCCCTGACCCGCCCGCCTTGTCACCGCCGCACTAACCGCGCTCCCCGGGCACTCAACTCCCGCAAAACACAACCCTCAACCATCCCCCTCGCCGTGGCCTCGCTGCCATATTCGAAAGCCACTTCGGAGGTGGCTGTGACGCGAGAGGCGACGACATCCCGGAACGGGGACACGGCGGCGCACGCCCCCGACGGCACCGCCGCGCAGCTCGCCCAACTGGAGAGCCGCCGCGTACGGGCGGTGGCCCCGGGCGGCGCGCGACGGCGGGGGCGACTCGGTGCGCGGGAGCGGATCGAACGGCTGCTGGACGCGGGCTCCTTCACCGAGACCGGTCTGTTCGTGCGGGCCCGCGGGGCCGGGGACGGTGCCCGGCGCCCGTACGGGGACGGGGTGGTCACCGGACACGGCACGGTCGACGGCCGTCCCGTCTGCGTGTTCGCCCAGGACTCCACGGTCTTCGGCGGCAGCATGGGCGAGGCCTTCGGCGAGAAGACGGTCGCCCTGATGGACCTCGCCCTGAAGATCGGCTGCCCGGTCGTCGGGCTCAACGACGGCGGCGGGGCCCGCATCCAGGAGGGCGTCGCCTCCCTCGCCCTCTACGCCGAGCTGGTCCGCCGCAACGTCAGGGCCTCCGGGGTCATCCCGCAGATCTCCGTCGTCCTCGGCCCCTGCGCGGGAGGCGCCGCCTACTCCCCTGCCATCACCGACCTCACGGTGATGGTGGACGGCGCCTCCCACATGTTCGTCACCGGCCCGGACGTCATCGAGGCCGTCACCGGCGAGCGCACCAGCGCCGAGGAGCTGGGCGGCGCCCGCACCAGCAACACCGTCAACGGCAACGCGCACTTCCTCGCCGCCGACGAGGAGGACGCGCTGGACACCGTGCGCGACCTGCTGTCGTACCTGCCCGCCAACAACCTCGAACGGCCCCCGGAGTACGCCCCCGGCTCGGCGCGCGACGGCGCCTGGCTGGACGAGGTCGTACCCGACCGGCTGGGACAGGCCTACGACATGCGGGACATCCTGCACGCGGTCGTCGACGACGGCGAACTCCTGGAGGTCCAGGCCCTGTTCGCGCCCAACATCGTCTGCGCGCTGGCCCGGGTCGAGGGCCGTACCGTCGGCGTCGTCGCCAACCAGCCCCTGCACGCGGCCGGTGTGCTGGACATCGACGCCTCGGAGAAGGCGGCCCGCTTCGTACGGTTCTGCGACGCGTTCGGCATCCCGGTGCTGACCTTCGCCGACGTGCCGGGCTACCTCTCCGGCGTCCGCCAGGAGCAGGCGGGGATCATCCGCCGCGGCGCCAAACTCCTGTACGCGTACGCCGAAGCGACCGTCCCCAAGGTCACCGTCGTCGTCCGCAAGGCCTACGGCGGCGGATACGCGGTGATGGGCTCCAAGCACCTGGGTGCCGACGTCAACCTCGCCTGGCCCACGGCCCGTATCGCCGTGATGGGCGCCGAGGGCGCCGTCGGCATCCTGCACCGGCGCGAACTGGCCGCCGCGGCCGACCCGCAGGCGCTGCGGGCCCGGCTCGTCGCCGCGTACGAGAGCACCCACGGCACCCCGTACCTCGCCGCCGAGCGCGGCTACGTCGACGCGGTCATCGCGCCGCACGAGACCCGCGATCAGGTGTGCCGCGCGCTCAGGACCCTGCGCGGCAAGCGGGCCCCGATGCCGGAGCGCCGGCACGGCAACATCCCCCTCTGAACCCACTGAACGCTCTGAACCCGCTGAACCCTGCCCTCTCTGACCCCGCGCACCGCTCCCACCGCCGCGCCCCACACGCCGACCACGTCAGGAGCCATGCCCGATGGACAGCCGCCGCTCCCCGCTCGTGCCCGCCCACCGCAGCCTGCCGGAACTCGTGCGGCACTGGGCGCAGACCACCCCCGACCGCCGGGCGTTCACCTACGTCGACCATCCCGCGCCGGGCTCCCGAGGCGTCCACCGCACGCTGACCTGGCGGCGCCTGGACCTGCGGGTGCGCGCCCTGGCCGCCCGGCTCGCCGAGGACGCCGAACCGGGCGCCCGGGTCGCGCTGCTGTGTCCGCAGGGCACGGAGTACGTCACCGCCTTCCTCGCCGCGCTCACGGCCGGTCTGGTCGCGGTACCGCTGTATCCGCCGGACCTGCCCGGGCACGGCGACCGGCTCGCGGCGGTGCTCGCCGACGCGCGTCCGACGGTCGTGGTGACCACGAGCCAGGCCGCCGCCGCGGTGCGGGACTTCCGCGCGGACACCGCGGCCCGGGTCGTCGTCGCGGACCAGGTGCCCGACACGGCCGCGGACGGGTGGCAGCCGGTGCCGCCGCGGGAGTCGGCGGTCGCCTACCTGCAGTACACCTCCGGCTCCACCCGCACCCCGGCGGGCGTGGAGATCACCCATGCCAACGTCGTCGCCAACGCCTGCCAGGCCCTGACCGCCTACGCCGCCGACGCCCACCCGGTGACCTGCGTGGGCTGGCTGCCGCTCTACCACGACATGGGGCTGGTGCTGAGCGTGGCCGCCCCGGTGGTGCGCGGGCTGCTCTCGGTGCTGATGGACCCGGTGGCGTTCCTGCACGAGCCGGTGCGCTGGCTGCGGCTGCTGGGCGCGCACCCACGGGCGGTGAGCGCGGCACCCAACTTCGCCTACGACTACTGCGCCGCCGCCGTCACCGAGGCGCAGAAGGCGGATCTGCGGCTGGGTGACATCGCCGCGCTGATCAACGGCAGCGAGCCGGTCCGCCCGGGCACCGCGGACCGCTTCCACGCCGCCTTCGCCGCCCAGGGGTTCGATCCGGCGACGCACTGCCCGTCGTACGGACTGGCCGAGGCCACCGTCTTCGTCAGCGCCGCCCGGCCCGGCGAACCGCCGCACCGCTTCGCCCTCGACCGGGATGCCCTGGCGATCGGCAAGGCGCTGCCCGCCCGGCCCGACGACCCCAGGGCCGTGCTGCTGGCGGGCTGTGGCGCACCGGCGGGCCAGCGGGTGCGCATCACCGACCCGGTGACGGACGCCGTCCTGTCCGAGGGCGAGGTCGGCGAGATCCGGGTGCAGGGACCGAACGTCGGGCGCGGCTACTGGAACCAGGAGGAGCACACCCGGCGCGTCTTCGGTCCCGACGGATGGCTGCGCACCGGAGACCTCGGGACCGTGCTGGAGGGGCAGTTGATCGTCACGGGCCGGCTGAAGGACCTCATCGTCGTCGACGGCCGCAACCACTACCCGCAGGACGTGGAGGCCACCGCCCAGGAGGCGCACCCGGCCCTGCGGCCCGACCGGCTCGCCGCCTTCGGGGTTTCGGGCGCCTCGGGCGAGCGGGTGGTCGTCGTCGCCGAGCACGTGCGCGGCACGTCCCTGGCCGAGATCGACGTTCCTGCCCTCAAGGGTGCCGTGCGCGCGGCCGTGTCGGCCCGGCACGGGCTGCGGCTGGCCGATGTCGTCCTGGTACCGCCGGGCACCGTGCCGCGGACCTCCAGCGGCAAGGTGTCGCGGTCGCTGACCCGCGAGCGGTACCTGGCGGGCGCCTACCCGGCCGAGGGGGTGCGGTGAGCGCCGTCGACGAGCGGGCGGTGCGCCGGCTGATCGCCCGGCGGGTGGCCGAGTGGGGCGGTACGGCGGCCGAACAGGCCCCGATGGACCGGCCGTTGGCGGATCTCGGCATGTCCTCGCGGGACGCGGTGACCCTGGCCGGGGAGCTGTCCGCCCTGGCCGGACGTGAGCTGCCCGCGACCCTGGTGTGGGAGGCACCCACCGGGGAGGCGCTGGTGGAGCGCCTGTGCGGCCCGCCGGAAGCCGCCACCGCGGACGACGGCCGGCCGGGGATCTCCGGCGGACACGGGACGGCACGACAGCTGCCGTCGGGCGAACCCGCTCCGACCGAGGGGGCGTTGGCCTCCGGCGAACCCGTGGCGGTCATCGGCGTCGGGTGCCGGCTGCCCGGCGGGGTGCACGGACCGGACGACTACTGGCGGCTGCTGGGCGAGGGTGTCGACGCGGTCCGTCGGGTGCCCGAGGACCGGTGGCGCGACTTCACCCCCTTTCCGCCCGCCGACGCGCTCCCCTACGGCGGCTACCTGGACGACATCGCGGGGTTCGACGCGGACTTCTTCCGCATCACCCCGCGCGAGGCCGCCGTGATGGACCCGCAGCAGCGGATCCTGCTGGAGGTCGTCCACGAGACGCTCGATCACGCCGCCGTCCCGGCCGCCTCCCTGGCGGGCACCAACACCGGTGTGTTCGTGGGCGTTTCGGCGCCGGAGTACGGCGGACTCACCGGCGCCGACCCGGGCGCGGTCGACCCGTGGGCCCCGGCGGGCGCCGCGCTCAGTGTCACCGCGGGCCGGCTGGCCTACGTCCTGGACACCCGGGGGCCCAGCATGGCCGTCGACACCGCCTGCTCCTCGTCCCTGGTCGCTGTGCACCACGCGTGTGTGAGTCTGCGGACGGGCGAGAGCGACACGGCGATCGCCGCCGGCGTCAACCTGCTGCTCTCCCCCACCGTCACCGTCGCGTTCCGGCGGGCGGGGGCCCTGGCCCCGGACGGGCGCTGCAAGCCGTTCTCCGCGGCGGCGGACGGCATCGGGCGTGGCGAGGGCTGCGCCGCCGTACTGCTGAAACGGCTGTCCGACGCCGAACGGGACGGCGACCGTGTGCTGGCCGTCATCCGGGCCACGGCCGTCAACTCCGACGGCCGCTCCAACGGCCTGCTGGCTCCCAACCCGGCGGCCCAGAAAGCCCTGTTGACCACCGCGTACGCGCGGGCCGGTGTCGTGCCGGCGCAAGTGGACTATGTGGAGGCGCACGGCACCGGCACCCCGCTCGGCGATCCGATCGAGGCGGGCGCGCTCGGCGCGGTCCTGGGCACGGACCGCGACCCCGACCAGCCGCTGCTGCTGGGCTCGGTCAAGGGCAACCTCGGTCACCTGGAGTCGGCCGCGGGCATCGCCGGGCTGGTCAAGACCGTCCTCGCCCTGCACCACGACATCGTCCCGCCGTCCCTGCACTGCGCGGCCGGCAGCGCCGTGGACGGCACGCGGCTGCGGGTGGTGACCGAGCCCGAGCCCTGGCCGCGCTACGGCGGCACGGCCGTGGCGGGCGTCTCGGGGTTCGGCTTCGGTGGCACCAACGCCCATGCGGTGCTGGAGGAATGGCGGCCCGCCCCGACTCCGTCCCCCGAGAATCCGGCCGCCCGGCTGCACTTGCTGTCCGACGTCGACGCGGAACGGGTCCGGGACACCGCGTCCCGGCTCGCCGACTGGCTCCGCACCCCCGCGGGCGCCGGCGCGCACCCGGCCGACGTCGCGCGCACGCTCGCGGGGCGGACCGGCCGGGGTCCTGTGCGGGCCGCGGTCGTCGCCCGTGACCGCGCCGAACTCATCGAAGCCCTGGGCGCGTTGGGTTCGGGGCGGGCGCACGACGGGGTGGTGACCGAGGACCGGGATCGTGTCGGGCGCGGGCCGGTGTGGGTCTTCTCCGGGCACGGAAGCCAGTGGGCCGGCATGGGCCGCCGACTGCTCGCCGAGGAGCCGGCGTTCGCGGCCGCGGTGGAGAAGGCGGATGCCCAACTTGCCGCCGAGTGCGGGTTCTCGCTCTACGACCACCTCGCCTCCGGCGGTGGGATGGAGCTCCTGGAGGTCGCCCAGCCCGTGCTGTTCGGGATCCAGGTGGCCCTCGCCGAACTGTGGCGCGCCCACGGTGTCGAGCCCGCCGCCGTCATCGGCCACTCCGTGGGCGAGGTCGCCGCCGCGGTCTGCTCGGGAGCCCTGGACCTGTCGGACGGGGCGCGGATCGTCGCCGTACGGGCGCGGCTGCTCAGCCGGCTGCGGGGCGGCTCGATGGCCGTGGTCGACCTCGACGAGGCCGAAGTCGACGCGCTGCCACGGGAGTTCACCGGTGTCCATATCGCCGTGCACTCCTCACCCGGACAGCAGGTCGTCACCGGGGAGGAGGCGGCGGTGGCCCGCCTCGTACGACGGCTCCAGGACCGGGGGCGCGCGGTCAAGGCGATGAAGGTCGTCGGCGCCGGGCACTCCCCCCAAGTCGACCCTCTGCTGCCCGAGTTGGCCCATTCGCTCGTCGACGTCCAGGGCAGGCGGCCTCGGGTGCGGGTCTACTCCACCGTCCTCGACGACCCGCGCGGGGAGAGCGTCTTCGACGCCGCCCACTGGGTCGCGAACCTGCGGCGGCCGGTCCGTCTGGACCGGGCCGTCGCGGCCGCCGCGGCCGACGGTCACACCGCCTTCGTGGAGATCTCGCCCCACCCGGTTCTGCTGCGTGCCCTCACCGGGACCGCGCCGGGCGCCCTGTCCCTCGGCACGCTCCGCCGGGACGCCGACGACTCGGCCGCCTTCCTCGGCCGGTTGGGCGTGCTGTACGCGGCGGGCCTGCGGCTGCCGCTGCCGGCCGGGCGCGTCACCGACCTGCCCGTGCCGCGCTGGCGGCACGCGCGGCACTGGTGGACGGACGGGCGGACTGCGCCCCCGGCGACGCCGAAGAAGGAACCGGTGGAGGACGAGGACTCCGTCACCGCCCGCCTGCGTCACCACCTCGCGGCCGTCACCGGCCATGTGCCGGGCCGTCTCACCGCCGCCACCCCGCTGGCCGACCTCGGACTGGACTCGTTGATGGCCGTCCGCGTCCGCACCGCGCTGGAGCGCGAGTTCCGGACCGAACTGCCGCTGCGCGACCTGATGGGCGCTGCCCGGCTCGGCGACCTCGCCGACCGCCTCCGACATGCCCTCCCCGCCGGTGACTCCGGCCCGCTGCGGACCTTGAACGCCACCGGTTCCGGGACCCCGCTCTTCCTGGTCCACGCCGCGGGCGGGACGACCGACGTCTACCGGACGCTCGCCGAACGCCTCGGCGACGACCGGCCGGTGTACGGGCTGAACCGGATCGAGGAAGCCGGAACGGTCACCGAGAAGGCCCGTCGTTACGCCCGGGCCATCACGGCCGCCCACCCGAACGGGCCCTGCCTGCTCGGCGGTTGGTCCTTCGGCGGGTTCGTCGCGCAGGAGACGGCGCGGCAACTTACGGACGCCGGGCGCGAGGTGGAGCTGGTGGTGCTCATCGACTCCGTACGGCCCCACCCCCGGGCCGACCGGCTCCGCGCCCACCTCACGGGCTTCGCGGCGCACGTGGCGGACGTATACGGGGTGCGGCTGGAGCTGCCGTACGACGAGCTCGTCGCGATGGACGACGACGGCGAGCGCATCGACACCGTGCTAGGGGCCCTGCGCGAGGCCGCCGAGGTGCCGGCCGCCGCGCTGGAGCACCAGCGCGCCTCCTACCTGGACCTGAGGATCGGCGAGGCACACCGGCCACGGCGCTACGACGGGCCGGTGGTGCTGTACCGGGCGACCGAGCCCGCGCCGCACACGGTGCGCGACCCGGCCTACGAACGCGACGACGAGGCGCTCGGCTGGGACGAGGTGTGTCCGCGGCTGACCGTCGTACCGGTCGCGGGGCACCATCTGTCGCTCCTCGACCCGCCCCACGTCGACGAGCTCGCCGCACGGCTGCGGCGGGAGTTCGCCGAGCAGGTCCGCTGAACCGGAGACCCGAGGAGCCGCCATGTCCCACCCGCACCGCACCGCCGCAGTGTCCCGACGCACCGTCGCCAAGGCGGCGGCCACCGGACTGGCCGCGTTCTTCGGCGCCGCGACCGGCACCGCGCGGGCCGCCACCCGTCTGACGGCCCGCACCTTCGATGTGTCGCTCCCGTCCGCCGCGCTGGGCCGCAGCGCGCCCGTACGGCTGATCCTGCCGTCGGGCTTCGACACCCAGCCCGGGCGGACGTACCCGGTGCTGTACCTGCTGCACGGCGCCCACGACGACTACACGTCCTGGACGAGGGAGACGGACATCGAGGCCTTCACCGAGGGCCGGAACCTGATCGTGGCCATGCCGGACGCGGGGCCCACGGGCATTCCCACGGCCTGGCGGGGCGGCCCGGACTACGAGACCTTCCAGCTCTCGGAGGTGCCGGCGCTGCTCGCCCGCGACTACCGGGCCTCCGCGGTGCGGGCCGTCGCCGGCGTCTCCACGGGCGGCTACGGCGCCATGGCCCACGCGGCCCGCCACCCGGGCGCGTTCACGGCCGCGGCCTCCTACAGCGGCATCCTCGACACCACCTTCCCCGGCGTGCCGACGCTCGTCGACGCGATCGTGGCCCGCGAGAACCTGGCGCCCCTGTCCCTGTGGGGCAACCCCGTGCTGGACCTGCTCACCTGGCAGAACTTCAACCCCAGGGCCCGCGCGCAGGGACTGCGCGGCACGCCCCTTTACGTCTCCGGCGGCAGCGGTGTGCTGGGCGGCATCGGCGACTGGCTGCCCGAGGCGCTGGAGAGCGCCCTGTGGCCGTCGGCGCACAGCTTCACCGACGCCCTCGACCGGCTCGGCATCGCCGTGACGAAACACTTCTACTCGGGCGGCGGACACAGCTGGCAGTACTGGAAGCAGGAGTTCACCGCGTCGTGGCCGATGCTCGCCCGTGCGCTGGGGGTGCCGGAGTGATGTCGGTGCCGTCGGGGCACGGAACGGAGCGCAGGGGGCGTCCGTCCAACACGGGACATGCCCCTCGTCCCACGGGCAACAGCGCGCGGGTGAGCCTGTTCCGGATGAAAGGAGTGACCTCGATGGCCGTCCCCACCCCCCACGAGGGGCCGGCCGGGCGGGCGGCCCCACTGCTCCCGCCCGATCTGGCCGAGCTGCTGCGTTCCCGGCTCGAGGCGGTCGCCGACGAGGTGGAGGAGGAGGTCCGCAGACAGGTCCCCGAGTACGCGGGCCCGGCCGACGGTGCCTATACGAGGAATCTGCGGGCCGGCGTGGTGCAGGCCCTCACCCTGTTCGTCGACCACATCGCCGACCCGCGCGGCCCGGGCGACGCGATCGCGGCGACGTACTACGAACTCGGGCGCGGTGAGGCCCTGGTGGGCCGCGGCCTGGACGCGCTGCAGTCGGCGCTGCGGATCGGCGGGCTGCACGCCTGGCGGCTGATGGGCCGGACCGTGGAGGAGCTCGGGCTGGACTCCCAGGTGGTGGCCACGCTCGGTGAACTCGCCTTCCGGACCGTGCACGAGGTCGCCGAGGCGGCCGCCGAGGGGTACGCGGACGCGCGGCTGCGCAGCACCGACGAGCTGGAGCGGCGGCGCCGGCGGCTGCTGGACCTGCTGCTGGGCGACGGGCCGGTGCCGGTGGAGGCCGTGCACGAACTGGCGCACGGGGCACGGTGGTCGGTGCCGCGGTACGTGGCCGTCGTCGCGCTCGCCGCCGCCGGCGAGCGGCGCGAGGACGACCGGCCGCTCGCGGCGGCGGGAGCGCTCGTGGACATGGGGTCGCGGCCGCCGCGGATGCTGGTACCCGATCCCGACGGCACCGGCCGCTTCGCCGGGCGTGCCTTCGCGCTGGCGCTGCGCGGCCGTCCGGCGGCGATCGGGCCGACGGTGCCGCTCGCCGAGGCCGCGCGGTCGCTGCGCTGGGCGTCGCTGGCGCTGGGGCTGATGGGGCGGGGCATTCTGCCCCGGCAGGGTGTCGTGCGGTGCGACGAGCACCTGTCGACCCTGCTGCTGCACAGCGACGAACCGCTGCTCGTCCAGCTCCGGGCGCGCGCCCTGGCACCGCTGGAGCGGGTCTCCGAGGGCCAGCGCGCCCGCCTCGCCGAGACGCTGCTGGCCTGGCTGCTCAGCGGCAGCAACGTCCCCGACGTCGCCACCCGGCTGCACGTCCACCCGCAGACGGTCCGCTATCGGATGCGGCAACTGGAGAAGGTCTTCGGCGACGCTCTGCACGACCCGGACGCCCGCCTGGAGATGATTCTCGCGCTGCGTGCCGAGGAGACCCGTCTGCGGGCAACAAAATCAGGGGAATTTCTGAATTCCCCGCAATAACACCCCGTGACGGAACGCGAATACGTTCGGGGGGTCCTTTTCCCCAAGGCGCGCAACGCGCCCGACCCGCAAAGGATCCCCATGCGTATCCGCTTGTGCCTCGCCGCGCTCTCCCTGGTCGGCGGGGCCGGACTCACCACCCTCTCGGCGCCCGCCGCAACGGCCGCCACCTGCTCGGACATCGACGTCGTCGCGGCCCGCGGCACGTTCGAGCCCGGCACGCTGGGCGCGATCGTCGGCGACCCCGTGTATTCCGCGCTGCAGCAGAAACTGACCGGCCGTAGCCTCTCCGGCTACAAGGTGAACTACCCGGCCGACCTTTCTCTCACGTCGGCCGCGCAGGGAAACGCGGACCTCGTGAACCACGTCAACAGTCAGGCGGCGGCCTGCCCCAACCAGCGTTTCATTCTCGTCGGCTATTCGCAGGGCGCGAATGTGGTCGACAATTCCATCGGCATCAGCAGCGACGGCGCGGTCGTGGGCAGCCCCATCGTGGCCACGCTTCCCGCCGCCGTGGCGCCGAGAGTCGCGGCGGTGCTGCTGTTCGGCAACCCGATCCGGGCCCTGGGCAAGAGCGTCACCGGCCCCTACCAGAGCCGCACCGTCGACTTCTGCGCCAAGGGCGACCCGATCTGCGAGAACGGCGGCGGTGACGTCCTGGCCCACCTCGGCTACACCGCCAATGCGGGCGCGGCGGCCGACTTCGCGGCGACCAGGCTCTGACGGCCGGCGCCGGCCACGCCGAGGGCCCGGGAGCGGATCTGCTCCCGGGCCCTCGGCTCGTGCCGTGCGCCGGTCACTGGGGGTTTTCGGCGAAGCGTGCGAGGTTGATGGAGACGGGCTCGGGCCGTCCGTCGTTCTGCACGGGCGCGGCGGTGAGCACGTCCAGGTGCTGGTAGCCGTCGGCGATGACGGGGTGCAGGTCGGCGGGGACGCGGCCGGCCAGCAGTCCGTCGCCCGCGAGCACGGTGAGCGTCGGATCGGCGGTCAGCCCGTCCGGGTGCACGACGAGTTGCCTCACCTGGGGCGAGGCGGCCAGTTCGATGTCGGTGACCAGCTTCGTCGGGAAGTACTGCTCGGTGAAGTCCAGCGGTTGCCGGGCCAGGCTGCGCGCCAACTCCTGGATGTCGGTGACCTCTTCACCGGCGCCGGTGAACGGCGTGCCGTCGGAGGAACGGTAGCCGGGGTCGTCCGGGGCGCCGACACGGTCGTAATCGCGCCATGTGTAGAGCGGGCCGTGCGGCTCGGCCGGGATGGCCTTGTACCGGGTACCGAACAGTCCTGGCTGCGGTGAACCTCCGTTGGCGGCTGGGAAGTTCTTGTCGGTGACGGGTCCGCCGTCGAAGAAGCCGACGCTGCTCTGCAGGAAGGCCAGGGGGACGGAGTTGTCGTCCAGCAGGGCTCCGAGCACGGCCTGGTGGGTGAGCCGGAAGTCCTTCACCGAGGGCGATCCGGTGAGGAAGGTGGTGGGGTCCCTGGAGAACAGGAAGCGGTTGGTCGCCTCGATGTTGGTGTTGGAGGGCAGGTAGGCCGGCAGGTCGGACTCGCCGCCGGGATTCTGCAGGGCGCCCACCCCGGCGATGGCCAGCAGGGTCATGGTCTCGGGGTTGAGCAGAACCGGCGCGGACAGCGAGCGCGGGAGGACGCCGCTGTCCAGGCCGGCCTGGACAGCGGCGTAGCCGAGGCCCACGTCGGGCAGGTCGGTGTCGTCGGGGATGCTGCCGCTCAGGTCGGCGAGTGAGGTGGAGACGGTGGTGTCGAGGGCGAAGTAGCCGGCGCACTGGTTGTATCCGGCGTCGGCGGTGGTGGCGGGGTCGCCGTCGAAGTCGGCGGTCGCGAAGTAGCCGGTGACGACACCGCCGAGCGAGTGCCCGCCGCACAGCAGTTTCCGCTTGCGCAGGTTCTGGTCGGGCAGTTCGGCGGTGAGCAGGTCGTACTGGTCGCGCACGGTCTGCCGGATGCCGAGTTTCGCCATCCAGCCCAGTTGTCCGTTGTCGGCGAACCCGGCGAAGGTGCGGCCGTTCACCTGCTTGCCGCGGTAGTAGTAGTCGACGGCGGTGTGCTGGTCGCCGGAGTCGACGCCGGTGTGGTCCTCCAGGCAGTTGGAGCGCCGGTCCAGCGCCCAGAACTCGATGTGCTCGCCCTGCTCGGCGGCGCTGGTCACGGTGTTGCGGGCGACGCTGTCGAAGGCTCCGGCGCCCTCCAGGATGCCCGGCTGGGCGACCAGGACGCGGTCGGCGTCGGCCGAGGCCGCCGGCCCCGCGGAGGAGCGGTAGCGCAGGTACGACAGCCAGTCGCACGCCGCCGGACGCGCCCCGAAGGACGCCGGCAGCGGCACCTTGACCCGCACCACGGACTCGGTGACCCCGGCCGCGGTGCCCACCGGCGTCTCGGTGCGCGCGCCGCCCGCGTGGGCGTTTGGGGCGGCCGCGGTGAGCGCCCCGGTGGTCAGCAGCGCCGCGAGCGCTGCCGTGCGCAGGGCCTTCGGGGTTCTTCTGCTACGACTCGTGTCCATGGCCGGACCGTAGGACCGCGCGGGACCGGAGTCGGGGCGGTGCTCACAAAGTCTCAGCTCCCGACTGCACGTTTGTCACACCACCGCATGGTGGTTGCGCGGATACGTCGTGGCCGAACTATGTAGCCCCGCCACATGTGCGCCCGACGTGCGTCTTCCTACGGTGTGCCGACACGTACCCGTCCCCATCGCACACGAGGAAGTGGCGCACATGGCCTCCGCAGCAGCATCCGCTCCACCGACCCCCGCCAGCCTCAAGCGCATCGTCGCCGCCAGCCTGATCGGCACCACGATCGAGTGGTACGACTTCTTCCTCTACGGTTCCGCCGCCGCGCTCGTCTTCAACAAGCTGTTCTTCCCGGACTCCGACCCGCTGGTCGGCACGCTGCTGTCGTTCCTGACGTACGCCGTAGGATTCGCCGCCCGGCCGCTGGGCGCCCTGGTCTTCGGGCACTACGGGGACCGGATCGGGCGCAAGAAGCTGCTGGTGCTGAGTCTGCTGATGATGGGCGGGGCGACCTTCGCGATCGGTCTGCTGCCCACGCACGCGACCGTCGGCGGCGCGGCTCCCGTGCTGCTGACCACGCTGCGGCTGGTCCAGGGATTCGCGCTCGGCGGTGAGTGGGGCGGCGCGGTGCTGCTGGTGTCGGAGCACGGCGACGCGCGGCGGCGCGGCTTCTGGGCGTCGTGGCCGCAGACGGGGGCGCCCGCAGGGCAGTTGCTGGCCACCGGTGTGCTGTCCCTGCTGACGGCCCTGTTGACGGACGCCGCCTTCGGATCGTGGGGCTGGCGGATTCCGTTCCTGCTCTCCGGGGTCCTGGTGGTCGTCGGTCTGTGGATCCGGTTGTCGGTCGACGAGTCGCCCGTCTTCAAGGAGGCGTTGGCGCAGGCGGAGGCCCGCAAGGCGGCCCGGGGCGGTGAGGCGGAGAAGCTGCCGCTGGTGTCCGTGCTGCGTCACCACTGGCGGGACGTGCTGGTCGCGATGGGCGCCCGCATGGCCGAGAACATCAGCTACTACGTCATCACCGCGTTCATCCTCGTCTACGCCACCACCTCGGCCGGCGTGTCCAAGCAGACAGCGCTGAACGCGGTGCTCATCGCCTCGGCCGTGCACTTCGCGGTCATCCCGGCGTGGGGCGCGCTGTCGGACCGGATCGGACGGCGGCCGGTGTACCTGCTGGGCGCGGTCGGCGTCGGGCTGTGGATGTTCCCCTTCTTCTCCCTCGTCGACACCGGCGGCTTCGGCGCCCTGGTACTCGCCGTCACCGTGGGCCTGGTCCTGCACGGGGCCATGTACGCTCCCCAGGCGGCCTTCTTCGCCGAGATGTTCGCGACCCGGATGCGCTACTCGGGTGCCTCCATCGGCGCCCAGTTCGCCTCGGTCGCCGCGGGCGCGCCGGCCCCGCTGATCGCCACCGCGCTGCTGGCCGACTACGACAGCTCCACCCCGATCGCGCTGTACGTCGTCGCCGCGGCGGCCCTGACGGTGATCGCCGTGCTCGCGGCCAAGGAGACCCGTCACCGGGACCTGGCCGACGTCGAGCCGTCCGTGGACGCGGAGACCACGGCGGTGCCCGCGGCGGACGCGCGCACCGTCTGAGCGGGCTCGGCACCGGTCCCCGTACGCCCGCGCGTACGGGGGTCAGTGCTGTGCCGGTGCGGACAACCGGTGCAGCCGCAGGGCGAGTTGGATCTCCAGGGCGCGGGCGGGGTCCTGCCAGTCGTCGCCGAGGAGTCTGCCGACGCGCTCCAGGCGCTGGGCGACGGTGTTGACGTGGACGTGCAGCGCGTCCTTGGTGCGGGCCGGGCTCATGCCGCAGGTGAAGTAGGCGTCCAGGGTGCGCACCAGGTCGGTGCCGCGGCGTTCGTCGTAGGCGACCACCTGGCCTATGGTGCGATCGACGAAGCCGGCGATGTCCCGGTCGCCGGCGAGCAGCAGGCCGAGGAAGCCGAAGTCCTCCGCGGCGGCGCCGTCGCCGGCGCGGCCCAGCAGGCGCAGGGCCTCCAGGCAGCGGCGGCCCTCGGCGTAGCCGGCGGCCACGTGGTCGGGGTGGGCGGCGAGGTCCCGGACGGGGGCGGAGGCGCCGACGGTGACCGGTTCGTGGACGGCGGTGCCCAGGTGGCGGGCGGTGCGGCGGGCCAGGCCGGTCGCGGTGTCGTCGCCGGTGAGGGGCAGCAGCAGGACGGTGCCGCCGTCGCGGGCGGCGGCCAGGCCGTGCCGGGTCGCGGCGAGGTGGGAGGCTGCGGCCCCCAGGCGTCTGCGGGCGGCGGCCTCCTGCTCGGCGTCGGCGGCGGGGCCGTCGAGACGCGCGGCGAGGACGACATGGGTGGAGTCGAGGTCGGCGTGCAGCCGGGAGGCGCGCTCGCGCAGCAGCCGCGGATCGCGGTCGCGGGCGTCGAGCAGGTCGTCCAGGAGTTCGCCGCGGACGCGCTGCTCGGCGTCGGCGGCCGAGCGTCTGGCCAGCAGGAGCAGCGAGGTGACCATCGCGGCCCGCTCCAGGGTGAGCTGGTCGACGGGGTCGAGGCCGGGGTGGCCGCGCAGCACGAGAGCGCCGAGCAGTTCGCCGCCGGCGGTGACGGCGGCGATCCAGTCGTCCTCGTGCCGTACGGCGTGGCCCTCCGCCCGGGAGGCCTCCAGGGGTGCCGCGGCCGTGTCGGCGGCTTCGGTGAACTCGACCGTGCCGTCGAGGACCTGGGAGACGGCCGCGGCCACGTCGTGCACCCCGCCGCCGCGCAGCACGAGCTCGGCGAGCCGGTCGTGGACGTCGGAGGCGCGCTCGATGACCGCGCTGCGGTCCCGGATGATCTCGTTGGCCCGCTCCAGGCCGGCGAGGGCCGAGCGGGTCTCGGTGAGGAGGTTGGCGGTGTCGATGGCGGCCGCGGCCAGGGCGGCGAAGGAGCCCAGCAGGGCGATCTGTTCGCGTTCGAAGACGCGGGCGCGCCGGTCGGCGGCGAAGAGCACGCCGATCACGTGATGGCCCAGCATCAGGGGGACGCCGAGAATGGCGACCAGACCCTCGTCGCGGACTCCGGCGTCGATCGTGCGGGTGTGCTGGAAGCGGCCGTCCTTGAAGTAGTCGTCCGTGACGTAGGGGCGGGCCGTCTGGGCCACCAGCCCGCCGAGCCCCTCGCCCATGCCGAGCCGCAGCTGCTGGAAGCGGGCGGCGACCGAGCCCTCGGTCACCCGCATGTAGGTGTCGCCGCGCTCGGGGTCGTTCAGGCTGAGGTAGGCGACGTCCGTGCCCAGCAGGGAGCGGGCGCGCTGCACGATCGCCCTGAGGACCGCGTCCAGGTCGCGCAGTCCGGCCAGGTCGTGGGCGGTCTCGAAGAGCGCGGACAGCTCGGCCTCGCGGCGGCGCCGACCCTCCAGCTCCGCGCGCACCCGCAGCGCGAGCAACTTGGCCCGCTCCAGGGCGCCGATCGTCTCGGCCGGTCGTCCCTCGGCGCGTGCCAGCAGCACCGGCTGCTCGTAGGCGTCGGCCGACGCTCCCCTGGCCAGCAGCTCCAGGAACGGCGTCTCGACGCCGGTGAGCGCGGCGGGCGGCGCTTCGGCGGCGGAGCGCTCGGCGGACTGCACGTGATCGCGGGACATGCTCACAGGATTCCCCATCCCACGGCCGCCCCGTCAGCCCTGTGGACAACTCCTCTTCGCACAGGTGTACGCCGGATCAGTGGGCGGTCCAGCCGCCGTCGAGGACGAGCGAGGTGCCCGTGACGAAGGACGCCTGCGGTCCGCACAGATACGCCACGGCCTCGGCGACCTCCGCCGGTTCGACGAGGCGTTTCACCGCGCTGTCCTGCAGCAGCACCTCGGTCAGGACACGCTCCTCGGGGATGCCGTGCGCCTGGGCCTGGTCGGCCAGCTGCCGTTCGACGAGGGGGGTGCGCACATAGCCCGGGTTCACACAGTTCGAGGTGACCCCGTGGGGGGCGCCTTCCAGGGCGGCGGTCTTGGACAGGCCCTCCAGGCCGTGCTTGGCGGCCACGTAGGCGGACTTGTAGGGCGAGGCACGCAGCCCGTGGACGGAGGACACGTTGACGACGCGGCCCCACCCCTGCCCGTACATGTGCGGCAGGGCGCCGCGGATCAGCCGGAAGGGCGCCTCCAGCATGACCGTGAGCACGGTGTGGAAGACGTCGGGCGGGAACTCCTCGATGGGGCGGACGAGCTGCAGGCCGGCGTTGTTGACGAGGACGTCGGTGCCCGCGGCCGCGTGTTCGGCGGCGTCGAGGTCGGTGAGGTCGAGGACGTGCGGTTCGATGCCGCCCATGAGTCCCGCGGCCTCCTGGGCCAGGGACTCCAGTCCTTCGGCGTCCCGGTCGACGGCTCTGACCTTGGCCCCGGCGGCCGCGAGCCGCAGCGCACAGGCGCGGCCGATACCACTGGCGGCGCCGGTGACGAGGGCGGTGCGACCGCCGAGGTCGAGGGCGAGGGCATGTGGGGGCGGGAGGGCACCGGTCGGGGTCATGGCACGACCCTAGGCAGCGCTGTGCCCCCGCCACATGTGGTCAAAGCACATACTTCATTGGGGCGCCGTGGGGTCGAACCATGTGGGTTCGTCGGACAGGGCCTGCTTGATGCGGAAGTAGTGGAACTCGGTCATATCCGGCAGCTCGTCCAGGGGGAACCAGCCGACGGCCAGCGACTCGTCGTCGTTCACCCGCGCCTCGCCGCTCAGGACGCGGCAGCGGAAGCAGAGGTCCATGAACTGGCAGACGTCACCGTTGGGGTAGGTGACCTGCCTGCTGGAGCGCACCGAGACCAGCCGCTCGACGGCGACGCGGACGCCGGTCTCCTCCTCCACCTCCCGCACGACGGCGGCGGCGGGCTGCTCGCCGGGGTCCGGGATACCGGAGATCAGCGCCCACCTGTGGTTGTCGGCGCGCTGTCCGAGCAGCACGCGGCCCTCGTCGTCGAGGACGACGGCACTGACGCCGGGGAGCCAGAGCAGTTGGTGGCCGGCGGTGGCCCGGATCTCGCGGATGAAGTCAGGAGTCGTCATGGCACCGACCCTAAAGGGCCGGTGCCGGCGTCCCGGCGTACCCCAGGGGGCGTGGGCCCGGCGTACCGCTACACAGCCCCGCGTACGGCTGCACGGCCCTCGCGTACCGCTGCTACGCGTCCCCCGCGCGCCGCCCACGCACCGCCGCGCCGACCGCCCAGCCGAGACCGCCGGCGGCGACCAGCACGAGGGCCATCTCCGGGAGGATGCCCAGCCGGGTGGCGGGCGTCTCGGAGGACCGCAGGGGCACCTTCTGCACCAGGTGGGCGTGGACGAACATGCCGGTCTTCTGGGTGATCCGCCCGTCCGGCATGATGACCGCGCTGACGCCGCTGGTGACGGGCACGGTCACGGTGCGGCTGTGCTCGACGGCGCGGACGCGCGACATGGCGAGCTGCTGGTAGGTCATCTCGCTGCGGTCGAAGGTCGCGTTGTTGCTGGGCACGGAGATCAGCTGCGCGCCGTCGGTGACCTCGGAGCGCACGGCCCAGTCGAAGGCGGCCTCGTAGCAGGTGACCAGGCCGACCTTGGCGTGGTCCATGGTGAACACGCCCGGCTTGCTGCCCCGGCTGAAGTCCTGGCGGACCATCGAGGTCCAGTTGCCGTTGATCGCGCCGATCAGTCCGCGCAGCGGCAGGTACTCACCGAACGGCTGGATCTGCCGCTTGTCGTAGGTGTCGGTCGGGCCCTTCTTCGGGTCCCAGAGGATCTGCTCGTTCCACAGCTTGCCGTCCCGGGCGACGACGCCGCCGACCGAGACGGGCGCGCCGATCGCCTTGGCGGCGTGGTCGATGACGGCGTAGGCGTCGGCGTTGGCGAAGGGATCGACGTCGGAGGAGTTCTCCGGCCACAGTACGAGGTCGGGCCTGGCGATCTTGCCGGCCTTGACCTCGGCGGCCAGGCGCTCGGTCTCGCGCGCGTGGTAGTCGAGCACCGCCCTGCGCTGCGCGTTGAACTCCAGCCCGGAGCGGGGCACGTTGCCCTGGATGAGCGCGACGGTCGTGTAGCCGTCCTGCGCCTTGTCGCTGACCAGAGCACGGGCGGCCACCGCGCCCGCCACCGGCACGGCCACGCTCAGCAGGGCCACGGCCGCGGCCGACCGCCGGATCTCCCGGGTGCGCCGCGCGTCCAGGGCCAGGCGTACGACCTCGTACAGGCCGAAGCCGCACAGGACGACCGCGAAGCCCAGCACCGGGGTGCCGCCCACCGCGGCGAGCGGCAGGAACACTCCGTCGGCCTGGCCGAAGGCGAGCTTGCCCCAGGGGAAGCCGTGGAAGGGCACGCGTGCGCGTGCGGCCTCGCCCGCGATCCACACCGCCGCCGCCCACAGCGGCCAGGCGGGCAGTCTGGACACCGCGGCGACGCCCGCGCCGACCAGCGCGATGAACATCGCCTCGATCGCGGCCAGGGCGATCCACGGCACGGGCCCGACCTCCACGCCGGTCCACACCAGCAGGGGCAGCAGGAAGCCGAGGCCGAAGAGGTAGCCGAGGCCGAGACCCGCCTTCCAGCCGCGGCCGCGCAGCACCCAGCCGAAACCGGCGAAGGCCGGCAGCGCCAGCCACCACAGCGGGCGCGGCGGGAAACTGACGTAGAGCAGCACTCCGCAGAGTGCGGCGGCGAGGGCCGGAACGAGGCGTACGAGGCGCGCCGCGCGCGAGGAGGGCGCGGTCCGCGGCTGCAACTGGTCCGACTCGTCCACGGAAGTTGCGGTGACGGTCACTCGGGGAGTGTACGGCGGGTGACCTTGGCCGGGACAGCGCGGTCCACATGGCAGCACACGGGCCCGCGGGAACCGGCCGCCCCACTGTTCCTGCGCATCTCGGTCCAACTCATCCACAAAACGTCCATCAGCGGTTACGGTGTGCCCAGCCACAGTCGCCCGGCCGGTCACGGCCTCGACGGGCGGGTCGTGCGAGGTCGGGGGGCTTCGGTCGGGTGTGGGGGGCGGGGTGGGTTCCACGGGGACGACGTCCGTCGCCGGTCCTGGGGAGGACGGCGACAGACGAAACGTTTCGGACGCGGCGGGCGTGGTCGCGCTGGGCGGCTGCGCGACCTGGTCGCTGATCACGGCGACCGCGCACGACGGGCGCCCGGAGGGCGTGCTGCTGGCGGTGCTGGCCGTGGCGGCCGGCTACGCCGCGGGCCGGATCTGCGGCGCCCTGCTGCCGGTCGCGGCGCTGTGCGCGGGCGTGCTCGCCGGGCTCGTGCTGATGCTGGTGGTGCCACGCCTAGCGGCCGGCCCGCAGATCGACGCGCCGCTCGGACACGCCGGCGGTACGGCCGCCCTGCTCACCCTCTGCACCGGTGCCGCGTGCTGTGCCGCGTGGGAGGCCAGGTCACCGACCCTGCGGTTCGCGCTGGGCGCGCTGGCGGCCGGGATCGTGGTGGCCGCGCCGGTGCTGGGGTCGGTGAGTGGTTTCGTCGGCTGTACGGCCGTACTGCTGTGCTCGCTCGCCGCCGGCCGGATGCGCCGTCGCGCCCTGGGGATGGCCGGTCTGGCGCTCGGTGCCGTCGCGGTGGGCCTGCTCACCTGGGCGGTCGCCGCCGGCTCGCTGCCCGGCGGGCTGACCGCGGCGTTGCGGGGCGAGCTGACGCCGCACCGGCTGCGGCTGTGGCACGACGCCCTGCGCCTGTCCCGCGACAACGCGGCCCTCGGAGTCGGGCCGGGCCGCTTCGGCGAGGTGAGTCCCACGGCGAGCCGCACCCTGTTCCCCGACGGCAAGCCGCACTCGGCGCTGTTGCAACAGGCGGCGGAGCAGGGAGTCGTCGGGGTACTGCTGCTGGCGGCCGTGTTCGGGTGGCTGCTGTACACGCTGTGGCGCTCTCCGCGCCCCACCCCGGTCGTGCTCACGGCGGGCGCGGCGCTCACGCTGCTCGCCGCGATCGCCTCGGTCGGCAACGCGCTGAGCTTCACCGCCGTCTCGGTCGGTGCGGGCCTCCTGGCGGGCCTGGCCACCGCCCGGCCCCTCACCGACGACTCCCCGGGCCACGAGACCCGCGCCCGCGAGCGGGATGACCGACTGACCCCGTGAGACGGCGGTCGGTACGACGCACTTCGGGACACCGACTGCCTCCGCGAGGGCAGCAGCGGAGCGACCGGGCGGCGCCGCATGGATTCCGGGCCGCGGGCCCGGTGCCCGCCGGGGCGCCGACGACGGAGTGTCCGGCGTACGCCGCGAGGCCCCGCTCAGAGGGATCGTGCGGTGGCACGACCGGGCGCCGCCATGCGGATTCCGGGCCGCGGGCGGAACACCCGCCGCCTGGCCGGCCACGGCCAGGCCAACAGGTCCGTCCCAGCACAGGGCCGCCGCCGACCGTCCCGCATACCCCGCGAGGACTCGCACAGAGAGCCGCGCCGCGGACCGACCGGGCCGCACCGCAAGATCTCCGGGCCGCCGCGCCGGCACCCGCCCGCCACGGCCAGGCCAACAGGTCCGTCCCAGCACAGGGCTGCCGCCGACCGTCCGGCATTCCCCGCGAGGACTCGTACAGAGAGCTAGCCGCGGACCGACCGGGCTGCGCCGCGAGATCTCCGGGCTGCCGTGCCGGAGCCCGCCACGGCCAGGCCAACAGGTCCGTCCCAGCACAGGCCCGCCGCCGACCGTCCGGCATTCCCCGCGAGGACTCGTACAGAGAGCTAGCCGCGGACCGACCGGGCTGCGCCGCGAGATCTCCGGGCTGCCGTGCCAGCGCATGCCCTGGCCTTCCGCGGCGGCACCGACAGATCCGGGCTTCAGAGCCTGCGACGTCCGACCGGCTTACCCCGCCGCCCCTCCGTCAGTGGGCCCTGCCCGGTGTGCCCGGGCGGAGGCGGGCCCTGATGACCCGTACGGCGGTCTCGGCGTTGTCCACAGTGATCGTGAAGGTGTGGCCGTCCCACAGTTGCAGGACGACGCCCTCGCCCCGGCGTACGACGACCGCGGTGCCCTTCTCGGGCCGCCAGCGGTAGCCCCAGCCGCCCCACTGGCGCGGAGTGACGTGCGGGGCGAACTCGGCGCCGGCCACGTGGTCGAGGGGGATGCGGCGGCGCGGCACGCCGATGTGGCCGCAGCGCACCTCGAGGGACTCCTTGTCGAGCTTCAGGTCCACGTGCACGAAGGCGAGCGTGCCGAACAGGACCAGCAGCCCGGCCGCGATGCAGCCGACGACGGACATGACCAGCGGGGCGATGCCGGAGGTCCAGGCCGAGTCGACGGCCAGCTCGACGCCGAGCGCCATGAAGGCCGCGCCGCCGAGCGCCAGCAGCCACTGGGCGCGGTTGGTGGCACGTCCGGTCCAGACGTCGGGGTGCGGGGGGCTCTCGTCGTGGGGGTGGTCCCTCATACCGATGAGGTTACCCAGGTTTCGCAGCGGTGGTACCGGGTCGCGGACAGTGACTGCGCCGACCGGGCACCGGCCGGTCACGGCGCGGTGCTGACCGCCTGGAGGAAACGTCCCTCCTCGTACCTCAGCGCCGTCGCGGGCAGCTCGGCCCGCCGTCCGCTGAGCAGCACCGTCAGCGAGCCGTCGACGTCGGCCTCGGGGTCGGGCTGCGCGCCGATCCGGCGCAGCGCCTGGGCGACCACCGCGCCGGCGGTGCCGTGCAGGATGAGCGGCGGCTCGCCCGGCCGCTGAACCGCTGTGCGGATGCGCTCGGCGACCAGCTCGTAGTTGGTGCAGCCCAGGACGAGGGTGGTGACGTCCCGCGGGGTGCGCGCGGCGGCCGCGGCGACGGCGGCCTCGATCGCCGCGTCGTCGGCGTGGTGCACGGCGTCCGCCAGCCCGGGGCAGGGCACCTCGGTGACGTCCACGCCGGCCGCGAACTCCTGGATGAGGCCCCGCTGGTAGGGGCTGCCGGTGGTGGCGGGCGTCGCCCAGATCGCGACGGGGCCGCCGCCCGCCGCGGCGGGCTTGATCGCGGGCACGGTGCCGATGATCGGCAGCTTCGGCTCGAAGCGGGCGCGCAGCGCGGGCAGCGAGTGCACGGAGGCGGTGTTGCAGGCGACGATCAGCACGTCCGGGTCGTGCTCCGCGGCCGCTCCGGCGACGGCCAGGGCCCGCTCGGTGATGTCCTCCGGCGTGCGCGGTCCCCAGGGCATCCCGTCCGGGTCCCAGGACAGGACGAGGTCGGCGTCGGGCCGCAGACGGCGCGCCACGGCGGCGGCGGGAAGCAGACCGATTCCGGAGTCCATGAGCGCGATCTTCACCCGGCCACGATAGACGATGAGCCGTTCGGGGCCGGTCGGGTGGGGCAGACTGCGCGGGTGAGCGCCATCGTGTGGACCGCCGCCGTATCCCTCGCCGCCTGGCTGTGGCTGCTGCTGTGTCAGGGCTTCTTCTGGCGCACGGACGTCAGGCTGCCGCCCCGCCAGGATCCCGGCGACTGGCCCCCGGTGTGCGTCGTCGTCCCGGCTCGCGACGAGGCGGCAGTCCTGCCCGCCGCCCTGCCTTCTCTGCTCGCGCAGGACTATCCCGGGCAGGCGGAGGTCTTCCTGATCGACGACGGCAGCTCGGACGGCACGGGCGAACTGGCCCGCGAACTGGCCAAGTCCCACGGCGGGCTGCCCCTGACCGTGGGCTCCCCCGGCGAGCCGCCGGCCGGCTGGACGGGCAAGCTGTGGGCCGTGCGGCACGGCATCGGTCTGGCACGCGCGCGGGGACCGGAGTACCTGCTGCTGACGGACGCCGACATCGCGCACGCGCCGGACACTCTGCGCGAGCTGGTCGCGGCGGCGCGCACCGGCGGCTTCGACGTGGTGTCGCAGATGGCCCGGCTGCGGGTGGAGAGCGCGTGGGAGCGGCTCGTGGTCCCGGCGTTCGTCTATTTCTTCGCGCAGCTGTATCCCTTCCGCCGGATCGGCGGGCGGCGGGCGCGGACGGCCGCCGCGGCGGGCGGCTGCGTCCTGATGCGTGCGGACACCGCCGAGCGGGCGCGGATCCCGGACGCCATCCGGCATGCCGTGATCGACGACGTGGCGCTGGCGCGGACGGTGAAGGGCGCCGGCGGGCACATCTGGCTGGGGCTGGCCGAGAAGGTGGACAGCGTCCGGCCCTATCCACGGCTGCACGACCTGTGGCGGATGGTGTCGCGCAGCGCGTACGCCCAGCTGCGCCACAATCCCCTGCTGCTGCTCGGGACGGTCGCCGGGCTGCTGGTGGTCTATCTGGTGCCGCCGGTGGCCCTGGTCGCGGGGCTGGTGGCGGGACACCCGGCGGCGGCCGTCCTCGGCGGGCTCGCCTGGCTGGTGATGACGGGCACGTACGTGCCGATGCTCCGCTACTACCGCCAGCCGCTGTGGCTCGCCCCGCTGCTGCCGTTCACCGCGTGCCTGTACCTCCTGATGACCATGGACTCGGCGGTGCAGCACTACCGCGGGCGGGGCGCGGCCTGGAAGGGCCGCACGTACGCGCGCCCGGACACCGTCGCGGACGAGCGGACTCTCTGAGGGCTCCCAGGGCGGTCACTTCCGGCCGGGGGTCCAGTTCATGCCCCAGCCGTAGGCGTAGTCGACGGTGCGCTGGGGGCTCACCCCGCGCTCGGGCACCAGATAACGGGCCTCGCGCTGGACGATCAGATCGCCGCCGGTGTTGGTGATCAGGGCGAGCGCGCACACGGTGGAGGGGACCGTGCACTCGTCGAGCGAGAAGTCGATCGCCGCGCCGTACTGCGGCTGAAGGGTGACCGTGGCGTGCAGGTCGGCGAAGGAACGCGCTCCCTCGTAGATGGTCACGAAGACGAGGATCCGCCGGAAGCTCGCCCTGTGGTCGAGGTTGACGGTGAGGTTCTCGCCGCTGGATACGGCGCCGGTGCGGTCGTCGCCGTCGAGGTGGATGTACGGCGGGCGGTTCAGGGAACCGAAGGCGTTGCCGAGTGCCTGTACGACTCCCTTGCTGCCGTCGGTGAGTTCGTACAGTGCGCACAGGTCGAGATCGAGGTCGGCGTGCATCGCCACCGCGCGGCCCCGCTTGCTGCCCCATCCCGAGAACTGCTTGCGCACCTCCCAGTTGAGGTTCACGCGCATGGCGCCGGAGGTGCCGCCCTGTTTGGTCAGGGAGACCGCCGGGGCCGCCTTGGTCAGGGTGATTTTGCTCAGGCGGACCGGTGCGGTGGGGGGCGCGGGGGGCTGGACGGGGGCCGGGGGGCCGGCCGGCGCCGGCATCGTCACGGGCGGCGGAACGGTCGCCGGCCGGTCGACCGGGGGCGCCGTGGGAGCGGCGGCGGACGGGGTCTGCTGGGGTTCGTCCACGGTGATGCCGAAGTCCGTGGCGAGGCCCTCCAGTCCGCTGCTGTATCCCTGGCCGACCGCACGGAATTTCCACGCGCCCTGCCGACGGTAGAACTCACCCAGGACGAAAGCGGTTTCTAGACTCGCGCCGGTGCTGTCGAATCGAGCGATGACCGCATTGGAGCCGGCATCGCGGACTTCGATATAGAGATCCGGGACCTGTCCGAACGTACCGCCGTCGGCGGACGCGGCAAGGACGACGGTCTCGATCGACGCCTCCACGCGCGCGAGGTCGACGAGGAGGGTGTCGGTGATCCTGCCGCCGCCGTCGCTCTTGCCCTCATGCCGCACCGCCCCGGAAGCGTGCGTGGGCTGGTTGTAGAAGACGAAGTCGCTGTCGGAGCGGACCTTGCGGCCCACCAGCAGCAGCGCCGAGGCGTCCGCATCGGGGACCCCGGGCCCGGAGCGCCAGCCCAATTCCACCCGCAGCGCCGTCGTCGGCACCGGAGTATTCGATCCTTTGGGCATTGACATGTCCGCCCCCTCGCGTGTCACAGCGCCGCTCCGCGCCCGGAAGCCGCCTTCGGGTTCTCCGTCTGCCCACAACCTATTCCTCAGGGCGGCGAACTCCCATGCGGGGCGCGACGAGACCCTCCGCGACCCGCCGGTAACCCGCCCGGAACTCGGCCTTTACCCGATCACGGCCCCGCGCGGCGCCCCTTTTTGGCACGTTCGATCGCATTGGGCATCCCGGGCCACTGCAGACACGGAAAACAACCTTCTTATCGGTCTCCCCAACCAGCACATCGTGGGCTTAACTTATGTGCCATGACCTCCCCCCGCTCCACTTATGGCGGCGGTTACTACTCCGCCTTCCCGGACACTCCGATCTACGACAGGCTCGTCGCCGAGCGGGGTACCCCGCAGATCGCTCCGATCAGGGTCCCCGCCGCCTACGACATGCCGGGCAGCAATCTGCCCGCGCTGCCGTCGGCCCTGCCCGCCCTCCCGGCGGGCCCGTCCCAGCCCTCCTACGGCTACCCGCAGGCGCAGCAGCCCTCACCGCTGCAACAGGCGCCCGCCGCCTACATCCCGCAGCAGGCCACCGCGCCGCGCGGCTATCCCGGCCCCCAGCAGCAGCCGCAGCGCCCCATGGCGGCCGGCACGGGCTACGAGGCCATGCGTCCCGCGGCTCCTCGTCCTGCGGCCCCCTACCAGGATCCGTACAACCAGCAGCAGTACCGCGGCTACTGAGCCGCTCTCCCCGCTGTCGCCGCCGCCTGGCACGATGGCCCCATGGGGAATGCGCGGCTGCGGTCGATTCACGTTCATCCGGTCAAGGCGTTCCGGGGCCTCGCGCCCCGGGAGGCCGTCGTGGAGCCCTGGGGGCTGGCCGGGGATCGGCGCTGGGCGCTGATCGACGACGGGGGAAAGGTCGTCACACAACGTCAGCAACCGCGTCTCGCACTGGCCGCCGCCGAGCTCCTGCCCGGCGGCGGCGTCCGGCTGTCCGCCCCGGGCATGGACCCATTGACGGTGCCGGTGCCGCGGCCGCAGGGCACGGTGACGTTGGAGATCTTCGGTGACAAGGTGGAGGGCGTCCTCGCGGAGCAGCCGGCCGCACACGCCTGGTGCAGCGAGTACCTGGGCGCCGGGACCCGCCTCGTGCACATGGACGATCCGGCTGTGCGCCGCCCCGTCGAGCCGGAGTTCGCGCTCCCGGGCGAGACGGTGACCTTCGCGGACGGTTATCCCCTGCTGCTCACCACCGACGCCTCCCTCGACGCCCTCAACTCCCTGATCGCGCAGGGTCCGCATCAGGCCGAGGGCCCGCTGCCGATGAACCGGTTCCGGCCCAACCTCGTCGTCTCCGGCACCGCCGCCTGGGCCGAGGACGACTGGACGCGCATCGCGGTCGGGGAGGTGACCTTCCGGGTCGCCAAGGTGTGCGGGCGCTGCGTCGTCACGACGACCGACCAGTCCACGGCCGAGGTGGGCAAGGAGCCCCTGCGCACGCTGGGACGCCACCGCCGGATGGGCAACAAGCTGGTCTTCGGCCAGAACCTGGTGCCCCTCGAGCGCGGCACCATCCGGACCGGCGACGCTGTCACGATCCTCGAGTAGGCCCCGCCGACAGGTCTCGACGAAAGATCCGGCCAACACCCGCGCCCCGGGAACCGGCGCCGGGGCGCCGGGCGTTGCATGTTCGGTGAGAACTCCATGAAAGGCCCCGCGGAGGTGATTTCGCTCTCTCTTCGACGGGGCCCGGCCGTGGACGACTCCGCCAGGGGCTATCACGGAGTGGGGAAGGGGGGTGCGGGACGGTGCGAGCGATCGGCGGACTATGGCGCTGGCGGCACAATCCGCTGCGCCGCACGAGCGATCTGGTCGAGGCGTGGGTGGCGCTGGTCGCCCTGCTGCTGATCCTGGCCGCCGCGCCCGTGGTCGGCTCCCTCGTCGGCCGCGTCGCCCAGAACTCCCTTCAGCAGTCCGTCCGCGATCAGCGCGCCGCGCGTCACGCGGTCACGGCCACCGTGGTGCACAAGCTCGACCGCTCCCCGCTGGACACCGACCCCGAGACCTCCTCGGCGCGCGACCTGCGCAGCCGCGTCCTCGCCGACTGGACGGCCCCCGACGGCACCGCACACCACGCCGTGACCCTGGCCGCCCTCAAGTCCCCGCACCCTGGCGACCACTTCACGATATGGACGGACACCCACGGCCGGCTGGTGGCCCGTCCGCTGGACCCGGCGACGGCGACGACCCACGCGGTGCTCGCCGGATTCGGCGCCGCCCTGCTGACCGCGGGCGCCGTCGAGGGCACCCGGCGATTGATCCTCTGGCGCATGGTCCTTCGCCGTTACGCCCGTTGGGACCGGGCCTGGGACCGGGCGGGCCCGGACTGGGGCAGGACCGGCACCGGCAGCTGACGGCCTTCCGGCTCTGGTCAACCCACCCCCCGCGCGCACGCTACGGTGGACCGGCCGAGCTCGTTCGGCAGCAGGAACCCGCGTACTACGAGGTGGGGGCACAGCAACGCCATGGCACAGGGCACGGTCCAGGTGACGCACACCGGAACATCGCGGTGGCGGCGCCGCACGGGTGAGTACGCGTCGCTCGCCGCCGCCCTGGAGGCCGCGGCCGACGGCGACGTCCTCACCGTCGCACCCGGCACCTACCGGGAGAACCTCGTCGTGCAGCGGGCGGTGACGCTGCGCGGCCCCGAGGGCTCCCCCGGTTCGGTGCGGATCGCGCCCCTGGACGGCGTACCGCTGACCGTGCGATCCTCCGCCGTGGTCCAGGACCTGCACGTGGAGGGCCAGGACGCGGCCGCGCCCGCGCTGCTGGTCGAGGAGGGCACGCCGGAGCTGCTGGACGTGCGGATCGTGACCCGGTCGGCGGCCGGGATCGAGGTGCGCGGAGGCGCGCGGCCCACCGTACGACGCTGCACGGTCGACAATCCGGCGGGCATCGGCATCGCCGTACTCGACGGCGGCAGCGGGGTGTTCGAGGAGTGCGAGGTGGTCGCGGCCGGGCAGGCGGGCGTCGCGGTCCGCGGCGGCGCGCACCCGCGTCTGGAGCGCTGCCGGGTCCACCACGCCTCGGGCTCGGGGCTGACGGCGACGGGGGAGAACTCCGCCCTGGAGGCGGTCGGTTGCGAGGTGTACGAGGTCCGCGGCAGCGGGGTGCAGATCACCGGCCGGGCCACCGCCCATCTGACGGACTGCGATGTGCACCGCACCACGGCGGACGGGGTCACCCTCGACACGGACGCGGTCCTCACCCTCGCTGACTGCCGTATCCACGACATCCCGGAGAACGCGGTCGACCTGCGGTCGCGTTCGGTGCTGACGCTGACGCGCACGACGGTGCGTCAGTTCGGGCGCAACGGCCTGTCGGTGTGGGACCCGGGCACGCGGGTGGACGCCAACCAGTGCGAGATCTTCGACAGCACCGGCGACTACCCGGCGGTGTGGGTCAGTGACGGAGCCACGGCGGTGCTGGAGTCCTGCCGGGTGCACGACGTGCCCGACGCCCTGTTCGTCCTGGACCGCGGTTCCCGCGCGGACGTCGTCGACAGCGACCTGTCGCAGGTGCGCAACACGGCCGTCTCGGTGAGTGACGGAGCGATGGCCCAGCTCGACGACTGCCGGATCCGGGACGCGGCGACGGGCGCCTGGTTCCGCGACCACGGCAGCGGCGGCACCCTCAACAACTGCACCGTGGACGGCACCCAGACCGGTGTGATCGTCACCAAGGGCGCCGATCCGACCATCGAACGGTGCACGGTCGACTCCCCCGCCGAGGCCGGCTTCTATGTGTCGGCCGGCGGCCGAGGCAGCTTCCTGAACTGCCGGGTGACGGGCAGCGGCGGCTACGGCTTCCATGTGATCGACGGCTGCCGCACGACGCTGCGCAAGTGCCGTACGGAGCGGTGCGCGCGCGGGGGTTACGAGTTCGCCGACGCCGGCCCGGACGCCGCCGCCGGCACGGGCCCCGACGTCGAGGACTGCACCAGCGACGAGAGCGGCTCCGGCGTGCGCCCGCCGGCGGCACGGGAGACGGCGGTGCAGACGGCGCACCAGTCCCCCGGTCTGCTGGGCGCCATTCCGGGGCAGCGCGTCACCGAGCAGGGACCGCAGGCCGTCCCCGCGGAACCGGAGCAGCCGACGCGGACCTCGAAGGCCGTGCTCGGTGAACTCGACGCGCTGGTCGGCCTGAACAGCGTCAAGCGCGAGGTGCGGGCGCTGACCGACATGATCGAGGTGGGCCGCCGCCGGCAGCAGGCGGGCCTGAAGGCGGCCTCGGTCAAGCGGCACCTCGTCTTCACCGGCTCCCCCGGCACCGGCAAGACCACCGTGGCGCGCCTCTACGGCGAGATCCTCGCCTCCCTCGGGGTGCTGGAGAAGGGTCACCTCGTCGAGGTCTCCCGTGTCGACCTGGTCGGCGAGCACATCGGGTCGACGGCGATCCGCACCCAGGAGGCGTTCGACAGGGCGCGCGGCGGGGTGCTGTTCATCGACGAGGCCTACGCCCTCTCGCCGGAGGACTCGGGTCGGGACTTCGGCAAGGAGGCCATCGACACCCTGGTGAAGCTGATGGAGGACCACCGGGACGCGGTGGTCGTCATCGTGGCGGGCTACACCGCCGAGATGGAACGGTTCCTTTCGGTCAACCCCGGTGTGGCGTCCCGTTTCTCACGGACCATCACCTTCAGCGACTACAGCCCCGAGGAGCTGCTGCGGATCGTCGGACAGCAGGCCGACGAGCACGAGTACCGGCTGGCGGAGGGCACCGCGGAGGCGCTGCTGAAGTACTTCACGGCGATCCCGAAGGGCCCGGCGTTCGGCAACGGCCGCACCGCGCGGCAGACCTTCGAGGCGATGGTCGAGCGGCACGCGAGCCGGGTCGCCCAGGTCGACGAGCCGAGCACGGACGACCTGACGCTCCTCTACGCCGAGGACCTGCCCGACTACCCCTGAGGGCGCGGGGCCGGCACCTCCGGGCGCAGCCGGGCCAGCAGCCGTTCCCGTTCCTCGGCGAAGACGGGGTCGGCCTGGTAGTCGCTGTGCCCGAGGATCGGCGCGGGCAGCGGATGGCGGGCGGTGCGGCCGTAGGCGAGGGGGTCCCTCAGCGGTGTGTGGTCGACCTCGGGGCCGCAGTCGCCGGGCAGCCGTACGGGACCGCCGATCGGGTCGGTCAGCCGGTAGAGGTTGCGCCAGCAGTCGACCTCCTGGTGCAGGGAGCTGAGCGCGGCCGGGCCGAAGTGGGCGGGGAACCAGCGGCCGTAGAGGCGCTCCAGGGGTGAGCCGTAGGTCAGCAGCGCGACCCGCTTGCGGTCGGACGGCTCGAGTTGCCAGGCCGCCGCCGCGGCGAGGACGCTGCCCTGGGAGTGGCCGGAGATGACCAGTCGGCCGCCAGTGGCGCGGGTCCAGGTGGCCATGCGCCAGGTGAGGTCCGGGACCGCCCGCTCGGCGTAGCAGGGCGGGGCGAAGGGGTGGGCGGCGCGCGGCCAGAAGGTGCCGACGTCCCACAGGATGCCGATGGTGCGGCGGGCGGAGGCGTCCTTGTAGGCGCGCCGGCCCCAGGTGACGAAGAGGATGAAGCCGACGCCGATCAGCCAGGAGCCCAGCGCCTGGGCGGTCTGTGCGGTGCCGTGCACGAAGGCCTGACCGTCGCGGGCGGCCGGGGCGGGTGCCTCGTCGGTGAATGCGGCCCCCGCCAACGCGGCGGCGCCCAGCACCAGGGTGGCGGCGGCGGTCACGGCGGCGATGAGAGGGCCTCGGTCGGTGAGCGTGGCCATCGCGCGCGTGGTGGCGATGGCGCGGGTGCGGGCGGCGTCCCGGCGCTTCCCGGGGTATTCGGCCTCCACCTCCTCCAGCTCGCCGCGGCGCAGCCGCCAGGTGCCGCGTCCCAGCCAGCCGCACACCATCAGCAGGACGAGGAGGAGGACGGGGATGACGGAGGACTGCCAGGTCAGCAGGACGGGCGGCCCGTCGATGGAGGCCCTGGTGCCGTCCAGCCAGTCCGACAGGCGCTGGGAGACGCCGCCGGACATCACCCCGCCGAGGGCGCAGGCCAGCATCGCGACGGCCGGTCCGGCCAGGCCCCGCATCGCCGCCCGGGGATCGGGGTGGGTGCGGTACAGGAGACGCGCCACCACGCCGAGGGCGATGACCAGACCTCCCTGGGCGAGCGCGATGGAGCCGAACGTGGTGCCGCCGCCCAGCAGCCGGCCCTCCGACTCCCACCCCGGGCGCTCCCAGCCGGCGTACACCGCGGCGAGCAGCAGCAGTGCGAGGGCGGCCAGCGGCAGACGTCGTACGAGATGCCTGTCGAGCCGCCGGTCCAGACGGTTCTCGGTGCGCCCACGGCGGCAGATCACCCACAGCGTCACGACGGCGTTGGCGGCGAGCGCGGCGTACAGGAGCCATCCCAGCGTGTCGAGGAGGGCGGGGCCACCCGGTTCCCGGTCGAAGCGGGCCGCCGAGGAGGCCAGGGCCGCGGCGACCGTCAGCAGACCGGCCGCCGTGTGCGCGGCCCGCAGCCGGGCGACCAGGCGGCGGCCGTACCAGAAGCCGGGGCGGCCCAGGGAGGTGCGGACGCTGTCCTCCTCGGATTCGTCGGGGTGGGAGACCGGCTGAACCGATTCGTACGCGCTCCAGGTGCGGCGCGAGAGGTACCACAGCAGGCCGGTGAGCGCCGTGGGGACCAGGGCGGCCAGGGCGAGGCGGCGGCCGGGGCGGCTCCACCAGCCGTCGTGCGAGGCCTCCGGTGAGAGAAAGCCCAGCCAGGAGTGGCGCGCCGCGCACGCGCGGGTGCCGGCGCACTGCCAGGCCGCGAGGTCGAGGGCGACCTCGCAGGCGGCGGCGACCAGCAGCACGGTCAGGGTCAGGCCGGCGAGGCGGACGAGCAGCCCGTAGAAGCGGACCGTGCGGGCGCGTCCGCGAGCGGTGGGGCGCATCCAGTGGGCGAGGTTGACGACCATGAACGGCAGCAGCAGGAGCCACAGGGCACGCGCGCTGTTGCCGGAGGTGAGATTGCACCAGACGTAGGCCTCCGGGACCGGGCGGCCCCGATAGTCCTCGGGTCGGCTCTCGGCGTCCGTGTCCTCGGCCCTTCGGAAGACGGCGGCCGTGTCGTCGCCGGTGACCCGCACCGTGCGCGGATCCCCGAGCATGTCCTGTGGAGTGGTGCCGCCCACCCCGTGGACCAGCAGTTCCAGGGCGATTCCGGATTTCCCGGCCGGCCGGCCGGGGCCTTCCGTCGAGGCGGCTTCCTGCGCGCGTTCCACTGTTCGCACTTCCCCCATGACGAGCCGTCGGCTTGTGCCCGTGCGGCCTCAAGGATCTCCGCCGCGGCGGCGCCCTACACCTCTTCTCACCGAATCTCCCCTATACGTGTGACAAGCGGCGGGCGGATGATGCCTGGCCGGCATGCACGCGTCGTGACAGTCGGTGGCGCCGCCGGGACCAAGGCGTGCGAGGATGGGACGTCCGCGCACCGGGGCCGGGAAGAATGTCCTTGTCGGAGAGGGTGTGCCGGGCGTGTCGGACTGCATGTGGCGAAAGGACCGGAGCGTACGTGAGTGAGAATCAGAACCTCCTCGCGGAGCAGCGGCGCGCCCTGATCCTGGACGAGGTGCGGCGCCGGGGCGGGGTCCGTGTGAACGAGCTGACGCGCAAGCTCGGCGTGTCGGACATGACCGTGCGCCGCGACCTGGACGCGCTGGCCCGGCAGGGCGTGCTGGAGAAGGTGCACGGCGGCGCGGTGCCCGTGGTCGAGGCGAGCACCCACGAGCCGGGTTTCGAGGCCAAGTCGGGTCTGGAGCTGACGGCCAAGGAGGACATCGCGCGGTCGGCGGCCGAGCTGGTCGCCCCGGGCAGCGCGATCGCTCTGTCGGGCGGTACGACGACGTACGCGCTGGCCCACCAGCTGGTCGACGTGCCCGATCTGACCGTGGTGACCAACTCGGTGCGGGTCGCCGACGTCTTCCACGCGGCGCAGCGCAGCTCCGGACCCCGGCAGGGCGCGGCGACCGTGGTCCTGACCGGCGGGGTGCGCACCCCGTCCGACTCGCTGGTGGGGCCGGTCGCCGACCAGGCGATCGCCGCGCTCCACTTCGACGTGCTCTTCCTCGGTGTGCACGGCATATCGGTCGAGGCCGGCCTGTCGACGCCGAACCTCGCGGAGGCCGAGACCAACCGCCGTCTGGTGCAGTCCGCGCGGCGGGTCGTGGTGGTCGCCGACCACACCAAGTGGGGTGTCGTCGGCCTGAGTTCGTTCGCGGCGCTGGAGCAGGTCGACACGCTGGTGACGGATGCGGGGCTGGCGGGCGAGGCCCGCGAGGAGATCGCCGATCACCTGCGGCGGCTGGTGGTGGCGGGCGAGCCGGAGGACTGACCCCGGCGGGGCGGTGCTGACATCTGACGGGACGCCAGTTATCGTGACGTCGCCCAGGTCAACCACCCTTACCCGCAAGGGGGTTCGCGTTCATGGCCAACCGTCTGCGCCCTGTCGGGCTCGACTTCATCGCGACCGCCCCGGTACGGCTGGTCTTCGCACAGGAGATCTCCGCGGCACCCGAGACGGTCTTCCACGCCCTCAACGACGACGTGCCGGGCTGGGCGGAGTGGTTCGCGGCCGTGACGCACGCCCGGTCGATCGACGACGGCGCCGGGCGCGACATCCGGCTCAAGGGCGGCGGACGCTTCCGGGAGACGGTCATCGCCGCCAAGGAGCCGGAGCTGTACGCCTACCGGGTCGACGTGACCAACGCGCCGGGCGCCCGTGCACTCGCCGAGGAGTGGCGGCTGATACCGGCCGGAACCGGCACGCGCGTGCAGTGGACCTTCGGCGCGGACGGGACGGCACCTTTCCGGTGGGTGATGAAGGCGGCACGCGCCGGGCTCGGCCGAGCCTTCCGGGACGCGGTGACGTCACTGGACCGACGGCTTGCGGAACGGGGGTAGCGCCGCTGGGCGCGGGGCGTCTGATGCCGCGCGCGGAACGGCGGGTGCCGCACGGCGCAGGGCGCATGGCACCGGGCTGGATCGGGGGCAACCGCGCGGCGCGGGGCGCCTGACACCCTCAGTGGCCCGAGGGCGCCGCGGTGTCCTGGCGGTAGCCATTCAACTTCGGACGTGAGCGCCGGGTGGCCGTCGCCGGCAGTGACTCGATCTCGGCCGGGCGCGCGGGCGCAGCCGTCAGCGCCACACGCCCGTCGCCAGCAGTGACTCGATCGCCGTGGTGTACGGCGCGATGTCCAGGCCCTGTTCGATGAGCCACGCGTCCGAGTAGTACTTGTCGAGATAGCGGTCGCCCGGGTCGCACAGCAGGGTCACCACGCTCCCCTGCCGTCCCGCGGCCACCATCTCCGCGACGATCTTCAGCGCGCTCCACAGCCCGGTGCCCGTCGAACCCCCCGCCTTGCGGCCGATGGCCCGCTCCAGGGCCCGCACGGCAGCCACACTCGCCGCGTCCGGAACCTTCATCATCCGGTCGATCGCGCCGGGTACGAAGCTCGGCTCCATGCGGGGTCGGCCGATGCCCTCGATGCGGGAGCCGCAGTCGCAGGTGACGTCCGGATCGCCGGTGGTCCAGCCGTCGAAGAAGCAGGAGTTCTCCGGGTCGGCGACGCAGATACGAGTGTCGTACTGCATGTAGTGCACGTAGCGGGCGAGGGTCGCCGAGGTGCCGCCGGTGCCGGCCGTCGCGACGATCCACGCGGGCTCCGGGAACCGCTCCAACTCAAGCTGACGGAAGATGGATTCGGCGATGTTGTTGTTGCCTCGCCAGTCGGTGGCCCGCTCGGCGTAGGTGAACTGGTCCATGTAGTGGCCGCCCGTCTCCGCAGCCAGGCGGGCCGACTCCTCGTACATCTTCCGCGAGTCGTCCACGAAGTGGCACTGCCCGCCGTGGAACTCGATCAGTCGGCACTTCTCGGCGCTCGTCGTGCGTGGCATGACGGCGATGAAGGGCACGCCGATCAGCTTCGCGAAGTACGCCTCCGACACGGCCGTCGAGCCGCTGGACGCCTCGATCACCGGGCGGCCCGGCCGGATCCAGCCGTTGCACAGTCCGTAGAGGAAGAGCGAGCGGGCGAGGCGGTGCTTGAGGCTGCCGGTCGGGTGGGTCGACTCGTCCTTCAGGTACAGGTCGATGCCCCACTTCTCGGGCAGCGGGAAGCGCAGGAGGTGGGTGTCGGCCGAGCGGTTGGCGTCGGCCTGGACCTTTCGCACGGCTTCTTTCAGCCAGTGGCGGTAGGCGGCGTCGCTGTGGTCGACGTCGAGGGTTTCGCCGGTCGGGGCTTGCTGTGTGGTGCTCACCACGGGCTCCTTACGCTTCGCGCCGACGGCGTGTCGCGCTGCCGACACCTCGATCATAGACACCTTCCGCACCCGTCTCACCTGCATAAACACCCCTTTGAGCAGCCCAAAGGACACCTGGGGGCGCGATCGGGCGGGCGTGGGGGCGCATTCGCGCGAGTGCTCCGGATGCCCGGTGCGAGCGCGCCATGCGCACTGGTGCTCGACGGCGGGTGCGGGCAGACTGCACCGAACGGGGCGGCACACTGGATCACGAAAGGCGCTGGACCGGAGCCCGCGAAGGAGCCACGGGCCGGCGCACCCACGCGTACGAGGGGGCATACGGCATGGCGGAGCCGGAGTTCACGGCTACGGGCGTGCGGATCGAGAAGCGGCTGCGTTCGCTCACCCGGGCCGGGCAGGTCCGGATCACGGACGGCAGAGTGCAGCTGCTGACCAGTTACGGCAGCGAGATCGACAGCGCGCCGATACAGACAGTGCGCGCCTCCAAGCCGTGGTTCGCGGCCGACGACCGGGCGCTCGCCGACCTCAACGGCAAGCGCTACACGCTCACACTCGGCGACCACGACCCCGCGCCGGGCGAAGGGGGGCCGCCGGCGGCACGGCGGTTCATCGAAGCCGTGCGGAGGGCCGCGGGGCGCGGGGGCTGACCCGGCCTGGTCCGATGACGCAGAGCCCGCGCGGGGTGACGGCGAGTTGCGGTCCCGCGCCTCTTGCGTCACGCTGGTCTCACGTCACTCTGGGTTTACCGGCGATAACGCTGCGAACCAGCCCGCCGGGCACGACAGCAGCCGACCATCTCCGTCCGGGCCGCTGCTGCATCCGAACTCCGTGTTCTTCCGGACCTCAAGTCGGGGAGTCGCAGCCGTGATCAGTCACCCAAGCAGGCACTGCACGGTGGAGCTCCAAGCCCTGCCGTCGCGGATCGGCCAGGTCCGCAGAATCCTTTCAGCGCAGTTGCGCTACTGGCATCTCGATCCCCTCATAGACCGGGCCGCGCTCGCCGTGACCGAGCTGCTGACCAACGTCCACCGGCACGCCCAACCGGACAAACAGTGCACCGTCAAGATCGAGCTTCTGCTGGACAGGCTCACGGTCTCGGTGCGCGACCACGACCCGCGCCTGCCCGAAGTGCGGGACGTGGAGCCTTGCGCCACCAGCGGGCGCGGGCTCGCCATGGTGGCCGCGGTGAGCGAGAGCTGGGGGGTACGGCCCGAGGGCGAGTCCGGCAAGGTCGTGTGGTTCACGCTCCCCGCATCCGCCGTGACGGTCACCGCGCCCAGCCGGCGCCCACGGCGTACGGCCGAGAAACCCGTACGGCGCTTCGTCGAGCCCGAGCACGCGGTGGAGGGGCACAGGGCCGGGCATGCTCCCGCCCGGTCGGCCGTTGTCGGTTGACCGGGCGGTGATGGGGGGCCGGGGTGCTATCGGGGCTGAGTTGGCGCTGTAGTTGGGTTTACCGGCTGTAGTGCCCTCACCCTTTGGATTGCTCGGTCGCCTCCGGGGGCGCTTTGTGTCGGTGTCGAGGGGGCGATCGTGCTCGGTGCTGCCCGCCTCCGCGCGTTCGCCCTCTCGACACCGACGCGCCCCCTGCGGCTCCCTCGCGGCCGGCGCGTTGGCACAGGGGGCGTGGGTGGGCTCTTGCCCGGAGTTGTTCTTCACTCCGTTGCTATCGCGCGTAGTACGTCCAGGCGCGCCGCTCTGCGGGCCGGGCGCAGGCCTGCCAGGGCGCCTGCCGTCAGGCCCACGAGGGTGACGACCAGCAGACGGGTCGGCGGGAGGGCGAAGGCGAAGCTGCTGTCGCTCGCCCCGTCCGAGGCCTTGACCAGGACCCAGCCGAGGAAGGCGCCCAGGCCCAGGCCACCCGCCGTGCCGAAGGCCGCCACGAGGACCGACTCCCAGCGGACCATGGCCCGCAGTTGGGAGCGGGTCTGGCCGACGGCGCGCAGCAGGCCGAGTTCGCGGGTGCGCTCGTGGATCGCCAGGGTGAGGGTGTTGGCGATGCCCAGCAGGGCGATGAGCACCGCGAGGGCCAGGAGCGCGTAGACCAGGGTCAGCATCATGTCGATGCCTCCGGCCGAGGACTGCGCGTACTCCTCGCGGGTCTGGACGGCGGGATCGCCGTAACGGGTGGCGACCTGTTCGACCACGTTCTTGCCCTGCTTCGTGCTCACGCCCGGCTTGAAGGTGACGGCGACGAGCGTGTCGGAGTCCTGGGTGCGGTGCGGGGCCCAGGCGGCGCGGGTGATGACGTAGTCGCCGGCGAGTTCGGAGCGGCCGTAGACCGCGCGGACCGTGAAGGTCCGCCTCCGGCCGTCGGTGAAGGCCAGCCGGGCCTTGTCGCCGGTGGCCAGGTGTTGGCGGGTGGCCTCGGAGCGGGTGATCGCGATGCCGTCGGTGCCCAGGCCGGCGAGGGAACCGTCGATCCTGCCGAGGTCGAAGGTGCGTTTCAGGGCGACGGGGTCGGTGACGGTGAGGGCGCGGCCCTTGCCGTCGACCTCGGCCACTCCTCGGCCGAGGCCCACCGCCGTGTCGACCTGGGGCAGTTGACGGATCGCCCCGGCCAGGCGGGGGCTCAGTCCGCTGCCGCCCGCGCCGAAGGACGGGGTGCTGACCGCCACGTCGCCCGCGAAGGAGCGGGAGACGGTCTGGTCCATGGTCGCCTTGAGGGACGCGGCGAAGACCGTGAACAGGGAGACGACCGCCACCCCGATCATCAGGGCGCCGGCGGTGGCCGCCGTCCGCTTGGGACTGCGCAGGGCGTTGCGGCGGGCCAGGGAGCCGGTGACGCCGCGCAGTCGGTCCAGGGGGGCGCCGAGGATCCGTACGACCTTCGTGGCGGCGACCGGGCCCAGGACGATGAAGGAGGCCAGGGCGAGTACGGCGCCAAGTCCCGCCAGCGGCAGGGAGGGTGAGGCCAGGACGCCGTAGAGGGTCGCGGCCGCGGCGAGGACCGCCATCGTCGTGCCGGTGACGGCCCGGGTGCGGGAGGCGGCCGAGGCGTCGACGGCCGTCTCGCGCAGGGCTGCCAGCGGGGCGATGCGGCCCGCTCGTAGCGCCGGCAGGAGGGCGGAGGCCAGGCAGACGGTGATGCCGACGGCCAGCGGGATCGTCAGGGAGAGGGACTTGATGACCAAGTCGCCGTCGGGGAAGGGGAATCCGATCGCCGGGAAGAGGGCCTGCAGGCCGGCCGCCATGCCGATGCCGCCTGCGAGACCGGCGGCGGACGCTGTCACGGCGACCGCCGTGGCCTCGATGAGAGTCGTGGCGGTGATCTGGCGGCGGGAGGCGCCCAGGGCACGCAACAGGGCGTTCTCCCGGGTGCGTTGGGCCACGACGATCGCGAAGGTGTTGTGGATGGAGAAGGTCGCGACGAGGAGGGCGATGCCGGAGAAGACGAGCAGGAAGGTCGTGAAGAGGGTCAGGAACTGGCTGGAGATCATGTCCGTGTTCTCCTGGGCCGACTCCTGGCCGGTGATCGCATCGACTCCCTTGGGGAGTACGGGAGTCAGGCGGGCGACCAGTTCTCGCTGGGTGGTGCCGGAGTCCGCCCGGACCTTGATGCTCGCCGCCTCGCCGGGGCGGGCGGTGAGGTACTTCTCGGCGTCGGCGCGGGTCATGCCGGTGAAGGTGACCTGGGCCATGCCGTCCTCGCCCGCGAAGGTCGCGAGGCCCACGACGGTCACCCGGACCGGGTCGGGGGTGCGCAGTGTGGTCGTGTCGCCGATCCTCAGGTGGCCCTTGGCGGCGGCGCCCCGGTTGATGACGACTTCCCCGGTCGCCCGCGGGGCGCGGCCTTCGGCGAGCCGGTAGGGGTTGAGTTCGGGGTCGGTGATCCAGTTGCCGGCGAGGGTGGGCGGGCCCTTGCCGCCGATCGCCTTGCCGTCCTTGCCGACGAGTTGGCCGGCGCCCTCGATGTCGGGTTCGGCGGCCGCGACGCCCGGCACCCTCTCGATCGTGTTCGCGAGGGCCGCGGGGACCGGTTGGCGGGTGCCCTGGCTCTCGCCGGGGGTGGTGATGGCGTCGGCGCTGCGGACGACGGCGTCCGTGCCGGCGGCGGCCCTGCCGAACATGGTGTCGAAGCCGGCGCGCAGGGTGTCGCCCATGACGAGGGTGCCGGCCAGGAACGCGACGCCGAGGAAGACGGCGAGGAAGGTACCGGCGAAGCGGCGTTTGTGGGCGCGCAGGGAGGACGCGCTCAGGCGTACGGCGGCGTTCATGCGGGCACCTCGAAGGCTTTCATGCGGTCCAGGACCCGGTCGGCGGTCGGGGCTTCCATGCGGTCGACGAGACGGCCGTCGGCCAGGAAGACGACCTCGTCGGCGTGGGCCGCGGCGACCGGGTCGTGGGTGACCATGACGACGGTGCGGGAGGTCTGGCGGACGGCCCGGCCCAGCAGGCCGAGGACTTCGCCGCCGGCGCGCGAGTCGAGGTTTCCGGTGGGTTCGTCGGCGAAGACGACGTGCGGCCGTCCGGCGAACGCCCGTGCCACGGCGACGCGTTGCTGCTGCCCGCCGGAAAGTTCGGAGGGACGGTGGTGGAGGCGGTCGCGCAGGCCGACGACGTCGATCAGCGCATCGAGCCACTCCTGGTCGCGTTTGCCGCCCGCGAGGTCGAGGGGAAGCGTGATGTTCTCGGCCACCGTGAGCGTCGGGACGAGGTTGAAGGCCTGGAAGACGAAGCCGACGCGGTCACGGCGCAGCAGGGTGAGGCGGCGGTCGTCCAGCGTGCCGAGGTCGGTGTCGCCGATGTGGGCGGTGCCGGAGGTGAGGGTGTCCAGGCCGGCGGCGCAGTGCATCAAGGTGGACTTGCCGGAGCCCGAGGGCCCCATGATCGCGGTGAAGCGGCCGGCCGGGAAGTCGACGCTCACCCCGTCCAGGGCCCTCACCGCGGTGTCGCCACGGCCGTACACCTTCACGGCGTCGGCGACCCGGGCGGCCGCGCGCACGGTGGTCGCGGTCGTCATGCCGCGCCGCCCTTCGTGCGGCCGAACTGCTCGTCCAGGACGGACAGTCGGCGCCAGTACTCGTCCTCGTCGATCTCGCCCGAGGCGAAGCGGCGGCCGAGCACCGCGAGGGGTGAGTCGCCGGAGGGGCGTGGGTCGTCCATCGGGCGCCAGGGGCCCCGGCGGCCGCGCCAGACGGTGCGGCGCAGGAAGGTGGCGACGCCGATCACGACGGCCGCCCAGATCAGCGGGAAGAGGAGCATCCAGGGGCCGGGGCCGCCGTGCCAGTCCGCGAGGCTCTGCATCTCGGTTCATCTCCTGAGTGGTTGTCGGTGGTGATGCCTCGAGACTGGCGCCGGCAGGGGGTCCGGGTCGTCGTACGCCCAGCGGCAGTGCGGATACCTCCTGGGGAGTACCGGCGGGCTCGTGCGCTGCTCCCTCGCGCTCTCGACTTCTGTAACTACTAGTATGTACAGTGCGTGCATGAGCACCTCGGAGAGCACTTCGGACCGTCTCGTGGAGTCCACGCGCGAGCTGCTGTGGGAGCGCGGTTACGTGGGCACGAGCCCCAAGGCGATCCTGGAGCGCGCGGGCGCCGGGCAGGGCAGCATGTACCACCACTTCAAGGGGAAGCCCGACCTCGCGCTGGCGGCGATCCGGCGGACGGCCGCGGAGCTGCGGGCCACCGCCGAGGGAGTCCTGGGCGGGCCGGGGAGTCCGTACGAGCGCATCGAGGGGTATCTGCTGCGCGAGCGCGACGTGTTGCGGGGCTGCCCGGTGGGACGGCTGACCATGGACCCGGACGTCGTCGCCAGTGCCGAGCTGCGCGCTCCGGTCGACGAGACGCTGGACGCGATCCGCGAGCTGATCGCGGGGATCGTGGAGGAGGGCAAGGAGCTCGGCGAGTTCGCGCCCTCGCTGGACGGCGAGCAGATCGCCTCGGCCGTCCTCGCGACCGTCCAGGGCGGTTATGTGCTCGCCCGCGCCTCCGGCTCCCCCGCCGACTTCGACGCCGGCGTCCGGGGACTGCTGTCCCTGCTCGCGCCGCGACCCGCCTGAGGAGGCATCCGATGCACGCCATGCAGTACGAGCTGACCCTCCCCGCCGACTACGACACGAACGTCATCCGCGACCGTGTCGCCCGGGTCGGGCATCTGCTGGACGACTGGGAGGGGCTCGGGTTCAAGACCTACCTGCTGCGCGAGCGCGGGGTGGACGGCTCACCGGTCAACCAGTACGCGCCGTTCTACCTGTGGAACAGCATGGAGGGCATGAACTCCTTCCTGTGGGGAGGGGCCTTCCAGGGGCTGAGCGACGACTTCGGGCGGCCGTCGGTGCGCCAGTGGTCGGGGCTCGCGTACGCGGAGGGGGCGGCCGCCTCGGGTGCGGCGCGCATCGCGGTGCGTCGCCGTCGGCGGGTGCCGGACGGTGTCGTACTGGCCGATGTGATGGCGGAGGCGACGGACGAGGTCGCTCGGCTGGCGGGCGAGGACGGGGCCGTGCTCGCGGCGGCCGCCGTGGACACCAGCCGCTGGGAGCTGGTGCACTTCTCGCTGTGGGAGCACCGGGCGCCCAAGGCGGAGGGGGACGTCTTCCAGGTGCTGCACCTGTCCGCTCCGGGGCGCGATGACCTGTCGGAGGGGCGGCAGTGGTGAGTTCGATCCGTACGGTGCTGGGGGACGTACGTCCCGAGGAGCTGGGCGTGTGCGACGCGCACGACCATCTGTTCCTGCGCAGTCCCCGGTTGCCCGGCCAGGAGCTGAACGACGCGGCGGCCGCCCGGGCCGAGCTGAACGCGTTCCGGGCCGCCGGCGGCGGCACCGTGGTGCAGTGGACGCCGTACGGCATGGGCCGGCGGGCCGCGGACCTGCCCGACCTGTCCCGGTCCTCGGGGGTGCACGTGGTGTGCGCGACCGGTCTGCACCAAGCGGCGCACTACAGCACGCAGTTGCTGGAGGAGCTGCGTGGCGGGCTCGCCGAGGTGTTCGTCGCGGAGCTCACGCAGGGCATCGGCACCTCGGGGGTGCGGGCCGGGCTGATCAAGGTGGCGGGCGGCTTCCACGCGCTGGACGCGCACGCCCGCTGGACGATGACCGCGGCGGCCGAGGCCCATCACGCGACCGGGGCGGCGATCGCCGTGCACCTGGAGATGGGGACCGGGGCGCTGGACGTCCTCGACCTGCTGTGCGGCAGGCTCGGTGTGGAGCCGCACCGGGTGATCCTCGGGCACCTCAACCGTTCCCCCGACCCGGTCGTCCAGCGCCAGGCCGCCGAAGCCGGCGCCTATCTCGCCTTCGACGGCCCGTCCCTGGCCCACCACGCCACCGACTGGCGAATGCCGCAGGCCGTGCGGGCCTTGGCCGACGCCGGCTTCGGGCATCGGCTGCTGCTCGGCGGGGACACCGTGGTCGCCGGGGCCAGGTCGGTCGACGGCGGCCCCGGTATGCCGTATCTGCTGCGCAGGGTCCGGCCCCGGCTGGCGCTGGAGCTGGGCGAGGAGTTGACGGACCGCGTCCTGACGGAGAACCCCGGCCGGGCGTTCGCCGTACGGTGGCGCTGAGCCGTAAGGAGGGACGCGGGCATGCCCTTCGTCCGTATCGACACGCTGGGGACCGACACGGCACGCCTGGACGCGCTCGGCCGGGCCGTGCACGAGGCGCTGGTGGAGACGATCGGCATCCCGCCGAACGACCGCTTCCAGGTCGTGACCGGCCACGACGGCGTGCACAGCACACTGCGCTGGGACGACTACCTCGGCGTCCCGCGCGACGAGGGCATCGTGTACGTCGCGATCACCATGCGGTCGGGGCGCACACCCGAACGGAAGCGGGCGCTGTACCGGCGGATCGCCGAACTGGCCCACGCCTACGCGGGGACGGAGCCGCGGAACGTGTTCGTCAGCGTGACCGAGAACGAGTCGGCCGACTGGTCGCTCGGTCACGGGCTCGCGCAGTACACCGGGACTCCCCCTTCCTGAACGAGGTCAGCGGCAGAGGGCGTCGACGTCGTCGGAGAACGACGGGAACTCGGCCTGCGCCTCGTCCACGATCTCCCGCGCGGGACGGCGCCGAGTGGTGGCGTGCCGCTCGGCGAGCGCGGTCAGTGTCGGGTTCGGCCGACCCTCGCGCTGCCCGAAATCCACGATCTCCAGGGGCCCGAGGCCGTCGGCGAGGATCCACAGGAAGTCGGACAGGTTCGCCGCCACCACTCCCCGCTCCCCCTCGGAGCCGAAGAACACCACGGGCTGCTCGGCGAGCGGCCGGCCGGGCCGCACGCACCACAGGGCGACGAGACCGCCGGTGCCGTCCTGGCCGAAGACCCGGTAGGCGTCGCCGTCGAGTTCGTGGTTGCCGGTCCAGTGGCGCAGCCAGTCGGTGGTCTCCTCGGCGGAGTCGAAGGCGCCGTACGGCTCGAAGTCGACGCCCTCGCCGTCGTCGTAGTCGAACTCCACCTGGGCCACGTCGGCCAGGGCCGGCGGGAAGCGACGGGAGTCGTCCGTTGTCTCGATCATGCCCGCAGGCTAGCGACCGGCACTGACAACGCCGCCGGCCCCGCCTGGGCGACGGAGATGTCCACGGAGGGGCGCAGCTTCGCAGCCGCGGCCAGGGCCTCGTGCACCGGGTGGGTGCCGAAGGACGCCAACAGGGCGTCGTTCGCCGGGGCTTCGGCGGCGGGGTAGGCGATCTGCTCGTAGGCGGCCCGGAAGCGGGGACCCCAGCGGCGGCCGCCGAGCCGGGCCGGGCGGGAGCAGTTGTCAACCATGTGGGCGACGTTGCGGGCGTGCGGGCATGGCAGCAGGGGCTGTGCGTGCGCCGAGCAGATCTGCGACGGCCCCCGGTGGCGGCCCTGTGGAGCCTTGCCGGTCGCTCGGGAAGCGTCGGCTGAGTCAGGAAGCGGTCCCGCGCAGATCGAGCCGCTCGACGCGGGCGACGTTCTCGCGGTCCTCGGCGTCCTCGCTGGCCGCGGCGGCGAACCAGGCGTCCAGGATCTCCTTCAGCAGCGGTTCGGAGGTCAGCCGCAGGCTGAGCGCGAGGACGTTGGCGTCGTTCCAGCGGCGGGCGCCGTCGGCGCTGTAGGCGTCCGTGCACAGCGCCGCCCGTACGCCCGGCACCTTGTTCGCGGCGATGGACGCGCCCGTGCCGGTCCAGCAGCACACGACCGCCTGGTCCGCCCGGCCGGCGGCGACCTCCCGGGCCGCCGCCTCCGAGCAGGCGGCCCACTGCGGGTCGTCGCCGGGGCTGAGCGCGCCGTGGGCCGTGACCTGGTGGCCGCGCCGGCCCAGCTCGGCGACGAGGGCGCGGGCGACGGGTTCGTCCATGTCGGAGGAGACGGAGATCCGCATGCCGACGAGCCTAGCTCGTCCCGCCGCCGACCGGCGGCGCCGGCCGCTCGGGCAGTCCCCGGACCGGCGAGGCCCGGAGCCTTCCCGCGCGCCGGACGGACGTGCTAGGTCGTCACATTCCCGTCGTCCGCCCGTAGGGCGGGCCCGGAGGCGTCCGGTGCGTGCGATCGCAAGGCGCCGGAGCGCCCCGACAGCGGAGCTGTTCGGGCGTTTCGGCAACGCCGCGAGCGCGCGTGCCAGGCGCCTCCGGGCAGGCGGGAATGTGACGACAGGGCCAAGAGGTGGCCGACCTCCAGGGCCAGACCCGGACTGCCGGTGCGGAGGCGGCCGTCGAGGACCAGGGCGCCGCCGACGCCCCGGTGCCCACACACAGCAGGTCCCGGGCGCCGCGGCCGCGCCGCCTCGGGCGACCCGGGCCCGCGCCCGCCGGGTGTCCTAGGCGAGCGCTCCCAGCGGGTCGTCCAGGACCGGCTGCCAGGCCAACTCCGCCGCTCCCACCAGGCTGTTGTGGTCGAGGGTGCAGGCCAGGATGGGCACTCCCCCGCTCTGGCCCCACAGGCTGCGGTCGGCGACGACGGCGCGCAGCCGGTCGGGGTCGGCGTCCAGGAGGGTGCGGTGCAGGCCGCCGAGGATGATGCGGTCGGGGTTGAGGATGTTGACCAGGCCCGCGAGGCCGAGGCCGAGGCGGTCGATGAGCGTTTCGGCGGCCGTGCGGACGGCCGGGTCGTCGTAGTGCTCGCGGACCAGGTCGTCGGCCTGCCTGAGCAGGGACATCTCGGGGCCCGGGTCCAGGCCGGCCGCCGTGAGGAGGGCCAGCGGATCGGCCTCTACGTCGAGGCAGCCGCGGCTGCCGCAGTGGCAGGGGCGGCCCTCGGGGTTGACGGTGAGGTGGCCGACCTCCAGGGCCAGACCCGAACTTCCGGTGTGGAGGCGGCCGTCGAGGACCAGGGCGCCGCCGACGCCCCGGTGCCCGGTCGCAACGCACAGCAGGTCCCGCGCACCGCGGCCGGCGCCGTGCCGGTGCTCGGCGAGGGCGGCGAGGTTGACGTCGTTGCCCGCGAAGGCCGGCCCGGTGATGCCGGCCGCGCGCACGCACTCGGCGAAGATCCGCCGGACCGGCGCGCCGACCGGCCAGGCCAGGTGCAGGGGGTTCAGGGCCAGGCCGTCGGGTTCGGCGACCGCGGACGGCACGGCGAGACCGGCGCCGACGCAGCGCCGTCCCGTGGAGCGCAGCAGGTCCGTGCCCGCCTCCACCACCGAGCCGAGGACCTTCGCCGGGTCGGCGTCGACGGTCTCGCAGCCGGGCGCGGTGGCCACGATCCGGCCGCCCAGGCCGACCAGCGCGGCCCGGAAGCCGTCGGCATGGACCTGCGCGGCGAGCACGACCGGCCCGTCGTCGGCGACCGCGAGCCGGTGGGAGGGCCGGCCCTGCGAGCCGGCCGCCGCGCCGGGCCGGGCGTCGACCCGGATCAGCCCCAGCGCCTCAAGCTCGGCCGCGACCGCCCCCGCTGTCGCCCGGGTGACCCCGAGCTCGGCGGTGAGCACGGCCCGGGTGGGCGCGCGTCCGGTGTGCACGAGCTCCAACGCGGGCCCGAGCGCACCGCGCCCCCGGTCCAGCCGCGTCCTCGAGGTGGTCCCTTCCCCCGCCGGCCGGGGGTCCGCCTTGCCGCTCATGAGGGCGAGTCTCCCATGATCCGCGGCCGTGTCCGCCTACAGGCCGCTGACCCGGAGCGTGATGTTGAGGCGTCCGCACAGCCCCAACTGCGCAGGCGCGCTGCCCGCGTACACGCGGGGGACCCCGTGGTAGACGAGCCGGGAGGGCCCGCCGAACACGAACAGGTCACCGCTGCGCAGCTCGAGGTCCCTGTAGGGCCTGGCGCGGGTCTCGGTGTTGCCGAAACGGAAGACGCAGGTGTCGCCGAGGCTCAGGGACACCACCGGCGCGTCCGACCTCTCGTCGCTGTCCCGGTGCATGCCCATCCGGGCGTCGGCGTCGTAGAAGTTGATCAGGGCGATGTCGTACGGCGGCGCGGGATCGCCCAGCGCGTCGGCGACGGCCCGTCGTCCCAGCTCGCCGAGCCATTCGGGGAATGGTTTCACGGGCGCGCCGTCACCGTCGACGACCGTGCGTGCGTAGCCGTACGGGTGCCAGTGGTGGCCGAGGCAGACCTGGCGGGCGGACATGGTGCCCCCACCGGGGACCCGCACCGTCCGCAGTCCGGCCGGGGGGCGCGCCCACTCCCGGCAGGCCTCCAGCAGCGCGCGCTGTCGACCGTCGTCGAGCCAGTCCGGCAGGTGCACGGCACCGGGAGACACCTCGGTCCGGGGCCTGGGGAACAGCTCGCCTTCCATACGAGCCATCCTGCTCCACCCGTTCCGTACGAGCCATCCTGCTCGACCCCGGTCAGCTCCGGCGACGGCGGCGGTCGCGGCGGCGGGTGGTGAACCACAGCACGTGGACCGTGAGGAGTGATCCGAGGGTCAGGAGCGCGTCGGCGAGGTCGAGGCCGGTGCGCGCCGTGCGCAGACCGGTCACCGCGGTGAGGATCAGCCGGAGGTCCGCCGGGAGGGTGTAGAGGGCGAGTCCGGCCAGGCAGATGGTGGTTCCGACGACCTGGATCACGCTGTAGACGCGCACCGCGCGCCGTTCCGCCGGAGGCAGGGCCCGGGTGGGGTCGGTGTCCGGGGTGCGCCTGCGCAGCAAGCGGCCCGCCATGTGTCGGGCGTGGGCGCGGCCGTCCCCGTACAGGTTCCGGCACCCGGTGAGGTCCTGCAGGACGAAGTACACGTCCGTCCGCATGAACACCATCAGCTGGAAGGTGAGCGGCAGCAGCGCCCACAGCACGGTCGCGGCGAGCAGCCGGTGCGGGGCCGACCCGGGTGCCATCACGAGCAACAGCAGGAACGCCGTGGCGGCCACGGCGAGATTGACCGCGACGCCGGCCAGGTAGGCCGTCAACCGGTGCCGCCGGGGCGCGAGTTCGATGCCGCTGATGTCCGTCTGCGCGACCAGGAACTGCAGCCGGGTGCCGAAGCCGACCCGGCCCGGGACGCCCGCGGCCCTGGCCACGGCGAGGTGCGCCAGTTCGTGGAGCAACAGGATCGACCAGCCCACGGCGGCACCGGAGAGGATCACCACCCTGCCCCGGTCGCTCCACAGCAGGCTCCGGTAGGCAGGGGCGAGTTCGGGGTGCCGGACGAGCGCGACGAGAGCGGCGACGACCAGGGCGGCGGGCAGCAGTGGAAGGAGGGGGCTCAGCAGGAAGCGCATGTGCTCGGGCCGCAGCCGGGGCATGGTCGGCGGGCGCACCGGCTCCGCCGCCACCGGGAGGCCCGCCGCCTCTGCCACGAATCCCAGGCCGATGAGGTCGCGCACGAACTCGGCCACGTCGAGTTCCTCGCCGGTCTCGGCGAGCACCCGCTCCTGCGTCGGCCCGACGCTCAGTCCGCGCTCCAGCAGGCGGATGACCGTGATGGCGGTTTCCGGTACGGCGACGGACGTCCGTGTCTCGCGACGTCCCACGATCCACTCGGCGCCGTCCGGTCGCCGGGCCAGGTCGTGCAGCCGGACACGGGACGCCGGTCCCACGGTGATCGTCGTTCCCTCGGCGTCCTTCGTCGTGCTTCTGCTGAACCATGGCCGGTTCCGTCACCGGAGCCCCCGCATTGACTCGGTCATGCCATCCTGATCCGGTTCCCGAACCCGTGACAAGGGCGCGCCCGGCCCCGCCAGGGCCGCGGCTTCGGCGGTACGGGGCCGCCCGACCGGGGATGACCTGCGGCTCCGCTAGCCTGGTCGCACGATGAACGACCGTATGACGACGCCCTGGGGCGAGTTCGCGCTGACCCGTTTTCCCGAGGATCCGCGCGAGCGGCTGCGCGCGTGGGACGCCTCCGACGAGTATCTGCTCGCGCACCTCGCCGAGGAGAAGGTCCCGCTGTCCGGCACGGTCGTGGTCCTCGGTGACCGCTGGGGCGCGCTGGTCACGGCGTTGGCCGAGCACCGGCCCACGCAGATCACCGACTCCTTCCTCGCACAGGAGGCCGCCCGGCTCAATCTCGCGCGCAACGGCGTCGAGACCGGTGCCGTGCGCCTGCTGACCACCCAGGACGCGCCGCCGGAGCGGGTCGACGTCCTGCTGGTGCGGGTGCCGAAGAGCCTCGCCCTGCTGGAGGACCAGCTGCTGCGGCTGGCGCCCGCCGTGCACGAGGGCACGGTCGTCGTCGGCACGGGCATGGTGAAGGAGATCCACACCTCGACGCTGGAGCTGTTCGAACGGATCCTCGGCCCGACGCGCACTTCCCTCGCGGTGAAGAAGGCCCGGCTGATCTTCTGCACGCCCGATCCGGCGCTGGAACGGCCCGCCGACCCGTGGCCGTACTGCTACACGCTGCCCGATGGCATCGGTCCGGTCTCGGGGCGCACGGTCGTCAACCACGCGGGCGTCTTCTGCGCCGACCGGCTGGACATCGGCACCCGGTTCTTCCTGCGGCACCTGCCCGCCCCGGGCGCTCGCCGGGTCGTGGACCTCGGGTGCGGCAACGGGGTGGTGGGGACGGCCGTGGCGGTCGCCGACCCGGACGCCGAGGTGCTGTTCGTCGACGAGTCGTTCCAGGCCGTGGCCTCCGCGGAGGCGACGTACAGGGCGAACGGGGTGCCCGGGCATGCCGAGTTCCGGGTCGGGGACGGGCTGGCGGGGGTGCCGGCCGGGAGTGTCGACCTGGTGCTCAACAATCCGCCGTTCCACTCCCACCAGGCGACGACCGACGCGACGGCGTGGCGGATGTTCACCGGGGCGAAGCGGGTGCTGCGGCCCGGTGGCGAGCTGTGGGTGGTCGGCAACCGGCACCTGGGCTACCACGTCAAACTCAAGCGGCTGTTCGGCAACAGCCACCTGGTCGCGAGCGACCCGAAGTTCGTCGTGCTCAAGGCCGTCAAGCGGTGACCGGACCGGCGTGCGGATGATGGCGGTCACGGTCTTCGGACCAGCGTGCGGATGATGCCGGTCACGGTCTTCGGACCAGCGTGCGGATGATGGCGGTCACGGTCTTCGCCATCGCCTCCCGGCCGACGCCGAGGTACTTGCGTGAGTCGACGACCTCGGGGTGGGCGGCGAGGAAGTCACGGATCGCGCCCGTCATGGCGATGTTGAGGGCCGTGCCGACGTTCACCTTGGAGATGCCGCCCGCGACGGCCGCGACGAGTTCGTGGTCCGGTACGCCCGAGGAGCCGTGCAGTACGAGGGGCACGTCCAGGGTGGCCGAGAGGCGCTTGAGGAGGGCGTGGTCGAGAGTGGCGGTGCGGGTCGTCATGGCGTGCGTGCTGCCGACGGCGACGGCGAGGGCGTCCACGCCGGAGTCGGCGACGAAGGCACGGGCCTGGTCGGGGTCGGTACGGGCGCCGGGGGCATGGGCGTCGAGGGCGGGCTGTCCGGCCTTGCCGCCGACCTGGCCCAGCTCGGCCTCGATCCAGAGGCCTTGGGCGTGCGCCCAGTCGGCCGCCGCCCGGGTCGCGGCGAGGTTGCGCTCGTAGGGCAGGCGGGCCGCGTCGTACATGACGGAGCTGAAACCGGCGTCCGCGGCCTGGCGCAGCAGGTCGTCGCTCTGGACGTGGTCGAGATGCAACGCCACGGGGACGGCCGCGCGTTCGGCGGCGGCGACTGCGGCGCGGGCCAGTGGGAGCAGCCGGCCGTAGCGGAACTTGACGGCGTTCTCGCTGACTTGGAGCACCACGCCGGCCTGTGCGGTCTCGGCGCCGGCGATGACGGCTTCGACGTGCTCGAGCGTGATGATGTTGAAGGACGGGACGGCGGAGTGCGCGGCGGCGGCCCGGGTGACGAGTTCGCCGGTGGTGACGAGGGGCACGGTTTCTCCCGGGGGAAGGGGTGCGTCAGGGGGCGAGGATCACCGAGCGGGTGAGGTGGCGGGGCCGGTCCGGGTCGAGTGCGCGGGCCGCGGCGACGGCGACGGCCAGGCGCTGGGCGCGGACCAGTTCGGCGAGCGGGTCCAGGCCGCCCGCGATCCACAGCCCGCCGGTGCCGCGCACCTGTTCGGCCAGACCCTCGGGCGCCTCGCCGAGCATCCAGGTGGCCGTGCCGTGGGTGGTGACGCTGATGGGGCCGTGCCGGTACTCCATCGCCGGGTAGGACTCGGTCCAGGCGAGCGCGGCCTCGCGCATCTTCAGCCCGGCCTCGTTGGCCAGGCCCACCGTCCAGCCGCGGCCCAGGAAGGTGAACTGGGTGCAGCCGACGAGCCCTTCGGGCAGGGGGCGGGCGAGCGCGGTGCGGGCGTCCGCGACGACGGCGTCGGTGTGCACGCCGAGGTGGGCCCGGAGCAGGGTGAGCGCGGTGGTCGCGAACCGGGTCTGGACGACGGACCGTTCGTCGGCGAAGTCGAGGACGACGACGTCGTCGGCCGCCCGCATGACCGGGGTGTGCGGGTCGGCGGTGAGCGCGGTCGTACGGGTGGTGCCGCTCAACTCGTCGAGGATGTCCAGGACTTCGGTGGTGGTGCCCGAGCGGGTGAGGGCCAGGACGTGGTCGTAGGAGCGGCCGCGGGGGAACTCGGAGGCGGCGAAGGCGTCCGTCTCGCCCTGTCCCGCCGACTCGCGCAACGCGGCGGCGGCCTGCGCCATGAAGTAGGAGGTGCCGCATCCGACGATGGCGACCCGCTCCCCCGGCGCCGGGAGCACCGCCGCGTGACGTGGCGCCTCCGCCGCCGCCCGTGTCCAGCACTCCGGCTGACTGCTCAGCTCGTCCTCGACGTGCGTCATGCCGCACCCTCCCTCTCTTTGCTTGTTCTTGCAAGATATAGCGAGCTTTCGAGCACAATCAAGCATGGAGTCCCTATCAGGGTGCGCTAGGGTCGCCGGGAGATCGAGGAATGGAGGGCGGATGTCGCGCGACGCCCGCTGGAAGGCGCTGCTGGAGCTGCTCGTCGAGCGTGGCCGGCTGGACGTCGAGGAGGCGGCTACAGAGCTGGAGGTCTCCGCGGCGACGATCCGGCGCGACTTCGACCAGCTCGCCGAACAGCAGATGCTGGTGCGCACCCGCGGCGGCGCGGTCGTACACGGGGTGTCGTACGAGCTGCCGCTGCGCTACAAGACGGCCCGGCACGCCTCCGAGAAGCAGCGGATCGCGAAGGCGGTGGCGGAGCTGATCGCGCCGGGCGAGGCGGTGGGCCTGACCGGCGGCACCACGACGACCGAGGTGGCGCGCGCCCTCGCCGTGCGCGGCGACCTGGCCTCCGGCTCCCCCGCGCTCACCGTCGTCACAAACGCCCTCAACATCGCCAACGAGCTCGCCGTACGCCCTCAGTTCAAGATCGTGGTGACCGGCGGGGTCGCGCGCCCGCAGTCGTACGAGCTCATCGGGCCCCTCGCGGACGGTGTGCTCGGGCAGATCACCGTGGACATGGCGGTGCTCGGCGTCGTCGCCTTCGACGTCACGCACGGGGCCGCGGCGCACGACGAGGCGGAGGCGGCCATCAACCGGCTGCTGTGCGAGCGCGCCGAGCGGGTGGTCGTCGCCGCCGACTCCAGCAAGCTGGGACAACGGGCGTTCGCGCGGATCTGCGGGGCCGGGGCGGTGGACACGCTGGTGACGGACACGGCGGCGGACCCGGAGGAGGTCCGCCGGTTCGAGGAGGCGGGCGTCGAGGTCCTCACCGTCTGACCCGGCACGTCCGGTACTGCGATCCCCGCGCCGCCGCCCCCGTTTCCGCCTAGGCTGAGTTCCGGGATGCGTGTCGGGTGCGGGAGGCAGCGATGGACGCACGAGCGATCGACGAGGACGTCCCGACGGCCGCCGGCCGGTATCTGCCGATCGCCGAGCACGGGCTGATCGGCGACCTGCGCAGCGTGGCCCTGGTGGGCACGGACGGCACCATCGACTGGTACTGCTGCCCGGCCTTCGACGCGCCGAGCGTCTTCGCGGCGATCCTGGACGCCGAGCGCGGCGGTTGCTTCGAGCTGAGCGCATCCGTGCCGGCGAAGACGAAGCAGTTCTACTTCCCCGACACCAACGTCCTGATCACCCGCTTCTTCACCGAGGACGGCGTCGGCGAGGTGCAGGACTTCATGCCGGTCGACGACGGGTTCGGGGAGCCCGAGCGGCATCGGCTGATCCGGCGCGTGGTGTGCGTGCGCGGCTCCATCCCGTTCCGCACCCGGGTCGCGCCGCGCTTCGCCTACGGCACTCGGCCGCACACCGTACGGATGGCCGGTGAGGTCGCGGTCTTCGAGTCCGACGAGCTCTCCCTCGCCCTGACGTCGACCGTCCCGTTGGAGGCCGAAGCCCAGGACGCGCGCGCCGACTTCAAGCTGTCCGAGGGCGAGACGGCGGTGTTCGCGCTGGACCAGGTCGGCGGTGCCGTGGAGCCGCGCCGCTGCGCCAAGGTCGAGGCCGAGGAGCAGTTCAACACGACGGTGGCGTACTGGCGTCGCTGGCTGTCGGCGTCCAAGTACCGGGGCCGCTGGCGGGAGATGGTGCACCGCTCGGCGCTCACCCTCAAGCTCCTCACCTACGCGCCCACCGGTGCCATCGTGGCCGCGCCGACGACGAGCCTGCCCGAGCAGCTGGGCGGCGAGCGCAACTGGGACTACCGGTACGTGTGGGTGCGCGACGCGGCCTTCTGCGTGTACGCGCTGCTGCGGCTCGGCTTCACCGACGAGGCCGAGGCGTTCATGAAGTTCGTGACCCGGCACATCAGCCCTGGCGACGGCAGGCCGTCCGGCCCCCTGCAGATCATGTACGGCATCGACGGCCGCACCGACCTCACCGAGGCCGAACTCCGCCATCTGGAGGGCCATCACGGCTCGGCACCGGTCCGGATCGGCAACGCCGCCGCCGATCAGCTCCAGCTCGACATCTACGGCGCGCTCATCGACTCCATCTACCTCTACGACAAGTGGGCCAAGCCCATCTCCAGCGACCAGTGGGACGACGTGTGCGCGCTGGTGGACTGGGTGTGTGAGCACTGGGACCAGCCGGACGAGGGGATCTGGGAGACCCGCGGCGGGCGCAAGAACTTCCTGTACTCGCGCCTGATGTGCTGGGTGGCGATCGAACGGGCCATCCGCATGGCCCACCGCCGGGGCCTGCCGGCCGACCTGCCGCGCTGGCGCCTCAGCCGTGACACGATCTACCGGCGGATCATGAAAGAGGGCTGGTCGGACCGGCGGCAGGCGTTCGTGCAGCACGAGGGCGGCGATGTGCTGGACGCGGCGGTGCTGATGATGCCGCTGACGAAGTTCATCGCGCCGACCGACCCCAAGTGGCTGTCCACGCTCGACGCCCTCACCCACGAACTGGTCTCCGACTCGCTCGTCTACCGCTACGACCCGATGGCGAGCCCCGACGGGCTGCGCGGCGACGAAGGCACCTTCTCCATCTGCTCGTTCTGGTACGTCGAGGCGATGGTCCACGCCGGGCGGGTCGACGAGGCACGCCTGGCGTTCGAGAAGATGCTGACGTACGCCAACCATCTCGGGCTGTACGCCGAGGAGATCAGCCACACCGGGGATCAACAGGGCAACTTCCCGCAGGCGTTCACGCATCTCGCGCTGATCAGCGCGGCCTTCAACCTGGACAAGGCGCTGGGCTGACACGGGTGCGGCGGGTGGAGGTGACACCACCCCGCATCCGGTGTCCAGAGCCAGGGACGACGGGCCGCGCGACCGACAGGATTCATGACGTCGGCACAACGGCCGACGCCTCATCCATCGTCGCAGCTCGGGGGGCCACCCATGAACGAAGTCTTCGCCAGGCGCCTGACCGGTATCGCCGGGGTCGTCGCCGCGGTCGCGCTCATCGTCGAAGTACCCCTGTACTTCGTCTACTCGGGGCCGCCGCCGGACGCGAACGTGCTGTCCCGGCTGCTGCTCGGCATCGTCGGACTCACCTCGCTGGCGCTGTTCGCGACCGCCTTCCGCGAACTGGTCAGGCGCACCCGCCCCGACTACGAGTGGGCGGCCGCGATCGCCTCCGCCACCGGGCTCGTCTACGCGACGATCGCCCTGGTCTCCTCGGGGCTGGAGGCCGGCGCGGTCATCGCCGCCGACCACCCGATCGATCCGACGATCACGGTCAGCGGCACGTACATCCTCTACGGTTCGATCTCCCGGCTGCTGCTCGGACTCTTCCTCGGCACGCTGGGCTACGTGGTCACCCGCACCGGTCTGCTGCCGCGCTGGGTCGGCAGGTCGGCCTGCGCCCTCGCGGTGATCAACCTCGCGTTCGTGCCGTCGCTGTTCTTCGGCAACACGCCCGCGCACTTCTACGCCGCGAACGGCTGGGGCACCACCGCCCTGATGGGCGCGATCCTCAGCTGGTGGCTGCTGGCCGTGGGCATCTCCACCTACCGCGGCGCGACCGGTGCCCGAGCGGCGGTGCCCGCGTAACCTCGGGGCAGATCATCCGGCGGCGGGGGCCACGAGTGGCCCCCGCCGTGCGCGTCCTGACGCCTGGAGCCCGCATGACGACCGTCGACGACACACCCGCTCCCCTCACGGACGACGAGTCCGAGGGCCAACCGCCCGCGCTGACCCTCGCCCGGGTGCGGCTGGGACCGGGCGGCCCGCTGGGCAGTGTGCGGATCGACGGCGGCAGGATCGTCGCCGTCGCGGAGACGGACGAACTCGGTGGACCCGCCCTGGACATGGACGGGCGCACCGTGCTGCCGGGGCTGTGGGACGCCCATGTGCACGCGGCGCAGTGGGCCGGCAACCGGCGGCGGGCCGACCTCGCCGGCCTGGAGTCCGCGCGGGCGGTGGCCGAAGCCGTACGGTCGTACGCGCGTGGTCTGCCGGACGGTGAGGTGCTCGTCGGCCAGGGTTTCCGGGACGGGCTGTGGCCGGACGCGCCCGACAAGGCGCTGCTGGACTCGGTGTGCCCGGACCGGCCGGTCGCGCTGATCAGTGCCGATCTGCACGCCGCATGGCTGAACTCCGCGGGCCTGGCCCTGGTGGGGCGGCCCGGGCACGCGACGGGACTGCTGCGGGAACACGACTGCTTCGAGGTGCTGCGGGCGCTGCCCGAGGTGCCGGTCGAGGTCCTGGACCGTTGGGCGGCCGAGGCCTGCCGGGAAGCCGCCGGGCGGGGCGTCACGGGGATCGTCGACTTCCACTTCTCCGACAATCTCGCCGACTGGGGTCGGCGCGCGGCTCGGGGGCCGCTCGGGGTGCGGGTGCGGGCCGCCGTGTATCCCGGGCACCTGGACGCGGTGATCGAGCGCGGCTTCCGGACGGGTGACATGCTGCCCGGGACCGGCGGCCTGGTCCGGGTCGGGCCGCTGAAGCTCTTCACGGACGGTTCCCTGAACACCCGAACCGCCCTGTGCTGCGAGCCGTATCCGGGCCTGGAGGGCACGCCGGAGGCCCACGGCATCGAGGAGACGGCGTACACCGAACTCGTCCGTCTCATGCGGCGGGCCGCCGCGCACGGCATCGAGCCCGCCGTCCACGCGATCGGCGACCGCGCCAACAGGCTGGCTCTGGACGCGTTCGGGGCCGTGGGCTGCCGGGGGCGGATCGAGCACGCTCAGCTGCTGAGGACGGCCGACATGCCGCGGTTCGCGCAGCTGGGCGTCACGGCGAGCGTGCAGCCGGCGCACGCCGTCGACGACCGGGACGTGGCGGACCGGCACTGGGCCGGGCGCACCGGCCGTGCCTTCGCCTACGCCGATCTGCTGGCGGCCGGCGCCCGGCTGGAGTTCGGCTCCGACGCTCCCGTCGCACCGCTCGATCCGTGGCTCGGCATCGCGGCCGCCGTCCACCGCACCGACGACGGGCGGCCCGCCTGGCATCCCGAGCAGCGCGTGCCGATGCGGACGGCGCTCGCGGCCTCGGCCCGCGGCCGCACGGCGATCCGCGCCGGGGACCCGGCCGACCTGGTGATCGTCGACGCCGATCCCGGGACGGCGGACGCCCGCACACTGCGGCGGATGCCGGTGTACGGCACGCTGCTGGGCGGCCACTGGACTTACGGCCCCGGATGACGGAGCCCGGCGGACCGCAACCTTTCGGCCATCCTGAATGTCTACTGCCATATCAGCACCCACCACACTCCGGGGGACGAGATGAAACGAAGCAGATCAGTTTGGGCGGCAGTGGCACTCCTGGTCGCCGCGCTGGGCGCGAGCGCGGTTCCGGTCGAGGCGGCAACGGCCGCCACGGCCCGGACGACCGCCTGCCCCACGGGCTGGGGCAGTCTTCCCAAGTCCCACTCGGCGGCCACCTCGAGTCCGTTGAAGAACGTCAGGACCGGCCGCCACACCTGTTACGACCGGATGGTCATCGACGTCCCCGGCGCGAACCGGAGCGCCCTCGGCTACTCCGTCGGGTACGTCAGCCACCTCTACCAGGACGGATCGGGGCGCGAGATCCACGTCGGCGGCGGAGCGGTCCTCGAGGTGCGGATCAACGCGCCCGCGTACGATCCCGAGACCGGGAAGCCGACGTATCCGGCCAAGGCCGGCCGTCCGCTGCCGGGCGTCGACCTCACCGGCTACCGCGCCTTCCGCGACACCCGCTTCGCCGCGAGCTTCGAGGGCGACACCCAGCTCGGGCTCGGAGTGCGGTCCCGGCTGCCGTTCCGGGTGCTGCGGACGGACGGCCACGTGATCGTGGACGTGGCCCACAGCTGGAACGGAACCCCCTGAGCCCGGGGGCGGGCGCCCTCAGTCGTCGGTGACCAGCTCCACCGGTACGGCGACGACGTCCACCAGCGCTTCGCCGCGCAGGGCGGTCAGCGCCAGGGGGCGCCCGATGGCGTCCTCCAGCATCAGGCGCTGCAGCGCCTGGGCGCTGGTCACTGGAGCGTCGCCCGCGGTGAGCAGCAGGTCACCGGCGCGCAGGCCGGCGCGGGCGGCCGGGGACGCCGGGACGACCTCGACGATCCGCAGGCCGGTGCGCCGCCCGGTGCGGGCGCGCACCGGTGGGGGCAGCGGGCCCGGGGTGCCGGCGAGACCGAGGTAGGCGCGGCGGACCCGGCCCGTGGCGAGCAGAGCCGCGATGATCTTCCGGCTGGTGCCGTTCACGGGGATCGCCAGGCCCAGTCCGACATCGGCGATGGCGGTGTTGATACCGACGACCCGGGCGTCGGCGGTGGCGAGCGCGCCGCCCGAGCTGCCGGGGTGCAGAGTCGCGTCGGTCTGCACGACGTCGTCGATGACCCGGGTCGCCCGGCCCGTGCCGGCCGGCAGCGACCGGCCCAGCGCGCTGACCACTCCGGCGGTGACGCTGCCGGCCAGGCCCAGCGGGTTGCCGACGGCGACGACCAGCTGGCCAACCCGGAGGGCGTCGGCCTCGCCGAGGCGGGCCGGCGGTGGGGTCGGCCCGTCGGCGCGGACCACGGCGAGGTCGGACAGCGGATCCGCCCCGATGACGTGGAAGGGGGTGGTGGTGCCGTCCGCGAAGGAGGCCGTACCGGCGTCGGAGTGGCCGACGACGTGGGCGTTGGTCAGCAGGAAGCCGTCGTCGGTGAAGACGACCGCGGAGCCGGTGCCGACCACGAAGCGTCCGGCGCGGCGGTGCGCGACGTTCAGGGCCGCCACCTTGGGGGTGAGCTCGCCGGCGACGGAGGTGACGGTGCGCGAGTAGGAGTCGAGCGCGGCCTGCTCCTCGCCGGAGCGGTCGGGCCCGGAAAGTGTCTCGGCCACGAGTCGGCCTTTCCGCTTGCCCAAGAGGCTGGGATTACATGCTTACACCCCTGCCTCGGCAGACGGACCGGACTTCGCTGCGGGCTGACGCCCGCCCGCCGCACATGATCAGCGGGGGCCCGGTCCCGTCCCCCGCGAGGTGCGCAGTGTGCCGATCGTCCTCAGCAGGCGGTCGGCGGGGGCGCGCAGCTCGGGGTGGGCGTTGACGGTGTTCCGCAGGCCGCGCACCGGCCGGCGCCACAACTGGTGGGCCGTCGCCACGGGGTGGGGGCGGCTGGCGAAGCCCTCCGACACGCGCAGCTCGCGGGTCTTGAGCCAGTCCTTGTACTCCTTGTCGCCGCGGCCGAGGTCCATGAGCGTCACCCCGTGGCGGGCCGCCGCCTCGGCGGTGCGCAGGTGCATCATCAGGCCGGGCGAGTAGTAGTGCAGTTCGGGGTCGTAGGCGGTGAACCAGGCCGCGAGCACGGTGCGCGATCTCGGCCCGAAGTGGGCGGCGACCGGGCGGTCCCCGGCGTAGAGGACGGACAGCACCCCGGTGAAGTGGGGCTCCCGGACCTGGAACAGGTGGTTCACCAGGTCGACGATCCACGGCTTGGAGAAACGGTCCATCCGTCCCGTTCTGCGGTACTGGGCGGACTTCCACTGCATGAGCCGGCGCAGCATCCGCGGATCGCGCTCGTCGAACTCGAAGCGCACCTCGCCGACGTCACGGCCGAGGCGGCGTTCCTTCTTCAGCGTGGTCTTGGCGAGCCCCGGATAGGCGCCGCGCAGCCACTGGGCGTAGCCGCTGGGGTCGGGCTTGAGGTCGACGACCGGGGAGGCGAACGTCCCCGTGACATGTCTGCCGAACGGTTTCTGTTCCGCGACGAGGTGATCGAACTCGAAGACGGACAGCCCGCACGCCTTCAGCAGTTCCTGGGCGTCCCAGGTGAACCCGGGGCGGTGCACGAGGGCCTGGCAGTCGGACAGGCCGAGACCGACGGCCCGGCCGACGCCGAAGGGGTTGCGCTCGTACGGGAAGAACCCGGCCGGGGCGCCGCCCTCGCGCAGCACGGCGATGCGCGCACCGGATCGGCACCGGCCGACGCCGAGGGCGAACTCGGGCGCCAGAAAGGGGTTGGAGTACTCCGGCGACTCGTCCATGGCCCGGTGCCAGGCTTCGCGCAGTGAGGCGTTCAGTTCGTGGGCTCTGTGGATCGTGACGTCCACTTCAGATCAACCGTCCTTCCACAGGCTCCGCGAGGAACGCGCCGACGGCGACGCAGGCCGGATGGGCGGGTGACCTTCTGTTCATGGATCGCATCGGCGATCGCTCCCCCGTGACGTCCCCCCATGACGCGCTGTCCGCGTCCTACCGCTCAATTCAGTATCAGCCGATTCCACGCTGTGTACACGCTCGTTTCGCGATTGACCCTTCCGGTCGCGAACTGTCCGACGTGGATCAAACCTCGCGAAACAGTACGCATGTTGTCAAGAGCGCCTGCCCCGGCACAGGTCGGTGATGCGCCACCCACCGGGCCGCTCGCGTCACCGGTGTTCACAGGGCCACCGGCCGTCCGCCGCGTGCACGCAGGCGGAGCGAGGCGAGGGTGCCGCAGAGCAGGGCGGTGCCGAGGGTCGGCTTCGCCGCCTCGGAGGCCGCGGGCCGTTTCGCGCCGGGCCCCCTCGATCCTCGGGGCCGCCGCGGGCAGTTGCCGCAGAGCGCGCTCCCCGGCCACAACAGGCTCGCGCCCTGGCTGGACCTTCCGCTGGACCTGGGCGCAGAGTTCGAGGCCGACCTGGAGGACATCCTGCACCTGGTGGAGGCGGCCGCGCGCAAGCGCCCCAGGGGGTGAGGAAGTCCTACTCCGCGCGCACCGCCCGCACCCAGACGCCGTCCTCCGTGAGGTACTCGTCCACCCGCAGGCCGGCCTCCGCCAATGCCTCCTCGAACTGCTCCTTGGTCAGGGGCCGGGTCAGGAAGGTGTGGGTCCAGGTGGCGTCCGGGAACACGTACTCCGCGTGAACCGAGTTCACTCCGTCGCCGACCGGTTCCGCCGAGACGATCCGTACCGTGTAGCCGCTGGGGTCGACGCGTTCGCGGGGCACGTTCGTGTGCCAGTCTGCGCCCTCGCGCTGGATCAGCACACGGCCGCCGGGGCCGAGATGCCGTACGCAGGTGCGCAGCAGCGCCCGGCGCACCTCGGGGTCACCCGCGTGCACCAGGAACGACGCGAGCAGCACGGCGTCGAAGGTCTCCCCCAGGTCCAGTTCCTCGATGGGCGCGCATATCGTGCGCGCCCCGCGGACCCGGGCGAGCATCTCCGGCGACTCGTCCACCGCCGTCACGGCGAAGCCGCGCTCCAGCAGTGGACGGGTCACCCGCCCCACGCCGCAGCCGAGTTCCAGGATGCGCGCCCCTTGCGGCACGGCCGCGGCGACGACGTCGGGCTCCTCCCGCGCCGGTAAGCGCGCGTACAGCTCCACCGCGCATCCGTCCGGCGTGATCGCACCGGGCCCCGTCCCCCGGTGCCCCGTTCGCATGTTCAGCGCCATGCCGTTCCAACGAAGCCCCGCCCGCCGCCGTTCCCTTCGGCCTGCAAGCGTTTTCGGACATTCACGGCCCCGTCATGTCGGGGCCGTTGAGCTCGGCGCCGGCGGCACTAGCGTCTGCGGACGGCCCGACCCGACACGAGTGAGGTAGTGATGTCCACAAGACGCGTCCTCGCCGGCCTGGCGCTGGCTCCGCTGTTCGCTCTCCCGGTGGCCGCTCACGCCACGCCCTACGACGGCACCCCCGCACCGCACCCGAAGAGCCGGTTCGACCTGCAGGCCCACCGCGGCGGCATCGGCATGACGACCGAGGAGTCCCTCGCGGGGTTCGCCAAGGCGATGCGGCTCGGTGTGTCCACCCTGGAACTGGACACGCACATCACCAAGGACGAGAAGGTCGTCGTCACCCACGACCGGCAGGTCAGCTCCGTCAAGTGCCGTGACACGGCACCGGTCACCCCGGGCGATCCGGTGTACCCGTACGTCGGCAAGTACATCAAGGACCTGACGCTGGCCCAGGTCAAGACGATGGACTGCGGTTACCAGCAGCTCCCCGGCTTCCCCGACCAGGAGGTGGTCAAGGGCAACCGGATGGCCGAGCTGAAGGACGTCCTGAGCCTGGTCAGGAGCTACCACGCGTGGGGTCTGAAGCTGAACATCGAGACCAAGGTGGAGGCGGGCGCGCCCGAGGAGACGGCTCCGCGCGAGCTGTTCGTGCGCCGGGTGTACGAGGAGATCCACCGATCCGGCATCGAACGCCAGGTCACCATCGAGTCCTTCGACTGGGGCGCGCTGAAGGCCATGCACCGGCTGGCTCCCAGGTGGCCGCTGGTCGCCCTGACCAACTACGACTTCCTCCAGGTGGGCAAGCCCGGCGCCTCGCCGTGGCTCGGCGGCATCGACGCCGACGACTACGGCGGCGACTTCGTCAGGGCCGCCGCGACGATTCCCGGCGTACGCGCCCTCTCCCCCAACTACGGCTTCCCGCAGACCGGCAAGGTCGGCGACGCCGGCTTCCGCTTCTACTCGGACCGGGCGATGGTCCGCGAGGCCCATGCGCGCGGGCTGAAGGTCGTTCCGTGGACCTGCGACGACCCGGCCACCGTCGAGGCCCTCATGGACATGGGTGTCGACGGCGTCATCACGAACCACCCCGATCACGTCCGACAGCTCATGGCCGACCGCGGCATGCGCCTGCCGAGGCCCTACGAGCCGCACCGGTCCGCCGCTGCCGGGCACACCGACAGCGCAACGTGATCGCCGCCGGGGAGCGGATCCGAGCCGCGGTCTCAGTCGTGCGGTGCCTGGCCGCTCACCCGGTGGTCCGCGTGACTGAGCGCCTCCAGGACGAGACGGCGCAGGTGCCCGTCGCTGAGGCGGTAGTGGATGTGCCGGCCCTCCCGGCGCGTGTCGACGAGGCCGGCCAGGCGCAGCTTCGCCAGGTGCTGACTGACCGCGGTGCGTGAGGCGTCGGTGTGCTCGGTGAGCGTCCCGACGTCCGACTCGCCCTGCGCCAGCAGCCACAGCAGATGCAGCCGGGTGGCGTCCGAGAGCATCGCGAAGACCCCGGTCGCCTCGGCCAGTCGTGCGCTGTCCGGGGTCCGCAGATGCGCACCGGATGCAGTTGACATGGGGTCGCGTCCCGACATGGGAACAGCGTAGAGGCACCGCGGCCCGGCACGGGCAGAGCCGTCGACGCAGCCGCGGCTCCCCTTCCAGCCATCATGTGCGCAGATGCGCACATGATGGCTACACTGGCCGTTCCGAGCCGACGCACGCCCTCGCGCCCAGGAGCCGCCGCATGCTCGCCGTCCTGCGCAACCGCACCTACCGCCACCTCTTCACCGCACAGGTGATCGCCCTGGTCGGCACCGGGCTGGCGACCGTGGCCCTCGGGCTGCTGGCGTACGACATCGCGGGCGGCGACGCCGGCTCGGTGCTCGGCACCGCCCTCGCGATCAAGATGGTGGCCTACGTCCTGATCGCACCGGCGATCGGCGCGGTCGCCGACCGGCTGCCGCGCCGGGCCCTGATGGTCACCGCCGATCTGACCCGGGCCGGGGTCGCGCTGCTGCTGCCGTTCGTGGACCAGGTCTGGCAGGTGTACGCCCTGGTCTTCCTGCTGCAGTCGGCCTCGGCCGCGTTCACCCCGGCCTTCCAGGCGGTCATCCCCGACGTGCTGCCCGGGGAGCGCGACTACACCCAGGCTCTGTCGCTGTCCCGGCTCGCCTACGACCTGGAGAGCCTGTTCTCCCCCGCGCTCGCCGCGGCCCTGCTGACCGTGGTCACCTACAACTGGCTGTTCACCGGTACCGTGCTGGGCTTCCTCGCGTCGGCCGCGCTCGTGGTCTCCGTACTGCTGCCGAAACCGGCCGCCACCGGCTCCGCGCGACCCGGCCGCGGCCACGCCAGGGCCACCGCGGGCACCCGGCTCTTCTTCGCCGTACCGCAGCTGCGCGCGCTGCTCGCCCTGAACCTCGCGGTCGCGGCCGCGAGCGCGATGGTGACCGTCAACTCCGTCGTCTACGTGCGTGACGTGCTGGACCGGCCGGCCGGCGCCGTGCCTCTCGCGCTGGGCGCGTACGGCGCGGGGTCGATGGCCGTGGCGATCGCGCTGCCCCGCGTGCTGGAGAAGGTTCCCGAGCGTGCCGTGATGCTGCGCGGGGCCCTGCTGCTCGGCCTCGTCTTCGCGGGGCTCGGCGCCATCACTGCGGCGGGGAGCGGGAGTTGGCGCTGGCCCGCCCTGCTGGTGGTCTGGGCGGCCTTCGGCGCCGCCTGCTCGATGGTGCTCACGCCCACCGGACGGCTCGTGCGTCGCGCCGCGCCGGCCGAGGAACGTACAGCGGCGTTCGCGGCCCAGTTCTCGCTCTCGCACAGCTGCTGGCTGCTCACCTATCCCCTGGCGGGGTGGCTCGGCACGGTGGCCGGCCTGCAGACGGCCGTCGTCGTGCTCGGCGGGATCGCGCTGGCCGCCTCCGCGGGCGCGGCGCGATTGTGGCCGTCGCCTCGCCCGGCCACCGTCGGGTACGGCCCCGCCGCATCGTCCCGTCCGCTCACCACCGCAACCCGCGTGGCCCACGACCGCTGAGAGGTCCCGGGCTCAGGGCGCGGAGTCCTTCTTGTCGCTCGCCGCCGCGTAGGCCTGGGCCGGGGTCATGGCGACGCCGTTGATCTCGACGGTCTTGTACGGGCTGACCTTCGCGCAGGTCTTGGCCTTGTCGGCGGTCTGGGCATGTGCGTCGGAGACGGCCGCGTGCGTGTCGGCGGGCGCCGCCGACGAGCCGCCCGAGGAACCGTACGCCGTACCGGAGGGCCAGTCGCCGCCGATGACCAGGACCACGCCGGCCGCGGTGCCCTGCGTCAGGTGCGAAGCGGGCAGCCCCAGCGCGGCGGCGACGGTCTGGGCCTGGGCCTTCTGTCCGGGCCCGTAGGTGATCGTCGTCCTCGACGACCGGGTGGGGGCGTTGCCCGAGGTGGTGCCGGAACCGAAGCCCTTGGCGAGGAGCGCGTCGGCGACGACCGAGGCACGTCCGCCGGTGGTGGTGCCGTTCTCCACCTCCACGGCGACCTCGGAGGCCGGCACCGTGGCCGCGGCGGACGCGGACGGTGAGGCGGACGCCTTCTTCTTGCCGCCGGTCAGCGACTGGTCGTTGACGATGGCGTCGAACAGGGCCTTAGCGGCGGCCGCGGGCACGACACGGTTGGCGTCGGCCGGGTCGGCCCCGGTCTGCATGGTGGTGAACGTCATCCGCTTGGAGGGGACCTTGTTCAGGTCGGTCGCGAGGTCGACCAGTTTCGAGACGCTGCCCAGACCGGTGTCCACGGTCAGCGCCTTGGTGGCCGCGTCGGCGAGAGAGTACACCTTGGCCGGGTTCTCCAGCGTGCCCGCGCTCTTGAACTTGCGGATCATGGCGCTGAGGAAGAGGTGCTGGGAGACGGTGCGGCCCAGGTCGCTGCCGTCGCCGAAGCCGTGCCGGGAGCGGACGAACTCCAGCGCCGCGTCCCCCTTGAGGGTGTGGGTGCCCTTGGCGAGCTTGAGGTGCGAGTAGGTGTCGTAGACGTTGTCGCTGACGCACACCGACACACCGCCCACCGCGTCGGACATCTTCACCACGCCCGAGAAGTCCAGCATCACGAAGTGGTCGACGGTGATGCCGGTGAGGTCGTGGACGGTCTTGACCTGGCAGGCCGGGCCGTACTGCAGGGCGCTGTTGATCTGCCCGTAGTAACCGGCCGTGGACTGGCCGCTGTCGGGGTCCTTGCAGGCGGGGACCCGGGTCATGGTGTCGCGGGGGATGCTCATCACGGTGGCGTTGGAGCGGTCGGCGGAGACGTGCACCAGCATCTCCACGTCCGCGTTGTGCCCGACGGTCGACTTCGCCGAGCCGCAGCCGCCGCCCAGCTTGCAGTCGGCGGCGTTGTTCCGGCCGTCCGAGCCGATCACCAGGATGTTGATCGGGGTCCGCCCGAAGGCGTCCGCCTTCTCCTTGCCGCCGGCACCGTCGTCGAGGGCGACGCTGTTGATGTTGCCGTTGAGGTGCTCGTACAGCCAGGCGCCGGCGCCCGCGATGACGAGGACCAGCCCCGAGACGGTGAAGAGGGCTATGCGGGCCAGCCGCCTGCGGCGGGCGACGGGTTTGGCCCGGCGCCCCGCGCGGCGTCCCCGTGTCTGGGCCGCCCGCCGGGCGGCCGCCCGGCCGCCGGGGGCGAGGTCGGACGCGTCGTCACCGGTCTCCCGCTGCCGGGGGACTCCGGCCGTCCGGCTGCGGGTGCCCGTACGGCCGCGGGTTTCGCCCCAGGGGTCGCTCAAGTCCCACTCCCTACGCTGTGGCCGACGCCAACCGTCCCGGCGCGACGACCGGGCGGCGGGCGACCGCCCCACACGTCAGGGCGCACCCCACGGATTGGATGATTGCGCAATATAGCAACCGTTGCTGAGCCCGCCCGTGGCCGGGATCACATCCCCGCCTGCGCGTTCGATGTCCCGGCCACGACGGTCGAGGTGGCGGCGCGCTCGTCCGCGGCGGACGTCACGCCGGCGGCTTCGCCGCCCCCTGCGTGGCCCGCAGATCCGCGAGCAGTTCCGCCTGCCCGGCCAGCACCCCGGAAAGGATCGTCCGCGCCACCCGCAACAGTTCGGCCACCTCCGGACTGGTCAGCGAGTAGTACACGGTCGAGCCCTCCTTGCGGGTCACGACCAGGTTCGCCCGCCGCAGCACCGCGAGCTGCTGGGACAGATGCGCGGGTTCGATGCCCACCTCGGGCAGCATCTCCGCGACCGCGTGCTCCCGTTCGCTGAGGAGTTCCAGCACGCGGATGCGTGCCGGGTGCCCGAGGGTTTTGAAGAACTCGGCCTTCAGCTGGTACAGCGGCGTACTCACCGTGCCGTCTCCTCCACCCGCCCAACAGGTCGAACCGCCGATTCCGGCGGTACGACATCATCAATTATCGACTTTAGCAATTACCGATTGTCATGTGACGATCATCGTCGGCCGCTCCGGTCAGAGCGGCAGGGTGATCCAGATGCTCTTGCCGCCGCCGTCGGCGTCGGGGCGGACGACCGCGGTGCCGTGCAGGCCGAGCAGCAGTTCCATGACGGTACCGAGACCCCCCGTGCCGGTCCCGGTGACCGCTCCGGACAGCGGCGGCTGGTAGGGGTGGCGGTCGTGCACGGCGAAGGCCAGGCAGTCCGCGCCCGCCGCGTACGTCACGGTCACCGTCGGGGACACGGCGGCGGCGTGCCGGACGCTGTTGGTGACCAGCTCGCTCAGGATCAGCAGGGCCGGGTCCACGGTCCTGTGCCGTAGCCCGATCCCCCACTCGACCAGGGCCTGTTCGGCCGTCTCCCGGGCCGTCCGGACGGCCGACGGCTCGGTGGGCAGGGTGAGGACGTGGCGGTGGGGAAGGGTCTGCGGTCGTGTGGGCATCCCTCACACCTCCCTGTGGGCGACCCGGAAACCGGCGACGGTCCGGGGGCGGATGCGCAGGACCGTGTCGTGCGGGCCGGGCGGCCGGCCGCCGGGAGTCGGGCACGCGGCGTCCTCGATGTCGGTGACGACCTCGGCCGGACCGGAGACGGTGACCGTCCAGCCGGTGCCGGGCACGGCGCCGATCTCCTCCACGTCGTACGTGGCCGTCACGGGCCCGACGGCGGCCGGGGCCGACGTTCGCACGAACAGGCGGCCGTCGGCCCACACGTGCGCGGCGGGGCGCAGCACGGTCAGGTCGCGTTGCGTGTACACGAGCCGGCCCAGGCTGCTGCGTTCCAGCAGGCACAGGGCCTCCGCCCCGGAGACCCGGACCATGCGGAGGGTGGCGGGGGCGGTCCTCATCGCAGGGCCTCCTTCGCCGCGCTGTCCGAGGGCCTGGGCGGGGGCAGGAGTCCGGCCGCCTCCAAGTGGTCGCGCGCGGCACGGATCGCCTCGGGCGTGGTGGCGTACTCGTGGCCGTCGCGCCTGAGGAGGTCCAGGGCACCGACGGAGTCGAGGACCTGCATCTGGCCGGCGCGTATGCCGGAGGCGAGGACCACGATGCCCCGGCGCCGCAGCTTCTCCACCGCGTCCTTCAGGACCAGGGCGCCGGTCGCGTCCATCGTCGAGACCCGGGACATGCGGAGGATGACGACGCGGACGTCGGCGACCTCGGTCAGCTCCAGCAGGAAGCGGTGGGCGGCGGCGAAGAACAGCGGACCGTCGATGCGGTACGCCACGATGTGCTCGGCGAGCAGCGCGTGCTCCTCGTCGCTGTGGTCGCCCCGGTCCAGCGGCACCTGCTCGACCCGGGCCTGCTGGGCGACGGCGCGCAGGGCGAGGGTGCCCGCCACGACGAGGCCGATGATCACGGCGTACACGAGGTCGAGGGCCAGGGTCGCGACCGCCGTCAGGACGAGGATCAGCGCGTCGGAGCGCGTCGCCTTCGCCATGGCCCGCAGTGAGCCGACCTCGACCATGCGGATCGCGGTGGCCAGCAGGACACCGGCGAGCGCGGCCAGCGGGATCCGCGACACCAGCGGAGCCGCCGCGAAGACGATCAGCGCGAGGACGGCGGCGTGCACGAGGGAGGCGAGGCGGGAGCTCGCACCCGTGCGGACGTTGACGGCGGTACGGGCTATGGCGCCGGTCGCCGGGACCCCGCCGAACAGGGGTGCCGCGATGTTCGCCAGGCCCTGTCCGAACAGCTCCCGGTCCGGGTCGTGCCGCTGGCCCACCGTCATGGCGTCCGCGACCGACGCCGACAGCAGTGACTCCAGGGCGGCCAGGGCGGCGACCGCGACCGCGGGGGCGAGCAGGGTGCCTAGCGAGCCGAGGTCGAGGAAGGACAACGACGGCATCGGCAGTCCGGACGGCAGGTCGCCGATCGGCTTCGCCGCGTCGAGGTGCGCCAGCTGTGCCACGGCCGTCGCGGCGATCACGGCGACGATCGAGAACGGCACGGTCGGCCGCCACCGCGCCCCCAGCAGCATCACCGCGGCCACGCCGACCGCGAGGCCGGCCGCCGTCCAGTTCGGGGACTGCGCGAACTCCTCGACGGCCCGCCAGGCGACGACCAGCACCCGGTCGCCCGCCGGCTTGGGCACGCCGAGCGCGTTCGGGAGCTGCTGCAGGCCGATCACGCAGGCGATGCCGAGGGTGAACCCCTCGACGACCGGCGCGGGCACGTACTGCATGTACCGGCCGGCCCGCAGCACCGCCAGGCCGACCAGCAGGACGCCCGCCATGAGGCCGACGGTGAGCACGCCCGCCGGGCCGTACCGGCCCACGATCGGGACCAGGACGACCGTCATGGCGCCGGTCGGGCCGGACACCTGGAGGTTGGATCCGCCGAACACCGCGGCGAGGGCGCCCGCGATCACGGCGGTCGCCAGTCCCGCCTCGGCGCCGAGTCCGGAGGAGACGCCGAAGCCGAGCGCGAGGGGCAGGGCGACGATGGCCACGGTCAGACCGGCGAGCAGGTCACGGCGCGGATCGCGCCGTACCTGCGCGAGATCGGTGCGGGAGGGCAGCAACGAGGAGATACGGGCGGCCGCCCTGTGGATTGCGGTGGTCATCGGGTGGCGCCCTCGACTTCCCTGGCATTACTTGCGAGCACAGCAATCACAGCATCTAACGAATTGCGAAAATTTGCAATTCAGCATCTGCCGGGAAGAGGGGCGTGGATGCGGGACGGCAGGGCCAACCGGCCGTGCGGTGAGGCCTGTTGGACCGGGATCGGCGCGGTGGGGCCGGTTCCATGATGGCGAGCACGGCCGCGGACGGTGCCTGCGGCGCGTCACCGAGGAGGGGACCGGATCATGACCGACACCGGAGCGCTGCTGGCCAAGGTGGTGGGGGCGGAGCACGTCCTGAGCGGGGAGGGTGTTCCGGCGGAGTACGGGCACGACGAGTCGCTGACCGCCGTGGCCCGGACGCCCGCGTATCTGGTGCGCCCGGCCACGGCGGACGAGGTGTCGCAGGTGGTGGCGGTCGCCGCGGCGCGGCGGATCGCGGTGACGGCCCGCGGGTCGGGTACCGGTCTGTGCGGCGCGTGCGTGCCGCGCGCGGACGGAGTCGTCGTCTCGTTCGAGCGGATGAACCGGATCGTCGAGATCGACAGCGACAACCACGTCGCCGTCGCCCAGGCCGGCGTGACCCTGGCCGAACTGGACGAGCGCACCGCCGCGTCCAGGCTGTGCTATCCCGTGCGCCCCGGTGAGCAGGGGGCGTCGGTCGGCGGGACCGTCAACACCAACGCCGGTGGCATGCACGCCGTCCGGCACGGTGTGACCCGTCACCACGTCCTCGGTGTAGAGGCCGTCCTCGCGTCCGGCGAGATCGTGCGCAGCGGCGGCAAGTACGTGAAGACCAGTACCGGCTACGACCTCACCCAGCTGATCGTCGGTTCGGAGGGCACCCTGGCCCTGGTGACCGAGGCGGTCCTGCGGCTGCGTCCCCGGGCGGAGCACCGCGCGACGGTACTGGCGCCGTTCGGCTCGGCCGAGGAGGTCTCGCGCGCGGTGCCGCGGCTGCTGGCCGGGGGCGTCGATCCGCTGGCCCTGGAATACGTCGACATGCTCACGATGGCGGCCATGACCGAACGGCAGGAGCTGGCCCTCGGCATTCCCGAGCAGGTCCGCCGCACCGCCCTGGGCTATCTCGTCGTGGTCCTGGAAGAGCGCTTCGCCGAGCGGCTGGAGGCCGACGTGGAACGGCTGGGCGAGCAGTTGCTCGGCCTGGGTGCGGCCGACGTCTACGTGCTGCCCGCGGCCGCCGCGCGGGATCTGATGGAGGCCCGTGAGCGGGCGTTCTGGGCGTCGAAGGCGGCCGGCGCCGACGAGGTCGTGGACATCGTCGTCCCCCGGGCCGCGCTGCCGAGGCTGTTCGCCGAGGCGGACGTCATCGCCCGGGACAGCGCGTCGGTCATCACCGGCTGCGGGCACGCCGGCGACGGCAACGTGCACCTGGCCGTCTTCCAGCCGGACCCCGAGCGGCGTGCGGCGGTGCTGCGCGGGCTGTTCCGGGCCGGTGCGGAACTGGGCGGCGCGATCTCCGGCGAGCACGGCATCGGTACGACGAAGAAGAGGTACTTCCTCGAACTGGAGGACCCCGCCAAGGTGGAGCTGATGCGCCGCATCAAGCACGCCTTCGACCCCGACGGGATCCTCAACCCGGGGATCCTCTTCGACTGACCGCGTGAAAGGCCGAATCACCGTGAACGGTGCCCATGCCGTGGCCCGCACCCTCCTGGAGTGCGGCGTCGAGATCTGCTTCGCCAACCCCGGCACCTCCGAACTGCACTTCGTGGCCGCCCTGGACGACGAGGCCGCCCTGCGGGCCGTGCCCTGTCTGTTCGAGGGGGTGGCCACCGGCGCAGCCGATGGCTGGGGCCGGATGACGGGCCGGCCGGCGGCCACCCTGCTGCACCTCGGGCCCGGCCTGGGCAACGGCCTGGCCAACCTGCACAACGCCCGCCGCGCGCACACCCCGCTGGTCAACCTGGTCGGCGACCACGCCGGCTTCCACAAGAAGTACGACGCCCCGCTGGAGTCGGACGTCGACGCCCTGGCCGGGACGGTGTCCGGCTGGGTGCGCCGCTGCGAGGACGCCGCCACGGCCGCGGGCGACGTGGCCGAGGCGGTGGCCGCAGCCGGCGGCGCACCCGGGCAGGTGGCCACGGTGATCCTGCCCGCCGACGTCTCCTGGTCGGACGGCGCCCGGCCCGCGCCGCCCGTGGCCGTCCGGCCGCCCGCCACCGTGCCCGAGCGGACCGTCGCGGAGGTCGCGCAGGCGCTGGGCAGCGGTGAGCCGGCCGCGATCCTCCTCGGGGGTCCCGCCACTCGCGAACCGGCGCTGCGGGCAGCGGCCCGGATTGCCGCCGCCACCGGCGCCCGGCTGCTGTGCGAGACGTTCCCGGCGCGCCTGGAGCGTGGCGCGGGTCTGCCGGCCGTGGAGCGGCTCGGCTATCTCGCGGAGGGAGCGATGGCGCAGCTCCGCGACGTGCGGCACCTGGTGCTGGCCGGTGCCCGTGAGCCGGTGTCGTTCTTCGCCCATCCCGGTCTGCCTGGTCTGCTGGCGGCCGAAGACTGCCGTATCCACACGCTGGCGACGGCCGCCGACGACGCGGCGGCGGCCCTCGGCCGACTGTCCGACATCGTGGCCGCGGGCGCGGTGCCGGTGCTCCAGGCCGCCGAGCGGCCCGCGGAGCCGTCCGGTGCGCTGACCGCCGAGAGCGCGGCGGCCGCCGTCGGCGCTCTGCTGCCGGAGGGCGCGATCGTGGTCGACGAGGCCAACACCTCCGGACTCTGGCTGCCCGGCGCCACCGCGGGCGCGCCCCGGCACGACTGGCTGACCCTCACCGGCGGCGCCATCGGCCAGGGCCTGCCGCTCGCCGCGGGCGCAGCGCTCGCCTGCCCGGACCGGCCGGTGCTGTGCCTGGAGGCCGACGGCAGCGCGATGTACACGGTCTCCGCGCTGTGGACGCATGCCCGTGAGGGCCTGGACATCACCACGGTGATCTTCTCCAACAGCGCGTACGCGATTCTGAAGATGGAGTCGCAGCGGCTCGGCACGAGCGCGGACGGGCCTGCCCGCCGTGATCTGCTCGACCTGTCCCGTCCCCGCCTGGACTTCGTCGCCCTGGCCCGGGGCATGGGCGTGCCCGCCACCCGGGCGACGACCGCCGAGGACTTCACCGCCCAGTTGCGTACGGCTCTCGCCGAGCCCGGTCCGCACCTCATCGAGGCGGACGTCCCCCCGCTGTTCTGAGCCACGGGTCACGGGATCACCGGGGAGGTCAACTCCCTTGCGGGCAGGCGGCGTTGACACTCGGACCGATCCGCGAAACGGTGATTGTCCCGTCGGCCCGCCCGGAGGTCCGCCATGGCTCCGCCGCCAGCATCCTCGTCCGACACCGGTCTCGTGGCACGCCTGCGGGACCTCGCCCCCTTCGTCCGCACGCGCTCGGCCTGGCGCGGGGTGCGCTGGCGGAGTTCACCGAGCGGATCCACCGCCGGGGCATCACGTACACCTTCCACACGCGGCAGCACGAGGCCGGCGTGACACATCTGCAGGCCGCCGAGGCGGCGATGAAGATCTCCTGCGCCGAGCTGCTGACGCGGGACTTCGTCGCCCGTGTCGAGGCGGGCGGGCCGTACCCGCAGCGGGACCGGGCCAGGATCCGGGCGCAGACGGGCTACGTGGCACGGTTGGGCAAGGAGGCCAAGGACCTGATCGCCTCCGCCGACGGGGCGTCGTCCCTGCATCGGAGGTGCCGATCCAGCGGGCGGTGCGCGATGTGCAGGCCCTGAACCTGCACTCGTTCGTCAATCCGGCGACCAATCCGGAGCTGTACGGCCGGGTGCTGTCGGGGCTGGACGCGGGCACCCCGTTCCTGTGAGGTCCAGGGGGCGGTGTCCGGGAACAATCCGGTCGTCGCGGGCGCTCACCTGGATACCACCGCAGGTACGAATGTGAGCGAGAAGGAAGGGCGTGAGTCCGATGACGGGCACGGGAGGAGAGCGGTTCCGCGAGATCGCCGACTCTGATCTGGTCACCGGTTGCGGCCGCCGTATCGCGGTGAAGTGTCTGCGTCTGACAACGGCGGAGCGGCCCATCACCCGGATCGCGCTGGACGTGGGCCGGGACGGGGGCGGCGTGCCGGGCGCGTGGGCCGCACTGACCGCGGACGAGGCACGCGGCCTGGCCCAACTGCTGCTGGCCCAGGCCGCCATGGCGGAGCGCGGCACCGACGGGCCGCGCGGAGCGGTCAGGTGAAGATGATCTGGCCGCCGGCGGCGTGCTCGTAGAACTCGCCGACGGTGATGATGCCCTGGACCTGCTCGACCAGGTCGTCCTTGTCGAGTTCGAAGAGGTCGACGGACGCCTTGCAGGCGTAGATGCCCGCGCCGGTGTCGGCGATCATCTCGATGAACTCGGGGATCGGCGGGATGTCGAGCTTGTCCATCTTGCGTTCCATGTAGCGGGTGACCAGGTCGGGTACGCCGGGCATGCCGCCGAGCAGGGTCGGCAGGTGCAGGCCGGGGTTGCCGACGGTGGCCAGCTTGATGTGCTCCCAGCGCTTCTTCGTGATCGCGTCCAGCCCGAAGAACGTGAAGAACAGATCGGCCTCGATGCCCTCGGCGCGGGCGCCGTTGGCCATGATCAGGGCCGGGTAGATCCCCTCCAGGGACCCCTTGGAGACAATGATCGAGACCTTCTCGATCGTGGCGGTGTCGGCCATGACCGGCATCCTCCTCAGATGCAGCCGCGGGGCTTGGGGATACCGGCGATCTTCGCGGCGGTCTTCGCCGGTCCCTTGGGGAAGAGCTGGTAGAGCTCCTTGACGCTCACGCCGGAGGTCTTGCCCAGCACCCGCACGGTGGGCCCGGTGCCCTTGGCGGCGTACTGCTCGCGCATGAAGCGGATGACCGTCCAGTGCCGGTCGGTCAGGGTGTCGATGCCGAGTTCCTTGGCGATCTGCTCGCCCATGGGCTCGGTCCACCGCTCGGGCTCGGTGAAGAAGCCCTCGTCGTCGACCGGCACGAGGGTGCCGTCATAGGTGGCGGTGGGCATGACTGTCTCCTTCTCGTTCAGGCAGGAAGGTGGATCTTGCCGCGCTCGGGCATCGCCGAGCCGATGCCGGGCAGCTCCCGGCCGGGCAGCAGGCTGTGCCAGTACAGCCACTCGAAGGCGAGCTTGCCGAGATGGGCGGCGTGCGACTCCTTCATCAGCGGCAGGCCCACCGGGCCGGGGAAGTGGCCGGGCAGTGGCTCGGTGTCGTAGTTGAAGTCGATCAGCAGGGCCCTGTGGAAGCCGGTCTCCACGAAGCAGTTGGCGTGCCCGTCGAAGGAGCCGTCCAGGGGCTGGCCGGCGAGGAAGCGGCCGATGTTGCGCACCAGCACCTCGCCCTCGAAATGGGCCACCGAACCGGCCTTGGAGGCCGACAGCCCGGCCGCGTCACCGATGGCGAACACCTCGGGCCGGTCGGGAAGTTGCAGGGTGTGCGGGTCGACCGGCACGAAGCCCAGCTCGTCGCCCAGGCCGGGCGAGCGCTCGACGTACTCGGCACCGCCGTGCAGCGGCACGACGACGGCCAGGTCGAAGGGCACCTCCCGTTCGTCGTACGACACCAGCCGGCCGCCCTTGCCGTCGACCTCGCCGAGCGTGAACTCGGTGACCAGCTCGATGCCCTTGCGCTCCAGCAGTCCGCTGAGCGCCTTGGCCGCGACCGGCTTGGTGAACGCCCCGTCCAGCGGGGTGGCGTACGTCAGCTCGACGCGGTCCCTGATGCCGCGGCGCTGGAAGTACCAGTCGGCGAGGAAGGCGAACTCCAGGGGTGCGACCGGGCACTTGACCGGCATGTCCGCCACGTCGACGACGACACGGCCGCCCTCGAAGCGCTCCAGCGCGTGGTGCAGGCCGACGGCGCCCGGCAGGTCGTAGAAGGTGAGGACGTTCTCGCCCCAGCCGGGGCCGGTCAGCCCCTCGGTCTCCTCCGGGAGCAGCCGGGCGCCGGTGGCGACCACGAGGACGTCGTAGGCGATCCAGCCGCCGACCGCGAAGTACACCGTCCGCGCGTCGAGATCGACCCGGTCGATGCGGGCCCGCCGGTAGTCGACGCCGTCGTGCAGCTGGTGCGGCCGGGAGCGGACCAGGGCGTGCGGCTGGGCGAGCCCGAACGGCACGAACAGCAGTCCCGGCTGGTAGACGTGGCTGTCGTCCTGGTCGACGACCGTGATCCGCAGTTCACTCTCGTCGTACGCGCGGCGCAGCCGGTTGGCGGTCATGGTGCCCGCGGTGCCGCTTCCGAGAATCACGATGTGTTTACCCATGTCTCCACGGTCGTGCGGGAGATCGGGCCGGGGCAGGGGCCGATGGTCCCCCCACGGGTACCCACCGGGGTATACGTTGCGGCTCTTGCGACCGGGGCGCTCGACGGCGGACGGGACGCGTGACCGCGCCTCGGCCGCTCCGCCAGGGCCGAACGGCCCCCTCGGCACCCGGTCGGCCCGCTGTCCGCGCCGCGTCCGCGCGTTGCACTGAATGAGGACAGCGGGCACGGCACCGAGGAGGCAGGTCATGGCAGGAATCGCGCCGGAGACGTCCACGACAGTTCCCGTGCGGGACTTCGGGCACGTCATCGACGTCACCCATGTCGACGGGGACGCCTACGCCGTCGACGTCCGCGACCACCGCCTCCTGGTCGACCAGCCGCTGGACGCGGGCGGGACCGACACCGCGCCGACCCCGACCGAACTGTTCGCCGCTTCCCTGGCCACCTGCGTCGCCTTCTACGCGGGGCGCTTCCTGCACCGGCACGGACTGGCGCAGACCGGGCTGCGGGTGCGGGCCGAGTTCACGATGGCGCCCGACCGGCCGGCCCGGGTCGACGCCGTACGCATCGTCGTGTCCCCGCCGCCGGGGCTGCCCCCGGAACGGCTGCCCGCGCTGTCGGCCGTCGTCTCGCACTGCACCGTCCACAACACCCTGCGGCAGCCGCCCGAGATCGCCATCAAGGTGGTGCCGTGAGCGCGTCCGCCGAGTACCGGCCGGTGGCGCCGGGCCCCGCGCCGCGAGGAGGTGAGCCTGCCGTGCCCTTTCCCCGGCTGCTGAGCCGCCGGCTGCGCGGCAGCGTCAACAGGACGACCCTGCACCTCGCCGGTCACCTCGCCTTCGCCGACCTCGAACACGTCGGCCGCCGCACCGGCACCGTGCGCCACACACCGCTGCGCGCGTTCCGTACGGGGGACACGGTCGTGGTCGGCATCAACTTCGGTCGTGAATCGGACTGGTTGCGCAACATCCGCGCATCCGGCGGTGGCCGGATGCGGCTGGGCGGCCAGTGGCTGACGCTCGGCGCTCCGCGGATCGTGCCCGTCAAGAAGGGCGTACGGGACATGCCGTGGCTGTTCGGCGCCGCGCTGCGCTACGTGGTGCGGACGAAGGAGTGCGTGGAACTGCCCGTGGTCGGCGAGGAGGGATCGGAACCACCGCCATGATCACCGTCGCCGCCCTGCTCCAACTCCTCATCCTCGCGGGGGCCTTGTACGACACGGCCCGCCTGCTGGGACACTCCGCGGCTCCCCCCGGTGCCGCGCGCTCCCGACGCCGCCGCGCGGCACTGGAGACCACCGAGCGACGGCTCGTCGAGCGACGGCTGCGCGGCCGGATCGACGCGGTCGCCTACCGAGAGGCGATGCACGCGCTCGCGGAGGGGCGTCGGGCGAGGGTGCGGTGGCGGGCGCCGGTGTGGCGGCATCCGCACGCCGGGGCCGGACGCACGCCGGTGGGGCGGCACCCGCTGGCGGAAGGGCGGCGAGCACCGGCACGGAGGCATCCGCGCACTGAAGGCCGCGACGGACACTGATCCGGCGATGCCCGCACGCCGAGGCCGGACACACGCCGGTCCGGCGACGCCCGCTCGCGCAGGGGGCGCGGCCGGAGGCGGACCGGGCCCGCCTTGTCCTGCTGCCCATGACTGAGACCGGCGTGCGGCCTGCGCAGCAGGGCGGGAACGGCGGCGCGCGCGAGGTTGGCCACGCCCATGACGTCCAATGGGATGCGACAGCCGGTTGGCGCGGGGGCCGCGACCGGCACCGCGCACCCTGCCTCGACCCGCCTTCGCGCGCCGCAGCCTACGGGAATGCAGGCCGCGCCTCGTAACCTGCCGTGACACCGCCCGCGGTGGCCCCCACCGCGTGTCAAGGGACCGACCGGCCCCGGCTCCGGGTCGCTCGCCTCTCCTGCATCCGTGGTCGCAGACATGATCATTGGAGTAGGCGCGGACGCCGGACCCGGTACTGCAAGGGGCTCCCCCGTCCCCTCGGTGAAGGCGTCCGTGCCAGGGGGACGGCCGCTCGCCGGACCTCGGTAGCGAGTGGGTCGTCCACCGGGTCCCTGGCCGGGCGGTCCGTTCCCCGTCGGGGCTCACCCGGCGGCGGGGACCGTGCGTCTCCCCCGGGCGCGCCCCGTCAAGCGTTCTTGCGGCCGACTCCCGCGTACACCCAGTACTCGCAGGGGTTGTCCGGGACCTGGTCCCGCGGATCCGGCCGCCACAGCGGGACGTGGACGAGGCCGGGTTCGGCCAGGTCGAAGCCGTCGAAGAAGCCGAGGATCTCGTCGTGGGAGCGGGTGGCGACCTGCGAGGTGGCCCGGGAGTTGTACAGCTGCGTCACCGCGGCGGCCGTTCGCGGGCGGTCCTGGTTCGTGGCGTGGGACAGGGCCAGCCAGCCGCCCTCGGGCAGCGCGTCCCGGTAGGCGGCGACGATGCCGGCCGGGTCCTCCTCGGGCGTGACGAAGTGCAGGATCGCGACCATCAGCACCGCGACCGGCTGGTCGAAGTCGATCAGCTTGCGCAGCTGGGGCGCGGACAGGACGTCGGCCGGGCGGCGTATGTCGGCGTCGACGATGTCGGCGTCCGGGTTGTCCGCCAGCAGTGAGGTGCTGTGGGCGATGGCCACGGGGTCCTTGTCGACGTAGACCACGCGGGCCCCGGGGCTGGCCGCCTGGGCCACCTCGTGCACGTTGCCCTGGGTCGGGATGCCCGAGCCGAGGTCGATGAACTGCCGCACCCCTTCTCCGACGAGGTGGCGCACGGCCCGGCCGAGGAAGGCGCGGTTGGCCCGGGCGAGCATGCGCACCTGGGGATCGATGGCCGTGACGGCCGCGACCGCCTCCCGGTCGATGGCGAAATTGTGCTCTCCGCCCAGCATCGCGTCGTACATGCGCGCGACACTGGCCCTGTCGGAATCGGTCACCGGTGGTCCTGCACTGTCGGACACCACAACATCCTCTCGGATCAGGGCTCTTGACGTCCCATCATATAGTTGCTGTCGACGCGCGGTGATCCGTTGTCACAGCCGCGCGGCCGGCCCCCCACCCGGAAAGGCACGACCCTGCGGAACGAACCGCGCAGCTCCGCCGACGACACCCCCGCCGTCCTGCCGTCGCCCCGCCGGTCGGCCTTCTCTCCTGCGGCGGACGCCATCGGCTCCGAACTCGACCTGCGCTTGACGGGCAGTCATGTCGTACACGCCCTGACACCCGGGTTCTGCGACGCCGCGTCCGTGTACCTGCTGGAGCGCTGGCGGCGCGAGGAGAGCGCGTACGCCGTCGCCGACCCGCCCCAGCGGGAGGCCCGTCGGCTGGCGGTGCGCGTGGGCACGGACGCGCCCGAGACCTGGGAGGGCGTGCTGCCGGTCGGCGAGGTGATCGTCTTCCCGCGCGGGACGCCGTACGCCCGTGCCCTCACCGACGGGCATGCGCAACTGCTGGACACCGTCGACGCGCACACGTCCGAGCGGCTGAAGGCCTCGGCGGACGGCGACGAGCGCATCCACCGGCTGCTGCAGGTGGGGTCCTTCCTGGTGGTGCCGCTGCGGTTGCGCAGCGACGCGATCGGTTTCGTGGCCTGCACCCGCGGCCCGGAGCGCGGGCCGTTCACCACCGCGGACGTGGCGGCCGTGGAGTCGCTGGCCGCCCGAGCCGCCGTAGCGCTCGACAACGCGCGCCGCTACGAGCGCGAGCGCCGCACCGCCCTGGCCATCCGCAACAGTCTGCTGCCCGGCGCGGTCCAGGAGGTCGAGGGCTGCCGCATCGCCCACGGCTCGCTGCCGGCCGGGCAGGGCACGGTCATCGGCGGCGACTGGTCCGACGTGCTGCGGCGGCCGGGCGAGCGGGTCAGTCTGATCGTCGGGGACGCGATGGGGCACGGCCCGGAGTCCGCGGTCGCGATGATCCAGCTGCGCACCGCGGTCCGCACTCTGGCGGGCCTGGACATCCCCGCCGCGGAACTCATACGACGCCTGGACGCCCTCGCCAGCGAAACCCCGGGCGCCTCCTTCGCGACCTGCATCTACGCCGAGTGGGACGCGCGTCTGCGCACCTGCACCCTGGTGGGCGCCGGGCACCCTCCCCCACTGCTGCGCGGCGCGGACGGCCGGACCGCGCCGGTGCAACTCGTCGGCGCCGGCCTGCCCCTCGGGCTGGGCGCCGGCAGTTACGAGCCGACCGTGCTGGAGGTGGCGCAGCCCAGCGTGCTGGTCCTCTACAGCGACGGCCTGGTGGAATCCCGCGAGGACGACATCGACCACGGGATCGCACGGCTGGCCGGTGCCGTGGACGAGGCCGCGCTCGCGCCGCCGGGCGCCGTCGACGACGTACTGTCCGCCGTGTGCCGGCAGTTGCTGCACGCCCCCACCGGCCCGGGCGGCGGCGACGACCGCACTCTGCTGCTCGCCGAGCTGACGCCCGCGAAGGACTGACACCGCGCGCCTTCAGGCCGTCAGGTTCGCCCACACGGCGTTGCCGCCGGTGAGTCTGGAGCGGTCCACCCCCCAGGCGTCGGCGAGCTGTTCGACCAGGAGCAGCCCGCGTCCGCCCTCGTCCTCGGGGCCCGCCTCGCGGAGCGGCAGTTCGCTGCCCGAGTAGTCGTGGTCGTGCACCTCCAGGCGCAGGCACACGTCGCTGACGAAGCCGATGCCGCACAGGATCCGCGCGCTGAGCGTGTGGCGCACGGCGTTGGTGGCCAGTTCGGACAGCAGCAGCACCGCGTCCTCGCTCAGCGCGGCCGGCAGCCGCCAGGCGGTGAGGCGGGCGCCGATGGAGCGGCGGGCCACTCTCACGCTGGAGCGGTGGGCGGGCAGCTCGAGCCAGTGCGTACGGTCGGGGTTCGCCACGTCTAACAGCTGCGGTGACGATGTCAGGTGGGGGGACACGGTGTTGGCCTTCCGTGGGGCGGGCGGCAGCCAGGCGCGGGGGACGCCTCGAACGTCGGAGCACGTCAACTCGGCTTGAGGTGGGCAGGGTTGACGGACCGCGCTCGCGTTCGGCGGCACGGTTCACACAAGTAACTATGATCGCACCCAAGTTCAACCTGCAACAGACCTGCTGATAATTTCAGCGGGCCGGTATCGGTCTGGTGAGGTTCATCAAGTCACTGTCAGACTCGGACGGGTGACAGACCCTCAGGAGGTAAGGGCGTGAGCGAAGGCCGTCAGGGCACGGGTGGCAACAGTGCCCCCACCGTGCTGCGCATGATCCTCGGCCGTCGGCTGCAGGAGCGTCGGCAGGGTGCGGGCGTCTCACTGGAGGCGGCCGCCAAGGCGCTGCGCGTCACGCCCCTCACCATCCGCCGCCTGGAGAAGGCGGAGGTGGGGCTGCGCCCCCTGTACGTGGAGCTGCTGCTGCAGGCGTACGGGGCCGACCGGCAGGAGATCGACGAGTTCGTCGTCCTCGCCGAGCGGGCCAACGAGCCCGGTTGGTGGCACACCTACCGCGATGTGCTGCCCAGTTGGTTCAGCGCCTACGTGAGCCTGGAGACGGGTGCCAGGACGCTGCGCACCTACGAGCCGCACTACGTCACCGGACTGCTGCAGACGCCCGCGTACGCGCGCGGGGTGCTCGGCGGCGGCTTCCCGAACGACAGCGACGAGGACCTCGACCGGCGTGTGGACCTGCGGCTGCGCCGGCAGAGCCTGCTGGAGAGAGCCGACGCGCCCACGCTGTGGGTGGTGATGGAGGAGGCCGTGCTGCACCGGGTGGTGGGCGGCCCAGAGGTGATGCGGGAGCAGATCGAGCGGTTACTGGAGGTCTCGGAGCTGGCGCACGTCAGCGTCGACGTCGTGCCGTTCACCGCGGGCGCCCATGTCGGGGCGTGCGCGCCGTTCACCTACTTCCGCTTCGAGGCCCCGGAGCTGCCGGACATCGTCTACACCGAGGTCCTCTCGGGCGCGATGTACCTGGACCAGCGCTCCGACGTCGTGGCGCATCTCGAGGCGCACAACCGCATGTCCCTGCTGACCTCGGACTCCGACAGCAGGGCACTCCTGAACCGCATGCGCAAGGAGTACTAATGAGCTTCATCGACTGTCACGTGTACAACGGCATGCCCGCGTCGGACCTCGGCGAGCAGGGCTGGGAGTCGCCCTGGAGCGGCCCCAACGGCGGACAGTGCGTGCAGACGAAGCAGCTGGCCGACGGCCGCGTGGCCCTGCGCCAGTCGACCGACCCGGCCGGGCCCGCCCTCATCTACACCCCGGAGGAGATCGCCGCGTTCGTCGCCGGCGTCAAGCGGGGCCTGGCCGACCATCTGGCCACCGGCTGACCGAGAACCCCAGCGGGAAGGACCCGTGCCGGCCCTGGCCGCGACCTGCCCGACACCCCCACGATCACCACCGAAAGGGACAGGATGACCAACTCCCACGCCGCGCGGGACATCGACACCAGCAGGCCGCACTCCGCCCGGATGTACGACTACTACCTCGGCGGCAAGGACCACTTCGAGATCGACGAGCGGGCCGGTGAGCAGGTCGCCGGTGTCTTCCCGGCGATCTACGTGTGTGCCCGCGAGAACCGGGCGTTCATGCACCGTGCCACCCGGGTCCTCGCCCGGGAGCACGGCATCCGGCAGTGGCTGGACATCGGCACCGGTATCCCGACCGAGCCCAACCTGCACCAGGTCGCCCAGTCGGTGGTCCCCGACGCCCGGGTGGTGTACGCGGACAACGACCCGCTGGTCCTCAAGTACGCCGAACGCCTCATGCGCAGCACGAGCGAGGGCCGTACCACCTACATCCACGCCGACTTCACCGAGCCCGACACCATCCTGAACGCGCCCGAGCTGGCCGAGGCGCTGGACCTGACGCAGCCGGTGGCGCTGTCCCTCAACGCGCTGCTGCACTTCATCCCGGACGCGTGGGGCCCGTACGACATCGTGGCCCGGCTGATGGACGCCCTGCCGTCGGGCAGCGCGCTGGCCATCAGTCACTGCACGCCGGACTTCGACCCGGAGACCTGGCGGAAGCTGGTGGACATCTACATCAGCTCCGGCACGCAGGTGCAGGTGCGGTCCAAGGACGAGTTCGCCCGCTTCTTCGAGGGGTTCGAGCTGCTGGAGCCCGGTGTCAGCGTGGGCCACCGCTGGCGCCCGGACGGCGCGAGCGACGCGACGGACGCCGAGGTCAGCCTGTGGACGGCCGTGGGGATCAAGCCGTAGGGCCGCACGGGAGAGGGTGGAGGGGCCGGTCGGCTCCGGAACCGGGCGGCCCCTGGGGGCCGGTGGTCCCCGGTCCCGGGGCCGATCGGCCCCTCTTGGCCTCCACGCCCCGAAACGGCCCGGAAACCCCGGTGGGTGCCTGCTACACCTGAGGCCGCCGCCCGCAGACGGGGCGGCGCTCTTCCTGCCAACCGTTCCCGTCCGGGAGGTCCCCATGCTGTCCGCAGAGTCCGCCGCCGTGGTCCGTGCCACGCTGCCCGCCGTGGCGGGAGCACTCGACGAGATCACGACGCGCTTCTACGGCGCGATGTTCCACGACCGCCCGGAACTGCTCGACGGGATGTTCAACCGCGGCAACCAGGCCAGCGGCGCCCAGCGCCGGGCGCTCGCCGGTTCGATCGCCGGGTTCGCCACCATGCTCCTCGACCACCCCGACGTCCGGCCCGACACCCTGCTGGACCGCATCGCCCACAAGCACGCGGCGGTCGGGGTCACCGACGACCAGTACACGATCGTGCACAAGTACCTCTTCGGCGCGATAGCCGAGGTGCTCGGCGACGCGGTCACCCCCGAGGTGGCGGCCGCCTGGGACGAGGTGTACTGGCTGATGGCCGGCGCGCTGATCGGCCAGGAGGCGCGGCTGTACCAGGAGGCGGGCGTCCAGCCGGGCCGGATCTGGCGGCGGTGGACGGTCGTCGAGCGCCGTACCGAGACGCCGGACGCGGTGTCCTTCCTGTTGCGTCCCGCCGACGGCGAGGCGGCGCCGCGGGCGCGCGCGGGCCAGTACGTCAGCGTGCGGGTGCGCATGCCCGACGGGGTGCACCAGCTGCGCCAGTACAGCCTGTCCTCGGCTCCCGGCGGCGACCTGCGGCGCATCACCGTCCGGCGGGTCGAGGGCGAGGGCGGCGCGCCGGACGGCGAGGTCTCCAACCTGCTGCACGCCGAGGTGCGGGAGGGCGACGAACTGACGCTGTCGGCACCGTTCGGCGACGTGTTCCTCGACGACCCGGCCGACGCCACCACCCCCGTCGTGCTGGTCTCGGCGGGCATCGGCGGCACCCCGATGACGGGCATCCTGGCCCACCTCGCGGCCCTCGGCTCCACCCGCCCGGTCACCGTCCTGCACGCCGACCGCTCCCCCGCCGAGCACGCGCTGCGCGCCGAGACGCGCGAGCTGGCCGGCCGACTGCCGGGCGCCCGCGTGGAGTTCTGGTACGAGCGGCCCGGCGCGGAGGAACCCACCGCCCGCACCGGTCTGATGGACCTCACCGGCATCGAACTGCCCGCCGACGCCACGGTGTTCCTGTGCGGCCCGCTGCCCTTCATGCGCGCCGTCCGCACCCAGCTGCTGGGCGCGGGCATCCCGGCCCGCCACATCCGCTACGAGGTCTTCGGCCCCGACCTGTGGCTGCCCGGCGAGACGGACTGAACGGGCCTCGCCCGTACGGGCCGTCCGGTCCCCCCGGGTGCCGGACGGCCCACTGACTGCCCTGGTCCGCCAGGGAAGAGTGAGGTTCGCGGTCGCGGAACGGCCGTGGGGAGACGAGGAGTCGGGCGATGGCGAAGGCATACCTGGTGGGCGGTGGGATCGCGGCGCTGGCCGCGGCCGCCTTCCTGATCCGCGACGGCGGGTTCGAGGGGGCGGACATCCACCTCTTCGAGGAACAGCGGCGGCTCGGCGGCAGCCTCGACGCCGGCGGCTCGCCGGACGCCGGCTACAGCATGCGCGGCGGGCGGATGTTCGAGGCGGAGTTCCGCTGCACCTACGACCTGCTGTCCGGCATCCCCACCCTCGACGACCCGTCGGTGTCGGTGACGCAGGAGATCCTTTCCGGGCACGAGGAGTTCGCCTGGGACGACGTCGCGCGGCTGGTCGACGGCGAGGGCCTGATCGTCGACACGTCCACGATGGGCTTCTCCGAGCGCGACCGGCTGGAGCTGGTGCGCTGCCTGGCGACCGCCGAGAGCCATCTGGACGGCAAGCGGATCACGGACTGCTTCGGCGAGCACTTCTTCACCACCAACTTCTGGTTCATGTGGTGCACCACGTTCGCCTTCCAGCCCTGGCACAGCGCCATCGAGTTCCGCCGCTACCTGCGCCGCTTCATCCACCTCTTCCCCGAGTTCTCGTCCATGTCGGGGATCCACCGCACCCGTTACAACCAGTACGACTCGATCGTGCGGCCGCTTGCGGCCTGGTTGCGCGAGCGCGGTGTCGTCGTGCACGCCGGCGCCCGGGTCACCGACCTGGCGTTCACGCCCGGGCGGCACAGCGGGACAGTCGAGACGCTCTACGTCACCGAGGGCGGCGTCGACCAGAAGATCGCCGTGACGCCCGAGGACCTCGTGTTCGTCACCAACGGCTCCATGACCGACGCCTCCTCCCTCGGCACCCACACCTCGGCCCCGCCGCCGGCACCGGGCCGCTCGGGCTCCTGGCTGCTGTGGCACCGACTGGCCCGGGGGCGCGAGGAGTTCGGCAATCCGGCGGCCTTCGACAAGCACGTCAAGGAGTCGCGCTGGGAGTCGTTCACGGTCACCGCGAAGGATCCCGCCTTCCTCGACGCGCTCGCCGAGTTCGACGGGCGCGAGACCGGCCGGGGCGGCCTGATGACCTTCACCGACTCCAACTGGCTGCTGACCGTCGTCGCCAACCGCCAGCCCGTCTACCCCGACCAGCCCGAGGGCGTCTCGGTGTGGTGGGGCTACGGTCTCTTCCCGGGCCGCGCGGGCAACCAGACGCTCAAGCCGATGACCATGTGCTCCGGCCGGGAGATCCTGGAGGAGGTCCTGCACCACCTGCGCATCGACGGGGAGCTCGCGGAGCGTGTCCTGGCCACCTCCACGGTCGTGCCGTGCGTGATGCCGTACATCACCAGCCAGTTCCTGGTCCGGCGTCGCGAGGACCGGCCCCACGTGGTGCCGGAGGGATCGGTGAACCTCGCCTTCATCGGGCAGTTCGCCGAGGTGCCGGACGACGTCGTCTTCACCGTCGAGTACTCGGTGCGCACCGCCTGGACGGCCGTGTCCCGGCTGCTGCGCCTGGACCGGCAGCCGCCGGGAGTCTACAAGGGCCACCACGACCCGCATGTGCTGGCCGCCGCGCTGGAGACCATGCACCGCCGGTGACTCACCGCCGGACGGGCCGAATACTGATCGAAACCGCTGTCGACGCGCCGCTGCTGCGTTAGCCTCGTCTTCCCCTCTTGGGCGAACTGGCATACGACGAACATCACTTCGGGGGACCCGTGTCAGAACACCGCTCGGTGCCGTCGGGCGCGGCACCGGACGAGGCCGCGGCGCTGCGGCAGACCGGCGCCGCGCCCCTGCACTCGGGAGATCCGCGCCGCATCGGCCCCTACGTGCCGCTGGCGCTGCTCGGCAGCGGCGGCATGGGGCGGGTGTATCTCGGCCGTCCCGCGGGCGGCGGGTCGGGCCTGGTCGCGGTGAAGGTGATCAGGCCCGAGTACGCGGACGACGCGGGTTTCCGGCGCCGGTTCGAACGCGAGGCGTCGGTGCACGACCTGGTCCGCACCACCCGTACGCCCCGGCTGTGCGGCACGGGCTTCGAGGACCGACTGCTGTGGATGGCCACCGAGTACCTGCCGGGACTCGATCTGGCGGACGCCGTGCGCGAGGACGGCGCCCTGGCGAGCGCCGCGGTGTGGCGGCTGGTGGCCGAGCTGGGGCGGGCCCTGGCGGACCTGGCCGCCGCCGGGATCGTGCACCGCGACCTGAAGCCGTCGAACGTCCTGCTGTCCGTCCACGGCGCCCACGTCATCGACTTCGGCCTGTCGAAGGCCGTCGACGCGAGCGCGCTGACCGGCACCGGCAACCGGGTGGGGACCCCGGCCTACATGTCGCCGGAGCATCTGCGCACGGGCACCTGCGAACCGTCCTCGGACGTGTTCTCGCTGGGCGCGACGCTGGTCTACGCGGCGACCGGGCATGCGCCGTTCGGCGACGGCACGGGCGTCGACGTGATGCACCGGGTGGCCTTCGAGGAACCCAACGGGGAGCTGCTGGGTGAGGTCGCGGCGGCGGACGCCGACCTCGCCGCCCTGCTGTCCGCCTGTCTGTCGAAGGAGCCCGAGGGCCGGCCGGCCCCGCAGGAGCTCGTCGACGCGGCCTCGGCCCGCGCCGGGGCGGCCGACTGGCCCGAGCCGCTGGCCGGCCGGGTGCTGGCCCGGCAGCGGGCGTACGAGGTCCTCGACGGCCTCCCCGGTGACGAAACGACGCGCCTGCGCTCCTGCGACGCCCCGCCGGTGCCGGCTCCCGCTCCGGCCGGGCACGCGGCGCCGTCCGCCGGGGGCGAGGCCGAAGCCCCCGAGAGTCCGGCGGACCCGCCCGAGCGCTTACGCGCCGACGAGCCCCGCACCACCGGCCGCAGGAAGCCGCTGCTGGTCGTCGCCGCCGGTGTCGTGCTCTGCGCGACGGCCGCGGGCATTCTCGCCCTGGACAGCCCGCTCCCGCCCGGCCCGGGCACCTCCCCCGGCTCCCGTACGAGCAGCGGCGGCACCCTCTCGGACGGCGCCAGGCCGTCGGCGTCGGGTTCCGCGGCGTACACGTCCGCCTCCGGCAAGAGCGTCGACGGCGGGGCGCGGACCGCCGAATCCTCCTCCGCGTCCGCCGCCTCCGGCTCGGCCCGGCCCGGGCGGCAGGGCGCCTCCGCCTCCCCGTCGGCCCCGGGGCCGAGCGCGAGCGACGATCCGACCGGGACGGCGCCGGCGACCGGCACGCCCGAGGGCCCCGCGACCCCGCCCTGGATCTCCGACTGCACCTATTACGCCGGCAGCGGCCGCACCCGTGAGGGCGACAGCGGCAAACGTGTTCTGCAGGTGCAGTGCATGCTCACCAAACGCGGCTACGACGTGGGCGGTTCGGGCGTGGACGGCGAGTTCGGCCCGGGCACGACGGCCGCCGTGGAGAGTTTCCAGAGCGCCAAGGGGCTCGATGCCGACGGCGTCGTGGGCCACGACACGTGGACCGCGCTGCGCGAAACCGACTGAGCGCGTGACCGATACCACAATCGAGACGATGCCGTTTCGATAGCAACGGGACTACGCTGATTCCTCACGTGAACGAAACGGTTTCGTTCAGGGGAGAAGCCCGCCATGACCTCCGTACTCGTCGTCCACGACCAGTCCCTGCAGCGCCTCGGCCTCCGTATGCTCCTCGCGGCCGAACCCGACCTGACCGTCACCGGCGAAGCTGCGAACGCCTCCGACGCCGCCGACCGGTGCGAGGAACTCCGTCCCGACGTGGTCGTCATGGGCAACGGCGCGTCCGACGCGGACGGCATCCAGGCCATCCGCCGCATCACCCGCCCCGTCGCGCCGGGCGAGCGCCGCCCGCGCGTCCTGGTGCTGACGCCGACCAGCAGCGAGGCGTACGCCTCCGCCGCACTGCGCGCCGGGGCAGGCGGCTTCCTCGCCCAGCACGCCACTCCGCAGGAACTGACCGCCGCGGTCCGCGTCGTGGCCGCCGGGGACGCCGTCATCACGCCCGCCCTGACGCGCGCCCTGATCGAGACCGTCCGCCTGGAGCAGCCGGCCCCCCGTACCGCCCGCCGGGCCGGACTGGCCACGCTCACCGATCGTGAGCGCGACATCCTCACCGCCGTGGCCTCCGGCTGGTCGAACGCCGAGATCGGCGAGCGGCTGTCCATCGCCCCGACCACCGTGAAGTCCCACGTCAGCCATATCCTCGCGAAGATCGGCGCGCGGGCCCGGGTACAGGCCGTGATCTTCGCCTACGAGACGGGCCTGGTCCGTCCGGCCGCCGCCTGACTCGCGCTACACCCCGAAAAAAAGGCCTCGCCGCAACGGCCGGGCGCAGTTCGACCGTTGCGGCGAGGAGTCGGTCAGCCCTGGACGGGCCGGCCGCGGCCCCAGGCCCAGGCCAGCCGGTCGGCGCCGGACTGGTTGGTGGTGGCCAGCCACGGGCGGGAGGGGTCACCGACCAGCTTCTGCATCGAGTAGATGTCGTCGGTGCGCAGTCCGGGCCAGTACACCGAACCCATGCCGAGCTCGCGGGCGGTGTCGGTCTCGGCCTGGATGAAGTTGACGTAGTTGTCGTCGGGCGCGGGCTTGTCGTAGTCGAGGCCCGTCGTCATCGGGGCGCCGAACTCGTCGATGACCGTGCGGTTCGCGCAGTCGCCGATGCGCTCCTTGAGGTCGGACACCCACTGGTCGTAGGTCGCGTACGACTTCCAGAAGCCGTAGTGGTGCAGCGAGAGGTAGGTGCCCTTCAGACGCGGGTCGGCGCAGACCGAGGTGACGTGGTCGTTGTAGCCGGCGCCGCTGACGAAGACGCGGTCGCGCGGGACGGACGGGTAGGTCGCCAGCCACTTGGCGGCGATGTCGGCCCACTGGGCGTCCGTGTAGCCGTGCGGTTCGTTCATCGGCTCGAAGTAGACGCGCGAGTTGTGCTGGTACGTCTTCACGACGGTGTCCCACATGGGCCAGAAGGTGGCCTCGTCGTCGATGTAGCCGTCCCGCTTGTCGCCGGTGCCCTCCCAGTAGGACACGATGACCTTGAAGCCGTGGGCCGAGGCCGCGTCGATGACCGCGCGGTAGGACTTCCAGTACGCGCCGTTGACCGTGTACGGGTTGATGGGCAGCCGGACCGTGTTGGCGCCCAGGTTCGCGCGGAACGCGCTGATGATCCGGCTCGCCTTCGCGTACGTCTGCGCGTAGCCGTCGGAGGTCGACAGGCCCGACAGCTGGAGGTAGTCGTCGGCGAAATTGTCGCGCGGGTCGGCCCAGTTGACGCCCCGGAACTGGCTCGTGCCGGTCGGAGCGGCGGCGGTGGCGGAGGCGGGGCTGCCGGCCAGTGTCGCGCCGCTGACCGCGGCGATCGCCACCGCCGCACAGGTGGCGCGCAATCGGGAGCTGAGGCGGTTCTTGGCGGGGGTCTTGCGCATCGACGTGCCCTTTCAGGAGGTGGCGGCTCGGCGCTCCGCGATGTTTACGTAAACATCTGCTGCCGTCGTGGGGGATGTTTACGTAAACTCGGCGGCGCCGGAATCGTGGCATCCGCCCCGGCGGCAGTCAAGGTGTCTCATGCGTAACATCCGGTGGGCCCCGCAACGGGTGCGGGGCCGGGTCGAAGGAGGCTCCAGTGGTGGAGCGGGGTGGTTCCGGTGTGCCCGGCGGGCGCCGCAAGCAGCGGGTGTCGATGGCCGACGTGGCCAAGCTCGCGGGTGTCTCCTCGCAGACGGTCTCGCGGGTCTCCAACGGCCATCCCGGCGTGATCGCCTCCACCCGCGAGCAGGTGCTGGCGGCGATGAGGGAGCTGGGCTACCGGCCCAACAGCGCGGCGCGCGCCCTGCGTTACGGCCAGTTCAACACCATCGGCGTGATCCTGTTCAGCCTGTCCTCGACCGGCAACAGCCGCACCGTGGAGGCCATCGCCACGCATGCGGCGGCCGAGGGCTACGCGATCACGCTGATCCCGATCGACGTGCCGACCCAGGACAACGTCCTGGGCGCCTTCACCCGCATGGGTGAACTGGCCGTCGACGCGGTCGTCGTCATCATGGAGGTCCACCTCCTGGACACCGGGACGGTCCAACTGCCGCCCGGCGTCCACGTCGTGGTCGTCGACTCCGACGCCGGTGACCGCTACTGCGTCGTCGACACCGACCAGGCCGACGGCGCCCGCCGGGCCGTACGCCATCTGCTCGACCTGGGCCACGAGACGGTCTGGCACGTCACCGGCCCCGAGAGCTCCTACGCCGGACAACGCCGAACTCAGGCCTGGCGTACGGCGCTTGAGGAAGCGGGGCGCCCGGTGCCGCCTCCGCTGCACGGCGACTGGTCGGCCGAGTCCGGCTACACGGCCGGCCACACCCTTGCCGGACACCCCGACTGCACCGCCGTCTTCGCGGCCAACGACCAGATGGCACTGGGCGTGCTGCGCGCCTTCCACGAACGCGGGGTCGCCGTCCCGGAGGACGTCAGCGTGGTCGGCTTCGACGACATCCCCGACGCCGCGTACTTCGTGCCGCCACTGACCACGGTCCACCAGGACTTCGCGGAGGTGGGCCGACGGTGCGTGGAGAAGGCCCTGCAGCAGATCCGCGGGGACGACGGGGTACGCGCGGGCACGGACCTGGTGCCGACGTCGCTGGTGGTGAGGGGCAGCACGGGGGCGCCGCGGAGGTGACAGGGCGCCGCTGGGATGCTCCCCCATCGACCGACGGACGGTTCGCGACCCAGCCCGGCAAGGGCTGTTTCCGGGCGCGGTAGGTGCGGGCCAGGGTCGGGCGGGCCTGTTCTGCGCCGTCTTCGGTGATGCGGTGGAAGCGGCGGCGGGGGCGGGCGCGCCCCCGCCGATCGGTGGCTCAACCGGTCGTGCAGGTGCTGCCGTTCAGGGTGAACGCGGTCGGGGCGGTGTTGGTGGAGCTCTTGCTCGCGATGAAGCCGACGGTGACCGAGCCGCCGGCGGCGATGGTGGTGGTGTAGGACGCCGGGGTGACGGTCACCGCGCCGCCGGACTGCGCGGCCGTACCGCCCCACATGTTGGAGACGGTCTGGCCGTCGGCGAAGGTGAAGCCGAGTTTCCAGCCGTTGATGGCGGCGGCGCCGGGATTGCCTATCTTGATCTCGCCCTGGAAGCCTCCGGGCCACTCCCCCACGACGCGGTAACCCACCGAGCAGGCGGTGGTCGGGGCCTTGTCGGTGGTGACGTTCACGGTGGCCGAGCGGGTCGAGCGGTTGCCGGCCGCGTCATGGGCGTAGACGGCGAAGGTGTACGCCGTCGCGGCGGTCAGCCCCGACACGGTGGCGGTGTTGGTGGTGGCGGTGGCGGCCCTGGTTTCGTCGGAGCCCGTGACGCGGACGACGTCGTAGCCGGTGACCCCGACGTCGTCGGTGGCGGCGGGCCAGGTGAGGGTGACGGACGTGGCCGTCACGGTCGAGGCGGTGGGCGTGCCGGGGGCCGTCGGCGCCTGGGTGTCGCCGGACCCGCCGCCGAAGACGGTGGCCTCCTTGGCGGTCTGGGCGATGCCGTTGGCGCCGTTGAAGGCGCGCTGTCCCCATGAACTGAGCTGCTTGGGGTCGAAGTTGACCGCCAGGTCCAGGATCGGGTCGGTGTTGCCGCTCCACGACCAGGCCAGGTAGCCCAGCTTCAGCTGCTGGGCGGTGGCCATCATGGTGTCCTCGTCGGGGTCGCCGTACTGGTCGGCGGGGCCGCCGAACTCGCCGATGAGGATGGGCAGTTTGGCGTCGACGTAGGCGTTGAGGTAGTCGGTGATCTCCTGCGCGGTGTCGTACACGCTGTACATGTGGATGGAGAAGATGAGGTTGCCGGTGGTGTCGGCGTCGTAGACCGACCTGGCGTTGGCGCGCATCACGCCCTGCCAGTCCTGACCCCAGTTGGGGGCGTCGACCATGATCGTGTGCTGGAGTCCGGCGGCGCGCAGCTTCTTGACGGCGGCGATGGTGGGGGCGGTCCAGCCGTCGGGGTTGGTGTTCCCCCAGGGCTCGTTGCCGATGTTGATGATGATGTACTTCTCCTGGCCGGCCAGGACGTCCTTCAGGCCGATCCAGTAGTCGGCCGCCTGGTCGAGCGTGCCGGCCGCGCTGTCCTCGCCGTAGCCGGTGGTGTCGTGCACCTCCAGGACGCAGATGAGCCGGTTGGCCTTGCACTGGGCGACGACGTCGGCGACGTCCGAGGCGCTGTTGGCGGCCCAGCGGTGACCGTCGGCCAGGACGACCCGGACGGAGTTGGCGCCGAGGGCCTTGATGTCGGCGAGCGACTGCTTGGTCTTGCCCGGGTACCAGGTGTGGGCGGCGTTGACGCCCCGCATGACGAAGTCGTTGCCGTTGCCCTCGATCAGCCGGCCGTTGCTGATGTGCAGGCCGGCGGCCTGTACGGCGGGCGACTGGGCGTGGGCGACGGCGGGGAAGAGCGCGCCGACGAGGACGAGTCCGAGGAGGCTCGCCAGCAGGGCCACCAGGCCCGTCAAGGGGTGCTGTTGTGTCGTGCTTCTTGTTCTTCTCACTGCGGCTCCATGGGGGTGAGCGCCGGGAGATCCAGGCGTGGAAAGGGCACGAGCAGGTGCATGGGAGCGCTCCCATGAAATCCACATCGTCCAGTACACGTCAAGAAGTGGGGCGTGGTTCCGTCCGCCCGCTCCGCTCAGACCACGAGCCCCGCGATGTGTGCGACGACCGTGTCGAGGATCTCCGACCAGGCCGACTCGTCCCCCAGGACGAGGAAGTTGAGGGTCAGCCCGTCGGTGACGGCGGCCAGGTAACGGGCCAATACGGGTACGGCCACGGTGAGTTCGAGATCCCGCTCCAACCGCAGCCGCTCGATGAGTTCCGCGAAGGCGCTGGCGTACAGCTCGTGCTGGCGCCGGGCCAGGTGCTCGAATCCCGGCTCGCGCAGCGCGTACTGGGTCAGTTCGTAGGTGAGCATGTGCTCGTCGGGGTGGGCACGCACATGGTCCCAGTACGCCTGGAAGCCGGCCCGCACGGTCTCCTCCAGCGTCGCCTTCGGGCGCAGCGCTTTGTTCACCACGGCCACGGAGTGGTCGGTGAGGGTCGTGATGACCGACTCGATCAGGGCCTGCTTGGAGTCGAAGCAGTAGTGGAAGACGCTCAGGGACACGCCGGCCTCGGCGGCGATGGACCGGGTCGTCGTCCTGGGGACGCCGTCCCGGGCCATCGCCCGGATCGCCGCTTCCGTCAGCTGTCTGCGTCGTTCGGCCGACGGTCTGCGTGCCATGCGTGTCCTCGGGTTTCGTGCGGGGGTGTCAGGCGCTGTGGACGCCGACGTCGTAGAGCGAGTATCCCCAGGAGGTGCCGCGGGCGAGGCCGTGGACGCGGACGTAACGGGCCGGTGTGCCGGTGAACCTGGCCGTGTCCAGCCCGCCGTCGCCGGAGGTGGTGGACCACGCGGTCTGCCAGGTGGTGCCGTCGGTGGACAGCTCGATGCGGTACGACTTCCCGTACGCCCGCTCCCAGTCGAGGGTGACCCGGCAGACCAGGTGGGTGGAGCCGAGGTCGACCTGCCACCACTGGTCGTCCCTCCAGTCACTGGCCCAGCGTGTGCCGCCGTCCCCGTCGACCGCCCGCCCCGGCTGATAGCTGGTGAACGGGTTCCACTCGGACGAACTCGCCGTCGCCGGCTGCCCCTTGGCGAGATCGACCGTGGCCTGGTGCCGCTCCGTCGCACCCCAGGTGTCGAGGTAGGACTGCGCGCCCCGGAACAGGTCGTCGACCACGGTCTGTCCGCCGACCTTCCTGATGTCCTCGACCCAGTCCGGGATCATGCCGACGTGGGCGGCGCCGTCGGTGTTGATGTCGAAGGTGCGCTCGCCGGAGGTCTGCCTGTCGATGACCGAGCCGCCGTCGACGCTCTTGAAGGGGTACGTCACCGGGTTCGAGGTGTGCGCGCCGCGGGGGGCGGGGTGGTCGCCGACGCCGTTGAAGTCGGTGCCGAAGCCGTAGCCGACGCCGTACTTGTCGCGCAGGGGCTTGGTGCGGGCCGCCTCGGCGACGAAGCCCTCGGAGCCGTGCATGTACTGGGCGACGAAACCGCCGAGGGAGTAGACCCGCTCGGTCCAGTTCAGGTCCATCCAGCTGTGCGAGGAGAGCACGCCGGGGTAGGAGGCCGACTCCAGGACGTCCAGCGCCTGACCGACCGCCTTGACGCTCATGTGGTCGATCTCCAGCATCATCTTGCGCTTCATCATCCCGCGCACGGCGTACTCGCCGAGGTCGGTGAGCCCACGTTTGTTGCACTGGGCGTCGGAGTCGTACGAGGGCACCGTCACACCCGACGGCAGGTCGGACTCGGCCGCCGAGGCGGCGTTGCCGATGGGGTTGTCGTGCTGCGGGCCTGTGCACTTCTCGGTCTGCCAGAAGGTGCCGGTGGACAGGAACTGGCCGACGTTGATGGCCGTTCCGAGGCCGCCGGAGTCGAACCGGACGCCGCACAGGGCGTTGTCGAACTTGTGGCACAGGAACATCGAGCGCACACCGAGCCCGTACAGCTCGTCCAGCCCCTTGTCGATGTCGGCCTTGCTGCACTGCGGGATGTCGAGGATCTGCTTGCAGCCGAACGGCTCGGAGGTCTCCACGCCGAGGATGACCGCCAGCTTGCCCTGTTCGATGACCTCGCGCGCCTGCGCGCTGTCGGTGACGATCCGGAACCAGCCCCTGCCGGGGCCGCCGTACATGGCGTCGACGTAGTCCTGCAGCTGGTACGTCATCCTCGCCTGCAGTCTGATCGACGTCATCTCGTCGCAACTGCGGTCCTTGAACGGGTAGATGGAGCAGATCATGCCGTTGGTGACGAGGTCGTTGACCAGCACCCGCTGCCCGCCGCGCCAGGCCCGCTCCACCCAGGCGTAGTAGTCGGCCTGGTGGGTCATCGAGTCGTGGGCCGGCCAGTCCTTGAAGGTGGGCCAGCCGACCGGGTCGTGCCTGCCGTCGCCGCCGTGGGTGATGTAGTCGAAGACCGCGAGGGTGCCGTCCGGGTAGTGCTCGGGGCAGTCCTTGAGCGCGTCGGCGACGCCGTTCGGGGAGAACACCTTGCCGCAGATCAGCCGCCCGCCGAAGGCCTCGTTGCCGAAGAGGTGGTTGTGGGCGTCGACGAACCCGCGCACCTTTCCGGCCGAGTCGGTGCCGGTGAACGGCTCACCGGTGACGTTGATCTGCAGGTCCGGGGTGGGTGGCGCGGTCGGGATCCACCAGTCGCCGCCCGCCGCCGAGCTCGGCGTGGGGCCGAGGATCACGGCGAGCACCAGGAGGAGCAGCGACATCAGGGTGACGTTCCTGCGTCTGCGGTTCGAGCGTCGGTTCGGCGTCACTGCCCACGTCCCTCCGTCGGCGCGGCCGGCCCCAGGGCATGGGGGAACCATGGGGTTGTCATGACCAGCGCAATATCTGGGACGAGGATCGGGGCGGCGGCCCGGCGAGTCAAGGGTCCGGGACGCTTGACCTGATGACACCCGGGGACGTTCGCCGGCCCCGATGGCCTCAAGGAGCGTTCAGCCCCCGAACCGGGCCCATTCGCCGAGCACGGGTACGCACTTCTCGGCGAAGTACTCGTAATCGGCGGCCGTGTTGTACACGTGCGCGGACAGGCGCCAGTAACCGGTGCCGGCGAAGCTGGTGAAGGCCGCCTCCACGTCCAGTTCGCGGGCGACCCGGTCGCGCAGGGCGTCGGCCTCGACGCGGGTGCGGCCCAGGCCGCCGGGAAGACGGACCAGACGCATGCCGGGCACGGGCATGCCGACGTCGACCCGGCTGTCCTCGCCGGTGAGTTCCGCGAAGGCGGCGCCGACGACGCGGGCACCGTGGTCGGCGAGGTCGTCCATGTAGCGGCGGGCGGCGTCCCAGCCCCAGGTGTGCTCGACGAGCGCCAGGGCGGTCGGCGCGGCCAGGTAGGAGGTGGCGTCGATGGTGCCCTGCTGGTCGAAGCGGTCCGGGTAGGGGTCCTGGGCGCCCCAGGAGTCGATGAGCGGGTACAGCAGGTCGCGCTGCGGGCCGCGCGCGACGAGCGCCGCGGTGCCACGCGGGGCGCAGCCCCACTTGTGCAGGTTGCCGGTCCAGAAGTCGTACGGGGCGTCGGCGAGCGGCGTGGCGAGCAGCCCGGGCGCGTGCGCGCCGTCGACGAGCATCGGGATCCCGCGCCGCCGCGCCTCCTCGCCGATCGCCTCCACCGGCAGCCTGCGCGCGGTCGCCGAGGTGATCTGGTCGACGACGATCAGACCGGTGGCCTCGCCGATTTCGGCGACCACGGCCTCGTACGCCTGCTCGGCGTCGGCGTCCAGCGGCACCCGCGCGGTGCGCACGCGGCCGCCCCAGCGCCGGGCGAGTCGTTCGGCGCCCATGGTGACGGCGCCGTAGCCGTGGTCGGTGACGACGATCTCGCCGCCCGGGCGCGGGGTGAGGGCGGCGTAGACGACGCTCGCGCCGGCACTGGCGTTCGGCACCAGGGCGAGGTCGCCGGTGTCGACCCGCAGGAACTCGGCGAGTTCCCGGCGGGCGGCGGCCAGACGCGGGGGCAGCGTCGGGAACCACACCACCGGTGAGCGTTCCATCTCGGCCCGCAATTCCTGCTGCCGCTCCTGCGCCGCCAGTGGGACGGCGCCGAAGGATCCGTGGTTGAGATGCCTGAGGGCGGGGTCCAGCGACCACGCCTCGGCGGCGGGCCGGCCGTCGGGCAGCAGCAGGGGGGTCGGCGCGGTGGCCGGCTCGGTTTCGCTCACGTCGGGCAGCCTTCCGGAGGACGTACGATCACCCGCATCCTGACACGGCACGCGGGCCGCCCGAACGCCCGGTCCGGCGGGGAGGCCCGCTCCAAAAAAACGTTTGACGAAGATCGGCACCGGGCGGTCGGATGGCTCCCCATGACCACAGGGCAGATGCATCCCGGCGCGCACCCCGTCGACGAGGACCTCGTACGGCGGCTCGTCGCCGGGCGGTTCCCGCGGTGGGCGGGGCTGCCGGTGCGCCGGTTCCCCTCGGGCGGCACGGTCAACGCCATGTACCGGCTGGGCGAGGACATGGTGGTACGGCTGCCCCTGGTGGCGGGCGGGGCCGAGGACGTGGTGCGGGAGCGGCGCTGGCTGCCCGCTCTCGCGCCGCTGCTGCCCACGGCCGTGCCCGAGGTGCTCGGCGCCGGGGAGCCCGCCGAGGGATATCCCTGGCCGTGGTCGGTGTACCGGTGGCAGGAAGGGCGCAACCCCGAGGAGGGGGCGCTCGAGGCCCCGGTGGCACTGGCGAGGGACCTGGCGGCCTTCGTCACGGCGATGCGCGGCCTGGACCTGCCGGACGCGCCGCGGGCCCACCGCGGCGGACCGCTGACCGCCCTCGACGCCGGGACACGGGCGGCGATCGAGGCACTGCGCGCGCTGCCCGAGGAGGGCGTCGACTGCGACGCCGTGGCCGCCGTGTGGGAGGACGCGCTGCGGGCCCCGGACCGCAAGGGCCCTGACGTGTGGCTGCACGCCGACCTGATGCCGGGAAACCTGCTCGTGGCGGACGGCCGGCTGGTCTCCGTGATCGACTTCGGGTGCATGGGGGTCGGCGACCCCGCCTGCGACCTGTTCCCGGCATGGAACCTGCTGCCCGCCGGGGCGCGGGCGGTCTTCCGGGAGGCGCTCGACGTGGACGACGCGTGCTGGCGGCGCGGCCGGGCGCGGACGCTGTCGCAGGCGGTGATCGCGCTGCCGTACTACCGGACGACGAACGCGGCGATGGCCCGCAACGCCCGGCACGTGATCCGGGCGGTGCTGGAGGAGGTCTGAGGCGGCCGCACCTGCGTGGAGGAGAGGCGGGACGACTGCTCCGGCGGCCTCACGCGGCGGCCCTCGGCCGCGCCACCCGCGTCCGAAGCGCGCCTGCCTCAATCCACCGGCCACGTGTGGGCGGGGGCGTTGAGGTGCATGTAGTCCATGTAGGTCGTGGTCATGCGGCGCAGGGCCTCCGCGCGGTCGGAGACGCCCGCCTTCTGCAGGTGGTGCACCATCTCCGCCTGCCACAGGGCGCCGTTGCGGGCGGTGACGCAGCGCTGTTCGATGATGCCCAGGAGGGGTTCGCGCCAGGCCGCGTCCAGGCCGGCCAGCTCCAGGCCCCGGTGGGCCAGTGGCAGCAGGCGGCGCAACACCAGTTCGGTGACGGGGACTTCGCCGGTGCCGGGCCAGTACAGGCGGGCGTCGATGCCGTCGCGGGCCGCGGCGTGCAGGTTCTCCTCGGCGACCGCGAACGACATCCGCGTCCAGACCGGCCGGTCCTCGTCGACGAGGGCGCGCGTCAGGCCGTAGTAGAAGGCGCCGTTGGCGATGATGTCGGCGACCGTGGGGCCGGCGGGCAGGACGCGGTTCTCGATGCGCAGGTGCGGACCGCTGTCGGTGACGGCGTAGACGGGGCGGTTCCACCGGTAGATGGTGCCGTTGTGCAGGGTCAGCTCGCCCAGCTCCGGAATGCCGCCCGCGTCGAGCGCCTCCTGCGGGTTCTCGTCGTCGCAGAGCGGCAGCAGCGCCGGGAAGTAGCGCACGTTCTCCTCGAACAGGTCGAAGACGCTGGTGATCCAGCGCTCCCCGAACCACACCCGCGGGCGCACGCCCTGGGCCTTGATCTCCTGCGGCCGGGTGTCGGTGGCCTGCTCGAACAGCGGTACGCGGGTCTCGCGCCACAGCTCCTTGCCGAAGAGGAAGGGCGAGTTGGCCGCCAGGGCGATCTGCACCCCCGCGATCGCCTGTGCCGCGTTCCAGTAGTCGGCGAACTCCTTGGGGTCCACCTGCAGATGGAACTGGGTGCTGGTGCAGGCCGCCTCGGGCGTGATGGCGTCGGCGTACATCGACAGGCGCTCCACACCGTCCACATTGATGCGCAGGTCCTCACCCCGCGCCGCGAAGATCTGCTCGTTGAGGAGCTTGTAGCGCGGATCGCCGGACAGGGCCGCCTCGCCCACGTCAGACTCCCGCAGCGTCGGGAGGATGCCGACCATCATCAGGTGGGCGCCCACGGCACGGGCGCGTTCGTCGGCGTGGTTGAGGGCCTTGCGGATGGCTTCTTCCCAGGCGCCCGGCCCGCCGGTCGTCAGCTCCCGGGGCGGGATGTTGATCTCCAGGTTGAAGCGGCCCAGCTCGCTGGACCAGGCGGGGTCGGCGATGGCGCCCAGCACCTCGGTGTTGCGCATCACGGGCAGTCCGTCGTCGTCGACCAGATTGAGCTCGATCTCCAGCCCGACCCGGGGGCGTTCGCTCTCGAAACCCGACTCGCGCAGCATCTGGGCGAGTACGTCGAGGCAGGTGTGCATCTTGTCCCGGTACCGTCGGCGGTCCTCCCGCGTGAACACCAGGGCCGGCACGTCACGTCCCATCGGGCCCTCCCGAGTCCCCTCGGCGGATGCCTGTCGTCCCAGCGTCGCACCTCACGCGGCTCGCGGACAGTCGGAGCCGGGTGTACCGGCGGTACGGCGAACCTGCGGTCACGGAGCGTGCTCTTCGGCGCTTCCCTGGATCGAGGCGTCCCACGATTGTCCGGGTGCCCGCTTCCGGCGGACCGGAACGTCCGCGGTGGCCGCGAGGATGTGCCGGAAGGTGGGGCACTCCATGTGGCTGGGCGCCGGGCAGGCGGCGACGTGCCGCAGGGAGTCGCGCAGGACGACCAGTTCGGTGATCCGCCGGTCCAGTTCTCCGGCCTTGTCCAGCAGAGCCTGCCGGTTGATGTGGATGGCTCCGTCCGGTGCGAACACGCGCGCGATCTCGTCGAGCGGGAACCCGGCGGTGCGCGCCAGCGCGATCAGCGCGAGACGCTGCAGCACGGCGGGGTCGTACTGGCGGCGCAGGCCCCGGCGGCCGACCGGCGTGATCAGGCCTTTCTCCTCGTAGTAGCGCAGCGTGGAGGCGGGCACCCCGGCGCGCCGGACCACCTCGGCGATGTCCAGCTCTGTCATCCTCTTGACCTCAAGTCGGCTTGAAGTAGCACGGTGTCATCCTGGCCCGATGACGGCAAGTACAGGAGACGGTCATGGACGTGGAGCGCAACACCGGTGACGAACAGGCGGCCCGTTGGAACGGCGCCGCGGGACAGCCCTGGGTCGAGTCCCAGGCAGTGCTGGACGGGTTGCTCAGGCCGTTCGAGGCGCCGCTCCTCGACGCGGTGGAGACGTTCGCCGGGCCGGAGGGCCGGGTGCTGGACGTGGGCTGCGGAACCGGCGGCACGACGCTGGCGGCCGCGCGGCGGCTGGGTCCGGCGGCCCGCTGTGTGGGCGTGGACATCTCCGAGCCGATGATCGCCGCCGCGCGGGAGCGCGCCGAGCGTGAAGGGACCGCCGCGTCCTTCGTCCGTGCCGACGCGGCGGACCACGCCTTCGAGCCGGGCGCCTTCGACGCGGTGGTGTCCCGCTTCGGCGTCATGTTCTTCGCCGACCCCGTGCGGGCCTTCGCCAATCTGCGGCGGGCGGCGCGGGAGGGGGCCGGGCTGCGGTTCATCGCCTGGCGCGGACCGGCGGACAATCCGTTCATGACGACGGCCGAACGCGCCGCGGCCCCGTACCTGCCCGACCTTCCGGTACGCCGGCCCGACGAGCCGGGCCAGTTCGCCTTCGCCGACCCCGACCGGGTGCGGAGCATCCTGGCGCAGAGTGGCTGGACCGGGATCGAGGTCCAGCCGTTCGACGCCGAATGCACTTTCCCCGAGGGGCAGTTGAGCGGCTACTTCACGCGGATGGGGCCGGTCGGGCAGGCCCTGCGGGAGGCAGACGAGGCGACCCGGACGAAGGTGGTGGAGACCGTCCGGGCCGCGTTCGAGCCCTTCGTGCACGGCCCGGAGGTCCGTTTCACGGCGGGCGCCTGGCTGGTCGACGCCCACGCCTAGGACGCCGGGTCGCCGTGCGCTACATGTACTCCGTCGCCGCGTCCAGCAGCCAGTCGGTGAGGTAGCCGGCGAAGGAGGAGCGGACCAGCACCCAGAAACCGGCCCGTGCCTCGTCGCGGGAGACCACGACGACCTGGGTGCGGCCCAGCGCGGTCTGGGCGCAGCGGCCGGGGCCGAAGACACGCGGGTGCAGGTCGAGGGCGCAGCCGTGGGCCAGCAGATCGCGGGCGTGGGGGCCGGCGACCAGGAGCGTGGTGCGCTGGGCGGAGACGTCGGTGACGGACACCGGTTCCTCTCCGGCCGCTTCCCGGACGCGGCCCTCCAGGTCGTGCTGGGTGCCGGGCGGGCCGACCAGCAGCCACTCGTCCGGGCCGAGCCACAGCGCGGTCAGCTCCCCCGCGCGCACCACGGTGTCGGGTTCCAGCGGCAGTTGCAGGCCCAGGGCGAGCGTCACCGCGTCCGCCGCGGGCCCCTTGGCGTCGAGGCGGACGTTCACCTGGGCCAGGAACGGCAGTTCGGCCAGCCGGACCGCGCCGCCGGAGGCGCGCGTCACGGCCGCCAGACGGCCGGCGGCGTGCGCCAGGGGGCTGCGGGGCGGGGCGGTGAGCGCGGTGTCAGCCATCGCGGCGGGCTCCCTCGGGGTCGTAGAGAACGGGGCTTGCGACGGTCACCGGGACCAGCCGGTCGCCGACGGGCGCGTACAGCCGGTCGCCGATGCGGTCCCGGCCACCCTTGACCAGGGCCAGGGCGAAGGTCCGGCCCAGGGCGGCGCTGCGGTAGCTGGAGGTGACGTGGCCGAGCATCGGCACCGGCGGGGCGGGCAGCACGCTGTCGGCCACCAGGTGCGTGCCCTCGGGCAGGAAGGCGGCCGGGTCCTCGGGGAGCAGGCCGACCAGGTGCTTGCGGTCGGGGCGGACGCTGTCGGCGCGGGCGTGGGAACGCTTGCCGATGAAGTCCGGCTTCTTCTTCGACACCACCCAGCTCATGCCGAGGTCCTGCGGGGTGACCGTGCCGTCGGTGTCCTGGCCGACGATCGGGTAGCCCTTCTCGGCGCGCAGGACGTGCATGGTCTCGGTGCCGTAAGGGGTGATGCCGTACGGGGCGCCGGCCTCGTACAGGGCCTCCCACAGGGCGAGGGCCTCCCAGGGCGAGACGTTGATCTCGTAGGCGAGTTCACCGGAGAAGCTGATGCGGCAGACGCGGGCCTCGATTCCGGCGACCGTCGTCTCCCGCCAGGCCATGAACGGGAAGTCGTCGTTGGCGACCGCCAGTTGAGGCGCCAGTGAGCCGAGGACCGCGCGGGACTTCGGGCCGACCAGGGCGACGGTGGCCCACTGCTCGGTCACGGACGTGCAGTGGACGCGGAGTTCGGGCCACTCGGTCTGGAGCCACTCCTCCATCCAGTCCAGTACGGCGGCCGCGTTGCCCGTGGTCGTGGTGACCAGGAAGCGGTCGGGGGCGAGACGGATGACCGTGCCGTCGTCGAAGACCATGCCGTCCGGGCGGCACATCACGCCGTAGCGGATCATGCCGACCTTCAGCGTGCTCATCATGTTCGTGTAGAGCCGGTCCAGGAGGACGCCGGCGTCCGGGCCCTGGACGTCGATCTTGCCGAGGGTGGAGGCGTCCATGAAGGCGACGCCCTCCCGGGCCGCGGCGCACTCGCGCAGGACCGCGCTCTCCATGTCCTCGCCGTCCCGCGGGTAGTACCAGGGGCGCTTCCACTGGCCGACGTTCTCGAACAGGGCGCCGTGTCCGACGTGCCAATCGTGCAGGGCGGTGGTGCGCACCGGGTCGCTCAGCACGCCGCGGTCGCGGCCCGCGAGGGCGGCGAAGGAGACCGGGGTGTAGGGCGGGCGGAAGGTGGTCGTGCCGAGCGCCGAGACGTCCACGCCGAGCAGTTCCGCGACGACTCCGCTCGCCAGGACGCCGGAGGTCTTGCCCTGGTCGTTGGCGGTGCCGGCCGTGGTGTAGCGCTTGGTGTGCTCCACCGAGCGCAGACCGGCGCCGGTGGCGCGGGACAGGTCGTCGACGGTGACGTCGCGCTGGAGGTCGACGAAACGGGGGGCGCCCTCGCGGCCGGGGACCGTGAAGACCCGCATGGGGGGTGTCGAGCGCGGCTGGGCGGGCGGCCTCGGCAGGCGGGGGGTCTCGGCGGTGTACCCCTCGGCCTCGAGCGCCCGGACGCCGGCGGCGGCGCCCTGCGCCAGGACCCCGGCCAGGTCGAGGACGCCTCTCGCGCTGCCCGCGACCTCGAGGGCCTGCCGGCAGGTGTCGGGGACGAAGGAGCCGAGCCCGTCGTCGAAGCGGAGCCTGCCGCCGGCCTGGCTGAACAGGTGCGCCACCGGGTTCCAGCCGCCGGAGACCAGCAGCAGGTCGGCGGCGAACTCCCGCTCTCCCACGGTCTGTCCGTACGGGGCGACGGTCACCGCGGTCAGCCGTGCGTCGCCGTCCGTGCCGACGACGGCGTGCCCGGGCAGCACCTCGATGCCGGCCGCACGGGCCCGCTCCGCCCACTCGCCCGGGTCGGTGCGGGTGTCGACGATCGCGGTGATCCCCACGCCGGCCCCGTGCAGGTCCAGCGCCGCCGCGTACGCGCTGTCGTTGGTGGTGAAGACGACCGCGTGGCGGCCGGGCAGCACGCCGTGCCGGTTGACGTAGGCGCGGGCCGAGGCGGCCAGCATCACGCCGGGGCGGTCGTTGTCCGCGAACGCGAGCGAGCGTTCGTGGGCTCCGGTGGCGAGGACGACACGGCGGGCGCGGATGCGGTGGACGCGTTCGCGGGCGACGTGCGGCGGGGCGGCGGCCCCGAGGTGGTTGGTACGGCGCTCGACGGCCAGGAGGTGGTTGTCGTCGTAGTAGCCGAAGACCGTGGTGCGGCGCAGCACCTTGACCTCGGGTGCGGTGTCGAGGTGGGCGGCCGTCTCGTGGACCCAGTCGAGGAGTTCGCCGGTGCCGAGGAGGCTGCCGCCGAGTTCGGGGCGGTCGTCGGCGAGGATGACGCGGGCGCCGCTCCGGGCCGCGGCGGCCGCCGCCGCGAGGCCGGCCGGGCCGGCGCCGACGATCAGCAGGTCGCAGTGGTCGTGTACGGCGTCGTAGCGGGCCGGGTCGGGGCTGGTGGCGAGGCGGCCCTGGCCGGAGAGGCTGGACGCGACCAGACCGTCGTAGAGCTCGACGGTCGTCGCGGGGAGCATCGGCTCGGGGAAGGGCTCCTCGATCTGGACGACGGCGTTGGGTTCTTCGACGCCGGCGGAGAAGATGCCGCGGCGGCGGCCGAGTTTGATGCTGGTCGCCGCCGCGATGATGCCGTTGGCGAGGAGGGCGGAGGCGAGGGTGTCTCCTTGTACGCCCTGGTACTCGGTGCCGTCGAAAGTGAAGGTGAGGGTGCGCTTGCCGGTGCGGACCGGGGGCTCCGCCCCCGCACCCCCGATCGGCCCCGAAAGGGCCTTGTCCTCAATCGCCGGACGGGCTGGATCGTCCGGACGGGGCTGAGAAGTGGCCGGGCGTGGGCTCACGGACTCGGGACGCTCCTCCCCCGTCCGGTACACCGCCAGGACCTCGTTCGTCGCGGTGTCGCGTACCGCGTTGAACCAGCGGCGGCAGCCCGTCGCGTGGCTCCAGCGCTCGGCGAAGGGGCCCTTGGGGTTGGCACGGAAGAACAGGTACCTGGCCCACTCCTCGTCGGACAGGGCCGAGGGGTCCTGGGGGTAGGGGACGTGGGCCTGGCCGCCGTAGTGGAACTCGGACTCGTCGCGGGGCCCGCACCAGGGGCAGGAGATCAGCAGCATGAGGTCGGCTCCTACGGGTCCTAGTGGGCGACCGCGGCCGCGCCGTGCTCGTCGACGAGCGCGCCGGTGGTGAAACGGTCGAGCGAGAAGGGGGCGTTGAGGGCGTGCGGGGTGTCGTGGGCGATGGTGTGGGCGTAGACCCAGCCGACGCCCGGCGTGGCCTTGAAACCGCCCGTGCCCCAGCCGCAGTTGAGGTAGAGGTTGTCGACGGGGCTGAGGCCGACGATCGGCGAGGCGTCGGGGGTGACGTCGACGATGCCGCCCCAGGTGCGCAGGACGTGCGCGCGGGCGAAGACGGGGAACAGTTCCAGGGCGGCGGACATCTGGTCCTCGATGATGTGGAACGCGCCGCGCTGGGTGTAGGAGTTGTAGGCGTCGATGCCCGCGCCCATCACCAGCTCGCCCTTGTGCGCCTGGCTGACGTACACGTGGACGGCGTTCGACATGACCACGGTGGGGTGCACCGGCTCCAGCAGTTCCGACACCAGTGCCTGCAACGGGTGGCTCTGCAGCGGGAGTTCGATACCGGCCATGGCGGCGAGGACCGAGGTGTGCCCGGCCGAGCAAAGGGCGACCTTGCCCGCGGCGATCGGCCCCTGGGTGGTGCGGACTCCCACCACTCGGCCGCCGACCACGTCCAGGCCGGTGACCTCGCAGTTCTGGATGATGTCGATCCCGGCGGCGTCGGCGGAGCGGGCGAAGCCCCAGGCGACGTAGTCGTGCTTGGCGATGCCGGCGCGGGGCTGGTAGGTGCCGCCGAGGACCGGGTAGCGCACGTCGGGCGAGATGTTGACGATCGGGCAGACCTCTTGGACCTGCTCGGCGTCCAGCCATTCGGCGTCGACGCCGTTGAGGCGGTTCGCCTCGACGCGGCGCACGCTGTCCCGGACGTCCTGGAGGCTGTGGGCGAGGTTCAGGACCCCGCGCTGGGAGAAGAGGATGGGGTAGTCCAGCTCCTCCTCCAGCCCCTCCCACAGTTTCAGCGCGTGTTCGTAGATGCCCGCGCTCTCGTCCCACAGGTAGTTGGAGCGGATGATCGTGGTGTTGCGGGCCATGTTGCCGCCCGCCAGCCAGCCCTTCTCCAGCACGGCCACGTTGGTGATGCCGTGGTTCTTGGCGAGGTAGTGGGCGGTCGCGAGGCCGTGCCCGCCGCCGCCCACGACGACGACGTCGTACGAACGTTTCGGCTCGGGCGTGCGCCACAGGAAGTCCGGGTGGTCGGGGAGGTCGGCGCCGGGGGTGGTGGGGCTCATCGGGCGTCTCCTGCGGGTCCGGAAAGGTGCGGGTAGAGCGGGTGCCGGGCGGCAAGCGCCGCCGTGCGGGCGCGCAGGGCCGTGGTGTCCGGCTCCGGCTGGAGGGCGAGGGCGATGACGTCGGCGACCTCGGTGAAGTCGTCCTCGGTGAAGCCGCGGGTGGCCAGGGCCGGGGTGCCGATGCGCAGGCCGGAGGTGACCATGGGCGGGCGCGGGTCGAAGGGGACCGCGTTGCGGTTGACGGTGATGCCGATGTCGTGGAGGAGGTCCTCGGCCCGGCGGCCGTCGAGCGTGGACTCCCGGAGGTCGACGAGGACCAGGTGGACGTCCGTGCCGCCGGTCAGGACCTTCACTCCGGCGGCCGCCGCGTCCGGCCGCGTGAGGCGTTCGGCGAGGATGCGGGCGCCGGCCAGGGTGCGGGCCTGGCGCTCGGCGAACTCGGGTGACGCGGCGACCTTGAAGGAGACCGCCTTCGCGGCGATGACGTGTTCCAGCGGGCCGCCCTGCATGCCGGGGAACACCGCCGAGTTGATCTTCTTGGCGAGGTCGGCCTCGTTGGTGAGGATGACGCCGCCGCGCGGGCCGCCGAGGGTCTTGTGGGTGGTCGTGGTGGTGACGTGGGCGTGCGGGACCGGGTTGGGGTGAAGGCCGGCCGCGACCAGGCCGGCGAAGTGCGCCATGTCGACCATCAGCAGCGCGCCCACCTCGTCGGCGATCCGCCGGAACGCGGCGAAGTCCAGCTGCCTGGGGTACGCCGACCAGCCCGCGATGATCATCTTGGGGCGGTGCTCCTTGGCGAGGCGCTCGACCTCGTCCAGGTCGACCAGGTTGTCGGCCTCGGAGACGTGGTAGGGCACGACGTTCAGCATCTTGCCGCTGTAGTTGATGCGCATGCCGTGGGTGAGGTGGCCGCCGTGCGCGAGGTCCAGACCCAGGATCGTGTCGCCGGGCTGCAACAGGGCGAAGAACACGGCCGTGTTGGCCTGGGCTCCGGAGTGCGGCTGGACGTTGGCGAACCCGGCGCCGAACAGGGACTTGACCCGCTCGATCGCCAACCGCTCGGTGACGTCGACGTGTTCGCAGCCGCCGTAATAGCGGCGGCCGGGGTAGCCCTCGGCGTACTTGTTGGTGGCGACCGAGCCCTGGGCCTCCATCACGGCGGTCGGGGCGAAGTTCTCGGAGGCGATCATCTCCAGTGTGGACTGCTGGCGGTGCAGCTCGGCGGCGAGGGCCGCGTGGACCTCGGGGTCCAGCTCCGACAGCGGGGTGTTGAGCGCGTTCATACGGCGTTCGCGTTCCTCTCGGCTGCCTCGACGACGTTGGCGAGCAACATCGCGCGGGTCATGGGGCCCACGCCCCCGGGCATCGGCGCGACCCATCCGGCGACCGTGGCGGCCTCCGGGTGCACGTCGCCGACCAGCCCGTGTGCGGTGCGGGTGATACCGACGTCCAGGACGGCCGCGCCGGGGCGCAGCATGTCCTTGGTGATCAGTCCGGGCGATCCGGCGGCCGCGACGACGATGTCCGCCTCGCGGACGTGCCACGCCAGGCCCTTGGTGCCGGTGTGGCAGAGGGTGACGGTGGCGTTGTCGGAGCGGCGGGTCAGGAGCAGGCCGATGGGGCGTCCGACGGTGATGCCGCGTCCGATCACGCAGACCCGCGCCCCGGCGAGGGGCACCTCGTGGCGGCGCAGCAGTTCGACGATGCCGCGCGGGGTGCACGGCAGCGGCGCCTCGCTGCCCAGCACGAGCCGGCCGAGGTTGACCGGATGCAGTCCGTCGGCGTCCTTGGCAGGGTCCATGCGGGCCAGTACGGCGTTCGCGTCCAGGTGTGCGGGGAGCGGGAGTTGGACGATGTAGCCGGTGCACGCGGGGTCGGCGTTGAGCTCGTCGACGACGTCCTCGACCTGCCGCTGGGTCGCGTCGGCGGGCAACTCCCGCCGGATGGAGGCGATCCCGACCTGCGCACAGTCCCGGTGCTTGCCGGCCACGTAGGCGCGACTGCCGGGGTCGTCCCCGACGAGAACGGTCCCGAGCCCGGGCGGCGGCCCACCGGCGGCCGTCAACTTGGCCACCCGGTCGGCGAGTTCACGCCGGATGTCGGCGGCGGTGGCCTTGCCGTCAAGCACCTGTGCGGTCACCGACGGTACTTCCTTTCCTGACGAGGACTGGATGCCGTAAAGGGGCGCGGGGAACTGCGCGACCAGCCACAACGAACCCGCAGCCGAACAACAACCCACCGCGGCCCCATCCGACCTCACCCACGCAGCCGCGACATCGTCGGATCGAACAACGGCTCTTCGGCGACGACCGCCTCGATCCGCTGATCGAAGTACCCGATGTGCAGCACCACCCCCGGCGCGGCCACCTCCACCGGCAGCCACGCGTACGCGATCCCCTTGCCGATCGTGTAGCCGTACGCCGCGCTGGTGACGTACCCGACGGCCCGCTCGCCGTCGTAGACGGGCTCCTTGCCCAGCACGACCGACCGCGGGTCGTCGATGGTGAGGCAGGTCAGCCTGCGCCCCACGTTCTCCTTGCGGAGCATCAGCGCCGCCTTGCCGACGAAGTCCTCCTTGTCGGGCTTGACCGCGAAGCCGACGCCGGCCTCGTAGGGGTCGTGCTCGTAGGTCATGTCGGTGCCGAAGGAGCGGTAACCCTTCTCCAGGCGCAGGCTGTTGAAGGCGCCACGGCCGGCGATGATGCCGCCGAGCGGCTGGGCCGCGGCCCACAGCGTGTCCCAGAGCTTCTCGCCGAGGTCGGCGGTGGTGTACAGCTCCCAGCCGAGTTCTCCGACGTACGACAGCCGCATGGCGGTGACCGGGACGCTGCCGATGTGGGCGCGCTTGGCGCGGAAGTACTTCAGGCCGTCGTTGGAGAAGTCCTCGTCGGTCAGCGGCTGCAGGACCTTGCGGGCCAGGGGGCCCCACAGGCCGATGCAGCAGGTGCCGGGCGTGATGTCGCGGACCTGGACGGTGCCGTCGGCGGGCAGGTGGCGGGTGAACCAGTCGAGGTCGAGGTTGCCGTTGGCGCCGACCTGGAAGAGGTCGCGGGCCAGCCTCGCCACGGTGATGTCGCTGCGGATGCCGCCGTCGTGGTCCAGGAGCAGCGTGTACGTCACCGAGCCGACGGACTTGGCGACCTTGCCGGTGACCAGGCGCTCCAGGAACTCGGCGGCGCCGGGACCGCTGACCTCCAGGCGCTTGAGGGCGGTCATGTCGTACAGGGCGACCGTCTCGCGGGTGACCTGGGCCTCGGCGCCGACGATCGGCGACCAGTACCGCGCGGCCCAGTCGTTCGGGGTGGGGATGGAACGGCCTTCCACCAGGTGCGCGTTGGCCTCGTACCACTGCGGCCGCTCCCAGCCGTTGGCCTCCAGGAAGAAGGCTCCGTGCTGCTGCTGGCGGGTGTGGAAGGGGCTCTTGCGGATCGGGCGCGGCTTACCGCTCGGCTGGAGGGGGTGGAGGATGTCGTATACCTCGACGAAGTTCTGGCAGTCGCGTGCCAGGACGTACTCGGGGGTCAGCTGGTGCGGCTCGAAGCGGTTGACGTCGCACTCGTGCAGGTCGAAGGACGAGCAGTGGCCGTCCACCAGCCACTCGGCCATCGCCCGGCCGACGCCCGCGGAGTGGGTGACCCAGACGGCCTCGGCGACCCAGAAGCCCTTGACGTCGGGGGACTCTCCGAGGAGTGGGAAGTTGTCGGTGGTGAAGGAGAACAGGCCGTTGATGCCCTCCTCGACCTTGGCCTCCTGCGTCGCGGGGAGCAGTGACTGCGTCTCGGTCCAGGCGGGCGCGAAGTCCTCCTCGGTGAACTTCAGGACCGAGGGCATCTGGTCGGCCTCGTCGACGGAGAGGATCTCGTCGGCGGTGATGGGCATAGGGCGGTGGCCGTAGTAGCCGATGCCGATGCCGTCGAAGCGGTCGCGGTAGTAGAGATCGGCGTCCTGGTGGCGCAGGATCGGGCGGACGGCCTCCTCGGTCTGGCCGGCGAGGGCGGGGATCGGGCCGGTCCAGGCCAGCTGGTGGGCGAGTGGGGTGAGCGGGAGGTTCATGCCGGCCATGCGGGCGATCTTCGGCCCCCAGATGCCGGCGCAGCACACGACGATGTCGGCTTCCAGGTCTCCCTGGTCGGTGCGGACGCCGGTGACCTCGCCGTCGGCCCGGAGCACGTCCAGGACCTCGTGGCGGGCGAGGAAGGTGACGCCGCGCTCGGTGGCCCGGCGGATCTGGGCCTCGACGGCGAGGACGGCCTTGGCCAGGCCGTCGGTGGGGACCAGGAGGCCGCCGAGGACCTTGTCGCGGTCGACCAGCGGGTGCTGCGCGACGCACTCGTCGGGGGTCAGCAGCCGGGACTCGATGCCCCAGGCCGTGACCCAGCCGTGGCGGCGGTGCAGTTCCGCCAGCCGCTCGGGGGTGGTGGCCACCTCCAGGCCGCCGACCTGGAGGAAGCAGGGCTTGCCGTCGACGTCGAGGGAGCAGAACTTCTCGACGGTGTAGCGGGCCAGTTCGGTCATGGTCTTGGACGAGTTCGTCTGGAAGACCAGACCGGGGGCGTGCGACGAGGATCCTCCGGTGGCGGGGAGGGGGCCCTGGTCGACCACGGTCACTTCGGTCCAGCCTCGCGCGGAGATCTCGTCCGCGAGAGCCGCTCCCACGACGCCCGCTCCGATGATCACCACTCGGGGTCCCGCCATCGCCGCACCTCCGGAATCAGAACCGTTCAGTTGCTTTCTGCGCAACGTGATTCAGGTTGCGCAACTCAGCGTGCCTTCCGCGCATGGGGGTGTCAAGAGGTCCGTGACGTCGGAAAACGGCGCGAAACACGCCCTGAACACGGCAATGCCCGGCGGGCGGTACGCAGAGCTGCGCACCGCCCGCCGGGCGTGTTCGACCGGCCCCGGGCCGGGCCTACTTGAGCCAGGCGTCCACCTTGTCCTTGTTGGCGTCGACCCACTTCTTCGCGGCCGCGTCGTCGGTCATCTTGTCCTGCGCGATGTACTTGGCGACGGTGTTCTGGTCCTCGTTCGTCCAGTTGAAGTTCTTCACCAGGTTGTAGGCGGGACTGCCGGACTTGGCGAACTTCGTGCTGACGATCTTGTCCAGGTTGTAGACGGGGTAGTCGCAGGCGATCTTCTCCGCCACGGCGTCGCAGCCGGTCGTGTACTTGGGCAGCGACACCTTCTTCAGCGGGACCTCGGACAGGAACCACTGCGGCTCGTAGAAGTAGCCGATGACCCACTTCTTGTTCTTCTCGGCGTCCCGGAAGGACTGGATGAGCGCGGTCTCGCTGCCCGCGTACACCACCTTGAAGTTCAGCTTGAGGTTCTTCACCAGGGCGGCGTCGTTGGTGACGTAGGACGGGTCGCCGTCCAGGAGCTGGCCCTTGCCGCCCGACTCGGAGGTCTTGAAGTTCGCGGCGTACTTGTTGAGGTTCTTCCACTCGAGGATGTCGGGGTGTGCCTTGGCCAGCCACGGCGGCACGTACCAGCCGATGATGCCCTTGTTGCCGGTCTGGCCGGCCTCCTGGGCGGTCTTCTGCTGGGTGATGTACTTCTTCTTCAGGTCGTCGTGACCCCAGTTCTCCAGGACGGTGTCGACCTCGCCGGTGCCGAAGCCCTGCCAGGCGATCTCCTCCTTGAGGTTCTTCTTGTTCACGGTGCAGCCCAGGCTGTGCTGGGCGACGTAGGCCACGACCGCGGCGTCGGCCTCGTAGCCCACCCAGGGGTTGACCGCGAGGTTGAAGTTGCCGCACTTGCCGGAGCTGCCCGCGTTGTTCGAACCCGAGGAGGTGTCGCCGACCTTCGCGCCGCCGCAGGCGGTGAGGGTGAGGCCGAGGACGGCCAGGCCGGCCGCGCCGGCACGCCAGTGTCTTGCCATGGTGTCCTGCTCCTTAAGCGCTCGCGCGTCGCGCCGCTGCCTGAGTGATCCGGTCGAACATGACTCCGAGCAGTACGATGGCGAGCCCCGCCGCCAGCCCCTTGCCGTACAGCTCACCCTGCGAGAATCCGGCCACGACGTCGTAGCCGAGGGCGCCCGCTCCTACCAGGCCGCCCACAACAACCATCGACAGCACGTAGATCAGGCCCTGGTTGGTCGCGAGCGTCAGGGCACTGCGTGACATCGGCAGTTGAACCTTGGTGATGATCTGCCAGGTGTTGCACCCGGCGGAGGTGGCCGCCTCCACGGTGGTCTCCGGCACGGCCCGGATCCCGTCCGCGATGATCTTCATGGCGACGGGCGCCCCGTAGACGACGGCGGCGACGATGGCCGTGAAGCGAGTGGCGCCGAACAGCGCGAGGAACGGCACGAGATAGACGAACGGCGGCATGACCTGGGCCGCGTCGAGGCTGGGCCGGATGACGCGGTCGACGAGCGCGCTGCGGCCCATCCACACGCCGAAGACGATGCCGAGGACCATCACCAGCACGGTCGCCACCAGCGTCGAGGCCAGCGTGGTCATGGCGTCCGACCACAGACCGGTGCCGACCAGCAGGCCGACGCACACGGCCGCCGTGACGCCTGCCTTCCAGCCGCCGAGCACCACGCCCAGCACGACCAGCACCGCACCCACCAGCCACCACGGGGAGTCGGTGAGCAGGGTCTGGAACGGGTTGAGCAGGCCGTTGGTGAGGGCGTCGCGGACGGCGTTGGTCAGGCCCGACAGGTGGTCCTGCGCCCAGTTGGTCGCGGTGTCGGCGGCACTGGCGATGTGGGTGCCCACGGTGCCGTCGCCGGGGAAGTCGGCCGCCCACAGGTAGGTGTGCGACAGGTAGACCAGGACCAGCGTGAGGACCGCGCCGGCGCCCAGCAGCGGCCGGCGCCACCTGGCGAAGCGGTCCTTGGCGTTGCGCGACGTCTCCTCGCGGGCGCTGGCCGCGGTGGTCACCCGGTCCAGCACGATCGCCATGACGACGATGGCGAGGCCCGCGTTGAAGGCCGTGCCCACGTCCAGCGACTGCAGGGCCTGGATGACGTTCGCGCCGAGTCCGGGAGCATTGATCAGCGCCGCGATGGTCACCATGGCCAGGGCGGCCATGATGGTCTGGTTGACGCCCATCACCACGGTCCGCTTGGACATCGGCAGCAGGACCTTCAGCAGCGACTGGCGGCGGGTGGCGCCGAGCGAGTCGGCCGCCTCGACGGTCGTCTTCGAGACGTTGCGGATGCCGTGCGCGGTGATGCGGATCGTCGGCGGGGCCGCGTAGATGACGGTGGCGATGGTGGCGGAGGCGCCGCCGATGAGGAAGAACAGGGTCAGCGGTGCCAGGTAGACGAAGGTCGGCATCGTCTGCATGAAGTCGAGGAAGGGCGTCACGACGCGGTTGAACCGGTCGGACAGACCGGCCCACACGCCGAGCGGGATCGCGAAGAGCAGGGCCACGAACACCGCCGAGAGGGTGAGCGCGAGGGTGTCCATGCTCGCCTGCCACAGACCCTGCAGCCCGAAGAAGGTGAAGCCCGCCACCGCCAGCAGCGCCACGCGCCAATTGCCGACGGCCCAGGAGACATAGCCGGCCAGGCCGACCACGCCGAGCCAGCCGATCTGCGGGACCGGGCGGCCGCCGGAGGGCTGGGAGATCAGGTGCTGGACGAAGGTCACCAGGTTGTCGATGACCAGCCGGATCTCGTTGAAGAAGTACAGGAAGAGCGGGTTGGAGTTGCGGTTGGCGCCGATGGAGTCGTTGAGGTCGTTCAGCCACTTGTGCAGACCGGTGAGGTCGGCCGCCGCCAGGGACAGTGTCTGCCTGCCGCGCAGTACGGCGAACAGCACCAGCCAGACGACCAGGACGGCGCCGACCACCATGGCCCGGCTGATCCTGCGGGTCTTCTCGACTGCGGCGGCGGGGACCGCCCTTTCCGCCGTCCCCGGTTTCTCGTCGGGTTTCTCGATGGTGACGGCCATCATGCGCCGCCTTCCTGCCCGGCGACCACGGAGAGAATCTCCTCGTCGCCGACGATGCCGAGCAGCTTGCCGTTCTCGACGACCTTGACCGGCTTGTGGGCGGCCAGCACCGTCCGGGTGGCTTCCTTCACGACCACGTCCGGGCCGAGCTCGGGGCCGTCCAGTTCGTCGCCGTCGGCCGGCGGGCGCATGATCCACCGCAGGGTGAGGACCTCACCGCGCGGTACGTCCTTGACGAACTCGCGGACGTAGTCGTCGGCCGGGGCGCCGACGAGTTCGTCGCCGGTGCCGCACTGGACCGTCCTGCCGTCGCGCATGATCAGGATGCGGTCGCCCAGCTTGAGCGCCTCGGAGAGGTCGTGGGTGATGAACACCATGGTCTTGCCGACCTCGTGGTGCAGCCGGATGACCTCGTTCTGCATGTCTCGGCGGATCAGCGGGTCGAGCGCGGAGAACGGCTCGTCGAAGAACAGGACGTCCGGTTCGCCGGCCAACGCCCTTGCCAGGCCGACGCGTTGCTGCATGCCGCCGGAGAGCTGGTCGGGGTAGGAGTGCTCGTATCCGGCGAGCCCGACCAGTTCCACGACCTCCATGGCGCGCCGGGTGCGCTCGGCCCTGCTCATGCCGCGGATCTCCAGGCCGAAGGCCACGTTGTCGACGACCCGGCGGTGGGGCAGCAGCCCGAAGTGCTGGAAGACCATCGAGAACTTGCGGCGGCGCAGCTCCCGCAGCCGGGCCGCGTCGGCGCCCCGGATGTCCTCGCCCTCGAAGACGACCTCGCCGGAGGTGGGCTCGATCAGCCGGGTCAGACATCGTACGAGCGTGGACTTGCCGGACCCGGACAGACCCATGACGACGAAGACCTCGCCGGGGGCGACGTCGAAGCCGACGTCCCGGACGGCGGCCGTGCAGCCGGTACGGTCCATGAGCTCGCGGCGGCTGAGGCCGCACAGCTCCTCGGACTCCGGCACCTTCTCGGCCTTCGGCCCGAACACCTTCCACAGCTTGCGCACGGAGATCACCGGCGTGCCGGCCGAGTCCTGGGGCCCGCCGCGCCGCTGCGGCACCTCGGTCTGTGTGGTGGTCACGTTCGACCTCATTTCGGCGTTCAGCCGCGGAACCAGTGCTGCGGCCGAGGTTGGATGTTCTGCCAGATGTGTTTGGGCTCGCGGTATTCGTTGAGGCCGGTAGGTCCCAGCTCCCGGCCCGTGCCCGAGTGCCCGAAGCCACCCCATTCCGCCTGCGGCACATAGGGGTGGTAGTCGTTGATCCACACCGTGCCGTGGCGCAGCCGCCGGGCGACCCGCTGGGCCCTGCCCGCGTCCTGCGTCCAGACGGCTCCGGCGAGGCCGTACTCGGTGTCGTTGGCGATGCGGACGGCGTCGTCCTCGCCGGTGAAGCGCTCCACGGTCAGCACGGGTCCGAAGGACTCCTCGTGCACGACCCGCATGTCCTGCCGGCACTCGTCGAGGACGGTCGGCGGGTAGTAGAAGCCGCCCGCGAGGGCGGGGTCGTCGGGCCGCTCGCCTCCGCAGCGCAGTACGGCGCCCTCGGCGAGCCCGGCGGCGACGTAGGCCTCGACCTTCGCAAGGTGCTGGGCGGAGATCAGCGCGCCGGTCTCGGCGTCGGAGTCGAAGGGGCCGCCGAGCCTGATGTGCCGGGCGCGGCGGACGACCTCGTCGACGAACCGGTCGTGCAGCGTGTCCTCGACGATCAGCCGGGCGCCGGCCGAGCAGACCTGGCCGGAGTGCAGGAAGACGGCGGTGAGGGCGAAGTCGACCGCCGCGTCGAAGTCGGCGTCGGCGAAGACGACATTGGGGTTCTTGCCGCCGAGTTCGAGGGCGACCTTCTTCACGGTCGCGGCGGCGGTGGCCATGATCCGCTTGCCGGTCTCCAGTCCGCCGGTGAAGGAGACCATGTCGACCGCGGGGTGTTCGGCGAGCGGGGCACCCGCCTCGGGTCCGGCGCCCAGGACGAGGTTGCCGGCACCCGCGGGCAGTCCCGCCTCCTCAAGGGCCCGCATCAGCAGGACGGAGGTGGAGGGGGTGAGCTCGCTGGGCTTGAGGACGAAGGTGTTGCCGGCGACGAGGGCCGGGGCGACCTTCCAACTCGCTTGCAGCAGGGGGTAGTTCCAGGGGGTGATCAGTCCGCACACCCCGACCGGCTCGTACTCGACGCGGCTGACGGCGTCGTCGCGTCCGGTGTCGATGACGCGTCCGGCGTCGGTGCCGGCGAGGCCGCCGTAGTGGCGGAAGCAGGAGACGACGTCGGCGATGTCGTACTCGCTCTCCACCAGCCGCTTGCCGGTGTCCAGCGACTCGGCGCGGGCGAAGTCCTTGGCGTCCCGCTCCAGGATGTCGGCGGTGCGCAGCAGCAGGGCGCCGCGCTCGCGCTCGGGGGTGCGCGACCAGGGGCCTTCGTCGAAGGCGCGGCGGGCCGCGGCGATCGCCGCCTCGGTGTCGGCGCGTGTCGCTTCGGAGACGGTCGCGGCGAGCGTGCCGTCAGCGGGACAGCGGATCTCGCGGCGGCCACCGGCCACCGACTCCCGCCATTCACCGTCCACATACAGGTCTGCCACGCGCCCAGCCCTTCAACCGAAATGCGTTGCGCATCGTGCACCGTATTGCTTGTGGTGGAACACCCTGGCGAATGTGAGGACATACGTCAAGGGGTCCGCCGATGACGATTCGGCAAGGGTCCAAAGGCCCCTTCTCTCTTGACCGAGAGTCCCGCAAGCCCGGACTATGTTGCGTATCGCTCACTGAGTTGTGCAATGCGCACCGACGGAGGCCGCCGTGTCCCCTAAGTTCCCTCGTCCGCAGTCAGGCCGCGAGTACGTCCTCACCCTCTCCTGTCCCGACAGCGCGGGACTGGTCCATGCCGTGAGCGGCTTCCTCGTCAGGAACTCCGGCAACATCCTGGAGAGCCAGCAGTTCGACGACCGGCTCAAGGGCCGCTTCTTCATGAGGGTGCACTTCGACGTTTCCGATCCAATCGCGGATCTGGAAACCCTGCGTTACCGGTTCGGCCCGGTCGCCGAGGCCCACCGCATCTCCTGGATCATGCGGGACGCCGCCACCCCGACCCGGACGCTCATCATGGTGTCGAAGTTCGGGCACTGCCTCAACGACCTGCTCTTCCGCCGGCGCACCGGGTCCCTGAACATCGAGATCCCGGCGATCGTCTCCAACCACCGTGACTTCGAAGGGCTGGCCGAGACCTACGGCGTCCCCTTCCACCACGTCCCCGTCACCAGGGACACCAAGCCCGAGGCCGAGGCCCGCCTGATGGAGCTGGTGCGCGAGCTGGACATCGACCTGGTCGTGCTGGCCCGCTACATGCAGATCCTCTCCGACGACCTGTGCAAGCAGCTCGACGGCCGCGCCATCAACATCCACCACTCCTTCCTCCCGAGCTTCAAGGGCGCCCGCCCGTACGAGCAGGCCTACGCCCGCGGCGTGAAGCTCGTCGGCGCGACCGCGCACTATGTGACGCCGGACCTGGACGAGGGCCAGATCATCGAGCAGGACGTGGTCCGCGTCGACCACTCCCTCGACCCCGGCGAACTGGTGACGGTCGGCCGCGACGTGGAGGCGCAGGTACTGGCGCACGCGGTGAAGTGGCACAGTGAGAGCCGCGTGATGGTCGACGGCAACCGCACGGTCGTCTTCCGCTGAGGCCGCGGGGCCCGTCCCCTGTATACGGCGGCCACAGGCCGTATACAGGGGACGGCGCGCGGGCGAGCGCGGCCTCAGCCGCCCAGCCGCTCCCGCCACGCCCGGCGCCAGCGCTCCGTCTCGGCGATCTGGTTGAAGGTGAACAGGTGCAGGCCCGCCACACCGGACGACGGTGCGGTCAGGGCCTGATCGGCGCGCTCCAGCAGGCGCTGCGGCGCGTGACCCGCGGGAGCGGCGAACCGCAGGAACCACGACGGGTGCCTGCGCAGGAACCGCGTCGACTCCCCCACGCCGATCTTCGTCGCCATGGCCAGCAGTTTGGCCCGCTGCACGGGCCCGGCGACGCCCACGTACAGCGGCAGTGTCACTCCCCGGCGCCGTACGCGCGCGATCCACTCCCCCAGCACCCGTGCGTCGAAGCACAGGTTGCTGACGATGTACGTGGCGTGCGCGCGCTTGTCCCACATCGACTGGACGGTGAGGTCGTCGTGGATGAGGGGATGGCTCTCGGGGTAGCCCGTGATGCCGACCCGGGCGAAGGGCGCGCCCAGCTCGCCGAGCCTCACCAGCACCGGCAGGGCGCCGTCGTAGGCCCCCGCCGGCGGATCGGCGTCGCCCGCCGGTACGAAGACGTCGTCGACGCCCGCCTCGCGCAGGCGCGCGACGACCTCCTTGAGGTGGACGTCGTCCCGCAGCAGCCGCGCCGGCACGTGCGGGACCACGCGGTAGCCGTGCGCGGCCAGCCGCCCGGCCAGTTCCAGGGTCGGCTCCAGTCCCTTGACCGGCGACGCCGTGACGGTGATCACGACGTCGTGCGGGACATGCGCGAGCACCTTCTCCTCCGTCGCCGCCGCGGGCAGCACCTCGTAGCGCACGTGCTCCAGCAGCGCGCGGAGCGCTTCGCCGGCCAAGGTCTACCCGGCCTGCTTCTGGGCGTCGCGGTGGCGGTAGTAGGCGGCCTTGGAGGCGGGCAGCGGCTCCTTGCCGAGGATCAGGTCGGCGGCCTTCTCGGCGACCATCATCACCGGCGCGTAGATGTTTCCGTTGGTGACGTACGGCATCACGGAGGCGTCGACGACGCGCAGGCCCTCGACGCCGTGCACCCGCATGCTGGCCGGGTCGACCACGGCCATCTCGTCGGTGCCCATCTTGCAGGTGCAGGACGGGTGCAGGGCGGTCTCGCCCTCCTTGGCTACCCAGGCGAGGATCTCCTCGTCGGTCTCCACCTTCGGGCCCGGTGAGAGCTCCCCGCCGTTGTAGGGGGCCATCGCGGGCTGGTTGAGGATCCTGCGGGCGACCCGGATGGCCTCGACCCACTCGCGGCGGTCCTGCTCGGTGGAGAGGTAATTGAAGCGCAGCGCAGGGTGCTCGCGCGGGTCCCGGCTCCTGATCTTCACCGAGCCGATGGCGTCGGAGTACATGGGGCCCACGTGCACCTGGTACCCGTGGCCGCCGGAGGGCGAGGAGCCGTCGTAGCGGACGGCGACGGGCAGGAAGTGGAACATCAGGTTGGGGTAGTCGACGTCGTCGTTGCTGCGGGCGAAGCCGCCGGCCTCGAAGTGGTTGGTGGCGGCGGGCCCCTTGCGGAACAGCCACTGCAGGCCGATGAAGGGTGCGCGCCACTTCGCCATGTACGGCTGCATGGAGACCGGCTGCTTGCAGGCGTACTGGACGTACACCTCCAGGTGGTCCTGCATGTTCTCGCCGACGCCCGGCAGGTCGTGGACGACGTCGATGCCGAGCGCGCTCAGCTCCTCGGCGTTGCCGACCCCGGAGAGCTGCAGGAGCTGGGGGGAGTTGATGGCGCCGCCGCACAGGATGACCTCTTTGGCGCGGACCTGCTGGGGGGCGCCCCTGCCGCGCCGGTACTCGACGCCGACGGCCCGCTTGCCCTCGAACAGGACGCGGGTGACGAGGGCGCGGGTGGTGACGGTGAGGTTGGGGCGCCTCATGACGGGCTTGAGGTAGGCCTTGGAGGCCGAGAGGCGGCGGCCGCGGTGGACGTTGCGGTCGAACTTGGCGAAGCCCTCCTGCCGGTAGCCGTTGACGTCGTCCGTGGGCGCGTAGCCGGCTTCCTCGGTGGCCTTCTGGAAGGCGGTGAACAGCGGGTTGGTGGCGGGGCCGCGCTCCAGGACGAGGGGGCCGTCGTGGCCGCGGAACTCGTCGTCCGGGTCGGCGGCGAGACAGTTCTCCATGCGCCGGAAGTAGGGCAGGCAGTGGGCGTAGTCCCATGTCTCCATCCCGGGGTCGGCGGCCCAGCGCTCGTAGTCCAGGGGGTTGCCGCGCTGGAAGATCATGCCGTTGATGCTGCTGGAACCGCCGAGCACCTTGCCGCGGGCGTGGTAGATGCGACGGCCGCCCATGTGGGGCTCGGGCTCCGACTCGTACTTCCAGTCGTAGAAACGGCTGCCGATGGGGTACGTCAGGGCCGCGGGCATGTGGATGAAGACGTCCCACGGGTAGTCGGACCGGCCCGCCTCCAGGACCAGCACCTTGTTCGCCGGGTCCGCGGAGAGCCGGTTGGCCAGTGCACTGCCGGCCGAACCGCCGCCGACGATGACGAAGTCGTATTGCAGGGGAGCCATGGTGCCTCGTCTCCTCGCGCCGTAGATACGCGAGGCATGCTAATACCGGTATCGCTATACGCACTAGGTTGCGACCCACGCAACTTGACGGCGCCGAGCCGGCGAAACGATCTCCACCCCGACACCGGCCCCGCACCCAGGGGTGGGGGCTTATGCTTACGGCCACGGCGGTCAACCCGGCAGGTCCGGGTTTTTCAACCCTTTCCCAATCCCTTGTCGAAAGTCCCCCGCAGGCCATAGCCTTGCGCCGCGCCGGTGCTGGTGTTCACTGCCGACCCGGCCGGGACCGGCCTGGGAAGGGATGGGGACGAACGTCAGTGAAGACTCCAGTGAAGCGCACATCGCGTGACATCCGTACCGCGAACCGCTACGAGGTGCTGCGCCAGATCATCGCCGAGTCTCCCACCTCCCGGCAGGAGCTCGCGGCCGCCACCGGCCTGAGCCTGGCCACGGTCGCCACGCTCGTCGGCGAACTCCTCGACCTGCGGATGATCACCGAGGTCGGCTTCGAGGACTCGGCCGGGGGCCGCCCCCGCGGCCTGGTGGCCGTCAACGCGTCGGGGGGCGCGTTGATCGGCGTCGACATCGCCGAGACCTACGTCCGCGTCGAGCTCTTCGACCTCGGACTGAACGTCCTGGCCCGCGCCATGGAGGAGATGCGGCCCGGCGAGAACCGGCCCGAGCAGGTCGTCGGCCATGTCGCAGCGGCCGTCGGCGCCGTGGTCACCCAGGCCGGTGTGGAGGGCGCCCGGGTGCTGGGCGTCGGGGTGAGCGTGCCCGGCCAGGTGGACCGCGCGACGGGCATCTCGGAGTACGCGCCCAACTGGGACTGGCACGACGTGCCGCTGCTCGACCTGCTCTCCGAGGTCATCGCCTATCCCCTCTACCTGGACAACCCGCTGCGCGCCTGCGCGGTGGCCGAGCTGTGGTTCGGGGCCGCGCGCGGGCGCAGGGACGCCGTGGTGGTGAACCTCGGCACCGGGGTGGGCGCCGGCCTGATCCTGGACGGCGCGCTGCACCGGGGAGTGAGCAACAGCGCCGGCGAGTGGGGGCACAACACGATCGTCCTGGACGGCAGGCTGTGCCACTGCGGCAACCACGGCTGCGTGGAGACGTATGTCGGGGCCCCCGGAATCATGCTGAACCTGCGCGAACTCAGCCCGCGCAGCACGCTGTTGCACCCCGAGGACCAGACGGCCACCATCGACGCGCTCGCCGCCTCGGTCGCCGTGGCCAACCCGGTGGCCGTCAAGGTGGTGAGGGACACGGCCCGTTACCTCGGCGCGGGCATCGCCAACCTGGTCAACCTGTTCAACCCCGAAGTGGTCGTCCTGAGCAGCTGGGTCGCCAAGAAGCTGGCCGAGCCGCTGCTGGACGAGGTGCGCGCCGCCGTGGGGCGGCACGCGCTGAAGCGGCCGATGGCCGCCACCGAGATCGTCCTCTCCCCCATCCCCACCGACCCGGTGTGCCTGGGCGCGGCCACGTTCGCGCTCGAAGGGGCCCTGCAGTCGGTGAGCCAGAGGACGGGCAGACGCACCACCCCCGCAAGGAGCCGTACCGCACCACCTTCATGACGACGGAAGGGATGCACGTGACTCACCCCCACCGCAGGAGATCGCTCCTGCTGACGGCCGCGGCCGCGCTCGCCGTCACCGGCCCCCTGATATCCGCCCCGACCGCCTCGGCCGCCACCCCCACGGCGGCCGAGGTCTCCCCCCATGCCGCGCAGACCATCGACGACATCGGCGCGTCGGGCGCCTGGTGGGTCAATGATCTCCAGCACTTCGAGCCCGGGGTACAGGCCCGGGTGGCGAAGCTGCTGTTCTCCAAGCAGGGCCTGGCCCTGTCCTCCTACCGCTACAACATCGGCGGCGGCGGAGTCGCGGTCACCACCCCGGCCCGCGCCGCCGAGGACTTCCTGAACCCCGACGGCTCCTACGACTGGAGCAGGGACAAGGGCGGCCGGACCTTCCTCACGTACGCCTCGGCATACGGCGTCAAGGACCTGATCGGTTTCGTCAACAGCGCACCCGCGCAGTGGACGACCAACGGGCAGAGCTGCGGCGGCCAGTTGAAGGCCGAGAACGAGGGCGACTTTGCCGAGTACGTCGCCGACGTCACCGACCACTTCGCCCGCCACGGCGTGAAGCTGGACTACATCAGCCCCTTCAACGAACCCGACAACGACTTCGGTTCGTGCGGCCAGGAGGGCATGAAGGTCACGGTCGACCAACGCGACGACATCGTAAGGGCGTTGGGCGCCGAGCAGCGGGCCCGCAAGCAGAAGACGTCGATCATCGCCGACGAGTCCAGCCAGACCACCCAGTTCGTCTCCGAGCTGCCGCAGTGGATCTCACAGCCGGGGACGCAGCAGTACGTGTCGGCGCTCGCCCACCACACGTACAACAATCCGAACGACGGTCAGCTCGCCAACGTCCACGAGACGTCGAGGACCGTCGGCCAGAAGTCCTGGGCCACCGAGATCTGCTGCTTCGGCAAGGGATCGACGGGCTGGAACCAGGAGTACGACCCGAGCATCGACAACGCCCTGCTGATGTCGCGGATCATCTACAAGGACTTCGCGAGCGCCCACGACTCCGCCTTCCAGTGGTGGGTGGCCCTGGCGAGCGGCTACGGCAGCGACCCGTACACGAGGAACGACACCGGCTGGAACGACGGCCTGGTCTACTACGACCCCGACTACGCCACGAACGGCAACCAGAGCCTGTACTTCACCAAGCGGTACTACGCGCTCGGCCAGTACAGCAAGTTCGTCCGGCCGGGGTCGGTCGCGCACAACGTGACCGGGGCGCCGGACGGCGTCGAGGTCTCGACGTACGACCGGAACGGCACATGGGTCGTCGTGGTCAACAACCACAACGCCACCGACACACCGCTGAGCCTGCACTTCAACAGCAAGGCGCCGGTACGGGCCACACAGGCCGTACGGACCTCGGCGACCGAGGACTGGGCCAAGGTCGACAAGCCGTCGGTGAGCGGCGGCACGGTTTCGGCGAACCTCGCCGCGCGCTCCGTCACGACGTACGTCCTCGACCAGAGGGGTCACGGCAGTACGGCCGTCACGGGCGCCTGGCAGGGCAAGCAGTCCGGCAAGTGCCTGACCGCGGGCGCCACGGGAGCCGCCATCAGCACCTGCACGGGCGGCCCGGAGCAGTCGTGGTCGTACGACGGAAAGGGCGCCCTGAAGGGCGTGAACGGCTATCTGACAGCCGGGAGTTCGGGGCTGACGACGACCTCCGACTTCACCGGTGACCCGACCCAGCGATGGCTGCTCAACGCCAACGGCCAGATCATCGGCGAGGCGTCCGGCAAGTGCCTGGACGTCAGCGGGCAGGCGACCGCCGACAGCAGCAAGGTGATCCTCTACAGCTGCAACGGCGGCGGCAACGAGGCGTGGTTCAGGCAGTGATCATGTAGCGCTCGCCGTTTTCGAGGGCCGCCGGCCAGCCATGGCCGGGCGGCCCTCACTTACCTCAACTCCCGTGGAAAGTACCCGCGTTCGGCATGCCGAACGGCAGACAACGTTTCGCGCAGACTTCGTCCAACCCCTTGCCTAAGCCCTGCTCGAAAGCTTAGCGTCCGGCCCTGCAATCACATTCGAGCCACCGGGCGCTGAGCCGCAGAGCCGCAGCCGCACTCGAGACAAGGACGTCAGCATGTCGGCATTGAGCAACGACAACTTCTCCCGCCGGTCCCTCTTCCGGGCCGCCGCGGGCATGGCCGCCGCCGGCACCCTCGCCGCGTGCGGCAGCAACAACGGGCGCGGCGGGAGCGGTGGCTCCGGCACCCAGCTCGTGCAGTACTTCCACGCCTACGGCGAGGCGGGCACCGAGCAGGCCATCAAGCGTTACGCGGCGGCGTACAAGAAGGCCGGCGTCAGCACCAACTGGATCACGGGCAACAACTTCGAGGCGAAGCTCTTCTCTGCGCTGCTCACCAAGCAGGCCCCGGACGTCTTCGAGTTCCACCCGCAGCTGCAGATGGTCAAGAGCGGCCAGGTGGCCGACCTCAGCGACCTCATCGACCCGGTCAAGGACGACTTCAACCCGAACGACATCAAGTCGCACACGGTCGACGGCAAGATCTACGGCATCCGGATGATCGACGACCCGCAGTTCTTCTATTACCGGAAGTCGATGCTGGAGAAGGCCAAGGTCGAGGTCCCGACCACGCTGGACGAGCTGCTGGACGCCGCCGCCAAGCTCACCACCGACAAGGTCAAGGGCGTCTTCCTCGGCAACGACTTCACCGCGATCCAGAACAACCTGATCTTCTCGGCCGGCGCCGAGACCCTCGACGCGAACAACAAGATCGGCTACCACACCGACGGCGTCGTCGAGGGTCTGAAGAAGCTTCGGACCCTGTTCACCAGCGGCCACGTGCTGCTTGACGCCCCGACCGACTTCTGGGACCCGTCCGCGCTCAACCAGGGCCTGTGCGCGATCCAGTGGGGCGGCATGTGGTCCATGCCCGCCATGCAGAAGGCGCTGGGCGACGACCTCGGCATCTTCCCGTTCCCGAAGATCGGCAGCGCCGGCAAGCTGTCGGTCTACAACGGCGGCTGGTCGATCTTCGTCAACGCCAAGGGCAAGAACGTCGACGCGGCCAAGGAATACGTCAAGTGGCTGTGGATCGACCAGAAGAAGTACCAGGAGGACTGGGCGCTGTCCTACGGCTTCCACATCCCGCCGCGCACCTCGACAGCCCAGTCCGCCACCAAGCTCAAGTCGGGCCTGCCCGCCGAGGCGGTCAAGCTCTTCACCGACTACGGCCACTTCGACAACATCGGCTTCGACCAGGTGATGATCACCGCGTTCAACGACGTGATCGCGTCCTCCGTACGCAAGAACGGCAACCCGGAGGCGGCGCTCGACGCCTGCGACAAGAAGGTCAACGTCGAGCTCAAGAAGCTGTTCGGATAGGCCGCCGGGCAGACCACGACATGTCGACCACCACCACACGCGGGGTCGCCCAGCCCGCCCCGGCCAAGGCCTCCCAGGCCCGGCCGCGGCGGGGCCTGCGGGGCAACCCGACGCTCAACTTCTGGCTCTTCACCGGCCCCTTCCTCATCGGCCTGGTGATCTTCGTCTTCGTACCGATCGTCTGGAGCGTCTGGCTCAGCTTCTTCGACGCGCGGTACACCGTCACGCCGAGCAACTTCATCGGCCTCGACAACTACAAGCAGATCCTGACCAACAGCAACTTCCCCGACTCGTTGCTGACGTTCAGCGTGTTCGCCGCCTTCATAGTGCCGACGACCTGGGCACTGTCCCTGGGACTGGCGCTGCTGGTGAACCAACTGCGGTTCATGCGGGCCTTCTTCCGGTCCGTGTTCTTCCTGCCGACCGCCGTGTCCTATGTCGCCGCGGCGCTGATCTGGAAGATGTCCATCTTCAGCGGCGTCCGCTTCGGTCTGATGAACACCGTCCTCGGCTGGTTCGGGGTCGACAACATCGCCTATCTGGCGGACCCGACCCCGCCCTGGTACTGGCTGGTCATCGTGACCCTGCGCCTGTGGATCCAGTCCGGGTTCTACATGATCCTTTTCCTGGCGGCGCTGCAGAACATCCCGGCCGAGCTGTACGAGGCCGCCGCCATCGACGGCGCCAAGAAGGGCTGGCAGACCTTCCGGTACATCACCCTGCCCCAGCTGCGAGCCACCTCGACCGCGGTGATCCTGCTGCTGCTCATCGCCGCGTACCAGGCGTTCGACGAGTTCTTCAACATCATCGGCACCAAGGCGACGTGGGCGCAGACACCGCTCATGGAGCTGTACAAGGCAGCCCTCGGCACCAATCAGGACTACGGGGCCGGCAGCGCGGGCGCGGTCATCCTGTCGTTGCTCATCTGCCTCGTCACCCTGATCCAGGGCAAGTTCATGGGCTTCGGAAGGGGGGATGAGTCCAAGTGACCACCACCGCACATCATCAGGTCGGCGATCAGCGCAAGAGGGCCCGCGGCGTCCTCGGCAGCACGGGACTGTACGTCTCCGTGGGCGTGGCCGCCCTGCTCTTCCTGGTCCCGTTCTACCTGATCGTCCGCAACGCCCTCTCCACGGACCCGGAGATCACGGGCGAGAACTGGAAGCTGCTGCCCTCCTTCCAGTGGGCCAACATCTCCGAACTGTTCGACGATCCCACGGTCGAGTTCGGCCGCTCCATGGTGAACTCGCTGGTCGTCGCCGTGTCGACCACGCTCGGCACCCTCCTGGTCTGCTCCATGGCCGGCTACGGCCTGGCCCGCATCCCGTACAAGCACGCCAACAAGGTCTTCTACGCGGTCCTCGCGACCCTGATGGTCCCCACGGCCGTCACCTTCGTGCCCAGCTTCGTGCTGGTCTCGTCCCTCGGCTGGGTGGACACCTACCGCGGGCTGATCATCCCGGGCCTGTTCAGTGGTTTCACCTGCTTCCTTTTCCGGCAGTACTTCCTGGGATTCCCCAAGGAGCTGGAGGAGGCGGCACGCGTGGACGGGCTCGGTTACTGGGGCGCGTACTGGCGGATCGTCGTACCCAACTCGCTGAACTTCTTCGCGGCGATCGCCACGATCACGTTCATCAGCGCCTGGAACTCCTTCCTGTGGCCGCTGGTCATCGGACAGGACCCGAGTTCCTGGACCGTCCAGATCGCGCTGTCCTCCTTCATGACCAACCAGACGGTCAACTTCCATCTGATCTTCATGGCCACCGCCATCTCGATCCTGCCCCTGGTCTTCGTGTTCCTGTTCCTCCAGCGCTGGCTGGTCCAGGGAATCGCGCAGACTGGTATCAAGGGCTGACGCCCTCCACTCACGACCTGGAGACCGATGTCTTTCCGTACCTCCCCATCGGCCGTCGACTACGTCGAGGACGTCTCACCCGGCAGCGGGGCCCTTCCGCCCCGTGCCTGGTACGCGTCCTCCGACGCGACGTCACTCTCGCTCAACGGCAGCTGGCGGCTGCGTGTCTCGCCGACCGCCGACGCCGAGGACGACTCGTTCGCCGAGCCCGGCTTCGACGCCGGGGGCTGGGACGAGGTCACGGTCCCGGGCCACTGGGTGCTCCAGGGCGACGGCGCCTTCGGCCTGCCGATCTACACCAACCACCTCTACCCCTTCCCGGTCGACCCGCCGCACGTCCCGACGGAGAACCCGACCGGCGACCACCTGCGTGTCTTCGACCTGCCCGCGGACTGGCCGTCCGAGGGCGGGGCGGTGATCCGCTTCGACGGCGTGGAGTCCTGCGCCCGCGTCTGGCTGAACGGCACGGACATCGGCGAGTTCAAGGGCTCCCGGCTGCCGCACGAGTTCGCGGTCGGGCACCTGCTGAAGCCGACCGGCAACGTGCTCGCCGTCCGCGTCCACCAGTGGTCGGCCGGCTCCTACCTGGAGGACCAGGACCAGTGGTGGCTGCCCGGCATCTTCCGTGACGTGACGCTGCTGCACCGCCCGGCGGGCAGCGCGCTCGACTTCTTCGTGCACGCCTCCTACGACCACACCACGGGCGAGGGCACCCTGCGCGTCGACTCAGACGTCGACGGGCGGGTGTCCGTGCCCGCCCTGGACATCGATGTCGAAACGGGCACGACGGTCACGGTGCCGGTCCAGCCCTGGTCGGCCGAGGTGCCGAAGCTGTACGACGGCGAACTGATCACCGAGGGCGAGCGGGTCCCGCTGCGCATCGGGTTCCGTACCGTGGAGCTGGCCGACGGGCTGATCAAGGTCAACGGGCGGGCGGTGCTCTTCAAGGGCGTCAACCGCCACGAGTGGCACCCGGAGAAGGGCCGCGCCCTGGACCTGGAGACGATGCGCGAGGACGTGCTGCTCATGAAGCGGCACAACCTCAACGCCGTGCGCACCTCGCACTACCCGCCGCACCCCGCCTTCCTCGACCTGTGCGACGAGTACGGCCTGTGGGTCATCGACGAGTGCGACCTGGAGACCCACGGCTTCACCGAGCAGGCCTGGCGCGACAACCCCGTCGACGACGACCGCTGGACCCCGGCCCTCCTCGACCGCGCCGCGCGCATGGTGGAGCGGGACAAGAACCACCCGTCGGTGGTCATCTGGTCGCTGGGCAACGAGGCCGGCACCGGGCGTGGCCTGACCGCGATGGCCGAGTGGATCCACGATCGGGACTCCTCCCGCCTCGTGCACTACGAGGGCGACTGGAACTGCCGTGACACGGACGTCTATTCGCGGATGTACGCCTCTCACGCCGAGGTCGAGGCCATCGGCAGGGACCTGGACGGCGGTACGCACAAACGTCGTGAACTGCCCTTCATCCTGTGCGAGTACGGGCACGCCATGGGCAACGGCCCCGGCGGCATCGCCGACTACCAGCGGCTGTTCGAGGCCCACGACCGCCTCCAGGGCGGCTTCATCTGGGAGTGGATCGACCACGGCGTCACCCACGCCGAGCTGGGCTACGCCTACGGCGGCGACTTCGGCGAGGAGCTGCACGACGGCAACTTCGTCTGCGACGGCCTGATCTTCCCGGACCGGCGGCCCTCCCCCGGCCTGCTGGAGTTCAAGAAGGTCATCGAGCCCGTCTCCCTCGAGCCGTCCGACGGCACCGTGCGGGTGACCAACAAGCAGGACTTCGCCGACCTTTCGGCCTTCGCCTTCGAGTGGTCCTACCAAGTGGACGGTGAGACGGTCGAGTCGGGCTCCCTGGCCGTGCCCGCGCTCGCCCCGGGCGAGTCGGCGGAGGTGAAGCTGCCCGACCGGCCGCACGGGCACACGGGCACCGAGACACTGTGGACGGTACGGGCGTCGCTGGCGGCGGACACCGCCTGGGGGCCGAAGGGCCACGAGGTGGCCTGGGGCCAAGTGCCCGTAGCCGCACGACCGTTGCCGGTGGTGTCCGCGAGCGCCGGGCCGGTGGCCGACGGCGGCGTGATCACGCTCGGCCCGGCCACGTTCGACGCCCGCAGCGGGGCGCCGATGACCATCGGCGGCGTCGAGGTCAGCGGTCTGCGGCTGGACGTGTGGCGGGCGACCACCGACAACGACGAGGGCGCGGAGTGGCAGTCCGACACCCGCTACGCGCAGCTGTGGCGCAAGTACGGCCTGCACCGCATGCGGCATCGGCCGGACTCCGTCGAACTCGACGGCGACGCGCTGACCGTACGCACCCGGGTGGCGCCCGCAGCCTGGGAGTTCGGCCTCGCCGCGGTGTACCGGTGGACCTCGGACGGCGACCGTCTGAAGCTGACGGTGTCCGTGGGACCGGAGGGCGAGTGGCCGGTGCCGCTGCCCCGGCTCGGTGTGCGGTTCGGGCTGGCGCAGGCCGATGCGGTGAAGTGGTACGGAGGCGGCCCCGGCGAGGGCTACCCGGACACCAAGTCCGCCTCCCGGCTGGCACGTTGGGAGTCGACGGTGGACGGGTTGCAGACGCCCTACCTGCGTCCGCAGGAGAACGGCGCGCGTGCCGACGTCCGGTGGGCGGAGCTCGGCGGGCTGCGCGTCGAGGGCGACCCGGAGTTCTTCTTCACCGCCCGGCGCTGGACGACCGAGCAGCTGGACGCGGCCACCCACCTCACCGACCTGACGCCCGGTGAGACGGTGTGGGTCAACCTGGACCACGGCCTGCACGGCATCGGCACCGGGTCCTGCGGGCCCGGTGTGCTGCCCCCGTACTGGCTGCGGGCCGAGCCGGCCGAGTTCTCCTTCGTGTTCTCGGCCGCCGAGTGACACATCCCGAGTGACCCTCGGACCGTGGCCGTCCCGTCCTCGTCGACGGGGCGGCCACGCCATGCCGCCGTGAAGAGCGAGGAGACCCCTGTGCACCACGCCGTCGACCACGTCGTCGAGGCCTACGGACTCGGCACCGGACCATGGACGATCACACCGGTCACTCGCGGCGCACTGGGGCAGATCTGGAGACTCGCCAGGGGCGGCCGCCGATGGGCCGTCAAGGAGATGCTGTTCGGCTGCGACGAGGAACAGGTGCGTCGCGAGGCCGCTCTGAGGGACGCCGGGGAACACCTCGGCATCGCCTCGCCCAGGCTGCTCGCCAACCGGGACGGCAGTCACGTCTCGACGCTTCCGGCGCGGGTGGGCGGCTCTTGTGTGAAGGTCTACGACTGGGTGGACGGAAGCGGCGCCGACCCCAGCCGCCCGGAGATCCTCGCCTGGGTCGGACGCACCCTCGCACTGCTGCACATCGCCGGAGCGGGGGCGAGCGAGACACCGGTCTCCTGGTACGAGCGGTGCCCCGACGCGTCCGACTGGGAGGCTCTGCACCGCAAGATCCGCGCATCCGGGCTGCCGTGGTCGGACCGGCTGGAGGAACTCGCCGTGGGCCGGGCGGCGGAGCTGGCGCGGTTCGTGACACCGGCCGACCGCACCGGCCTGGTGACGTCGCATCTCGACGTCCAGCCGCAGAACGTGCTGGTCGGCCCGGCCGGCCCGGTCCTGATCGACTGGGACAACGCGGGGCCCGTGGCACCGGAGCGCGAGCTGGCCTCGGCCGTGTACGCGTGGTCCGGCGGGAACGCCGTGCACGCCGACTCCGCGCGCCGGCTGGTGCGTGCCTACGTGGACGCCGGCGGCCCGGGGACGATCAGGAGCCTGGACGCGTTCTCGATGCTGTTCGCGACCAGCCTCAACTACTTCCAGGTGCAGGCCGAGGCGGCGGTGGACCCCGAAATCACCGCCGAGCAGCGGGCGTTCGCGGACCGACAGGTCCATGACTCCCTGGACGCCGTCCCGGACCCGAGCGCACTCTCCCACCTGGTCGAGGAGCTCGAGGACGAGTGGGGACCCGGGCGGCGGGGCGCGTAGCTACGGGCGCGCGGTGACGGGATCCCCCGCCCATCGGTGCAGGGCGGCCTCCAGACCTGTGACGGCCACCGTGCCCTCGCCGTCGGCTTCGGTGGCCCAGGCGACCACGCCGTCGGGGCGTACCAGCAGCCCGGCCGGCGTGCCGTGGGCGTCGGTCACGCTGTTCACCCGGTCGCCCCAGGCGGCGGCGCGGCGGGCGAACCCGGCGTCCGCCGTGCGGTCGAGCAGCAGGAACCCGCCGTCGTGCCCGTGGTCGGCCAGCCGGGAGCCGTCCGCCAGCCACAGATCGGGGGCGTACCGGCCGGTGAGCGGGTGGTCGCCGGGCAGGTCGAGGCGCTGCGTGACACCGGAGATCTTCTTGACCGCGTAGGTCGCTCCGGCGCCGGTGCTCAGCAGATCGGCCACCACCTCCCGCAGCGCGGCGGACTTGGCGTCCCCGCGCAGCACTCCGATCTGGGCCCGTGTCCAGTCCAGCACCCAGGCGCCGAGGGGCCGGCGCTCGTCGTCATAGGTGTCGAGCAGTTCCTCGGGCGCCCGTCCGGCGGCCACGGCACCGAGCTTCCAGCCGAGGTTCATCGCGTCGCCGGCCCCGAGGTTGAGTCCCTGGCCGCCGAACGGCGAGTGCACGTGCGCGGCGTCGCCCGCCAGGAACACCCGGCCCGACCGGTAGGCCGCGGCCTGGCGGGCGTTGTCGCTCCAGCGGGTCGCGGTGCCGCGCAGTGCGGTCAGCGTGACATCGGTCCCCGAGACCCGGCGCAGACTGGCCTGCACCTCGTCGAGGGTGACCGGCGCCCTGCGGTCGGCGGCGGCTCTACCGAACTCGACCGTGACCACCCGCCCGGGCTGCGGCCCGTGGCGGTACGCGCCCTGGGGCGACCACGCCCAGCCGTTCGCGAGCTTCTCCGGGTCGGCGATGTCGGCGACCGCGAGGTGTCCGGTGAGTTCGGGGTCGGTGCCGGGGAAGTCGATGCCCGCGAGGCGGCGCACGGTGCTGCGTCCGCCGTCGCATCCCACCAGCCATCCGGTGCGCAACGGGCCGGCGGTGGTGCCGACGAGCACCTCGTCACCGGTGTCCCGGAGCGCGGTGACCTCGACCCCGCGGTGCACGGGTACGCCGAGGCGCGCCACGTGGTCGGCCAGCAGCGCCTCCAGTTCGGGCTGCGGCACCATGCGCGCTCCGTCGACCGCGGTGTGCGCGGCGAGGTCGGGATCGGACCAGTCCACGAGGCCGGGGTCCAGGACGATCCCCGCGAAATGCCCGGTGAACCGGTGATCGCGCGCCGCCCGGCCTGCGGTCGTCCCGGCGAACGAACCGACCCTCTCGAAGATGTCGCGCTGCACTTTCTCGGCCTCGGGCAGCAGTCCCCGACGGTCGAGCGCCTCGGCCGTCGGCACGTTGATCGCTCCGGCCTTCATCGCCCTGTCGGGCGCGGCGAGCCGTTCGAGCACCTGCACCGAGGCCCCGGCGAGCGCCAGTTCTCCGGCGAGCAGGAGGCCCACCGGTCCGGCGCCGACCACGGTCACGTCCACGTCGTACTTCTCATTCGCTGTCACGAACGGTGTTCTATCTACGAACACTGTTCGCGTCAAGTTATAGTGTTCGGGTGAACCCCAGAGAGCGACGCGCGGCACGTCACCTGCCGCCGAAGACCGAGGCCGTAGCGGGCCCCAGGCCCCGGCGCCGCAGGGACCCGATCACCGTCGAGCAGGTCGTCGACACCGCGCTGGGCATGATCGCCGCCGAGGGCTACGACGCCCTGACCATGCGGCGACTGGCCGGTGCCCTCGACACCGGTCCCGCGTCGCTCTACGCCCACGTCGTCAACAAGGCCGATCTCGACGAGCTGCTCATCGGCCGGCTGTGCGCCGAACTGGTCCTGCCCGCGCCCGATCCGGAGGCCTGGCGGGAGCAGGCCCACGGCGTGTGCGCCCAGATCCGCGACCAGTACCTGAAGTACCCGGGCATCTCCCGAGCCGCGCTCGCCATGGCCCCCACGGACCTCGAGACCATGCGTGTCAGCGAGGGGCTGCTGGCGATCCTGCTCGCCGGCGGCGTCGCTCCGCAGGCCGCCGCGTGGGCCATCGACGCGCTCCTGCTGTACGTGGCCGCCTACTGCCTGGAGACCTCGATCGCCAGCCTGCGCGCGGCCGACGACGACGCCGTCTGGGTCGTCGACCGCGCCGAGCTGCTGCGGCGGTTCGCGGCCCTGCCCGCCGAGACCTTCCCCCACACCACCCGCCACGCCGCCGAACTCACCGCGGGCGAGGGCCACGACCGGTTCGACTTCACCCTCCGCCTGATGATCGACGGCCTGGCACGCCACTGAGGCGCTTCCCGTCTACTGCGATCGCAGCAGGCGCGAGTGTCTGCGGACGGCCGACGGCGTAAGGCCGCGGGGCCGCGAGCGTGAGGGTGGGCCGTGACCGCCGGCCCGTTCCTGGTGTGTCCCCGGAAAGGCCCGTCGATGTCCCCTCTCTCGCCCGCTGGTGCCACCGGTACCGGCTCGCCGTCGTCCTGGTCTGGGTGGGCGTGCTGCTCGCCCTCGGGGCCGGGGTCGGTGCGGCCGGCAGTGCCTTCGGCAACAGCCCGACCTCGCAGAACACCGACTCGGCCAAGGCGACGGCCCTGTTGCGACGGGCCTCCGACAGCGCGGCGGGCAAGAGCGGCCGGGTCGTCCGGCAGGTCGACGGCGGCAGGGTCACCGATCCGGCGGCCGAGCGGGCCATGGCGAGCGCGCTGGACCGTATCGCCGACGCTCCGGGCGTCGCCTCCGTCGCCGGCCCCTTCACGGCCGCCGGCCGGGCACAGGTCAGCGAGGACGGCCGTACCGCCTATGCCACGGTCGCGTTTGCCGCGAGGTGGCCGACGCGCAGATCGAACACGTCCAGGACCTCGCGACCGCCCCGGAGTCGAAAGGGCTGCACGTCGCACTGAACGGGCAGGCGTTCACCGTCAACCCGGCGCCGAATCCGGTCGCCGACGCCATGGGCATCGCGCATCGCACGCGACCTGCACGACGCGGTCGCACACCACATCACCCTCGTCAACGCCCAGGCAGGGGTGGCCCACCATCTGCTGCGCACCGACCCCGACCGGGCGTACGAGGCCCTGGCCCACATCAAGGACGACAGTCGCACCGCGCTGGACGAACTGCGCGCCACCGTCGGCCTGTTGCGCCAGCCCGACGACGCACCGGGCGCACGCGCCCCCATCCCGCGCCTCGCCGACCTCGACACGCTCGTCGGCGGCATCCGGGCGGGCGGGCTGCCGGTGTCGGTGGCCCGCACCGGCAGCGCCTGCCCCCCTGGCGCCCGCCACCGGGCTGACCGCCTACCGCATCATCCAGGAGGCCCTGACCAACGCCCACAAGCACGCGTCCGCGACCCGGGCCGAGGTGGTCCTGGACTACGGTCCGCTCGCGCTGCGGGTCACCGTCACCGACGACGGACGCCCCGGCGCGTCCGAGGCCACGGGCGGCGGCCACGGCCCGGTCGGCATGCGGGAGCGGGCCACCGCCATCGGCGGCAGCGTCACCGCAGGCCCGCGGCCCGGCAGCGTCACCGCGGGCCCGCGGCCCGGGGGCGGCTTCCGGTTCGTCGCCGAACTGCCGCTGTCCCTCGCCCCCTCCACGCTCTGACAGCCCCCTCGCCTCTTGAGGAAGCACCCCCGATGACGATTCGTGTCCTGCTCGCCGACGACCAGGCCCTGCTGCGCGGCACCTTCCGGCTGCTCATCGACGCCCAGCCGGACATGGAGGTCGTCGCGGAGGCCGCCCACGGCGGGGAGGCGGTCCGGCTGGCCCGTTCGGAACGGGCCGACATCGTGGTGATGGACATCCGGATGCCCGAGGTCGACGGCATCGAGGCGACCCGCCTCATCGGCCGGGACGAGGACCTGGCCGGCGTCAAGGTCCTCGCCCTGACCACCTTCGAGGAGGACGAGTTCGTCATCGAGGCCCTCCGGGCGGGCGCGAGCGGATTCCTCGGCAAGGGTGTCGAACCGGCGCGGCTCCTCGACGCCATCCGCCTCCTCGACGCCATCCGCCTGGTCACCGCCGGAGAGGCGCTGCTGTCGCCCGCGGCCACCAGGGGGCTCGTCGCCCGCGTGCTCGACCAGCCCTCGACGGGCGACCTCGTCGACCCCGAGCGCCTGGCCACGCTCACTCCCCGGGAGCGCGAGGTGATGACGCTGGTGGCCCAGGACCTGTCCAACGACGAGATCGCCGAACGTCTCTTCGTCACCCCGGTCACCGCCAAGACCCATGCCAACCGGGCCATGACCAAACTCGGCGCCCGCGACCGGGCCCGACTCGTCGTCATCGCCTACGAGAGCGGTCTGGTGCGCGCCGGGCGGCGCGCGGACCCGGGGACGGCCTCCACCGGGTGACGCCGGCTCGCGCACCATCCGGCTCCGGCGAATCACGCGTCAGGCATTGACGTCCGGCACAGGATTCCTATCATCCTGAGAGTCCGAAGTTCCGAGCAACGTTCGATATTACGAACGCGCATGGACAGGCTCGGAATCGCACCTCCGCGCCATCCGTTCGGCTCCCGCACCGCAGCGCACATGCGACGGCACACCTCACCGCACTGCCCCGGCACAGCTCTGCCCCGGAGTTCGGCCTGCCTGCGACCGCGCCGTATCCGCACTCAGGACGGACTCCCCGGGCACGACCCCCCACCACCGAAGGAGTTCACCCATGTCCCTGCGCCTTGGGCCACGGCCCCTGCGGCACGCCCTGCTCGCCACCGCGGCGACCGCCGCGCTCGGCGTCGGCCTGCTGACCGCCGCCGCGCCGGCCGCACCGGCCGCCACGTCCGGCCCCTGCGACCTCTACGCGTCGGGCGGCACCCCCTGCGTGGCCGCGCACAGCACCACCCGCGCCCTGTACGCCTCCTACAACGGCCCGCTGTACCAGGTGCGCCGCGCCTCGGACAACGCCACCCGGGACATCGGTGTCGTCAGCGCGGGCGGCGTGGCCAACGGCGCCGCCCAGGACTCCTTCTGCTCCGGCACCACCTGCCTCATCACCGTCATCTACGACCAGTCCGGCCGCAACAACCGCCTCACCCAGGCACCCCCCGGCGGCTTCTCCGGCCCGGCCGCCGGCGGATACGACAACCTCGCCAACGCCACAGCCGCCCCGATCACGGTCGGCGGCCGCAAGGCGTACGGCGTCTTCGTGGCCCCCGGCACCGGGTACCGCAACAACGCCACCAACGGTGTCGCCAGGGGCGACCAGGCGGAGGGCATGTACGCCGTCCTGGACGGCACGCACTACAACGGCGGCTGCTGCTTCGACTACGGCAACGCCGAGACCAACAGCCGCGACAACGGCAACGGCACGATGGAGGCCATCTACTTCGGCAACATCAAGGTCTGGGGCTACGGCAGCGGCAACGGCCCCTGGATCATGGCCGACCTGGAGAACGGCCTCTTCTCCGGGGTCAACCAGCACTACAACGCGGGCGACCCCTCCATCAGCCACCGCTACACGACCGCCATCATCAAGGGCGGCCCCAACCACTGGGCCATCCGCGGCGGCAACGCCCAGTCCGGTGCCCTGTCCACCTTCTACAACGGGGTCCGCCCCAACGTCGCCGGATACAACCCGATGAAGAAGGAGGGGGCCATCATCCTCGGCATCGGCGGCGACAACAGCCACGGCGCCGCGGGCACGTTCTACGAGGGCGTCATGACCTCCGGCTACCCCTCGGACGCCACCGAGAACGCCGTTCAGGCCAACATCACCGCGGCCGGCTACGGCAGGTAGAGGTCCGGCACGGCCCCTTCCCCTCCCCGGCACGGAAGGGGCCGTGCCGTCGCCCCAGATGTGAGCATCCACACCTCCTTCACCATTGCGCCCCCTGTCACGGCAGGGCAGAGTGTTCCAACTGCGGGACACGTGAGGCGAGTTGCCCGCACTCACACGGCAAGGCGGCACGGACGACCCGGAGGAACCAGTGAGCCCGATCTCGGTCCGCGGATTCGCGGTGGCCTCGGCGTCCGCGGTCACCGCCGTCGGAAGCGTCGTCGGCGTCGCCTCGGGCAGTGCCGCGCAGACAGGCGGCGCCGAGGCCGGCGCGGCCGACGCGACCCTCCTCGCGGACATACCCGCGGGCCAGCAGGCCCAGGTGCAGACCGCCTCCCTGAACATGCAGGCCGACGCACAGGCCGTGCAGGCGGACGCCGGCGCCAGGAAAGAGGCCGAGGCGGCCGCCCGTAAGGCCGCCGCCAGGACGGCCGCGGCGAAGAAGGAAGCCGCGAAGCGCGCCGAGACCAAGAGCGCCGCCAGTCGTGGCGCCGGTGTGTCCCTCCAGCGGACGTACACCGTGGCCGAGCTCCAGGCGCTCGCCCGGCAGATCGTGCCCAGCGGGCAGTACCAGTGCTTCAGCAACATCGTGGAGCGCGAGTCCAGCTGGAACATGCACGCCCTGAACGCCTCCTCCGGCGCCTACGGCCTCGTCCAGGCCCTGCCCGCCTCCAAGTACGCCACGGTCGGCGCCGACTGGCAGACGAACCCCGCCACCCAGATCAAGTGGGGGCTCAACTACATGAACGCCGCCTACGGCAGCCCCTGCGACGCCTGGGCCTTCTGGCAGGTCCACCACGCGTACTGAGACACACCCCCCTGCTTCGACGGACTTCTATGTTGACGTCCGTCGATGCAAGGAGCAGGCTTGCATCAAGGAAGCCTGGGGGTGCGTCATGAACGAGCAGTCCACCGATCTGCGCGAAGCGGTACGTCGCCGGTACGCGGCGGCAGCCGTCAAGGTCACCGAGGGCGCGGCCGCCTGTTGCGGACCCGAGCCGGTCGAGGTCGGCGACGACTTCGGCTCCACGCTGTACCCCACGGACGAGCGCGACGCCCTGCCGGTGGAGGCCGTCGCCGCCTCCCTCGGCTGCGGCAATCCCACCGCCGTCGCCGAACTGCGCGCGGGCGAACGCGTGCTGGACCTCGGCTCCGGCGGCGGCATCGACGTCCTGCTGTCCGCCCGCCGTGTCGGTCCGACCGGCAAGGCGTACGGGCTGGACATGACCGACGAGATGCTCCAACTCGCCGTGGCCAACGCGGCGAAGGCGGGCGCGACGAACGTGGAGTTCCTCAAGGGCACCATCGAGGCGATCCCGCTGCCCGCGGACACCGTCGACGTGGTGATCTCGAACTGCGTCATCAACCTGTCCACGGACAAGGCCGCCGTGTTCGCGGAGACCTTCCGCGTGCTGCGGCCCGGCGGCCGGATCGGCGTCTCCGACATCGTCGCGGACGACACCCTCACCGTCGAGCAGCGCGGCGAGCGCGGCGACTACGTCGGCTGCATCGCCGGCGCCCTGTCGTTCGCCGAATACCGGGCGGGCCTAGAGGCCGCCGGGTTCACCGACATCGAGATCACCCCGACCCACCCGGTCGCCGACGGCATGCACTCCGCCATCGTCCGGGCGGTCAAGCCTGCCGAGAGCAGGTCGTAGAGACGGGCGCCGCGCGGCCGTGGCGCCCTGTGCTGCATCTGGCGACCCCGGTGCGCCGGCGGGGGCGATTCGGCCGTACCCTGCGACATCATGAGCGATGTCTTCCCTTCCGGCCCGCACGAGGCCTACGACCTGCTCCTGGCGGGCAACCGCCGCTTCGCCGCCGGCACGCCCCTGCACCCCAACCAGGACGCCGCCCGCCGCGCCGATCTGACCTCCACCCAACGCCCGTTCGCCGTGCTCCTCGGCTGCTCCGACTCCCGGCTGGCCGCCGAGATCATCTTCGACCAGGGGCTGGGAGACCTGTTCGTCGTCCGCACCGCCGGACACGCCGCGGGTCCGGAGGTGCTCGGCAGCATCGAGTACGGGGTGAGTGTGCTGGACTGCCCGCTGGTCGTGGTCCTCGGTCACGACGCCTGCGGAGCGGTCGCCGCGACCAGGGCAGCCGTGACGGAGGGCAGGGCCGCGCCCGGCTACCTGCGGGACGTGATAGAGCGGGTGACCCCGAGCGTGCTGGCCGCTCACGCCGCCGGTGCGAGCGAGGACGAGGAGTTCATCGCCACCCACGTGCGGCACACGGTCGACTTCGTCATGGACCGCTCCCGGGAACTCGCCGACCAGGTCGCCCGCGGACGCACCGCCGTGGTGGGTCTGACCTACCGGCTGGCCGACGGCAGCGCCCACCCGGTCACCGCCCGCGGCCTGGACCTCCCGGCCGACCACCCCGGCGCCGCCTCACGAGCCGAGGTCGGCTGACGCGCCCGCCGCGTACGAGGAGACCAACACTCCGAAGCCGATCAGTACGACGCCCGTGGCGCGGCCGAGCGCACGGCCGAGCGCACGGCCGATCCGCGGATGCCCCAGGACGCCGGCGGCGGCCACGAGAGGGGTCAGCACGCCGTCGGCCTTCCCGGGTTGGCGGCCGTGCCCTCGGTGCTCAGCAGTACGACGACCGAGGCCGGCCCGAGCCCCAGTGCCGTACGGCGTTCCGCGGCGCCGGTGCCGGTGAGCGCCGCCCGCAGACCGGCGAGCGCCGCGGCACCGCAGGGCCCCGAGGAGACACCCGAAGCGGCGAGGTCGGCGGCGGCGCGGGCGCAGTCGGCGTCGGTGATGGCGATCGCGGCGTCCAGCCCCGCCAGCAGGTGGGGCCAGGCGATGCCGGACGGTGTGCCGCAGTTGAGGCCGGCCATCACGGTCTCGCCCGTGGGCACGGTGACGGGCCGGCCCAGGGTGAGGCTGCGCAGGACGCAGGCCGCGGTCTCCGGCTCCACCGACAGCAGCGCCGGGGCCCGACCGGAAGGGCGGCTGCGGTAGTGGGTCACCACCGCTTGGGCCAAAGACCCCACGCCCACGGGCAGCGCGACGAGGTCGGGGCCTTCGGCGGCCCCCGCGGCGGTCAGCTGCTCGTCGGTCTCGGCGCAGAGGGTGGAGTACCCCTCGACGATCCAGCGCGGGATCCGCTCGTAGCCCGGCAGGCCGGTGTCCTGGATCAGGAGGGTGCCCGGCGCGGTGGCCGCCTTCGCCGCCATGCGCACGGCCTCGTCGTACGGGCCGGCGACCTCGGTGACCCGGGCCCCTTCGGCGGCGATGGCCGCCACGGCCTGCGGATGCAGGCCCCGGGGGACGAAGACGTGGGCGGCGTGCCCGTGAAGGTGTGCCATGCGGGCCACGGCACGGCCGTGGTTGCCGTCGGTGGCCGCCACCAGGGTGACCGGGCCGGGTTCCGTGCCCTCCGCGGCCCGCTCGGCGAGGGCACGGTGCACCGCCCAGGACGCGCCCAGCGCCTTGAACGCGGGCAGTCCCAGCCGGCACGACTCGTCCTTGACGAAGACGCGGCCGACTCCGAACTCCGCGGCCAGTGCGGGGAGTTCGGTCAGCGGGGTGGGGGCGTGGTCGGGCAGCGAGCGGTGGAAGCACCGTACGTCGGCGGGTGCGGGCTCGCACCGCCAGGTGCGGGCAGCGGGTCGCGCGTACCAGGAGGGCGCGTGGGGAGGCAGAGAGTCGTCGGACACCCGTCCAGGGTCCGACGCGCCCCTACGATCGGTCCATCGAATGTTTCCGATCCGTATTCGTCGAAAAACCGAGCATTCGCGATCACTGGCCCGCGAGAGCGGGAAGGCGTACGGCCCATCGCCGAGGTCGGTGTCCCCGTGCTCGAACCGGTGGGGCGGCGGGTGCGGCTGACCGTGCAGGCGGAGATCCTCGTCGCCGTCTGCTGCGCGACCGGCATCCGGGACTGCGCGTCCACGTCACGCACATGGAGCCGGAAACGGCCCTGCCCGCCCTGCAGGCACGCGACTTCGACCCCGTCCTCGCCGAGGAGTACCCGGGCGGCCCCAACCCGCGGCCCGCCGAACTCGAACAGGCCCGGCACCGGACCATGTCGCCGTGCCGCGACGCCGGCTTCGAATCCGACGTACGGTTCGAGACCGCCGATCTCCTGCTCCACCAGCGCCTCGTCGAGCAGCGGCGGGCGTTCCTCCCCGGCCTCGTGTGGAGCGGACAGCCCCCGACCGTTGCCCTGCGGCCGCTCCCACGCGGCCGGAGCACGCGCCGCGTCGCCACCGTGGTACGTCGCGGCGGCGGCCGTCACCCGGCCGTACAGGCGTGCCGGAGCGCGCTCCAGGAGCCCTCGCCCTGCACGCCGTCAAGGATGCCTCGCACGAGGCCGGTTGAGTCCTCCCCGTTCCAGGCCTGTTCAGGTGGCGATGGTGGCCAGGCCGGCGATTCCCACCAGGTAGATGACGACGGCCGTGACGCTGTCGATGCCCATCCGCGCGTACTGCCGGCGGGGGCGGAAGACGAGTCCCGCCATGTAGGTGACGGTGAGGATGATGCCGAGGGCGGTGAGATAGATGTCGGTGTCGTGCGCGGCGGGCAGGACGGGCTTGCCGGAGATGACCGTGGCCTGGAGGAACAGCACGGGGAGGAAGGCGTTGCCGCCGAAGATGTCGCTGATGGCGAGCTGGTGGTCGCCGAGTTTGGTGGAGGTCAGGCCGGTGCTGACCTCGGGCAGGGAGGTGGCCGCGGCCAGGACGGTCGCGCCGAACAGCACACCGCTCAGCCCCTGACGGGCGAAGAACTCCTCGCCGCTGCGTTCGACGACCACTCCGGCGACCAGCGTCGCGAGGGCCGCCGCACCGAAGATCAGCCCGGCGCGGCCGGTGTGCATACCCTTGTCGGTGGCGTCCTTCTCCTTCTTCCCCCGGGAGTGGCCGCGCGGTTCGGGCTGGCTGTCCGGGGCGTCGCCGCCCTCCCGCCACGGCAGCCCGCGACCGGCCCGGTTCAGCAGTACGAGCCCGATCACCCACAGGGCGGCGATCGCCACGGATGCCGGAGCCAGCCGGCCGGCGTGCAGGCTGGGCGAGAGCTGGGTGCCCATGACGACCACGGCCAGGACCACCACCACGAGGGCGCCCTCCAGGACGAGCTGGAGGCTGGCGGCGACGCGGGTCAGCGGGGCGCGCGGACGGGTCCCCGCGGCGTCGAGGACGGCCAGGACGACGGTCTGGATGGCGATGCCGCCGAGGATGTTGCCGACGGCGACGTCCAACTGGCCCGCCAGGGCCGCCGAGACGGTGATGGCGATCTCGGGCAGGTTGGTCGCGACGGCGAGGAGGATCAGCCCGCCCAGCGCACTGCCCAGGTGAAGACGCTCGGCGAGGACGTCGGTGGTGTCGGACAGTTTGATGCCCGCGTACCAGATGACGGCCGCGCTCAGGACGAACAACAACAGCAGAACCGGAGAGCTCAGAGATCCCATGCGCGGGCGGGTACCCACCGATCGTCTACACGTGTACGACGCTCGTGCCTCAGCTCTCCTCCGCCGCCGAGTGCTCCTGCGCCGCGACCGAGACGGCGTGTCGCCGGACATGTCCGAAGAACCGTTCGGAGTTCGGCGGCAGGGTGCGGGAGGTCGGCTTGGCGATGCCGATGTCCCTGGCCGCCTCCACATCCGTGACCTGCAGGTACGACGGTCCGCGTGCCGGAGCGGCCGAGTGCGGGCGGGGGACGAGCGCGACGCCCGGTCCCGCGCCGACCAGAAGGCGGCCACCGCCCGTTTCTGAGGCCGTGGACCGCCACAGGCTGCTCACCTGTGTCCAGGAGGGGCTGCGCGACTTCCAGGTCCCCTACGCCGGTCGGCCGACGAGGTCGCCGACTGGCGGGGGGCCCGAAGGTCGGGGCCATTTCCAACCGCTGTACGCTCCGCGCTCATACCTCGTTGGGGCGGGCGAGTCCGATGTCGTAGGCGAAGATCACGGCCTGGATGCGGTCACGGGCGCCGATCTTCGCCAGGACGCGGCCGACGTGGGTCTTGACGGTGGACTCGGACAGCACGAAGTGCGCGGCGATCTCGCCGTTGGTCCAGCCCCTGCCGACGGCCTCGAGGATCTCGCGTTCCCGGTCGGTCAGGGTGCTCAGTCTGGGGTCCTCGGCGGGGTCGCCGGGGCGGACGGGCCGGTGCCGGGCGTACTCGTCGAGGATGCGGCGGGTGAGGGCGGGGGCGATGACGGCGTCGCCCGCGGCCACGGCGCGAATGCCGGCGAGGAGTTCCTCCGGGCGTGCGTCCTTGAGGAGGAAGCCGCTGGCTCCGGCGCGCAGGGCGGCGTGGACGTACTCGTCGAGGTCGAACGTGGTCAGCACCAGGATGCGGGAGCGGTCGCCGGAGGCGACGATGCGGCGGGTGGCCTCGATGCCGTCCATGCCGGGCATCCGTACGTCCATCAGCACCACGTCGGGCCGCAGTTCGGCGGCCTTGCGGACGGCCTCGGCGCCGTGCGCGGCCTCGCCGACCACGTCGGTCTCCGGGACCGATTCCAGCAGGATGCGGAAGCCGTAGCGCTGCAGGTGCTGGTCGTCGACGATGAGCACGGTGGTCACCGCGCGCCTCCCTGCGGGGTGAGGTCGAGCGTGGCCCGCACGCTCCAGCCGCCGCCGGGCACCGGGCCGGCGCTGACGGTTCCGCCGTAGAGTGCCGCTCGTTCGCGCAGGCCCACCAGCCCGTGTCCTTCCTCGCCCGGCGGTCCGGGCAGCAGGGCGGGGCCGCTGTCGCGGACCCGGATGGTCAAGGAGGTGTCCTCCACGAGGACGGCCAGGTGCACCCGGGTGTCGGGCCCGGCGTGCTTCAGGGTGTTGGTGAGGGCTTCCTGCACGATCCGGTACACCGTCAACTGCACGCCGCTGTCCAGCGCTTCGACGTCTCCGGCGGTGCGGTAGACGACCTCCAGGCCCGCGGCGCGCACGCCGGCGCACAGGGCGTCGATGTCCGCGAGGCCGGGCTGCGGGCTGAGCGCGGGCCCGGCGGGGGAGGCGTCGGAGGTCTCGCGGAGCACACCGAGGACGCGCCGTAGTTCGCCCAGCGCCTGCCGGCCGGTGTCGCCGATGAGCCGCAGGGCCTCCTTGCCGCGTTCGGGGGCAAGGTCGGTGGCGTATCGGCCGGCGTCGGCGAGGGTGATGATGACGGACAGGTTGTGGCCGACGATGTCGTGCATCTCGCGGGCCACGCGTGCCCGTTCGGTGGCGACCGCGAGTCTGCCGCGCTGGTCGCGCTCGATCTCCAGCCGGGCGGCCCGCTCGCGCAGCCCGGCGAGCTGGGCCCGGCGGATGCGCACCGTCAGGCCGAGCGCGAGCGCCGCGGTCGCCGTGCTCAGCAGGAAGAACAGGGCGTCCCAGACGGACACCGCGTGGGCCACGCGGAGCGCGACCACGGTCATGGCGCCCGCCACCGCCGCGCAGGCCCACGGCAGTTGCCGCAGCCGCCCGTGCAGCGCCAGGCTGTAGAGGGCGATGAACAGGGCGATGTCCGCGCGCAGCCCGGCGCCCAGGGACCACTGGAGCAGGAACACGGCCGTGATGACGCCGAACGTCGCCGGCGGCCGTCGGCGCCGCCAGAGCAGGGGCAGTACGAGCCCGGCCTGTAGCGCCAGCGTCGCCGGCAGGGGCAGGTCGGTGAGGGCGAGGCGCAGCCGGTGCGGTCCGTCGCCGCCGGTGACCGCGCCCGTGGCGCGCAGCAGGTCCGGCACGCAGAACAGCGCGAAGACCACGACCACGACCGCGGTGTCCAGCGCCCAGGGGCGGGCGCGGTCGGCCTGCCGCAGCCGCTGGCCGGCCCGTGCGAGGCGGGCGACCAGCGGCCCCAGGCCGCCGGCGTCGTCGAAGGTCACGGATGTCACCCGTCCATGGTGCAGGCGGTCACACGTCGGTGCGCACCAGCCGGTACGCCGCGCCGGCCAGTGCGAGGGCCGTCCAGCCGAGGAAGACCCACAGTCCGGCGCCGGGCGAGAGGGTGGTGGCGTCGTGCGTGAGGGCGTACATCGCCTGACCGGCGTTGCCCGGCAGGTAGGGGCTGATGTCGTCCTGCCAGGAACTGGGCAGCAGCGTCACCAGGCCGGGGATCAGCATCAGGGTGGCGACCAGTACGGAGATCCCGCCGGCGACCGAGCGCAGCAGCATGCCGAGGGCCGCGCCGATCACTCCGACCAGGCCGAGGTAGAGCCCGGCCCCGAACAGGCTGCGGACGACTCCGGCGTGCGACAGGCTCATGGCGGCCGGTGTGCCGGAGAGGATGCCGCTGCCGATCCGGAAGGCGACGAACGCGCCGGCGGTGCCGACGACGAGCACGACCGCGCCGTAGAGGGCCGCCTTGGACCACAGCACGGGCAGGCGGCGTGGCACGGCGGCCAGGGTCGAGCGGATCATCCCGGTGGAGTACTCGCCCGCGGTGATCAGGACGCCGAGGACGCCCAGGGCCAGTTGGGCGAAGTTCGTGCCGAACAGGGACAGTTCCACGCCCGTGGAGCTGGCGAAGTCCCTGTTCAGGGTGCCGGAGGTGTAGCCCGACTTGTAGCGGGTGGCCGCGATGAGCCCGAACGCGACCAGGAAGAGCACGCCGAGGGCGAGCGTGATCCAGGTCGAGCGCAGGGACCACAGCTTGGCCCACTCCGAGCGCAGCACTCCCCCGGTGGTGACCCGGTAGGCGGGCCGCGGGGTGGTGGTGGGCGGTGTTCCGGTGGTGTCCGTGGTCGCGGTGACGGTGCTCATGCCGCCCTCCCGGGGTTTTCTGCGGTGGCCGTGGTGCCGTGGTACTCCACCGCGTCCCTGGTCAGGTCCATGAATGCCTGCTCCAGCGACACCGTGCGGGGGCTGAGCTCGAACAGGGCGATGCCGTGCTCGGCCGCCTTCAGGCCGATCTCGCGGGCGGTGACCCCGGTGACCTGGAGCTCTTCGGAGCCGACGTGTCCCGTGATGTCGACGCCGGGTCCGGCCAGCGCCTCGCGCAGCCGTGCCGGGTCCTGGGTCTTGACCGTCACGGTGTCGCCGCCCGCCCGGCGGACCAGGTCCCGCACGGTGGTGTCGGCCAGCAGCCGCCCCCGGCCGACGATGATCAGGTGGTCGGCGACGAGTGCCATCTCGCTCATAAGGTGCGAGGACACGAAGACCGTGCGGCCCTCCTCGGCGAGGGTGGTCAGCAGGTTGCGGATCCACAGCACGCCTTCGGGGTCCAGGCCGTTGACCGGTTCGTCCAGCATCACCGTCTGCGGGTCGCCGAGCAGCGCGGCCGCGATGCCGAGCCGCTGTCCCATGCCGAGGGAGAAGGCGCCGGCCCGCTTGCGGGCCACGCTGCCCAGGCCGGCGAGGTCGATGACCTCGTCGACGCGGCGGCGGGGGATGCCGTGGGTCAGCGCCAGCGACCTGAGGTGGTTGTGGGCCGAGCGCCCCGGGTGGATCGACTTGGCCTCCAGCAGCGCCCCCACCTCCTGCAGCGGCGCGCGGTGCCGGGCGTAGGGGCGGCCGTTGACCGTCACGGACCCGGCGGTCGGGGCGTCCAGCCCGACGATCATGCGCATGGTGGTGGACTTGCCGGCGCCGTTGGGCCCCAGGAAGCCGGTGACGGTGCCCGGTTTCACGACGAAGTCCAGCCCGTCGACGGCCGTCGTCTCGCCGTACCGTTTGGTGAGTTGCCGTGCCTCGATCATCCGCGCCTCTCCCTCGGTCCGCGGCGCCGGTCGGACACCGCACCACCCACGCTAGGAAGAGATCGGTCCGTTTCGGTGGTACCGCGGGCCGATCTGCGGTCGTGGCGTGGTACCCGGGTACTACACGGACCGGTGCGGAGGCCGGATCAGTCCGTGTCGGCGCGCAGCACGAGGTCGAGCAGGCCGGGGAAGCGCGCGTCGAACTCCTGGCGGCGCAGCCGGTTGACCCGCCGCGACCCTTCGTCGCGCTGTTCGACCAGGCCGGCGCCGCGCAGGACGGAGAAGTGGTGGCTGAGCGCCGCCTTGCCGACGGGTACGTCGAAGCTTCCGCAGCTTCGGGTCCACTCCGCGGAGCCCGCGAGTTCGCGGATGAGCTTGAGACGCACGGGGTCGGCGACCGCGGACAGCGCGGTCAGCACGGACACGTCCGCGGGATCCGTGTGCACCGGCGCAGCCCGGTGACTGCCGCCCACAGCCTGCTTCGACATGCCCCTCTTCCCGTCCCGCGCGCCTCGCCGGTCCGCCCGGAGGCGCGCCGCCGCTTGCCGAGTGTTCGATCCGTATCTTACAGTCCCAGTGTTCGGTTTTCATTGAACACCTCTCCGAGAGGCGGGTACGGCCCATGCGTGCAGTGGAGTTCCAGGAGTACGGCGGCCCCGAGGTGCTGAGGGTCGTCGAGGCCGACGTGCCCGAGCCGCGGGCGGGGCAGGTGACCATCGACATCGCGTACGCCGGCGTCAACTTCGCGGACCTGAAGGCACGCTCCGAGGGCTACCGTGTGCGGTCGCTGCCCTTCCGCCCGGGCCTGGAGGTGTCCGGACGGGTCCGGGCCGTGGGTGCGGGCACCGAGGGACTGCGTGCCGGTCAGGACGTCGTCGCCCTCGTCGACAGCGGCGCGTACGCGGAGGTCGTGCTCGCCGAGGCCGCCACCGTCTTCCCGCTTCCCGAGGGCCTGGACCTTCGGACCGCGGCGACGCTGCCCACCGTGCTGCCGACCGCGCACGCCCTGCTGCACGAGGTGGGGCGGCTGCGCGCCGGGGAGAACGTACTGGTGCACGGTGCGGCCGGCGGCGTCGGCACGGCGGCCGGCCAGCTGGCGCGGGCGGCCGGTGCCGGCGCGGTCTACGGCGTGGTCTCCTCAACGGACAAGGCCGACCACGCCCTCAAGCACGGCTACGACGAGGTGTTCCTCGCCGACACCTTCGCCGAGGACGTCCACCGCGCCACCGGCGGCAGGGGGGTCGACCTGGTGCTCGACCCCGTGGGCGGCGACACCCTGCGCCAGGGCCTGGACGCGCTCGCCGTCTTCGGACGCCTGGTGTCGTACGGCAACGCGAGCGGGGCCGAGCCGTGGCAGGTCGGACAGCCCGAGCTGTACCCCTACGGCCGTTCCGTCGCCGGCTTCTCCATCCTGGGCCTCGCGCAGACGACCCCCGAGGCGCTGCGCTCGCTGACCGAGCGCGCCTTCCGCAAGGCGACCGACGGCACCGTGAGCCTCCCGGTCACCGCGGAGTTCCCGTTGGCAGAAGCGGCCGAGGCGCACCGACTGATGGGTGGGCGCACCTCCACGGGCAAGCTGCTGCTGCGAGCACGCGGCCAGCACGCGCTCCCGCCGGGGCCGGTACGGCACATCAACGCCGGTGGTACCGACAGGTAACAACTTGTGCCGTACTACGCGTATAGTTTCGCTGTGAGCAACCACAGCACAGACACCGAAACGTCAAATTCACAGGCCGGCGGAGTGCAGTCGGTCGATCGTGCCATCAGCGTCCTGGAGATCCTGGCCCAACGCGGCGAGGCCGGCGTCAGTGAAGTGGCCGCCGAGATCGATGTTCACAAGTCCACCGCGTTCCGCCTCCTCGGCGCCCTGGAGGCACGCGGTCTGGTGGAACAGGCGGGCGAGCGGGGGAAGTACCGGCTCGGCTTCGGCATCGTACGGCTGGCCGGCGCGGTCACCGGCCGCATCGACATCACCCAGCAGGGCCGCCCGGTCTGCGAGCGTCTCGCCGAGGAGATCGGCGAGACCGTCAACATCGCGGTGCTGCAGGAGCATTACGCCATCAACCTCTACCAGGTGCGCGGTCCCGGGGCGGTCACCGCCCACAACTGGGTCGGCCAGCTCACCCCGTTGCACGCCACGTCGAGCGGCAAGGTCCTGCTGGCGCATCTGCCCGCCAAGGAGCGCGCCACGCTGCTGGCCGAAGCGGGCCTGAAGAAGGTCACTCCGCACACCATCACCTCGAAGGCGAAGCTGGAGAAGCACCTCGCCGAGGCGCGGGAGGCCGGATACGCCTGGACCCTGGAGGAGTTGGAGATCGGTCTGCACGCCATGGCCGCCCCGGTCCTCGACCGGGACGGGAAGGTCATCGCGGCGGTCACCGCCTCCGGGCCCTCGTACCGCTTCACCGAGGAGCGCATGCGCGAGCTGGCCCCGGTGCTGATCAAGGGCGCGGAGGAGATCAGCCACCGGATGGGCTACCTGGGCTGAGGAAGCCCGCCGCTGAGCCGTTCGTTCACCCAGTCGTGAAAGGCGCCGATGTGGTGCTCGCTGGGCACCAGCACGCCGCCCTTGGCGTACATACGCGAGCTCATTCCGGGCTGTGTGCGCTCGCAGGCGTCGAAGTCCTGCTGGTTGACGCGGTGGAAGAGCTCCACGGACCGCGTGACGTCCTTGCCGCTCTCGACGACGTGCGGCAGATAGAGCCAGTCGCACTCGACGATCGTGCGGTCGGCCGACACCGGGTACATGCGGTGGAAGATCACGTGGTCGGGGACGAGGTTGATGAACACTTGCGGCTTGACGGTGATCGCGTAGTAGCGGCGGTCCTGCTCGTCGCCGACGCCCGGGATGCGGTCGAGGCCCTCGCCGCCGTCGACGGTGAAGCCCCGGACCTCCTCGCCGAACTCGGCGCCGTGGCCGACGTAGTACTGCGCGGCGTAGCCGTCCGCGAACTCCGGGAGCACCTCGGTGAGTTCGGGGTGGATGGTGGCGCAGTGGTAGCACTCCATGAAGTTCTCGATGATGAGCTTCCAGTTGGCCTTCACGTCGTAGGTGATGCGCCTGCCGACGGAGAGGTTGTCGATGTCGTAGTGCTCGATCGACTCGACGTCCCCCAGCCGTTCGACGACCGCCCCGATGACGTCCTCCTCGAAGGAGGGCGGGTTCTCCGCGAGGCAGACCCAGACGTAGCCGAGCCATTCGCGCACGGCGACGCTCGCCAAGCCGTACTCGGTCCGGCCGACGTCGGGCATCTTGGTGAGGTTCGGCGCGGCGACGAGCTTGCCGTCCAGGCCGTAGGTCCAGGCGTGGTAGGGGCACTGGAAGGCGCGCTTGACCTCGCCGGACTCCTCGGTGCACAGCTTGGCGCCGCGGTGCCGGCAGACGTTGAAGTAGGCGCGGATCGAATGGTCCCGGGCGCGGGTGACCAGGATGGACTCGCGGCCCACGTCGACGGTGCGGAAGGCGCCGGGTGCGGCCAGTTCGGAGGCGCGCGCCACGCAGAACCACATCGTCTCGAATATGCGCTCCTGCTCCTGGGCGAAGACCGCCGGATCCGTGTAGGAGGAGCCGGGCAGGGTGGCGATCAGGCTGTCCGGCAGGCTGGTCGAGGTCACGGTGCACTCCTCGGGGAACGTCGTGGAGGGGTCATTCACGCGCCGGGAAGAGCGACTCCGGACGGCGTTGGGGCGATACGCGCTTCTGTTGTTCATTACGCAACTGCGCGTGCTGTACGCAACCGCTGAGTTCGCAGCATGTGATGCCGCGGCGGCGGTGTCAAGACATGGCGGCGAGCTGCTTGCGCCACCGCGTGAACAGCCGGGGCTGGTTCATTCCGAGCACGGCGACCGGCTCTCCTGCACGCCGGTAGACGGCGAGGACGTCGCGGTCGTCCACGGCACCCGCCTCGACGGTCACACTGTCGGCGCCGGCCGCGTGACCGGCGAACTGGATCTTCACGCCGTACTGGTCGGACCAGAAGTACGGCGGCCTGGGCACGCCCGGTTCCACGGCGCCGCCCGCCAGCAACGCAGCCACGGCGGCGTCGGGGCGTTCTCGCGCGCCGGTCCAGTGCTCGACGCGGCGATGGGCGCCCGCGCGCGGGTCGTACCAGTTGGCGCAGTCGCCGACCGCGACCACACCGGCGAGGCTGGTGCGCCCGTCCGCGCCGCACTTCACGCCGTTGTCGAGAGCGATGCCGGAGCTCTCCAGCCACTCGACGCACGGACGGGCGCCCACGCCGACGACGACGATGTCGGCCGGCACGCTGCGGCCGTCCTCCAGCAGCACGGCGTCGACGTGCTCCTCGCCGCTCAGGCCCTTGACGCCGACGCCGCACAGCAGCCGTACGCCGTGGTCGGCGTGGAGGCCGGAGACGACGGCGCCCATGGTCATGCCGAGAGGCCCGGCGAGGGGGGTGGGGGCCGCCTCGACGACCGTGACGTCCAGCCCGAGGACGTACGCGGTGGAGGCGACCTCGGCGCCGACGAACCCGCCGCCGATCACCACCAGGCGTCCGCCGCGGGCCAGTTCGTCCCGCAGGGCGCGGGCGTCGTCGAGGGTGCGCAGGGTGTGCACGCCCGCCAGGCCCGCGGAACCCGGCAGGGTGCGGGCGGCGGCGCCGGTCGCGATGACCACGCCGTCCGCACGCACCTCCCGCCCGTCGGCGAGCCGCAGGGCACGGGACGCACGGTCGAGCCCGACGGCGCGGGATCCGAGCAGCCACTCGGCGCCCAGGTCCTCGCCCTCGGTCTCCAGTCCCAGGTCCGCCTCGCCGAGGGTGCCGGCCAGGAACTCCTTGGACAGCGGCGGTCTGTCGTAGGGGCGGTGGGTCTCGTCGCCGATGACGACGAGCCGGCCGTCGTAGCCCTGTCTGCGCAGTGAGCGCGCCGCCGACAGACCCGCCAGCGACGCGCCCACCACGGCGACGGTCCTCACGCGGGACCTCCGGCGAGCCGGGAGGCGACGCACGGCGGCAGGTTCGGGGCGTCGGTCGACACCCGCACGTAGACCATGCCGTCCTCGACGACGACCTCGTGCGTGCGGACCGGCAGCCTGGCCGGGGGCGCGTCGACGGCACCGGTGCGCAGGTCGAACTTCGAGGCGTGCAGCGGGCATTCGACCTCGCAGCCCTCCAGCCAGCCGTCGGCGAGCGAGGCGTCCTGGTGGGTGCAGGTGTCGTCGATGGCGAAGACCTCGCCGTCGTCGGTGTGGAACACCGAGACGGGCGGGTCGATGTCGAGCCGGAAGGCCTCGCCTCGCGGGAGATCCGCGAGACGGCACGCGGGAATCATCATGACACCTCGGTGCGTATAGCGAAACGGATTGCGGTAAGCGCAACATCAGTCTGAGGTCGCCCAGAATGCTTGTCAAGGAGTTCCGACGCCGCGACACCCCGTAAGGCGTGGTTGCTCCATTCGCAACACCGCGCGCGATACGAGACACAAAAAGCGGCAGCCCGCCGTTCCGTCCGGCGTGGGCCGGACGGAACGGCGGGCGTGGGCGAGGTGGAAGGGGACGGCGGTCAAAAGCCGCGGTCGATCCACTCCTGGAGATGGGGCGCCTCGGCGCCGACGGTGGTCGTCTCCCCGTGCCCGGTGTGGACGACCGTGTCGGCGGGCAGCGTCAGCAGCCGCTCGCGGATGGACTCCACGATGGTCGGGAAGTGGGAGTACGACCGCCCCGTGGCACCGGGCCCGCCGGCGAAGAGCGTGTCACCGCTGAAGAGCGCCGACAGGGCCGGTACATGGAGACAGACCGCGCCGGGAGCGTGTCCGGGGGTGTGCAGCACGGTCAGTTCGACGCCCGCGACCGCCAGCACCTGCCCGTCGGCCAGTTCGGCGTCGGGCGCGCGGTCGGGATGCGTCTGCTTCCACAGTGGCAGGTCGTCCGGGTGGAGGAGGACGGGAGCGCCGGTGCGGGCGGCGAGGTCCGGCGCGGCGTCGATGTGGTCGTTGTGCGCGTGGGTGCACACCACCGCGCGCACCCGGCGTCCGCCCACGGCCGCGGCGATGGCGTCGGCGTCGTGGGCGGCGTCGATGACGACGACCTCGTGGTCGTCACCGACGAGCCACACGTTGTTGTCCACGTCCCAGGTGCCGCCGTCGAGGCTGAACTGCCCGGAGGTGACGATGAGTTCGATGCGGGCGGCCATCACAGCACCACCACCGAGCGCAGCACGTCACCGCCGTGCATCCGCTCGAAGGCCTTCTCCACCTCGTCCAGGGCGATCGTCTCGGTGACGAAGGCGTCCAGGTCGAGCCGGCCCTGCCGGTAGAGGTCGATGAGCATGGGGAAGTCGCGGGAGGGCAGGCAGTCGCCGTACCAGGAGGACTTCAGCGACCCGCCCCGGCCGAAGACATCGAGGAGCGGCAGCTCCAGCTTCATCTCCGGGGTGGGCACGCCCACCAGCACGACCGTGCCGGCGAGGTCACGGGCGTAGAAGGCCTGCTTGTACGTCTCCGGGCGGCCGACCGCCTCGATGACGACGTCGGCGCCGAAGCCGCCGGTCAGCTCACGGATCGCCTCGACGGCGTCGTTCTCCCTGGAGTTGACCGTGTGGGTGGCGCCCAGCCTCTTCGCGGTCTCCAGCTTCCGGTCGTCGATGTCCACGGCGACGATCTTCGCCGCGCCCGCCAGCCGGGAACCGACGATCGCCGCGTCGCCCACACCACCGCAGCCGATCACCGCGACCGAGTCGCCCCGCCCCACGCCTCCGGTGTTGATGGCGGCCCCGATGCCCGCCATCACGCCACAGCCCAGCAGACCCGCGGCCGCCGCCGACGCCTCCGGGTCGACCTTGGTGCACTGCCCGGCGGCGACCAGCGTCTTCTCCGCGAACGCCCCGATCCCGAGCGCCGGGGACAGCTCGGTGCCGTCGGTCAGCGTCATCTTCTGCCGGGCGTTGTGGGTGTTGAAGCAGTACCAGGGGCGCCCACGCAGACAGGCCCGGCACTGACCGCACACAGCACGCCAGTTGAGGATCACGAAGTCACCCGGCGCCACATCGGTGACGCCCTCCCCCACCGACTCCACCACACCTGCCGCCTCATGCCCCAGCAGAAAGGGAAAGTCGTCGCTGATGCCGCCCTCGCGGTAGTGCAGGTCGGTGTGGCAGACCCCGCACGCCTCGATCTTGACCAGCGCCTCGCCCGGACCGGGATCGGGCACGAGGATGGTTTCCAGGCTGACGGGGGCGCCCTTCGCGCGCGCGACGACAGCACGGACCTGATGAGTCATGGCCACTCCTCGGCTGGTACGAGACCTGATCCCGATGTTGCTCATTACGGCACGCATCTCACGTGTCGCAACACAGCATCACCGGAGTGGTGCACGAGGGTCAAGGAGTCGGTCCGTCGGCCTTGAGCGAGTCGATCCAGTCGAGGAGGCGGGCGCCCTCGCGGGTCATGACCTCGGGATCGCGCAGGGCGTTGGCCAGCAGCGACATGCCCTGGTAGGCGGAGACGAGGGTGAGTGCGTGCCCGTCGGGGTCGGGGACCCCCGCCGCACGGAACTGCTCGGCGGCCCAGTCGAGGAGCTGCCGTATGACCGCGGCCGCCTCCACGTCGAGGGTGCCCTCCTCGCGCTTGTCGAGCTCGACGGCCAGTGTTCCGGTGGGGCATCCGCGGCGGGCGGCGGTGTCACGTCCGTCCACCCAGGCCGCGATCAGCCGCTTGAGCCGGTCGAGCGGGTCGGCCGACTCCTCCAGGGCCGCGGTGAGTTCGTCCAGCCGGGAGCGGTGCTCGGACAGCGCGGCCTGGACCAGCTCGTCCTTGGTCTTGAAGTAGTAGTAGACGTTCCCGACCGGCACGTCGGCCACGCGCGCGATGTCGGCGAGTGTGGTCCTCTCGACGCCCCGCTCGTGCAGCACCTCGGCCGCCGCGGCCTTCAGACGACGTCGTTTGTCGGCCGCGCGCGCCACCCGGGGCGCCACTGAGTCAGTCACCCAACCAACTATAGGCAGCGGCCGCGTTCTGCTGCTAAGGTCCTTCCAAGTCAGTCGACTAACTAACAAGGGGGAAGACGATGATCGTGGTGACGGGTGCGACCGGCAATGTGGGGCGAGAACTGGTGCCGTTGCTGGCCGGGGCGGACGAGGAGGTCGTGGCCGTCTCACGGCGGCCGCGGCTCGCGGACCTCCCGGACGGCGTCCGGCACGCCCGGGCCGACCTGGCGGACGCCGCGAGCCTGCGGTCGGTCCTCGACGGCGCCGACGCGCTCTTCGTCGTGCTCGGCGGGGAGCTCAACAGCCACGGAGAGAGCCCGAAGGCCCTGCTGGACGAGGTCACGGCCGCCGGTGTGAAGCGGGTCGTCCTGCTGTCCTCGCAGATCAACTCCACCCGCCCGCAGGCGCCTTCGCACACGCGTCTGCGCGAGTTCGAGGACGCCGTGCGTACCTCGGGAGCGGACTTCACCGTCCTGCGCCCAGCCGGCTTCGCCTCCAACGCCTTCGCCTGGGCGGAGTCGGTGCGGACCCGGCGCACGGTGTTCGCACCGTTCGGCGAGGTCGCCCTGCCCGTCGTCGACCCGGCCGACATCGCGGAGGTCGCGGCGGCGGCGCTGCGGGAGGACGGACACGCGGGACGGACGTACGAACTCACCGGACCGGAGGCGATCAGTCCGCGTCGGCAGGCCGCGGTGATCGCCGAGGCGCTGGGCGAGGACGTCGCCTTCGTGGAACTGTCCCGTGCGGAGGCCCATGCCCACCTCGCACGGTTCATGCCCGAGGAGGTCGTCGGCGGCACCCTGGACATCCTCGGTCTGCCGCTGCCGGCCGAGCAGACGGTCGCCGCCGATGTGCAGCATGTGCTGGGCCGTCCGGCGAGGCCGTTCGCCGCCTGGGTCGCCCGCAACCTGGCGGCCTTCCGATAAGACCCGGTGGAAAAGGAGTTGGGGCAATGGCGTGCGCTTGGTAGCGTGCGACAGCCGTGAGACCGAGCGAGGAGGTGAGACCCGTGAACGCTGTATTCGTGTGGGTGCTCCCCCCTCCCGTCACGGTCGGGCGACTGACGTAGCCGTCGCCGGGAGCGCCGCGATCACCAGGCACTCCCGAAAGGCGCACGCCATGAACTCTTCCTTCTTCACCGCCGAGAACATGTCCGAGGGCGTCCTCGAACGCGACTTCACCGTGGGCGACGTCCCCGGTGTCCTCTGGTCACCCACCTCCGGCGCCGACCGCGCACCCCTCGTACTGATGGGCCACGGCGGCGGCACCCACAAGAGGTGGCCCGCGATGACGGGCCGCGCGCACCGACTCGTCACCGGCGCCGGTTTCCACGTCGCCTGCATCGATGCGCCGGGTCACGGCGACCGGCCGCGTACGGCGCACGACGAGCAGGAGATCGCCGTCATGCAACGGGCGATGGCGGAGGGCGAGCCCGTCGGCCCGATCGTCGTCCGCTACAACGCCCACCTGGCCGAGCGCGCCGTACCGGAATGGCGGGCGACCCTGGACGCACTCCAGGAACTCCCCGAGATCGGGACCGCGGGACCGGTGGGCTACTACGGCCTGAACATGGGCACCGCGATCGGGGTGCCGCTGACCGCGGCGGAGCCGAGGATCACCGCCGCCGTCTTCGGCCTCCACTGGCCCGACGCCCTGGCCGAGGCGGCGAAGCGGATCACGATCCCCGTCGAGTTCGACATGCAGTGGGACGACGAGCACATCCCACGGGAAGCCGCTCTCGCCCTGTTCGACGCCTTCGCCTCCAAGGAGAAGTCGCTGCACGTCAACGCGGGCCGCCACAAGGAACTGCCCAGGTTCGAGGCGGACAGCGCGGTCCGCTTCTTCGCCCGCCACCTGACCCGCACGGTGGCGGTTCCGGCCTGACCGAAGGGATGCCGGCGCCCGGCCACCGGTCGGGCGCCGACTGCCCGGACCCGGGGCCTAGTCGGGCAGTTGTTCCAGCACGGCGGCGATTCCCGCTCGCTCCGCTACGTCGATCAGGGCCTGGCCCATCACGGAGACCGGCTCCCGTGCGGGCAGGACCAGGCCGATGCGTTCCGTGCGGACCGGGCGGACCAGCGGCACGGCGTGCATGCCCGCGGGGACGCCGAAGACGTGCAGCCAGGCGTGCGGCACGATGCTCGCCCACTGGCCCGCCCTGACCTGGGCGAAGAGGGAGGCGATCGAGTCGGTCTCCACCCGTGGGGTCACGGAGACGCCGACGGCCTCGAACGCCGCCTCCAGCACCTGGCGTCCCTGCATGCCGGGGTGGAGCAGACACAGGGGGTACTGCGACGCGTCCTGCCAGGAGATCTCCGCCGGGTCCGTGTCCGGGGCGGTGCGCCGGATCAGGAGGACGTAGCGCTCCCGGTACAGCGGGACGAACTTGAAGCCGTGTGCGGCGACGGTGCTGTGGTAGGTCACGGCGGCATCGAGCTCGTACGTGCCGAGCCTGCCCACGATGTCCACGGACTGCAGGTCGGCGAAGACCTGCACGGTCGCCAGCGGGTTGGCGGCGCAGAACGGCTGGGTCAGCAGGGCCACCGCCGTGGCCGCCGTCGGCACGGTACCGATGCGCAGCCGGCCGGTCAGCCCCGCGCGCAGCGCCCGGATCTCGTCCTGCATCGCGTCCCGGTCGGCGAGGATGCGCCGCGCCCACTCCACGACCCGCTCGCCCTCCGGCGTGAACCCGTCGAACCTGCGCCCCCGCCGGACCAGCGGGATGCCCAGCTCGTCCTCCAGTTTGCGGATGCCCTCGGACAGGGTCGGCTGGGAGACGAAGCAGGCCTGCGCCGCCTTCGCGAAGTGGCGGGCACGGGCGAGGGCGACGAGGTACTCGAGTTGGCGCAGCAGCACCCTCCCATGATCCCCCGCATCCGGCCCGCCGGCACCGGTGGCCCGCACAGGCAGCGGTGATCGGCGTGGCCTGTCAGGCGATCGGAACTTCCGCTTTGACCCGGCCCGACACCGCCCGAACAGTGGGGAGGCACATTTACGGAAAGGGGCGTGTCGCCCGATGCGGGACTTCGACGAACCGGACGGGGACGAACTGACCGTCACGGCTCCCAAGACCTGGGCCACCGGCGCGCCCGCGGTCGCCCACGCCCTGAAGTACGCCCTGGGCCAGACCTCGCCCCGGCGCACCGCCCTGACGCTGCTCGGCATCAACCAGGCGAAAGGCTTCGACTGTCCTGGCTGCGCCTGGCCCGAGCCCGCCCCCGGGCAGCGGCACCGCAACGAGTACTGCGAGAACGGCGCCAAGCACATCAGCGACGAGGCCACCACCCGGCGGGTGACCGCGGAGTTCTTCCGCGAGCACTCGGTCGACGAGCTCGGCCGCAGGTCCGACCACTGGCTCAACCAGCAGGGCAGGCTGACCGAGCCGATGGTGCTGCGCGAGGGCGACACCCACTATCAACCCATCGGCTGGGACGAGGCGTTGGACCTCCTCGCCGGTGAACTGCGCGCCTTGGACCACCCCGACGAGGCGCTGTTCTACACCTCCGGACGGCTGGCCAACGAACCCGCCTTTCTGCTCCAGCTGTTCGCGCGTGCCTTCGGCACCAACAACCTGCCGGACTGCTCCAACATGTGCCATGAGTCCAGCGGCTCGGCCCTCGGCGAGACCCTGGGCATCGGCAAGGGCAGCGTGAGCCTCGACGACCTCTACGACGCCGACCTCGTCTTCGTCGTCGGCCAGAACCCCGGCACCAACCACCCGCGCATGCTGTCCGCGCTGGAGGAGACCAAGCGCCGCGGCGGCCGGGTCGTCGCCGTCAACCCGCTGCCCGAGGCCGGGCTGCTGCGCTTCAAGCACCCGCAGAAGGCACGCGGCGTCCTCGGCCGCGGCACGCAGATCGCCGACCAGTTTTTGCAGATCCGGCCCGGCGGCGACCTCGCCCTGTTCCAGGCGCTGAACCTGCTGCTGCTGGAGGCGGAGGACAAGGAACCGGGCACCGTCCTGGACCGGGAGTTCATCGAGGCGCACACCACGGGATTCGACGCCTTCGCCGAACACATCAGGCAGACGTCCTGGGCGGCGGTCCTCGATGCCACCGGGCTCACCCGCGACGAGATCGAGCAGGTCCACGAACGCGTCCTGGCCAGCCGCGGAGTCATCGTCTGCTGGGCGATGGGCCTGACCCAGCACAAGCACGGCGTGCCCACCATCCGGGAGGTCGTCAACTTCCTTCTGCTGCGCGGCAACATCGGCCGTCCGGGCGCGGGCGTGTGCCCGGTGCGCGGGCACAGCAACGTGCAGGGCGACCGCACGATGGGCATCTGGGAGCGGATGCCGCAGCCGTTCCTGGACCGCCTCGGACGCGAGTTCGCCTTCACGCCGCCGACGGCGCACGGCCTGGACTCCGTGGACTCCATCCGGGCCATGCGCGACGGACGCGCCAAGGTCTTCGTCGGCGTCGCCGGCAACTTCGTGCGGGCCACGCCCGACAGCGACGTCACCGAGCGCGCCCTGCGCAACTGCCGTCTGACGGCGCACATCTCGACCAAGCTCAACCGCTCCCACGCGGTGTGCGGGCGCACCGCGCTGATCCTGCCGACGCTCGGCCGCAGCGACCGCGACGTCCAGGCGGGCGGGGAGCAGTTCATGACGGTCGAGGACTCCATGAGCGAGGTCCACGCCACCCGCGGCCGGCTCGCCCCCGCCTCCCCGAACCTGCTCAGCGAGGTCTCCATCATCACCCGCCTCGCCCGCAGGGTCCTCGGCGCCGAACCGGCCGTCCCCTGGGCGGACTTCGAGGCGGACTACGACCTCGTCCGCGACCGCATCGCACGGGTCGTCGACGGCTTCGAGGCCTTCAACGAGCGGGTACGGCGCCCCGGCGGCTTCCGCCTGCCCAACCCCGTCAACTCCCGTGTCTTCCGCACCCCCAGCGGCAGGGCCGTCTTCACCGCCAACGACTTCACCGCGCTGCGGGCCCCCGAGGGCCACCTGGTCCTGCAGACGCTGCGCTCGCACGACCAGTGGAACACCGTCCCCTACGCCCTGGACGACCGCTACCGCGGCATCAAGGGCGGACGGCGCGTCGTCCTCGTCAACGAGGCCGACCTCACCGGTCTCGGCCTCGCGGACGGTGACCTCGTCGACCTCGTCGGCCTCTGGACCGACGGTTCGGAACGCCGCGCCGACGCCTTCCGCGTCGTCGCCTACCCCACTCCCCCGGGCTCCGCCGCCGCCTACTATCCGGAGACCAACGTCCTGGTTCCGCTCGCCAGCGTCGCCGACATCAGCAACACCCCGACGTCGAAGAGCGTGATCGTACGGCTGGAGCGTGCGGGCACGGCCGGCTAGGACCTCCTCGGGCCTCGCTCAAAACGTTGCAACCCCGCACGGGGTAGAATTGCGTCGCCTACAAGGACCACGTCGTGCCTGCTCGCGCGGCTGTCACAGCGAGGGGGTGGACGCCATTCCGGTTCGCCCCGCCCGTATCCAGGACGTCGCGGCCGCCGCCGGGGTCTCGGTGTCGACGGTGTCGAACGTCCTCAACCGGCCCGAGCGCGTCAACGCCCGCACCGCGGAGCGGGTCCGCGACGCGGTGGCGGCGCTCGACTACGTCCCCCACCCGGGCGCGGCCGGCCTGCGCACGGGCCACTCGTCCTCGATTGGCCTGGTCCTGCCGGACGTCACCAACTCCTTCTACGCGCGCATCGCGAGGGGCGCCGCCGACGCCGCCTACGACCACGGCTATTCCCTGGTGCTCTGCCACAGCGGGGACGCGCCGGAGCGGGAGCAGGGCTACTTCACCATGCTCGCCGAGCAGCGGGCCGTCGGCGTCGTGGTGGTGCCGCTCAGCGCCGATCCCACCCGGCTGACGCGGCTGCGCGAGCGGGGCATCCCGCTGGTGCTGGCGGACCGGGCGATGCCCTCCCAGGACGGCTGTTCCGTCTCCGTCGACGACATCGCGGGCGGCCGTATCGCCGTCCGGCACCTCCTGGAGTGCGGAGCGCGCGACGTCCTCGTGGTCAACGGGGAGCGGTCGATACGGCAGTGCGCCGACCGGTATCAGGGCGCCCGGCAGGCCGTGCGCAGCCGGCGCGAGGCACGGCTGGGGCAGGTGGTGGCCGAGGAGATGACCGTCGGCTACGGCCTGGAGATCGCCCGTGGCCTCGACGACCTGCCCGACGCGGTGTTCTGCACCAACGACTTCCTCGCCGCCGGGCTGTGCCGCGGGCTGGCCGAGCGGGGGGTCAAGGTTCCCGAGGACGTGCAGGTGGTCGGCTACGGCGACCTCGACATCGCGAGTTTCGTGGGGACGACCCTGACGACGGTGCGCCAGCCGGTCGAGGAACTCGGCAGGGCGGCCGTGGAGATGCTGCTGGACGAGGTGGAGGCGGGGCCCGAACACGCCCATGAGGCAAGGGTGTTCGCGCCGGAGCTGGTTCTGCGGGACTCCACCCTGTCACTGTCCGCCGGCTGATCCGGGGAGCGTCAGCGTCACCGGCCCCAGCAGGCCCGACGCCAGCTGTGAGGGGAACGCCCAGGCCGTCGGAGTGGCTTCGGCGAGATACGGCGCCAGGGTGTTGCGCACCGTCACCTCGATCCGGACCGTGCGGCCCGCGGCGCCGCGCAGCTCGAAGCGGTACGGCGGGCAGAACGCCTCCCCGACGGGTTCGCCGTCGACCGCGACCTCGACGCTGCCGCGCACCCGTCCCAGATCCAGCACCGGGTCCGCCCCCGCGGCTACCTCCACTTCCCGGGCGTAGGTCACGCCGCCGCTCCACCCGCCGAGGCCCAGCGACCGCCAGTCCCCCAGGGGCAGCGGTGCGGGCTCGGTACGCACGCGTACCGGCCCGTGCCATGCGCCACCGCCGCGCAGCACGGCCGTGGGCGCGGTGACGACCTCGACGTCGGCGGCCTCGGCCAAGGGCCGCTCCAGCGTCAACTCGACTGCTGTGAGCGTCCGTTCGGGCTCTCCGTCGATCTTCACGCGGGCGGGCAGCGCCAGCGGCAGGTCGAGCGCGACGGTGCCGGGCGGCACGGTGAAGCGGAAACGCTGTGCCGCCTCGCGGACGTCGTCGGTGCAGCGCAGGGGCAGTACGGCGGACCCGAGGACGGGAGTGCCGTTGAGCCACTCGGCGTCGGGCAGCGGGTGCGGCCGTACCGCCGATTGGCAGTGCTGCAACTCCCCGAAACGGCCCCCGTGTTCCACGGTACGGCCGTGCCACGACCCCGTCCGTGCCTCCCACCCGGCGCCGCTCACCAGCGAGGTCGCGCCGGCCACCAGGTCGACGAACACCGCGTCCCGGGTGCGGGTGCCGTCCGCCACGACGTCCAGCACGTGTTCGCCCGCCGCAGGGGTCAGTTCGTGCCGGAAGAACATCGGCACCGCGCCCCAGTCGGACTCGTAGTACTCGGCCTTCTCCTGCCGGGCCACGACGACCCCGTCGAGGAGCACGGTGACGCCCGCCGCGGCCCCGACCACCAGCACCGCCCGAGTCTCGTCGCCGTCGACGGACAGCCGCCCCCGGTAGGTCACGGAACCGTCCGGCCGTACGCCCTCGGGCAGGCACATGAACTCAGGGCGGGGTCCGAACCGGTCCGGGTGGGATAGGCAGAAGTAACTGCCCAGGGGGGCATGGGCCTTGGCGGAGATCTGGGACGGGCGGTCCTCGGCGCCTGACAGTTCGTACTCGAGGACGTTGCGTTGCCGCTCCACGTCCACGCGGGCGCTGGTCAGGTAGCCGTCGCCGGTCTCCAGCAGATCGCCGTTGAACCAGACGCGTTTGGCCGCCGCCGCGCCGACGTTCAGGTCGGCGGGCCCGCGGTGGTCGGTCTCGACGATGGTCCGGACGCGGGCGACGGTTCCGGCGCCGGGCACCGGAACCCGTACGAACTCCTCGGTCACCAGGCCCTTGTTGCCGAGCAGACCGTCGGGGTCGGGGATGCCGCGGCTCGACGAGAACAGCGACACCGCCCACCTCTCGGCGGGCGGCACGAGCGGCAGTTCGCCGGTCAGAACGCGTGCGACGCCGGCACGGTCCAGTGGGTCGGGGGCCCGGTCGGCCGGTACCGGAGGCAGGTGGCGCACCCGGTTGCCGTAGGTCGCCCGTGTCCGCCCCCAGCCGGTGTCGTCCTCCGTCCAGTCCATGGTCCAGATCTGCGGCTCGTCGACGGCGGTGTCCGCGGGCAGGGCGAGGTCGCCCCAGGTGTTGTCCAGGGTGGGGACGAGGCGGCCCTGCCAGCCGGACGAGAGGTCGACCGTCCGGGACGGCTCGCGCCGGCGTGCCGTGCCGCGGGCGACCGGGTCGCCTTCGCGCCACACGACGAGGGCGGCCGGGGCGCCGTCCAGCGGTACGTCGATGTGCGACGCGGCCGGGGTGACGGTGACGTGGGCGGGGTGGCGGGTGCCGGTCGCGGGGTTCCAGAACTCGGCCTCGGCGACCGGGGCGCGTACGGTGACCGTCCTGGTGCGGGCGTAGCGCGCGGGGTCGATGGTGTGCTCGCCCTTGGGCGGGTGGGCCCGGGCATCGGGGAAGGCCGCCGTCACCAGGGCGACGGCCTGCTCGCCCTGCCGCCGGACGAGCAGGGGCACGTCGGCCGTCGCGTGACCGGCGGCGTCCGCGACGGCCGCCGCTCCGGCCTCGGCGTCCGGCGCGCGCAGCAGCCGCGGATGCGCGGTCAGGGCCGCTACGGCGGAGTCGTCGCCGGCCGTTCCGGCCGCGGCCTCGGGGAGGCGGCCGACGGCCACCACCCGGCCGCCGGCGTCGAGCAGTTCGGTCAGCCGTCGTGCCGTGCCCTCCTCCAGGACAGTCGCCGAGGGCAGCAGCACCGCCCTGTACGCCAACTCCCGCAAGCGCAGGGCACCTTCGTCGGCCCTGGCGCGCTGCACCGAGGAGTCGTCGATGACGTCGAAGGAGATGCCGTGCCGGTCGAGGGCGCCCGTTCGGGGCCGGAGCCAGTTGTTCGTGCCGCACAGCTCCAGGTAGTGTCGCTGGGTCTCGTCGACGTCGGCGTGGTCCTCGCCGAGGCGGCCGTCGCCGAAGTGCCTGACGGGTGCGTTCAGGGGGACGAGGGCCTGCATGGTGGCGGTGGGGTGCAGGACGGCGACGTCGGCACTGTAGGTGCCCCAGGACATGATCGAGCAGATCCGGGCGACGGCTCGGGAGAAGGCCGGGTACTGCCGCCAGTACGGCTGCCGCCAGTCGGTGGAGGGCGGCGCCCACTCGAACCAGCCGCCCGCGGTGCCGAAGTAACTGGCGTGCGGGTTGTACAGGTTGGCGCCGCTGCGCAGGAACGGCAGCAGCCAGTCGTAGGTGTCCTCCAGGGTGCCGCCCCAGCCGGAGGAGTGGAACGCCTCGATCCACACTCGTTCGTGGCCGTAGAGGTGGGCCATGGAGGAGTGCACCTTGGAGTCGCCGTGGTGGTCGCTGCCGGCGGCGCTGAACCAGCGGTGGGTGCGGAAGTAGTCGGTGTAGATCTGGGTGGACTGGGCGGGGTAGCCGGAGCGGGCGGGGTGGCTCTGGTCGCAGCCCAGGAGCATGCCGCGTTCCCCGTGCCAGGCGGCGAGCGGCTTGAACAGGGCTTCCTCGGTGAGTTCGGCGCGGACCGCGTAGTAGTCGGCGCGGATCTTCGCGGTCCGCGGGTCGCCGGGCGGTTCGCTGTCGAAGAGCGCGGGGAGGTGGTCGAGGAGGTCGTAGCCGCGGCGGGCGAGGAACTCCTTGGGGAAGCGGGTGCTCCAGGAGTTGGTGCCGGGCAGTTCGTCCTGGAAGCTTCCCGCGACGACATTGCCCAGGTATTCGGGGACCCGGCGGTCGAACTCGTGGTGGACGGTGTCCATCAGCCGGGCCACGGCGTCCGGGGCGAGGTAGTCGAAGGCCGTGGGGACGGCGGTGACGAGGTCGACCCGGGTTCCGTCGGGGGCCGCGATCCGCCCGGTGCCGGTGCCGGTCCCGTTGCCGTTGCCGGTCAGGCGCCGGCCGTCGGCGGCGTAGGCGCCCACCACAATCTCCGAACCGCCCAGCGGCACGGTGCCGTTGGTGAGGGTCGTCCGGCGGCGGCGCAGCGCGAGGCCGGCCGCCTCGGGGTGCAGGCGGGTCACGCCGCCCTGGACGTTGGCGCCGGAGAAGCCGATCTGGTCGTAGAACCACAGGCGCATGCCCGAATCGCGGGCCAGAGCGCAGGCGTCGGTGAAGCGGGCCCACCACTTCTCACTGAACCACGGCGGGTCGTCGGCGGGAGCGCCGAAACCGGGCCCGGCGGGGGCCAGGTTGATGACCACGAGGTTGTGGACGCCGCCCTCGGCGAACCGGCGCATCTGCCAGGCGAGGCGTTCCCGCGTAACCTTCGCGCCCGACCACCACCACAGCGGTGTGGGGCCGAAGTCGCGGGGCGGGTCGTCGAACAGCTGCTGCAGGGCGGACGAGATCACGGATGCGGTCCTTCCGGCGGCGGCTCGGACGCTCTCACGGACCAAAAACGTTCTATACGTGATTCACGGTAGAACACCGACAGGGAACCCACCAGCGTGGCGGCGCCGCGGGTGCTCGATTCCCTCTTTCGCAGCTATTACGTGCGCCACGTCTTGTTGGAACGTTTTTCGGATCCTACAGTCACTGTGACTCGGCCTCCCCGGCCCGCCCGGCCGCAGAGTCGCGACGTTCCCCTCCGCTCGGCCATTCCCCAGACGACGGAGTCGCATCATGGCCTCAGCCACGAACTCCCCCACGCATGCCGAACAACCGCCCATCCCCAAGCATCTGTGGAAGGTCGCCGCCCTGTCGGGCATGGCGTCCTACCTCGATGCCGCGCTGATCGTCAGCATCGCCGTCAACCTGGCCATCTACCGCGACAGTTACCACATGGGTGTGTGGATGGCGGGCGCGATCAGCGCGATCGTCACCGGCTGCATCGCAGTCGGCTCCCTGGTCGGCGGCCGGCTCGCCGACATGTTCGGCCGCCGCCGCGTCTACAACTGGGACATCTTCTGCTTCGCCCTGGGCGCGGTCGTCATCACCCTCGCTCCCAACGACATCGTCCTCTTCGTCGGCGTGCTCGTCGCGGGCCTGGCAGCCGGCGCGGATCTGCCGACCTCCCTCGCCGTCGTCTCGGACGCCGCACCCGCCGACGGCCGGGCCCGGCTGGTGTCCTTCACCCAGGTCATGTGGGTGGCCGGCATCGTCGTCGTCATCTTCCTCGGCTATCTGCTGTCCGACACCGGCATGACCGGGGCCCGCTGCATCACCGGCCACCTGGCCGTCGCCGCCCTGGTCACCTGGCAGTTGCGCTCCCGGCTGGAGCTGGCCGACGAACCCTCCGACGCCGAAGTGGCCCAGGAGGCGGCCGTGTTGGAGGCGCCGCGCGGCACCGCGCTGAAGAACGTGTGGAACCGCGCCGCCCTGCTGCCGATGGCCGCGACCTTCGCCTACTACGTCACCTGGGGCATCGGTGCCAACACCTTCGGCCAGTTCGGCACGTATCTGCTGGTGACGGTGAGCGGCGCCTCGCAGAGCCTGGCCACCGGGATCAACCTGGCCTTCCTGCCGATCGCGCTGGTGCTGACCTTCGTCTTCGTGCGTCTCGCCGACACCCCCTGGCGCGACCGGCTGTTCTACGTGTTCACGCTCGTGCAGATCCTCGCTTTCTGCATCGCCTCGCTGACGGCCGGCGCCCTGGCCGGCATGCTCGTCTTCTTCGTGCTCTACCAGATCTCCAACCCCTTCGCGGGCGAGGCGAGTTACAAGGTGTGGTCGCAGCTCACCCTGCCGCCGGACACCCGGGGCACCACCCAGGGCCTGACCTACGCCCTGTCGCGGGGGGTCTTCGCGGGCGTCGCGTTCGTCACGCCGGCCCTCATGGAGTACAGCGCGTCCCTGCTGCTGTGGTCGATCACCCTGTGCATGGCCGCGTCCGCGGTCGCGGGCGTGTACATCGTCCGCGTCCTCATCCGCCGTACCCCTCAGGCGGTGCAAGCACCGGCGGATCTGGGCGTGGCCGGGGCCTGAACGCCGCAGCGGACCCCATCCGGGGCGCGGACCTCACAAGGAGCACCGACCATGGCAACGACCCACACCCCGACCGCGAGCGAGGACCGCGCCGCCGTACTGCGCGATCTGCTCCCCCCGATCGCCCGCCGTCGCCCCCGAATCGGCCTGGTGGCGGGCGGACTCGGCACGTACTGGCCGCAGTTCCCCGATCTGCTGCCGCAGTTGAAGGAGTCGGCCGGCTACGTCGCCGAGCGGCTGCGGCGGATGGACGCTGAGGTGACCGACGTCGGCTTCGTCTCCGACGCCGAGGAGGGCGCCGCCGCGGCCGAGCGGCTGCGGCGCACCGACTGCGATCTGATCGTGCTGTTCCTGACGACCTATCTGACGTCGTCGATGGTGCTGCCGATCGCCCGCCGCTCCCACACACCCGTCCTGGTCGTCGACCTCCAGCCGACCGAGCGGATGGACCACGCCCGCTTCGACACGGGTGCCTGGCTGGCGTACTGCGCGCAGTGCTCGGTGCCGGAGGTCGGCAACGTCTTCCGCCGCGCCCGTATCCCCTTCCGTTCGGTGTCGGGCTGGCTGCGGCAGGAGTCCGCCTGGCGGCGCATCGAGCAGTGGATCAGGGCCGCGCACGTCCGCGCCGCGCTCCGGCACGCCCGGCACGGTCTGATGGGGCACCTGTATCCCGGCATGCTGGACGTGTCGACCGATCTGACCCTGCTGTCCACGACGTTCGGTTCGCATTTGGAGGTGCTGGAGTTCGACGACCTGCGCCACCGGGTGGAGCGGGTGAGCGAGGCGGAGACCCGGGAGCGCGTGGAGCTGGCCCGCCGGGTGTTCACGCTCGACGAGAGCGTGGTGGACGAGGACTTCGCGTGGGGCGCGACGGTGTCCGTGGCGCTGGACCGGCTCGTCGAGGACTTCGGCCTGGACTCCCTCGCCTACTACCACCGCGGCCTCGACGGCGAACTGCACGAGCGGCTCGGCGCCGGCATGATCCTGGGAGCCTCTCTGCTCACCGCCCGCGGCGTGCCGGCGGCGGGCGAGTACGAACTCCGCACGAGCGTGGCGCAGTTGGCCTCGCAGAGCATGGGCGCGGGCGGCTCCTTCACCGAGATCCAGGCGCTGAACTTCGAGGACGGCGTGGTGGAGATGGGGCACGACGGGCCCGCCCACCTGGCCGTCAGCGCCCGCGAGCCGCTGCTGCGCGGGCTCGGTGTCTACCACGGCAAACGCGGCTGGGGTGTCAGCGTGGAGTTCGACGTCCGGCACGGCCCGGTGACCCTGCTCGGCCTCGGCCAGGACGCCGATGGGAGCCTGTCGTTCGTCACCTCCGAGGGCACGGTCGTACCCGGCCCCCTGCTGGAGATCGGCAACACCACCAGCCGTGTCGACTTCGGCCGCGACCCGGGCGAGTGGGTCGACGCCTGGAGCGCCACCGGCGTGGGCCACCACTGGTCCCTGGCGATCGGCCATCACGCCGCCGACTTCCACGCGGCGGCAAGCCTGCTCGACATCGACCACCGGCACGTGTGACACCGGCCCGAAGGCGCCTGCCGACAGACGCCTTCGGGCAACGGGTCATCACCGGCTCCGCCCGGCCGCCCCACGTTCGAGATGACGCCCAACAGCCTTATCCGGTGGGCACCTTGAGGCCTACGGCCTCCGATCGCGCCGGTCTCGTCGTCGAGCCGTCGGTCACTCCGGGCGCGTCACGATCCTGAAGGAACCCGACCGCCGCGCCGGCCGGCAGGTGGTCACCGTCGTGTGCGGCAGCGATGCCGTTCCGCGCGTCTGCCACCGCTGGACAGACACGGTCGCCGGCCGATCACGGCGACCGCGGGTCCGGCGGTCAGATCTCCCGGCGCTCCAGCGGCCTTGTCGCCGGTCCCTGGACGACGTTGCCGTCGGGGTCGAAGCGGGAGCCGTGGCAGGGGCATTCCCAGGTGCGTTCGGCGCGGTTGAAGGCGACCAGGCAGCCCAGGTGCGTGCAGCGGGCGGCGACGGCGTGGAGCTCGCCGGACTCGTCGCGGTGGACCGCGCAGTGGTGTCCGCCGGCCAGGACGACCGCACCGTCTCCCGGGGCGATGTCGTCGACCGAGCCTCCGCCCGACACCGAGGGCAGCCGGTCGCCGACGAAGTGCCGGGCCACATGGGCCTGGTGGCGGAGGAAGGCGGGCGCCTCACGGACGACGGTGCCCAGCCGACGGGGGTCGTAGAGCCCGCTCCACGGTGAACTCCGGCCGGTGATCAGGTCGCCGAGCAGCCGCCCGGCCATGATGCCGCCGCTCATGCCCCAGCCGCCGAAGCCCGTGGCCACGTAGGTGTGGCGGCCCATCGTGGGCAGCGGTCCGACGAGGGGCACCGAGTCGGTGGAGTCGTTGTCCTGCGTGGCCCAGCGGTGGGTGAAGTCGAGTTTTCCGAAACGTTCCACGGCCCAGCGGGCGAGCCGGTCGAAGCGCTCCTCGACGTCGGCGGTGCCGGGGGCGAAGTGCTCACCGGTGACGATGAGCAGCCGCTGCCCGTCGGCGTACGGGGCCGTGCGCACCGAACGGGTGCCCTGCTCGGGGGTGATGAACATGCCGTGCGGGTCCAGGTCGGCGGGGACGGGCGCGGCCCAGACGAGTTCGCGGCGCGGGGAGAGCCGGGTGAAGAGCATGGCCCGGTCGAAGATCGGGTAGTGCGTGGCGACCACGACGTCGTCGGCGCTGAGCGTGACCCCGGCCTCCGTGGTCAGACGGCAGGGCTCGCCCTCCTTGAGACCGACGACGCGTGTCCCCTCGTAGATGGACACGCCTTGCCGGCGCAGTTCGTCGGCGAGGGCGAGGAGGTACTTGCGGGGGTGGAACTGTGCCTGCCCGGTCACCCGGACGGCGCCCGCGACCGGAAAGGGCAGATCCGTCCCGGTGACGAACTCCGCGGGCAGGCCGGCTGCCCGGGCGGCCTCCGCCTCGGCCTTGAGTTCGCCGACGCGCGCCTCGTCCTCGGTGTAGGTGAAGGCCGCCGTGTCCTCCCAGTCGCAGTCGATGCCGAGTTCGCGGGCCGTCTCGGCGGCGTGGCGGACGGCTTCGGTCTGGGACTGCGCGTACAGCTTCGCCGCGTCCTCGCCCCGGGTGCGGCGCAGCCGCTCGTAGACGAGGGTGTGCAGCACGCTCACCTTGGCGGTGGTGTGGCCGGTGACCCCGGCGGCGATCCGGTCGGCCTCCACGAGCGCCACGCTGCGGCCGCTGCGCGCCAGTTCCCATGCCGTGCTGAGGCCCGCGATGCCCGCGCCGATCACGGCGACGTCGACGGTGGTGTCCCGCTCCAGCGGGGGATGGGGCTCTCGTTGGGGTGCCGTGTCGATCCAGTACGACCGCTGCTCGGCTGCGTACGTGTTCATGGCAGCCGGGTTCCCCGGGCGGGCCCGCCGAAGCGCCCGCCGTCGGCCGGGGTGTCAGCGCAGCGGCGAGCGTACGTGTTCGGGTTCCGTCCAGCGGCACAGCAGCCGGAAGCCCTGGACCAGGGTCAGCGGCCACAGCCCGGCGAAGGCCCAGATGACCGGGGGATCCGACGTGCGGATGCCGACGACCATGAGGAAGAGGGATGCGGCGCCCAGCAGCGTCACCGCCAGCGGCAGCCAGTAGGAGCGGACCCGGTGCCCGGAGCGCATACGGTGCCTCAGCCGCGGGTCGCGCCGCAGCCTGCGCTCGATGTCCTTGAGGATGAATCGTTCGCTCAGCGAGAGCGGGGGGTCGTCCACGCCCACCGAGTACCCGGGCGTGGCCGCCGAAACGGTACCGGCGGACCCCCGCCGACAGGCTGTGCTCCACTGTCGGCGGTCGCGAAACGGAGCCCGTCGGCGGGGTTCCGGCCCCTTCCGACGGGCTCCGTGTCGTGTGCCGCTCTCATCCGGGGGTGACCCGGCCGCGCCAGGACCCGGTCTCACCGCCGTGCTCCTCGATGTACTCCTTGAACCGCTTCATGTCGCCCTTGACCCGCCGGTCCACCATGCCGAGCGCGTCGGCGGCCTTCTCGGCGGCCCCGCTCGTCTCCACCTCCATGACCAGCTCCACGCGCGTGTGCGCGTCGTCGAGGCTCTCGAAGTGCACCATCCCCATCTGCTTGGTGTCGCCGCCGACCGTGCGCCAGGCGATCCTCTCGTCCGCCAGCTGGTCGACGATCTCGGTGTCGAACTCCCGGCGCACGCCGCCGATCTTGGTGGTCCAGTGGTTGTGGGTGTCGTCGACCTGGGTGACCTTCTCGACGCCCTCCATGAACTTCGGGAACTCCTCGAACTGGGTCCACTGGTTGTATGCGGTGTGGACCGGGACGGCGACCTCGACCGCTTCCTTGACCTTGCCCATGACCGTTCCTCCCTCTCATCGACGCTCGTTGTCGTCCGGCTCGTGAACGGTGTGCCGGGTACCCCGGATCCGCGCCGGTACCGACCCGGGACCTCGCCCCCTGCCCGTAGAAGCGGCTCACCGGGCCCGGCGCCGCATCGGCCCCCACTCACGTGCCCGCTCCTGCTCCTGCACGGCCCGCCGCGCCTCCTCGATGACGCTCTCGCCGATCCAGCCGATCGGCTCCACGTCCCGGACCAGCGGCTCGTTGTCGGGACCCCGTCCCCCGACCCGGCCGCGCAGCACCCAGGGGCGCACCCCCTCGCCCTTGTCGCGGGGCAGGTGCGAGTAGTCGTACAGCCGCCGCGCCACCCACAGCTCGGCCGAGCGGTCCTCCCACCACGGCTCGACGTCGAGCGGGTTGGCGGACAGGCCGGGCAGCCGTATCCCGGTCAGGCCGTCCCGGCTCTCGGCGATCGCCTCGTCGGCCTCGGGCCCTTGTGACCAGCGCACATACAGGTGGGGCGTGGACTGGACCACCTCCGCCAGTTCGCGGAGGGTCCGCAGCACGGGCAGGTCGTCGCGGGCGTTCATCGGGTCGTCTTTCCGTCCTGGCAGTCGTCGGGGGTTTCGGGGTGCGCCGGGTACCCCGCCGACCTCCCGGGACACGTTCATTACACGGGGCCGGACCGGTGGCCGTTCGTCGTGCCGGAACAGCCCCTCGCCGCACCGTCGCCACCGTTCGCCGACGTCTGGACTGGCACGGCTTCGATCGGGTACTTGGGCCGCACAGGGTTCATTTGCACCTTTGTGCCCTCGGAGACAGGAGGCTGCCACTCATGAGCACGCCAACATCCACTCCGGCCGGCAACATCGCCGACCCCGGTCCGCTCGGACTCGCCGCCTTCGCAGCCACGACGTTCGTCCTGAGCACCTTCAACGCCAACCTGATCACCGACAAGAAGCTCGTCGCCGTCGTCCTCCCCCTCGCCCTCTTCTACGGCGGCCTGGCCCAACTCCTGGCCGGTATGTGGGAGTTCCGCAAGGGCAATACCTTCGGCGCGACCGCGTTCTGCTCCTACGGTGCCTTCTGGCTGTCATACGCCGCCTTCGCCAAGTTCGTGGCCCCGGGGCTGCCCGCCTCCACCGCGCACCAGGCGAGCGGGCTGTTCCTGCTGGTGTGGGCGGTCTTCACGGTGTACATGACGGTCGCCGCGCTCCGTACGACGGGGGCGATCCTGGCGGTCTTCGTGACCCTGTCGGCGACCTTCATCGTGCTGTGCATCGCCGACTTCGCCCAGTCCGAGACCACCGTCAAGGCGGGCGGCTGGCTCGGTCTGGTGACCGCCGTGTGCGCCTGGTACGCGTCCTTCGCCGGCGTCACCAACTCCACCTCGGAACGTCCGGTCGTGCCGGTCTTCCCGAACGTCGCCACCCGCCTGCACCTGCAGCGGGGCGGACCGGTGGCAGGGGCACGGGCATGACCGACACCGGTGGCGAGACACTCTCGAACCTGCTGCGGGAGGAGCGGCGGTTCCCGCCGCCGACGGAGCTGGCCGCCACGGCGAACGCCACCGCGGCGGACTACGAGCGGGCCGACGCCGACAGCCAGTCCTTCTGGGCCGCCCAGGCGGCCCGGCTGGACTGGGCGCGGCCCTGGGACGAGGTGCTCGACTGGAGCCGGGCACCCTTTGCCCGCTGGTTCACCTCGGGCCGCCTGAACGTGGCCCACAACTGCGTGGACCGGCATGTGGCCGCGGGCAACGGCGACCGGGTCGCCTTCCACTGGGAGGGCGAGCCGGGCGACACCCGCACCCTCACCTACGCCGATCTGAAGGACGAGGTCTGCCGGGCGGCCAACGCCCTGGTGTCGCTGGGCGTCCGCACCGGCGACCGGGTGGCCATCTACATGCCGATGATCCCGGAGACGGTGGTGGCGATGCTGGCCTGCGCCCGCATCGGCGCCCCGCACACCGTGGTCTTCGGCGGCTTCTCGGCCGAGGCGCTGCGCGGCCGGATCCTGGACTGCGACGCCCGCGTGGTGATCACCGCGGACGGCGGCTACCGCAGGGGCAGCCCCTCGGCGCTGAAGCCGGCCGTCGACGAGGCGCTGCGCGAGTGCCCGGACGTGCGCAGCGTGCTGGTGGTGCGGCGCACCGGACAGGAGGTCGACTGGAGTGACGGCCGGGACGTGTGGTGGCACGAGCTGGTGGCGGCGCAGCCGGCCGAGCACGAGGCCGAGGCGTTCGACAGCGAACACCCGCTGTACATCATGTACACCTCCGGTACGACGGCCCGCCCGAAGGGCATCCTGCACACCACCGGCGGCTATCTGACGCAGGTGGCGTGGTCGCACTGGGCGGTGTTCGACGTCAAGCCGGAGCGGGACGTCTTCTGGACGGCCGCGGACATCGGCTGGGTCACCGGCCACTCGTACATCGTCTACGGGCCGCTCGCCAACGGCGTCACCTCCGTCATGTACGAGGGGACGCCGGACACCCCGCACAAGGGGCGCTGGTGGGAGATCGTCGAGAAGTACCGGGTGTCGATCCTCTACTGCGCGCCGACCGCGATCCGCACCTTCATGAAGTGGGGCGGGGAGCACCCCGAGCGCTTCGACCTGTCCTCGCTGCGGCTGCTGGGCTCGGTCGGTGAGCCCATCAACCCCGAGGCGTGGATCTGGTACCGGCACCACATCGGCTCGGACCGCTGCCCCGTGGTGGACACCTGGTGGCAGACCGAGACCGGGGCCCAGATGATCAGTCCCCTGCCGGGGGTGAGCACCTGCAAGCCGGGCTCGGCGCTGCGTGCGCTGCCGGGCATCCGGGCCGACGTCGTCGACGACACCGGCAAGCCCGTGCCCGACGGCTCCGGCGGCTACCTGGTCCTCACCGAGCCGTGGCCGGCGATGCTGCGCACCATCTGGGGCGACGAGCAGCGCTACCGCGACACCTACTGGTCCCGTTTCCCGGGCATGTACTTCGCCGGGGACGGTGCGAAGAAGGACGAGGACGGCGACATCTGGCTGCTGGGCCGGGTCGACGACGTCATGAACGTCTCCGGCCACCGCATCTCCACCACGGAGGTCGAATCGGCCCTGGTCTCCCACCCGATGGTGGCCGAGGCGGCCGTGGTCGGCGCCACCGACCCGACGACCGGGCAGGGTGTGGTGGCCTTCGTCATCCTGCGCGGCGAGGCCGGGACGCCCCAACCGGAGGACGTGTCCACCGAGTTGCGTGCCCATGTCGCCAAGGAGATCGGGCCGATCGCCCGGCCGCGGCAGATCCTGGTCGTCGCCGAGCTGCCGAAGACCCGCTCCGGGAAGATCATGCGGCGGCTGCTGCGGGATGTCGCCGAGAACCGCCGGCTCGGTGACGTGACCACGTTGACCGACTCGACGGTCATGGACGAGATCCGCGACCGGCTGCCCGGCGCGGGGACCGGTGGGGACGAGGAGGCGTAGCGGACCGCGCGCGGGGCCGTGACCCGTCACGGCCCCGCCGGTTCCGCGCCCAGGTACCGCAGCACCGCCAGCACCCGCCGGTTGGCGTCCTCCGCCACCGGCAGCGTCAACTTGCCGAAGATCGCGGCGACATGTTTCTCCACCGTCCCCGCCGACACCTCCAGCCGCCGGTCGATCGCGGTGTTGGAGCGGCCCTGCGCCATCAGCTCCAGCACCTCGTGCTCGCGTGCCGTGAGCGCGCCGATGCCGTCGACGCGCCGTGCCGCACCGGCGAGTTGGGTGACCACCTCGGGATCGAGGGCGGTCCCGCCGGCCGCGACCCGGTCCAACGCGTCCGTGAACTCGGCCACGTCGGCCACCCGGTCCTTGAGCAGGTAGCCGACGCCCGCGGAGCCGGCCGCGAGCAGCCGGGTGGCGTACCTGGTCTCGATGCACTGCGAGAACAGCAGCACCGGAGTCCCGGGGCGCCGCTCCCGGATGTCGATCGCGGCCCGCAGCCCCTCGTCGGTGTGTGTCGGCGGCATCCTGATGTCCACCACGCTCACGTCGGGCCGGTGTTCGGCCACGGCCGCCCGCAGCGCGTCGGCGTCGCCCACGGCCGCGCACACGTCGTGACCGCGTTCGGTGAGCATCAGGGCGAGCAGCTCCCGCAGCACCGCTGCGTCCTCGGCGATCACCACGCGCATGACGGGCATGATCCCGTAATTCGCTTGACCCCGCCACGGGGTGACACCGCATGGTGGCGGGGCACCACGGGTCGTGGTGCCGGTTTTCGCGGGAGGCGGCGGCAGCGATGGAGATACGTTCGACCACCGATGAGGACCTCGACGTCTTCGTGGACACGCTCCACACAGCCTTCGGACTCTTCCCGGAGACGCCGGCCGAAGGGGGCGGCGGGGTCTGGTGGTCGGCGCTCGAGATGGACCGCGGTCTGCTCGCCCGCACGGCGGACGGCAGGCCCGTCGGCACCGCCGCGTCCTACTCCTTCGAACTGACCCTGCCCGGTGAGACCCTCGTCCCGGCCCCCGGGGTGACCGCCGTCGGCGTCCTGCCCTCGCACCGACGCCAGGGCGTGCTCAGCGCGATGATGCGGCATCAGCTCACCGGACTGCGGGCCGGGGGCGAGTTCCTGTCCGTGCTGCTGGCCTCCGAGGCCCTGATCTACCGCAGGTTCGGCTACGGACCGGCGACGTACACGCAGCGGCTGACGGTGCCGCGCCACCGGGGCGCCGTCGCCCACCCCCGGGCGGGCGGAACGGCCGAGGCACCCACGACCGGCTCGGTCGAGGTGCTGCGGCGCGCCGAGTGCGGCGAGATCCTGGAAGAGGTCTACGACCGCTACCGCCGCGCACAGCCCGGCGCGCTGTCCCGTCCGCACCGCTGGTGGGCCCTGCGCGCCGGACAGCCCCCGATCGCGCCGGCGGCACGGTACATCGCCGTCCACCGTGACACCGACGGCGTCCCCGACGGGTACGCCAGCTACTCGGTCGACTCCGGCACCCTGACGGTCGACGAGACCATCACCACGGACGACGCCGTCTTCACTTCCCTGGCCCGGTTCGTTCTCGGCCACGACCTGGTCGCCCAGGTGGTGTTCAAGCACGTTCCGCCCGGGCATCCGCTGCGCTGGCAGCTCGCGGACTTCCGGGCCGGCCAGGTGAGCGACCACACGGACTGGCTCTGGGTACGGCTGCTCGACGTCCCGCGCGCGCTCACCGCGCGCGGCTGGTGCACGGACGGCGAGCTCGTCCTCGACGTCGACGACCCCTTCCTCGGCGAACGGAACCGCTATCTGCTGTCCGTCCGGGACGGCAAGGCCGACTGCGTCCCGACGGACCGCGAACCCCACCTGTCCCTGGACATCACCGACCTGGGTTCGGTCTACCTCGGCGGCACCGCGCCGAGCACGCTCGTACGGGCCGGACACGTCCGGGCCCACCGTCCGGGTGCGGCCGCCCTCGCCGACGCGTTCTTCGCGGCCGAGCGCATCCCGCACTGCCTGCACTGGTTCTGACCCGCGGTCAGAGCCGGAACGCCGCTGTCAGCACCTCGGTGAGGGCGTCCCGCGTCATGGTGGCGTCGACCGGAACCGCGCGCAGACCCAGCCGCTCGGTCTCCTCCCGCAGGTGTTCCGTGAACAGGCCGTCGCGTTCGGCGAGGTTGCGGCCGGCCCGCTCCGGATCGCTGGTCCTCCACAGGAACCCTTCACCGGGCGCCGCTCGGCTGCGGAAGGCGGCCCGGCGGAAGTCCGGGGTGGGAAGGAGCCAGACCGCGTGGTCGGGATCGGCGAGGAGCGGCTGCACGAGGTGCGGCAGCAACCGGAAACCCTCGACGACGACGCAGGGCCGGCGCGGCAGGCGCAGCAGGTCCTCGACGATCAGCCCGAAGCCCTCGCCGCGGAACCAGTGGAAGGTCTCCAGCATGACGCGCGGAGGCCGGTTCACCCAGCGCTCGTCCATGTCCATGGCCATGAACGCGTGCAGGAAGGGCGCTTCGTCGGGTGTGGTCCGGGCGGCGTGGTCCGGCATCGCGTCGTCGGTCGAGTACAGCCGCCAGCCGTGGCGGTCGGCGAGCCGGCGGGCGACCGTCGACTTCCCGGCCCCGCTGCCGCCGCCGATCCAGTAGACGTGCGACAGCCGTGCGGCGAGGCCGGTCACGTAGCCGAGGAGAGCTGTCGGCGCACCCATTCCGGATCGGGGTTAATGTGCGGCCGGCCCGCCACGACGACGGTCGGCACGGTCTCGTCGCCGCCGTTGGCGGCCCGCACCACCGCCGCCCCGGCGGGGTCGCGCCGGATGTCGACCCAGTGCAGCCGACGGGCCCGGCGGCCCAGCCGCACGCAGTACGCGCAGCCCGGCCTCCAGTAGACGACGGGGCGTCCGTCGGCGGCGCTGCGGCGCTGTGCCTCCTGCGCGTCGACCGACCTCGGGAAGATCAGGGGCGAGTTGACCGCCGCCAACGCCAGGAACACCAGCAGCAGTGCCGTGGCCTCGACGGGGCTGCCCTCGAGGGCGAGGTCCGTCGCCAGGGCCGAACCGCACAGCACGAACAGCAGGGGCGGCAACCAGACGCGCGTCATACTGCCGCAGGCTACTCACGCATGCAGCGGCAGCACCACCGTCACCGTCGCCGGCCCGCCCACCGGACTGCTGATCTCCAGCGTGCCGTCGACCGTACGGACGCGCTGCGTCAGCCCGGTCAGACCGCTGCCGGAACCCGCTCGCGCTCCGCCGCGCCCGTCGTCGGTGACGCACAGCCGCAGCGCGCCGTGCCTCCGGGTGACGTCCAGTACGGCTCGGCGGGCGCCACTGTGCCTGATGACGTTGGTGAGCAGTTCGGCGGCGCAGAAGTAGGCGATGGTCTCCATGGCGGGGGTGGGCCGCTCGGGCACGTCGACCGCCGGCTCGACGGGGAGGCCGCTGCGCGCCGCGAGGGTGGCCAGGTCGTCGGGCGGACCGCCGTCGAGGACGGGCAGGTGGAGGCCGCGGGCGAGGTCGCGCAGCTCGGTCATGGCTTCGGTGGCGTTGCGGTGTGCCAGTTCGACCACTTGGCGCACCCGGCCGGGGTCGGCCACCGGCTCGCCGGCCGCGCCCAGGCGCTCCCTGGCCACGGCCGGTCGTGGTCACGGACGCGACGCTACGGACGGGCACCTCCCGGCGGAACACGGCCGTCCCCCGTCTCACCCGGGGGTTTTCCCCAGCGTGCCGCGCCGCTGCCGGGTTAGTCTGCGCGCATCGGACCACTCACGGCACGGAAGGGGGCTCACCGCCCATGCTGATCGAACACCGCGGGCGGCGCCCGCTCGTCCCCGATTCCGCGTACGTGGCGCCCAGCGCCACCCTGTGCGGGGCGGTCGTCCTGGGTGAGGGCGCCCGGGTGCTGCACGGCGCGGTACTGACGGCCGAGGACGGGGAGGTGCGCGTCGGCGTGGACACGGTGGTCATGGAACACGCCCTCGTGCGCGGACGGGCCCAGCATCCGGCGGTGATCGGCGACGCCGTGCTGATCGGCCCGCACACCCATGTCAACGGCGCCGTCGTCGAGGACGAGGTCTTCGTGGCCACGGGTGCCTCGCTGTTCCCGGGTTCGGTGGCCGGCGCGGGAGCCGAACTGCGCATCAACAGCGTGCTGCAGGTGGGCTCCCGGCTCGCGCCCGGCACCGTGGTCCCCATCGGCTGGATCGCGGCGGGCGACCCGGCACGGCTCTTCGCACCGGAACAGCACGAGGAACTGTGGCAGGTGCAGCGCGAGTTGGACTTCCCGGGGACGGTGTACGGGGTGCCGCGGGGCACGCCGATGCGCGACATCATGACCCGTCAGAGCGCGTTCTACGGCGCCCACCTGGACGACCGGCTGCTCGAAGAGGAGTGACCGCGCCCCAAGCCCCCGGCCGCCAATTCCTCGACTTCCGTCGGACATTGGCATAGACCTGACCATGATCACCGACTAGGATCTGCGGCGCACCCCCCTGAGAGCGCTCTCACCGTTCTGCTGTTCCACCCCCACTCCGCTGGAACAACGAAGGGGCACCCCCTTGAGACGCATCACATCCCTGCGCACCGGCCTGTCCGCGCTCCTCCTGCTCGGCACCTGGGCCACCGCGAGCAGCCTTCCGGCCTCCGCCGCGGACTCCCCCGCGCGCTCCTCCTCCGAGGCACCCGCCTCCGCCTCCCTCCTCACCGCGATGCGGCACGACCTCGGCCTCACCGACGAACAGGCCAGGGCCCGGCTGGCTGCCGAGAAGACCGCCACGGCCGTGGAACGCAAGGCAAAGCGAGCCGCGGGAACCTCCTACGGCGGCTCCTGGTTCGCCCCGGCCACCGGCAGGCTCACCGTCGCCGTCACCCGCGGCGCGAACACCGAGGCCGTCCGCGCGACCGGCGCGACCGTGCGGATCGTGGAGCACAGCGCACGCCGCCTGGACGCGACGAAGGCGCACATCGACGCTCTGTCCGCGCCCGCCGGGGTCGGCAGCTGGTACGTCGACCCCAGAGCCAACAAGGTGGTCGTGGACGTCGTAGCCGCACACCGCGGTGACAACGATGTCCGCGCGTTCCTCGCCCGCGCCCGTCAGGCCGGGCCCGTCGCCGTCGAGGAGACCGCCGCGGCGCCGCGCACCTTCGCCGCCGGAACCGTGGGCGGCGACCCGTACTACACCGGCAACGTCCGCTGCTCCATCGGCTTCTCGGTCTACGGCGGCTTCATCACCGCCGGGCACTGCGACCAGCACACCGGCGCGGTGTACGGCTGGGACCGCTCCTACATAGGCAACTTCCAGGGCTCCTCGTTCCCGGACAACGACTACGCCTGGGTGAACGTCGGCAGCGGCTGGTGGACCGTCCCGGTCGTGCTCGGCTGGGGGACCGTCTCCGACCAGCTGGTCCGCGGCTCCGCCGAGGCCCCGGTCGGCGCCTCGATCTGCCGTTCCGGCTCCACCAGCCACTGGCACTGCGGCACCGTCCTGGCCAAGAACGAGACGGTCAACTACAGCCAGGGCGCCGTCCACCAGATGACGAAGACGAGCGTGTGCGCCGAACCGGGCGACTCCGGCGGCTCGTTCATCAGCGGTGACCAGGCACAGGGCGTCACCTCCGGTGGCTGGGGCAACTGCAGCTCCGGCGGCGAGACCTGGTACCAGCCCGTCAACGAGATCCTCAACCGGTACGGGCTGACGCTGCACACCGCCTGATTCCCGTACGGCGGCTCCGAGGTGGGCTTCAGCGGCTCCCGGCCCACCTCGCAGCCGCTGAAACCCGCCATGCGGAGGGTCAGCACCGAGCCCTTCCGGCCGTGGGCGCGGACCGTCTACATTCTCGATCACCATGAGGCACACGCAGACATACGACACCACGACAGCCCGCGGCGCGCGCGGCCCAACCGCCGCCGGGGGGAGCCTTCTTGTGGGCCCGGCGGACACGCCCCGGTGAGGGCTTTCGTGCTGACCGCGCCCGGGGCGTACGAAGTCCTGGAGGTCGCGGCGCCGGTGGCCGGGCCCGTTGAGGTCGTGGTGGACGTGGAGCGGGTGGGCGTCTGCGGGACGGACATGGAGTTCTTCACCGGCGCGATGGCCTATCTCCACCAGGGGCACTCGGCGTATCCGATGCGGCTGGGGCACGAGTGGGCGGGCCGGGTCGCGGCGGTGGGCGAGGGCGTCGACCCCGCGTGGCTGGGCCGCCGGGTCATGGGCGACACGATGCTCGGCTGCGGTGGCTGCCGCCGTTGCCTACGGGGCCTGCAGCACGTGTGCGAGAGGCGGCAGGAGGTCGGCGTCCGCGCCGGCCGGCCCGGCGCCTTGGCGGAGCAACTGGCCGTGCCCGCCTCCTCGTTGCACGCCCTGCCCGACTCCGTCGACGCCACGCTCGGGGCCCTCGTGGAGCCTGGCGGCAACGCGTTGCGCGCCGCTCGGGCCACGGCCGTGGGCCCCGGCGACCGGGCGCTCGTCCTGGGTCCGGGGACGATCGGGCTGCTGACCGCGATGTTCCTGCGCGTCACCGGCGCGGAGGTGCACCTCGCCGGTCTCACGGAAGCGTCCCTGTCGTTCGCACGCGACCTGGGTTTCGCGCACGTGTGGCCGGAGGACTCCGTCCCCGGCCTTCCCTTCGACGCGGTCGTCGACGCCACGAACGCGGCCCATCTGCCGCGCAGGGCGGTTGAGTTGGTGGAGCCGGCCGGTCGCGTGGTCTGCATAGGACTGTCCGGCGGACCCAGCCGGGTCGACACCCGCGCGCTCGTCCTGAAGGACGTGACCGCGATCGGCATCCTGTCCGCCTCCCCCGGCCTGGCCGCCACCATCCGGGCGTACGCCGAGGGGGCGGTGGATCCCCGGCCGCTGGTGGCGGCGACGGTGGGGCTGACGGAGGTCGGCGCGGTACTGGCGGGAGAACGACCGCCCGGAGCCGGGGCGGGACCGAAGATCCAGGTGGATCCCCGGTAGTCGGCGCTGAGCAGTGCCCTGCGCGCCGCCGCGGAGGGCGCCGATTGCGCGTGCGCCGACGTCGGCCCCGGCGCCGTACGAAATTCCCTGAAGTGTCTGCCTCTTAGGGCAGCATCACGAGCTTGCCTGCGGCCTGGTCTTCCTCCATGTACCGGTGGGCGGTGACGATCTCGTCCAGGGCGAACACACGGTGCACGTTGGGCCGGTAGGTGCCGGCCTCGACCTCCCGGACGACCCGCTGGAGCACGGACGCCCCGGCGCTGCCCTTGATGTCGTCGCTGTGGAAGGCCGTGAGCCGGGTGCCGGACGGGATCATGGCGATCGGCTCGAAGTCCGGGATCAGCCAGCCGCTGAGCGAGCCCGACATGCACACCGTGCCGCCCCGGCGCACCAGTCGCAGTGAGTCCACGAGCGTGTCCGCCCCGACCAGGTCCAGCACATGGTCGGGGCCCTCGGGCCAGATCTCGCGCAGCCTCTTCTCCAACGGCTCCCCGTCGTCCAGGAGTTCGTGGTCGACGCCGGCCGCGGTGAGCGCGTCCGCCTTGTCCGGGCGCCGGGTCGTGGCGGCGGTCTCCAGCCCGTGCCCGGCCGCGATGGACGCGGCCGCCATCCCCACCGAGGAGGTGCCGCCGCGGATCAACAACCGTCCCGGGACGCCCGGTTCGATGCCCAGGGCGTCCAGGGAGCCCCGGGCGGTCAGGTACGTCTCGGGCAGCGCGGCCAGGACGTCCCAGGGCAGGGTGGTGGCGAGCGGCATCAAAAGGGGGTTCGGCAGCAGCGCGTACTCCGCGTAGCCGCCGTCGAACTCCCGGCCCATCTCGCCCATCACCGCCGCGACGGTGGTGCCTTCGGGCAGTCGCGGATCGGTCGAGACGGCCACGACTCCCACGCACTCGATCCCCAGCACACGCGGGAACGTCACACTCGGCGAGTGCCCCTGACGGGTCCTCAGCTCCGAGCGGTTGAGGCCCGCGCCCTTCACCCGCACCAGGCTCCAGCCCTCCCGTACCTCCGGCACCGGCAGCTCACGGACCTCCAGCACCTCCGGGCCGCCCGGCCGGACACAGACCGCGGCTCGCATCGTCGCAACCATTGCCACTCCCCCAAGTCGAAGCGTCGTCGCCCTCGACCGTAGGCGACCGTGCTCGCGGTGGCTCGTGGATTCAGCGAGCGAGTCGCTTGCGCAGGCGTCGCTTCGAGGCGTCCGCCCAGGCGGCCGGCAGCTGCCGCTCGCGCTCGGCGGCCGCGGCCTGCTCCTGGCCGTAGAGCAGGCCCCAGGTGAAACCGGGCTCCCCCGCGGCGTGCGCGGCCACGGCCAGCTTCCGCAGGGTGTCACGTGCCACGACGCTGTCCTGGTGATCCCCGAGGACCTTCTGCACGGCCTTCACGCGTTTGCCGAGCCGCTTCGCGGGGGCGCCGAGCGAGGCACGCGCAGGTTCGGTGGCGTAGCGCGTCTTCTTGGCGGCCCTGCGGGCCTCGTGCAGGGCCTTGTCGAGGTCCTTCCCCGGCGGCAGGTCCAGCGCGTGCGCCATGCGCGCTGCCAGGCGGTCGTACTCCTTGAGGATCGCCTTGGGCATCGCCTTGCGCGGCTTGCGGCCTGCCTTGCGGCGCAGTGGGGGCTGCTGGGTCAGCGTGGCGAGGGAGTCCAGCAGGGCGAGGTAGCGGGGCGAGTTCAGGGCGTCGAGGGTGCGTCGGCGCCCCTCGGCGGTACCGGCGACGTGCCACGCCTTCAGCCGGGCGGCGACCGGTCCGAGGACCAGCTCCGGGGGCGCGGCGCCGACGCGCGCGTCGAGGCGTTCTTCGAGGACCTCGCGGTCGCGGGCCTCGGCCAGCTCCCCGCCCAGCCATTTCAGGTCCTCGCGGATCGGGTCGGTGATCTCCCGGTCCAGTACGGACCGGTACGACCGCAGGACGCTGCGCAGCCGGCGGCAGGCGACGCGGAACTTGTGGACCGAGTCGGGCAGGTCGCGCCGTACCGCGGGATCGAGGGCCACGAGGGTGCGCACCTGCTCGTCGACGTAGCGGAGGACCTTGTCTCCCGCCGAGCCGGGTACGACCCGCTCGGCGCGGGCGTCCGGCAGGCGTGGCGCGCTGAGTCCCGTCTCCTCCAGGGCCCGGGCCAGCTTGGAGGGGTGGGCCGCCCGTTCGATGCCGCTCTTGCGCAGCGCCTTCTCCACGAGGTCCAGCACCGCGGGATCGGCGTCCTCGGCGAGCTCGACCTCCATCTCGGTCCAGGCGGCCAGGGTGGTGGTGCCGCCCAGGGACTCGGCGCGGACGCTGTCGACGGTCAGCTCGGCCAGCACCTTCTCGTCGGGACCGACGAGGTGCCGGGTGCTGCGGGTGGACCGGACACGGACGACGGGGGCCAGCGGCGCCCCGCGGGTGCGGGAGAGGGCGAGGTCGCGCAGGTCGTCCGGGACCGTCTGGGACAGCGGCGCCTGGACCTCCTCCCGGCTGTCTCCGGCAAGGGGCAGCTTCAGGTGCCAGCCGGCATCGGGCCCGCCCGTCCTGCGCCGCAGCGTGGCCGACGCGCCGGCCAGGCGCAGGTCCTCGGTGTCGTGGTACACGGCGTCCAGGTCCTCGGAACCCCGCTCCACGACCGACACCACGCCGTCCGCGCCGGTGAGTTCGCGGAGCCACGCCGTGTCGCCGGCCGACGGAGCGGCGTACTTTCGCTCTGTCTCACGCTTCGACTGGGTCATATATGTCGCGTGGCCGCATCCGGGCCGCTCAAACACCCCGCGGGCCTCGCTCACCTACGCGGCCGTGCCGCACGGGCGGGGAGCGGAGGGGCGCGGATTCAGCGGGGTGTTCTGGCGAAGGTGTACGGCGCGGAGACGAACGAGCTGTGATGGTCGGCCGCGCGCAGGGCGGCCGTCAGGCGCTCGCGCGGCTTGAGGCCGAGCCCGGCCGTGGCGTGCAGGGCGCCCAGCGCCAGGTCGTCGCCGCAGCCCACGGCTGCGTAGCCCGCGGCGGGCTCGCCGACCTGGTAGTCGTCGTGGATCTCGAAGAGTCGGCCCTGGACGCCGACGAGGAAGGCGCCGGCCTGTTCCTGTTCGGAGTCCTTGCGGGCCCATCCGCCCTCCTTGAGGCAGGTGCGCACCGCGTCGACGAAGGTCGTGACCATGAAACGGTCGAGATCGCCCTCGGGGTGCGGGGCCTGGAAGGCGTGGTGCAGGAGCTGGCCCATGCGGAACGAGGTGGTGAAGCCGAGTACGTAGGGGCCGTTGGTGAAGACCTTCGGGTCGCGGCGGATGGTGAGCTGCGAGCCGCTGCTGCCCGCGGAATCGCCCGCGAGGTGGACGCGCCGTCGATGGACCAGGCCGACGATGACGGTCAAGTCACCACCTCCACGCGTTCGTTGGGACTTCGCAGTGCTCCATGGTCTCGTTCTGCCCGCCGGCCGGGCGGATCTACCGCTTCCGTGCCCTTCCCGGAAGCCGCCGCGCCCTTCCCGAAAGCGCTCCGCGTCCTTCCCGGAAGCGTGCCGTCTCCCTCCCGGAAGGGTGCCGCCTCCCTCCCGAAAGCCAGCCGCCCCCTCCCGAAAGCGCGCCGCCCCCTCCCGAAAGCGCGCCGCCTCCCTCCCGGAAGCCAGCCGCCTCCCTCCCGGAAGCCACGCCGCCTCCCTCCCAAAAGCGCGCCGTCTCCCTCCCGAAAGCCAGCCACCTCCCTCCCGAAAGCCAGCCGCCCCCCTCCCGAAAGCGCGCCGCCTCCCTCCCGAAAGCCAGCCACCTCCCTCCCGGAAGCCACGCCGCCTCCCTCCCGGATGCGAACCCCGCCCTTGTCCCCGCCGTCGGACCTCGCCTAGCCTGAGTTTGTGCCGCAAGTAAACAAAGCCCGATCGCACAGCGCCGTGCCGGGCCCCCGCAGCGACCTCGCCCGGCTCCGTGTCGTCCTCACGGTCTTCTTCGCCCTCGACGGCTTCGTCTTCGCCGGCTGGGTCGTCCGCATCCCCGCGATCAAACAGCAGACGGGCGCCTCCGCCAGCGCCCTCGGTCTGGCCCTGCTCGGCGTCTCCGCCGGCGCGGTCGTCACGATGATGCTCACCGGCCGCCTCTGCCGGCGCTTCGGCAGCCACCCGGTCACCGTCGTCTGCGGCGTCCTGCTCTCGCTGAGCGTCGCGCTGCCCCCGCACACCCACTCGGCGCTCGCCCTGGGCCTCGTCCTCCTGCTCTTCGGCGCCGCCTACGGCGGCATCAACGTCGCCTTCAACAGCGCGGCCGTCGACCTCGTCACCACACTGCGCCGGCCGATCATGCCCAGTTTCCATGCCGCGTTCAGCCTGGGCGGCATGATCGGCGCCGGGCTCGGCGGGCTGGTCGCCGGGCAGCTCTCCCCCGCGTGGCACCTATTCGGCCTGACCCTCGTCGGGCTGCTGGTGACCGCCGTCGCCGGACGCGCCCTGCTGCGCATCGAGCCGCCCCGACCCGCCGACCGGCCGGCCGACGCCCCGTACGACGGCCCACGCCGACCGGACGCCCGCACCCGTGGGCTGGTCGTCGTCTTCGGCCTCATCGCCCTGTGCACGGCGTACGGCGAGGGCGCCATGGCCGACTGGGGCGCCCTGCACCTCGAACAGGACCTCGGCGGCTCCCCCGGGGCCGCCGCCCTCGGGTACTCCTGCTTCGCGCTCGCCATGACGGCCGGGCGGCTGACCGGCACGACCCTGCTCGAACGGCTCGGCCGTACCCGTACCGTCGTCGTCGGCGGGAGCACCGCCGCGGCCGGCATGCTGACCGGGGCCCTGGCGCCCTCCCTCTGGGCGGCGCTGGTGGGCTTCGCCGTCACCGGCCTCGGCCTCGCCAACCTCTTCCCGGTCGCCGTGGAACGCGCCGGGACGCTCGCGGGCCCCAGCGGGGTCGCGATCGCCTCCACCCTCGGCTACGGCGGCATGCTGCTGGGCCCGCCGGCCATCGGCTTCATGGCGGACTGGTTCTCGCTTCCCGCGGCGCTGACCAGCGTCGCGATACTGGCCGCGGTCGCCGCGCTCATCGGCTTCGCGACCCGGCGGGCGACGGCGCCCTGACCCGGCCCGGCGGTTCCGGACGCGGTCAGCGGTCCCGCAGTCGTACGAGGTGGTACAGCACCGGTATCGCGGTGGTGTGGTTCTCCCGCAGCGTGGGCCGCAGGAAGCGGTAGAAGCTCGGCTTGCCGAACTGGCGCAGCGCCGCGGCGGGCAGGCTGAGGTCCCAGCGGGCGTGGGCGACGTGGGTGTAGGGCGAGGCGTCGGCGTCGAGGGGTTCGAGCAGCAGGGCGTTGTCCAGGCCGGTCTCGGTGGCGTACCAGCCGGTGAGGTGCTCCCAGAGTTCGGCGACGCGTCGCGGGTCCTCGCCGGCGAGGTAGTGGAAGAGGAACAGTCCCTGCCGGGTGCGGTCGACGTCGGCCACGCACTTGCCGCAGCGGGCGGTGAGCACCTGCATCTCCCGGCCGTGGTGTTCGAGTCGTCTGCGCAGGTCGCGGTAGGCGGCGGTGCGCTGCACGGCCGGGATGTCCTGCGGCGTCCTGGTCTCCACGAGCACGGCCACGTCGTGGGGGGCGCGGGGCGGCCCGTCCGGTGGGTTCCAGCCGATCGCCGGTGCCGTGGCGGCCGCCCGGTACACGCTGGCCCGCTTGACCTCGGCCAGGCTGGCCAGGTCCTCGGCCTCGGCGCGCAGCATGTCGAGCAGGAGCGCCCGGTCGCGGTGGTGGCCCGGCCTGCCGGGTCCGGCCGCCGACGGCAGGAGCGTCGCGGCGAGGTGGAGGTAGCCCGACGGCGGCGGCTCGGTGAGCGGGGCCGGGTGGAACTTCGGGCGGGGGTGGACGAGGGTGACGCTCATGGGATCTCCCGCGGGGCGGTGTCTTCCCTGGTGTCCTGGCACCTACCCGATGGCAGCCGCCTCACGCCCCCGCCACGGCCCCGGCCCACTCGCGGCGCCGCGCTCATCCGCAGGGGTTCCTCTCCGCGTTCGCCGCTCTGCCCGACCGCTCCAGCGGCATCGCCTCCGCCCTGACGGATTTGGCCGCGGACACGTCACTCTTCTCCGCCCCGGGCGTCCTGGGACCGTTCCGCCGGGTGGCCGCCACGGTGCCGGCCCGCGGCGCCTTCCTCGCCGAGCGCGGCATCGCCCCGGACGCCGTCCTCACCCTCGACGCCTTCCGTGAACTGCCCCTGTCCGATGTGGAGTCGAGGCCCCGCGGGGCGCGCACCCCCGGCTGGCGAAAATGCCTGCGGTCCCCTGCCCGGACCGACGTACTCTGACCTCCGCTGTCTGCCGAGGGAGAACACATGGGGATCCGTAGCCTGACCCGTAGCGAAGCCGAGCGACGGGCCGCGCTGCTCACGGTCGAGCGGTACGACGTGGAGATCGACCTCACCGCTCTGCCCACCGGGCCGGAGGTCCGCTGCGTCTCCACCATCACCTTCACCTGCCACGAGGCGGGCGCCGAGACCTTCGTGGACTGCGCGGCCCAGGTGCGCGGCGCCACGCTGAACGGCGCCGCACTCGCCCCCGGTGACGACGGCCGCATCCCGCTGCCCGCCCTGGCCGGGCACAACGTGCTGCGCGTGGAGAGCGTCCAGTCCGACACGGCCGCCGGTCCGGGGGTGCACCGGGCCGTCGATCCCGCGGACGGCGAGGTCTACGTGTGGATGAGCTTCGAGCCGGACGAGGCCCGGTTCGTGTGGGCGTGCTTCGACCAGCCCGACCTCAAGGCCCCGCACGCCTTCACGGTCACGGCCCCGGCCGCCTGGACCGTGACCAGCAACTCCGGTGACGCCCGCGTCGAGGACCTGGGCGGGTCCCGGCGCTGGACCTACCCGGACACCCCGCCGCTGTCGGTGTACAACACCGTCGTCAACGCGGGCCCCTTCCACGAGATCCGCCGCGAGGCCGACGGCCGCGACCTGGGCCTGTACGCCCGCCGCTCGCTCGCCGAGGTCCTCGACCGCGACGCCGACGAGATCTTCACCCTCACCCGCCAGGGCCTCGCCTTCTACGGCGAGGCCTTCGCCATGCCGTTCCCGCAGCGCCGCTACGACCAGGTGTTCATGCCGGAGTTCGGCGGCGCGATGGAGAACTACGGCTGCGTGACCTGGTCGGACGCCTTCCTGCGGCGGGCCGAACCGACGCCCGCCGAGCGGGAGTTGCTCGCCGTCGTGCTGCTGCACGAGATGGCGCACATGTGGTTCGGCAACATCGTCACCATGCGCTGGTGGGACGACCTGTGGCTGAACGAGGCGTTCGCGGAGTTCGCCTGTCACTGGGCAGCCGAGGGCGCCACCCGCTACACCGACGCGTGGGCGGGCCATCTGGCGGCCGACAAGCTCAGGGCGTACCTGGCCGACCAGGGTCCCGCCTCGCACCCGATCCACCAGCCCATCCACGACGTCGCCCAGGCCGCGTCCATCTTCGACAGCATCACCTACCCCAAGGGCGCCTCCGTCCTGCAGCAGCTCATGACGTACGTCGGCGAGGACCGCTTCCGGGCGGGCATGGCCGCCTACTTCGCCCGCCACGCCTGGGGCAACACCTCGCTCCAGGACCTCGTCGACGCCCTCGCCGAGGCCGGCGGGCGCGACCTGGACGCGTGGCGCGCCGCCTGGCTGGAGAGGGCGGGCACCGACCGGTTCTCCCTGGAGCGGGACGGCGAGAGCGTGACGCTGGTGGCCGCCGACACTCCTCGCCCGCAGGTGCTGGCCGTCGGCGCGTACCAGCGGAAGGGCGGTGACGGCGAGGCGCTGGAGCGCGCCGCGCTGGTGCGCGTCGAGGTGACCGGGTCCCGGACCCCCGTGACCGGCCTGCCGCCCACCGCGGACCTGCTGCTCGTCAACGACGACGACCTCACCTTCGCCACGACCCGCCCCGACCCCACGACGAGGGACGCCTTCTTCGGTACGGCGGCACAGCTGCCCACCGCCATCTCCCGTGGCGTGGCCGTGTCCACGGTGTGGGACATGCTGGTCACCGGCGAGGCCACGGCGGCGGAGGCCGGACGGTGCGTCACCGCGGTGCTGTCGGCCGAGACGTCCGACGCCGTGATCGAGCCGTATCTGGACCTCGCCGCGAACATCGCCGAACTGTGGGCGCCGCCCGCCGAGCGCGCCGGGCTGACGGCGGCGGTGGCCGCGGCCTGTCGCGAACTGGCCGCGGACCCCGGCCGCCGGCAGGTGGCGCTGCGCGGTCTGGCCCGCACCGCGACGGGCCCGGACGACCTGGCCTGGCTGCGCGAGCGGGCGGGCGACGACGTGGACCTGCGCTGGCGTGCGCTGGTCCGCGAGGCGGAGCTGGGCGGGGACGTCGCCGCCGAGACCGCGCTGCTGCTCGAACACGATCCGGACCCCGACGCCCGGATCCGCGCCCTCGCCGTACGCGCCGCCCGGCCCGACGCCGCAGCGAAGGCCGAGGTCTGGCAGCGGCTGGCCGTGGACCGCGAGGTCCCCGTCTCCGCGGTCGGCCAGATCGCGACGGCCTTCTGGCGCCCGGACCAGGACGATCTGCTGGCCCCCTACACCCAGCTGTACCTGGAGGCGATCCCCCAGCTGCACGTCGGCGGGATGATCCCGGCGATGGGCTACACCCGGCACCTGTTGTCCCCGTACGCCGTCGATGCCGACTACCTCGACAAGGCCCGCCAGGCCTCCGCCGAGGCGCCCCCGGTGGTCCGCACCACCCTCCTGGAGCGTTCGGACGCCATCGCCCGCATGCTCCGGGCCCGCGCCGGGGCCGCCTGACGGACCCGGCCCCTTCGCCCACGCCCGGCCGGGACTCCTCGGGGATCCCGGCCGCCGTCCGCCCTCAGGGGTTCCGGGCGGGGGCCGGGGCGCGCAGCATGAAGACGTCGACCGGGTCCTCGCTCTGCGGCTCGAAGCCGAACCGCTCGTAGAGGCGTCGCGCCGGGCTGCCCTGCAGCACGTTCAGGCGGACGGGGACACCGGCACGGTCGCACCGTCCCAGCAGTTCGCGCAGCACCGCCGATCCGATGCCGCGCCCCTGGAGAGGTGGGTCGAGGAGGAAGTGCTCCAGCCAGTGCGCGTCCTCGGCGGGCCGCAGGGCCACGCAGCCGGCGAACGCGCCGTCGACCTCGATGATCGAGGTGTGCGCCGGTTCGAATCCGTCCCGCAACCGCTGCCGCACCCGGTGCTCGTCGTACCGCCCGAGTCGCTCCAGATGGGGCCGCATCACCACGGCCCGCAACTCCACCACCGGCTCGAGATCCGCCCACGTCGCCGACCGTATGTCCCAGTCCTCCATGATCACCACGCTAACGGGACGGACCGGGGCGGTACGCAGGCGTCCGTCATTCAGGACGGAGCCCGGCCTACTTGCCGCCTGGCGTCGGTGTCCTGCGAGCGATCCGGAAAGGCAGGGCCGTCATGTCCGAGCAGCGTCGAGGAAGGCCCCCGTGTCGTCGGTGACGACCCAGGGCGCGACCCCTTCGGCCACATCTGGTGGGTGGTCGCCCGCGTCGAGGACGTCTCCGAGGAGGAGATGTGGAAGCGGCTGCGGGAGCCTGGGTACGCCGAGGTCGTGCGCGTGTCCCTGGAAACGTTCGACGCCGAACTCGGCGGCCGGAGCCGGGGGCGCGGCAGCGCCCCGGTGCGGACGACCGGCTGACGGAACGGTCGCCTTCGGCCGGCCGCGCTCCGTCCGGCACAATCCCCTCATGGAGACAGCGGAGTTCTTGGAGACCCTGGACCGGGAGGGCCGGCTGCTGGCCGCGGCCGCCGAGCGGGCCGGCACCGACGCCAAGGTGCCGACCTGTCCGGACTGGACGGTACGGGATCTGCTGCGGCACACCGGGGTGGTGCACCGCTGGGCGGCCGGCTTCGTCGGCGAGGGGCACGCCTCGCCCCGCCCCATGGGCGATCCGCCCGGGCTCGACGGCGCCGAGCTGCTCGCCTGGTTCCGTGCGGGGCATCGGGCTCTCGTCGAGACCCTCGCCGCCGCCCCGTCCGACGTGGAGTGCTGGCACTTCCTGCCCGCGCCGTCCCCGCTCGCGTTCTGGACCCGGCGGCAGGCACACGAGACGACCGTGCACCGGATCGACGCCGAGGCGGCACGCGGCGGGGCGCCCGGCGAGATCGCGAGCGAGTTCGCCGCGGACGGTGTCGACGAGCTGCTGAGGGGGTTCCACGCCCGCGCCAGGAGCAGGGTCCGCAGCGAGCGGCCCCGGGTCCTCCGGGTTCGGGCGACGGACGTCGACGGCGCGGTGTGGACCGTACGCCTGGCCGCCGAGCCGCCGGTGACCGTGCGGGACGACAGCGGTGCCGCCGACTGCGAAGTGGCCGGGCCCGCCGCGCAGTTGTACCTGTCCCTGTGGAACCGGCTGCCGTTCCCGAGCGTGACCGGGGACGCCTCGGTCGCCGCGCTGTGGCGCGAGAGGTCCGCCGTCTGAGGCCGAGAGCCCTCAGCCCGCCAGCATCTTCGTCAGGACCGCGCGCTGTACCGGCAGCACCTCGCCGTACAGCGCGCGCCCCTTCTCCGTGAGCGCCACCCGCACGCCCCTGCGGTCCTCGGGGCACATGGCGCGGTCGACCAGACCGTCCTTCTCCAGCCGGGCGATCAGGCGCGACAACGCGCTCTGGCTCAGATGGACCCGCTCGGCGATCTCCTGCACGCGGTAGGTGCAGGACTCGCCGGACAGCACGTCGAGCACCTCGAAGTCGCTGGCACACAGGCCGTGTCGGTGCAGTGCGCGGTCGAGTTCGCACTGGGTGCGGGCATGCAGCGCGAGGATGTCCCGCCACTGGTCCACGAGCGCCTGCTCGGCCTTCTTCGCCGCCATGGCCGCACCGTAGCAGAGAAACGAATTCATTGCATTGGAATTAAATGCGTTTGCATTCGATGCATGCGCATGTAGTGTCTGTGGACATGACCTCTCCGCTCACCAACCCCGCGGCCCCGGTTTCGGCGGTCCGCTGGACTCCCCGGCTGTGGGGCACCCTGCTGGTGCTGTGCGCCGCGATGTTCCTGGACGCCCTCGACGTGTCGATGGTCGGCGTCGCCCTGCCGTCCATCGGCTCCGACCTCGGCCTGTCCACCTCGACCCTGCAGTGGATCGTCAGCGGCTACATCCTGGGTTACGGCGGTCTGCTCCTGCTCGGCGGCCGCACCGCCGACCTGCTCGGCCGGCGCCAGGTCTTCCTGATCGCCCTGGGTGTCTTCGCGCTCGCCTCGCTGCTGGGCGGCCTCGTCGACTCCGGCCCGCTGCTGATCGCCAGCCGGTTCGTCAAGGGACTCAGCGCCGCCTTCACGGCACCGGCGGGACTGTCCATCATCACCACGACCTTCGCCGAGGGACCGCTGCGCAACCGCGCCCTGTCGATCTACACCACCTGCGCGGCCACCGGCTTCTCCATGGGCCTGGTCCTCTCCGGACTGCTGACGGAGGCCAGTTGGCGCCTGACCATGCTGCTGCCCGCGCCGATCGCCCTGATCGCGCTGCTGGCCGGCCTGAAGCTGCTGCCGCGCAGCGAACGCGAGAAGGACCACAACGGCTACGACATCCCCGGCGCCGTTCTCGGCACCGCCTCGATGCTGCTGCTGGTCTTCACCGTCGTGCAGGCACCCCAGGCCGGCTGGGCCTCGGCCCGCACCCTGCTGTCCTTCCTGGCCGTAGCCGTCCTGCTGACCGTGTTCGTCCTGGTCGAGCGCCGCTCCCCCGGCCCGCTGATCCGGCTCGGCGTACTGCGCTCCGGCAGCCAGATCCGCGCCCAGCTCGGCGCGGTGGCCTTCTTCGGCTCGTACGTCGGCTTCCAGTTCCTGACCACCCTCTACATGCAGTCGCTGCTGGGCTGGTCGGCGCTGCACACGGCGCTCGCCTTCCTGCCCGCGGGCGCGCTGGTCGCGGTGTCCTCCACCAAGGTGGGCTCGATCGTCGACCGGTTCGGCACCCAGCGGCTGATCGCGGCGGGCTTCGCCCTGATGGTGCTCGGGTACGCGCTGTTCCTGCGCGTCGATCTCGACCCCGTCTACGCCGCCGTCATCCTGCCGTCGATGCTGCTCATCGGCGCGGCCTGCGCACTGGTCTTCCCCTCGCTCAACATCCAGGCCACGAACGGCGTCGAGGACCACGAGCAGGGCATGGTCTCCGGTCTGCTCAACACCTCGGTGCAGGTGGGCGGCGCGATCTTCCTGGCCGTGGTGACAGCGGTGGTGACCGCCCACGCGCCGCAGCACGCCACCGCCCAGAGCGTGCTGGACAGCTACCGGCCCGGCTTCCTGGTCGTCACCGGGGTCGCGGCGGCAGGCCTGCTCATCACCCTCACCGGCCTGCGCACCCGCCGGCCGGCACACTCGGTGGTCGTCGCCAAGTCCACCTCCCTGGAGGCGGATCGCGTGCCCGTACGCGACTAGAGGGAGTCTCCATGCTTGCGCCCGGCGGGAGTTGGTTGCCCGCCGGGCGCACGGCTGTGAGACTGAACGGATGGACGGGCACGGGGGACGGCCGCACAAGGCCGAGCGGGACGCACTGACCGTGGAGGTCGGATTCGCGCTGGTCAGTGCGGCTTTCCTGGCCGCCTTGGTGTTCGCGGCCGTCGTCGGCCCGGCGTTCCTCTTCGGCCTGCCCGACCTGCTGTCGGCGCTGCTGTTTCAGGTGGGCCTGGCGCTCGCCCCGGTCGTGTTCGTCGTCCGGGTCGTGTACGTCCTGGTGGATTTCCGGCGTGGCGCTCAGCCCAGCCAGCCCGGCCGGACCAGTCCCGACTCGTAGGCGAGGACCACCAGTTGGGCCCGGTCGCGGGCGCCCAGTTTGACCATCGTACGGCTGACGTGGGTCTTCGCGGTGAGCGGGCTGACGACCAGGCGGCGGGCGATCTCCTCGTTGGACAGACCGATGCCGACCAGCGCCATCACCTCCCGTTCACGCTCGGTGAGTTCGGCGAGGGCGTCCACGGCGGCGGGCTCCTTCGAGCGGGCCGCGAACTCGGCGATCAGCCGCCGCGTCACCCCCGGGGAGAGCAGGGCGTCCCCCTCGACCACCGCCCGCACCGCGCGCAGCAGTTCCTCCGGTTCGGTGTCCTTGACCAGGAAGCCCGAGGCGCCCGAGCGGATCGCCTCGAAGACGTACTCGTCGAGTTCGAACGTGGTCAGCATGACCACCTTCACCTCGCCCGGAGCGGTGTCCCCGGTGATGCGGCGGGTCGCGGCAAGACCGTCCAGCACCGGCATGCGGATGTCCATCAGCACGACGTCGGGGCGCAGTTCACCCACCTTGCGCAGCGCCTCCTCGCCGTCGGCGGCCTCCCCGGCCACCTCGATGTCCGGTTGCGCGTCGAGCAGCGCCCGGAAGCCTGCCCGTACCAGTGACTGGTCGTCGGCGAGCAGTACACGGATCACCGGTCGTCCTCCTTCGCCGCGGGCTTCAACGGCAGTACGGCGAGCACCCGGAAGCCCCCGTCGGGGCGCGGGCCCGCCTCGATCGTGCCACCCAGGGCGGCGGCCCGCTCACGCATTCCGGCCAGGCCGTTGCCGCTGCCGCCGGCGTCCGCGCCGGTGGCGGGGCCGTCGTCGTCGACCCGCAGCCGCAGCGCCCCGGCATCGTGGCCGACGCGCACGCGCGCGTGCCGTGAGCCGGAGTGCCGTACGACGTTGGTGAGCGCCTCCTGCACGATGCGGAACGCGGCCAGGTCCGTGCCCGGCGCGAGCCGCGGCGGCGCCCCCTCCACGTCCACCGTCAGACCGGCGCTCGCCGCCTGCTGCACCAGCTCCGGCAGCCGGTCCAGGCCCGGCGCGGGCGCGCGCGGCGCGTCTCCGGGCGTACGGAGCGTGTCGAGGACGTGGCGGACCTCGCCGAGCGCCTCCTTGCTGGCGGACTTGATGGTCGTGAGCGCGGCGCGCGCCTGCTCGGGGTCGGTGTCGAGCAGAGCCAGGCCGACACCCGCCTGCACGTTGATCACCGAGATGCTGTGCGCGAGGACGTCGTGGAGTTCGCGGGCGATGCGCAGCCGCTCCTCGTCGGCCCGGCGCCGCGTCGCCTGTGCCCGTTCGGCCCGGTCGCGGGCCCACTGCTCACGGCGGGCGCGGGCGAGTTCCGCCAGCGCCACGACCGCCGCGACCCAGGCGGCGATCACGCCCTCCTGCGCCCAGGACGCGGGGTGGCCCCCGGCCGGCGGCAGCCATCGGTACAGCCAGTGGGCCACCAGCACATGCCCCGCCCACAGCATGCCGACCGCGCCCCAGGCCGCCCTGCGGTGCCCCGCGACGACGGCGCTGAAGCAGGCCACGACGACGGTGAGGAACACGGGCCCGTACGGATACCCCGCACCCAGGTAGGCCAGCACGGCGGCCGCCGTGCCGAACACCACCGCCACCGGGTACCGGCGCCGCCACAGGAGCAGCCCCGACGCGACCAGCAGCAGCGCCCATGCGAAGACGTCCAGATCCGCCCGTTCGCCGTGCTGCCGGTGGGCGGCGAAATGGGAGCCGAACAGCACGAAGGCCGTGAGCAGCACGGTGGAGCGCCACGGCCACCGGGCCGCCCGCTCCGCCTCGCCGCGGCGGGCGGCCCACGGCGGCCCGTGCCGCCCCCGCCACGGCGGGCCGCCCCCGCGCACGCCCTGCTGCTCGTCCATGACGGCCACGCTAGACGCCGTCACGCCCGGTGGGCGTCAGCCGGGCGAGGTGATCACACGTACTCCCCGGGAAGTACGACAGGTGAGTCGCTGTGGGCGCGCACATCCGCATCGACCGGGTAGTGCGGCAGGTGGGGTCGCTGTGGGCGCGCCCATCCGGATCGAGGCGCGACGGCCTGACGGGGCGACGAGGCGCGGCAGCGCGGTCGACGAGGCACGGCGGCGCGGTGGACGAGGCACGGCTGCCCGACGGGGCGAACCATACGCGGCTGCGCGGTGGACTAGGCACGGCTGCCCTGGCTGACATACGCGCGCCTGCCCGAGCGAACGGGCGCAGCCGCCCAGGCCGAAGTGGGCGCGCCCGCCCCGACGAGTCCGGCCGCCTCGGTCGACGAGGCGCGCCCGCCCGGGGGGACGAGGTCGATGGGCGCGGCCGGCCGCGTCGGTGACCTCGCCCGGCGTATCCATGAGGCAGCCGCCTCAGCGCCTCGCCGACGGGCGGTCCGAGAGTCCGACGCCCAGGGCGAGTTGGCCCGCGGCATGCCGGAAGAACGCCTCCCGGTCCTCGACGACCCGGTTGAACTGGCCGAACAGCTCGAACCCCACCAGCCCGAACAGCTGCGCCCAGGCGGCGACCAGCGCCGCCGCGACCTCGGGCGGCAGATCGGGGGCGATGTCGGCGGCGAGGCGCTCGGCCTCCGGGCGCAGTTCGGCGGCCAGCGGGGGGAAGGTCACGCCGGGGTTCTTGATCGCGTCGCGCACGATGCCGATCAGCAGCAGGCCGACCCGGGAGGCGGCGGGGACGGTGGTCTGCGGGGCGACGTAACCGGGCACCGGTGAGCCGTAGATGAGGGCGTACTCGTGGGGGTGCGCGAGGGACCAGGCGCGTACGGCTTCGCAGACGGCGATCCAGCGCCGGGTGGGCTTGGCGTCGGAGACGGCCTCGGCCGCCGCCTCGGCCGCCGCGCCCAGGGAGTCGTAGGCGTCGATGATGAGCGCCGTCAGCAGGTCGTCGCGGCTGGGGAAGTACCGGTAGAGGGCGGAGGAGACCATGCCCAGCTCGCGGGCGACGGCCCGCAGCGAGAGCTTGGTCGCGCCCTCCGAGGCGAGTTGCCGGCGGGCCTCGTCCTTGATGGCGGCGGTGACTTCGATCCGGGCTCGGGCGCGGGCGCTGTGGGGGGTACTCATGCGTGGCAGTGTGCCACGAAAACAGAGCAGTGCACACAAACGAGAGCGCTGCACAAAAAAGAGAGCAGTGCTCTTGCTTTGGATCGGCGATCCGGTGCAGACTGCTCCTCGTAGGGAAAACCGAGAGCACCGCTCACAAAAGAGAGCGCCGCTCACCCACTCCATGGGGGACATCATGTCCGCGCACGTCCACGTCCAGAAGCCCGGTTGGTTCACCGTCAACGTCTTCAACCGCGCGGTCGCCTGGATGACCCGCCGCGGCCTCAGCGTCTGGGGCTCCCGGGTCCTGGCGGTGCGCGGCCGCAAGAGCGGCGAGTGGCGCACCACCCCCGTCAACCTGCTGACCGTCGACGGGCAGCAGTACCTGCTCGCCCCGCGCGGTCACGTCCAGTGGACGCACAACATGCGCGCCGCCGGCGGCGGTGAACTGCGCCTGGGCAAGAACGTGGACGTGTTCACCGCCGTCGAGGTCGCCGACGACGACAAGGTCCCGCTGCTGCGGGCCTACCTCAAGCGCTGGAAGGCCGAGGTCGGAGTCTTCTTCAACGGCGTGGGCCCGGACTCCCCCGACGCCGACCTGCGCCGCATCGCGGCCGACCACCCCGTCTTCCGGATCACCGTCACGAACTGACCTCGGCGCCCTCATCGCCCACCGGGCCGGCCGTCACGCCGCCGGCCGGACGCCGGTCCAGCGCGCTCAGGGCGCGATGCGCCATCGGGTGGGTGCGCACGAGCTCGCCGAGGGACGTCGAACCCTGGGTGATCTCCTTGAACGCGTTCCACGCGGGCCGGAACCCCGTCAGCACCGCGTGGAACAGACCGGGACGGCGCTCGAAGACCGTCAGCATCCGTTTGCCGACGCTCATCTCGACACCGAGCCCCGCCTTGATCGCGAACGCGTAGTTCAGGGCCTGCCGCCGGGCGTCCACCGCGTCGTGCGCCTCGGCGATCCGCACCGCCCACTCTCCCGCGAGCCGCCCGGAGCGCAGCGCGAAGGAGATGCCCTCGCGCGTCCACGGCTCCAGCAGTCCGGCCGCGTCGCCGCACACCAGCACCCGGCCGCGCGACAGGGGCGAGTCGTCGGCCCGGCAGCGGGTCAGGTGGCCGGAGGAGATGCTCGGCTCGAACCCGGCGAGACCGAGCCGGCCGATGAACTCCTCCAAGTACCGCTTGGTGGCCGCGCCTTCGCCGCGGGCCGAGATCACACCGACCGTGAGCGTGTCCCCCTTGGGGAACACCCAGCCGTAACTGCCGGGCATCGGCCCCCAGTCGATCAGGACCCGCCCCTTCCAGTCCTCGGCGACGGTCTCGGGCACCGGGATCTCCGCCTCGAGGCCGAGGTCCACCTGGTCGAGCTTGACGCCGACGTGCGCTCCTATCCGGCTCGCGCTGCCGTCCGCGCCGACCACGGCCCTGGCGAGCAGCGTCTCGCCGCCCTGCAGGACCACGGCGACCGTGCGCCGGTCGGGGACCGCCGAGCCGTGCTGCTCGACGCGCTGCACGGTGACGCCGGTCCGCAGCTCGGCGCCCGCCTTCTGCGCGTGCTCGACGAGCTGCTGGTCGAACTCGGGCCGGTTGATCAGCCCGAAGAGCATCTGCCGGGAGCGGCGGGTGCGGGTGAAGCGGCCGTTGTTGGAGAAGGTGACCGCGTGCACGCGGTCCCGCAGCGGCAGCTCGAAGCCGGGCGGCAGGCTGTCGCGCGAGGGCCCGATGATGCCGCCGCCGCACGTCTTGTAGCGCGGCAGCTCCGCCTTCTCCAGCAACAGCACACGCCGTCCCGCCACCGCGGCCGCGTAGGCGGCCGAGGCCCCCGCGGGTCCCGCGCCCACCACGACGACGTCCCACACCCGCTGCACGTCGTCCGCCGAAGAGTTCTCGCTGCTCACGATGGTCTACTGCTCCCGATCAAGCCGCTGCCGCACCTGTCCACCGCATCCTACGGCGGACGTCGTCGCAGGCCACTGTGGGAGGATCCCGATATCCACCTGTACAACGTCGCACCCACGAGGAGCGTGCCCATGTCGTCGAATCCGGTCGCCGAGACCGTCGCCTCGCTCATGCCGCGAGCGCGGGACGAGCTCGCCGAACTGGTGGCCTTCAAGTCGGTGGCGGACTTCGACCAGTTCCCCAGGAGCGAGAGCGAGGGCGCCGCGCGCTGGATCGCCGACGCGCTGACCGCCGAGGGCTTCCAGGACGTGGCCCTGCTGGACACCCCGGACGGCACCCAGTCCGTCTACGGCCACCTGCCCGGACCCGAGGGCGCCAGGACCGTCCTGCTCTACGCCCACTACGACGTGCAGCCCCCGCTGGACGAGGCAGGCTGGGCCACCCCGCCCTTCGAGCTGACCGAGCGCGACGGCCGCTGGTACGGGCGCGGGGCCGCCGACTGCAAGGGCGGTGTGATCATGCACCTGCTCGCGCTGCGCGCCCTGAAGGCCAACGGCGGCGTCCCGGTCCATGTGAAGGTCATCGCCGAGGGCTCGGAGGAGCAGGGCACGGGCGGTCTGGAGCGGTACGCCGAGGAGCACCCCGACCTCCTGGCCGCCGACACCATCGTCATCGGCGACGCGGGCAACTTCCGCGTCGGCCTGCCGACGGTCACCTCCACCCTGCGCGGCATGACGATGCTCCGAGTCCGCGTCGACACCCTCGAAGGCAACCTGCACTCGGGCCAGTTCGGCGGCGCCGCCCCGGACGCGCTGGCCGCGCTGATCCGCGTACTGGACTCGCTGCGCGCGGAGGACGGCTCGACCACGGTCGACGGGCTGAGCGCGGACGGCCCCTGGGAGGGCCTGCAGTACGACGAGGAGCAGTTCCGCAAGGACGCCAGGGTGCTGGACGGAGTGCGGCTGATCGGCTCGGGCACGGTCGCCGACCGCATCTGGGCGCGGCCGGCCGTCACCGTCCTCGGCATCGACTGCCCGCCGGTCGTCGGCGCCACCCCGTCCGTGCAGGCGAGCGCCCGCGCGCTGGTCAGCCTGCGGGTGCCGCCGGGCGCGGACGCGGCCGAGGCGACCAAGCTGCTGCAGGCCCATCTGGAGGCGCACACCCCGTGGGGTGCCCGCGTGGCCGTCGAGCAGATCGGTCAGGGCCAGCCGTTCAGCGCCGACACCACCAGTCCGGCATACGCGGCGATGGCGGGGGCGATGGCGGTCGCCTACCCCGGCCAGGAGATGCAGTACGCCGGCCAGGGCGGCTCGATCCCGCTGTGCAACACGCTCGCCACGCTCTACCCGGAGGCGGAGATCCTGCTGATCGGTCTGAGCGAGCCGGTTGCGCAGATCCACGCGGTCAACGAGAGCGTTTCGCCCGAGGAACTGGAGCGGCTGTCGGTGGCCGAGGCCCTGTTCCTGCGCAACTACGCGGCGAACTGAGCCGCTTCGCCGTCGGCAGAGGGTCCTCGCCTTCGGGCGGGGGCCCTCCTACGGTCGTCCGCATGGACGTCGTAGAGCTGCTGCCGCGGCTGTATCTTCTGCGTTTTCCCGTGGGCCAGGCCTATCTGTGGTGCGACGCCGACGAGTTGACGCTCGTCGACGCGGGTCCGGCAGGCTCGGGGGCCGCCGTCGCGGCCGTTGCCGAGCCGCTCGGCACGATCCGCCGCATCGTGCTCACCCACTTCCACGAGGACCATGTGGGCGGCGCGGGCGAGCTCGCCGCGCTGACCGGCGCCGAGGTGGTGGCCCACCACCTGGACGCCCCCGCGATCCGGGGCGAAGTGCCGGGCCCGCCGCCGGTGTTCGAGGACTGGGAGCTGCCGATCCACGCGGAGGCCGCCCGCCGTCTCCCCGAGGCCCCCTTCGTCCGCCCTTCGCTGATCACCGAAGTCACCGACGGTGACGTCCTCGGCTTCGGCAACGGTGCCCACGTCCTGCACACCCCCGGTCACACGGACGGCAGCATCGCCGTCCATCTGCCGCGTCGGCGGGTGCTGTTCACGGGTGACACCGTGGCGGCGTCGCCGGTCGACGGCGGGGTGATGCCGGGCGTGTTCAACCTGCACCGGCCCCGGTTGCTCGCCTCGTTGCACCGACTGGCCTCGCTGGACTGCGACGTGGCGTGCTTCGGGCACGGTGATCCGGTCGTCGGCCAGGCCGGCACGGTCCTTCGCCGAACGGCGGACAGGCACCCGGTCCGACCCTGACCATGGAGGTATGTCCTCCGTCGCCCGCATCGCCCGCATCGCCCGCATCGCCCGCCATACCGAACTCGCCACAGAGCTGGCCCTGTTGGGGGACGCCGAGCTGGCCGATCTGCTGGCGGCCGGGACGCCCGCGGGCGTCGGCATCGGCGGGCGCTACGTGCTGGTCGAGGTGGCGGGCACCCCCCTGTTCGTGAAGCGGGTGCCGCTCACGGACATCGAGTTGCTGCCGCCGAACGCCCGCTCCACGGTGAACGTCTTCGACCTGCCGGCCGCCTGCCACTACGGCACCGGACGCAGTCCCGGCTTCGGCGCCTGGCGCGAGCTGGCCACGCACACGATGACGACGAACTGGGTGCTGTCCGACGCCTTCCCCGGCTTTCCGCTGCTGCACCACTGGCGGGTGCTGCCGGACGACGTACAGCCCCTGCCCGAGGAACTGGCCGATGTGGACGGCACGGTGGCCTACTGGGGCGGCGCCCCGCAGGTACGCGAGCGCCTGGAGGCCCTGCGGACGGCGTCCGCGAGCCTGACGCTGTTCCTGGAGTACTTCCCGCACACCCTCCACGACTGGCTCGACACGCAGGTCCGCACCGAGGACTCGGATCGGATCTGCACGCGGGTGGACGACTGGCTCGGCGCGCTGACCGGCTTCCTCCGGCGCCGTCAACTCCTCCACTTCGACGTCCACTTCCAGAACGTCCTCACCGACGGCGCCGACTTCTTCCTCACCGACTACGGCCTGGCGTTCGGCCCCCGCTTCCGCCTCTCCCGGCCGGAGCACGCCTTCTTCGACCGGCACCGGGACTACGACCTCTTCCACGGCCGCGCCCACCTGGTGAACTGGCTCGTCACCGCCCTGTACGGATACGACAGGCTGGAGCGGGAGGCCTTCGTACGCGCCTGCGCGGTCGGGGCCCGTGCCGACGGCGTCCCGAAGGCGGCTGCCGCGATCATCTCCAGGGACGCGCCGCTCACAGCCGTCCTCAACGGCTTCCTCAGCCGTCTGCGCCGGGAGGGCAGGCGGACGCCGTACCCGTACGAGGAACTCCGTCTCGCCCACGACACCTCCACGCTCTCCGCGTAGTGGCACGCGAGGGGAGCGGCGAAAGTGGCACACGCAGGTGGACCGGAAACGGGTGTGCGGATGGATGGATGAATCAGCCGAGCGGAATGCCCGCCTCGAGGTAGAGCGCCGCGCCGCGTTCCCGCGCCCGCAGGGCCCAGCGCAGCCGCTCGTAGCGGACCGGCGGCAGCAGGTCGGCGGCCTCCTGCTCGCTGACGAAACGCCAGTCGCGCAGTTCGGGCCCCGGCAGCAGCAGCCGCTCCGCCTCGGCGGATTCGAGCCGGCCGCCGTCGAACAGGAGCCGCAGCCCGCCGAAGCCGGGCGGCGCGGGCGCCTCCCAGTCGACGACCAGCAGCCGCGGTACGTCGTCCAGGTGGATGCCGGTCTCCTCGGCGACCTCGCGCATGCCGGCGCGGGCGGGTGCCTCGCCCGGTTCCACGACGCCGCCGGGGAACTCCCAGCCGGCTTTGTAGGTGGGGTCGACGAGGAGGACGCGGTCCTGTTCGTCGAAGAGGAGGACGCCGGCGGCGAGCGTCTCGGCGGTCGGCTCGGGCGTCTGCACTATGTCGCACACCGGCACCTGACCGCTGCCCACCGCCTCCGCGACGCGGACCGCGGCCTCGTACGGGGTGAGAGCACCGGTGTCGACGGGGTGGGCGTCGGCGGTGAGCCAGCCGGCCAGGGCGCTGCGGTACGGCTCGATGTGGTCGTACGACCACTGCCGTATCCGCATCTCGCCGTCGGGGAGGTCGGGCGGGACCTCCCGGGCGGCTATTCGCTCGCGCAGGATCGTTTCGGCCGGGGCGAGGAGCACATGCCGGACCGTGATGCGACGGGCGGCGAGCCCGCCGAAGATCTCGTCGCGGTACTCCTGGCGCAGCAGGGTCATGGGGACCACGAGCGTCCCGCCGAGTTCCGCGAGCATGGCGGCCGCCGTGTCGATCACCAGACGCCGCCAGATCGGCAGGTCCTGGTAGTCGCCGACCTCGGCGAGGTGCTTGGCCGGGAGCAGGTGTGCCAGCGCTCCGCCGACGACCTCGGGGTCGAAGAGCGTGCTGTTCGGGATCAGTTCGATCAGTTCCCGTGCGGTGGTCGTCTTCCCCGCACCGAACGCGCCGTTGATCCAGACGACGGTCACAGGTCCCCCTCTTCTGTTGGCCCCCTGAGGCTTGCCCGCTCCACCCTGCCACGGAAACCAGCCCCAGTTGAGGGCACACATGGAGCGGCGCCGGTGCTCCCGGGGCGGGAGCACCGGCGCCGTGCCGCCAGGGCCTTATCCGAGGGTCTTGTCCGCGTCGGAGAAGCTGCCCTCGCCGACGGTGTCGGTGACCGTGCCCACGGTGTCGTCGACGCCGAGGTCACTGAGCACGGGGTGATCGCCGAGGACGTGGTGGTCCCCGGTGTGCGTGGGGCTGATCGCCGCGACGACGAACCCGGCGGCGAGGGAGGCGATGGCCATCATGCTGCGCTTCTTCATGCCCCGATCAACTGCCGGACCCGGGCGGGGGTCACGCATCCGGGAGGCGTGGGGCGTGGCGACATCCGACGATCACCCCGTTATTGGTCTGAACCAATGAAGGAACCTCACACTACCGCACCTCTTCCAACACGGTCCGACACGTTCTACCGTAAACGCGCACCGATGACGGGGACATGGCGTCATCCCACCTTTGTGTGTTCGGAGGAACGTAACGATGCGTCACCCGCACACCCGCACATCCCGCCGAAGAATGCTCGGAGCGCTCACCGCGGGCCTCCTGGGCACCGCCGGACTCGCCGCACCGGCCGCCGTCGCAGCACCCGCCCCGAAGCCCGCCGCCGAGACCGCCGCTCCCGCCCTCGCCGACGGTCTCGCCCTCACCCCTCCGATGGGATTCAACAACTGGAACTCCACGCACTGCCGTGCCGAGTTCAACGAGTCCATGGTCAAGGGAATCGCGGACCTGTTCGTCGAGAAGGGCCTCAAGGACGCGGGCTACCGGTACGTCAACCTCGACGACTGCTGGGCCCTGCCGAACCGGGACGCGGACGGCCGGCTCGTCCCGGATCCGGCCCGGTTCCCGAACGGGATCAAGGCCGTCGCGGACTACGTGCACTCCAAGGGCCTCAAGCTCGGCATCTACACCAGCGCCGGCACCAAGACATGCGACAGCGTCGGCTTCCCGGGCGCGCTCGGACACGAGTACAGCGACGCCCGGCAGTTCGCCGACTGGGGCGTGGACTACCTCAAGTACGACAACTGCAACAACCAGGGTGTGGACGCCAAGGTGCGCTACACCACCATGCGCGACGCCCTCAAGGCGACCGGGCGGCCGATCGTCTACAGCATCTGCGAATGGGGCGAGAACAAGCCGTGGGAATGGGCCGCCGACGTCGGTCATCTGTGGCGCACCACGGGCGACATCAGTGACAACTGGGGCTCGATGCTGGGCATTCTGAAGCAGAACCTGCCGCTCGCCCCGTACGCCGGTCCAGGGCACTGGAACGACCCCGACATGCTGGAGGTGGGCAACGGCGGCATGACCGACACCGAGTACCGCAGCCACTTCTCCATGTGGTCGGTCATGGCCGCCCCGCTGCTCATCGGGTCGGACCTGCGCAAGGCCACTCCTGCGACCTTCGACATCCTCGACAACAAGGAGGTCATCGCCGTCGACCAGGACCCGCTGGGCAAGCAGGGGACGGTCGTCTCCTCGTCGGGCGGCCGCTGGGTCGTGGCCAAGGAGATGAAGGACGGCAGCCGCGCGGTGGCCCTCTTCAACGAGAACGGCACCGCCCAGCACATCTCCACCACCGCACAGGCCGTCGGCCTGCCCGGCGCCCGCGGCTACACCCTGCGCGACCTGTGGCGGCACAGCAGCTACAACACCGCGGGCACGATCTCGGCGACCGTCCCGGCGCACGGCACGGTGCTGCTGCGCATCTCGGCCGACCGCGCCTGGGCCACCCACCCGCCGGCCGTGGAACTGGGCCTGAACCGCAGCCCCTTGGTCGAGGCGGGCACACCCGCCACGCTCACCTCCGTCGTCACCGACTGGGGCCGCACGCCGGCCACACGGGTCTCGGTCTCGCTCACCGGACCGGACGGATGGGCGGTCCGGGCGGCCTCACGCCCCACCGCGGCCCTGCTGCCCACCGGCCGCTCCCTGAGCACCAGGTGGACGGTCACCGCTCCACAGGGGACGCCGACGGGCTCGTACGACCTGACACTCAGGGCGAGTTACCGCTCGCCGACCGGTCTGCGCGCCACGCAGGTCCTGCCGCTGACCCTGTCCGTCGTCGTTCCGCCGCCCTCCGGAACCTCCGGGCTCGGCGACCTGCCGTGGCTGTCGGCCACCAACGGCTACGGGCCGGTCGAGCGCAACACCAGCAACGGGGAGAGCGCCGCCGGTGACGGACATCCGATCACCATCGGCGGGACGGTGTACGCCAAGGGCCTCGGCGTCCACGCGAGCAGCGAGGTCGAGTACTACACCGGCAAGGCCTGCGAGAAGGTCACCGCGGACGTCGGGGTCGACGACGAGAAGGGTGCCAACGGCACCGTCGCCTTCGAGATCTGGGCCGACGGCACGAAGGTCGCCTCGACCGGCGTCCTGACCAACGCGATGCCCGCCCAGTCGCTCACCGCGGACGTGACCGGCACCCAGGTGGTCCGGCTCGTCGTCACCGACGGCGGGGACGGGATCGACTCCGACCACGCCGACTGGGCGAACGCGCAGGTGAGCTGCTGACACCGGAAAGGTCGTGCCGGCAGCCCGCCTGAAACGTTCCTGCCGCCGACGCCCCGGCAGCGCGACTCAGACCGCGGCCGCGTCCGCCCGCTTGGCGAGCGCGGCCGCCGCCGCTCCCACCAGCCCGGCGTCCGTGCCCATCTGCGCCGGGGTGATCTGAAGGCGCTGCACGAAGGACAGGGTCGCGTAGTCGCCCAGCGCCTTGCGCAGCGGGGTGAACAGGACGTCGCCGGCCTTGCCCACTCCCCCGCCGATCACGGCGATGTCGATCTCGACGAGCGTCGCGGTGGCCGCGATCCCGGCGGCCAGCGCCTGGGCGGCCCGCTCGAACGACGCCACCGCGACCGGGTCGCCGGCTCGCGCGGCCTCCGCCACCGCGGCGGCGGAGGCGTCTCCGTCCGGACCCGGCCGCCAGCCGTTCTCGATCGCCCGGCGGGCGATGTTGGGCCCGCTGGCGATGCGCTCCACACACCCCCGCGAGCCGCACGGGCACAGGTCACCGTCGAGATCCACGCTGATGTGGCCGATGTGACCGGCGTTCCCGGTGGGTCCCGGGTGCAGCTGGCCGTTCAGGACCAGACCGCCGCCGACACCGGTGGAGACCACCATGCACAGCGCGTTGTCGTGGCCGCGGGCGGCGCCCTGCCAGTGCTCGGCGGCCGTGATGGCCACGCCGTCGCCGATCAGCTCGACGGGCAGGCCGCCGGCTGCCTCCTGGACCCTGCGCACGAGCGGGTAGTCGCGCCAGCCCGGCACGTTCACCGGGCTGACGGTACCGGCGGAGGCGTCCACCGGGCCGGCGCTGCCGATACCGAAGGCCGTGGCGCGTCCCCACAGGGGCGAGGCGGTCAGTTCACCGACGACCTCCTCCACGGCGCCCATCACGATGTCGCCGTTCTCCTGCGCGGGCGTCGCGCGCTGCGCGCGGACCAGGATCCGGCCGTGGCCGTCCACCAACGCCCCGGCGATCTTGGTGCCGCCGATGTCGAGCGCGGCCACGAGGTCGGTGTGCATCAGAGTCGGACTCCCCGTCAAACCATCGAATCCCGGTGGACCAGGGGAACTTACCCCTTCGGCCACGGGGATGAGCGGGCCGGCCTCGCGGTGGGGGCGCAGGCCGGAGATTGTGGTGGACAGTCTCTCGCGCATATGACAACGTTGTCCAGGCTCTATGCTCGACGCCACATCCTCATACAAACTCATGGTCCGACGCATCCCCGTGGACAAGACCCGTCGACGAGACAGGACAGGACAGCGCATCGTGCCCGAGACCGCCCGCCGCACCGACCGATTTTCCGGCAGCCGCTACGGCAACCGTCCGACCATGAAGGACGTGGCCGCGCGGGCCGGGGTCGGGCTGAAGACCGTCTCCCGCGTGGTCAACGGCGAACCCGGGGTCACCCCGGAGACCGAACGCCGCGTCCAGGAGGCCATCGAAGCGCTGGGCTTCCGCCGCAACGACAGCGCCCGCGTCCTGCGCAAGGGCCGCACCGCCAGCATCGGCCTGGTCCTCGAGGACCTGGCCGACCCGTTCTACGGCCCCCTCAGCCGCGCGGTCGAGGAGGTGGCCCGTGCGCACGGCGCCCTGCTCATCAACGGCTCCAGCGCGGAGGACCCGGACCGCGAGCAGGAGCTGGCGTTGGCGCTGTGCGCCCGCCGGGTGGACGGACTGGTGATCATCCCGGCCGGTGACGACCACCGCTATCTGGAGCCCGAGGTCAAGGCGGGCGTGGCCACGGTGTTCGTGGACCGGCCGGCCGGGAGGATCGACGCGGACGTCGTCCTCTCGGACAACTTCGGCGGTGCCCGCAGCGGGGTCGCCCACCTGATCGCCCACGGCCACCGCAGGATCGGCTTCATCGGCGACATGCCCCGTATCCACACGGCCGCCGAGCGTCTGCGCGGCTACCGGGCGGCCATGGAGGACGCCGGCATACCGGTCGAGGACTCCTGGATGTCCCTCGGCGTCACGGACCCGGAGCGGGTGCGCCGGGCCGCCGAGGACATGCTGACCGGCCCCGACCCCGTCACCGCGATCTTCGCGGGCAACAACCGGGTGACCGTCACCGTGGTGCGCGTCCTCGCCGAGCAGAGCCGCCGGGTGGCCTTCGTCGGCTTCGACGACATCGAGCTCGCGGATCTGCTCCAGCCGGGGGTGACCGTGGTGGCCCAGGACGCGGCGGCGCTCGGCCGGACCGCCGCCGAGCGGCTCTTCCGCCAGCTGGACGGCGAACTGATCGCACCGGAACGCATCGAACTGCCCACTCGCCTGATCACCCGCGGCTCGGGCGAACTGCCACCGGCGGACTGAGCGGCCGGTGGACGAGGCGAGGCGCAAGGAACGGAGTCCGGAGGACCGGACACCGGGGAACCGGCTGCGCCGAGGGCGGATGACGCAGGACCGGCGGTCTCGGGACCGGGCGGCGGAGGAGCGGAATCCGGAGGACGGAGCGCCGGAGGGCTGGGCGCCCGAGGACCGGATGCGCCGGGGTCGGACGGCGGAGGAGCGGCTGCCCCGCGAGCGGGCGGCGGAGGAGCGGTTCCCGGGGGACCAAGTGGTCGATGGGCCATGGTCCGACGACCCGAGTCCGGAGGACCGGGGGCCGGACGAGCAGCCGTGGGGGCGGCGGGGTGTGCGGGAAGCGGGAGCGTCATTGGCGGCGCTGGGGCTGGACTGTGTGCCGCGGGAGGAGCCGTTGCTCTATCCCGGGGCCTGGCCCGCCGAGTCGGGGCTGCTCGACGGGGACCGGCTGCTGCCGCTGGACCGACTGGTGCACGAGGACCGCGTTCCCGTCCTGGCGGTCGGCTCCAACGCCTGCCCCGGCCAACTGCGCTACAAGATGGCCGAGTCGGGGATCACCGCGCCCATCCCCATGGTCCGCGCCCGGGTCACCGGCATCGACGTCGGCGTCTCCGCGCATGTGAGCCGTCCCGGATATGTCTCGGCGTCGCCGTTCCAAGCACCGGATGCCGTACACGAGTTGTTCGTGACCTGGTTCGACGCCGAGCAGCTCGCGGTGATCGACGCCAGCGAGGGTGTACCGCTGCCGCACGGCAACTACCGGCGCGCCTGGCTGCCCGCGCCCGAGGTGCGGATCGAGCTGGAGGACGGAAGCCGGCTGCCCGGCGCCCACATCTACGTCAACCGGCGCGGAGTGCTGCGCAACGGCACCGACATCCCGCGCCGGCACCCGGGGCAGCGGCGGCTGCTCACCGAACTCCTCGTCGGATCGGCCCGGTTGAGGGAGTTGTTCGGCGTCACACCCGAGGAGTTCTGCGCACGGGCCCGCGCCGACGCGTGGCTGCGCGAACGGGGCGCCCGGGTGTTCGCCGAGGAGAAGATGGTGACGGCGTCCGGTCTGGAGAGGTTCGTAGGAGATCAGCAGACCGGCAGCCCGGGGACGGGTTCGTCGTTGTCCCCGCCCTTGATGTAGACGTCGCTGACGTAGACGTTCGTGCTGCCGCTGTCGTCGTCCGTCTTCGCCCACCAGACGTTGGTCCACTGCCCGTACGTCTCGCGGCGCCCCAGATTCTGCTGGCAGTAGAAGTAGTTGACGCCCGCGTCAAGGACCCCGGCCTCGGTGCCGGAGGCGGTGGAGGACTTCGCGGTGCGCCAGACGGTGCAGTCGTACGTGCCGCCGCCGACGGGGGTGCGGGCCGGGGCGGGGGTGGTCGCGGTCCCTCCGCCGGTCGTGCCGCCCGTGGTGCCGCCACACCCTTTGCTCCCGCTCCCCGAGGTGGCTCCCGCCCCGCCGCGTGAGGAGTTCGCGGTGGCGGAGGCCGAGGCGCGGCCCGTCGGCGGGGCCTCGCCCTTCTTGCCGCCGGACGCCGTCGGCTCGGGGGTTTTCTCGGGAGCGGCGGTGACGGTGTCGGCCGGCGGTGACTGCCGTGACCGGCCCGCTACTTGGCGGACGCGGTCAGGTCGCCGCGCCGGGGCGCCGCGAAGCCCTCCAGGTCGGCCCGGGTGAGGCCGGTGAGTCGGGCCACCTCGGCGATGTCGAGGGCGCCGCAGTCCAGGCCGCGCAGCAGGTAACCGCTGAGGGCCTTGGCGGTGGCGGGCTCGTCCATGACGTCGCCGCCGGCCCGGTTGGCGTAGCGGGCGAGCCGGGCGGCGGCCTGTTCGAAGCCCTCGCGGTAGAAGGCGAAGACGGCGGCGTAGCGGGTGGGGAGGTGCCCGGGGTGCATGTCCCAGCCCTGGTAGTAGGCGCGGGCGAGGGCCCGCCGGGTCAGTCCGTAGTGCAGCCGCCAGGCGTCGTGCACCTTCTGCGTCGGCCCTACGGGCAGCACGTTGGTCGAGCCGTCCGACACCCGCACCCCGGTCCCCGCCGCCGCGACCTGCATGACCGCCTTGGCGTGGTCGGCGGCCGGGTGGTCACTGGCCTGGTGGGCGGCGGAGACGCCGAGGCAGGCGCTGTAGTCGAAGGTGCCGTAGTGCAGTCCGGTGGCGCGCCCGTCGGCGGCCCGGATCATGCGGGCGACGGTGGCGGTGCCGTCGGTGGCGAGGATGGACTGGCTGGTCTCGATCTGGATCTCGAAGCCGATCCGGCCGGCGTCCAGGCCGTGCGCCTTCTCGAAGGCCTCCAGGAGCCGGGCGAAGGCGCTCACCTGCTCGGCGTACGTCACCTTCGGCAGGGTCAGCACCAGCCCGTCGGGCAGGCCGCCGGCCCGCATCAGGCCGGTGAGGAAGACGTCGAGGGTGCGGATGCCGCGGTCGCGCACCGGCGCTTCCATGCACTTCATGCGGATGCCCATGTACGGGGCCCCCGTGCCGTTCTCGTACGCCTCGGCGATCAGCCGGGCCGCGCGGGCGGCGGTCTCGTCCTCCTCGGCGTCCGGGCGCGGGCCGTAGCCGTCCTCGAAGTCGACGCGCAGGTCCTCGACGGGCTCGTGCTCCAGTTTGGCGCGCACGCGCGTGTAGACGGGCTCGGCGAGGTCGTCGGCGAGGCCGAGGACGGCGGCGAAGGAGGCGGCGTCCGGGGCGTGTTCATCGAGGGCGGCGAGGGCCTGGTCGCCCCAGGAGCGGATGGTGTCGGCGGCGAAGACGTCACCGGGGACGTAGACGGTGTGGACGGGCTGACGGGTGCCGGGGTCGCCGGGGTAGCGGCGCTCCAGTTCGGCGTCGACCGGGGCGAGGGAGGCACTGATCTCCTCGCTGACGGCGCCCGCGAGGCTCGTCGCCACCGTCTCCTGCTGGCCCTGACCCATCCCACACCCTCCAGCTTTCCGCTCTACGGAATCAACAATCCGTAGAGTGAAGGTATCCGTGCCCGGTCGGCCCGGTCAACACCGTGTCCACGGGCCGACCACGCGATGACCTCGGCATGTTCACTCCCCGCCGCACCCCGGGTATCACACTGCTCGACGCACAACTCCCCCCACGCGAGACTCGTCCGGCCCGTGCGACCGAAGGAGCCCCCGTGCCCGAACAGCGCCGAGTCACCCGCCGTCTGGGCCTGCGGGCCCTGTTCGCCGCGGCCCTCACCGCGCCCCTCTCCGGAGCCGCCGCCATCTCCGTCTCGTCACCGGTGCAGGCCCGGGTCCGCAGCGCCCCGGTGCGCGGGCATCAGGGCCCCCGTCTGCAGGTGATGACCTTCAACCTGCGTTTCGCGAGCACCAGGGAGCCCAACAGCTGGAGCGACCGCCGGCCCGTGATGCGCGAACTGCTGCGCCGTGCGCGTCCCCATGTCATCGGCACCCAGGAGGGCCTGTACCAACAGCTGCGGGACATCGAGTCCGACCTGGGCGCCCACTACGACTGGATCGGCACCGGCCGTGAGGGCGGCAGCCGCGACGAGTCCACGGCGGTCTACTACGACAACCGGCGGCTGGCGCCCGTCGAGCACTACACCTACTGGCTCTCGGACACGCCGGAGACCATCGCCTCCAACACCTGGGGCGCCGCCTTCCCCCGCGTCGTCACCTGGATCAGATTCCGCGATCTCGCCGACGGCGGGCGGGAGTTCTACGTCTGCAACACCCACTTCGACCACGCGAGCCAGTACGCGCGGGAACGCAGCGCCGATCTGATGACCCAGCGGATCGCCGCGCTCCGGCACCCGCTGCCGGTCGTGGTGACGGGCGACTTCAACGCCGCCGCGCACAAGAACCCCGCCTACGACCGGATGCGGTCCACGGGTCTGGTCGACGCCTGGGACGCGGCGGCCGAGCGCGGCACGCTCTACGCCACCTTTCACGGCTACCAAGGGCTGAAACCGGACGGCGACCGGATCGACTGGATCCTCACCAACGCTGGAGTGACCGTGCACCGCGCGGCGATCGACACCTTCTCCGCGCACGGCCGGTACCCCAGCGACCACCTGCCGGTGCGGGCCTGGCTGAGCCTGGCATGAGACGAGGCCCCCGCGACCGTTCGTGCGGTCGCGGGGGCCTCGTTCGGCAGGTGTCGGTGATCAGCCCTTGCGGGCCTTGATCTCCTCGGTGAGGGCGGGGACGACGTCGAAGAGGTCGCCGACGACGCCGTAGTCCACGAGGTCGAAGATCGGGGCCTCGGCGTCCTTGTTGACCGCCACGATGGTCTTGGAGGTCTGCATGCCGGCCCGGTGCTGGATGGCGCCGGAGATGCCGTTGGCGATGTACAGCTGCGGCGAGACGGACTTGCCGGTCTGGCCGACCTGGTTGGTGTGCGGGTACCAGCCGGCGTCGACGGCGGCACGCGAGGCGCCCACCGCGGCACCCAGGGAGTCGGCGAGGGCCTCGATGATCGCGAAGTTCTCGGCGCCGTTGACACCGCGGCCGCCGGAGACCACGATCGCGGCCTCGGTCAGCTCGGGGCGGCCGGTCGACTCACGCGGGGTGCGGGAGATGACCTTGGTGCCGGTGGCCTGCTCGGAGAAGGACACCTGAAGGGCCTCGACCGCACCGGCGGCCGGGGCGGCCTCCACCGCGGCGGAGTTGGGCTTGACCGTGATGACCGGCGTGCCCTTGGAGACGCGGGACTTGGTGGTGAAGGAGGCGGCGAACACCGACTGCGTGGCCACCGGGCCCTCGTCGCCGGCCTCCAGGTCGACGGCGTCGGTGATGACGCCCGAGCCGAGACGCAGCGCCAGACGCGCGGCGATCTCCTTGCCCTCGGCGGAGGACGGCACCAGCACGGCGGCCGGGGATACGGCGGCGACGGCGGCCTGCAGCGCGTCGACCTTCGGCACGACCAGGTAGTCGGCGTACTCGGACGCCTCGTGGGTGAGGACCTTGACGGCGCCGTGCTCGGCCAGCGCGGCGGCGGTGCCGGCGGCACCCGCGCCCAGCGCGACGGCGACCGGCTCGCCGATGCGGCGCGCGAGGGTCAGCAGCTCCAGGGTGGGCTTGCGGACGGCACCGTCCACGTGATCGACGTAGACGAGAACTTCAGCCATGGGAACGAAACTCCTTGCGGATGTGCGAAGTCTGAGGGGCGGAAAGGGAGTTGAGCCTTAAGGGCCGGGGGCCCTTAGATGAACTTCTGGCTCGCGAGGAACTCGGCGAGCTGCTTGCCGCCCTCGCCCTCGTCCTTGACGATCGTGCCCGCGGTCCGCGCCGGGCGCTGGGCCGCCGCCTCGACCTTCGTCCAGGCACCTTCGAGACCGACCTCTTCGGCGTCGATCTCGAGGTCGGACAGGTCCCAGGACTCCACCGGCTTCTTCTTCGCCGCCATGATGCCCTTGAAGGACGGGTAGCGCGCCTCGCCCGACTGGTCGGTCACCGACACCACCGCCGGCAGCGAGGCCTGAAGCTGCTCCGAGGCCGTGTCGCCGTCGCGACGCCCCTTGACCGTGCCGTCCTCGACCGAGACCTCCGACAGCAGCGTCACCTGCGGCACGCCCAGGCGCTCGGCCAGCAGCGCCGGGACCACGCCCATGGTGCCGTCGGTGGAGGCCATACCGGAGACGACCAGGTCGAAGCCGGCCTTCTCGATCGCCTTGGCCAGCACCAGCGAGGTGCCGATGGCGTCGGTGCCGTGCAGGTCGTCGTCCTCGACGTGGATCGCCTTGTCCGCACCCATCGACAGCGCCTTGCGCAGGGCGTCCTTGGCGTCCTCCGGGCCCACCGTCAGGACGGTGACCTCGACGTCGTCGTCGGAGTTCTCCGAGATCTGCAGCGCCTGCTCGACGGCGTACTCGTCGAGCTCGGAGAGCAGACCGTCCACGTCGTCCCGGTCGACGGTCAGGTCATCGGCGAAGTGCCGGTCGCCAGTGGCGTCGGGCACGTACTTCACAGTGACAACGATCCTCAAGCTCACGCCGGCTCTCCTACTGCATCGTCATTTCGGTGCTGCCTACCTTCAGGCAGCATAGGCGCCTCTAGCGGCCGATCCCGATCGGGGCGACCCCGCGCTCCGAGCGAAATATTACTCGTCAGTACACCCAGTTGGTTCCCGCTAAGCAAGCGCTTTGAACTGTGACCTTCGCAACGCAGCGTAATCGGAATCCGACCGTCTCGCAGGGCGAAGCCGGCGACGATCAGTCACGCAGACCGTTGAACCGGCCCTGGTGGTACAGGAGGGGACGGCCGGGGCCGGCGGGGTCACCGAGGACGACCTCGGCCACCACGATGCGATGGTCCCCGGCCGGCACGCGGGCGACGACCCGGCACACGAGCCAGGCTAGGACGTCGTCGAGGACGGGGACTCCCTCGGGCCCCTCGCGCCAGGCGGTGGATGCCCCGAAGCGGTCGGCGCCGCTCCTGGCGAAGGTGGCGGCCAGCTCCTGCTGGTGCTCGCCGAGTATGTGGACCCCGACGTGGTCCGTCCCCGATATGGCGGGCCAGCTGGAGGCGCCGGTGCCGACGCCGAAGGAGAGCATCGGGGGTTCGGCGGAGACGGAGCTGAGGGAGGTGGCGGTGAAGCCGACCGGGCCGGCCTCGCCCCGCGCGGTGATCACGGCGACGCCCGCCGCGTGCCGCCGGAAGACGGAGCGCAGCAGGTCGGGAGAGGCGAGGCGAACGCTGTGGGCGTCGAGGTCGGGAGTGGCCGGCACGGCGGTGTCCTTCTGCGAGGAGGGGCGAGCGGAGTCGGGGCTGCTCAACAGCCGGGACAGCGCGCGCTCGCGGTGCGGGCCAGGTCGATGTGGGCCCGCCCGTGCAGCAGGATTTCCGTGGGCATGCAGTCAGGCTGGCGATACGTGGCGCACACAGTCAAGTACGTTACGGCATGTGGGAGATGCCTCACCGTCCACGTCAAGGGCTCAGACGGCCTCCCCCAGTGCGGCGATGACGTCGGCCTTGCGGGGCTGGCCGGTCGCGCGCCGCACGACCCGGCCGTCGGCGTCGAGGACCAGCACCGTCGGGGTCTTGAGGATGTCCAGTTCGCGGACCAGCTCCAGGCGGTCCTCCGCATCGATCTCGACGTGCCTCACGCCGGGCACCATGCCGGCCACCTCGCCGAGGATCCTGCGGGTGGCCCGGCAGGGGGCGCAGAAGGCGCTGGAGAACTGCACGAGGGTGGCTCGCTCGCCGAGTTCCCCGCCCAGTTCGGCCGCGTCGAGCCGCTTTCCGTCGTCGCGCCCGCGCACGCGCACCCTCCCGCTCCGCTGTCGGTGCAGCACTCCGAAGGCGCCCGCCACCGCGAGCACCGCCACGCACACCACCACTCCGGTCATCGACTGCTCCAGCGTTCACAAGACTGCAAAGATTCCCGAGCCCCTGAATCATTTTCCATGCGGAATGCTTGATTCATGGACATCGATGTGAGGGGTCCGCGCTTCGGCGCGGTCGTGACGACCCTGGTGCTGGTCCTCGTGCTCGTCACCGGGAGCGCCTGGCTGCTGGCCTGGCAGACGCTGGTCTTCGCCCTGGGCGCGGCCGGACGTTCGCCCTACGGCTGGCTGTTCCGCATGGTCGTACGGCCCCGGATCGGGCCGCCGACCGAGTTCGAGTCGCCGCGGCCGCCGCGGTTCGCCCAGGCGGTGGGACTGGTTTTCGCCGTTCTCGGACTCGTCGGGTACTGGCTCGGGCCCGCCTGGCTGGGGATGGCCGCGACGGGGCTCGCGCTCGCGGCCGCCTTCCTGAACGCCGCGTTCGGATACTGCCTGGGCTGCGAGATGTATCTGCTGGTGCGCAGGGTGACACCGCGCACCGAGTAAAGGGGGTTTAAAAGGGCGAGGTGGATCACCGGGGCGGACGTGACGAGGATCTCCGCCGCCGACCGGAACTTGGGCTGGCTCCCGGGCCGTTCTTCGGGCACGATCTGCGACATGCCGTAACCTACGGCTGCGTAACTTTCCGCTGGGAATCTCTTCCCAGGCCGAGAAGGAAGGGTCCACCCCGTCCATGGCAGAGCTTGTCTACCGCCCCGTCATCGGTCTCGCGCTCACGTTGTTCAAGGCGTGGGACCTGAAGATCGACTGCAAGGGGTCGGAGAACATCCCGCGCTCGGGCGGCGCCGTGCTGGTGAGCAACCACATCAGCTATCTGGACTTCATCTTCGACGGCCTCGCGGCACTGCCGCAGAAACGACTTGTTCGCTTCATGGCGAAGGAGTCCGTCTTCCGGCACAAGATCTCCGGCCCGCTGATGCGCGGCATGAAGCACATCCCCGTGGACCGCGAGCAGGGCGAGGCGGCGTACGCGCACGCGCTGGAATCGCTGAGGTCCGGTGAGATCGTCGGGGTGTTCCCCGAGGCGACCATCTCCCAGTCCTTCACCCTGAAGTCCTTCAAGTCCGGTGCCGCGCGCCTGGCCCAGGAGGCGGGCGTCCCGCTGATCCCGATGGCGGTGTGGGGGACGCAGCGGCTGTGGACCAAGGGGCATCCGCGCAACTTCAAGCGCAGCCACACCCCGATCACCATCCGGGTCGGCGAGGCGATCGAGGCGTCCAAGGACAAGTACGCCGGCGCGATCACCCGTCAGCTGCGCGAGCGGGTGCAGGAACTGCTCGAGGCCGCCCAGCGCGCCTACCCCGTCCGCCCCAAGGACGCCGACGACACCTGGTGGATGCCGGCCCATCTGGGCGGTACGGCCCCCACGCCCGAGCAGGTACGGGAGTCCGAGGCACGCTGAGACGGCGCCGGCGGCCGGCCCCGGACCGGCGATGCGAAAAAGTCACCTGCGCTTCCCCGGAAACGGCCTCCTGACGGCCCGTCGCCCCCACGGTGCGCCCGCTTCATCCCCACCCCGGACGACGGCCCCGTCCGCCGCCACTCAAGCCCCTCCAGGCGTCGGCCACGGCTTCCGCGCCGACCGCCCGAACTCGGCGTCAGCGCTGCTCAGGCCTAGGATCCCGGGGCGGAAGGGGATCTGATGGACCGGAACATACGCACGGTGGAGGACGCCCTGCGGCTCCTGGACGGGCTGTTCGCCTCGACAGCCGACCGCTGGACGGGGAGCGCGGGCTCCTGGTGGGACGACTTCTACGCGGACCGCTCCAGACCCGTCCCGTTCTTCGCCGCGAAGCCCGACGAGAACCTCGTCTCCCACGTCGGCCGCGGCCTGGTCACCCCGGGCCGCGCCCTGGACCTGGGCTGCGGCCCGGGCCGCAACGCGCTGCACCTCGCCTCGCTGGGCTTCGAGGTCGACGCCGTGGATCTGTCGCCGGTGGCGGTCGACTGGGCACGGGAACGCGCCCGCGAGACGGGCGCCCAGGTCCGCTTCCTGTGCGGCGACGCCTTCGCACTGCTCGACGACGGGATCCTCGGCCGCTACGACCTGATCTACGACTCCGGCTGCTTCCACCACCTGCCGCCGCACCGCCGCATCAGCTACCTGGCGCTGCTCGACCGATGTCTCGCGCCCGGCGGCCTGTTCGGCCTCACGTGTTTCGCAGCCGGCGCCATGGGGTCCGAGCTGCCCGACGCGGAGTTCTACCTGCGCGGCCGCCTGGAGGGCGGCCTCGCCTACACCCCCGAGTCGCTGCGCCGGATCTTCTCCGGTCTGACGGAGATCGAGTTACGGCGGATGCGGGACGAGCCGCCCGACTCCGCCCGCTTCGGCGAACCCTTCCTGTGGACCGGCCTGTTCCGCCGCCCCTGAGCCCGCGCTCAGCCGGCGGATCTCGCCGCGTGTACGTCGATCCGCGCACCTGGGCTGAACTTCTCCAGCAGCTCGGCGAGTTCGGCCCCCGCCGCCTCCAACTCGGCGTCCGGAAGCGGGGCCATGCCCTCCAGCAGGAAGATGCCCGAGACGGTCTCCTCGGTGAGCCGGGTGCGCGGGCCCTGGCGCCAGTTCCAGCGGCGGCAGGTCACACCGGCGTCGTCGCGCCACACCACCTCGCCCGCGTCGGGGTGTTCGACGACCTCCTCGCCTCCGGCCACCGTCACGAAGTCCTCGTCGCCCGCGGCCCGTACGAGCCGCATCCCGCCCCGGATGCGGTCGACGTCCTCGCCGCCCACCGGGATCAGGTGGGCGACGCTGACGGCGTTGTAGAGGTCGACCAGGAGGTTGACGCGGGGCAGGCCGGCGTCCGACAGGGCCCTCTTCGCCAGCGCCTCGGCCGAGTTGCGGGTGCGGGAGGGCTTGGAGCCGAACGCGGTGTACACCGCGCGCCAGGCGGCCATGTGCGGGTCCTCGTGCGGGGCGCGGCCGTCCAGGCGAGTGGCGAGACGGCGGGCCGCGTCGTCCAGCAGGGCCGAACTCCCGGCAGTGCTGGGCCCGTTGACCAGGCCGTGCGCCTCGATCGCCAGGTGGGTGAAGCCGGGCGCGAGGGCGCGCACCTCGTCGGACACGGTCAGCGAGAGGGTCATCGTCTGCCTCAGAGTGCGGTGGGGAGCGTCTTCCACAGGTACGCCCGGTCGGGGGCGGACCTGAGTGCGTCGAGGACGGCCGGGTGTGGTTCAGCATACAGGACCGGATAGTCCAGCTCATTGAACTCCGGGTCCGGCGCGAAGGCCAGGCGCTCCCCGTCGAGGGAGAACTGCGCGTCCACGCCGGGTTTGTTGCCGCGCGGGTCCTGCCGGTGCCAGGCGCCGTTGAAGCGGACGGCGACCAGGCCGTGGAGCACGTCGAACTTCTGGTAGCAGAGCGCGGTCGGGATGTCCTCCGCCCGCAGCAGGGCCGCCAGCGCGTGGGCCTTCGCGTAGCAGATGCCGGTGCCCTGCTCCAGGACGTCGGAGGCCCGCCAGGTGACGCGCGGATCCCCGGAGTCCTGGGAATGCGGGATGGTGTCGCGAACGAACTCGAACGCCAGCCGCGCATAGGCATACGAGTCCTCGGCATCCCGCGCGAGTCGGGCCGCCGTCCGCCTGACGAGCGGATGGTGATGGTCGATGACCTCGTCGGCGGCCAGATACGCGGACAGGTCGGGGGTGTTCTGGATCAGCTCCATGCCCGCAGAGCATAGAAACGCGATCACCCGACCGTCAATGACTTTACGGGCGATCGCATATCTATGCATCCGAAGCGTGGGATCTACTGGCGCGCCATCTCCTCCTTCAGCGCCGCCACGAACGCGTCCACGTCGTCCTCGGTCGTGTCGAACGCGCACATCCAGCGCACGACACCGGCCGCCTCGTCCCAGAAGTAGAACCGGAAGCGCTTCTGCAACCGCTCGCTCACGTCGTGCGGGAGCCTGGCGAAGACGCCATTGGCCTGCACCGGGTAGAGGATCTCCACGCCGTGCACGGCGCGCACGCCCTCGGCCAGGCGCTGGGCCATCTCGTTGGAGTGGCGGGCATTGCGCAGCCACAGGTCCTTGGCGAGCAGGGCCTCCAGCTGCACCGACACGAAGCGCATCTTGGAGGCGAGCTGCATGGACAGCTTGCGCAGGTGCTTCATGTGGCTCACGGCGTTCGGATCGATCACCACGACCGCCTCGCCGAAGATCGCGCCGTTCTTCGTCCCGCCGAGGGAGAGGATGTCGACGCCGACCGCGTTGGTGAACGTCCGCATCGGGACGTCCAGCGACGCGGCGGCGTTGGCGATGCGGGAGCCGTCCAGGTGCACCTTCATGCCGTGCGCGTGGGCGTGCTCGCAGATCGCGCGGATCTCCTCGGGCGTGTAGAGGGTGCCGAGCTCCGTGCTCTGGGTGATCGAGACGACCTGCGGCATGGCGCGGTGCTCGTCCTCCCACCCGTACGCCTGCCGGTCGATCAGCTCCGGCGTGAGCTTGCCGTCGGGCGTGGGGACCGTGAGCAGCTTCAGGCCGCCCATGCGCTCGGGCGCACCGCCCTCGTCGACGTTGATGTGGGCGCTCTCGGCGCAGATCACCGCGCCCCAGCGGTCGGTGACCGCCTGGAGCGCGACGACGTTGGCGCCGGTGCCGTTGAAGACCGGGAAGGCCTCCGCCGTGGCCCCGAAGTGGCTGCGGATGATCCGCTGGAGGTTCTCGGTGTACTCGTCCTCGCCATAGGCGACCTGGTGCCCGCCGTTGGCCAGGGCCAGGGCGGCGAGCACCTCCGGGTGTGCCCCGGCGTAGTTGTCGCTGGCGAAGCCGCGGACGTCCGGGTCGTGGTGGCGACGGGCGTCGGTCTTCGGGGGGTTCACGGCTTGTCGGTCAGCCACAGACGCTTTCCGTTCACTTCGGCGGCGGGCTTGCTCCAGACGTCTGCGATGGCCTCCGCGAGGTCCTTGACGTCCGTGAAGCCCGCGAACTTCGCGTTGGGGCGCTCGGCGCGCATGGCATCGTGCACCAACGCCTTCACCACCAGGATCGCAGCCGCCGACGTCGGCCCCTCGGAGCCCCCGGCCTTGCGGAAGTAGTCGGCCATGGCGAGCGTCCACGCCTCGGCGGCGGCCTTGGCGGCGGCGTACGCGGCGTTCCCGGCGGTCGGCTTGGAGGCGCCGGCGGCGCTGATCAGGACGTAGCGGCCGCGGTCGCTGCGCTGGAGCGCCTCGGAGAAGGCGAGCGAGGTGTGCTGCACGGTGCGGATGAGCAGCAGCTCCAGGAAGTCCCAGTCGTCGAGGCTGGTCTTGATGAAGGTCTCGCTGCCGCGCCAGCCGCCGACGAGGTGGACGACGCCGTCGACGCGGCCGAAGTCCTTCTCGATGTGCGTGGCCCAGTCCCGGGTGGACTCGAGGTCCAGCAGGTCGACGGACTCACCGGTGACCGTGGCGCCGCCCGAGGCGTACCGGGCCGCGTCCACGGCCTCCGCGAGCCGCTCGGGATCGTTGTCGGCGCCGACGACGGTCGCCCCGGCCTCGGCCAGCCGCAGCAGCGCGGCCCGTCCGGCGGGTCCGCCCGCGCCGGCCACCGCGATCACCGCACCGCTGAGAGCTCCGTTCCCCGCCATGTTCTTCGCCTCCTGAGCTTGCTGAGCAGTGTTCCCGGTGCCGCGCACGCTCACGCGGCGGCCCGCTCGGCGCTCTGCGCCGTGATGCCCCGGGTCGAGGCGATCACGTTCTTGAGCTTCTTGGAGAGGGCCTCATAGAACATGCTCAGCGGAAACTCGTCCGGAAGCACGTCATCGACGAGTTTCCGGGGCGGCTGGCTCAGGTCGAGTGCGTCGGGGCCCTTGGCCCACTTGGAGCCCGGGTGCGGGGCGAGGTAGGTGGAGACCAGCTCGTACCCGGCGAACCAGTGGACGAGCTTGGGGCGGTCGATGCCGTCGCGGTAGAGCTTCTCGATCTCGGCGCACAGCTCGTTGGTGACCTGCGGGGCGCGCTGCCAGTCGATGTGCAGCTTGTTGTCGGTCCAGCGGACGACGTCGTGCTTGTGCAGGTAGGCGAAGAGCAGCTGGCCGCCCAGACCGTCGTAGTTGCGCACCCGCTCGCCGGTGACCGGGAAGCGGAACATGCGGTCGAAGAGGACCGCGTACTGCACGTCACGGGCCTGCGGGACGCCGTCGGCCTGGAGCTTGACGGCCTCCTTGAAGGCGGTGAGGTCGCAGCGCAGCTCCTCCAGGCCGTACATCCAGAACGGCTGGCGCTGCTTGATCATGAACGGGTCGAAGGGCAGGTCGCCGTGGCTGTGGGTGCGGTCGTGGACCATGTCCCACAGGACGAAGGCCTCCTCGCAGCGCTTCTGGTCGTGGACCATCGCGGCGATGTCCTCGGGCAGCTGAAGGCCCAGGATGTCGACGGCGGCGTCGGTGACCCGGCGGAAGCGGGCGGCCTCGCGGTCGCAGAAGATGCCACCCCAGGAGAATCGTTCCGGCGCCTCGCGGACGGCGATGGTCTCGGGGAAGAGGACGGCGGAGTTGGTGTCGTACCCGGCGGTGAAGTCCTCGAACTTGATGCCGCAGAACAGCGGGTTGTCGTAGCGAGTGCGCTCCAGCTCGGCCAGCCAGTCGGGCCAGACCATGCGCAGCACGACCGCCTCGAGGTTGCGGTCGGGGTTGCCGTTCTGGGTGTACATCGGGAAGACGACCAGGTGCTGCAGGCCGTCCGCGCGGTGCGCGGCGGGCTGGAAGGCCAGCAGCGAGTCCAGGAAGTCGGGCACCTGGAAGCCGTCCACGGACCACCGCTCCAGGTCCTTGACCAGGGCCTCGTGGTAGGCGGTGTCGTGCGGGAGCAGCGGGGAGAGCTCCTCGACGGCCTCCGCGACACGCCGTACGGCGGCCTCCACATCGGCAAGGTCGGGGGCACCCTCGGCCTCGAAGTCGATCGACCCGTCCTTGGACTGCCATGGCCGGATCCGCTCCACGGCATCCTTGAGCACCGGCCACGCCGGGTGCTCGACCACCCTGGTCGCGGGAGGAACCTGGTCCCCCGAAGCCGCCTGCACAAGAATTTCCGTCATGTCCCATCCTCCACGGGAGAAGCTTGCGTAAGGAGACCGTATACATACGGGCTTTCTCCCAGCAAGAGCGCCCTCCGGAAATTATCCTGCGCACCCGCATCGTCACGGAACTTTTTCCTGCCCGACGCAGTGAAAACGGCTCCGCCGGGTATACGACGGCACCGCACGGGTATCAGCCAACCGGTCAATGCCCGCAGGACTCGCCCACGCCCGGGTGAGCGGCCCCGGCCACAAGGGCCGTACAGGCCCCGTACGCCACGCCGATCCCCCGTGTACGCAGGGGTTCATCGCGCGGCCGGGCCGTTAGGCTGCGGCTCTGCCCGCGCGGCCGTCCGCTCCGGTCCGCGCGCGGTCCGAGCCGCCCGTCGACGGAAGCGAGTTGAACTTTGAACTTCCTTACCATCGGTCACCGCGGAGTCATGGGTGTCGAGCCCGAGAACACCCTCCGTTCCTTCGTCGCCGCCCAGCAGGCCGGCCTCGACGTCATCGAACTCGATCTGCACCTGAGCAAGGACGGCGCACTCGTCGTCATGCACGACACCGACGTGGACCGCACGACCGACGGCACCGGCCCCATCGCCGAGAAGACCCTCGCCGAGCTGCGCGCCCTGGACGCCGGCCGCGGCGAGCACGTGCCGGTCTTCGAGGAGGTCCTGGACGCGGTGCGCACGCCGCTGCAGGCCGAGATCAAGGACGTGCAGGCCGCCCGGGCGCTGGCCGAGGTGATGCTCAAGCGGGACCTGGTCGCCCGGGTGGAGGTGTCCTCCTTCCACGACGAGGCGGTCGCCGAGATTGCCCGCCTCGTGCCCGGGGTGCGCACCGCGCTGATCGGCAGCCGCTTCGGCACCGACATCGTCGACCGCGCGGTCGAGGCCGGCGCGGCGACCGTCTGCCTCAACATCCGCCGGCTCACGCTGGAGATCGTGGAGCGGGCCCGCAAGGCGGACCTGCGGATCATCGGCTGGGTGGTCAACACCCAGGATCATCTGCGTCTGGTCAGGGCCCTGCAGCTGGACGGCGCGACCACCGACTACCCGGAGATCAAACGCACCGCCCGCTTCACGGCGTGACGCTCAGCCGAGCTCCTTGACCAGCAGCTCGAACTGCAGGTCGTCGCGCTGCGGGATACCGAAGCGCTCGTCGCCGTACGGGAAAGGGGTCATCCTTCCCGTACGGCGGTAGCCGCGGCGCTCGTACCAGGCGATGAGGTCCTCGCGTACGGAGATCACGGTCATGTGCATCTCGCTGACGCCCCACGCCTCGCGCGCCGCGCGCTCCGCCTCCGCGATGATCACCTTGCCGAGGCCGCCGCCCTGGAGTCGCGGGCTGACCGCGAACATCCCGAAGTAGGCGTGGGCGCGGCGGTGTTCGAGCTGGCAGCAGGCGATGACCACGCCGTCGCGCTCGACCGTGAGCAGACGGCTGTCGGGGGACTTGATGACCGCGAGCACACCCTCCTGGTCGGTGCGCTGCCCCTCCAGGATGTCCGCCTCCGTGGTCCACCCGGCCCGGCTGGACTCTCCGCGGTACGCCGACTCGATCAGCGCGACCAGGGCGTCGACGTCGGCGTCGGTGGCGTCGCGGAAGGTCAGTCCGGCGGCGGTTTCCATGGGGCGGCTCTCCGATCTCTGACACGGCACGGCACGGCACCGATGAGGGTAACGCCGCCACTAGGCTTCGGGTGCATGGTGCACGTTCTCAGCAGTCGTACCCTGCTCCGGCCCTCGGACCCCGAGCGCTCCCGCCGCTTCTACGGCGAGCAGCTGGGCCTGGCCGTCTACCGCGAGTTCGGCACCGGGCCGGACCGCGGCACCGTCTACTTCCTCGGCGGTGGCCACCTGGAGGTGTCGGGACGCTCCGATGCCCCGCCCTCCCCCGCCGTACGGCTGTGGCTGCAGGTCGAGGACGCCGACACGGCGCACGAGGAGCTGCGCGCCAAGGGGGTCGCGATCGTGCGGCCCCCGGTGCGCGAGCCCTGGGGGCTGATCGAGATGTGGATCGAGGACCCGGACGGGACGCGGATCGTGCTGGTGGAAGTGCCGGCGGACCATCCCATCCGGTACCGGCCCGGCATCTGAACCGCCTGCGGTGGTACCGGAGCACCCCGGATCAGGGGCGCGCCGCGAGAGGGGTCACCGTGATCCGGTCGATCACCGGGGCGTAGGGCGAGCGCTGGCCGTGGGGGTTCCGGGTGTCCCCGTCGAAGTCGGGGAGTTCGTCGGCGGTGAGGGTGACGGTGTTGGTGCCCTCGCCCAGGGTGACGGGGACGGTGAGGTGCCGGAAGTCGTTGAAGTGGAAGGTGGTCGGGAAAAGCGCCCGGTGCGGGGCCGCCCCGTTGACGGAGATGTCCGCGTGACGGCAGATGGGGTCGGGGTTGTAGTGCGTGGCGGGGGCCTGTTCGCCGTTGGAGTAGCGGATGGTCAGCGCGTGCCGGCCGGCGTGCGCCGCCGTCACGGTGAGGGTCAGCGCGTTGGCGGGACCGGCGCCGATGCCGTCGACCGCCTTGCCGCCGGTGGCACGGGAGTACGCGGTCACCTCGGCGGCACCGGACAAGGTGCCCTCCTCGGCGGCGTAGGCGGTCGTGGGCAGCAGGCCGCGCGACGGGCCGACGGTCAGCCGGTCCACGACCAGATGCTCCGAAGTCCCCGTCACCGTCACCTTGTTGACGCCGCCGGCGAGGAAGAGCGGGACGGGTCCGCGCGCCAACGGCCCCGTCTCCTCCCCGTTGACGGTGAGCAGGCCCTCACCGGGGCCGAGCAGGTCGACGGTGACCGTCGCCTCGCCGTCGCCGGCGGCGTGCACCCAGAAGGTGACGGTGCCGCCGCGCGGGAGGACCACGGCGCCGGGGCCGCCGGCGCCGCGATACGTGCAGTCGACTCGCGCTCCCGCCCCGAGCGCCGCGAACTCGGCTTCGTAGGCGTCCACTTGGTGTTCGTCGCGCAGGACGAGGTCCAGTCGGTCGATCACGGCGTCGCCCATGGTCGCGCCGAGGTCGGGGTCCAGGGCGGCAAGGGTGATGCGGTGCGGGCCACGGGTCAGCCCGGCGCGGGTGTCCGTGTGTCCCCACACGGCCCACTTGTAGCCGAGCGGCAGCAGCAGTTCGCGCGGGTCCTCGCCGTCGATGCGCAGGAAGACGTTGGTGGGGCCCGACTCGCGCACCAGGTCGGCTTGGTTGTGGGAGTTGGCGAAGACCCGGATGTCGTACGTCCCGTCCTGAGGCACCTCGACGTCGAAGGCGAGGACGCCGTCGGAGCCGGTGCGCAGGCCGCCCACGTGATAGCCGCCGGAGGTGGCGAACTTGTCGACGGCGGAGGGGGACCCCTCGGGGCCGTTCCGCGAGTAGCCGCCGCCCGTGTAGAGCGCGTCCTCCGCCTCGTACGTCCCGCGCCAGCCGGTCGACGGCGCGAGCGGCACGGCCCCGTTGCCGCCCGGGGAGATGATCAGCTGGTAGGCGGACATCTCGTCGAGGCCGGTCAGCGGAAGCGTCACCCTGCCCGCGGTGACCGGCAGTTCGACGTCGCGCAGCCGCGACGGCTGTGCGGAGGCACCCACTTGGCCGGTCCAGGGGATCTCCTGCAGCCGCAGGTGGACCCGGGTGCCGAAGAGCTCCGCGTCGACGCCCTCGACGACCAGGTCCGCCGCCCCGCCCGCGCCGCCGAACAGCACCCGCGCCTGGCGCTTGTCCCGGTCGAGCGTGGCGACGCCCTGCAGCGTGTACTGCGCGTTGGGGTGCGGCGCGGTGACCCGCACGGTGCTGCCGGACATCTGGCCGTAGGCGTTGAACAGCCACCACTGCCCGTTGGCCTTGTTCGCCTCCACCGCCGAGTCGTTGAGATTGCCGGCGATGTTCCAGTACGCCATGTCGGCGTCGACCTTCGACTCCTCGACGGCGGCGATCCACTGGATCATCTGGCCGGGAACGGAGAGGTGGTAGTTGTGCGCGTACTCGTTGAGGTTGACGGGAAGCGGGCCGATGCCCAACTCCTTCTCCATGGCGCGGTACTCGGCGACTCGCGTGCGGACCTCGTCCGGGGACGACAGCTCGTGCCAGGTCACCACGTCCGGCAGTACGTCGTGGTCGCGCGCGAACTCCAGGAAGCCCCGCACCTCGGGGTAGAGGATGCTGGTGTTGGGGCCGGCGACGCGTGCGCCGGGGTCGATCTCCTTGATGAGGCGGTGGGCCCGCGTCCAGGCCGAGAAGAAGGGACCGGGCTCGGTCCGCCAGGAGACCCCGTCGTAACTCCACTCCCCCGTGCCGAACATGTTGCCCTCGGGCTCGTTGAACGGCACCCACACGAGGTGGGACGTGAGCGCGCCGAGCCGCTGCGCCTGCCGCACCTGCCGGCGGACGGTCTCCAGGTGGCCGGCGAGCCTTTCCTCGCCGGTGGCGCCCGGCCATTCGTAGGGGAAACCGCGGTGGAAGTCGGTCGTGTACACGTAGACGTCCCTGCCGCCCGAGGCGACGAAGGACGGCAGGATCTCCAGGGCGTCGGCGCCGGGGTGCTGGACGCCGTCCTGGGCCTTGGTGGTGACCGTGCGGACGTACATGCCCTCGACCACCGCGCGGCTGGGAACGCCGTCGCCGTAGAGGCCGTAGAGCGTGCCGCTCGCGCCGCCGTGGAAGGGGCCCGTCTCGGTGCCCAGGTCGACAGTGAGCGTCTCGGCCGTCACGGCGCCCTCTTTCGTTCGAGATCCCGTACGCCAGCCGAAGATCCGAACCGGCCTGGTCGAACCTAGGGAGCGGCCGGGGATCGCGTCAACGGGGGTCCGGTCTACGAAAATTTCCGGAAGCCGCCGCTCAGGCCCGCAGCATGCCCGGGGTGCCCTCCAGCCGGCCGAGCAACTCGCCCAGCAGGTCGGCGAGTTCGCCCTGGCCTCGCGGGTCGAGGACGGAGAGCACGGCGGTCTCGTAGGCGAGTTGCTCGGGCAGGATCGAGTCGACGAGGTCCCGGCCGGCGTCGGTGAGGCGGACGTGGGCGACGCGTCGGTCACGGGTGTCACCGCGGCGCTCCACCAGGCCACGCTCGGTGAGCGCCTTCAGCCGCTTGGTGACGGCGGCGCCGGAGGAGAAGGTCTCCCGCGCCAGTTCGCTGGGGGTGAGTTCGTGGCCGGTGCGCCGCAGCGCGCCGAGCAGGTCGAACTCCGGGCGGCTCAGGCCCGCCTGGCGCAGCGGGGCGTCCTCGGCCTGCTGCAGGAGGGCGGCGCAGCGGTTGATCCGGCCGATGATCTCCATGGGACCGGTGTCGAGGCCGGGGTGGACGGCCTGCCACTGCCGGACGACCGCGGAGACGGTGTCGCCCCCGGTCGCGCCCTGCCGCCGCCCGTTCGCTGCCGTCATGGCCGTACGTCCTCCCTCGCGCCGCGCAGCCCCAGCTGCCGTACCGTCGCCGCGAGCGTACGGTGTCCGGCCTGCTCGGCGCCCACGACCCGCTCCTGGGGCAGCGCGCGCTGCCACCATTCCCCGGACGCGGCGTCCACGGTTGCGCGCAGGTCGGCCAGAGCCGCGGCGAGCCCGCGCCGGGCGGCTTCCAGGGCGGCGGGGGCGGCGGGCCCGGCCAGCAGACGGGCGGTGCGTTCGCGGACGCGCTCGACGTCGGCCAGCGCGTGCTCGACGCGGTCGCCGGAACGGCGGTTGGTCACGGCCACGGCGACGAGGAAGCCGACCAGGGCACCGACGAGGGTGTCGACGACGCGCTCGGTGATGAGCTCTCCGGGCGCCTGGTAGCGGTTGAACTCGGTGATGAGCAGGGCCATCGGGGTCACACAGACGGTCCCGAGCCAGTAGTTGCGGCCGATCAGGGCCTCGGCGCCGAAGTTGAAGGCGAGGCAGCACAGGACCAGGGCCGGCCGCCCGAGGTGGGCGAGCGGGGCGACGGCGGCGAAGAGCAGCACGCCGAGGATGTTGCCGACGACGCGCTGGACGCCCCGGCTCCAGGTGAGGGTGAGGTTGGCCTGGTAGAGGGACGCCGCGGTGACCAGGGCCCAGTAGGGGCGGCCGACGCCGAGGGCGAGGGAGGCGTAGCCGGCCAGGGCGCAGCCCAGTGCGGTGCGGACGGCGAGGGGGGTGAGCGGGCCGAGCCTGGTCCACAACGGCCGTGCCGGGACGGCGAGTTCAGCGTCGACGCCGAGGAGTTCGTCGGCGTCCCGCGGTTCGTGGAACTCGGGGATCGGGCCGCTGCCGCACAGGTCGCGCGACCAGGTGCGCAGCAGTTCGGGGTCGGTGTCGGCGGGGGCGGCGAGGGCGACCTCGGCGCGCACCAGGAGGCGCTCCAGGGCCCGCCGGGCGGAGGGGTCACCGGAGGCCAGGAGGGCCTGCCAGGCGGCCTGGATCGCGGCGGCCGCTGCGGCGCGGGATCGGGGGTGGCCGTCGTCGGCGCCGTGGGTGGCGGCGCAGGCGGCGGCCGCGTCGAGGGCCTGGGCGGTGGCCCGGCGTTCCGGGCCGTGCGGGCGCAGCAGGCCGGGCGCCATGCCGACCAGCCAGGCCCAGGCGCCCGCCGCGAGGGCCAGGGCGAGATGGCCGGGGAGCTGCGCCAGGGCCTGCGGGACGAAGAGGGAGGCGGAGCTGATGAAGGTGAGCACGACGTTGCCGGGCGGGCCGACCCGGGTCACGTCGCACAGCACCTTCTGCGCCGCCGCGAGCACCGCGCCCACGGTGACCAGGACGACCGCGCTGGAGGTGAGGGAGGCCGCGGTCAGGGCGACGGCGAGGCCGCCGACCATGCCCAGGACGACCCAGGCCAGAACGCGGGCCCGGGCGGCGTAGGGGCGGTTGTGGGCGTACAGGGCGCACAGCGATCCGGCCATCGTGTACATGGCCAGGTCTTGCCGGCCTAGGGCCAGCAGGAGGAGGTTGGGCGGGGCGACCGAGGCGACCACGCTCAGCGCGGGCTTGAACCAGATGGCCGAGGGGCGACCGAGACGCAGGACGCCGGCCAGCGGGAGTCGGCGGGCGCGGGGGGCGGTGGGGACGGGGGTCGCACGGCTCATGGAGACAAGCTTAGCAGGTGTTTTACTAGTAAATCATTTCGTCATGGGCCGCTCACCTGCCGTGCTCCCTCGAATGCTCCCCGTGTACATCCTTGCGCTCGCGTGCGCACCGGGCGGCCCGGGCATCGACGCACTGTCGAGACCGTCGAGCGGGGAGGTGCGCGTGCACGGACCGGCTTCGCCCGGCTGGCTGCTGGTCGCGCTGTGTACGACGACCGGGGCCTACTGTCTGCTGCGGATGCGCAGCAGAGTCGAGGAACAGCGCCGCTCCGCGGGCGGCGAGGCGCTGATGGGCTTCGGAATGGCCGCGATGGCCGTACCGGCGGCGGCGGTCGGCCAGCCGTCGTGGGCCTGGCCCGGTTACGCGGTCCTGTTCGGGTCCGCCGCGCTGCGCGCCCTGTGGGCGGCGCGGCGGGACCCGCACCATCTGCACCACCTGGTCGGCGCCTCGGCGATGGTCTACATGGCGGTGGTGATGGCCGCCTCTCCGGGCCACCACACCGGGCACGGCGGGCCGGCCGGGGTGCCACTGCTCACGGGTGCGCTGCTGCTCTACTTCACCGGCTACGTCCTGGTGTCCGGCGTCCGGCTGATACCCGTGGCCGCGGGCGGCGGGACCGTGGGATGGGGGGACCGGCCGGAGCTGGCGAGGGCGTGCCGGCTGTCGATGGGCATCGCGATGGTGGCGATGCTGATCACGCTCTGAGCGCCGCCGTGGAGGCCGGCCGGCCCCGCGTAGCCACCGCCGCTGATCACGCGCCGAGCGCCGCCGGCCCCCAGGGTGGCCACCGCCACTGATCACGCGCCGAGCGCCGTCGCGGAAGCCGGCCGGCCCCGCGGCTGATCACGCGCCGAGCGCCGTCGCGGCAGCCGCCCCCGCACGGCCACCGCCGTCACCTCGCACGCGGCGCCGGGCCGGAAGGGGCCCGCGCGGGAACCCGTGGAGGACACGGCCCTCCGCGTAAGCCACGGGCCTCCCCCGTCGGCGAGGATCACTCCATGCACAACACGTCCGTCGATTCCCCGCCCCGCCCGCCGGACCACCGCCCCGCTGCGCGCGCCGCGGGGGCGGCGGGTGTCCTGGCGGTGTGCTCGGCCCTCCTGCTCGCCCTGGTCGTGGCCGAGTGGCACCCGTTGATGGCCCTCGACAGTGACGTGGCCCGCACCACCCACCGCCGGGCCGTGGACGAACCCGGCCTCACCCACGTCTGCCGCATCCTGACCGACTGGGTCTGGGACCCCTGGACGATGCGCCTCGCGACCGCGCTCGCCGTGGTGTGGCTGGTGTGGCGGCGCTCGGCGCGGTGGACCGCGTACTGGCTGGCGGCCTCGGTCACCCTGGGTTCAGTGCTCCAGCAGGGGCTGAAGGCCGCGGTCGGCCGTCCGCGCCCCGTCTGGCCCGACCCCGTGGACTCGGCGCGCTACGCGGCCTTCCCCTCGGGTCACGCGATGACCGCCACCGTCGTCTGCGGGCTGCTGCTGTGGCTGGTCCACCACTACGGCGCGGGGCCCGCCCTGCGGCGAACGGCACTGTGGCCGGCGGTGGTCTCGGCGGTCGGTGTCGGCCTGACCCGCGTGTGGCTGGGCGTGCACTGGCCCTCGGACGTGCTGGGGGGCTGGCTGCTCGGGGCGACCCTGGTCGCCGTCGCCGTCGCCGTCCATCAGCGGTGGGGCCCCGAGCGCGCCTGAGCGAGGTCCTCTCGTACGGCGGAACCTCGCACCGTAGGATCCACCCATGCTCGCCGTCCTCTTCGACTTCTCCGGCACCCTGTTCCGCATCGAGTCCACCGAGTCCTGGCTGCGCGCCGTGTTGCAAGAGGCCGGGACGGCGCTTCCGGAGCAGGAGTTGCTGCAAGCGGCGAAGGCCCTGGAGGCGGCGGGCGCTCTGCCGGGCGGGGCGTTCCCGCTCCAGGTGCCCGCGGACCTCGCCGAGCTGTGGCGGGTGCGGGACGCGAGCGCCGAGCTGCACCGGGCCGCCTACACCGGCCTCTCCCGTAAGGTGCCACTGCCCGACCCCGCCCTGCACGACGCGCTGTACGACCGGCACATGACGCCGGCCGCGTGGGCGCCGTACCCCGACGCCGCCGAGGTGCTGTACGCGCTGTGCGAGCGCGGGCTCGGCATCGGCGTGGTCAGCAACATCGGCTGGGACCCGCGGCCCGTCTTCGAGGCACACGACCTGGACCGGTTCGTGGACACGTATGTGCTGTCGTACGAGCACGGCATCCAGAAACCCGATCCGCGGCTGTTCGCCCTCGCCTGCGAGGCCCTCGAGGTCGAACCCCGCGAGGCGCTGATGGTGGGCGACAGCCGGGAGGCGGACGGCGGGGCGGCGGCTCTGGGATGCCGGGTGCACTTCGTGGACCATCTGCCCGTCGCGCAGCGGCCGGGCGCACTGCGTCCGGTGCTGGATTTGGTCGGCTGAACCGCGTCCGCGGCGCCTACTCCAGATATCCCTCCACCTGCGAGGAGGGACGCACACTCGCCTCGTCCGGGTTCTCCCCGAACTCCGCCTTGGCGCGCCGCTGGCGCAACAGGTCCCAGCACTGGTCGAGTTCACGCTCCAGCCGGCCGAGCCGCTGCTGTTCCGTCTCGCCGTCGATCTCACCGGAGGCGAGAGAGGTGCGGAGCCTGCGCTCGTCCTCGACCATCTCCGAGATCCTGGCCAGGATCCGCTCGTCCTGTTCCATGCCCCTACGCCTCCTCGGCTCGACACCGATGACCACTGTAGGGACGCGGAGGCCGCTGTGCGACGGGAGTGCAAGAACCGGAGGTCGCGGCCGTGAGGGAGCGGAAACAGTAGCCTCAGGACACCTTCGGGGCGGTATGACCGCCCGCCTGAGACGATCCCCCGCGTCGCCCCAGACGGACGGCAGCCCTGACCACGCCCTTAAGAGGCGGCGGCCCGGATGCGTTGAGTATAGTTGGCTGGCAGCCAGTCAACGCAGGAGTTACAGCATGTCCCCGCGCAGCGCCTCGGTCAATGAAGAGTTGCGGAGACGTTCCCGGGAGCGGCTCCTGCAGGCGGCTGTCGAGATGGTCGGCGAGCACGGCTACGAGGCGACGACGCTCGGCGACATCGCGGACCGGGCCGGCTCGGCGCGCGGTCTGGTGTCGTACTACTTCCCGGGGAAGCGGCAGTTGGTGCAGTCGGCGGTGCACCGGCTGATGCACCGCACGCTGGAGGAGGCGCTGGAGCGCGAACCGCGCACCGAGGACGCGCGGGAGCGGATGGCGCGGGCCATCGACGCGATCCTCGGCCTGGCCCGGGACCGGCCGGTGTTGATGCGCCAGCACATGGCGGGGCTGCTGCAGGCCGAGGGGTTCATGCAGTGCCCGGAGCAGCAGCGGCTCGCCGAACTGCTGCGGGACACCGTCGCCCGGCACGGTTCGCGGGACGCGGCCACCGACTACCCCATGCTGCGCTCCCTGTTGATGGGCGCCGTCTACGCGATGGTGCTGCCGAACGTTCCGATGCAACTGACCACCCTGCGGGCCGAGTTGTTCGCGCGTTACCGGCTCGACTGGGAGATGGGCGTCCCGCCGGACACCGGGGAAGCGTCCGGCGGGACTCAACCGTCCGACCTGTCACGGTTCTTCGCCACGGGCGAGGGTCCGGACGAGGGATCGGAGGTCTCGGCCGGGTCGAAGTAGCCCGGCACCACCGGGAGCAGAACAACTCGGCGGCTCAGCGCCGAGCGTGACGGGGAGTCAGGAAACCCGCTTCACGCGCCTGCGAGATCATCCGCAGTGACTTGCGGCGGCTGTGCCCGGTCGCGCACATCACCGCGAGGACAGGGTCGACGCCCTCCTCCTGGGCCGCGCGGTACTCCTGCGCCACCAGCCACCGCCCCTCGATCCCGCGCGGCCAGGACGGCCGGGCCCGACGTCCGCCCCCGGCCCCCTCGCCCTCCGCGCCCGGCTCCCCGGTGGCGCCGCACGCCTCGAAGAGCGGCTCCTCGATCCACTCGGCGAGCACGGCGAGGTCGTCCAGGGACAGCGCCGGCTGCGCCCGGACGTCCTCCAGGCAGACACACCCCCCGCCGACCACGGCGAGCGCGTCGACCCGGGCGCCATCGGTGAACGCCAGCCGGACCTGGAACCACGCCGTACTGTCCCCGCCCTCCCGCACTTCCCACGCGGGCCACACGGACACGGCCCCATCCGTCGGACAACGATCAGAAAGATTAAGAAAGGATGCTTCTAGCACACACGCAACGTAACCGCATGATCACTTTCCCTACGAACGGACACGCACGCGGTGGCTCGCCGACACCCTGTCAGCGCAGCACCGGCGGTGCCATCCTTGAGCCGTCCGCGATCTCCCGCCGTGAGGAGTTCCGCCGTGCTGCATGTCGCCGTGGTCGGCTCCGGGCCGAGCGGTTGCTACACCGCCCAGAATCTGGTCCAGGCGGACCCGGAGGTCCTCGTCGACGTCCTGGACCGCCTGCCGTGCCCGTACGGACTGGTGCGGTACGGGGTGGCACCGGACCACGAGAAGATCAAATCCCTGCAGAACAACCTCCGTTCGGTGCTGGAGCACGAGCGGGTGCGGTTCCTCGGTGGCGTCCGGGTCGGCCCGGGCGGGATACCGGCCTCACGGCTGCGCGAGTCGTACCACGCGGTGGTGTACTGCGTGGGCGCGGCCACCGACCGGCACCTGGGCATCCCGGGCGAGGACCTGCCGGGCAGCTGGTCGGCGACGCAGTTCGTGGCCTGGTACAGCGCCCATCCGGACGCCGCCGACGACGGGTTCGTACGCGACGCCCGCTCCGCCGTGGTCATCGGCGTCGGCAATGTGGCGGTGGACGTCACCCGGATGCTCGCCCGGGGCGCGGCCGAGCTGAGCACGACCGACATACCGCAGGCGGCCCTCGGCGCGCTGGCCGCCAGCCGGGTCACCGACATCCACATGGTGGGGCGGCGAGGGCCCTCGCAGGCCCGCTTCACCACCAAGGAGCTGCGCGAGCTGAGCGGTCTGCCGGACACCGAAGTCACCGTCGACCCCGCGGAGTTGGCACTGGACCCGGCCTACGCCGATCCGTCCGCGCTGCCGACGGCGCGGCGCCGCAACGTGGAGGTGCTGCGGGGCTGGTCGTCCGCCCCTCCACGCGCTGGATCGGCCGCCCGGACCGCGTCCCGCAGGATCGCCCTGCGGTTCTTCCTGCGTCCCGTCGAACTGCTCGCCGACAAAGGGCGGGTGGGCGCGGTGCGCTTCGAGCGGACCGTGTGCGACGGGGACGGCGGTGTCACGGGCACGGGGCGGTACGAGGAGATCGAGGCGCAGTTGGTGCTGCGCTCGGTGGGCTATCGGGGTCTGCCGCTGGAGGGGCTGCCGTTCGACGCGGCGCACGGCACCGTGCCGCATCTCGCCGGGCGGGTGCTGCGCGACGGTGCCGTCGGGCCCGGCGAATACGTGGCCGGCTGGATCAAGCGCGGCCCGACCGGCGTGATCGGCACCAACCGGCCGGACGCCAAGGAAACGGCGACCTCCCTGCTGGAGGACGCCCCCGTGCTGCTGCGCAGGGACGTGCCCGGCGACCCGCTCGCGGCGCTGCGGGCGACCGGTGTCGAGCCGGTGACGTGGGCCGGCTGGCAGGCGATCGAACGTGCCGAGGCGGCGCTCGGGGCCTCGCTGGGGCGGAGAGTGGTCAAGCTGGCCGACTGGGAGTCGCTGCTGGCGGCGGCGCGGACGGCGGCCCCGTAGCGGAGTCCGCCGCCTGTGGGTGGGCAGTACACAGAACGGCAACACGACAGAAATCAACAAACTGTTCAAGCCTCGTACGGTCTCGTGCTGTTCGGATGCCCCCGCCGCCCTGGAGTTCCCATGACCTCACCCGCCCCCGTCCATCCCGTCGACGAGGTCCCGCCCGTACGGCAGTTGGCCGCCTTCGGGCTGCAGCACGTGCTCGCGATGTACGCGGGCGCGGTGGCCGTCCCGCTGATCGTCGGCGGGGCCATGAAGCTGTCGCCGGCGGACCTGGCGTACCTGATCACCGCCGATCTGCTGGTGTGCGGCATCGCCACGCTCGTGCAGTGCGTGGGGTTCTGGCGGTTCGGCGTCCGGCTGCCGATCATGCAGGGCTGTACGTTCGCCGCGGTGTCGCCGATGGTGCTCATCGGGACGACCGGTGGCGGTCTGCCCGCGATCTACGGGTCGGTGATCGTCGCAGGACTCGCGATCGTGCTCCTGGCGCCGGTGTTCGGGCGGCTGCTGCGCTTCTTCCCGCCGCTGGTGACCGGCACCGTGATCCTGATCATCGGGGTGTCACTGCTGCCCGTGGCGGGCAACTGGGCCGCGGGCGGCGCCGGTTCGAAGGACTTCGGCGAGCCGAAGAACCTCGGCCTGGCCCTGTTCGTGCTGCTGGTGGTGCTCGGCGTCCAGCGGTTCGCGCCCGTTTTCCTGAGCCGCATCGCGGTGCTGATCGGCATCGCGGTGGGGCTGGCGGTGGCGGTCTCGTTCGGCTTCACGGACTTCGGCGGCGTCACCGACGCGGACTGGCTGGGCATCAGCACGCCGTTCCACTTCGGCGCGCCCGCCTTCCACGCCTCGGCGATTGTCTCGATGCTGGTGGTGGCGCTGGTGACGATGACCGAGACCACCGGTGACCTGATCGCCGTCGGCGAGCTCACCGGGCGCGCGGTCGAGCCGCGCTCGCTGGCGGACGGGCTGCGCGCCGACGGCCTGTCGACCGTGCTGGGCGGGGTCTTCAACACCTTCCCGTACACGGCGTACGCGCAGAACGTGGGCCTCGTCGGGATGACCCGGGTGCGCAGCCGCTGGGTGGTGGCCGCCGCGGGCGGCATCCTCGTGCTGCTCGGCCTGCTGCCCAAGCTGGGCGCGGTGGTCGCGGCGATACCGGCGCCGGTGCTGGGCGGCGCGGGGCTGGTGATGTTCGGGACGGTGGCCGCGAGCGGCCTGCGCACCCTCGCGCAGGTGGACTTCAAGGACAACCACAACCTCACGGTCGTAGCGGTGTCGGTGGCCGTGGGCATGCTCCCGGTCGGCGTACCGACGGTCTACGAGCAGTTCCCCGACTGGTTCCGGACCGTGATGAACAGCGGCATCAGCGCGGGCTGTCTGACGGCGATCGGGCTGAACCTGCTGTTCAACCACCTTCCAGCGAAGGGGGCTTCAGTCCCCGAGGCGGGCGGCCTGCCGGCCGGCGGCGGCGAGCAGGGCGTCGAGCAGTCCCGGGAAGAGGTCGTCTAGGTCGTCCCGGCGCAGGCCGTTCATCTTGGCCGTGCCCCGGTAGCACTGCCGGATCACCCCGGCCTCGCGCAGCACCCGGAAGTGGTGCGTGGTCGTGGACTTGGTCACCGGCAGCGCGAACTGCGAACACGTGAGCTCGTCGTCGGCGGCGAGCTCACGCACAATCTGCAGCCGCATCGGATCGGAGAGCGCGTGCAGCACGGCTTCCAGGCGGATGTCCTCGCTCGCGGGGTGCGGCAGGTCGCGACTGCTGGTGGCGGGGGCGGTACTCACGGGACCATTGTACGAGGGGCATCGTAGTTTGACACTCGACGTACTACGATGGTTATCGTACGAGCGTCATTCGGTCCCGCGAGAACGGAGCAGCTCGTCATGAGCGCCCTCTTCCAGCCCTTCACCCTGCGTGACGTGACCATTCCGAACCGGGTGTGGATGGCCCCGATGTGCCAGTACTCGGCCGACCCCGAGGGCCCCGGGACCGGCGCGCCGAACGACTGGCACTTCACCCACCTCGCGGCCCGCGCGGCCGGGGGCACGGGCCTGATCCTCACCGAGGCCACGGCCGTGTCGCCCGAGGGCCGCATCTCCCCGTACGACCTGGGCATCTGGAACGACGCGCAGGTCGAGGCGTTCCGGCGGATCACCCGCTTCCTCGCCTCCCAGGGCACGGTGCCCGGCATCCAGCTCGCCCACGCCGGCCGCAAGGCCTCGACCGACCGGACGTGGAAGGGTGGCGGACCGGTGGGTCCGGAGGCGTACGGCTGGCAGCCGCTCGCGCCGAGCGCGGTCGCGTTCGACGACCGGCACGTGGTGCCGACCGAGCTGTCGGTGGAGCAGATCCAGGAGATCGTCGGCCAGTTCGCCGACGCCGCCCGCCGCGCCCTCGCCGCCGGTTTCGAGGTCGCCGAGATCCACGGCGCCCACGGCTACCTGATCAACGAGTTCCTCTCGCCCCACTCCAACCACCGCACCGACGCCTACGGCGGCTCCTACGACAACCGCACCCGTTTCGCCCTCGAGGTCGTGGACGCCGTTCGGGAGGTGTGGCCCGAGGACAAGCCGCTGTTCTTCCGGATCTCGGCGACCGACTGGCTTCAGGACGGCGGCTGGACGGCCGACGACACCGTCCGGTTCGCCGCGGACCTCCGGGCCCACGGCATCGACCTGCTGGACGTCTCCACCGGTGGCAACGCCTCCGGTGTGCGCATCCCGGTCCGTCCCGGCTACCAGGTGCCGTTCGCGGCCCGGGTGAAGGCCGAGACCGCCCTGCCCGTGGCCGCCGTCGGCCTCATCACCGACGCCGAACAGGCCGAGAAGATCCTGGCCAACGACGAGGCCGACGCCGTGCTGCTGGGCCGCGAGCTGCTGCGCAACCCCTCCTGGGCGCGGCACGCGGCGCGGGAGCAGGGCGGGGACGTGCACGTGCCGGACCAGTACCACCGGTCCGTGTAGCTCACTGCGGGTCGAAGTCGGAGCCGGCCGCGACGGCGTGGCCGTGCAGGCCCTGCCATGCCTGGTGCTGGGCCAGCTCGGCCACCTCGCGGGTCTCCGCCACGACGTCACCGCGTTCCCGGACGAGGCTTTCGTAGACGGGTAGGTGATCGATGTGGGTCGCGTTCGATGTCACGGCTTGATCCTTCTCGGTGCGGTACGGACGACCAGCAAATAAAACAGAGCCAGGTGGTCGTAAGCGCGGAGAAGACGGACGCTTTCTGTGCCTATGGTGCGAACATCCTGTGTCACCGGGCCAGCCGCCGCACCGCCTCCTCCAGCCCGGGCACGGCCCGCTGCCCCGCAAGCGCCAGCGCGATCGCCGCGGCGACACCCGCCCAGGCGACCGGTCCCAGCGGGGTGCAGCCGAACAACCCGCTGACGCCCGGGGTCTGGATCAGGGCGACCAGCGCCACCGCGGAGCCGATCGACGTGACCCGCACCAGCGGGCTGTCCCGGCGGTCCAGCAGGGTCTGCGCCAGCTGGGTGCCGACCACCCCGCACAGGGCCATCGTGCCGGAACGGCGGGCCGTGCCCGGTGTGAAGCGGCCGAACAGCCACGCCGCGGTCGCGCCCAGACTGGTCGTCAGGGCACGGTCCCGGATCTGCCGGATCAGCGGCGCGCCCAGCACGTCGGAGGTGTCCTCCGGCGACCCGGCCGCCGCCGCCTGCGCCTTCTCGTCCGGCGTCACCGCCACCGCCATCGCCGGGAACAGGTCGGTGAACAGGTTCACCAGCAGCATCTGCCGGGTGGACAGCGGCGCTCGGCCCGACAACAGCGTGCCGAGGATGCCGAAGCCGACCTCGCCGGCGTTGCCGCCGATCAGGATGGCGATGGCGTCGGCGACGCTGTGCCACAGGGCACGGCCCTCGTGGATCGCCTCGATCAGGACCGACAGGTCGTCCTCGGTGAGAACCAGGTCGGCGGCGTTGCGGGCGGCCGCCGAACCCCGGGCGTTGATGCCGACGCCGACGTCGGCCGCCCGGATCGCGGCGGCGTCGTTGGCGCCGTCGCCGACCATGGCGACGACCCGGCCCGCGTCCCGCAGCGCCTCGACGACCTGCAGCTTCTGCTCGGGCGCGACCCGGGCCACCACACCCACGTGCTCCAGCATCCGCGCCCTGGCCGAGCGGTCCGCGGCCGTCAGCTCGTCGCCGGTGACCACGACCGTGTCCTCGGGCCAGCCGAGGTCGGTGGCGATGGACCGCGCGGTCTGCGGATGGTCGCCGGTGAGCATGACCGGCCGCACGCCCGCCTCGCTCAGGCCCCGCAGCAGAGCCGGGGAGGTCTCCCGCGGCGGGTCCGACAGCGCCAGCAGTCCGACGAACTCCAGTTCCTGCAAGGGCTGTTGGAGTACGTCCGGGTCGCTCTCGCCGTCCGCCGGCCGGCGTTCGGCCACGGCCAGCACGCGCAGCCCGTCGGCGGCCAGCGCGGACGCCGTGTCAAAGACGTGGGAGGGCAGGCCGGCGCAGGCCGGCAGGATGTTCTCCGGCGCCCCCTTGACCACCAGCATCCGTGTGCCGTCCGCGCCCCGTCCGACGGCGGCGGCGTAGCCGCGGGCGGCCTCGAACGGCAGCCCCTCGAGCTGGCTCCAGTCAGGGTCGGGGCCGGCCGCGTCGAGCACCGCCTCGTCGGTGGCGTGCACGATCCGGTCGGTGTCGCCGTTCTGGGGACAGGCGCGCGCCGCGACCCGCAGCGTGGGCACGGCCGCGTCGTCGTCCACGGCGTGGACATCACCGTCGGCGTCCGAGACCCGGGTCAGGCGCAGCGCGTTCTCGGTGAGGGTGCCGGTCTTGTCGAAGCAGATGATGTCCATCCGGCCCAGCGCCTCGAGCGTGCGCGGGGTGCGGACCAGGACACCGCGGCGGCTGAGCCGCCGGGCGGCGGCGAGCTGGGCCACCGTGGCCACCAGCGGCAGCCCTTCGGGTACGGCGGCCACGGCGACGGCCACCCCACCGGCGACCGCCTCGCGGATGGGGGTGCGGCGCAGCAGCGCGAGCCCGGTCACCGCCGCTCCCCCGGCCAGGGTCAACGGCAGTGCCTTGGCGGTGAGTTCCTGCAGCCTGCCCTGCACTCCGGCGGCCGGGGGCGTACGGGAGGCGAGGTGGACGGCGCGGGCGGCCTCGGTGCGCTCGCCGGTGTCCACCACGACGGCGCGGGTCTGTCCCGCGACCACGGTGGTGTGCTCGAAGACCATGCAGCTGCGCTCGGCGACCGCGGCGTGCGGTGTCGGGTCGGTCTGCTTCTCCACCGGCAGGGACTCCCCGGTCAGCGCGGACTCGTCGACCTCCAGCCCGTCCTGCCACAGCAGCCGCGCGTCGGCCGGGACCACGTCGTCGGCACCGAGTTCGATCACGTCGCCGGGCCGCAGCCGGGCCGCGTCGACGATGCGGGTGCCGCCCTGCTCGGCCTCGTCCCGGGGCGCGACGCGCGCCATCTGCTTGTGCTCGTCCAGCAGCCCGGACAGGGCCCGCTCGGCCCGCAGCCGCTGGAACCCGCCGACCAGGGCGTTCAAGTCGAGCGCGCCCACGACCAGCAGGGCGTCAACGGCGGAGCCGAGGATCGCCTCGGCGGCCGAGCCGACCACCAGCACCGGGGTGAGGGGATCGTCCAGCTCCCCGCGCACGGCCTGGGCCAGCTGCACCGACCAGCGCGCCGGTGCGAACAGCGGATGCCGGCCCACGCGGCGGGCGGCCCGACCCGCCTGGGCCGTCACCCGCCGCCTCTCGCCCGGTTCCGCCTCGGCCAGACGCTTCAGGTGACGTCGTACGCCCTTGTGGTCCAGTTCGTGCCAGGCCACCCGGGGGCGCGGGTGCGGAGCGGGTGCCGCCGCCACGCGCAGGGCCGCGCGGGCGCCGGAGAACAGGGCCACGGCCGCGCTCACGTCGACCGGGGTGTGGCGCAGACCGGGCCACGGCGGGCGGTTGCGGCCCCGGGCGCTGGACTCGCCGACCGCCACCAGGATCCCGGACAGTGTGGCGCCGGAGCGGGCGAGCGTCTGCGACCTGCGGCCGACCGCGCGCGCCGCCGGGATGGCGGCCAGCAGCCGCCACGCGTCGCTCAGACCGTGCGGCGCCAGCACGTCCGCGCCCCACACGACGGCACCGTCGTGATCCGTCAGCGCGACCGCCACGTCACCGGCGAGCAGCCCGGTCAGTACGTCCGTGTCGTCCGCCGACCGGGGCCGGGCGACGGTGACCACCGTGGCGCCTTCCTCGCGCAGCCGGCGCACCGCCTCGCCCAGCGACTCTTCGGCGGGCAGCACGGTGTCGGCGAGACCGGTGAAGTCGGCGAGCGCCGGATCGTCCCCCAGCACGACGCGCAGCCCCGCCCTCCGAGCCGCGTCCAGGACCGGCTCGGCCCACTTGTCCGCTCCCTCGCCCGGTGTGCGCAGGGCGCTCGGGTGCAGGACGACGGTGTCGGCCATCTCCAGCTCTCGCAGGCGCTCGGTGTCACGGACCAGCACCCCGGTCCGCGACAGCGCGGTGCTCAGCACGGCGTGGAAGGCCGCGGGACCGTAGCGCGCCGCCTTGGGCGAGCCCGCGAGGACCGCCTCGGCGGCCTCGTTGGTGTCGCGCTTGACCAGCAGGGCGGCCACGGCACCGAGCAGACTGCCGACGGAGGCGTGACCGGCGTACTCCTGCGCCGGGGACGTCCGCAGCGGCGGGCGCGGCGAATGATCCGCCGGTACGCCGCACCGGTCGGGGGTGCACACCTCGTCGTGCGCCGTTTCGAACGCGGTCACCCGGGCCACCGTCTCGACCAGCTGGCAGGAGCGCAGCGCCCCGTCGAGCACCAGGGCGGTCGGGGTCCGGCCGGCCCCGTGCACGGCCGCGTTGACGCCGGCCAGCAGCAGGTCCATCCGGGTACGGCCGAGCCGGTCCCGCAGCCAGCCGCGGACCCTGGGGTTCTCGCGCAGCAGCGTCACCAGCGCGGTCACCTGGCGTGGCGTCGGCGGCAGCCGCAGGCCGTAGCCGGCCAGCGCGAGCGCGACTCCCAGCCCGTCGGCCGCGAGGGCCATCGCGGCGGCCCGTACCCCGGCCGGGTCGGCGGGGTGGGCGAACTCCTCCACCGCCTCGTCGGTCGGCACCAGGCCGTGCCGTTCGGCGGCCTCGCCCGCCGCCTCCACGACCCGGTCGCCGAGCGTCTCCTCGGCGGCGACCACCACCAGCCTGCGCAGTCCGCCGTCCCAGTACGCGTACGCCACGTCCGGCCGCTCGGCCAGGGTCTCCGCGACCCGCCGCGCCAGATGCTCCTTCCCGCCCTCCCGACGCACCCGCTCCGGCTCCTCGGGGCGCAGTGCGAGATGCGTCCTGGTGCCGACCCGCCAGGGCCCCCGGCTGCCCGGCAGCGCCGCCCGGGCGACGCGCGTGACGTGCGCGACGCCGTCCGCGCCGCGCACCCCGGCCCGGGCCGCCCCCGCCACGGCCCCGGCCGCCGTGCCCACCGCGGGAGCCGTCCCGCGGACCAGCAGCCGCGGCCCTGCCACGGCGAGCCGGCCCGCGGTGGCGGCGGGCCGTGTCAGCAGTCCCAGAACCATCACACCCCCTCCCCCGAAGCACGCCCACCGACGCCCCCGTCGTCCGACCCGCTCTCGGCAGCCCCGGGCTCCGGCGCCTCGGGACCGGGCAGATCCTCCACATCACGGGCGAGCACGGGACCCGGCGCCTCGGTACCGGACGCCTGCGGCACGCCACCGGCGCCCTTCTCCGCGGCCGCCCCGGGCTCCGGCGCCTCAGGACCGGGCAGATCCTCCACATCACGGGCGAGCACGGGACCCGGCGCCTCGGTACCGGACGCCTGCGGCACGCTACCGGCGCCCTTCTCCGCGGCCGCCCCGGGCTCCGGCGCCTCAGGACCGGGCAGATCCTCCACATCACGGGCGAGCACGGGACCCGGCGCCTCGGTACCGGACGCCTGCGGCACGCCACCGGCGCCCTTCTCCGCGGCCGCCCCGGGCTCCGGCGCCTCAGGACCGGGCAGATCCTCCACATCACGGGCGAGCACGGGACCCGGCGTCTGACCCGGCGTCTGCCGCGTGTCACCGGGCACCGGCGCCATCGCACCGGCTTCCGGCGTCTCCACGCCCGTCCATCCGGGACCCGCCGCCTGCGTGTCGGACAGCTGCCGCCCATCGCCGGTCACCGGCTCCATCGCGCCCAGGACCGGCGCGTGCCGCCCCAGAATCCGCTCCTCGTCGTCGGTCGTCGTCTCGGCCTCGCCGGGGGCCGGCGCCCTGGGGCCCGTGGGCAGCTGGGTGTCACCGGTGATCACCGGCTGCTCGTCGGACGGGAGGCCGCCGGGCGCTCCGCCCCTACCGGCCCCGGGCGTCGTGCCCACATCACCCGAGGGCGCTTCGAACACCTGGCCCGAGGAGGTGTCAGGCCCCTGGCCCGAGGAGGTGTCAGGCCCGTGGCCAGAAGACCTCTCGGAGCCCTGGCCGAACATCTCGGCCCCCTGGCCCGAGGACGCCTCGGACCCCCGGCCCGAAGGCGTCTCGCGCCCCTCGCCCGCGCGCATCTCCCCCATCTCGTCCGCGGGCGTCTCCGGCTCCTCGGGTTCCTCGTCCAGCGGGATCACCCCGATCTCACCCGCGGGTACGCCACCCCCGGACTCCCCCGAGCCCCGGGAGTCCCCGGCGTCCCCGGAACGCTCCCGCTCCTCCGGTCGCGGCTGTGTCAGCCAGGCCACCGCCGCGCCCGTGAGGGCGACGGGCCACTCCACGACACCCGCGACACCGAGCACCCCGGCCCCCGTGTACACCGCCAGGCGCCGCCCCCGCGGTGACACGGCCCCGACCTTGTCCAGCGCTCCCCCGGCCACCCTGCTCACCATCCCGGCGCCGGGCACGTGCCGCAGCGCCGAGGCCGCGGTCCGCAGCGGCTCCGGAAGGGTCGTCGACGACGACCGTTGCTCCTGCCGAGCCATGACTCTCCTCGATCCGTATGAGTTCGCTTTGCCGGATTGGCCGGGTTCCCGCTCTGCGCCACGTCATCCGGACACGAAGGAGAGAGAGCGCCGCGAGGAAGCGGCGCCCGGAAGCGGTTGCGAACGCCGCGATGGCCGGAGATCGCCGCCTCCGGCCACCGCGACACTCGGGACGAGTCAACTCGACGAACAGGCGGTCCCGTTGAGCGTGAAGGCGGCGGGCGCCGCACTGTTGCCGCTGTGGTTGGCCTGATAGCCGATGCTCACGCTCGCGTTCGGGGCGATCGTCCCGTCGTACGACGCGTTGGTGGCCGTCACCGCACCGCTGCTCGGCGCGTACGTGGCGCCCCAGCCGTTGGTGATGGTCTGCCCGGCGGGCAGGGTGAAGCCGAGCTGCCAGCCGTTGATCGTCGTGGTGCCGGTGTTGGTGACGGTCATCGAGCCGGTCAGGCCCGTGCTCCAGGCGCTGGTGGTGGCGGTCACCCTGCAGGCGCCGGGCTGCGGCTGGGGTGCGGGACCCGAGGTGCCGAGGCCGAAGAAGGTCAGCGCCCTTGATGCCATGCCGTAGGTGTAGAGGTTGTGGCCGACGCCCTGGAGACTGATCGCCTCGACGGGCGCCTGGTCACCGGTGGAGCCGTAGCGGGTGCGGGTCCAGCCGGAGGCGGGCGTGTCGGTGGCGGCCGGGGTCTGGCCGACGCCGAGGACGTCGGTCCACTGCTTGATCTCCTCCCCGAAGTTGGGGTAGCGCAGCGTCGCGTCGTCGGTGCCGTGCCACAGCTGCATGCGCGGTCGGCGCCCGGTGTAGCCGGGGTATGCGCCGCGCACCAGGTCGCCCCACTCCCGCGGGGTGTGGGTGACGGTGCCGTTCGCGCAGGCGCTGTTCCACTCGGAGCCGTCGGTGGTGGCGAAGCAGCCGAAGGGCACGCCGGAGAAGGCCGCGCCGGCCGCGAACACGTCCGGGTAGTCGCCGAGCAGGACGTTCGTCATCATCGCTCCGGAGGAGATGCCGGTGGCGAAGATCTTGCCGGGGTCCGCGCTGTAGGTCCGGGTGACCCAGTCGATCATGGACTTGATGCCGACGGGGTCGCTGCCGCCGCCGCGCTTGAGGGCCTGGGGCGAGGAGACGTCGAAGCACTTGCTGGCCCGGGTGACCGAGGGGTAGATCACGACGAAGCCGTAGGTGTCGGCGAGTTGCGCCCACTCGGTGCCGTTGTACATGGCCGGCCCGGAGCCGGTGCAGTAGTGCACGGCCACGACGACCGCGGGGTGCGCGGTGACGCCGGCGGGCACGTAGAGGTACATCCGCAGGTTGCTGGGGTTGGTCCCGAAGTTCGTGACCTCGGTGAGGGTGGCGGTGGGGACGGCGGCGCGCGTGGCGGCGGCGGCCGGCGGCGCGGTGAGGGTCACCGCGGCGAGTAACGGCAGCAGTACGGCGACCAGCGCCGACAGGATCGTCCGCAACGGTCTGCTCACGGTCGCGCGGGGGCGGGTGCGGGTGGACACGTCCTTGTGCTCCCTTCTGGGCGTTCCGGAAATACGGGCCACCCCTTCCGGAAGACACTCGGGAACTCCCGGGAATCTCCCGGAAAAGAGGAGGCGTGCGTCCCGCATGGTGACATGGACACAACCGTCATGGAAGCGCTCCCACGCGACTTCCGCACCCAGATCCGGACAAGCCCTTGCACCGCACCGACCGGACCGAATTCTTTTGCGCAAAGCGTTGACCAGAAAGCGCTTTCCCCCTACGGTCCGTTCAGCGATGTGACTTGCAGGCGCCCTCCGGGGGTCAAAGGGTCACAATGCCCCCGCGTCACGCTCAACATGGCGAACATCGTTCACATATACGATCACGCACGCTGTCGAAGGGACGCACCCGCATGCGTACTCGCCCCCCACGTACACACGCGCAAAGATCCACAGCGGTGACGGCCACGGCGGCCGCCCTCGCCGCCGTCACCGTCCTCGCTCTCCCCCAGTCCGCCTCGGCGGCGGAGTCCTCGCCGGTCGGGTTCGGTGCCGGCACCACCGGCGGCGCCGGCGCCACGACGACGACCGTCTCTACGCTGTCGGCGTTCAAGTCGGCCGTCACCGGAAGCACCGCGAAGGTCGTCAGGGTCAGTGGCCTGATCCCACTGAGCGGCCAGGTGGACGTCGGCTCCAACACCACGGTGCTCGGCGTCGGTTCGTCGTCCGGGTTCACCGGCGGCGGACTGCGGCTGAAGAACGCCACCAACGTGATCATCCGCAACCTGAACATCAGCAGGGCGGTCGGCACGGACGCCATCACGGTCCAGAAGTCGACCAAGGTCTGGATCGACCACAACTCCCTGTCGTCCGACCGTACCCACGGCAAGGATTACTACGACGGCCTGGTCGACATCACCCACGCGTCCGACTACGTGACCGTCTCCTGGAACACCTTCAAGGACCACTACAAGGGTTCCCTTGTCGGCCACAGCGACAACAACGCGAGCGAGGACACCGGGCACCTGCGGGTGACGTACCACCACAACTGGTTCGACAACGTGAACTCCCGCATCCCCAGCCTGCGTTTCGGCACCGGGCACTTCTACGACAACTATGTGGTCGGCGCCGAGACGGCCGTGCACTCCCGCATGGGCGCGCAGATGCTCGTCGAGAACAACGTGTTCCGCTCCACCCAGGTCGCCGTCACCACCAACCGCGACAGCGACGTGGACGGCTACGCCAACCTCAAGGGCAACGACCTGGGCGGCGCCACGACCGAGATCTCACAGGTCGGGACCTTCACCAGCCCGCCCTACGGCTACACGGCCGAGCCGGCCTCCTCCGTCGTCGCCTCGGTGACCGGCGGCGCGGGCACCGGAAAGCTCTGACCCCACCCCCCTCAAAAAGAAGGCATCGGGACATGACTTCATCAACTTCCTTACGCGCCCGCAGGCGCGCACTGGCCGGCGCCCTGGCCGCGCTCGGCCTCACGTCTGTCATGATCATGACGGAAGGAGCCGCTCCGGCGAGTGCCGCCACCTGGCCCACCGCCAACGGCAGCCAGGCCGTCACCGCCACCATCTCGATCTCCGGTACCAAGGACTACGGGATGAAGCGCCTCTACGGCAGCGGCGACCTCGGCACCGGCGGGCAGAACGAGGACCAGGACCCGATCCTGGATCTGGCGGCCGGCGCCGTCCTGAAGAACGTCATCATCGGCGCGCCCGCCGCGGACGGCATCCACTGCGAGGGCAGCTGCACGCTGCAGAACGTGTGGTGGGAGGACGTCGGCGAGGACGCGGCGACGTTCCGGGGCTCCTCGTCCTCCAACGTGTACACCGTCTCCGGCGGTGGTGCGAAGGAGGCCAGCGACAAGGTGTTCCAGTTCAACGGCGCCGGCACGCTCAACGTCTCGAACTTCGCCGTGCAGAACTTCGGCAAGCTGGTGCGCAGCTGCGGCAACTGCAAGACGCAGTACAAGCGGACGATCAACCTCAACACCATCGAGGCGACCTACAAGGGCACCGCGCTCGTCGGCATCAACACCAACTACGGCGACAGCGCGACCCTGAAGAAGATCACCATCATCGGTGACAGCAGCAAGAAGATCGTGCCCTGCCAGAAGTACATCGGCAACAACACGGGCGCGGAGCCGCCGAAGAACGGTTCGGGTCCGGACGGGACGTACTGCAAGTACGCGAGTTCGGACATCACCTACAAGTAGCCCTCCCCCCACGGTGGATCAGGCCGTACGAAGCACACCCGCACGGTGCTTCGTACGGCCGCCGTGTCAGGTGCCCATGTCCCTGGTGATCTGCTGCTGGTAGTCCGCGTACGCGGCGCGCAGGGCCGGACCCGGCCAGTCGGCGGGGAGGAGCCCGGCGGGCAGCACGGGGTCCGTCAGCAGATGGCGTACGACCGCGGCGAAGGCGGCGAAGACTTCCGCGGGCCGGTCGGCCCGAGCGATGTGGGCCAGCAGGGCGCGGGCGGTGGCGGCCCACGCGTCCAACGGCCACAGCCCTTCGGCCAGTTCGCGCGCCGGGCGGTCGGGGCGGGCGGTGCAGGTCTCGGCCACCGCCGACAGGTCGCCCGGCAGGGGGCGGCTGAGGTTGGCGGGACGCAGCCACACCCCCTCACGCAGTTCGGCCAGTCGCAGGGCGGTGAGACGGGCGCGCAGCTCGGCGCGTTCGGCGGGGCCGCGGCCGGTCGCCGTGACCACCACCATCTCCCAGTCACCGCTCCACGCGCGCGTGCGTGCCTCGACCGCCTCGTCCTGTCGGCGCTGGCGCGCCAGCAGACGGTCGCTGAGCCGGTAGACGGAGTCGTCCGAGCGCCGCAGGTCCCCGGCGGTGACCATCCGGCTGAGCGCGGCACGCAGCGTGGAGCCGCCGACGCCGAAGGGCTCCACCGCCCGGACGAGATCCTTCACGGCGAGTTCCGGCGGGTGCGTGCCCAGCAGCAGGCTCAGCACGACCGACCTCGCGGACAGCGGCCGCAGGTCGACCTGGCCGGACCGCTCCGAGACGTTCATGCGCATGGGCACGTACTCTACGGGCGCCTCCTTGTTGCATCATTGCTGCGAGCGCAGAAAAGATGCAACATGTCGGCATGGTCTCGACACCCGTTCCCGCGCGGCCGCAGCCGCAGTACGCCACGCACGACGTCACCAACCAACCGCCTCCCCTGACCCCGTACGACGCCTCCGAGGACACCGCTCTGCTGGAAGGTCTGCGGCGCGAGGGCGCCGGATGGGCCGAGGAGGGCGTCCGCCGGCTGGGGCTGCGGGCCGGCAGCGCCGAGGCGCAGGAGTGGGCGGAACTCGCCAATGTCCACGAGCCGGTGCTGCGCACGCACGACCGGTACGGCAACCGGATCGACGAGGTCGACTTCCACCCCGCCTGGCACCACCTGATGCGGGCCGCGGTCGCCGAGGGACTGGCCGGGGCGCCGTGGGCGGACGCCCGGCCCGGCGCCCACGTCGCCAGGACCGCCGGCGGGCTGGTGTGGGGGCACACCGACGCGGGGCACGGCTGCCCGACGTCGATGACGTACGCGGCGGTCCCCGCGCTGCGCGCGCAGCCGGACCTGGCCAAGGTCTACGAACCCCTGCTGACCGGCCGCGAGTACGACCCCACGCTGAGGGTGCCGACCGAGAAGCCCGGGCTGCTCGCGGGCATGGGGATGACCGAGAAGCAGGGCGGCTCCGACGTCCGTACGAACACGACCACGGCGTGGCCGACCGCCGAGCCCGGCGTGTACCGGCTGCGCGGGCACAAGTGGTTCACGTCGGCGCCGATGTGCGACGTGTTCCTGGTCCTGGCACAGGCCCCGGAGGGGCTCTCCTGCTTCCTGGTGCCGCGGATCCTGCCCGACGGGACCCGCAACACCTTCCGCATCCAGCGACTGAAGGACAAGCTGGGCAACCGCTCCAACGCCTCCTCCGAGCCGGAGTTCGACGGGACGGTGGCCTGGCTGGTCGGGCCCGAGGGCCGGGGCGTGAAGACGATCATCGAGATGGTCAACTGCACGCGTCTGGACTGCGTGATGATGTCGGCCACGCTGATGCGCAAGACGCTCGTCGAGGCGGGCCACCACGCGCGCCACCGCAGCGCGTTCGGGGCGCGGCTGGTCGACCAGCCGCTGATGCGCAACGTTCCGGCCGATCTCGCGCTGGAGTCGGAGGCCGCCACCACACTCACCCTACGGCTGGCCGGCGCGGCCGACCGGGCGGTCCGCGGGGACGCCGGTGAGACGGCCTTCCGGCGGATCGCCACGGCCGTGGGCAAGTACTGGGTGACCAAGCGGGGCCCGGCCTTCACCGCCGAGGCCCTGGAGTGCCTGGGCGGCAACGGCTACGTCGAGGAGTCGGGCATGCCCCGCCACTACCGCGAGGCCCCGCTGCTGTCGATCTGGGAGGGCTCGGGCAACGTCAACGCCCTGGACGTGCTGCGGGCGCTGCGCCGGGAGCCCGGCACCGCGCAGGCCCTCTTCGACGAACTGGCCCTGGCGCGGGGCGCGGACGCCCGGCTGGATGCCGCCGTGGTCCGCCTGGAAGGGCTGCTCACCACCGGTTCCGAGGCCGGCGCGCGCCGCCTGGTGGAGTCGATGGCGCTGGCCCTGCAGGCGTCCCTCCTGGTCCGGCACGCCCCGCCCGCAGTGGCCGACGCCTTCTGCGCGACCCGGCTGGGCGGCGACTGGGGACACGCCTTCGGCACGCTGCCCGACGGCGCCGACCTGGACGCGATCCTGGAGCGGTCCCTGCCGGACGGCGGGTCGCCCTTGCCATAGGCGAGATCTGCGCACAGTGACCTCCCGATCCCGCTGCGTTGTCAGTGGCGTGGTGCAGACTCACGGACAGTTGGCGCTTCGCCTGGGGGAGGACAACGTGTTCACGGGGATCGACGAGGTCGACTGGGCCTCGCTGAGGCACGCGTACGGAAGCGCGGAGGACGTGCCCGGACTGCTGAGGGGCCTGGCCTCCGCGGACCCGGCCGAGCGGGAGACCGCGCTGGACGGCATGTACGGAGCGGTGCATCACCAGGGAGACGTGTACGACTCGACGCTTGCGTGTCTGCCGTTCCTGCTCGCCCTGGTGGCGAACGAAGCGGTGCCCGAGCGGGGCGGCATCGTCGAACTGCTGGTCAGCATCGGGCAGGACGGCGAGGAGCGGGTCGGCGACGACACCCGCGCCATGGCCCGCGCGGCGGTCCGGGCGGGCGCCGAGGTCTTCGTACGGCTGAACCAGGACCCCGACCCCGAGGTACGGCGGGCGGCGGCGGGCGCGCTGGTGAGGTTCCTCGACGCACCCGCGCGCGTGCTGGGTCTGGTGCGGGAGCGGCTCACCGTGGAGCGGGACGACCGGGTCCTGCTCGCCCTCGCCGAGGCCCTCGGGGTGTTCGCGCGCCGGCACCCCGGGCCGGCGGCCGAGGCGGTGGAGCTGCTGGCGGCCCAGAGCGCGCCGCCGTTCGGGCCCGGACTGCGGCTGGCGGCGCTCGGACAGCTCGCGGGCTGCGCCCCCGACTGGCTTCCCGAGGAACTGGTGCCCACCGTGGTAAGGCTGCTCAGGGAGCGCTCGACGCTGCGGCCGTGCCGCCCCGGGGAGCCGGACCGGCCGGAGACGGACACGCTCATCGGCCGGCTGCGGCGGCTGCGCCCCTCGGACGAGGAGGGCTCACAGCTGCTGCGGACCCTGCACAGCGCGCTCGACGACCGGGTGGAGGAGCGGATCGCTCTGCTGGTCGGGCAGTTGAGCAGCCCGGACGCGACCGACAGGTGCAACGCGGTGTGGATGTCCATGGGGCTGTTCCGCGAGTGGCGTGCCGACTACGGCGAACCGGTCGCGCTGATCGGCGCCCAACTGGGCGCCGAGGAGGACCGGTTGCGCGACGCGGCGCTGGCCGTCCTGGAAGGCCTCCTCGACCTGGCCGCCCCGGCCGCGGACCACCTCCACACGCTGGTCGCCTCCCGTCCGGAGCTGTGGGTACGGCACTGGGAACACGGGTCGCCGAGCCTGGGCACCGGACTCAAGGCCCTGGCCCTGTGCGGAGATCCGCGGGCGACGCCCCTGCTGGCCGAGGTGCTGGCCGGACCCGTCGTGCCGAATGAGCTCGGGCGCGTGGTGGTCCATCTGGGGCCCGCGGCGCGCCCCTTGGCACCGGCCCTGCGACAAAGGCTCGGCGAGGTCCCGCTCGACTCCCCCGACACCTACGACCGGGCGGCACCGCTGCTGTGGGCACTGGGGGCCCTCGGGGACGTCGAGTCGGTACCTCAGGTGCTGCGCCTGCTGCTGGGCATGCCGGACGGGCTGCGGTCCCGGGACACGGTGGTGGAGTCGGCGGCCCGCGCCCTGGGGGCTTTCGGGCCGGCGGCCGGTGAGGCGGCACCCGTGCTGCGGGGCCTGCTGGACTCCGGGGCGGCGGTCGCCGCCGCAGCGGCGCTGTGGGCGGTGGAGGAGGACACGGCGGCGGTACTGCCGGTGCTGCTGCGGGAGTTGAGGGGCGAGCGGCGCGGACGGACGGCGGCGGCCGACGCGCTGGCGCGGCTGGGTCCCGCGGGCCGTCCCGCACTGGCCGACCTGCGGCGCATGGCCGCGGCCGACGACCTGTGGCAACGGACGTCGGCGGCGTGCGCCCTGTGGCGGATCGGCGGGGCCGGGCACACGGACGTCGCCGCTCCCGTCCTGCGGGCGGCCTGGGCGGCGAACCCGCACACCCGTCCCCCGGTCGCCGAGTGCGTCACCGCACTGGGCCCCGTCGCCGAGCCCCTCCACGATCTGCTGCGCGCCGAACTCGCCTCCCCACGGCGCCACCAGGCGTCCCTGGGCGGCTACGGCAGCCACGACATCGCCGACGACCTGCGACTGCTACGGGTGTGCCGGGAAGGGATGAGCGCCGCCTAGGGAACTCTCGCACCGGGTGGCCGGGCACAGCCGGTGCGACGGCAGGGCGTGCCGCCGCCCCAGCCAGCCGCTGTCACCTCGTCTTGCGTCCCCACAGGGGGCCGAAGCGGGCCCACTCGGTGTCCCACATGTCCAGGCGTCGGCGCTCCAGGCGGCCGCACAGCATCCGGCCGCCGACGAAGGGGACCGCCGCGGCGCTGATGCCGACCAGGACACCGATGAGGGCGGCCCGGACATGGGCCTGGGCGACGCCGGCGGGCCGGGTGACCAGGTGGCCCTGCCGGTCGGACCAGATCGGGACCGTGCTGCCGGCCGGGCTGCCGGGACCCACCCGGACCTGGCCGGTGTGCCGGCTGCCGTCCGGCGCGGTCCAGCTCACGTTGCCCCACACCTGGTCGCCGCTCGCCGTCCGGGAGTTGGCGGTGGCCTTTCCCGGGGCCTTCGCGGTCAGCCGCGCGTCGACGCGGTGCCATTCGGCCCGCTCGCGGGCCAACCCGTTCTCCACGGACTGGGTGGCCGCCAGAGCGGCCAGCACCCCGGCGATCACGGTGACCACCCAGGCGCCGAGCACGACCCAGGCCTCCACCGCGTCGGTGCGGCGTTTCAACGGGTTGCGTCGCCAGCGCCACAGCCACACCCTCGGACCACGGAACGCCATAGAAGGCAGCCTCCTCATGAGCACATGACCATCCCCGATCTCCCTCCCTTACGGGCCGAGATCCCCGGATGCTCAGGCGGGTACCCCGACTCGACGGTCGCACGGCTTCCCGAATCGCGCGGGCCACTTCGCGAAAGAGTCCGAAAGATCGCGGTCCGGGGCTGCCAGGGCCGCGCTGAGCTGCGGCGATGCCGTACCCAGAGGTGACTGTCAGTGGCTGGGTGCAGACTGGCCGATGTCTGGGATAAAGACGTCGCGGAGGTGATCGGCATGACCGAGGTACTGCTGGCCGTGGGCACGCGCAAAGGCCTCTTCATCGGGCGGAGGCGGGGTGGCACCTGGGAGTTCGACGAGAGTCCGTACTTCAACGCGCAGGCCGTGTACTCGGTCGCGATCGACACCCGGGGCGGGCGTCCCCGGCTGCTGGCCGGCGGCGACAGCGCCCACTGGGGCCCGTCCGTGTTCCACTCCGACGACCTCGGCCGCAGCTGGACCGAACCGGCCCGGCCGGCCGTCAAGTTCCCCAAGGACACGGGGGCGTCGCTGGAGCGGGTGTGGCAGCTGCACCCGGCGGCCGCGGAGGACGACGTGGTGTACGCGGGCACCGAGCCGGCCGCGCTGTACCGCTCGGAGGACCGAGGGGAGACCTTCGAACTGGTCCGCCCGCTGTGGGAGCACCCGACCCGGTCCAAGTGGGTTCCGGGCGGCGGCGGCGAGGGGCTGCACACCGTGCTCACCGACAAACGCGACCCACGGGCCGTGACGGTCGCCGTGTCGACGGCGGGAGTGTTCCGGACCACGGACGGCGGCGCTAGCTGGACGCCCTCCAACTCCGGTGTCTCCGCTGTGTTCCTGCCCGACCCCAACCCGGAGTTCGGTCAGTGCGTGCACAAGGTCGCCCGGGACGCGGCCGACCCGGACCGGCTGTACCTGCAGAACCACTGGGGTGTGTACCGGAGCGACGACGCGGGCGCGCACTGGACCGACATCGGCGAAGGCCTTCCGTCCACCTTCGGCTTCGCGGCAGCGGCCCACCCCCACCGCGGCGACACGGCGTACGTGTTTCCGATCAACGCCGACGCCGACCGCGTGCCGGCCGACCACCGCTGCCGGGTGTTCCGCACGGCGGACGCGGGCAAGAGCTGGGAGCCGCTGTCGGCGGGCCTGCCCGCGGAGGACCACTACGGCACGGTGCTGCGGGACGCCCTGTGCACGGACGACGCCGACCCGGCGGGCGTGTACTTCGGCAACCGCAACGGCGAGGTGTTCGCGTCGGCCGACGACGGCGACAGCTGGCGGCAGTTGGCGTCGCATCTGCCGGACGTGCTGTGCGTGCGGGCCGCGGTGGTCTGATGAGTCGAGTGGGGGGATCGCACGGCCTTGGCCACCGGTTGATCTCCGCTGCCCGTACGGCAGTAGGGTGACGCCCGTGGCACCACGACCGTTGCATGAAATCGTCGAAGCGGGCTGGGCGAAGGCCCTGGAACCCGTCGCCGGACGGATCGCCGAGATGGGGGACTTCCTGCGCGGGGAGATCGCCGCGGGGCGCACCTACCTCCCCGCCGGAGCGAACGTCCTGCGGGCCTTCCAGCAGCCCTTCGACGAGGTACGCGTCCTGATCGTCGGGCAGGATCCGTACCCGACCCCCGGACACGCGGTGGGACTGTCCTTCTCGGTGGCACCGGAGGTGCGGCCGCTGCCGGGCAGTCTCATCAACATCTTCCGGGAGCTCAACACCGATCTGGGGCTCCCCCAGCCGTCCAACGGCGATCTGACGCCGTGGACCCGGCAGGGGGTGCTGTTGCTCAACAGGGCGCTGACCACCTCCCCGCGCAAGCCCGGCGCGCACCGGGGCAAGGGCTGGGAGGAGGTCACCGAGCAGGCGATACGGGCCCTGACCGCCCGTGGAAAACCGCTGGTGTCCATCCTGTGGGGCCGCGACGCGCGCAATCTGCGGCCGCTTCTCGGCCGCCTGCCGTCCGTCGAGTCCGCCCATCCCTCCCCCATGTCGGCCGACCGCGGCTTCTTCGGGTCCCGTCCCTTCAGCCGCGCCAACGACCTGCTGATCGGACAGGGCGGACAGCCGGTGGACTGGCGCCTGCCGTGACCGACGGCGACCCGGACACACGGGACACGGACTCCGCCGGGCGGGGCGGGGGTTCCGTCGGCGTCCTCGCCGTCGACTCCGGGGGCTCCGGGCTGCGTGCCGCCGTCGCGAGCCTGCGGCGGGCCACCCTCGCGGAGGCGTCGTCGTCGCTGCCGGTGCGCACGGGGCCGCGGGGCATCGACCCCGGGCATCTGATGGAGCAACTGGTGCCCATGGTGCGGGCGTTGCTGAGCGAGAGCGGTGTGACCCGGCTGCGGGCGGCGGTCGTCGGGGCCGCCGGGCTCGCCACTCTGGGGGACGGGCTGAGGGCCGAGCTTCCGGGCGCGCTGCGCCGGGAGTTCGGGGTGCGGCGAGTGGCCCTGGCGGCCGACGCGGTCACCGCGTACGTCGGCGCGCTCGGTCCGCGCGCCGGTGCCGTCGTCGCGGCCGGCACGGGGCTGATCGCCATCGGCACCGACCTGACCGGCTGGCGTCGTGCGGACGGCTGGGGCCATCTGCTCGGTGACTGCGGCGGCGGCGCCTGGATCGGACGGGCCGGGCTGGAGGCCGCGCTGCGCGCGTACGACGGACGGGCCGGTGGGTCCGCGGCCCTGCGGGCGCGCGCCGAGGGGCTGTTCGGGCCCCTGCCGGGCCTGCCGGGGCGGCTCTACCCCCGCCCGGACCGCCCCGCCGTCCTCGCCTCCTTCGCACCGGAGGTCGCCGCCTGCGCCGAGAGCGATCCGGTGGCGGCGGGCATCCTGCGCGCGGCCGCGCGGCACATGGCCGAGTCCGCCGCGGCGGTGTGCCCGGCCGGGGGCGAGCCCGTGGTCGCCTTCACGGGTGGTCTGTTCAAGATGGGCGAGCCCCTCCTCGTACCGCTGGAGGAGGAACTGGCCGAAAAGCTGTCCTGGGCGCGGCGGGAGACGGCCGCCGGTGACCCGCTCACCGGCGCCGCGCGCATCGCCGCCGATCTGGCGGCCGACGGTCTCACTCTGCCGGGTGACGCGGCGCTGTTGTCCGTGGTGACCACATAAGCGACCATCCCCGGGCTTCTCCCCATGCTTGGCGATGCGCCCGGTTCGTACTCCGATCACTTCTGATCCGTACGTTACTCATCAGACAAAACCGGACGGATACCGCTCACCTGCACCCTCCCCGAACAGGGAAGCCCAGGAAGCCAGTAACATGCGTCGCCATGAGCTCCCCCACTGGACCCGCGTCCGGCCTGCCAGTACGAATGCCGCGACCTCGCCAGCCCGGGCGGCACCGCCGACCCGAGCCGCTGGCGGCTCCCGAGGGCGCGCCCGCGCTCGTCCTCGCGGTGCCGGGCACTCCCGCCGCTCCCACGCGCAGTCTCGCCGAGGAGGTCGTGAGCATCGCCCGCTCCGAGCTCCCCGGCCTCGACGCGCGGATCGGCTACCTGGACGGGGACGACGCGGAGTTCCCCACGCTCCAGTCCGTGCTCGCGCACGCCGCCGAGGAGCGCTCGGCCCGCTATGAGCAGGCCAAGGCCGCCGGTCACGACGTCAAGGAGCCGGACGGCCCCGTGGCCGTCGTCGTGCCGCTGCTGGCCGGCCCGGACAGCGCGCTGCTGCGTGTCATCCGCCAGGCCGTCATGGACAGTCGGGTCGCGGCGGACCTGACCGATGTGCTGGGCCCGCACCCGCTGCTCGCCGAGGCGCTGCACGTGCGGCTGTCGGAGGCCGGTCTGGCCCGCGCCGACCGGGCCCGCCTGTTCACGGTGGCGACCGCGGCGGACGGCATCATCCTGGCCTCGGTCGGCGGTGACGAGGCGGTGCAGGCGGCGGGGATCACCGGCATGCTGCTCGCCGCGCGCCTGGCCGTGCCGGTGATGGCGGCGGCGCTGGACCAGGAGGGCGCGATCGCATCCGTGGCCGAGCAGCTGCGTTCCTCGGGCTCGCAGCAGCTGGCGCTGGCGCCGTACCTGATAGGGCCGGAGATCGACCCGGGTCTCATCGAGGAGGCGGCCAGGGAGGCGGGCTGCTCCGCCGCCGAGGCGCTCGGCCCGTACCCGGCGATCGGCAAGCTCGCGCTGGCCAAGTACACGACGGCGCTGGGCATCGCCCCGCAGCAGCCGCAGGGTGCGCCGGTCCGCTGACGCACCGCGCACGGCATCGCCGCAGGCAAGCCGCAGGGCCCGCTCCGGACTTCGGGAGCGGGCTCTGCGGCTTTGTGTCGCTCCGGGCTCAGGCGAAGACCACGCACGAGGCGGCGGGCACCTCGACCGAGCCCTCGTAGCGGGGCAGTCCCGTGGCCGGGTCGACGGCGAACCAGGTCACCTCGCCGGAGCGCTCGTTCGCGGCGTACAGGAAGCCGTGGGACTCGGTGAGGGCCCGGGGCCAGTCGCCGCCGCACGGGACGGTGCCGGCCAGACGCAGCCCGTCGCCCTCCACGACGAAGGTGGACAGGACGTCCTCACCCCGGGTGGCCGTCCACACGAAACGGCCGTCGGGCGAGACCACGATCCCCGAGGGATAGGCGTCGCCCGCCGGGGCGGCGGGCAGCACCTGCACCTCGGTGAGCGGCTTGAGGGTGCCCGCGTCGGCGTCCCAGTGGCAGACGGTGACGGTCGGGGTGAGCTCGTTGACCACGTACGCGCGCGTGCCGTCCGGGTGGAAGGCGAGGTGACGCGGGCCCGAGCCGGGGCGCAGGGGACACTCCCGGTGCAGGTCCAGGGCGCCGCCGTCGAGGGCGCACACGCGGACCGAGTCCGTGCCGAGGTCCACGCTGACGGCCCAGCGGCCGCTGGGGTCGGGCTGCACCTGGTGGGCGTGCGGGCCCTGCTGGCGACGGGCGTGGGGGCCGGATCCGGTGTGCTGGAGGATGCCGGAGACGGTGTCGCCGAGGGTGCCGTCCGGGCGGACGGGGACGGCGGAGACGCTGCCGGAGCCGTAGTTGGCGGTCAGGACGTGTCCGTCGAGGACGCTCAGGTGTGTCGGCTCCTGACCGCCGACCGGCACGGGAGCGCCGGCCCGTTCCAGCCGGTCCCCCCGTACCCGGTACGCGGCCACCGCGCCCTCGGCCGTCTCGCTGACCGCGTAGAGGGTGCCCGCGTCGGGCGCCAGGGCCAGGTAGGACGGGTCGGGCGTGCCGTCGACGCTGCCGAGCAGGTTCAGGCCGCCGTCTCCCGTCACGGCCGCCGTCACGATGCCGGGGCCTCCGGCCGCCGTGAACGATCCGATGAAGGCCCGCCGTAGCCGCCTGCCGCCGTCTGTCACCGCAGTCCCCTCTCGGTCTGTGCCGTCGGAGGCGACCGTAGCAGTCGATCAACCGAGGTCTAGACCAAAGGGGTGGAAAGTTCGGGGGTCACGCTCCCACCAGGCGGGAGCCCGAGGGCGTCCGCAGCGGTGTCGCGAGTTCCGCGAGGGCCCGTTCCAGGCCGTGCAGGTGGGTGAGGGCGGGTTCGGCCACGGGCGGCTCGCCGACGAGGGCGGCGGGCTGCCGTCGTCCGTCGCCGGTCAGCGCCTCGACGGCGGCCTCGACGCGCCAGCAGGCGGCGGCGAGCCGGGCGTCGTGGGAGGCCTCCGGGTCGGCGGCGACCGTGACCAGGCCGCGGATCTCGCGGGCGCAGTCGTCGAGCAGGTCCAGCACCCGGCGGGCGCGCCGCTTGCGGCCCAGCATCGGGTTGAGCGGGTGAACGAGGGGCGCCACGGACAGCCGTACGCGGCCCAGCAGCTGTTCCAGTTCGGCCACCTTGGGTGCCGGGTCGGCTTCGGGGACGCCCGCCAGCCGTGCGGCGGCCTCCGCGGTGCAGGCGTGCACGCAGCGCAGGGCGCGCTGGATCCAGGCGTCGGTGGTGGTGTGGGTGGTGACCGGGAGGACGAGGAGCACGGCCAGCGCGGCGCCCAGCGCGCCGACGGCGGTCTCGGCCAGGCGCAGCACCAGCAGGCCGGGGGTGAGCACGCCCAGCAGCCCGTAGAGAAGCTCGGCGAGGAGGGTCACGCAGAGCATCATCCAGGTGTACGAGACCGCGGCCGAGTAGAAGATCCCGAAGACACAGGCGGCGAGGAGTACGGCGGTGGGGAGGGCCGCTCCGTCCACCGGGACGGCGATCAGGACGCCCAGGCCGATGCCGATCACGGTGCCCAGGACCCGGCGGAAGCCGCGGACCAGGGTCTCTCCGCGCGAGGTGGTGTTGACGAAGACCCACCAGGTGGCGCCGACGGCCCAGTACCAGCGCTGTCCGGACACCAGGTGGCCCACGAGGAGCGCGAAGCCCGCCCCGGCGGTGGCCTGGACGGCCTGGCGGGTGGTCACTCGGGCCAGGCCGGTACCCGGCGGCGGGGCGGGAGCGGGCGCCGGGGGCAGGTGAGCCTCGTAGCACCACAGGCCGAAGCGCACGGCCGCGGCGGTGAGCACGGACAGGACGACGGCGACGTACAGCTCGGGCAGCTGCCCGGTCGTCGCGTGCAGGAACTGCGCCATGAAGAACGTCATGAACGCGAACACGCCGAGGCTGTGTCCGCGCGGGCCGAAGCGGCGGGCGTACACGCCGGCGCCGACGACGGCGAGGAAGACGAGGTCGCGGGCGACCGGGTGGGCGTGCAGCTCGGCCGCGGCGGCGAGCACCGGCAGGCCGACGGCGGGCAGCAGCGCGGTGGTGACCGCCTGTCCGCGGACGGTGGCGTCGGAGACGGTGAACAGCGCCAGCAGCGCGGCCAGGCCGCCGGTGACCGTACCGGGGAGGGAGAGTCCGGCCAGAGCGCACAGGACCACGGCCGCTCCGATCCCGGCGACGGCGCGGGCGGCGAACCGCAGCCGCAGCCGCCCCGGGTCCGGAGCCACGAACACCCTCTTCAGCACGCTTACCCGCCCCCTTGGACACCGGCATGAAAAAGGCGCCGCGGGGTCCGCAGCGCCATCGACGTCCTCATTGCAGCATCCGACGTCCTGCTGGCTCAAGCGGCGCCGATTATGCTGGGCCGTTGGCACAGCGACACCGGTCCGGGGGCGGCCACGGGCGGGCCAACGGACCATGCACGAGGGGAATCCGCACATGGCGGTCGACGAACTCGACACCCGCATCCTGCGGCTGCTGCTGGAGCAGCCCCGTACGAGCGTGCGCGAGTACGCCCGCATCCTGGGGGTCGCCCGCGGCACCCTGCAGGCCCGTCTGGACCGGCTGGAACGGGACGGCGTGATCACGGGCACGGGCCCCACGCTCTCCCCCGCCGCGCTCGGTCACCCCGTCCTCGCGTTCGTGCACATCGAGGTCACCCAGGGACACCTCGACGACGCGGGGGACGCGCTGGCGGCCGTGCCGGAGATCGTGGAGGCCTTCTCCATCACGGGCGGCGGCGATCTGCTGACGCGGGTCGTGGCGCGCGACAACGCCCACCTCGAGGACGTCATCCAGAAGTTGATCAGCATGCCCGGCGTGGTCCGCACCCGCACCGAGGTGGCCCTGCGCGAACGGGTCCCGCAGCGGCTGCTGCCGTTGGTCGAGTCGATCGGCCGGGCGGCACGGAAGTGACCTCGCACCCGAGGGCAGCTCGGCCGGTGCGCCTGAGATCATGACCGGGCCGGTCGATGTGGTCCGTGTCCAGGAGGGCTCCCATGGGTGCTGCCGCCGTGCTCGTCGCCAACCGCGGGGAGATCGCCGTACGCGTCCTGCGCGCCGCGGCGGAGGCCGGGCTGCGTACGGTCGCGGTGTACGAAGAGGGCGACACCGCGCACACGCGATCGGCCGACGAGGCGGTGCCGCTGAGCGGCTACCTGGACGGTGCCGCGCTGCTCGCCGCCGCCCGCGCCACCGGATGCGGCTTCCTGCACCCCGGCTACGGCTTCCTGAGCGAGGACGCCGGGTTCGCGCGCCGGTGCGGGGAGGCCGGGATCGTCTTCGTCGGGCCCTCCCCCGAGGTTCTGGACGTCTTCGGGGACAAGCGACGGGCCCGGGAGCTCGCCGCCGGGCTCGGCGTTCCCTGCTCGCCGGGGCCGTCGGGCCCGACGGGGCGAGGGAGTTGCTGGCGGACGGGCCCGTGATGGTGAAGGCGGCCGGCGGGGGCGGCGGTCGCGGGATGCGGGTCGTGCGCCGGGCGGAGGAGCTTGAGGAGGCGTGGGAGCGGTGCCGTTCGGAGGCGCAACAGGGCTTCGGGCGGGGCGAGTTGTACGCGGAGCGGCTGCTGGAGGGCGCTCGGCACATCGAGGTGCAGATCGTCGGTGACGCGACCGGCGCCGTCACGCACCTGTGGGACCGGGACTGCAGCGCCCAGCGACGCCACCAGAAGCTGGTCGAGATCGCGCCCGCTCCCGAACTCGGCGACGGCGTACGGGAGAAGATCCTCGGCGCGGCCCTGCGGCTGGCCCGTGCCACCCGCTGCTCCAGCCTGGTCACCTTCGAGTTCCTGGTGCGCGGCGAGGAGTTCTCCTTCATCGAGGCCAATCCCCGTCTCCAGGTGGAGCACACGGTCACCGAAGAGGTGACCGGCCTCGACCTGGTCGCCCTGCAACTGCGGATCGCCGCCGGGGCGACACTCGAGGAGCTGGGGCTCCCGGGGCCGCCCGCCGCGCCGCGCGGGTTCGCCGTGCAGGCGCGGGTCACCGCCGAGGAGGCCGGACGGATCACGCGTTTCGACCTGCCGACCGGGCCGGGCATCCGGGTGGAAACGGCCGTCCGGGCGGGGGCCGAGGTCGGCATGCGGTACGACCCCCTGCTGGCGAAGGTGGTCGCGCACGTTCCGTCCGGCGGCGTGGAGGCGGCCTGTGCGCGGGCGCGGCGGGCGCTGGGCGAGTTCGGGGTGGAGGGGGTGCGAACCGGGATTCCGCTGCTGCGGGAGGTGCTCGCCGAGCCGCGCTTCTGGGCGCACACGGGCGTGGTGGCCGAGCTCGCGGACGCCTTCGCCGAACCCGGGGCGCCGGCCGAGGAAGGCGCGGTCCTCGCGCCCCTCGGCGGAACCGTCGTCTCCGTCGACGTCGCCCCCGGTGAACGGGTGCGTTCCGGACAGCAGTTGCTGGTGCTGGAGGCCATGAAGATGGAGCACGTGGTACGGGCCCCCGGCTCCGGAGCGGTACGGCTGCTGCACGCGCGCGTGGGCGAAACGGTCGGCGCGGGAACCTTGTTGGCCACCCTCGACGAGATCACCGGCGGTCAGGAGGGCACGGGTACCGCCGAACGGGCGGACCCCGACGCGATCCGCCCGGATCTCGCCGAGGTCGTCCACCGGCACTCCTTCGGCCTGGACGAGAACCGTCCCGAGGCGGTGGCCAAGCGGCACTCCCTCGGGCGGCGCACCGCCCGCGAGAACATCGCCGACCTGTGCGACCCGGGCACCTTCACCGAGTTCGGCGCCCTGGCGATCGCCGCCCAGCGCCGGCGCCGTTCCCTGGACGACCTGATCCGCTCGACGCCGGCCGACGGCATGGTGACCGGCACGGGGAGCGTCGACGGCCGACCGTGCGTCGTGATGTCGTACGACTACACGGTCCTGGCCGGCACCCAGGGGCTGCAGAACCACCGCAAGACCGACCGGATGCTGGAGCTCGCCGAGCAACGGCGGCTGCCCGTGGTGCTGTTCGCGGAGGGCGGCGGCGGCAGGCCCGGGGACACGGACACCACCGCCGTCGCGGGACTGGACGTGACGACCTTCGGGCGGATGGGGCGGCTGAGCGGCACGGTTCCGCTGGTCGGTGTCGTCTCGGGCCGGTGCTTCGCGGGCAACGCCGCCCTGCTGGGCTGCTGCGACGTCGTGATCGCCACGCCCGACGCGACCATCGGGATGGGCGGGCCCGCGATGATCGAGGGCGGCGGGCTCGGCGTGTACCGGCCGGAGGAGGTGGGCCCGCTGTCGGTGCAGGTGCCCAACGGCGTCGTGGACGTCGCGGTCGCCGACGAGGCGGAGGCCGTGCGGGTGGCCCGCCGCTACCTGTCGTACTTCCAAGGTGCGCGGGCGAGTTGGGAGGCGCCGGACCAGCGGCTCCTGCGCCACGTCGTGCCGGAGAACCGGCGGCGGGCGTACGACATGCGGACGGCGGTCGCGGGCCTCGCGGACACCGACTCGGTGCTGGAGCTGCGGGCTGGGTTCGGGGTCGGGGTGCTGACCTGTCTGGTGCGGATCGAGGGGCGGCCGTTGGGGCTGATCGCCAGCAATCCGGCGCATCTGGGCGGAGCGATCGACCGGGACGCGGCCGACAAGGCGGCGCGCTTCCTGCAGTTGTGCGACGCGTTCGGGCTGCCGGTGGTCTCGCTGTGCGACACCCCGGGGTTCATGGTCGGCCCGGACGCCGAATGCACCGCGACCGTACGGCACTTCGCGCGGCTGTTCGTGACGGGCGCCAACCTGCGGGTTCCGCTGGTGAGTCTGGTGCTGCGCAAGGCGTACGGGCTCGGGGCGATGGCCATGATGGGCGGCTCCACCCGGGCTCCGGTGGCCACGGCCGCCTGGCCGAGCGGGGAGTTCGGCGGGATGGGCCTGGAAGGCGCGGTCCGCCTCGGCTACCGCAAGGAGCTGGCGGCGATCGCCGACCCGGCCGAGCGAACCCGCGCCTTCGAGGAGCGCGTCGCCGAGCTGTACGAACGCGGGAAGGCGGTCAACGCGGCGGCCGCGCTGGAGATCGACGCGGTCATCGACCCGGCCGGGTCGCGGGAGTGGGTCCTGGCGGCGCTGGATGGTCACCCCGTTCCGGAGCCGGGTCACCGGCCTTTCGTGGACACGTGGTGAGCGGGGGCAATCCCCGCGTGACCGGACGGTGCCCCGTCCCCCGCCCGGGGCACCGTCCGGTCCTCGGATGCGGTCAGGCGGGCCGGATGTTCTGGTTGAGGCGGAAGACGTTGTCCGGGTCGAGGTCGGCCTTGACGCGGGCCAGCCGTTCGTAGTTGCCGCCGTAACTGGCGCGGATCCGCTCCTGGCCCTCGTCCATCATCATGTTCACGTAGGCGCCGCCCGCCGAGTACGGGTGCAGGGCGTCGGAGTAGTCGACGGCCCAGCGCTTGATCAGCTCGGCGTTGGCGGGGTCGGGGTCGACGCCCGCGTAGACGGTGGACCACCGGGCGCTCCGGTAGCCCCACGGTGTCTCGTCGGGGCCGACGTCATGGGCGGCGCCGTCGATCGGGTAGAGGTGCATCGTCGACTGCACGGTGGGCACCTCGGCACCGAACTTGGCGTGCAGTTCCACGGCCTCGTCCGGGATCTCCTCGACGAAGTCTGCGCGCCAGTACCACTGGTGGCCGGGCGGGTAGAGCCCGTCGAACATGGCCTGCAGGTCGGGGTGGGGCATCGGTCCGACGGCGTGCAGCATCGGCTCCGGCAGGGCGTCGAGGAGCGGCGCCATCTCGCGCGCGGCGGCCTCGGGGTCGCCGCCGGTGTGGCACCAGACGACGCCGGCGGTCTTGCGGAGCCGGATCTCCTCGGGGAACGGCGGCGCCGGTGGCACGGTGCCGTACAGGAAGAAGGCGTTGACGTCGCGGGGCGCGTTCGGGAGGAAGTCCCGGTAGGCGGCGAGGACGTCGGCGCTGATCTCGACGGGCCAGAAGGTCGGGCCGGCCACCACCGTGTCGATCTCGTGCAGCCGGAGCCGGAAGGAGGTGACGACGCCGAAGTTGCCGCCGCCTCCGCGCAGCGCCCAGAACAGGTCGCTGTTCTCGTCGGCGCTCGCGCGCACCTGGCGACCGTCGGCCAGGACGACGTCGGCGGCGAGGATGTTGTCGATGGTGAGGCCGCACCTGCGGGTGAGGTGGCCCAGGCCGCCGCCGGTGGCGAGGCCGCCCACGCCGGTGGTGGAGACGATGCCGCTGGGGGTGGCGAGGCCGTGGACGTGGGTGGCGCGGTCCACCTCGCCCCAGACGCATCCGCCGCCGACGGTGACCGTACGGGCCCCGGGGTCGACGTGGATGTCCTTCATGAGGGACAGGTCGGCGACCACTCCCCCGTCGACGGTGCCCATCCCGGCACCGTGGTGGCCGCCGCCGCGGACCGCGAGGGGCAGGTCGTGGGCGCGGGCGAAGCCGATCGCCCGGGCGACGGCGTCCGCGTCGGCGCAGCGTGCGACGAGGGCGGGACGCCGGTCGATCATCGCGTTGTAGACGGTGCGGGCCTGCTCGTAGCCGGAGTCCTCGGGGCCGATCAGCTCTCCCGTGAAGTCCGCGAGTTCCCGTCGTGCCGCCTGGGCCGGAGTGGTGGTCATGCGATATCCCCCGTTTCCTCGTGAGTCGGGTTGATACGCACGTTCTACTCGGGTTGCGCGGGTGCGGGCATCGGTGGGCATCACCTACCTCGGCCGCCCGCGATACCTACGTTTCGCGCTCGGGCAGCAGTCCCAGCTCCGTGGCGCGGCCGGCGACGTGCCGGCGGGTGGGCGCGTCCAGTTTGCCGAGGACGGCGCGGACGTGGTTGTCGACGGTACGGACGGACACGACGAGGCGCTCGGCGATCTCCGCGTTGGTCAGGCCCTGGGCGAGCAGACGCACGACCTGGAGCTGGCGTTCGGTGAGCCGGCCGGGGTTGCCCCGGGTGGCGGCGAGCGGGCCGCGCGGGATGTGCCGCACGCCGAGCCGGCGCAGTTCGGCGCGGACGAGGCCGGCCAGCGGTTCGGCGCCCAGGGCGTCGAGTTCCGCGAGGGCTTCGAGCTTGTCGGCGGGGTGCGGGCTCTCCGCGAAGGCGGCGGCGTGCTCGTAGGGGCAGCCGGCGGCCTTCCAGACGGCCGCGGCCTCCCGCCAGTGGCCGCGCGCCTGGAGGGCGTAGGGGTGGTCGGAGTCGTGGGCCGGTACCGGATGACCGGCCTTGGTGAGCCAGTAGCCGAGTTCGGCGCCGTAGGGGATGCCGGGCAGGTGACGGGCCTGGGCGTGGACCGGGGCCGCGGCCGCCACCACGGCGTCCGTGTCGCCGCGCAGCCAGGCCGCCTCCGCCTGGGCGGCCGCCACCGGGCCGGTGCGCTGGAGCTCCCTGGTCCGTACGGCGATGTCCCGGGCCTCGGCGAGGAGCTCGCCGGCTCCGGGCCTGCCGGACCGGACGCGTACCCGCGCCAGTACGGTCAGGGCGGGGCAGCGGGCCGGCGGGAAGTCGTGGATGCCGAACTCGGCGTGCCGTTCGGCGTCCTCCCAGTCGGCGGCGGCCAGGCGGCGCAGGGCCAGTTCGACGTGGAGGTAGGTGAGGAAGCCGAGGTGCTCGGCGCGGTCGGCCAGGTCCAGGGCCGGCGGCAGGAAGCGGTCGGCGTCCGCGTACTGCAGGTTGTCCAGGAGGGTCCAGATCAGGTTGGCGTAGGCGCGGCAGGCGTGCTCGACCTCGCCGGCACCGAGGGCGACCTCCAGGCTCTCCTCGAGCTGCTTGCGCCCTTCGGGGTCGCCGCCCCGCCAGCGGGCCGTGCCGAGGTTGTTGAGGGCGTGCGAGAGGATCGCCGAGTCGTCGGCCTTGCGGGCCAGGACGATGGCGCGTTCGGCGTGTTCGACGGCCTCGGGGTAGCGGTCGGACAGCATGCGCAGCTGGGCGATGTTGCTGACGGCCAGGGCGAGCAGCCGGTCGTCGCCCGCGTGTTCCAGGACGGTGACGGCCTCACGGGCGGCGGCCTGGGCCTGGTCGGCGTCGCCGGCCCACCAGTGGATGCGGGAGAGCCAGCGCAGGTCGGAGCCGAGGGCGAGGATGTCGCCGAGTGAGCGGCGCAGGGCGACCGCCTCGCGCTCGGCGGTGACGGCGGCGGCCGTGTCGGCGACGGTGTAGCTCTCCACGGCGTGGCGTTCGAGCAGGTCGGCGAGTTCGGCCGGGCCGTAGCGGTGGCGCTGGCGCAGGACGAGCCCGAGCTGGGCCGCGGCCTCGCGGTGGGCGCCGGCGTCGGCGGCGTCCCGGGCGGCGTCGGGGCCGTGGCGGGCGATGGCGTCCAGGTCGCCGGCCCGCGCCGCGTGGTGGACGATGCGGGCGGCGTCGGCGCCGGGCCGGGCGACGAGCGCGGCGAGGACGTGGCGGTCGAGCTCGATGCGCCGGGCGGCGGGCACGGAGTCGGCGACGGCCCGCCGGATCAGCTCGTGCCGGAAGGCGATCCGTTCCGGGGTGACGGTGAGCAGCCCGCGCTGCTCGGCCTCGGCGAGGACCGCCATGCCGTCGGCGACCAGCGCGTCGACCAGTCGGCGTTCGACGGCCGAGGGGACGACGGCGAGCTGTTCCAGGGCGTCCACGGTGGCCGGCGGCAGCCCGCGCAGCCGCGCGAGCACGGCGTCGACGACCGTGGGCGGCACTCCCCCGGTGCCGCCGGCCGCCAGGACCTCGGTGACGAAGAAGGGGTTGCCGGAGGTCACCTGGTACACCTGCTCCGGGTCGAGCCGGCCGGCCGCGCTGAGCTCGGTCACGGCGCCCAGGGAGAGCCGGGCCAGGGGCAGGCGGTGCACGCGGGGGGCGCGGGAGACCTGGCCGAGGAGGTGACGCAGGGGGTGGCCGCTGTGCAGTTCGTCGTCGCGGTAGGTCAGGACGAGCAGGGCGGGCAGCCGGTCCATGCGCCGGACGAGGAAGCGCAGGGCGTCCAGGGAGGCCTCGTCGGCCCAGTGCACGTCCTCGACGACGAGTACCGCAGGATGCGGAGTCACGGCGAGCTCGGCGTGCAGGGACTCGTAGACGCGGTGCCGATCGGCGCCGTCCGTGACGGCTCGGGCGAGCTCGGCGCCGACGCTGCCGACCAGGTCGCGGAAGGGCCCGAGCGGGCGCCGGGTGGTGAGGTCGTCGCACTGGCCGACCAGTACCCGCGCCTGCCCGGACAACCGCTCGGGCAGGGCTCCGACCAGGCTCGACTTGCCGATTCCCGCCTCGCCGAAGACAAGCGCCACCGAACCGGCGCCGTCCGCCGCCTGTCGTGCGGCCGAGGCCAGCAGCTCCAGCTCGGGCTCACGCTCGAGGATCCCCCGGTCCACTCACCGATTGTGCCACCGGGGAGGGTGCCAGGTCTTGGCGAGCGGTCGGGCGGTCCTGCCCGGGCCGGGCGACGGACGGCAGCTCGTGAACACGGTCGAGGGGGCGCACTTCGCCGCCCGAGCGGGGGAGGCACCCGGCCGAGCCGTCCGGCGGTGTGCCGGTCTTCCGGGCCGCTCCCGTCCGCGGGCGCCGGGCCGCGGCTCGGGCGCGGGCGCCGGGCCGCGGCTCGGGCGCGGGCGCCGGGCCGCGGCTCGGGCGCGGGGCCGGAGCGGCGTGCCGCGCGGGCGGCGACGCCGCGGCCGTGGTCCGAGCCGCGGCTCAGCCACCGCTCATGCCGGCCGCGTGCCGCGCGGCCTAGGAGCGGCGGCGGGGCTTTCCCCGCTTGGGGGTCTTCGACGTGCCCGCCCTCGGGCTGCGGGTCTGCGTCTTCGCCGCCGCGGGCTTGCGGCGGGGCGCCGGCTTGTCCACGGGCTTCTGCTCCGGCTGCGGCTTGCGGCCGCGGGAGCTGTTGACCGTACGGCCGCGGACGATGCCGATGAAGTCCTCCACCAGCTCGGTGGTGGCGTCCTCCGGCCAGGACAGGGCCACACTCGACTGCGGCGCGTCGGTCACCGGACGGTAGGTGAGGTCCTTGCGGTGGTGGAGACGGGCCAGGGACTGGGGCACCACCAGCAGGCCGACCCCCGCCGCGACCAGCTCCACGGCGTCCTCGGTCGTCGCCGGGCGCTCGAAGGCGGGCTCGCCGGGCGGGGCGTCCCAGTCGAGGACGTCGTCGAGGGGGTGGAAGACCACCTCGTCGGCCAGGTCGGCGAGGGTGATCTCCTCCGCGGCCGTGATCACGTGGTCCTTGGGCACGACGGCCACGGTCGTCTCGGTGTAGAGGGGGATGGCGCTGAAGTGCGTCCGGTCCACCGGGAGCCGCACCAGCCCCGCGTCGGCCTCGCCGGCCCGCAGCACGTCCGGGGCCTCGGCGGCCGCCACGGGCCGGAGGGCCAGCGGGATGCCGGGCAGGCGCTCGTTCCAGATCCGCACCCACTTGGCGGGCGTCGTCCCCGGGACGTACGCGAGCCGGAACGTCTGGGATGCCTCCGTGCCTGTCACCCCGCCAGGTTACCGGCCGTGGTCGGAGGCGTCGTACGCGCTCGATACCCTGGACCTCATGAGTTCGCACCAGACCGCCCAGACGATGAAGCCCGCCACCGCTGCGAAGAAGCTGGGTGTGTACCTCGAGGCCACCCCCGCAGAGTTCCGTGAGGGTGTCGTCTCGCGCGCCCAGCTCGACGAGCTCCAGGCGAATCCGCCCGAGTGGCTGCGCGAGCTGCGGGCCAACGGCCCGCACCCCCGTCCGGTGGTCGCGGCGAAGCTGGGCGTCTCCATCTCGGGTCTCGCGCGCGGCGGGGTCACCGAGGCCCTCACCACCGAGGAGATCGAGGCCCTGAAGCAGGAGCAGCCCGAGTGGCTGGTCAAGGAGCGCGCGACGCAGTCGGAGGTCCGCAAGGAGGGCGCGCGGATCAAGAAGCGCGACGCCGAGCGGGCGGCGGGCGAGGATCAGGCTCCGCGTTCCTGACGCCCTGCGGACGGAGGAGCGTTCGGTGACTTTCCGTCACCGGATGCGCGCCCTCCGTCCATCGTCGAGGTATCTGACGGTGTGTCACGACGAAGGTCACAAAAGCGTATCGGACATTCCGGCCGTCAACCTTCACACGAGCCGCACAAGTTGGCTAGCTTGGCCTCAGGCCGCTCGTGTCACTCCGGCGAACCCCGCCGGGAAGAGCGGCCTCCGCCGAATCCGGTGCGCCCTCGTGGCGGCCGGAACCGGGGACCCAACCGATTCATGGGGTGAATCGGCCCAACTGCGCTTCGGGGCAAGGGCCGTAGGGCATGCCTTCCGGAATTGACCGCCCGAACCCGACAGCTAACTCGGTAGGCGGAGTACGGAAGGAGTACGGCCCCCATGGCGCCGGAACGATCGTCGCGTGCCGGAGGCTTCGGCCTCCCCGGTGTGCGCAACTCCGCCCTCGCGACGGCCGCCCTCACCTCGGTGGCCCTGTTCTCGCAGACGGCCGACGCCTCGCCCCAGCCGGGCGACGAAGCACCCAGCCGGGAAGACGTCCAGCAGCGCGTGAGCAGCCTGTACGACCGTGCCGAGGACGACACCGGGCAGATCAACCTGACCCGCGTGCAGAACGCGCGCGGCACCGGCGAGCGTGGCGGTCAGCCGCGCAGGGGCTCGGACCCCGACCTGGACAACGTCACCCGGCAGTGGTTCGACATGGCACGGGCGTCCATCGGGCCGACCGTCCCGGCGATCCTCCCGTCCGACCGCACCCCGGCCAGGCGGCCCGCCGCCGGCCGGCCCGCGCGTCCGGTGGAGGCTCGTGCGCCTCGTGAGCTGCAGGCCCCCGCCCGGGCCGTACCCGAGCTGCCCGCCGCCGGGCCGCGGCGCCCGGTGGCCGAACTGCCCGCCGGCCCGACGGCGGCGCTCCCCGCGGTGCCCCAGCCCCGCCAGGAAGCGGCCGCCCCGGCTCCGGCGGAGTCGAGGCAGACCTCGCTGCGCAGGTCAAAGCAGGAGAGCCAGCGCAAGGTCGCTGCGGCCAGCGACCTGCTGTACCGGCACGTGGCCCGACAGACCTCCGCCCCGCGTCCCGCCGTCGCCCCGCAGCCGGACCGGAGCACCTGGCAGGCGGCCCCGCAGGGCGCCGCCCCCGCGGTGATCGAGGCCACGCCCGCGCAGCCCAGCTGGGCGGCCCAGGTCCAGCAGGCGGACACGGCACGCACGATGAACGACTCCGCACCGGCCCAGCCCGACTGGACGCCCCAACCCCAGCAGCCCGCCACCACAGGCACGAGCACCGCGGCCGCTCCGGCACAGCCGGGTTGGGACACGGGCGCACAGCAACTCGTCGCCCAGACGATGACCCCGTCCGCCCCCGCGCAACCCGGCTGGGACACCGGCGCACAGCAACTCATCGCGCAGACCATGACCCCGTCCGCCCCCGCGCAACCCGGCTGGGACACCGGCGCACAGCAACTCATCGCCCAGACGATGACCCCGTCCGCCCCCGCGCAACCCGGCTGGGACACCGGCGCACAGCAACTCATCGCCCAGACGATGTCCCCCTCCGCGCCGGCCCAGCCGAGCTGGGCGATGCCCGCCCAGCAGACGGCCACCGCGGGCACGAGCGCTGCAGCAGCCCCGGCACAGCCGGGCTGGGACACGGGCGCACAGCAACTCGTCGCCCAGACGATGACGCCGGCCGCTCCGGCACAGCCCGGCTGGGACACCGGCGCACAGCAGATCATCGCTGCGGCGGCGCCGCAGGCGGACTGGCGGGATCCGGTTGCGCAGGAGCAGGCTCGGCGGAGGGCCGACGAGGCTCGGCGGCTGCGGGAGCCGTCGGTTCTGGACACCGGCGTGCCGGTGGTCGAGGACTGGCGGGCACCGCAACCGACCGTCCTGGAGACGGGCGTACCGGCCGTCGAGACGTCCACCGGCACGAAGGCCGACCGCGCCGTGGAGTTCGCCCGCGCGCAGATCGGCAGGCCGTGCCTGTGGGGTGCCGTCGGCCCGGAGTCGTACGACAACGCGGGGCTCACCCAGGCCGCCTGGAAGGCCGCCGGTGTCGCGCTGCCTCGCAGCACGCACGAGCAGTCGAGCGCCGGCACGGTGATCCCCCTCGCCGAGAGCCGCCCCGGTGACCTGATCTTCTTCCACGACAACTTCAGCCATGTGGGTCTCTACACGGGCAACGGTCTGATGATCCACGCCCCCGGTCCGGGCTCCGTCATCCGCGAGGAGTCGATCCACAACGCCGGGGAGGCGGCGATCCGTATCGCGGTGCGACCGGCCTGACGCGACGACACCGGTGAGCCGGGGGCGGGCCGCCGGCTCGCGTCCCTGACGTACGGTCCGCAAGCGCATCGAGAAGACCTACCGCAAACTGGGCACACGCGACCGAGTCAGCACGGTCCTGCGTGCCCGGCGTCTCGGCCCGGTGCCCGCACCGTCCGCACGGCGGTAGGGGTGCCGTCAGACCTCCGGAGCCCGTCATGAAGCCGAACCGTTCCATCCCCGCCGCGACGGTCATCCCCGTCCTGATCTACCCGGACGTGCGCGCGGCGGTCGACTGGCTGGGCGCGGCCTTCGGCTTCGTCGAGCGGGTACGCATCGGCGAGGACCACCGTGCCCAACTCGCCTACGGCGACGGGGCGGTGATCGTCGGCGACGTCCGCAAGGACCGTCGGCCGCCCCGCCCCGGCGAGGTCACCCACTCGGTCACCGTCCGTGTGGCCGACGCCCGGGGCCACTGCGAGCGGGCCCGGGAGCACGGCGCGCGCATCCTCATGGAGCCGACCGACTTCGAGTACGGCGAGCGCCAGTACACGGCCGAGGATCCCGCCGGTCACCAGTGGACGTTCTCGCAGACGCTCGCGGACGTCGCTCCGGAGGAGTGGGGCGGGACGTCGGTCGGCTGACCCGCGCTCAGCCGGCCCGGCCGGTCGCGAGCCGGCGCGCCCGCTCCGCCTCCCGCCTGAGCGCCCACGCGTCCGCGACCGTTCCCAGGTGCCCCAGCTTGTCGGGGTTGATCACCGAGCGGATCGTCCGGACCCGTCCGTCGAGGACGTCGAGCGCCATGACGCTGACCACCCTGCCGTCCCGGTCCCGGAAGAGCGCGCCCGGCCGGCCGTTGACCTGCCGCCGCTCCAGTACCACACCGACGCTGCCGATCTGCGGCGCGAACTCGGCGAGGACGCGGGCCACGTGCTCGGCGCCGATGACCGCGTTGGCCAGCTGCGGCGCCTTGCCGCCGCCGTCGCCCGCCATGTGCACGTCGGCGGCGAGGAGTTCGCGCAGCGCGTCGACGTCGCCCTCGCGGAAGGCGTCGAAGAACCGCCCGGCGAGCTCCTCGCGCTCCTTGCGGCCGGCCTCGAACCGGGGCAGTCCGGCGTCCATGTGCCGACGGGCCCGTACGGCGAGCTGGCGGCACGCCGCCTGGGAGCGGCCCACGGCCGAGGCGATGTCCGGGAAGCCGAACCCGAAGACCTCCCGCAGCACGAAGACGGCCCGCTCCAGCGGCGTCAGCCGTTCCAGCAGCAACAGGGCGGCCATGGACAGCGAGTCGGACAGTTCGGCGGAGCGCTCCGGGTCCTCGTAGGGGTCGGCGAGCAGCGGCTCGGGGAACCAGGCGCCGGCGTACTCCTCCCGCCGTACCCGGGCCGAACGCAGGACGTCGACGCAGATCCGGGTGACCACGGCCGAGAGGTAGGCCTTGATGGAGGTGGGCCGGGTCGGGGCGGCCTGCCAGCGCAGCCAGGCCTCCTGGAGCGCGTCCTCCGCCTCGCTCACGCTGCCGAGCATGCGGTAGGCGATCGAGAACAGCAGCGGCCGCAGCTCCTCGAACTCCTCGGTGCGGGTCACACCAGCTCCTCCTTGAAGCCCTGGCGCCAGGACGGGTGGCGCAGCTGCCAGCCCAGCTCCCGTTTGGCCTTGGAGTTGGAGAAGCCGCGCCCCTGCGTCATCATGATCACCGCCTGGTCGCCGGCCAGCAGCCGGGCCAGCCACACGGGCACCCGGCGCGGCGGCTTGGCTCCGGCGCACTCGGCGAGGTGGGGCAGCCAGTCGTTCGCCGGGGCCGGCTCGTCGTCGACGATGTTGAACACGCCGGCCGCCTTCTGCTCCACGGCCAGCACCGTGGCGCTCGCGGCGTCGTCGAGGTGGATCCAGGAGCTGTGTCCCGCGGCATCGCCGACCAGCGGATACTGCCGCTTGCGCACCAGCACGACCTGGTCGTCGATGGCACCGGGCCCGTAGAAGGCGCCGTAGCGCAGCACCGCGCCGCCGTACGCGAGGACCGCCTCCTCGGCGTGCCGCATCGCCTCCATGCCGGTCTGGGCGGCGGTGCCCTCCAGCAGGTCCAGCGGGTCCTCCTCGGTCTTCACCCAGCCGTCACGCCGGATGCCGTTCCAGCTCGCGTAGCCCTGCGCGACGACGTGCGGGACGCCGGTCGCCTGGGCCGCGGCCAGCAGGTGGTCCGTGCCCTCGGTGCGCAGCCGGTTGGTCTTGGCGAACCAGCGGTCGGGGTGCTTCAGATCCGGCTTGCCCGCGTGCGCCACGGAGATCGCGGTCATCTGGTGCACGATCACGTCCGGCCGCGCCTGGGCGACCGCCTCGCCGACCGAGGCCGCGTCGAGCCCGTCCATCACGACACCCTGCGCGCCCAGCCGCTGCAGCAGCCCCAGCTTGGCCGCGCCGGTCGTCGTGGCCGTCACCTGATGTCCCCTGGCCACGAGCTGCGGCACCAGCCGCCGCCCGAGCACCCCGGATCCGCCTGCCACGAACACCCGCACGATGATCACCTTCCCGGTCCCCGAATCAGTTCTCACCGTCAGGACGAGACAGACACCCGCGTCTGTGACATGGGAGGGAGATCGGCGCGAGTACGGGTGGCGTGCGTCAGGACGGGGCCAGCACGCAGAACTCGTGGTCCTCCGGATCGGCCAGGCAGGTCCAGGGGACGTCGCCCTGGCCGAGGTCGAGGTCGGTGGCTCCGAGGGCCCGCAGCCGGCCCACCTCGGCCTCCTTGTCGTCACCGGGGCGGGGCAGCAGGTCGAGATGGACGCGGTCCGGCACGGTCTTCGCGTCCGGGGTGCGCAGGAATTCGAGATACGGGCCGGTGCCCTCGGCGGAGCGCCAGACCGCGCGGTCGTCGGCCACCTCGTGCAGGGTCCAGTCCAGCGCCTCGCCCCAGAACCGGGCCATGGCCCGGGGGTCGGCGCAGTCGACCACGATCGCGGCGATCGGGCCGGTGTCCCGGTAGACGTCCCGGGGCTCCAGCACACAGAACTCGTTGCCCTCGACGTCCGCGAGGACCGTCCACGGCACCCTGCCCTGGCCCACGTCGACGGGCGTCGCCCCCAGGGCCTTCACGCGCTCGACCAGCTCCGCCCGGTGGGCCTCGGAGGTGGTGGCGAGATCGAGGTGCACACGGTTCTTCGCCGTCGTCCCGGGGTAGGGGACGGGAACCGCGTCGATGCCCACGTAGACGGGGTCGGGCCAGATCAGCCCTCCGGCGGGGCCGACGTAGGTGGTCACACCGGGGTGGTACGCGCTCCAGCCGAGCGCCTGCGCCCAGAACCGGCCCACGGCCACGGGGTCGAGAGCCTTGATGTTCACCTGAACGGGTTGCACTGCCATGCCGGTGATCCTATGCACCGGCCACGTGGGCTCAGACCGCTCCGGGGCCCATGCCGCCCTTGAGGCGTTCCAGGTCGGACGGGCGGACCTGGATGGCGAGGACGGCGACCAGGGCGGCGACGACGGTGAAGATCGCCGCCGTGACGAAGGCGGCGGAGATGCCGGCCGTGAGGACCTCGTCGGACCAGGGGGGCGGGAGTTTGCCGGTGTTCCGGAAACGGAGGCGCTCGGCGGGGGTGGCCTGCGCCAGGAAGCCGGCGACCTGCTTGTGGGCCTCGTTGGTGCTGGCCGTGCCGAACATGGTGACCAGGATGGACAGGCCGAGCGAACCGCCCACCTGCTGGGTGGCGTTGAGGAGCCCTGAGGCCGCACCGGTCTCCCGGACGGAGACGTCGGAGAGCGCCATGAGGGTGAGCGAGACGAACTCCATGCCCATGCCCAGACCGAAGACACAGATCGGGCCGAGGATGCTGCCGGCGTACGTCGAGTCGACGTCGGTCAGGGTCAGCCAGGCCAGCCCCGCTGCCGCGAGCACGGCCCCCACCACCATGAACGGCTTGGGGCCGAACCTCGGCAGGAACCGGGAGGCGAGCGCCGCGCCGACCGCGATCACCGCGCTGACCGGCAGGAAGGCGAGCCCGGCCTGCAACGGGCTGAAGCCCAGCACGTCCTGGACGAAGAGCGTCAGGAAGAAGAACATGCCGAAGATCGCGGCCGCGAGGCTCAGCATGATGCCGTAGGTGCCGGCGCGGTTGCGGTCGGCGAACATGTGCAGCGGGGTGATCGGCTGGTCGGAGCGCCGCTCGATCAGGACGAACGCCGCCAGGACGACGACGGCGGCACCGAACGAGGCCAGCGTGAACGCGTCCCGCCAGCCCTCCTGCGCGGCCCTGATGAAGCCGTACACCAGCAGCACCATGCCGAGCGTGGAGGTCAGCGCGCCGGCGATGTCGAAGTGGCCGGGGTGGCGTTCGGACTCCCTGATCCAGCGGGGTGCGGCGAGGGCTATCAGCACTCCGATGGGCACGTTGACGAAGAGCACCCACCGCCAGTTGAGCCACTCGACGATCATCCCGCCCGCCAGCAGTCCGATCGCGCCGCCGCCGGAGGAGACCGCCGCGAAGACGCCGAAGGCACGGTTGCGTTCGGGGCCCTCGCGGAAGGTCGTGCTGATCAGGGCGAGCGAGGTCGGGGAGGCGATGGCCCCGCCGACGCCCTGCAGGGCGCGTGCGGCGAGGAGTTCACCGGAGTTCTGGGCGAGTCCGCCGAGCAGGGAGGCGAGCGCGAACAGCAGCACCCCGAAGATGAACATGCGGCGCCTGCCGAGGATGTCGCCGGTGCGCCCGCCGAGCAGCAACAGCCCGCCGAAGGTGAGCGTGTAGGCGTTGACCACCCAGGACAGGCTGGTGGTGGAGAAGTCCAGGGCGCTCTGGATGTGCGGCAGCGCGATGTTCACGATGGTGATGTCGAGCACCACCATGAGCTGGCAGGACGCGATGACCAGCAGCGCCATGCCGTTTCCGCCGCCGCCCGATTCCCGGGTGGTGGCCTGTGCTGCGGAGGTCGGCTGGGGGCTGCTGCTCATGGTGCGCTTGCTCTCGGTGAACGACGGCGTTCAATGTCCGACCGTACGCCCCCGCCGTACGCCTCACCACTCGGTCACGTGCCGGCCGTCAGTCCCGGGTTTTGCCGGTCATGGCGAACTCGTCGGCCTCGGGGAGGTCGAAGTCCCCGTGGTCGCTGCCGAGCCCCTGGGCGACCAGTGCCGCCGCGGCGCTGCCGAGAACAGCGGCCTCTCGGGGGGTGCGGCCCAGGCCGACTCCGCGCAGGAAGCCGGCCGAGAACGCGTCGCCGCAGCCGGTGGTGTCCACGACGTCCACCTCGAAGGCCGGGACCGGTTCGGTGCCGTCGGCGGTCACCAGGAGCGCGCCGTCGCCGCCGCGGGTGACGGCGACGAGCCCGGCCCCGGCGGCCAGGAACTTCTTCGCGCCGGTCACCAGGTCCTCCTCCTCGCTGAAGCCGAGGACCTGGTCGTCGTTGGGGAGCAGGTAGTCGACGTACTTGAGGAGCGGCTCGATCTGGTCGTAGGTGCCCAGTGCGCCGGGGGCCAGGAGGTCGACGGAGGTGACCACGTCGTGTTCCCGGGCGAAGTGCAGGATGCGCGCCGCGACGTCGGCACCGATCAGTTCGGGGCCGCCCAGGTGCAGATGGGTGGCTTCGGCGACGGCGTCCCAGGGGACGTCGTCGAGGCCGTAGGTGACGTTGGCGCCGAGCAGGTGGAGGGAGGGCCGGTCGCCGTTGGGGCGGATCGGCAGGACGGTGGCGGAGGTGGAGGTGTCGATACGGCGGACCAGCAACTCCGTGTCGATTCCCGCCCCGTTCAGCAGCTGGACGAGCATGTCGCCGGTCGGATCGGTGCCGATCGCCCCGGTGGTGCGGACTCCGGCGCCGAGTTTGGCGAGGGTGAGCGCGGTGCCGGCGGCCGTACCGGCGGCGGTCATCCGGATGTCGTCGACGAGGGTGGCGCCCTGGCCCTCGGGTATCTCCTCCACCGGACGTACCAGCACGTCCAGCACGTGCACACCCATCGTCACGACCTGCTGTGCCTTCATCGGGTTCCCTCCTGCGCGGGTGGTACGGGGTGGGTGGTGCCGTAGTCGCGGGCGATCGCTGCCTCGATGACCGCGAGTTGCCGCTGTTCGTCGAGGACGCGCGGGGTGCCGAGCGCGGCGGCGCGCTGGTAGACGCCGCACGCCCACTCCAGCAGCAGGGCGTGCTCGACGGCCTTGTCGAGGGTGGGCGCGTGGGTGAGTGCGCCGTGGTTGGCCATGAGGGCGGCGCTGCGGCCCTCCAGCGCGGCGAGGACCGACTCGGCGAGTTCCGGGGTGCCGAAGGTGGCGTACGGTGCGACCCGTACGGTGCCGCCGAGGCTGAGCAACTGATAGTGCACGCAGGGCAGTTCGTCGAGGACGAGGGAGAGTGCGGTGGCCATGGGCGCGTGGGTGTGGACGACCGCGCCGGTGCCGTAGCGCCGGTAGACGCCGAGGTGCAGGTCCAGTTCGGAGGTCGGCCGGAGGGTACCGGCCACGACCTTGCCGTCGAGGTCGACCACGGTGACCTGGTCCGGGGTGAGTTCGGCGAGCACGGCTCCGGTCGCGGTGACGGCGACCCGGTCCCCCACGCGCACGCTGACGTTCCCGGCGGTGCCGATGAGCAGCCCCTCGGCGCCCAGGCGGCGGCAGGCGTCCGCGACGGCGCTCCGCTCCGGCTGAAGTGCCGAGCTTGAGTCGGTCATGGGCGCGACCGTAACCTAAACATGAAACAAAGTCACGTTCAGGTTCGGAGGTTGTTCCGTGGGTGAGCCGACCACGCGTCCGGGTGGGGCCGCTCCCCTGCGGCGCACCCCTCAACAGGCGCGCAGCAGGGCCCGGTTGGCGCGGGTGCTGGAGACGGCGGAGCAGATCCTGATCAGGGACGGGGTGGAGGCCCTGACGACGACCCGGGTGGCCGCGGCGGCGCGGGTCTCGGTCGGCTCGCTGTACCAGTACCTGCCCGATCGTGACGCGATCATCGACGCGCTCGCGGCCGGTTACTTCGCCAAGCTGGAGGCCGCCATGGACGGTCTCGTCGATGCCGCGGCGGCCGAGCGCTGGGAGGATCCGGTCGGCATGCTCGTCGACGCCTTCGCCGGGATCTACCGCAGCGAACACGGTTTCAGGGCGCTGTGGTTCGGCAGCGGTCTGACCGAGCGGACCCGGACCGCCGACCGCGACCACAAGCGCCGGATGGCCGACGGGATCCGCCGTGTCCTGCTGGCCCTCGGTCTCGCCCGGGACGACGAGGCCCTGGCTCGCGCCTGCCACTGCGCGGTCCTGGCGGCCGACGCCCTCGCCCAGGAGGCCTTCCGCCGCGAGCCGCTCGGGGACGCGGAGCTACTGGAGGAGGCCAAGGTGATGCTGCGCGGCTACCTCGCCGCGGTCACGGCCCGCTATCGCGGCTAGGGCTGTCGCTTGGGATCAGGTCGGCTGCGGGGGACGGTGCCTTGCGGCCGAGCCGAGCGGGGAGGCCGGCCAAGGAAGGGCGCCGACAAGAACCTGGACGCCGCACGGCTGGCCGTGGCGGGCGACTCCGTCGGCGGCAACATGAGCGCCGCGCTGACCCTGATGGCCAAGCAGCGCGGGGACGTCCCGCTGGTGCAGCAGGTGCTGTTCTACCCGGTCACCGACGCGAGCTTCGACACCGCCTCCTACCACCAGTTCGCCACCGGCTACTTCCTGCGCCGGGACGCCATGCAGTGGTTCTGGGACCAGTACACCACCGACGCGGCGGAACGGGCACAGATCACCGCCTCCCCGCTGCGCGCCTCCACCGAGCAACTGGCCGGACTGCCCCCGGCGCTGGTCATCACCGGCGAGGCCGACGTACTGCGCGACGAGGGCGAGGCCTACGCGAACAAGCTGCGCCAGGCCGGCGTCCCCGTCACCGCCGTGCGCTACCAGGGCATCATCCACGACTTCGTGATGCTCAACGCCCTGCGCGAGACACACGCCGCCGAAGCCGCCATCAACCAGGCCGTCGCCACCCTGCGCACGGCCCTGCACACCAACTGAACCGGGAGACAGCGGACATGACCACCACCCCCACCGCCCTTCTCGTGCACGGCGCCTTCGCCGACGCCGGCAGCTGGGCCGGTGTCGTCGCGGAGCTGCAGAACCACGGCATCCCCGTGATCCCCCCGCCGAACCCGCTGCGCGGGCTGGCCTCCGACGCCGCGTACATCGCCTCGCTCGCCGCACAGATCGACGGTCCCGTCGTCCTCGTCGGGCACTCCTACGGCGGCGCGGTCATCACGGTGGCCGGTGCCGCCGAGAACGTCGTCGGCCTGGTCTACATCGCGGGCCTACGTTCCCGAACAGGGCGAGAGCCTCGGCGAGTCGCAGGGGCGCTTCCCGCTCTCGCCGCTGGTGAGCAACCTCAAGGAGTGGACGTACCCGGTCGAGGGCGGGCGGACGGCCGTCGAGGTCACCATCCAGGCCGAGGCGTTCCCCGGCATCTTCGCCGCCGACGTGCCCGCTCCGGTGACCAAGACCCTGGCGGTGTCCCAACGGCCCCTAGCCACCTCGGTGTTCGACGAGCCGGCGGCGGCCGCCGCATGGCAGACCAAGCCGTCGTGGGCGCTCGTCGCGGGGGCGGACGAGGCGATCAACCCGGAGGTGGAGCGCTTCGGCGCGAAGCGGGCGGGCGCGACGACTCGCGAGCTGGAGGGCGCCTCACACGCCGTCGCCGTCTCCCGGCCCAAGGAGGTCGCCGACCTGATCCGCGACGCGGTACGCGCGACGAGCTGACGCGGCCCGGCGTTGAGCCCCCGCGGCGGATCCGAAGCGGCCCGGGCCCGGGCCGTCAGGGCTCGCGGTACAGCGTGGTGAGGAGTTCGATCGCCGCGGGGGTGGCCGGGTGCGGGTCGTCGCGCCACCAGGCGAGGCGTACGGCGACGGGCTCGGCGTCGCGGACGGGGCGGTAGACCACGCCGGGCCGTGGGTACTGGTGGGCGGTCGACTCCGCCGTCATGCCGACCCGGCGGCCGCCGGCGATGACGTTGAGCCAGTCGTCGACGTCGTGGGTCTCCTCGGTGGCCGGGCGGGCGTCGGGCGGCCACAGGTCGGGGGTCGTGGTACCGGTCCGCCGGTCGACGAGAAGGGTGCGGTCGGCGAGGTCCGCGAGGCGCACCGAGCGGCGCCTGGCCAGCGGGTCGTCGGAGGACAGGGCGCACAGCCGGCGTTCCAGGCCGACGATGGCACTGTCGAAGCGCCGGTCCTCCCCCAGCGGCCTGCGCACCACCGCGAGGTCGCAGACGCCCTCCGCGAGACCGGCGGTGGCGGAGTTGACGCGGATCAGCTGCAGGCCGGTCTCCGGGTGGGCCCGGGCCCACTGCCGCTGGAAGACGGGGGTGTGCCGGCCGAGTGCCGACCAGGCGTAGCCGACCCGCAGTTCGGCACGGTCCGAGGTCGCCGCGTGGACCATGTCCGACACCTCCGCGAGGACCCGACGGGCGTGCCGGAGCACGCGCTGCCCGGCCACGGTCGGCGTGACCGTTCGGGAGGTCCGCCGCAACAGCCTTACGCCCAGCACCCGTTCGAGCGAGGCCAGGGTCCGGGACACGGCCGCCTGGGAGACGCCGAGGGCGATGGCCGCGTCGGTGAAGGTGCCCTCGTCGACGATGGCCACGAGGCAGCGCAGCTGTCGTATCTCCACATCCATGACTCAAGCGTATAGATCGACGGCCAGACGCATTTTGCGCATGGGCGGCAGGGTCCGACGATCGGGGCATGCGTCTGGTCCGTACGCCCGCTCCCGCGCCCGTGCCCCCGGTAGCCGCGCCCGTTGCCCCGGCCGCGCGATCCGCCGGGCCGAGTCCGGCAGGCGTGGTCGCGATGGTCGGCAGTGGCCTGTCCAACCAGACCGGCGCCGCGATCGGTTCCCTCGCCTTTCCCGTGCTCGGGCCCGTCGGGGTCGTGGCGGTACGCCAGTACGTCGCCGCGATCGTGCTGCTGGCGGTGGGCCGGCCCCGGCTGCGGACGTTCACCTGGCGGCAGTGGCGGCCCGTGCTGGCGCTGGCCGTGGTCTTCGGCACGATGAATCTCTCCCTGTACAGCGCCGTCGGCCGAATCGGCCTCGGCCTCGCGGTGACCCTGGAGTTCCTCGGCCCCCTCACCATCGCCCTGGCCGCCGCCCGGCGCCGGGCGGACGCCTGCTGCGCGGCGATCGCCGCCGCGGGTGTCGTCACGCTGATGCGGCCGCGGCCCTCCACGGACTACGTCGGCATGGGCCTGGGTCTGCTGGCGGCCGCCTGCTGGGCCTCGTACATCCTCCTCAACCGCACCGTCGGCCGGCGGCTGCCCGGCGCCCAGGGCTCGGCCGCCGCGGCCGGTGTCTCGGCCCTGCTGTTCCTGCCGGTCGGCGTGGCCGTCGTGCTCCGGCATCCGCCGGCCGCCACTGCGCTGGCCTGCGCCGTGGCGGCCGGTGTGCTCTCCTCGGCGGTGCCCTTTCTGGCCGACCTGTTCACCCTGCGCCGGGTCCCCGCACCCGCGTTCGGCCTGTTCATGAGCGTCAATCCGGTCCTCGCGGCGGCCGTGGGCCGGGTGGGGCTCGGCCAGCGCCTGGGCTGGGCCGAGTGGGCGGGCATCGGCGCGGTCGTCGTCGCCAACGCCCTGAGCATCCTCGGCGCGGGGCGTTCCGGAAGCGGTGGCGTCAGGCGCCGGTGAGGACGACGAGTTGCCGGGTGGCCCGGGTCATCGCGACGTAGTGGTCGACCGCTCCTTCGATGCCGTCGCCGAAGTCCTGCGGGTCGACGAGGACGACCAGGTCGAATTCCAGGCCCTTCGACAGCTCCGGTGTCAGGGACCGGACACGGGCCGTCGCCCGGAACCCGGGGTGGCCGATGACGCAGGCGATGCCTTCGGCGTGCGCGGCGAGCCAGCCGTCGAGGACCGGGTCGAGGTCTGCGAGGGAGCCGTGGACGACCGGGATGCCGGCGCTGCGGATGGAGGTCGGCACGTTGGCGTCCGGGAGCACTGCCCGGATGACCGGCTCGGCCTCGGCCATCACCTCCCCGGGAGTGCGGTAGTTGATGTTCAGCGACGCCAGTTCGATCCGGTCGAGCCCGATCCTCTCCAGCCGTTCCCGCCACGACTCGGCGAAGCCGTGCCGGGCCTGGGCGCGGTCCCCGACGATGGTGAAGCTGCGCGAGGGACAGCGCAGCAGCAGCATCTGCCACTCCGCGTCGGTCAACTCCTGGGCCTCGTCCACGACGATGTGCGCGAACGGACCGGCGATGAGATCCGGTTCGGCGGTGGGCAGTTCGGCCTCGTCGACCAGGCTGACCCGGGCGTCCTCGCCGCGCAGCATCCGCACCAGGCCCTCACCGTCGTCGCCGTCGGAACCGGAGTCCGCCGCGGCCTGGATCAGGTTGTCGACGACCTGCTCCATGCGCTCGCGCTGGGCGGCCAGGATCGCCTCGCCGCGGTGCTCGCGGCGTGCCGACTCCGGGTCGCCGAGGCGCTGCCGCGCCGCGTCCAGGAAGGGCAGGTCGGACACCGTCCAGGCCTGCGGGGACTCCTTCCGCTGCAGCCTGCGGACCTCCTCGGGGCCGAGCCAGGGGGCGCACCGGCGCAGGTAGGCGGGGACCGACCAGAGGTCCGCGACGAGGTCCGCCGCCTCGACCAGCGGCCAGGCTCGGTCGAACGCTGCACGCAGTTCCCGGTTCTGCCGCAACGACCGGTGCAGCAGGTCGGGCGGGACATCCTCGCCGTCATGCTTGTCCGCCAGGATCGTCAGCAGTTCGCGCCAGACCTGCTCGCGGGCCTCGTTGTGCGGGGTGCCGGGCTCCGCCGCCTCGAACGCCTCCGCCCAGTCGTCGGGGCTCAGCCGGACGTCGGACCAGTGGGTCTCGACGGTCATTCCCCGGGTCGGGAGCTCCTCGTAGAAGCGGACGGCCGCCTCGACCGCGCCCACCAGTTCCGCGGACGCCTTGAGGCGGGCCACCTCGGGGTCGTTCTCCACGGCCGCCGTCGCGCCCTCGGCGACGAGGTCCCGCAGGACACAGGTCCGCACGCCCTCCTCGCCGAGGCTGGGCAGGACGTCGGAGACGTAGGCCAGGTAGGGCCGGTGCGGGCCGACGAACAGGACGCCGCCCCTGCGGTGGGAAAGGCGGGGGTCGGAGTACAGCAGGTAGGCGGAGCGGTGCAGGGCGACCACGGTCTTCCCGGTGCCGGGCCCGCCGTCCACGACGAGGGCGCCGCGGGAGCCCGCCCGGATGATGGCGTCCTGGTCGGCCTGGATGGAGCCGAGGACGTCCCGCATCCGGTCCGATCGGTTGGTGCCGAGGCTGGCGATGAAGGCGGACTGGTCGTCGAGCGCGGCGTGCCCGGCGAACGCGTCGGGGGTGAACACCTCGTCCCAGTAGTCGCTGATCCGGCCGCCGGTCCAGCGATACCTGCGGCGGCTGGCCAGCCCCATCGGCCGGGCGTGGGTGGCGCCGAAGAACGGTTCGGCGGCGGGCGAGCGCCAGTCCACCAGCAGCCGGCGCCCGGTGCTGTCCGTGAGGCCGAGCCGTCCGACGTAGACGGGCTCGGTGTCGTCCGCGCCGACCATGCGGCCGAGGCACAGGTCGAGGCCGAAGCGGCGCAGGGCGCGCAGCCGGGCGGTCAGCCGGTGGATCTCGGCGTCCCGGTCCATCGCCTGCCGGCCCAGGCCGCCGGGCGCCCTGCGTTCGGCGTCGAGGCGGTCGGACAGTTCGGCGATGGTCTCGTCGAGGCACGCGGCGATCGCCGCGAAGTGCTGCTCGTCATCGGCGATCAGCGCTGGGTCGGCTTTCGCGACCAGACGGTCGGACAGGGCGAACGCACTGGCGGTCGCGGGGTTCACGGCAAGGGCTCCGATCTGGAGGGTTACGGCGATGGACGCGCGGGATGGGACCGGGAGCGCCGCGTGAGGTGGCCCCCCGGGGGCGTCACCGGCCTGGTCGCCGGGGTGTGCGGTTGTCGAGTGCCGGGCTCCGGACCGGCCGTCGCCTGGTGTGCCAGGCCCCAGTCCGGCGATCACGCGAGGTGCCGTTCCGCTCAGCCGAACGAGTCGGCCAGCAGCTTTGTGGCGGTGGCCGCTCCCTCGGTGCGGACAGTGCCGGCCACGGTGGCCGCTCGTTCGCGGCCTCCGGGGTCAAGGCCGTCTTGAGGACGGCCGAGAGGCGCGTGCCTACGGGCCGAACGGCACCGCCGCCATCGGCTGGGCGACCCCGCGCGATCCATACGTCGACCACACCACACGCACTACGCGACTCCCCCTTTCCGCAGGTCCTGGCCTCAGGCCGACGATTGTGCGGCATGACGGGGGCCTTGCCGCAAGCCCCCCGGTGCGCTATAAGTTGAGAGTGGCAAGGAGTGGACGAACTCCTTGCCTTCGTCGTTTCCGCGGGTCCTTCGGGGTCCGCGTCGAGGGCGGCACCTCAGCCCGTCGCGCGTCGTTCCAGCCCCTCGCCCGCAATGAGGCGGGGCCAGGACTCCCCACGCGGTCCTGGCTCCGGCCCTCGTCCGCCCCGTACGTCCGGCGCGCTGATCACAGGATGCGCGGACGCCCACCGGTCTGTCGTTGGCACACGGTCCACACCTACTTGGCGCACGGTCCACGGCGCAGTTCGCTCGGCGGGACGCCGTACGCCGTGCGGAAGGTCCGGGTGAACTCCGCGGCCCGGGGAAAGCCCCAGCGGGCGGCGACGGCGTGGATCGGCAGGGCCCGCAGCGCCGGATCGCTGAGGTCCCGGCGGGCGTTCGCCAGCCGCTGGTCGCGGATGTACGCGGCGACGGTGGTGCCCTCGGCCTGGAAGAGCCGGTACAGGTAGCTGCGCGAGATGTGGTGGGCCGCAGCGACGCGGGCGGGGGTCAGTTCGTGGTCGGCGAGGTGGCGGCGGATGAACGCCTTGATGCGCAGGGTCAGCGTCCGCGCGTGCGTCTCGGGCGGCACCCGGCGCTCGGCGTCGAGGGCGTGGGCGAAGACGGCGGTGATGAGGTCGGCGACGACGGTGCCGAGCCGCGGCGCGTCGGACGGCCCGTAGGAGGCGGTGTCCGAGACCAACTGGACGAGGAACTGCGCCAGTAGTGCTCCGATGCCCTCGCGGCTGGAGATGCGGCTGCCGATGATCCGGTCCGCCCGGTCCCCGGGCAGCGCCACGAGGGCCCGCGGTATCTCGACGCCGATCATGCTGACCGGTTCGCTCCCGGTGTGGATCTCGTACGACCGTGAGGAGCTGTTGGCGTGGATGTCGTCGCTGCGGTAGGCGAGCTGCTCCCGGCCCCAACTGGCCGCTCCCTCGCCCCGTCTGAGGAGGGAGAGGTGGAAGACCTCGGGGTCGGAGCACCGTATGAGCTTCGGTGTGCGGCGGAACACGAGGTGGTCGAAGGTCGCCGGCCACACGGTCACGTCGCCCAGGCTGATCACGCGCTGCGTTCCGCGGTAGTCCGCCGCACGGTCGCTGGCCAGATCCATGGGCGCGTGGGTGCGGCCGAGACGCTCGGTCCAGGCCTCGAAACGGTCGGCCGCCGGAAGGTCCAGAGTCCGCAGAACCGATTCGTCCAACACGGCCGTAGTCAACCACAGGCGCACCGGCCCGGAAAAAATGCGGCTGACAGTCCGGGGCGGATGACGCTACGCTCGCCCGCGATGACGACTTCCTCCGTTCACAGATTGGGGGCCCCGTCCGCGCAAGGTGAGTGCTGATGGCCACTCACATCGCGAACGGCGATTCCCGCCTCTCCCTCTGGCTGCGCGTGCGCGAGTACGCCGTGCCGCCCTCCATGATCGAGACCGCGACCGCCCGGCGCCTCGCCGGGGACTGGGCGGGCGCCTGCGCCGCCGCACGGGTCGACGTCGACCTCGATCCGCGTTCCGTGACGCGTGGCCACGGCCGTGAGCTGGCGGCCCGAGTACGGGACGACCTACGGCATCTGGCCCCAGATCTGCTGCGCTGGCACATGCCGCGGATCGCCCCCGACGGACTGCTGAGGCCCGGGCTGACCGTCGGTCTGGCCCGGTACACCGCCGAGGGCCGTGACGGCCCCTACCCGGTGCACCTGGTCGCCCGGACCCCGCCCGCCTGGGCCGATGCCGGCCAGCGGATCGCTCTGGCGGTGTGGGACGGGTCGCGGTCCGCGACGGTCGCCTGCCCGCATCCACACCCCCATCCGCGCTTCCGAATGGACCTGCACCGGCACCTGTGGGACGCGCGCAGGGCGGGTGAGCTGCGGGTCCGTTCGGGGGCCGACCGGCCGGCGGGCACAGCTGACTGTGCGCTGCCGCGGTCGGCGCCGAACGGGCACCGGTGTGCCATGGACCGTTGGGCGGCCGAGGCGCGGCTCGTGCTGCGGGCCGACGAGCGGGCCACCGCACCCGGTGTCGTGGTGCGGCTGGGCCGACGCTACCGGCTGCTCGTCGACCCGCTCGGCGGCACTCCGGTACAACTCCGCACGGATGGAGACGGGTTGCCGGTCCTGCCCGACGCCGCGACCTGGGTTCCGCCCGACCTGGAACTGCTGCGCGCCGGTGCGATCGACGCCGGCCGGCTGCACCCGCTGGTCGCGGCCGCGCTGGCACCCGCTCGCGCCTCGGCCGGGCCCCCTCGGGCCCCCGAGCGGGCGGACCGGCCCCACCTCGTCGACTGCCGGGGAGAGGTCCACCGGATCGGCCAGGTCGACGGGGTGCTCACCGCACTCGACCACCGAGCGGACGAGATCCGGCGCGAGGAACTGCTGGCCGCCCTGACCGGCACCCCGCTGCCCTGTCTGCAGGCCATCGACCGGGCGCACCGTCGGCCCGACTGCCTCACCGGGGTCCGCGAACGCCTTGACCACGGCGACACCGCCGGCGCGCTGGCCGTCGTGGAAGGGCTGCTGGGGCCGGGAGCGGTGCTGCGGGACGGGCCGTTGCGGGAGGAATTGGAGGCGGCCGCCCAACGGCGCATCGCCTACGGCCTGTTCCGGAACGGACTGGCCGGCCCGGCCCCGGGCCGAGTCCTGCCGGGCACACCCCGACCACCCTCCTGGCGCGGACGCCCCCGCCACGGCGCCGTCCGCTGACCCGACGCCCAGCCACCGGCACGTCCGCCGAACCCACGCCACGGCAGCACCGTCCGCCGAACCCCCACCCCGCCACCGCCCCTTTCCACCCACACAACCCCCAAGGTGATCACCCATGCCCATGCGCTCCTCGTCCGTCCTGCCCCGCATGTCCGCCGACGACCCCCAACTCGACGTCGCCGACGCGCTGTTGACGCTTCTGCGTGACGCCTCCACCGAACCCCGCCCCGACATCCAGCTGGAGGCGCTCACCCTTGCCGTGGCCGCGGATCTGCCCGTGCTGCTGTGGGGCGAGCCGGGTATCGGGAAGACCGCCGCGCTGACTCAGCTGGCCGCGGCCCTCGACCTTCCGCTGACCACGGTGATCGCCAGCGTGCACGAGCCGTCGGACTTCTCCGGGCTGCCCATCGTCGGCGACGACCCGGCCGAGCAGGGCGTCCCGATGGCCCCGCCGGACTGGGCGGTGCGCCTGGTGCGGGCCGGCCGCGGGCTGCTGTTCCTGGACGAGCTGTCCACCGCGCCGCCGGCCGTCCAGGCCGCCCTGCTCCGGCTGGTGCTGGAGCGGCGTATCGGGGCCCTGCGGCTGCCGCCCGGCGTGCGGATCGTGGCCGCAGCCAACCCGCGCTCCTCGGCGGCCGACGGCTGGGAGTTGAGCCCGCCGCTGGCCAACCGGTTCGTGCACCTGCAGTGGACCCACGACCACGAGGTCGTCGTACGCGGCCTGGGCGGGACCTGGCCCCGGGCCACCCTGCCGCGGCTCGACCCGCACGGGCTGCCGGAGGCCGTGGACTTCGCGCGTCGGGCGGTCTGCGGGCTGCTGACCGCCCGTCCGGCCCTGGTGCACCGGCTGCCCAGCAGTGAGACCCGCCGGGGCGGCCCCTGGCCCTCACCACGGAGCTGGGAGATGACGCTGCGTCTGATCGCCTTCGCGACCGCGGCCGGCTCCTCCCGAGACGTGCTGTCGCTGCTGGTCAGAGGGACGGTGGGAGACGGTCCGGGGCTGGAACTGCTGGCGAGCGTGGACCGGATGGACCTCCCGGACCCCGAGGACCTGCTCGCCGATCCGGCCGCCGCCGTCCTGCCCGAGCGGGGGGATCTGCGCCAGGCCGCCCTGGACGGTGTGGTGGCCGCGGTCCGCGCCCGCCCGGACAAGTCCCGCTGGGACGCGGCCTGGGAGCTGCTCGTGCGGGCGGTGCGGACCGGTGCCCCTGACCTGGTGGTCGTACCCGCGAGCACGCTGGCCTCGCTGCGTCGGGAGGACTGGGACGTACCGGCGTCCATCGAGGAACTCGCCGGAGTGGTGTCCCTGTCCCGGCGCGCGGACGAGGCGGCCGCCAGGGTGGCCCGATGAGCGGGGAAGCGCCGGGGGCCCTGGACGAGGCCAAGCTCTTCACCGCCCGCCTGCAGGCCGCCCGCGCCCGCCCCTATCTGGCCACGGCCCTGTTCGCCCTGCACACCGTCGCGTCCCGGACGGTGCCGACGATGGCCGTCGACCGGCACTGGCGCTGCTACGTCTCACCCGGGTTCGTGGACCGCACGCCGGTCGAGGAGTTGGCCGGAGTGTGGGTGCACGAGGTGTCCCACCTGCTGCGCGAGCACCACCGGCGCAGCGACCGGGTCGCGAGGGAGCGCGGGCTCACCGGTCCGGCCGAACGGCTGCGGATGAACATCGCCGCGGACTTCGAGATCAACGACGACGTGTACGGCGACGGGCTGCCCCGGCCCGAGGGCGCCGTCCATCCCGGGATCCTCCAACTGCCCACGGGGCAGCTGATGGAGGACTATCTGCGTCAGTTCCGGCTCGGCCCGCACACCGACGGCCTGGCCTGGCTGGACTGCGGCAGCGGCGTCGACGGGCGGGAGCGGGAGTGGGACCTGGGCCCGGAAGGCGCGCACGGACTGAGCGAGCAGGAGCGGGACGCCGTCCGCTTCCGGGTGGCGCAGGGCATCAAGGGCCGCCCCGGCCACGCCCCAGAGCAGTGGCGGCGGTGGGCGGAGGAGGCGTTCCACCCGCCGCAGCCGTGGCGGGAGTTGCTGGGGGCGGCGGTGCGCTCGGCGGCGACCGCACCGGGTGCGGGCGAGGACTACTCCTACGGTCGTCCGGCGCGGCGCTCGGCGGGACTGTCCGGCGTGGTGCTGCCCGCTCTGCGGCGCCGGCCGCCCCGCGTGTGCGTGGTCATCGACACCTCCGGCTCGGTCAGCGACGCCGAACTGGGCAGCGCGCTGCTGGAGGTCGCCGCGATCTCCCGTGCCGTGGGCGGCCGTCGGGACCTGGTCACCGTCGTGCCGTGCGATGCGGCGGCGCGGGTCGCGCACCCCCTGTGCCGCGCGGAGGGCATCCCGCTGCTCGGCGGCGGTGGTACGGATCTGCGCACCGGCTTCGCCAAGGCGCTGCGGACGCGTCCGGGCCCCGATGTAGTCGTGGTCCTGACCGACGGGCAGACCCCCTGGCCCGAGGAGCGGCCGGCCTGCCGGACGGTGGTGGGCCTGTTCCCCCGTCCGGACGACTCCTGGGACGAGGACGATCCGGAGTACGTGCCGGACACCCCGCCGACGTGGGCCCGCGTGGTCCACATCGGTCCCGGGTGAGGCCGCCGCGGCGCCGCACGGACCTCAGGCCGGCGACCGTGCGATACGCACAGATGCCCTGTGCGGATCTCACGGTCGGCCGGTGACAGACGATCGATGACCGCGACCGGGGGCTCTGCCATCGTGAGGGGTGAGAGGCGCCGAGAGGGCCGAAGCGTACGCCGCCGGCCCGTCAGGAGGCTGCCGTGGACAAGCGGTACGAGGTGTACTGCCTCACCGACCCGCACTTCTGCGACGCGCCGCACCACGGCCGCTCCGGGCGGCCGCTTTCGACGGGCCGACCGCCCTCTCCGTCGGACGCCGCCCGGTCAGTCGTCGTACGGCCCGTGGCCGTCGCAGCAGCCGTCTCTTCGCATCAGCCGTCCCAGTCCGAGCCAGTCGTCCTCGGCGGCCGCCGTCCGCCGGGCCGTGGGTTCGAACGCGGCGACCAACTCCTCGGTGGTGCAGGGCACCCCGCCGCGGAGCACGGCGACGGTGCGCACGAGGGTGGCGAAGTCCGTGAACGGGTCGCCGTCGACGACGGTGAGGTCGGCGAGCCTGCCCTCCTCGACGGTGCCGAGCTCGTCGTCCAGGCCGAAGAGACGGGCGGGCAGGACGGTGGCCGTGCGCAGGGTCTGGGCCGGGGACAGCCCGCCCCGGTGCAGGGCGCGCAGGCCGAGGTGCAGGGCGAGGCCGACGGGGACGAGCGGCTGGTCGGTGCCGAGGGCGACGAGTCCGCCGGCGGCGAGGATGCGCCGGTAGATGTCCGTCTCGGTGCGCACGGTGGCCAGCTGGGCCGCGGTGGGCGGGACGCCGGCCGACTGCTTGACGGCCGCGGTGTCCCACGGGGGCATCACCACGGTGACCCGAGGGTCGTCGGCGAGGCCGGGGTCGGCGCCGAGGAGGGGAGCGGCGCTGAAGGGGGTGGCGATCAACGAGAAGTCCACGCCCCGCTGGGTGTAGATCTCCACGACGTCCTGATAGGCGCGCCCGGAGGCGGTGACGGCGTGCCCGAACTCAGCTCGCTGTGTGGCCTGCAGATGGGTCGTCAGGTCCTGTCCGAGCTGGACGCCGGGCGAGAGCAGATGCCCTCCGGTGCGCACGCCGAGCTGTTCGTGGGCGAAGCGGGCCGCCTCCCGCATCACCCAACCCGGAGCGCGGACGTACGTCTTGACGAAGTCCCAGTCCAGCGCGGCACCTCGCGCCAGCGAGCGGCGCAGTCCCGCGCGGGTGCGGTGGGCGCGGCCCATGCTGTAGGCGACGCGGGCTCCGTCGAGGAGTTCGCCGGTGGCCAGCAGGCGGGGCCCGGCGAGCTGTCCCGCGGCCACCGCCTCGCGGATGCGGGCCTGTTCGTAGGCGAATCCGCCGAGGGAGACGGCGGTGGTGATGCCGTAGGTGAGCTGGCCGACGGTCTGGCGGCCGCCGTAGGTGCTCTGCCAGGGGTGGGTGTGGGTGTCCCAGAGGCCGGGCAGGACGGTGCGGTCGGAGGCGTCGACGCGGCGGAGGGCGGCCCGGCGTCCGGAGCGGTGCGGCTCGACCGCCGTGATCCGTCCGCCGCTGACCACGATGTCGACGTCGTCGCGGGTCGTCTCGCCGGTGCCGTCCCACAGCCGTCCGGCGTGCACGACCAGGTCCGGCGGAGTGGGTCTGTGGGCGTCGAGGGGCACGCGGACGGTGTGCGCCGGCCCGCCGTCGACGCCGATGAGGCGCAGCCGGTCACCGGAGAGGTAGAGCAGGGTGGCGGAGTCGGCGGACCAGGAGGGGTGGTCGGCGGGTTCGTCGGTAAGCGTGCGCAAGTCGCCGCGTGGGGTGCCGTCGGGGTCGACGGGCAGCAGGCACAGCGCGGACTCGACGATCACCGCCAGCATGCGGCCGTCGGGCGACCAGACGGGCCCGGAGTCGTACCGGTCGGCGATCGAGGTGTGGGGTGCCACGGCGTGCAGGCGGGCGGCGCCGGTGGTGGTGTCGACGATCCGGACCAGGTTGTAGCCCTCCCGGAAGCGGGCGTTGAGCCGGTTGCGGTCGCACAGGGCGAGGTGGCGGCCGTCCGGCGACCAGCTGGGGCGGCCGGGCAGCCCGCCGCCGCCGAGCGGCGCGGCCAGGGCGCGCTCCTCGCCGGACGCCAGGTCGCGGACGAGCAGCTTGCCGGTCATGTCGAGGCAGGCGAGCCGCCGTCCGTCGGGCGACAGCGCCGGATGCACCCGCCCGCCGGTGGCCAGCGCGGTCTCCTCGCCGGTGGCGAGGTCGTGGCGGTAGACGCCGAGGAGTCCGTCCCGGTCGTCGGCGTAGACGAGCGAGTGCCCGTCGGGGGCCCAGGAGGGACCGAGCAGATAGCGGGTGACGTCCGCCTTGTGCAGTCGCCGGGGCGGACGACCGCCCGAACTGTCGGCCAGCCACAGCGAGTTGAGGGCGGCGAAGGCGATCCGGCGGCCGTCGGGAGAGAGGGCGGGCAGGTGGATGCCGCGCACCGGCCGGGTGCGGGCCTGCCCGAGGTCGTACTTCTTGACCCGGTAGCGCGGCCGGCGCACGGGCAGCACGCCCTCGAACGGCACGGTCCGCGGTTGTCCGGGGCTGTCCGGTCGTACGAGGGTGAAGGCGCCGTCGAGGGTCATGAGCAGTTCGCCCTCGCTCGTCCAGCGCGGGGGCACCGGGGCGATGTCACCGGTGACGGGGACCGCGCGGCCCTCGACGACGAGGGTGCAGGAGCCGTTCGGGGCGGCGGTGGTCCGCAGGTGGGCCAGGCGGCCGTCGGCGGCGACGGCCGGCGTCATGACCTGGACGGCCTCCGTCTCGGTGTACCGGACGGTGACGGCGCCGGTGCCGTCGGCGGGCACGGCGGCGATGGTGCGGGCCTCCACGGTCAGGCCGAGGGAGGTGGTGACGGTCCTCGCGCGGACGAACAGGATGTGGGCGCCGTCCGGTGTCCAGGTGGGGTCGAAGTCCTCCCACGGGGTGTCCTGCAGCGGGCCCTGCTGTCCGGGCAGGCCCGTGACGCGTGTGATGCGGCCGGTGCGCAGGTCGAGGACGTGGATGCGGTACGGGCCGCCGTCGACGGGGTCGCCGCCGCGTTCGGAGGCGAAGACGAGGCGGGTGCCGTCGGGCGACCAGGCGGGGCCGCGGTCGTCCCAGGGCCCGTCGGTGCGCCGGCGCAGCTCGGAGCCGTCGGGGCGTACGGTCCACAGGTGGAAGCCGCCGTCCCGGTAGGCGCACAGGGCGATGGTCCGGCCGTCCGGGGAGTGGGTCGGCCGGCCCGGTTCCAGGTCGGGCGGCGTCAGGGGGCGGGCGGTGCCGCCGGCGCGGGGCATTGACCACAGGGTGCCCTGCACCTCGGCGACCAGGTGGTCGCCGGCGGGGGCGAGGGTGGCCGCGCCGTTGGTGGCACGGGTGAAGGTCAGGGAGGCGACGTCGGTGCGCTGTCGTGCCGCGACCGCCGGGGCCGCCCCCATGAGGGGCAACGTGCCTGCGGCGGCGAGGAGTTGACGGCGGGTCGGACGGAAGGTGGGGCTCCAGTCACGGTCCATGGGACCCCACACTGGTGCATCGCCCGCCCCGGATTCAATCGACGGCACACGTCAGGACACCGAAAGTGAAGGATCGATCTTGCTACAAAGGAGGTTGCGGTGACCTGTTCCGACCGGAATCCGCCGTACGACAGCCACCGCGCGGAAGGCCGAACATGATCGACATCGCCAAGGAGTACCGCGTCGGGCTGCCGGCGTGGATCGACGAGGAGCTGGCCGACGTACCGGCCGTCGTCCCGGGCCGTGAGGAGCGTATGCGGCTGGTGCACCGGCTTGCCGACCGCAACTGGCGTGCGGGCGACGGCGGTCCGTTCGCGGCGCTCGTCGCCGAGCGGGACACCGGCCGGATCGTCTCGGTCGGCGTCAACGTCGTCCTCGCCTCCGGTGTCTCAAGCGCGCACGCCGAGGTCCTCGCGCTCGGTCTGGCCCAGCGGGCGACGGGCAGCTGGGACCTCGGCGGCGAAGGGCTCCCGGCGCACGAACTGGTCGTCAACTGGCGCCCCTGCGTGCAGTGTTACGGAGCCGCCCTGTGGTCCGGCGTGCGGGGTCTGGTGATCGCCGGCGCCGGACCGGAGCTGGAGGAGCTCACCACGTTCGACGAGGGACCGCTGCGCACGGACTGGGCCGAGCAGTTCGAGGAGCGGGGTATCGAGGTCGTGGGTGACGTGCTGCGCGAGGAGGCCCTGACGGTGTTCCGCGCCTACCGGGAGGCCGTCGACGCCGGGGACATCGTCGTCTACAACGCGCGCGGGGGCTCCAAGTAGGCGTGGGTCAGCGGGCGTCGGTGGCGGGGAGGGCCAGGAACTCGGACAGTCCGGTCAGCAGCCGGTCGACGTCCTCGGTGTCGTTGTAGGGCGCGAGTCCGACGCGCAGCCCGCCGGTGTCGCCGAGGCCGAGCCGACGGGAGGCCTCGATCGCGTAGAAGGAGCCCGAAGGGGCGTGGACCGCGCGTTCGGCGAGGAAGCGGTAGGCGTCGGCGGTGCTGTGGTGCGCGAAGGTCAGCAGCAGGGTGGGGGTGCGGTCGGTGGCCCGGGAGTGAACGGTGACGCCCTCCAGCGCCGACAGGCCCTTGTCGAGCCGCTCGCGCAGGACTCGCTCGTGCTCTTCGAGCGCCGCGAAGGAGGTGGCCAGGCGTTCGCGGCGGCTTCCCGTGGCACTGCTGTCGAGTTCGGCGAGGAAGTCGACGGCCGCGCGGGTTCCGGCGAGGAACTCGTAGGGCAGGGTGCCCAGTTCGAAGCGCTCCGGGACGGTGTCGGTGGACGGCAGCAGCTTGTCCGGGTGCAGGGTCTCGAGCAACTCCGGCCGGGCGGCGAGCACTCCGAGGTGCGGGCCGAGGAACTTGTACGGCGAGCAGACGTAGAAGTCGGCACCGAGCCGCTCCAGGTCGACGCGCGCGTGGGCGGTGTGGTGGACGCCGTCGACGTAGGTCAGTGCGCCCGTCTCGCGCGCCAGCCGGGCGATGTCGGCCACGGCGGGGCGCGTTCCGATGAGGTTGGAGGCGGCGGTGACGGCGACCAGCCGGGTGCGCTCGGACAGTACGGCCCGGACGTGGTCCACGGTCAGCTCCCCGGTCGCGGGGTCGAAGTCGGCCCAGCGCACGGTGGCCCCGGCCCGGGCGGCGGCCTGCGCCCAGGGGCGGATGTTGGCGTCGTGGTCGAGCCGGGTGACGACCACCTCGTCGCCGGGCTGCCAGGTGCTGGCGAGGGTGCGGGAGAAGTCGTACGTGAGCTGGGTGGCGCTGCGCCCGAAGACGATCCCGGACTCGTGTGCGCCGAGCAGGTCGGCCATGGCCTGCCGGGCCCCGGTGACGATGGCGTCGGCGTTGCGCTCCCCCACCGTCACCTGTCCCCGGTTCGACAGGGGATTCGCCAGGGCGTCCGCGATGGCCCGGATGACGGGTTCGGGCGTCTGGGTGCCGCCGGGGCCGTCGAAGTGGGCGGTTCCCGCGGCCAGGGCCGGGAACCGGGAGCGCAGTGCGCTGATGTCGTAGGTCACGTGGTGCTCCTGTGGGTGCCGAGGGCCGTCTGTCCGACACCTCAGCCTGTCATGGGCACCCGCGCGTGATCACTACGGCGTCGTGGGTCGGCTCCGACAGTCCGCCGGGCCGGACGGGACGTCCCATCGCAGGTGCAGGGTGTCCGGCTTGCGGAAGACCAGGCCGTACGGCGAGGCGGGCCGCCCGGGGTCGAGGCGCAGGCCGGGGAGTCGTTCGAGCAGGCGCTGAAGGGCGATGCGGGTCTCCAGGCGGGCGAGGTGGGCGGCGAGGCAGTGGTGCGGACCGTGGGCGAAGGCCAGTTGCAGGCGGGCGTTGTCGCGGCGGACGTCGAAACGGTCCGGGTCGGGGAAGACGGCCGGGTCGCGGTTGGCGCCTGCCAGGGAGACGGTGACGAGGTCGCCGCGGCGGACGGTGGCCGGTCCGAGCCGTGTGTCGCGGGTGGCGTAGCGGTCGACGACGGCCGCGCCCGGTTCGAGGCGCAGGGACTCCTCGATCGCGCCGTCCAACAGCGCGGGGTCGGTCCGCACGAGGGCGAGCTGGTCGGGGTGGCTCAGCAGGTGCAGCAGCGCGTTGGTGATCATCGCCTCGGTGGTCTCGATGCCGCCGAACATCAGCACCGCCGCGTTGGACGCCACCTCGGCCGGTGCCAGCCGGTCGGCGGCGGAGACGAGCAGCGAGGACGCCCGCCGGTCCGCGACGGTGGCCTCCACGGCGTCCTTCAGCCGCGCGTACGCGGTGGCGCCGGCGGGTCCGGCCGCCGCACCGGCGGTGAGGTCCGAGACCGCTCGCACGATGGCCTCGTACCACGAGAGCACGGTGTCCGTGGTGGTGCCGGCCAGGCCGAGGGCCTCGGTGACGACGGCGACGGCGAGGGGGCCCGCGAAGGCGCGGCGCAGTTCGGCGGCGCCGGTCGTCTCGATTTCGGTGATCAGTCGGTCGGTCTCCCGCTCGATGAAGGAGCCGAACCCCTCCCGGACCGCCCGGGGCCGGAAGGGGGCGGCGAAGGGCTCGCGGTGGCGGGTGTGCTCGGCGCCGTCCAGGGACAGCATGCTCGGCCCGACCACCTGCGCGGTGGTGAACCGGGGGTCGTCGACGGTGAAGGCGGCCGCGTCCCGCATCACGTCGAGCGCCAGATCACGGCGGGTCACCAACCAGCCGTTCAGCTCGGGCAGCCACGACACCGGCTCGTGCGCGCGCAGGAGTGCCAGCCGCGGGTGCGGATCGCGGGCGAGTTCGGCGAGCGTGGTCGAGGCGCCGAGGGGGAATCCGATCACACCCAAGGCTAAACGCGGGTCGGTGGCTACACGCTGTCGGTCGCCGCGGTGGTCGGCGCCCGGGTGCCGGTGCTGCCGAACCGGATGCCCTTGGCCTCCTTGCCGACGGCGCTGAGCACGATCACCGCGGTCAGGGCCGGCACCACGGTCCAGGTCATCGCCGCGGGATAGCCGTGCCGTTCGGCGACAGCCTCCTGGATGGGCAGGTTGAGGGCGGCGATCAGGTTGCCGAGCTGGTAGGTGACACCCGGATAGAAGCCGCGGATTGCGTCTGGGCTCATCTCGGTCAGATGCGCGGGGATGACGCCCCAGGCCCCCTGCACGCACACCTGCATCAGGAAGGAGGAGAGCATCAGCCGGCCCGCGGTGGTGGACAGCACGAAGAAGGGCACCACGACCAGGCCCGCGGCGGCCGCGACCATGATCGTGCGGCGGCGGCCCAGCCGCTCGGAGTAGGCCCCGAGCAGGGATCCGCCGATCATCGCGCCGACGTTGTAGACCACGGCGATGGCGATCGCGGTGTCCGGCGACAGGCCCAGGCCCTTCTTGACGAAGGTCGGGTAGACGTCCTGGGTGCCGTGCGACATCCAGTTGAAGGCGGTCATCAACGCCACCAGGTACACGAAGCGCCGCAGCACCGCCGGGTTCCTGAACACCTGGTGGGCGGGGGTGCGGTTGACGGCCACGCTCTTCTCCCACACCTCGCTCTCCTCGACCCGCGTCCGCACCCACAGGGCGACGAGGGCGGGCACCAGGCTGAAGGCGAACAACCCGCGCCAGCCGAAGGCGGGTTCGATGCCGAGGAACGCGACGGCGGCGAGCAGGTAACCCAGCGAGTAGCCGCTCTGCAGCAGCCCCGACCAGAAACCGCGCCGCTCGGCGGGGATCTTCTCCATGGCCAGTGCCGCGCCGAGGCCCCACTCGCCGCCCATCCCGATGCCGTACAGCAGCCGCAGCACCAGCAGCACGGTGTAGTTGGGCGCGAAGGCGCAGGCGAAGCCGACGAGCGAGTAGAAGACGACATCGGCCATGAGCGGCACGCGCCGGCCCTTGCGGTCCGCCCACATGCCGAAGATCAGGGCACCGACCGGCCGCATCACGAGGGTGACGGTGGTGAGGAAGGCCATGTCGGTGAGCGAGACACCGAAGTCGTCGGCGATCTCGCTGTAGACGAGTACGACGAGGAAGTAGTCGAAGGCGTCCATCGCCCACCCCAAGTAGGCGGCGACGAAGGCGTTGCGCTGGTCCTTGGTGAGTCCCGATGCCTGTTCCCGAACGGTCTTCAGCATGCCAGCCCTCCCGTGGTTCCGCGGGTGAGGCTAGGTGGGACCGGCGGAGGGGACAACGCGCTACGCGGCAAAGATCACACAAAGGGGTGACGGTGTGTTCACGGCGGTCACTTCCGCGACCGTCACCCGCACCTGGCCCACAGCCCCGCCGCAGAGCGCGGCGAGGGCGGTCAGGCCGGCGTCGGGTCCGGGGTGCGGCACGGGCCTGCCGGCGTCCACCGCCAACGCGGCGGGAGGGGAACGGCGTTGGGGCGGCCCCAGATGCGCAGGGCGACAAGCTTTCGGCAAACTCTCGACCCATCCCCTAACCCCACCCTCGTTCGAGCGACGCCGCTCCGGACGACGGCGCGGCGCACGCGCGACCACGCACCACACCGTCATCACACGGGGCTCACACGTGAACACGGGGGTAAGACACGTGCATCGATCGACTACGGCGACCGCGACCGCCGCGGCGCCCCCACGGACCGGACCGCTCGCCCCGGCGCGCTCGCCCGGCCTGGCCGGACCGCTGTCCGCGACATCCGGACGCGGCGTGCTGGAAGGCGCCTTCGCCCTGCTCGACGCCCTGCGTCACCGGGAGGACGCCGGAGTGACCATGCTGGCCGCTGCGTGCGGTCTGCCCAAGACGACCGCGTACCGGCTGCTCGACCAACTCGTGGAGCTGGGGGCCGTCGAACGCAGTGCCGGCCGCTATCGCATCGGACCCGGCATGTTCCGTCTGGGCCAGGGCTGGCAGCCGCACCCGGGTCTGCGCGCGGCCGCGCAGCGGCCACTGCGGCGGCTGGCGGCCGCCACCGGCACGACCGCCACCCTCGCCGTGCTGTACGAGGGGCAGACGCTGATCCTCGACCGGACCGCCACCGACCTCTCCCGGCCGGTCCCCGACGACCGGCGGATCTGGCCCTGGTACACGGCGACCGGCAAGATCCTGGCCGCCTGGGCGGGACCCGACCTGGCGCTCGGACCGCTGCCCCGGTCCTGGCCGGACGAGGCCGCCCTCATCCGGGAGTCCGGCGTCGCCTACGACCGCGAGGAGGTGCTGGAGGGCGTCTGCTGCGCCGCCGTACCGGTGTTCGTCGCCGGTGGGGTACCGGTGCCGGCGCTGGGTGTCCTGACCGGGCCGGACCACCGCCTGCAACGCCTCGCCGGGACGGCCCGCCGGGCGGCGTCGGCCATCACGGCGGCCCTCGGACGGCAACGCTGACCGGCCCGGTGCAACCCTGGCCGCCGGGGCGGCTCACGGACGCCACGCCCCGCCCGTTCCGCTCAGCGGCACAGCGGGCGAAGTTCGACCCGGACCGTTTCCTCCCCGGCGCCCCGCACGGACCGGCGGACCGCACGAGTTACGTGCCGTTCGGCTGGGCGCCGAAGAAGTGCGTCGGCGCCAACATCGGGACGTTCCAGCTGATGGCCCTGTCACCTGCTGTGCACGCGCTACCGTCTGACGGCGCGGAGGCCGCACGAGATCACGATGGCGCTGCGGTTCGCACCGGTGCCGGAGAACTTCCGCGGCCGGCTGACCCGCCGCTGACGGCGCGGCCGGCCCGCGACCGGCGCGGTCGGCCCCTCAGGAACCCGCCAGGAAGGTGAGGCGCACCCTCCGGCCGGTGCTGTCCTTGCTGGTGTCCGCCAAACTCCGTCAGGGCAACCCGACCCCCGAGGCGCCGGAACCGTCCCAACGGCGCGAGCACGCCTACATCCGTGGTGAGAGGAGCGGCTCACCCATACCGGCCCGACAATCATCCACGGGGAGGTGCGAATGACCCTAAAATGGGAAAAGCACTCCATGGATGATCGAGGGCAGCGTGTCGGCCAACGGTATGGCGTCGAGTTCATACCCGCTCAGCGCCGCGGGTGTCGGCGCAGCGCCCGAGCGCGACGACGCGTTGGTGAGGGCCGTGGTCCATGCCGTGGAGGTCACCGGAGCACATACCGGAAGCGTGTTCCTGCTCTCCGGTGACCGTCGCTCGCTCGTCGTGGCCGCGTCCTGCGGGACACCGCCCTCCCTGCTCAGCGGGTGGCGTCGGATCCCGGTCAGCAGCCGTATGCCGGTGGCGGAGGCGTGCCGCTCCGGGCGCATGGTCCACCTGGCCGGCGCGGAGGAGACGATGCGGCGCTTCCCCCAGCTCTCCATCGCCCTGCCCTACCCGTTCGGCTCTGCATCGGTCCCCGTACGGGCGGGCGAGCGGACCTTCGGCGCCATCGCCGTGGTGTGGACGGCAAGGCCTGACGGGACAGGACTGTCGAGGGCGCAGCGCGGGCAGCTGCGCTCCGCCGCCGACCGGCTGGGCACCGCCCTCGCCGGACTGCGGGCCCGCGGCACGCTCGGTGAGTACGACGAGCGGACGGCTCCGGTACTGGTCCCGCTGCCGTCCTCTCCGATGATCCGCGTGGGCCTGTTCGACTGGAACCTCGACACCGGAGCCCTCACCGCCGACGACGAGCTGTGCGCGATCTTCGGGATTCCGCCCCGGGAGTTCGACGGACAGGCGGCCACGCTGGCGGCCTGCATCGAGCCCGCGGATCTGCCCGGGTTCCGGTCCGCCGCACGTGCCGCGGTCGAGGAGGGGCACGTACTGGCGCACGGCCTGCGCATCCTGGACGGCCGAGGCGGGCACCGCCTCGTGGAGCTGTGGGGCCGGGTGCCGGAGAGCCCCGACGACTCGGGGGCCTCGTGCCACCTGGTCGGCGCCGTGCTCGACTCGGGGAGCGGCATGGCGGCCGTGGCGGCCATCGAACGGCTCGCGGACGGTTTCTTCGCGCTCTCTCCCGACGGACGGCTCACCTACGCCAACCACAGCCTGGAGGATCTGCTGCGGGTCCGCCAGGACGAACTACTCGGCCGGCGCCCCTGGGACGTCCTGCCGTGGCTGGCCGATCCGGTGTACGAGGACCGCTACCGGGCCGCCCTCATCTCCCAGCAACCGGTCTCCTTCCTGGTCCGCCGCCCACCGGACGAGTGGCTGGTCTTCTCCCTCCACCCGGGCGCGCAGGGCATGACGGGCTGGGCCTCACGCGTGCGACAGCCCGTACCGGCCGGCACCGGACCCGGTACACAGGTCGCCGAGGAGGCACGGCCCATCTCCTTGGCGCCGCCGCCCGCCGTCCCCCGCGTGGGTTCCCTCTACCGGGTGCTCT